>NZ_VISR01000001.1:0-646147 GCF_007827595.1 Streptomyces sp. BK340
ACTTGCATGTGTTAAGCACGCCGCCAGCGTTCGTCCTGAGCCAGGATCAAACTCTCCGTGAATGTTTACTCGGCCAGAAAATTAATTCAGCCGGTTAGCACATCACGAGAGCGGTGCGAGAGGAGGAATAGTCCCCTCACACTCAGCGTCCTCGCTGTGTTTTTCAAAGGAACCTCGTCCCAGCTGATGCTGGAGACGGGGTATCAACATATCTGGCGTTGATTTTTGGCACGCTGTTGAGTTCTCAAGGAACGGTCGCTTCCTTTGTACTCACCCTCTCGGGCTTTCCTCCGGGCTTCCCTTCGGTGTTTCCGACTCTATCAGATCTTTTCTCGATCCGATTTCCTCGGTGCTTTCCAGGTTCTCGCTCTCGCGTTTCCCTTTCCGGCGGTTCCGACTCTATCAGATCCTTTCGGCGTCCGATTCCCGGTCGGCGGGATTGCCTTGGGCTTTTCGGGCTTTCGCTCGTCGGCCTTTCGACATTCACTACGTTAGCCGATTCCCGCGGCGACTCATAATCGAGTCTCTCGGGTTCGAATTCGGGCACGCGGGCGCGCCGGAATCGACCCCGGTGAGGGGTTGTAGCTAGGTAGTGGGTTGGCCGCTCCGGCTGCAGGCGATCGCCGTACCCGGTTCAGCGGCTCGGGCTACATTACGCACCTTGCCAGGGCGCGTCAACTTGAGCGGCGCCTCGGCGCATGGGCCCTATAGGGGCTCACCGTCGGGTCGTTGGCCACCCAGAAGCGCCAGGGATGGATGTCGCCGTTGCCGCCTTCGCCGGCGACTCCGGTGCGTGGACCGCTGCGTACCTGGTCAGCAAGTGCAGGAGTACCGGTCAGCATCCTCAGTGGTGTCTCGCCGGGGGCACAGGCGTCCGTGCCGTCCAGGGCGCGGTCGACCTCGAGGGCCGTCGCCAGGCGCGCCGGCCCCTTGGCCAGTTCCTTGTCACTCCGGGCCGAAAGTCGACGTTTCCGAGCCAGTTCGGCGCCCTCGACGACTTCACCCGCTCGCAGCAGCACGGCGCTCGCCCTGCCCTCGGGTCCGCAGACCAGGTTCATGCAGTGCCACATGCCGTAGGTGAAGTAGACGTACACGTGTCCGGGCGGACCGAACATCACTTCGTTGCGGGCGGTGCGGCCACGGTAGGCGTGTGAGCCGGGGTCGTTCGGGCCGTCGTACGCCTCCACCTCCGTGAGGCGCACGGCGATCGGACCGTCGGGGGTCGTGCGGACCAGGATGCGGCCGAGGAGGTCGGGGGCGACGTCCAGGACGGGGCGGTCGAAGAACTCTCGGCGCAGTGGCGTACGGTCCGGGGGCGCGATCATGCCGTCCGAGCGTAGTCCAGAGGGTTCCGGGCCAAGGGGTGGTCAAGGTTCGCTCTCCTTGCCAGGGTGTGGCCCGGAACCGGTCGTGACCGGATCGCGTTTGTACGGGTCGAGGGTCCATTCGTAAAGGGAGAGTCATGGCGTTCAAGAAGCTGCTCGCGAGCCTGGGGGCCGGCGGGGCCTCCGTCGAGACGGTGCTGACCGAGACCAATGCCGTACCGGGCGGCGTGGTCCAGGGCGAGGTGCGGATCCAGGGCGGGTCCGTGAACCAGGACATCGAGGGTCTGTCCGTCGGCCTGCAGGCGCGGGTCGAGGTCGAGAGCGGCGACCAGGAGTACAAGCAGGACATCGAGTTCACCAAGGTGCGGCTCGGTGGCGCCTTCGAGCTGCAGGCGGGGGCCGTGCACGCGGTGCCGTTCGGCCTGGAGATCCCCTGGGAGACGCCGGTCACGATGATCGACGGGCAGGCGCTGCGCGGGATGCACATCGGGGTGACCACCGAACTGGCGATCGCCCGTGCCGTGGACTCCTCCGACCTGGACCCGATCAACGTGCACCCGCTGCCGGCGCAGAAGGCGATCCTGGACGCGTTCATCCAGCTGGGCTTCCGCTTCAAGAACGCGGACATGGAGCGCGGCCACATCCGCGGTACCCGGCAGCGGCTGCCGTTCTACCAGGAGATCGAGTTCTACCCGCCGTCGCAGTACCGGGGCCTGAACCAGGTCGAGCTGAGCTTCGTGGCCGACGAGCACGCCATGGACGTCGTCCTGGAGATGGACAAGAAGCCGGGTCTGTTCAGCGAGGGCTCGGACACCTTCCGCTCCTTCCAGGTGGGTCTGAACGACTTCCACGGGACCGACTGGGCGGCTTACCTCAACCAGTGGCTCTCCGAGGTCGGCAGCAAGCGCAACTGGTTCTAGGCTCTGACCTACTGAACAAGATCGATCAGGAGGTACCGAGGTGACCGAGCTCAAGCGGCGGCCGCTCCCCCACGACTTCCATCCGCCCGTGCCGTCGTTCACGGTGACGAGTGAGGACATCGAGGAGGGCGCGACGCTGGGGAGCGCTCAGGTCCATGCCGAGGGGAACACCTCGCCGCATCTGCGGTGGGAGGGATTCCCCGCGGAGACCAAGAGCTTCGCCGTGACCTGCTACGACCCCGACGCGCCGACCGGCAGCGGGTTCTGGCACTGGGTCCTGTTCGACATCCCCGCCTCGGTGACGGAGCTGCCGGCCGGTGCGGGCGGCGGCAAGTTCGTGGGCCTGCCCGAGGGCGCGGTGCACGTGCGCAACGACTACGGG
Organism: Streptomyces sp. BK340; assembly: GCF_007827595.1. Taxonomy (GTDB): domain Bacteria; phylum Actinomycetota; class Actinomycetes; order Streptomycetales; family Streptomycetaceae; genus Streptomyces. The sequence goes on from NZ_VISR01000001.1 coordinate 2,628, forward strand.
TCGAAGGACTTCGGCGGTGCCGCTCCGCCGCCCGGGGACGGCCCGCACCGGTACGTCTTCACGGTGTACGCGGTGGACCAGGAGAAGCTCGGCCCGGACGCGGACGTCTCTCCGGCCGTCGTCGGCTTCAATCTTCGGTTCCACGCGCTCGCGCGCGCCCAGCTCATCGGCGAGTACGAGAACCCCGCCCAGGGCTGACACAGCGCACTGATTCAGCCAAGCGTTCATTGAACGTTTGCCCGCCTCCGGTCTTGGAAGTGATCGGAGGCGGGCATTTTTTATTGCGTTGTCCATCTCGGCGCGCCCGTCCAGAGTTGATCCAAGCCCGCCGGGGGGTGGGCAGGTGCACACGGGAGGTGGGCTGGATGCGTGACACGTTGGTCCTGAACGCGAGCTTCGAGCCGCTGTCGACGGTGACTCTGAACCGGGCGGTCGTGCTGGTCCTGCAGGACAAGGCCGTCGTCGAGCAGGCCCATCCCGAACTGCGGATGCGCGGTGCCGATGTGGACATACCCGCGCCCCGGGTGATCAGGCTGTGCAGGTACGTACAGGTGCCGTTCCGAAGACAAGCTCCGTGGTCGAGGCGGGGTGTGCTGGTCCGGGACCAGCACCGGTGCGCTTACTGCGGGCGCAGGGCGACGACCGTGGACCACGTGCTGCCGCGGTCGCAGGGTGGGCAGGACACGTGGCTGAATACGGTCGCCGCGTGTGCGGAGGACAACCACCGGAAGGCCAACCGGACTCCGGAGGAGGCCGGGATGGCCATGCTCCGGGAGCCGTTCGAGCCGACTCCCGCGGACGCGATGCTCCTGGCTCTGGGGCAGGAGGATCTTGCGGCGCTGCCCGACTGGTTGGCCCTGGACGCGGCCTGACCAGTACGGCCCCGCACCCCTTCAGGGGCGCGGGGTTGAACCTTGCGCGGTGAGGAGCTGTCAGTCGATGCTCGGCTTTTCGCGGCGTTCCGTGCTGGGCCCGCTGTTCTGGGGCGGGACAGAGGCGCCGCCGCCCAGAGGGCCGAAGTTGCCCATGGCGCCGGAGAGTCCCTTGAGGGCGTCGCCGATCTCGCTGGGGACGATCCAGAGCTTGTTGGCATCGCCCTCGGCGATCTTCGGGAGCATCTGCAGGTACTGGTAGCTGAGCAGCTTCTGGTCCGGGTCGCCGGCGTGGATCGCCTCGAAGACCGTACGGACGGCCTGGGCCTCGCCCTCGGCGCGCAGGGCGGCGGCCTTGGCCTCACCCTCGGCGCGCAGGATCTGGGACTGCTTCTCGCCCTCGGCGGTGAGGATGGCCGCCTGGCGCGTGCCTTCCGCGGTGAGGATCGCCGCGCGCTTGTCACGGTCGGCGCGCATCTGCTTCTCCATCGAGTCCTGGATGGAGGTGGGCGGCTCGATGGCCTTCAGCTCGACGCGGTTGACGCGGATGCCCCACTTGCCGGTGGCCTCGTCGAGGACGCCGCGCAGGGCCGCGTTGATCTCCTCGCGGGAGGTCAGGGTGCGTTCGAGGTCCATGCCGCCGATGATGTTGCGGAGCGTGGTGACCGTGAGCTGCTCGATGGCCTGGATGTAGCTGGCCACCTCGTAGGTGGCCGCCCGTGCGTCCGTGACCTGGTAGTAGATGACCGTGTCGATGTTCACGACCAGGTTGTCCTGGGTGATCACCGGCTGGGGCGGGAACGGTACGACCTGTTCGCGCAGGTCGATGCGGTTGCGGATGGTGTCGATGAACGGGACCACGATGTTGAGGCCCGCGTTGAGTGTCCGCGTGTAGCGGCCGAAGCGCTCGACGATGGCGGCGCTGGCCTGTGGGATGACCTGGATGGTCTTGATCAGGGCGATGAAGACCAACACCACCAGAATGACCAGGACGATGATGACCGGTTCCATCGTGTTCCCCGTACCCCTCTCCGCCTCGGCAACGTGGCAGATCCTGTGGTTGTTGAAGATCTTGCTCGTCGAGTCTGGCAGACCGTTGCCCAACTCGTGGGTCAGATGGCTCAGATGACGATCGCGGTGGCCCCCTCGATGTCCACGACGTCCACTTCCTGGCCGACTTCGTAGGTGCGGCCGGTGTCCAGGGCGCGGGCCGACCAGACTTCTCCGGCGAGCTTGATCCGGCCGTCGGAGCCGTCGACGCGCTCCAGGACGACGGCCTGCTTGCCCTTCAAGGCGTCCACGCCGGTGGCGAGTTGGGGCCGCTGTCTGCCGTGCCGGGCCGCGATGGGGCGGACCACGGCGATGAGGGCGACCGAGACGACGACGAAGGCGAGCACCTGGAGCACTGCGCCGAAGCCCAGGCCGGCGACGACCGCGGCCGCGACGGCTCCCACCGCGAGCATGCCGAACTCCGGCATCGCGGTGACCACGAGCGGGATTCCGAGCGCCGCCGCGCCGACGAGCCACCACACCCATGCGGAGATGTCGTTCACATGGTCATGGTAGGACCGCGGCCGGGCGGCGGACAGGGCGCGAACGGGGAGCGGGGCGGCGTCAGGACAGGGGCAGGCCCTGCGCGGTCCAGCGGTCGCCGACCTGCTCGACGACGAGCGGCAGGCCGAAGCAGAGGGAGAGGTTACGGGACGTCAGTTCCAGTTCGATCGGGCCCGCGGCGAGGACCTTGCCCTGACGGATCATGAGGACGTGGGTGAAGCCGGGGGCGATCTCCTCGACGTGGTGGGTGACCATGATCATCGAGGGGGCGATGGGGTCGCGGGCCAGTCGGCCGAGGCGGCGGACCAGGTCCTCGCGGCCGCCGAGGTCGAGACCCGCGGCGGGCTCGTCGAGCAGGAGCAGCTCGGGGTCGGTCATCAGGGCGCGGGCGATCAGGGTGCGCTTGCGCTCGCCCTCGGAGAGGGTGCCGAAGCGGCGCTCGAGGTAGTCGCTCATGCCGAGGCGGTCGAGGAAGGCGCGGGCGCGCTGCTCGTCGACCTCGTCGTACTCCTCCTGCCAGTGCGCCGTCATGCCGTACGCGGCCGTCAGCACGGTCTCCAGGACGGTCTGGCGCTTGGGGAGCTTGTCGGCCATGGCGATGCCGGCCACGCCGATGCGCGGGCGCAGGTCGAAGACGTCGACCTTGCCGAGGGTGTCGCCGAGGATGGTGGCGGTGCCCTTGCTGGGGTAGAGGTAGCTGGAGGCGACGTTCAGGAGAGTGGTCTTGCCGGCGCCGTTGGGGCCGAGGATGACCCAGCGCTCTCCCTCCTTGACCGACCAGGAGACCTGGTCCACCAGAGCCCGGCCCTCGCGGACCACGGATACGTCCTGAAGCTCCAGAACATCGCTCATGAGCGCGTTGTCTCCCCTTGCAGTGTGCCGGTCTCGGCTGTCGCGTACGCCTGTGGGCTCGGTCCGCCGCGCCGGTGGGCGCAGCCCCCCATGAAATCTACGCCACGAGTGCGCCGCTCCATTCCATCGGTCCGGTCCTTAGGGTGGGGGCATGCTCTCGGAACCGCGTTCAGGACGCCTTGCCGCTTGGGGAAATGCCCTTTTGGCCGGACTTGCCTCTCCGGATGACGCCGCTCTCGCCATCGTGGGCGAGGACGCGGTGCACCGGGTGGAGGGGCTGCCGGGTGAACCGGCGCCGGTCGGGCTCACGCTCGCGCTCGGGCGGCTGCGGACGCTGGGGGTGACCGGCCTGCGGGTCGCGCTCCCCTCGTCCGGTCATCCGCTGGGGCTGAGCGGTCCGCCGGAGTTCAATGCGCGGGCGCTGGAGGCCGCGGAGGCGGTGGTCTGCTTCGGTGCCGCGTTCGGGCTGGTTCCGGAGGTGTACGCGGCCGGGCCCGAGGGTGATCTGCATGTCGAGGTCGTCTGGCATGTGCTGCCGGTGCGGGAGGCGCCGCCCGCCGATGTGCCGTCGCTGGGCGAGGCGGAGCGGGAGCTGGCGGAGGCCCTGCGGGAGGCGACGGAGGTGCTGTCGAAGCTGGATGTCGCCGGATCGGGCCCGGCGGCGGAGGCGGCGATCGACGCGTACCGGGCGCGGGCCGAGCGGGGGCGGGAGGTGCTGGCGCCCGGGTACCCGCCTCGTGCGGTTCGGGTGCTGGAGCTGGCGCGGCGGGTGGGGATGCTGGTGTCCCTGGCCTACGACAACGGGCACGGGGGTGCGGTCAGCTCCGCCGAGATGGCGGCGCGGTCCGCGGCGCTGCGGCCGGTCGAGCGGACGGCCCGGCGGGCGCAGGTGGCGGCGTACAACGCCGTCGTGGAGGAGCGGGAACGCGGTCGCTGAGCCGGCCGGGGCTCCCCGAGCCGGTGGATCGAGGAGCCCTCGGCTGCTCGCCGCCTCAGCCGTTGGTCGCCGCGTTGCCGAAGGCCGGGTTCAGGGCGCCGATCACGTTGGCGGTCACGCCGGAGACGTTGACCGGGACGTGGACCGGGGCCTGGACGACGTTGCCCGAGGCGACACCCGCGGACATCGTGGCCCCGCCGCTCGCGGTCGAGTCGGCGATGGCGGCTCCGGCGGAGGCCCCGGCGGCGATGCCGGCGACGGTCAGGGCGAAGGCGGCCTTCTTGGCGATGTTCATGGAACGGGTTCCTCCTGCGTGTGCGGGTCCGACCCGGCCGTGGGTCGTGCACTGATCAACGCCGGAGTCCTGTCCGGGGTGCGGGGTCCGCACGTCGAGCCCCCGTTCAGGCCACTTGCATGAAAACCGGACAGGCCTCCCGGTGGGCCCGGGAGGCCTGCGGTCGTCAGTGGCCGTGCCTCACTTGTTGAGGCCGAGGTTGCCGAAGGCCGGGTTCAGCACACCGATGACGTTCACGCTGTTGCCGGTCACGTTCACCGGGACGTGCACCGGGGCCTGGACGACGTTGCCCGAGCCGACACCCGGAGAGCCGTGGGCCGCACCGCCGGCCCAGGCCCCGTCCGTGGCGGAGGCCATCCCCGCACCGGCAGCCACCAGACCACCGGCCACCATCGTCACGGCCGCTGCCTTCTTCAGGTTCTTCACTGTCTGAGCCCTCCTTGGCGTTCGCCGCGGCGGTTCACCGCGGCACGCACTGGAGAACGGCGGAGATCACCGGAGGATGCGCCATCCGGGTGACATTCCCACGACGGTATGAATCTCAGCCCGGAACGGAACCTTCCGAGTCGCCGTCCGCAAGGCGTTGGGGAGGGCGTTTCAGCCGGTCACGCCATGGCGTACGGCCCATAGGGCGGCCTGGGTGCGATCGGCGAGGTCCAGCTTCATCAGGATGTTCGAGACGTGCGTCTTGACGGTCTTCTCGGACAGCACGAGGGCGCGGGCGATCTCCCGGTTGGAGCGGCCGTCGGCGATCAGGCCGAGCACCTCACGCTCCCGCTCGGTGAGCGAGCCCCCTCGTCCCTGCCCCGAGTTGGCCTCCTCCTGGGAGAGCAGGGCGCCGGCGACCTCGGGCTGCAGCAGGATGTGCCCGGCGTGCACGGAGCGGATGGCGCCGGCCAGCGCGTCCGGGTCCACGTCCTTGTAGACGTACCCGGCGGCGCCCGCACGCAGGGCAGGGACGACCGTGCGCTGCTCGGTGAAGCTGGTGACGATCAGCACGCGCGCGGGGTTGTCCAGTTCGCGGAGTCTGCGCAGGGCGTCGATGCCGTCCATGCCCGGCATCTTGACGTCCATGAGGACGACGTCGGGCCGCAGCTCCTCGGCCCGGGCGACTCCCTCGGCGCCGTCGGCGGCCTCGCCGACGACCTCGATGTCGTCCTGCACCTCCAGGAACGTGCGCAGGCCCCGGCGGACGACCTGGTGGTCGTCGACGAGCAGCACCTTGATTGCGTCAGCCACCGGGGACCTCCAGCTCGATCGTGGTGCCCTTGCCGGGCGCCGATTCCACGGTCAGCGTGCCGCCGACGCCACTGGCCCGGTCCCGCATCGAGACCAGGCCCAGGTGCCGGCCGGCGCTGCGGACCGACTGCGGGTCGAAGCCGCTGCCGTCGTCGCTGACGCGCAGCACGGCTCCGCCGCCGCGCCGGTCCACGCGCACGCCGACGTGCTCGGCGCCCGAGTGCCGCAGGGCGTTGTGCAGGGCCTCCTGGGCGACCCTGAGCAGGGCCTCCTCCTGGGCGGCCGGCAGGGCGCGGAAGCCGTTGCTGTCGAAGGTGACGCACGCGCTGTGGGCGCGGTCGAGGACCTGTATCTGGGTGCGCAGGGTGGCGATCAGGCCGTCCTCGTCCAGGGCGGCGGGGCGCAGCTCCACCACGGCGGCGCGCAGTTCGTCGGCGGCCTCGGCGGCGAGCGCGGCGACCTGGTGCAGCTCGCCCTTGGCGCGGGCGGGGTCGCGGTCGATCAGCGCGGCCGCGGCCTGGGCGGTCAGGCGCAGGGAGAAGAGCTTCTGACTGACCGCGTCGTGCAGCTCGTGGGCCAGGCGGGAGCGCTCCTCGGCGATGGTCAGTTCACGGCTGCGCTCGTAGAGGCGGGCGTTGGTGAGGGCGATCGCGGCGTGCTGGGCGAGGATGGAGAGCAGTGCCTCGTCCTCCTCGGTGAAGCCGCAGCCGCCGAGAGGCTTGGGGCGCGGGGGGTGTCCCCCCGCAGAGCGCAGCTTGTTGGCAAGGAACAGGGCGCCGATGACCTCGTCGCCGTCCCTGATCGGCAGGCCCAGGAAGTCGGACATGTCCGGGTGGGCGGACGGCCAGCCCTCGAAGCGCGGGTCCTTGCGCACGTCGGCGAGGCGCTCGGGCCGGGCCTCCTGCAGCATCGCGGCGAGGATGCCGTGCTGGCGGGGCAGCGGGCCGATGGTCTTCCACTGGGCGTCGCTGACGCCGTCGACGACGAACTGGGCGAAGCCGCCGTGGTCGTCGGGGACGCCGAGCGCGGCGTACTGCGCGTCCAGCAGCTCGCGGGCGGAGGCGACGATCGTCTTGAGGACGTCGCGCACCTCCAGATGCCTGCTCATGGCCAGCAGCGCGGAGCTGACCGCGGCGAGGCCGGACCGGGGGCCTTGACTCATGTCCTCACGGTACCGGCGCGGTGTGACAGCGCGGATCGGACCGGTGACCGCCGGGTCCGGTCCGATGGACCTAGGACCGGTGAGGTAGGTCTCCGGCCCCGCGACGTGCGGCGTACGTCGAAGGACCCCGCCGTATTGCGGCCCGCGTCCGAGGCGGTGCGGGGGGTGCCGTTCCTACGTTGTGGTCACCGCTCCGACGAGGGCGGCAAGCGACGAGGGGACGGTTGTCATGCCGGTAGCGATCATCACGGGGGCCTCCAAGGGGCTGGGGCGGGCACTCGCCGAGGCGCTGGCCGCGCGGGGCTGGGACCTGGTGCTCGACGCCCGCGGCGCGGGGCCCCTGGAGCAGGCCGCCGAGGCGGCCGCCGGGCACGGTGCCCGGGTGGAGGCGCTGCCCGGGGACGTCACGGACGCCGGGCACCGGGCCGAGCTGGTGGCCGCCGCGCGGAAGCTGGGCGGTGTCGACCTGGTGGTGAGCAACGCGTCCGCGCTGGGTGCCGAGCCGCTGGTGCGGCTGGCGGAGCTGCCCCTCGCGGGGCTGCGGCGGGCGCTGGAGGTGAACGTGGTGGCGGCGCTGGGCCTGGTCCAGGAGGCGCTGCCACTGCTGCGGGAGTCGCCGGCGGGCGCGGTCGTAGCGGTCAGCTCGGACGCGGCGGCGGAGGCGTACGAGACGTGGGGCGGCTACGGCGCCTCCAAGGCGGCCCTGGACCAGCTCGCCGCCGTGCTCGGCGCGGAGGAACCGGGGCTGCGGGTGTGGGCGGTGGACCCCGGGGACATGGCGACGGATCTGTACGCGGCGGCCGTACCGGACGACGACGAACCACGCCCGGCCCCCGGCAGCGTCGTACCGGCGTTCCTGCGGCTGCTGGACGAGCGGCCGGCGAGCGGGCGCTGTGCGGCGCCGGCCCTGGCGGAGGGGCGATGACCATCGCGGTGAAGGTGCCCGAGGAGCTGTCGGCGCGGGTGCCGGCCGAGCAGCGCGGGCCCGGTCTGGACCGGGACGACGTACGGCTGCTGGTGTCGCGCGGCACGGAGGTGACGCACCACGTGTTCGCCGAGCTGCCGCGGCTGCTGCGGGCGGGGGACCTGCTGGTGGTGAACACCTCGCCCACACTGGCCGCCGCGGTGGACGGGCGGATCGGGCACGCGAACGTGGTGGTGCACTTCTCCACGTGCGGGGACGACGGGCGGTGGGCGGTCGAGCTGCGGGATCCGGACGGGAGGGGCAGTACGCGCGCGCGTGGCGAAAGGGGGGCGGCAGGGACCGCGGAGAGAGAGGTGCGGCTGCCGGGCGGGGCCCGGCTGGTGCTGGAGGAGCCGCTGAGCGGGCGGAGTGAGCGGCTGTGGTGGGCGCGGGTGTCCGGGGCGGAGGTCCTCCGGGTGCTGGGGGAGCACGGGCGGCCCATCCGTTACTCCTATACGGAGCGGGACCAGCCGCTGTCCGTCTATCAGACGGTGTTCGCGCTGCCCTCGCCGGACGGGACGGGCAGCGCGGAGATGCCGAGTGCGGCGCGGCCCTTCACCGCGCGGCTGGTGGCGGAGCTGGTGAGCCGTGGGGTGCAGTTCGCGCCGGTCACTCTGCACACGGGGGTGGCGTCGGCGGAGGCGCACGAGCCGCCGTACCCGGAGCGGTTCGCGGTACCTGCGGCGTCGGCGCGGCTGATCAATGCGGTGAGGGCCGGTGGCCGGCGGGTGATCGCGGTGGGGACGACGGCCGTGCGGGCCGTGGAGTCGGCGACCGGGCCGGACGGGGTGGTGCGGGCGGCCGGGGGCTGGACCGATCTGGTGGTCACGCCCGAGCGGGGGGTACGCGTGGTCGACGGACTGCTGACCGGGCTGCACGAGCCGGAGGCCTCGCATCTGCTGATGCTGGAGGCGGTCGCGGGGCGGGCCGCGGTCGACCGCGCGTACGAGGAGGCGCTGCGCGGGCTCTACCTGTGGCACGAGTTCGGGGACGTCCACCTCATCCTCCCGGAGGAGGATCCTCACACAGAGCGTTGCGACGGCAACTCCTGGTGAGACCGCTACGCCTCCGATGTGAGCCCGCACATAGGGCACACATCACGTACGAACGGACATAGGAGATATAGCCTCCCGGCACGAACGGGGCAGACGTTCCAGTCTGTCCCGTTTTGCCCTTCCCCGATCCACTACCGGGGATCGTACGTCACACCTTTGCCACGGGATTTTGCGGCCGCTAAGAATTGCTCCCGTCGCTCAGCGCTGCGGGGTTCCCCCACAGCGTTCGTGCAGGAGGAGCAGGTTCTTCCGACGGTCACAGAGCGACCTCCGCGCTATCCGAAGAGGTCCATCAGCATGCCCAAGAACATCCTCACCCGTGGTCATAGTCGCTCGCTGACCAAGCAGCACAAGATCGCCATCGCCGGTGTCGGCGTCCTCGGTGTCGCCGCTCTCGCCTTCTCGGCCGTCCCCAGCAGCGCCGAGACCATCACCGCCGGTGCCCCGGCGCAGGCGCCGCAGGTGGCCGCCCAGCCGGTCAAGGTCGTCAAGGGCACGCTCACCAGCCAGCTCGCCACGGACACCGTCAAGCTCGACGCCTTCGCCGCCAAGCAGAAGGCCGCGGTCGACGCCGCCGCCAGGGCGAAGGCCGAGGCCGCTGCGAAGCAGAAGGCCGCCGCCGAGGCCGTCAAGAAGGCCGCCCAGGAGCGCGTCGCCAAGGAGGCCGCGAGCCGTTCCGCGCAGCGCCCCCAGATCCAGCTGGTCGCCGCGAAGACCTACGCGAACAACCTCGACGGCTGGATCCGCCAGGCCCTGGACATCATGAAGGCCAAGGGCATCCCGGGCAGCTACAACGGCCTGCACAAGAACATCATGCGGGAGTCCTCCGGCAACCCCATGGCCATCAACAACTGGGACATCAACGCGATCAACGGCATCCCGTCGAAGGGCCTGCTGCAGGTCATCCCGCCGACCTTCAACGCGTACCACGTCGCCGGCACCTCGTGGGACATCTACAACCCGGTCGCCAACATCACCGCCGCCGCCAACTACGCGGCCGACAAGTACGGCTCGATCGACAACGTCAACAGCGCGTACTGAGGCAGCGCGGACCTCTGACGACGCAACGCCGAAGGGCGGCACCCCGTGAGGGGGTGCCGCCCTTCGCGTCGTACGGGCGCGGTTACTTCCGCATGACCTCCGGCTCGTGCCGGCGCAGGAAGCGGGCGACGAAGAAGCCGCAGACCACACCGAGAACGATCAGCGCGAACATGTCCAGGCCCCAGGCCGAGGCCTCGTGGTTCCACAGCGGGTCCGTGCTGCTCGGGTCGTCGGTGTTCGGCGCGATGTTGTTGAAGTCCAGCGTGGCGCCCGCGGCGGCCACCGCCCAGCGCGACGGCATCAGGTACGAGAACTCGTTGACGCCGAGGGTGCCGTGCAGGGTGAAGAGGCAGCCGGTGAAGACGACCTGGATGATCGCGAACATCACCAGCAGCGGCATGGTCTTCTCGGCGGTCTTCACCAGCGAGGAGATCACCAGGCCGAACATCATCGAGGTGAAGCCGAGCGCCATGATCGGCAGGCACAGCTCGAACAGCGTCGAGCTGCCCAGGACGAGCCCCTTGTCCGGGATCTCACGGCTGGAGAAGCCGATCAGGCCGACCATCAGGCCCTGGAGCACGGTGACCGCACCCAGGACGACCACCTTCGACATCAGGTAGGCCGACCGGGACAGGCCGGTCGCGCGCTCCCGCTCGTAGATGACCCGTTCCTTGATCAGCTCACGCACCGAGTTGGCCGCACCGGCGAAGCACGCACCGACCGCGAGGATCAGCAGCACCGTGGTGGCCGTGCCGTTCGGGACGTGCGCGCCGGTGCGCGGGTTGACCGCCGCATTCACCAGCAGGCCCCGGTTGTGGTCGATCAGCAGGCTGACCGCGCCGAGCACCGCCGGCAGGATCACCGTCAGCGCCAGGAATCCCTTGTCGGAGGCGATGACCGCCACGTACCGCCGGATCAGGGTCATCAGCTGCGAACCCCAGCCCTGCGGCTTGGGCGGCTTCATCGCCTGCGGCGGAGGCATGTGTACGGACTGCGGGGCCACGGCGTCGATGTCCGCGGCGTACATCTGGTAGTGCTGCGAGCCCTTCCAGCGGCCCGCCCAGTCGTAGTCGCGGTAGTTCTCGAAGGCGGAGAAGACGTCGGCCCAGGTGTCGTAGCCGAAGAAGTTCAGCGCCTCCTCCGGCGGGCCGAAGTAGGCCACCGAACCGCCGGGCGCCATCACCAGGAGCTTGTCGCAGATCGCCAGCTCCGCCACGGAGTGGGTGACCACGAGGACCGTGCGGCCGTCGTCGGCCAGGCCCCGCAGCAGCTGCATGACGTCGCGGTCCATGCCCGGGTCGAGGCCCGAGGTCGGCTCGTCCAGGAAGATCAGCGACGGCTTGGTGAGCAGCTCCAGGGCCACCGAGACACGCTTGCGCTGGCCACCGGAGAGGGACGTGACCTTCTTGTCCTTGTGGATGTCGAGCTTCAGCTCGCGCAGCACCTCGTCGATGCGGGCGTCGCGCTCCTGGGCCGTGGTGTCGGCGGGGAAGCGCAGCTTGGCCGCGTACTTGAGGGCCTTCTTGACGGTCAGCTCCTTGTGCAGGATGTCGTCCTGCGGGACCAGACCGATGCGCTGGCGCAGCTCTGCGAACTGCTTGTAGAGGTTGCGGTTGTCGTACAGCACCTCGCCCTGGTTGGCGGGCCGGTAGCCGGTCAGCGCCTTGAGCAGGGTCGACTTGCCGGAACCGGACGGGCCGATGACCGCGATCAGCGACTTCTCCGGGACGCCGAAGGAGACGTCCTTCAGGATCTGCTTGCCGCCGTCGACCGTGACGGTCAGGTGGCGCGCGGAGAAGGAGACCTCACCGGTGTCGACGAACTCCTCGAGGCGGTCGCCGACGATGCGGAAGGTCGAGTGGCCGACGCCGACGATGTCGTTCGGGCCCAGCTGTACCGAGCCGCCCTTGGCTATCGGCTGGCCGTTGACATAGGTGCCGTTGTGCGAGCCCAGGTCACGGATCTCGAAGCGGCCACCGGGCATCGAGTGGAACTCGGCGTGGTGGCGGGAGACCTGCAGGTCGGAGACGACCAGCTCGTTCTCCAGCGCACGACCGATGCGCATCACGTTGCCGATGGCGAACTGGTGGAACGTCGTGGGGCTGCGGTCGCCGTGGACCGGCGGCGCCCCCGCGCCGCCACCGGGCACCTTCTGCGCGTACTGCTCGGCCGGTGCGCCCTGCTGCTGCGGGATCGGCGCGGCCTGCTGCGGCTGCTGCCAGCCGGCCTGCGCGGCCTGTTGCTGCGGCTGCTGCTCCGGAGCCTGCTGCACCCAGCCGGCCCCCGCCCCCTGGGCGGCGTACGGCGCGGCCTGCTGCTGAGGCTGAGCCGCAGCGGCGGCGCCGGACAGGTTCAGGCGTGGTCCGTCGGTGGCGTTGCCGAGGTGCACCGCCGAGCCCGGGCCGATCTCCGTCTGGCTGATCCGCCCGCCCTGTACGAAGGTGCCGTTGGTGCTGCCGTGGTCCTCGATGACCCAACTGCGGCCGTTGAAGCTGACCGTGGCGTGACGCCAGGAGACCCTGGCGTCGTCGAAGACGATGTCACCCTGCGGATCGCGTCCGAGGGTGTAGGACCTGGACGAATCGAGCGTCCAGGTCTGTCCGTTTGTTTCCAGTACGAGTTCCGGCACTCCATGCCCCACTGAGTTGTCCCCCGAGTTACCCCCATCACAGGGAGTCTAGGGATGTCGAACATCGTGGGGAACTATTTCAGGCGGGGCCCCATGACCGAAAGTCGGGCCTTGTGGAGGGCGCCCGTACGCGCTTCAACTCGCCCCGTTGACGGGGTTGAAACCGGGCCGGAGAGTGGTAATCCCCCGCGAGGGGGACACGCGCGGCTCCGGTGCCGCGCCGCGGATCGGGGGGTCTGCCATGAGCGCTGCCACGAGCGTCGAGACCGCACGGCACGGCACCTCGCTGCCGTGGACGGACATCCTGCTGTCCGCGATCGCCGCTGTCAGCTGGGCGTTGATAGGGATGGCCGGCACGGCCGCGCTCGGACTGCATCTGCTGCAGGCGGACGCGGCGGGCTCACTGGGCCCCATGACGGCTGCAGTTGTGGCGCTCGGGGCGGGTGGTTCGGTCTCACCGTCGGGCGATGTGTCCGCTTTCGGACTGAAGGGCGCCGAGGCCCACACGGCCGTCGAGATCACGCCACTGGGGGTGAGCCTGGTCGGCGCCCTGCTGCTGTCGTGGTTCTTCCTACGCTCCCTGCGCACGGCGGGAGTTGTGATCGCGCCGTCCGAACTCCTCGCGCGCGCGGGCGCGGTGGTCGCCCTCTTCGTGGCCACGCTGGGCGGGCTGGCGTGGGCCGGGCACGACGTCATCACGATCGACGGCGGCTCGCTCGGTCTGGACAGGCTGCCCGGCGGGGGCGGCAAGGGGGGCGGCCTGCGCATCCCCGGTCTGGGGGACATCGGCGGGCTGCTGCCCGACCGGATCGGCGATCTGATCCATGCGAAGGCCGCCGTCGGTTTCACCGTGGACACCGCGCCCACCCTTCTCGGCGGCCTCTGCTGGTCCGCCGGAATCCTGCTGATCGCCCTGCTCGCCTCCCGGCGCACTCCCCTGCCGCCCGGCTGGGACGCCGTGCACCGGGTCGTGCGACCGGTCGTGTCGGCGCTCGTCACCGTGCTGCTGACGGCCGTGGCCGCCGGGCTCGCGGCGGCGGTGTACGCGGCGATCGGCGACGACCATCCGCGCCGGATCGCGGGCGCGGCCCTGCTGGGCGCCCCGAACGGGGTGTGGCTGGGCGTCCCGGTCGGCCTGTTCGTCCCGTGGGACGGCAAGGCCACCGGCGCACTGCGCACCGTGCTGCCCCACCCTCTCGACCAGCTTCTGAGCGCGCACTCCGACCAGCCCGTCACGGTGGGCCGGCTGGCCGGGCTGGACGGGCGGGTGTGGCTGCTCGTGGTCGCGACGGCGCTGATGATGCTGCTGGCCGGGGTACTGACGGCGGTACGGACGCCGCTGCCCGGACCGGTCGGTGCGGCGGGGTTCGCCGGCCGCTGCGCCCTGCGGCTCGGCATCGCGACCGCGCTCGCCCTGCCCCTGCTCGCCTGGCTGGCCGATGTCTCGGTGGACGCCTCACTGTCCGTGCTGGGCTTCGACGCCTTCGGCGCGGGCATCGAGCTGCACAGCCACCTGGGTATGGCGCTGCTCCTGGGCGCTGTGTGGGGTGCGGGGGCCGGGGCGGCCGGCGCGCTGCTCGCCCTGGTGGCGGGGGCCGCGGGGGCTCGGGCGGTGGGGCCGGGGCGGGGTGCGGTGCCCAGTGGGGCACGGGGCGGGGATCCGGGGTACGGCGGTGCGTCCGGGCGCGCTGCGTACGACCGTGGCGACGGGGCCGGACCGTACGCGCCGGGCAGGCCGTACCGGCCCCCGAACCCGGACACGAACCCCTATCTCCAGGTGCCGGAGCGGTTCCGGAAGGAGCCCGAGGACGGACGGCCCCGGTCGAGCGGGGACGACGTGTACGGCGCCCCGACCGTGGCCCGCCCCCTCGGCCCGCTTCCTCCCGCGCCCCGCGGCCGTCCCGGCGCGCGCCCGCGCGATCGCGCGCCGGGACCTGAGGACGAGGGGCCGCCGCCCCCTGGGCCGCCGCCTCCGCCCGGCAGACCCAGGAGGTGAGCCCGGGGCCGCCCCGTGCGGCGGACGCCCCGGTACCGCCCATGACGAGCACGGGCGTGTCACAGTCGTGGTAGAGCCCGGGCCGTGGGCCGGTGGCGCAGCGGGCGCGCCGTCGTCCGGCGGCAAGATCCTCTACATCGGCCCGACACCCATTGTTCCGTGTCCGTCAGGCGGACCTCACGGGCAGAAGGCACTGGGTGCCGGATACGGTGGTGACACCATGAGCGCTTCGCAGACCTCCGAGGTCCCCACTCTCCTCGTCAAGATCTTCGGCAAGGACAGGCCGGGCATCACGGCCGGCCTCTTCGACACCCTTGCCGCCTACCTCGTCGACGTGGTCGACATCGAGCAGGTCGTCACCCGGGGCCGCTTGGTGCTGTGCGTGCTGGTCACCCAGCCACCGGCGGGCCTGGAGGGCGACCTGAGGGCCACCGTGCACAGCTGGGCCGAGTCGATGAAGATGCAGGCGGAGATCATCTCGGGGCACGGCGACAACCGTCCCCGTGGTCACGGGCGCTCCCTGGTGACGGTCCTCGGTCACCCCCTCACCGCCGAGTCGACGGCCGCCATCGCCGCCCGGATCGCCAAGGCCGGCGGCAACATCGACCGTATCTTCCGCCTCGCCAAGTACCCGGTGACCGCCGTGGAGTTCGCCGTCTCCGGCGTGGAGACCGAGCCGCTGCGCACGGCCCTGGCGTCCGACGCGGCGGCACTGGGTGTCGACATCGCCGTCGTCTCGGCGGGCCTGCACCGGCGCGCCCAGCGGCTGGTGGTCATGGACGTGGACTCCACCCTCATCCAGGACGAGGTCATCGAGCTGTTCGCCGCGCACGCCGGCTGCGAGGACCAGGTCGCCGAGGTGACGGCCGCCGCGATGCGCGGTGAGCTGGACTTCGAGCAGTCGCTGCACGCGCGCGTCGCCCTGCTGAAGGGGCTGGACGCCTCGGTGGTGGAGAAGGTGCGCAACGAGGTACGGCTGACGCCGGGCGCGCGCACGCTCATCCGCACCCTGAAGCGCCTCGGCTACCAAGTCGGGGTCGTCTCCGGTGGGTTCACCCAGGTCACGGACGATCTGAAGGAGCGGCTGGGGCTGGACTTCGCGCAGGCCAACACGCTGGAGATCGTCGACGGGAAGCTGACCGGCCGGGTCACCGGCGAGATCGTGGACCGCGCGGGCAAGGCGCGGCTGCTGCGCCGGTTCGCCGCGGAGGCCGGGGTGCCGCTGTCGCAGACGGTGGCGATCGGAGACGGTGCCAACGACCTGGACATGCTGAACGCGGCCGGTCTCGGGGTCGCCTTCAACGCCAAGCCGGTGGTCCGCGAGGCCGCGCACACGGCGGTGAACTTCCCCTTCCTCGACACGGTCCTCTATCTGCTGGGCGTCACCCGCGAAGAGGTCGAGGCGGCCGACACGCACGACGAGGAGTGAGCCGCCCCGGGCGGATGGCGCACCGGATGTGAGGAGGGCCCGGCACCGCCACGGTGCCGGGCCCTCCTGCCGTGGGTGCCGTCACTCGGTGGGTGCCCAGTAGTCCGTCAGCGTGGCAGCGGCCGGCTCCAGGCCCTTCCAGGCGCCGTCGTAGGAGAGCAGTGCGAAGGCCGCGGCGGGGAAGCCGCGGCGGTTCATCCGCTCGCGGGCGTCGCCCTCGGAGCCGCCCGCTAGGATGTCGGCCAGGCCGTGCACGCCCGGGTTGTGACCGATCAGGATCACGTTCTGCACGTCGTCCGGGATCTCGTTGAGCACGGCGATCAGCTCGCCGGGCGAGGCCTCGTAGACCCGCTCCTCGTAGTGGGTTTTCGGCCGGTGCGCGAGTTCGTGGACGGCGAGCTTCCAGGTCTCACGGGTCCGGACCGCGGTGGAGCACAGGGCCAGGTCGAAGGTGATGCCGGTGTCGGCCAGCCTGCGCCCGGCCACTGCGGCGTCCATGCGGCCCCGCTCGGCGAGCGGGCGGTCGTGGTCGGACACCTGGGGCCAGTCGGCTTTCGCATGCCGGAAGAGGACGATCCTGCGGGGTTCTGCGACGCTCATGGCACCCAGCTTCGCATGAAACAGGCCATGCGGCGCAGGGAGTTGACATGCGGATTCACCTCGTGCGGAGGCTCCGTGTCAGCGCGCGAGGAGCTGCTGCACCCGCGCGAAGAGCTGCGTGATCGCCGGATCACCGGTCGCGGCGTGGGCGTCCGACGGGTTCAGTATCAGCGTCAGCAGCGCGACGAAGGCGAGCGCGGGCAGGGCGAGGGCCCACCAGGGCAGCCGGATGTCGACGCCGCCCGTGGTCGCCGGGTGGGGCCGGGTGTGCGTGCGGGCCGGCATGGTCGCCTCCGTGGGTCCTCGAGTGCTCCTGGCCGCCTGGCGCGGTCACATCTCGAAGCTACGGAGTCCGGGGCCCTCAACCCATCCGGTGAGCCACCCACTTGCCCCTGACACTGACCCCCTAGGGGATGGTGGGGCCAGCCCCACCATCGGGGCGCGTCGCGGTTCGGGCGGGGGGCCGGATCAGGGTGAGGCGATCGTCGCGATGACGGCGATGATCGCGAAGATGGCGAAGAACGCGCCGAAGATGATCAGCATCTTCTTCTGGCCGTTCTGCGGGTTCGGGTCGAGCACTGGCATGCCGCCAGTCTCGCACCCGGTGTACGCGTCCCGTGCGCCGGGGTCGTCAGCGCGCCGCCGCCTCGTCCTCCACGATGCGGTCGCGGCCCGCCAGGAAGCCCACCGCCATCTGGGGGAGCATCAGTGCCGCCATGAGGGCGATCGGCACCCCCCAGCCGCCGCTCTGCTGGTAGAGCACGCCGACCAGCAGCGGGCCGGGGATGGAGATCAGGTATCCGGTGCTCTGTGCGAACGCGGACAGCTGGACCACGCCCGGGCCGGTCCTGGCCCGCATGCCGACCATGGTCAGCGCCAGTGGGAAGGCACAGTTGGAGATGCCGAGGAGCACGGCCCAGGCCCAGGCGCCGGCGGCCGGCGCGAAGTACAGACCGGCGTACCCGACGAGGCCGCAGACGCCCAGGAGCAGCACGATCGGCCCCTGGTGGGGCAGCCGGGCGGCCACCCGCGGGATGACGAAGGCCAGGGGCACGCCCATCACCATGGTGACGGCGAGGAGCAGGCCCGCCGTACCCGCGGGGACGCCGGAGTCGCGGAAGATCTGGGCCATCCAGCCCATCGTGATGTAGGCGGCGGTGGCCTGGAGCCCGAAGAAGACGGCGAGCGCCCAGGCGGTTCGGCTGCGGGTGATGCGCAGCGGGGCCGGCTGGTCCTGCGCCGCGCGCACCGGGTCGTGGGCGCGGTCGGTGGCGGTCTCGGCGCCCCGCTCCCGCACCAGCGGCAGCCAGGGCAGTACGGCGGCGGCCGCGAGCGCCGCCCACACGGCGAGTCCGGACTGCCAGCTGCCGCCCAGGGCGCCGGTCAGGGGCACGGTCACCGCGGCGGCGACGGAGGTGCCGAGGGCGAGGGCCATGGAGTACAGGCCGGTCATGGAGCCGACCCGGTCGGGGAACCAGCGCTTGACGATGACCGGCATCAGCACGTTGCTGACGGCGATGCCCATGAGGGTGAGTGCGCTGGCGGCCAGGAAACCGGCCGTGCCGCCGGCGTAGGGCCGTATCAGCAGGCCCGCGGTGATGGCGGCCATGCCCGCGCACACCACGGCGGCGGGTCCGAAGCGGCGGGCCAGCCGGGGTGCGGTGACGCCGAAGACGGCGAAGCAGAGCGGGGGCACGGAGGTGAGCAGCCCGGCCACGCCGCCGCTCATGCCGAGGCCGTCGCGGACCTCCTCCAGGAGCGCGCCGAGGCTCGTGATGGCCGGCCGGAGGTTCAGTGCGGACAGCACGATGCCGACGACGACCAGCCGTGTCGCCCACGCGCGCGTGGGGGGCGTGCGACGGGTGGCCGCCGCGGTGGTCGTGCCGCGTTCGGCCGACGACGGTTGCGCACGGGTTGCCGTGGTCGGGGTCTGCGCGGTCGGGTTGTCCGCGGTCCGGGTTTCCTCACCAGCCATGCAACCCATCATAGAATCATAGGATGATTGGTTGTCCATCCCCGGGACGCAGTCGCCCGGGCCTCGCGTGCGAAGGTGTGCCATGCCCCTGAGCAACCCGCGTCGTTCGGCGCTGTCCGAGCAGGTCATCGCCGAGCTGCGCAATCAGATCGCGTCCGGCGAGTGGCCGGTCGGCTCGCGCATCCCGACCGAGCCCGAGCTGGTCGAGCAGCTCGGCGTCGCCCGCAACACCGTCCGCGAGGCCGTCCGCGCGCTCGCGCACAACGGCCTGCTGGACATCCGGCAGGGCTCGGGCACCTACGTCGCGGCGACCAGCGAGCTGGCCGGCGTGATGCACCGCCGGTTCGCGGACGCCGAGCCCCGGCACATCGCCGAGCTGCGTTCCACGCTGGAGTCGGCGGCGGCCAAGCTGGCGGCCGAGCGGCGCACCGAGAAGGACCTCAAGCAGCTGGACGCACTGCTGGCCCGGCGCGAGGAGGCCTGGGAGACCGGCGAGGCCGAGGCGTTCGTGACCGCCGACGCCACCTTCCACCTGGCCGTGGTGGCCGCCTCCCACAACGACGTCATGACGGCCATGTACGCCGACCTGGGAGAGGTGCTGCGGGACTGGCTGCGCGCGGACGTGGGCGCCGAGCTGACGCCCGAGACGTACATGGACCACACCCGGCTGGTGGACGCGATCCGCACGGGCGACGCGGAGGCCGCCGCCGCTGAGGCCGCGAGTTATCCGTTCCTGTGCCGTCCGGGCAGGTTCAGCGCCCCTTCTGGTGGCTGATCCACACCGAGCCGACTTCCTTCCAGCACCGGCCGGTCAGCCGCACGGTCATGGCGGCCGCGGTGTCCACCGGTGCGCTGTCGGTGTCGATGTCCCACCAGCGGGCGCATTCGATGTGCAGCCGCACCCGGTCGGTGTCGACGTAGGGGTTGTGGCAGTAGGCCACCACGTGCGAGCCGGTGACGGCCGTACGGCACGCGGCGCCGAACAGGTTCGGCGCGGGCGGCTCGCCGTGGGCCGCGCGCGCGTGGGGCAGCGCGTCGTACGGCAGGGAGAGCACGAGGGCTACGGCCACGGTCAGCGGGGCCAGGCTGCGGGACAGGCGCACAAGGGGACCTCCTCGGCCGGGCTGCGGAGGATGCGCGGGGTGAACCCGTTCCAGAGTGCGCCGTCGGCCCCGGGTCCCGCCCGGCCGGGTACGCCGAACGAGTGACGCCCCGCCCCCGCGGACCGCGGAGAACGGGGCGTCGACGTCAGACGAAGGTCACGCGCCGATGGCGTGCAGACCGCCGTCCACGTGGACGATCTCGCCGGTGGTCTTCGGGAACCAGTCGCTCAGCAGCGCGACGACACCCTTGCCGGCCGGCTCCGGGTCCTTGAGGTCCCACTCCAGCGGGGAGCGGCTGTCCCACACGGAGGCCAGCTCGCCGAAGCCCGGGATGGACTTGGCGGCCATGGAGCCGATCGGGCCCGCCGAGACGAGGTTGCAGCGGATGTTCTGCTTGCCCAGGTCGCGCGCCATGTAGCGGCTGGTGGCCTCCAGGGCGGCCTTGGCCGGGCCCATCCAGTCGTACTGCGGCCAGGCGAAGGAGGCGTCGAAGGTGAGGCCGACGACCGAGCCGCCGTTCTGCATCAGCGGCAGGCAGGCCATGGTCAGCGACTTCAGGGAGAACGCCGAGACGTGCATGGCGGTGGAGACCGACTCGAACGGCGTGTTGAGGAAGTTGCCGCCGAGCGCGTCCTGCGGGGCGAAGCCGATGGAGTGGACGATGCCGTCGAGGCCGCCCAGCTCCTCGCCGACCACGTCGGCCAGGCGGGCGAGATGCTCGTCGTTGGTGACGTCCAGCTCGATGACCTTGGCCGGCTTCGGCAGCTTCTTGGCGATGCGCTCGGTCAGCGTGGGCCGCGGGAAGGCGGTCAGGATGATCTCGGCGCCCTGCTCCTGGGCGAGCTTGGCGACGTGGAAGGCGATGGAGGACTCCATCAGCACACCCGTGATCAGGATGCGCTTGCCCTCGAGGATTCCGCTCATGGTGATCAGTGACCCATTCCCAGTCCGCCGTCAACCGGGATGACGGCTCCAGTGATGTACGAAGCGTCGTCCGAGGCGAGGAACCGCACCGTCGCGGCGATCTCCTCCGGCTGCGCGTAACGGCCGAGCGGCACCTGCGTCACGATGCTCTCGCGCTGCTGCTCGGTGAGCGCCTTGGTCATGTCGGTGTGGACGAAGCCGGGCGCGACGACGTTGAAGGTGATGTTGCGCGACCCCAGCTCACGGGCGAGGGAACGCGCGAAGCCGACCATGGCGGCCTTGGAGGCGGCGTAGTTCGCCTGCCCCGCCTGGCCGAGCAGACCGACCACGGAGGAGATCAGTATGACGCGGCCCTTCTTGGCGCGCAGCATGCCGCGGTTGGCCCGCTTGACGACGCGGAAGGTGCCCGTGAGGTTGGTGTCGATGACCGAGGTGAAGTCCTCCTCGGACATGCGCATCAGGAGCTGGTCCTTGGTGACGCCGGCGTTGGCGACGAGAACCTCGACCGGGCCGTGCTGCTCCTCGATCTCCTTGTAGGCCTGCTCCACCTGCTCGGCGTCGGTGATGTCGCACTTGACGGCCAGGAAGCCGGCCGGCGGCTCACCCGAGCGGTACGTGATGGCGACCTTGTCGCCGGCGTCGGCGAAAGCGCGGGCGATGGCGAGGCCGATGCCCCGGTTGCCTCCGGTGACGAGAACCGAGCGGCTCAACGGATCACCCTTTCGTTTGCGGTCTGATGCGGTCGGACGGCCCGCCCGAACAGCTCAATGGCAGGCGGCTTCATCCGAAACCTATCGGTCGAGCCGCTCCCGCGGGGAAGCGGGCACCGACAGTGGCTCGAGTGCGACGCTGTCGGGTCCCTACAGAACGGCCCGGCCCCGGACCGAAACATGTGGTCCGCCGGGCCGCTCCCGCGACATGATCGGAACCGACAGGCCACGACAGCAGGGAGACCTCCGTGCCTCATTCCATCGACGAAGCCTTCACGGCGCTTCCGCTAAGGGCTCTGGCCGACGCCGCGCTGGCACGCGCGCGTGCGCTGGGGGCCGAGCATGCGGACTTCCGGTTCGAGCGGGTGCGCAGCGCGTCCTGGCGGCTCAGGGACGCCAAGCCCGCGGGATCGTCGGACACCACCGACCTCGGATACGCGGTCCGGGTCGTGCACGGCGGTACGTGGGGCTTCGCCTCCGGGGTGGACCTGACCCTGGACGCGGCCGCCAAGGTCGCCTCTCAGGCGGTGGCGATGGCGAAGCTCTCCGCGCAGGTGATCAAGGCCGCCGGGTCGGACGAGCGGGTGGAGCTGGCCGCCGAGCCGGTCCATGCCGAGAAGACGTGGATCTCCTCGTACGAGATCGATCCCTTCTCCGTGCCCGCCGGGGAGAAGGCGGCGCTGCTGACGGAGTGGAGCAGCCGGCTGCTGGCGGCCCGCGGCGTGAACCACGTGGACGCCTCGCTGCTCACCGTGCACGAGAACAAGTTCTATGCCGACACCGCGGGCACCGTGACCACCCAGCAGCGGGTGCGGCTGCATCCGCAGCTGACGGCCGTGTCGGTCGACGAGTCGAGCGGCGAGTTCGACTCGATGCGGACGATCGCGCCGCCCGTCGGGCGCGGCTGGGAGTACCTGACCGGGACCGGCTGGGACTGGGACGCCGAGCTGGAGCAGATCCCCGAGCTGCTCGCCGAGAAGATGCGGGCCCCCAGCGTGGAGTCGGGCCTGTACGACCTCGTGGTCGACCCGTCCAACCTGTGGCTGACCATCCACGAGTCCATCGGGCACGCCACCGAGCTGGACCGCGCGCTCGGCTACGAGGCCGCCTACGCCGGCACCTCCTTCGCCACCTTCGACCGGCTCGGCAAGCTGAGGTACGGCTCCGAGCTGATGAACGTCACCGGTGACCGCAACGCCGAGCACGGCCTCGCGACCGTCGGGTACGACGACGAGGGCGTCGAGGCGCAGTCCTGGGACCTGGTGAAGGACGGCACGCTCGTCGGCTACCAGCTGGACCGCAGGATCGCGAAGCTGACCGGTTTCGAGCGGTCCAACGGCTGTGCGTTCGCCGACTCCCCCGGGCACGTGCCGGTACAGCGCATGGCCAACGTGTCCCTGCAGCCGGATCCCGCCGGGCTGTCCACGGAGGACCTGATCGGCGGCGTCGACCGGGGCATCTACGTCGTCGGCGACCGGTCCTGGTCGATCGACATGCAGCGGTACAACTTCCAGTTCACCGGGCAGCGCTTCTTCAGGATCGAGAACGGGCGGATCACCGGGCAGCTGAAGGACGTCGCCTACCAGGCCACGACCACCGACTTCTGGGGGTCCATGGCGGCCGTGGGCGGCCCGCAGACCTACGTCCTGGGCGGCGCCTTCAACTGCGGCAAGGCCCAGCCGGGCCAGGTCGCCGCCGTGTCCCACGGCTGCCCCTCCGCCCTCTTCAAGGGCGTCAACATTCTGAACACCACGCAGGAGGCCGGTCGATGAGCGCCCGTACCAGCAAGCCGCACGAGGTCGTCGAGCAGGCCCTCGCGCTGTCCCGGGCCGACGGCTGCGTCGTCATCGCCGACGAGGAGTCGACCGCCAACCTGCGCTGGGCCGGCAACGCGCTCACCACCAACGGGGTGACCCGCGGCCGTACCCTCACGGTGATCGCGACCGTGGACGGCAAGGAGGGCACGGCCTCCGGTGTCGTGTCGCGGTCGGCGGTGACCGCCGAGGAGCTGGAACCGCTGGTGCGGGCCGCCGAGGCGGCGGCCCGCGGGGCCGGGCCCGCCGAGGACGCCCAGCCGCTGATCAGCGGTGTCCAGGAGTCCCCGGACTTCTCGGACGCGCCCGCCGAGACCTCCTCGGCCGTCTTCGCGGAGTTCGCACCGGCGCTCGGCGAGGCCTTCGCACGCGCGCGGGCCGGCGGCCGCGAGCTGTACGGCTTCGCGAACCACGAGATGGTGTCGACGTACCTGGGCACCTCCACCGGACTGCGGCTGCGGCACGACCAGCCGAACGGCACGCTGGAGCTGAACGCCAAGTCCCCGGACCGGGCCCGCTCGGCGTGGGCGGGCCGCTCCACGCGGGACTTCAAGGACGTCGACCCGGGCGCCCTGGACGCCGAGCTGGCCGTACGCCTCGGCTGGGCCGAGCGGCGGGTGGAGCTGCCCGCCGGCCGGTACGAGACGCTGCTGCCGCCGACCGCGGTCGCGGACCTGCTGATCTACCAGCTCTGGTCGGCCTCGGGCCGGGACGCGGCCGAGGGCCGGACGGTGTTCTCGAAGCCGGGCGGCGGCACCCGTGTCGACGAGAAGCTGAGCGAGCTGCCGCTGAGCCTGCGCAGCGACCCGAACGAGCCGGGCCTGGAGTGCGCGCCCTTCGTGGTCGCCCACTCCTCCGGCGGCGACCAGTCCGTGTTCGACAACGGGCTGCCGGTGCACCCCACCGAGTGGATCGGCGGGGGCGTGCTCAAGCACCTGATCACCACCCGGCACAGCGCGGGCCTGACCGGGCTGCCGGTCGCCCCGGCGATCGGGAACCTGATCCTGGACGGCGGGCAGGACCGCCCCCTGGAGGAGATGGTCGCGGCCACCGAGCGGGGCCTGCTGCTGACCTGCCTGTGGTACATCCGCGAGGTCGACCCGGCGACGCTGCTGCTCACCGGCCTGACCCGGGACGGCGTCTACCTCGTGGAGAACGGCGAGGTGACCGGGCAGGTGAACAACTTCCGGTTCAACGAGTCGCCGGTGGGCCTGCTCGGCCGGGCCACGGAGGCGGGGCGTACGGAGAAGACGCTGCCGCGGGAGTGGGGCGACTACTTCACCCGGGCCGCGATGCCCGCGCTGCGGATCCCCGATTTCAACATGAGCTCTGTCAGCCAGGGCGTATAACCTCGTAGTCGGCTGTCACCCGACCGCCCCTGGATCACCGAGGAGACACGAGAACCGTGACGGACATCGTCGACGAGCTGAAGTGGCGTGGGCTGTTCGCCCTGTCCACCGACGAGGACGCTTTGCGCAAGGCGCTCGCGGACGGTCCCGTCACGTTCTATTGCGGTTTCGACCCGACGGCGCCGTCGCTGCACGTGGGGCATCTGGTGCAGGTGCTCACCGTGCGCCGGCTCCAGCAGGCCGGGCACCGGCCGCTGGCGCTGGTCGGCGGCGCGACGGGCCTGATCGGTGACCCGCGCCCCACCGCGGAGCGCACGCTGAACGACCCGGAGACGGTGGCCGGCTGGGTGGGCAAGCTGCGCGCCCAGATCGAGCCGTTCCTGTCCTTCGAGGGCGAGAACGCGGCGGTCATGGTGAACAACCTCGACTGGACCGCGAACCTCTCCGCGATCGAGTTCCTGCGGGACATCGGCAAGCACTTCCGCGTCAACAAGATGCTGACGAAGGACTCGGTGGCCCGCCGTCTGGGGTCCGACCAGGGCATCAGCTACACCGAGTTCAGCTACCAGATCCTGCAGGGCATGGACTTCCTGCAGCTGTACCGGCGGTACGGCTGCACGCTCCAGCAGGGCGGCAGCGACCAGTGGGGCAACCTCACGGCAGGTCTCGACCTGATCCACCGGCTGGAGCCGGAGGCCGAGGCGCACGCGCTGGCCACCCCGCTGATGACCAAGGCGGACGGCACCAAGTTCGGCAAGACCGAGGGCGGCGCCGTCTGGCTCGACCCGGAGATGACGACGCCGTACGCGTTCTACCAGTTCTGGCTGAACGTGGACGACCGTGACATCTCGAAGTACATGCGGATCCTGTCCTTCAAGTCCCGCGCGGAGCTGGAGGAGCTGGAGCAGCAGACCGAGGAGCGTCCGCAGGCCCGTGCCGCGCAGCGCGCGCTGGCCGAGGAGCTGACGACGCTGGTGCACGGCGCCGACCAGACGGCCGCCGTGATCGCCGCGTCCAAGGCCCTGTTCGGCCAGGGCGAGCTGACGGAGCTGGACGAGCGGACGCTGGCGGCGGCGCTGTCCGAGCTGCCGCACGTCCAGGTCGCCGAGCTGGGCCAGGTGGTCGACCTGTTCGCCGAGGTCGGCCTCGTGGCCAGCAAGTCCGCCGCTCGGCGGACCGTGAAGGAGGGCGGGGCCTACGTGAACAACGTGAAGGTCACCGCGGAGGATGCCGTGGCCGCCAAGGAGGACCTGCTGCACGGGCGTTGGCTGGTGCTGCGGCGGGGCAAGAAGAACCTGGCCGCGGTGGAGGTCACCGGCGCCTAGGACGGACCGGAGGGCGGCCCCTCGGAGGAGGGGGGCCGCCCTCCGCTGTGTCCGCCGTCAGACGGCCTGTTGTTTCTTCTTGCCCAGCGTCGCCATGTAGAGCCTGTCCACGGCGAAGACGATGATGATCGCGGCGACGAGCTGGAAGGCGTGCCGGCTCCAGTCGATGCCGCGGGTCTGCGCGACGCCGAGTGCGGCGGCGATCGCGTTGCCGGCGATGGCGCCCAGGATGCCGCAGATGGTGGTCAGCCAGAGTGGGCTGTGCTGCTTGCCCGGGATGATCGCCTTCGCGATGAGGCCCAGTACGAATCCCACGATGATCGCCCACAACCAGCCCATGGCTGCCTCCTCGTACGGCTCGACGTGAGCACTACGGTCAGTGTCGGCCGGTGCGCCGTACGGCGCACGTCGGGTTCACCCGTCGGCGGCGGGGCCGAGGGCGTTCGCGCAGGCGGGGAGGCGACCCGGTCTCGTCGGGCGTGCGACCGCGGCGTAACGTGGAGGTGTCCTGATCCGGTCCCCCGCCGGGCGTGGACGCAGGTGCGGGCCGGGGAGAGTCTGCGGGCGGATGGTGGAGTGTGATGCGCAAGCAGCACGGTGGCAGCGTCCAGGTGTTCCGGATCACCGGCGCCCGGACCGGGCTGGCCGAGGACGTGCGGGGCCGGCAGCGGCGGTACGTCATCTCGATGACGGTCCGCACCCTCTCCGTGATCCTCGCGGTCTCGCTGTGGAACGTCGAACGGTACGTCGCCGTCGTGGCGCTGGTGCTCGGAGCGCTGCTCCCCTACGTCGCCGTGGTGATCGCGAACGCAGGCCGGGAGCGGCCGCCCAACCTTCCGTCGACCTTCATCGCCGCGCCCAGCCGGCCGATGATCGCGCCGCCGCGCGCGGAGGAGGAGACGGTACGCGCGGAGTCCGAGCGGCCCGAAGGGGCGTGACCACGGCGGACGCGACGGCTGCTGCCGGCGGCCGCACGCCAAGCTCAAGAAAAGCTCAGATCAATCGTGCAGTTCCAGTGCCGGGCGACGGGTGACCCGTGACATACTGCGTACGCGCTCCGCATCCCCCGTCGGAGCGACGGACCGACGCCGGGCAGCTCCCCCCGTGGCTGCTCGGCGTCGCCTTGTTTACGGGGGCTCTGTGATACGGAACCAGTGACGAACCTGTGAGTGACGAGACCCCCATCTGCTCCGCCAAGGGCTGCCGTGCCGATGCCGTGTGGGTGCTGGCGTGGAACAACCCGAAGATTCACACGCCGGAGCGACGCAAGACGTGGCTCGCCTGCGAGGAACACCGCGAGCATCTTTCGCAGTTCCTCGGGGTCCGGGGGTTCCTCAAGGACGTGGTGAAGTTCGAGGACTGGCAAGCCCCAGAGCAGTCCTAGCCGCCGATCGCGGACATGGGCCGGTCCGGCTGGACGAAGGTCGGGTCGTCCAGGCCCGCTCCCGCCTTCTTTCCCCACATCGCCAGTCGCCAGATGCGGGCGATCTCCTCGTCGGGGGCGCCGGAGCGCAGGGCCGCTCGCAGGTCGGTCTCCTCCGTGGCGAACAGGCAGGTGCGTATCTGTCCGTCGGCGGTGAGGCGGGTGCGGTCGCAGGCCGCGCAGAACGGCCGGGTGACCGAGGCGATCACGCCCACCCGCTGCGGGCCGTCGTTCACCAGCCAGCGCTCCGCCGGTGCCGCGCCGCGCTCGTCCGCGCCCTCGGGGGTGAGGTCGAAGCGGGTGCGCAGGGAGGCCAGGATGTCCCCGGCGGTGACCATGCTCTCGCGCTTCCAGCCGTGCTGGGCGTCGAGCGGCATCTGCTCGATGAAGCGCAGCTCGTACTCGTGCTCCAGCGCCCAGGCCAGCAGGTCCGGGGCCTCGTCCTCGTTCAGGCCCGGCATCAGGACCGTGTTGACCTTGACCGGGGTGAGGCCGGCGTCGCGGGCGGCTTCGAGGCCTTCGAGGACGTCCTTGTGCCGGTCGCGGCGGGTGAGGGTCTTGAAGACGTCGGGGCGCAGGGTGTCCAGGGAGACGTTGACCCGGTCCAGGCCCGCCGCCTTCAGGGCGACGGCGGTGCGCCTGAGGCCGATGCCGTTCGTCGTGAGGGACATCTGGGGGCGCGGGGCGAGGTCCGCGACGCGCTCGACGATGCCGACCAGCCCGGGGCGCAGCAGGGGCTCGCCCCCGGTGAAGCGGACCTCCTCGATGCCGAGCAGGCGGACCGCGATGTCGATGAGCCGGACGATCTCGTCGTCCGTGAGCAGATCGGGCTTGGCGAGCCACTGCAGGCCTTCCTCGGGCATGCAGTACGTACAGCGCAGATTGCACCGGTCGGTCAGCGAGACCCTCAGGTCGGTGGCCACTCGGCCGTAGGTGTCGATGAGCACGTGGGCCCCCTCCCTCGTCCGGAGCACTCATTTTCCGTCAGTTGAGAGCCTACGTGAGACGACCGACATCGACAGCGGCCTGATCTTACGAGGTACGGACGGCCGCGTCGTAGGACCGTACAGTCCTGGACGGCGCGGCCGTCCGTACGAAGCTCAGTGCGCTCCGGTCCCGGTCAGGGACCTCACCTCCAGCTCCGCGTACTTGCCGGCGTCGGGGGCCTCCTTCGACAGCAGGGTGCCCACGGCGCCCAGCAGGAAGCCGACGGGGATCGAGATGATGCCGGGGTTCTCCAGCGGGAACCAGTGGAAGTCCACGTCGGGGAACATCGAGGTCGGCTTGCCGGACACCACCGGCGAGAACAGCACCAGGCCGACCGCGGTGACCAGGCCGCCGTAGATCGACCACAGGGCTCCCGGGGTGGTGAACCGCTTCCAGAACAGGCTGTAGAGGATGGTCGGCAGGTTGGCGGAGGCGGCGACCGCGAAGGCGAGGGCGACCAGGCCGGCGACGTTCAGGTCGCGGGAGAGGGCGCCCAGGACGATCGAGACGGCACCGATGCCGACGGTCGCACAGCGGGCCGCGTTGATCTCCTGCTTCTCGGTGGCCTGCCCCTTCTTGATGACGTTGGCGTAGATGTCGTGGGCGAAGGAGGAGGACGAGGCCAGGGTCAGACCGGCGACGACCGCGAGGATCGTGGCGAAGGCGACCGCGGAGATGGTGGCCAGCAGGATCGCGCCCCAGCTGGAGTCCACTCCCCCGAGGTGGAGGGCGAGCAGGGGTGCGGCGGTGTTGCCCGCCTTGTTGGAGGCGATGATCTCGTCCGGTTTGATCAGCGCGGCGGCGCCGAAGCCTAGGGCGAGGGTCATCAGGTAGAAGGCGCCGATCAGGCCGATCGCCCAGATCACGGACTTGCGGGCGGCCTTCGCCGTCGGGACCGTGTAGAAGCGGATCAGGATGTGCGGCAGGCCTGCGGTGCCGAGGACCAGGGCGATGCCGAGCGAGATGAAGTCCAGCTTGGTGGTGCCGGTGGCCCCGTACTTCAGGCCGGGCTCGAGGAACGCGGAGCCCTTGCCGCTGTTGTCGGCGGCCTTGCCGAGCAGGTCCGAGACGTTGAAGTGGAACTTCAGCAGCACCAGGAAGGTGAGCAGCAGGGCGCCCGCGATCAGCAGCACCGCCTTGACCATCTGGACCCAGGTGGTGCCCTTCATGCCGCCGATGGTGACGTACACGATCATCAGGACGCCGACCAGGGCGACGATGCCGATCTTGCCGCCGTCGCTGGTGATGCCGAGGAGCAGCGAGACCAGGACGCCGGCGCCGGCCATCTGGGCGAGCAGGTAGAAGATCGAGACGACGATCGTGGAGGTGCCCGCGGCGGTACGGACGGGCCGCTGGCGCATCCGGTAGGCCAGGACGTCGCCCATCGTGTAGCGGCCGGAGTTGCGCAGCGGTTCGGCGACCAGGAGCAGGGCGACGAGCCAGGCGACGAGGAAGCCGATGGAGTAGAGGAAGCCGTCGTAGCCGAAGAGGGCGATGGCGCCGGCGATGCCGAGGAAGGACGCGGCGGACATGTAGTCGCCGGAGACGGCGAGGCCGTTCTGGAATCCGGTGAACTGACGGCCGCCGGCGTAGAAGTCGGCGGCGTCCTTGGTCTGCCGGCCGGCCCAGACGGTGATGACGAGGGTCGCGGCGACGAACACCGCGAACAGGGTGATGATCAGCGAACGGTGCTCGCTCGCCTCGCCGGCGGCCAGCAGGGTGTGGTGCTGTGCGGGGCTCATGCGCCGCCCTCCATCCGGGACTTGATGGCCTCGGCCTTGGGGTCGAGCCGGGCCGCGGCGTGCCGCGCGTACCACCAGGCGATGAGGAACGTGGTGAGGAACTGGGCGAGGCCCAGGACGAGGGCGACGTTGACGTTGCCGGCCACCTTGGTGCCCATGAAGTCGCCCGCATAGTTGGAGAGCAGGACGTACAGCAGGTACCAGGTGATGAAGCCGATGGTCAGGGGGAAGGCGAAGGAGCGGTGGGAGCGGCGCAGTTCACCGAACTCCGCGCTCTGCTGCACCTCGGCGAACTCCTCGGTGGAGGGAAGGTGGGCTTGGGGTTTCGCAGGGGGCGGTGTCTCGGTAGCCACGGAGTCTCCTCGCGTCACGGACATGCGCTTTCCGACCTCACAGGGACGTGGATCACATTACAGGGAGTCACCGAAAGACTCCCTTGAGTGATCCCGGCGGGGGCACGATCCTGCTGGGCCCTCCGTCCACGGTCACGGCGCCACGCGCGGAGCGGTTCAAGTCCGCCTGGCCCTTTCGGAGATCAGCTCCGGGAGATAGCTTCGCCCTGCACCACCCGTCATGTACCTGCCCGAGCACCACCTTGTGTCTCGGGCGGTTTTGTATCCGGATGATGTGGAGATCCCATGGCTCATCTGCGTTCCAGACGCCGGCTCGCGCTCGCCGTGCCGGTCGTTCTGTCGCTGACCGCCTCGCTCGGTTTCCTGCCGACGGCGGCCTCGGCGGCGACCCCCGCGGCCACGGCGGCGCGGGCGGCGGACGGCCCCGGCCTCGCCTACGTGGTCAACACCGGCACGGACCGTCGCACGCTCGAGTCGGTGCAGCAGGCCATCACCCGTAACGGTGGCACCGTCGTGGAGAGTTACGACCGGATCGGCGTGATCGTCGTCCACTCCGCGAACCCCGACTTCGGCCCGCAGATGCGCGCCGTGCGCGGAGTGCAGTCGGCGGGTGCCACGCGGACCGCTCCGCTGACCGCGGCGGGTACCACGGACGAGGGCGCGGTGCAGGTCCTGTCGAAGGCGGAGGCAGCGAAGCTCGCCGAGGGTGCGGCGGCCGGTCAGGAGCCACTCGAGGCCGACCAGTGGGATCTGCGGGCGATCGGCGCCGACAAGGCCGCGACGATCAACCCGGGCAGCAGGAACGTGACCGTCGGTGTGATCGACACCGGTGTCGACGACACCCACCCGGACATCGCCCCGAACTTCTCCGCGTCCCAGTCGGCGAACTGCGTGAGCGGCAAGGCCGACACGACGTACGGCTCCTGGCGGCCGGTGGACGCCGACCACTACCACGGCACCCATGTGGCGGGCGAGATAGCCGCGGCCCGCAACGGCATAGGCGTGGCGGGTGTGGCGCCGGGCGTGAAGGTCGCGAGCATCACCGTGGCCCAGCCGGACGCGACCTCGCTGTTCTACCCCGAGAGCGTGGTCTGCGCCTTCGTGTTCGCGGCGGACCACGGCATCGAGATCACCAACAACAGCTACTACGTCGACCCGTGGCTGTACAACTGCATGGACGACCCCGATCAGCGTGCCATCGTCGACGCGGTCAACAGGGCCCAGCTGTACGCACAGCGCAAGGGCACGCTCAACGTGGCGTCGGCGGGCAACTCCAACGACGACCTCGACTCGGACGCGATCACGGACGCCTCCAGCCCCGACGACTCCACCGCCACGAACCGGACGGTCGACCCGCACGAGTGCTTCGACGTGCCGACCCAGCTGCCCGGTGTGGTCACCGTGAGCGCGGTGGGCGTCAAGGACACCAAGTCGTACTACTCCAGCTACGGCCGGGGTGTCGTCGACGTGGCGGGTCCGGGCGGCGACAAGTACCAGATCCCGGACACGCCGTCGAAGAACGGCCGCATCCTGTCCACGCTGCCGAACAACCAGTACGGCTTCCTCCAGGGCACGTCGATGGCCTCCCCGCACGTGGCCGCCGTGGCCGCGCTGCTGAAGTCGGCGCACCCGCACGCCACCCCCGCCCAGCTGCAGGCCCTCCTGAAGGCCGAGGCGGACAACCCCGGCTGCCCGAGCGACCCGTACGACGGGAACGGCGACGGCGTCGTGGACGCGACCTGCGTCGGCGGCAAGCGCGTCAACGGCTTCTACGGCTTCGGTGTCGTCAACGCGCTGCGCGCGGTCGACTGACGCGCCACCGGTCTGCCACCACTGACGGACAGGTCCCGCCGGAGTCTCTCCGGCGGGACCTGCTCGTTTCGGGCCAGCCCAATAGTTGATTGAATCAATGCTGCATAGTACAGTCATGACTGAAATCAAGTATGCCTGGGACGCGGTGGGCGGCGATCCCGCTCTCGGGTCGCGCGTGTCGGACGGCGTGCGCCGCGACGTGCTCGAAGCGAGGCTGCCCGTGCGGGAGCTGGCGCGTGCCTGTGTGGGGGCGTGTGCGCTGGCCGCCGCCGAGCTGGGGGCGCGGCGGGCGGGGCTCGCCGAGGTGCCGGAGGTCCGGGTGGACGACGGTGCGGTCGCCGCCGCCTTCCACAGTGAGCGGCTGCTGCAGGTCGACGGGCGGGCGCCGGTCGCCTTCGCACCGCTGTCGCGGTTCTGGCGGACGGCCGACGGCTGGGTGCGCACCCACGCCAACTACCCGCATCACCGGGCCCGGTTGCTCGGCGCACTGGGTCTGCCGGCGGAGGCCTCGGTGGACGACGTGGCCGCCCGGCTCGCCGGACTTCCCGCGCTGGACGTGGAGCAGACGGTGTTCGGCGCCGGCGGTCTCGCCGTGGCGCTGCGCACCCCCGAGGAGTGGGCGGCGCACGAGCAGGCCGCCGAGGTGGCCGCCCGGCCCCTGGTCGAGCGGGAGCGGCTGGACTCGCCGCACGCGCGCGTGCTCCCCGCGCTCGACGCGGCTGCCACTCCCCTGCTGCCCGCCGCCGGGCTCCGCGTCCTCGACCTGACCCGGGTGCTCGCCGGACCGGTCGCCACCCGCACGCTGGCCCTGCTCGGCGCGGACGTGCTGCGCGTGGACGCCCCGCAACTGCCCGAACTCGCCGACCAGCACGCCGACACGGGCTTCGGCAAGCGGTCGGCGACGCTCGACCTCACCGCCGACCGCGACACCTTCGAGGAGCTGCTGGCCTCGGCGGACGTCGTGGTCACCGGCTACCGGCCGGGCGCCCTGGACCGGTTCGGACTCTCTCCGCGCGCGCTGGCCGAGCGGCGCCCCGGGCTGGTCGTGGCTCAGGTGTCGGCGTGGGGCGCGTACGGACCCTGGGGCGGGCGGCGCGGCTTCGACAGCCTGGTGCAGGTCGCGACCGGCATCGCGCTGACCGAGGGCGCGGCCGGGCAGCCCGGCGCGCTGCCCGCGCAGGCCCTGGACCACGGCACCGGCTATCTGCTGGCGGCGGCCGTACTGCGGGCGGTGACCGAGCAGTCGTACGACGGAGGCAGCCGGCTCGTCCGGCTGGCGCTCGCCCGGACCGCGCGCTGGCTCACGGACGGGATCCGGCCCGACCGGGCCACGGACGGCCTCGCGTACGAGGGACCGGACGCCTGGCTGGCCGAGACGGACAGCCCGCTCGGCCGGCTGCGGCACGCCCTGCCGCCGCTGTCCTTCACGGGCGGCCCCGCCGACTGGGCGCGGCCTCCGGTGCCGTGGGGTTCGGACCCGGCCGCCTGGCGGTGAGCGCGCGGGCGGCCGGAAACGTATGGATGGGCGGAATGCCGTAGCCCCAGTTGTTTTCCGGGACTTGCCCGGTTCTGTGACGGCTGGCGAGGATCACGGGGTGACCTTGACACGACCGGATACCGACGCCGCCGACGCGAACGGACCGGCGCGCCGGTCCGGCACCGGCCGGGCCGTCGCCGTCCTGGTCCTGGTGGCCCTGGCCGCCCTGGTCCCGCTGTGGGGGCCGTCCGCCGCGCTGCACGGCACCGGGGAGGCCGCGGCTCCCGGCGTGGGCGGCATCGCCCTGCTGCGCGGGGTGCTGTTCGCCGCCCTGTGCGTTGCGCTGGGCGAGCTGCTCGTGCTCCGGCTCGCCCGGCGCCTGCCCGATGCCCCGGCCGAACGGCCGCGCAGCTGGGCCCTGTCCGCGAACGGCGCCGGGTTCGTGGCCGCGCTGGCCCTCGCCTCGGTCGTCTCCACCGGCAATCTGGTCCCGCACAGTCTCGGCCAGATCGATGTCGGCGGCCTGTACGACTCCCGCGACGGCAGGCTGGCCCTGCTGGAGGTCAACGCCTTCCTGCTGGCGGCGCTGTGCGCACGCTCGCGCCGCCCGGCGGCCCAGGTGTGGCCGCTGGCCGCGGTGGTGGTCGCGGAGGCGCTGCGCGCCCACCCCACGGCCGAGCACGCCCCGCTGGTCGGTTCGGGTCTGACGCTGGTGCACCTGACCTGCGCGGCACTGTGGGCGGGCGGCCTGCCGCACGCGCTGCGGACGGTCCGGCTGTGGCGCGGCGGCACGGCCGGGGCCGCGCTGCTGGGGCGCTACGCGCGCGTGGCCGCCGCCTTGCTCGCGGCCCTCACGGCGACCGGCGTGTGCAGTGCGCTGCGGCGGATGCCGGCGGCCACGATCCTGGACCAGCTGACGACGACGGCGTACGGACGCACCCTGCTGGCCAAGGTGGTCCTGGTCGCCGTCGTCGCCGTGCTCGCCCTGTGGGCGCGGATCCGGCTGAGCCGGGCGGCCGACCCGCTGACCGCCTGCGTGCCCGCGCGGGCCGAGGTGGCCGTCCTGGGCGTGGTGGTCGTGGTCTCGGGCCTGCTCACGGCGCTGCCGCTGCCGATCCGCTGGTCCTAGCGGGTCACAGGTCGTTGGTGACGAGCACCTTGAGGGCGGTGCGCTCGTCCATCGCCTTGTAGCCGTCCGGCACGCCCTCGATGCCGACGGTCATGTCGAAGACCGGCGAGGGGTCGATCGTGCCGTCGAGGACGTCGGGCAGCAGGTCGGGGATGTAGGCGCGGACCGGCGCGACACCGCCGCGCAGGGCGATGTTCCGGTCGAACATGACACCGAGGTCCAGGCCGGTGCCGCTGCCGTGGGGGACGCCCACGAAGCCGATCGCGCCGCCGTCGCGGGTGATGTTCACGGCCGTCCGCATGGACTGCTCGGTACCGACGGCCTCGACGACGGCGTGCGCGCCCTGACCTCGGGTGAGTTCCCGGACGGCCTCGACGGCCGCGTCCCCGCGCTCGGCGACGACGTCGGTGGCGCCGAAGCGGCGCGCGATGTCGGTGCGGACCTCGTGCCGGCCCAGCGCGATGATCCGCTCGGCGCCGAGCCGCTTGGCGGCCAGCACCGCGCACAGGCCGACCGCGCCGTCGCCGACCACGGCGACCGTGGCGCCCGGGCGGGCGCCCGCGCCGAGGGCGGCGTGGTGACCGGTGCCGAGGACGTCGGAGAGGGTCAGCAGGGCGGACAGCAGGTGGTCGTCGGAGGCCGCCTCCTTGGGCAGCTGGACGAGGGTTCCGTCGGCGAACGGCACGCGCACCGCCTCGCCCTGGCCGCCGTCGTAGCCGACGGAGCCCCAGAAGCCGCCGTGCTCGCAGGAGGTCGTCAGGCCCTCGCGGCAGTAGTCGCAGACGCCGTCGGACCACATGAAGGGCGCGACCACCAGGTCACCGCGCCGGACGGTGCTCACCTCGGAGCCGGTCTCCTCGACGACGCCGAGGAACTCGTGGCCGATGCGCTGCCCCGGCTGCCGGGCCGCCTCGCCCCGGTACGCCCACAGGTCGCTGCCGCAGATGCAGGCGCGCAGCACCCGCACCACGGCGTCGGTGGGCAGCTGTACCAGGGGCTCGGGGACGTTCTCCACGCGCATGTCGTACGGGGCGTGGATGGTGGTGGCGCGCATGGCGAGGGTCCTTCTCGTGCGGTTTCGTGCGGGGCGCTCAGGGGGTGGTCGAGCGCACTTCACGGTACGACGTGTCCCTGGGGGGCCGCGCGGCCAGGGTGCGGGTCCGCTACCCGCCCGCCGCGCCCAGCAGCGTCCCCGCCACGTACGTCACTCCCATGGCGAGCGCCCCGCCCGCCACGTTCCGCAGCACCGCGCGTCTCGGGTCGGCCGCTCCCAGCCGGGCGCTGCTCCACCCGGTGAGGACGAGCGCCGCCAGCACACAGACCACGGTGACCGGGAGCCGCCAGGCGGCCGGCGGCAGCACGATCGCCAGGAGCGGCAGCAGCGCGCCCACCGTGAAGGCCAGGAAGCTGGCCCAGGCCGCGTGCCAGGGGTTGGTGAGCTGGTCCGGGTCGATGCCCAGCTCCACGCGCGCGTGCGCTCTCAGCGCGTCCCGTGCGGTGAGCTGCTCGGCGGCTTCGCGGGCCACCTCCTGGGACAGCCCGCGCTGCCGGAGGAGCCCGGTCAGCTCCTCCAGCTCCAGCTCGGGCTGTTCGCGCAGCTCCCGCCGTTCCATGGCCAGTGCGGCCTTCTCCGAGTCACGCTGCGTGGACACCGACACGTACTCGCCCGCCGCCATCGACATGGACCCGGCGAGCAGTCCGGCCAGGCCGGCGGTGAGCAGGGCGGTGCGGGAGTCCGTGGCACCGGCCACGCCGACGACGAGTCCGGCGGTGGACACGATGCCGTCGTTGGCGCCGAGGACGGCCGCCCGCAGCCAGTTCAGGCGGGTGCCCAGCGCGCCGCCGTGAGCCTCGTCGTGGGTTGGTTCCGTCACAGCAGGGAGGATCGCACCCCGGCCGTCACCAGACCCGTACCGACGCTCCTCTCGCGAACACCGGGCTCGTCGCGTCCGCCGGCGGTTCCCGCAGCGGCTCGGCCAGCTCGGCCACCGTCGGGCCGACCTTGGCCGCGATGGGGTCCAGGAGGTCCAGGTCGAAGCCGTAGACGCGGGCCGCGTTGCCGCCGAGCATGGCCGCCAGCTCCGCGCGCGGGACGCCCGGGTAGGCGAACCGCAGGCCCTCGCGGGTGTACGGGTAGGTGCCCTCGTCGTGCGGGTAGTCGCTGCCCCACATGATCTTGTCGATGCCGATGCGGTCGCGCAGCCGCACTTCGTGCGGGCGCATGAAGCTGGCGCCGACGAAGCAGTGGTCGTGCCAGACCCGGGACGGTGCCTCGCCCATGCTCGCGGCGAGACCGGCACCGAACTTGGCCTCGGCGGTGTCGGCCTTCGTGGCGGCCGCGACCAGGCGGCCGTGGTAGTAGTCCAGCATGTCGAGTACTCCGGGGATCCAGCCGGAGCCCTGCTCGGTCAGCACCAGCCGCAGCCCGGGGTGGCGGCGGAAGGCGCCGCCGAAGACCAGGTGCCACAGCGCGCGGTGGGAGAACCAGGTCGTCTCGACCATGAAGACCGCGCGGGCGGCCGGTTCGTCGCCCAGCGGCGGGGAGGCGGAGCCCGCGTGGTGGTTGACGGGGACACCGAGTTCCGAGCAGGCGGCCCAGATCGGGTCGTACGTGCGCGAGTACAGCTCGGGCAGGCCGGAGCCCGGCGGGGTGCCGGGCAGCATCAGACCGCCCTTGAGGCCCGCCGAGGCGGCCCACCTGATCTCCTTGACGGCCTCCTCGACGTCGCCCAGGAGGATCTGGAAGACACCGGCCCGGCGGCCGGGCGCGGCCGCGCAGAAGTCCGCGAGCCAGCGGTTGTGGGCGCGCAGCCCGGCCCAGCGCCGCTCGAAGTCCTCGGCGCTCGGGGGCGGGGCCATCAGGGAGCCGGACGGGAAGAACGGCGGGATGGTGTTCGGGAAGATCACCTCCGCGACGATCCCGTCCGCCTCCAGCTCCGCGAGGCGCCGCCCGGAGTTCCAGTTCCGGTCGGCCGAGTCGGCGAGCAGGTCCTCGTAGGGGTTGACGTAGGTGGCCGCCCAGACGTCGAAGTCGTCGTGGTGGCGCTTGTCCAGGTACGGCTTGTAGTCCAGGAGATCGGCTCCCGCATGGCAGTCGGCGGAGATCACCGTGTACCGGTCGCTCACTGCGTCACCCCCAGCGTCGGGAAGTCGTGGTCGGTCAGCCAGTGCCGGCCCACCTCGCGCGAGCGCGCCCAGGACGCCTCGACGGCCGCCTGGTCGGCCGGCTGGCCGAGGTCCGCCGGGGTGGGGCCGATGCGCTCGGCGAGCGGTGTCAGCACGCGCACGTCGAAGCCGAAGACCTCGGCCGCCGCGAGGCCCAGCATCCGGCGCGTCTCGCTCACCGGGATGTCGTGGAAGGTGCGCCGCAGCCACGCGCGCGTGTCGGGCCAGGTGCCCTCGGGATGCGGGAAGTCGCTGCCCCACAGGATGTTGTCGACACCGATCTCGTAGCGCTGGGCCAGTTCGCGGCGCTTGGTGTTGGTGGCGCAGACGAAGATCTGCCGGTCGAGGTACTCGTGCGGCGGGCGTTTCAGCTCCTGGAACGGGGAGAGCTTCTTGCCGCCGTGGGCGCCGAGGTAGAGGCGGTCCATGAACCAGAGCAGGTTCGGCAGCCACCAGCAGCCCGACTCCGCGACCCCGAACCGCAGTCCGGGGTGGCGTTCGAAGACACCGGACCAGAGCAGGAACCACAGCGGCCGGGCCGGCCACCAGGTCACCTCGCTGACGAAGATCCCCAGGTGGTCGCCGTACTCGTGGCGCGGCGCGGATCCGGAGTGCGTCAGCACCGGCATCCCGCACTCGGCCGCCGCCGCCCACACGGGGTCGTACCGGCGGTCGTGGTACGGCTCCTTGTCGCCCCACAGGGCGGGGATCATCAGGGCGCCCAGCCCGGACTCCCGGGCGCGGCGGATCTCGGCGACCGCCTTCGGCACCTCGGCCGTGACCGGCAACAGGGCCACACCGCAGTGCCGTTCGGGGTTCTCGGCCACGAAGTCCGCGAGCCAGCGGTTGTGCGCCCGGGCGCCCGCCATGCCCAGCTCGGGGTCGTGGTCCCCGGAGAGGCCGAGGCCCACGCCGAAGGGCGCGGCGGTCTGGCTGTCCACGGCGTCGGCGTCCGGGAAGACCACCTCGGCCGCCACCCCGTCCCCGTCGAGCTCCTTCAGTCGCTGCGCGGTGTCCCAGCCCCCGCGCAGGCCCTCCTCGTTGTCCTGGAACCACTTGGCCGCGAACGCCTCGTTGCGGATGCCGAGCCGGGTCATCTCCTCGCGGCGCCGTTCGCGGCCCGCGAGGAACTCGTCGAAGTCCCGGTGGAACCGGGACTCCAGGTAGGGCCGGTACTGCTCGGTGGGCAGCCCGGCGTGGCAGTCGGAGGAGATGATCAGGTACGGGTCCTGGCTGGTCACAACAGCCTCCCGGGTCAATCGAGAATGCCGCATCTCCCGGGGGATGACCCCCGGACCCCCGGCCGATCGTGCACAACCGTCGGCCGAGAGGCTCAGCAGCAGTCAGTCGAGGATGAATGGTTCGAGGTACGACGGGTTCGCGCGGTCCAGCATCGAGTGCGCCCGCGCGCGGATCTGGGCGTCGCTGTGCTCGCTCGCCGGCAGCAGCCAGAAGCGGTCGGCGCGGATGCCGTCCAGGACCAGCTCGGCGACCTCCTCGACGGGCGTGAAGCGGACCTCCCGGCCGGCCGTGCGCATCGCCGACTCCCACTGGTCGAGGCTGCGGTACGGCGTCTTCCTGGGGCGCTGTTTGGCGTAGCGGTCGGGCCTGTTGCGGTGCGACTCCCACAGGCCGGTGCGCAGCATGTGCGGCCCGGGGAAGAGCACGGAGGCGCCCACGCGCGCGTGCTCCGCCCTCAGGTGCGCGTACAGCGACTCGGTCATGGTGACGACGGCCGCCTTCGTGACCGCGTACACGGAGGCGGTCGGCAGGGGCGCGATGCCGCCGTCGCCGGAGGACGTGTTGACGACATGACCATGTTGACCGGACTCGATCATCCGGGGCACGAACGCCTGGATGCCGTGGAAGACGCCCCACACATTGACGGCGAAGGCCCACTGCCAGTCGTTCGGCTCGTGCTCCCACATGCGCCCCTCGGCGCCCGAGCCGACCCCCGCGTTGTTGCACAGGACGTGTACGGCGCCGTAGGTCTCGTACGCCGACTCGGCCAGCGCCAGGACCTGTTCGCGTACGCCGACGTCGACCACGCGCGCGTGCACGTCGGCGCCCTGCGCGCGCAGGTCGGCGGCGGCCTTGTCCAGCGCCGTCTCCTCGACGTCGGCGAGGACGACCTTCAGGCCCTCGGCCGCGAACCGCCGCGCCATCGCCAGCCCGATCCCGCTCGCCGCCCCGGTGACGACGGCGACCTGTCCCGCTCGCAGGTCCATCACCGGCTCCCTTCCGGCGGCCCGTCGTGGGCCTGGAGCGGGTCGTCGTAGCGCTGGTGGACGTACGGCAACAGGGCCTGCGCGTCGACCCGTTCGGCCACCCGGCCGCTCTGGTCGCTGGTCTTCTCGCCGAGGGTGATCTCCCGCAGGCGCAGCACCGGGAGGTCGGCGACGGGGTCGTACCCGGACTCGCGCAGCACGACGTCCCCGGTGACGCGCTCCAGCCGGCGCACCTTCTCGTGCCGTACGCAGTGCACCAGGACGGGGTCCCCGTCGAAGCCCGAGCCGTCCACGGCGGGCAGGTACTTGAAGTAGAAGTCGGTCTTGCGCGAGGGCTCCGGCAGGGGCAGTTCGCCGCTCACCGCGCCGCGCACCTCCACGAAGGCGATGCCGTGCCGGGCGAGTGACGCCCGTACGACGAGGCCGTCGCGCTCGACGGTGACCTCGCCGAGCTTCTTGGGCTCCCCGAAGACCTCACGGCCGCCGGTGAGGGCGCGTTCGTGGGTCATCGGCATCACCAGCGGGTACCAGCCCTCGACCCCGCCGTGCGCGGCGGCGACCGCGAAGGAGCCCGCACCGAGCGGGTATCCGGGCAGGTCGACCTTGCTGATGTTCACCCGGACGAGCGGGCTGCCGGTGGGTTTCAGGGGTGGTGGCAGCACCGCCGCGACCGCGTCCGGGTCGGTCTCCCAGACGGCCACCACTCCGGTGGACCAGATGTCGGGGAGCCGCGCGCTCGCGGTGCGCGTGGCGGCGATCTCCGCCTCGGTCCGTGCTCCGTACCGTACGCGTGCCATACACCGTACCGCCCTTCTTCTGACGGGCCGTCATCTGTAACACAGTTACAGCAGCCGGGGCGCGGGGTAAATACGCGTGCACCGACCGGAGTTGGGGGGATCATGGCGAGAGGGGCGCTCAGCCGGGAGGAGGTCCTGGAGGCCGCCGCCGGGCTGGTGCGGCAGCACGGCCCGGGCGCGCTCACGATGCGCAAGCTGGCGGCCGAGCTGGGCACCGCCGTCACCTCGATCTACTGGCACGTCGGGGGCCGCGAGGCCCTGCTGGAGGCGCTGGTGGAGCGGACCGTGGCCGGTCTCGGCGAGATCCGGCCCGCCGGGCGCACGCCCGAGCAGCGGGTCGTCTCCGTGGCGCGCGCCCTGCGCCGGCAGCTGCGCGACCATCCGCACCTGGTGGCCCTGGTGCACGAGCGCGGGCTGACCGAGCGGATGTTCCTGCCCGCGCAGCAGGCACTGGTGCGCGAGGCGCACGCGGCGGGGCTGCGCGGCGCCCGGGCCGCCGGGTTCGTGCGCGCGGTGCAGTTCCAGGTCGTCGGTCATGTGCTGGTCGAGCGCAACCGCGAGCGTGCCCCGGTGCAGCGGCCCGGCGAGGAGGAGCTGTGGAGTGCCGAGGCCGCCGGTGACGACCCCGCCCTGGCCCGTGCGCTGGCCCGCCCCGTGGACACGGAGCGGCTGTTCGTCACCGCCGTACGGGCGCTGGTGGGGGCGCTGCTCGCACCGCGCGGAAAATGACTGGCGCCCGAACTGCCGCTGCCCCTACTGTTCCTGATCGCGGGGGCGGCTCCGCAAGCGTGCTTCCTTCTCTCCCTTTCCTGGAACCCGCAGCGCGCTCACTCTCCGCCTCCGCCTCGACCACCTCCTTTCGGCCTTCTGCCGCCTTCCTTCCGTCGGGGGATTCCGCTTGTCCGAACTGTCGTCCGTGCTGCTCCGCCGCCTCCGTACCGTCTACGTCGACCAGGCCGGACCACGCCCGGGCGATCCGTCGACCGCGGAGGGACTCGTCGCCCTGGAGGGCGAACTGCTCGACCGGGGATTCGCACCGACGGCACAGCTGCGCGCGGCCCTGGCCTGGCTGGGACCGGCGGGGCTCGCGGACGCGGGCCGGCAGCTGATCCGGCACATCGACGCCGAGCTGGGCGCCGACCGCACCCACATGCCGCTGTTCCGCAGCTTCCCGGCCTCCGTCCCGGACGACACGTTCCAGCTGTACGTCGACCGGGTCTTCACCCTGCTGCTGCAGTGGCCCGCGCAGCCCTGCGTGCTGTGCGGCACGGTGGGCGGCGTGCACCCGGTGGCGCCCTGCGCGCACCTCGTGTGCCGCGCCTGCTGGGACGGCGCGGACTACACGGGCTGCCCACTGTGCCACCGCCGGATCGACCCCGCCGACCCCTTCCTGGTGCCGGCCGAACCGCGCCGCCCGCGCGATGTGCCGGCCGGACCGCTGAAGCTGCTCGCGCTCGGCACGGACCGCGCGGCGGACACGGTGCACACCCTGCGGACCCTGCTGGCCCGCCGCACACCCCTGCCGCCGCAGGACCGCGCCGCCCTGAAGGTGCTGCTGGACCACGCCCCCGCGGACCTCGGCTGGCTGCCCGAGGAGATCCCGGTCCGTGAGACCAAGGCGTTCGTCCTGGGCACGCTGCTGGCCGACCGGCACACGCGCGCGGCCGTCACCGAGCTGTTCGCCGCGTATCTGACCACCGCGACGGACGTCCTGCGTCTGCTGTGCGTGTGGTCGGGCGGCGAGGGGGACCTGCTGGAGCCGCCGCGGCTGCGCTCGCTGCCCCGCGCGCTGCGCGGCCGGCTGCTCGCCGTGCTCGACGCTCTGGCGGTGCCGTCGCTCGTGGAGGACCTGCTGCGGCACCCGGGCCCGTGGAAGCGGGCCGCCGAGATCCTGCACCCCTTCGAGCACCACGC
Organism: Streptomyces sp. BK340; assembly: GCF_007827595.1. Taxonomy (GTDB): domain Bacteria; phylum Actinomycetota; class Actinomycetes; order Streptomycetales; family Streptomycetaceae; genus Streptomyces. Next base: position 45,480 of record NZ_VISR01000001.1, read on the forward strand.
CCGCCACCCGCGGGCCGCCCTCGCCTTCGCCGTCCTGCGCGGCACCGACACCGCCGGCACCGCCCCGGGCGAGGCCCTGCTGCGCACGGCCGCCGAGCACCCGGAGGCCGTACGGGTCGCCGGCGACCGCATCCGGGCGGCCACCTGGGGCGCGCGGGTGGAGCAGGCGCTGCACGAGCGGGACGCGGGGGCCGCCCTGGCCCTCCTCGCGCAACGCCCCGGCGAGCTGCTGCGCCGCCTCGACCACCTGCTGCGGCTGCGCGAACTCGACACACTGCCCGACGAGTTCGCCGACGTGCTGCGCCGTGTCCTGCCCAAGGCCGGCCCCGGGCCGCTGCTCGCCGCGCTGGGCCGGATGCGGATCCGTCATCTGCCCGGCGAGCGGCGGGTGTTCTTCCCGCGCGGGCAGGTGACGCACGCGTTCACGGCCGACGACACACGGGCGCCGCTCGCCGCGTCGGTCACCGCGCGTGCGTGCGCGCTGCTGGAGGCCGAGGCGCTGCGCCGCCTGGCCGGCCGGCCCCGGTTCGACCTGGCGGTGCTCGACTCGGCGCTCGCCGGGCTCGCGGTGCCCGCCGCCGAGCGGACCGCCGCCAAGGCGCTGGTGTCGGTGCCGCGCGGCAGCACCCAGCCGCTGCCCGAGGGCGCGGTGCTGCGGCTCTTCCTGCACTGGATGCAGCCCGTGAAGACACGCGTGGACCTGGACCTGTCGGTGGCCCTGTACGACGAGGACTGGGAGTTCGCCGGCCTGTGCGACTACACGAACCTGGTGTACGGCGAGCGGTGCGCCGTGCACTCCGGTGACCTGACGTCGGCACCCGCGCCGGACGGCGCGACCGAGTACGTCGACCTGGACCTCGCGGCGCTCGGCGATTGGGGGGTGCGGTACGCGGTGCCGGTCGTCTTCAGCTTCAACAACATCCCGTTCGAGGAGCTGCTCGACGCCTTCGCGGGCTTCATGGCGCTGCCGTCGGCGGCCGAGGAGGCGCGCGGCGCCGGGTACCACCCGCGCACGGTGCGCCAGCGCTACGACCTGGTGGGCGACTCGCGCATCCATGTGCCGATGCTGGTCGACCTGCGCCACCGCACGTTCCTGTGGACGGACCTCCACCTGCCGTCGGACGACGGCTTCCACAACGTGTACCGGCACGGCGCCGACCTGGGCCGCGTCGGCCGGGACCTGTTCCAGTACTTCGCGTCCGGCCGTACGACGCTGTGGGACCTCGCGGTGTGGCACGCGGCGGCCCGCGGTGACGAGGTGCTGGTCGTCCGGCGGGCACCCGACCGGCGCGCCGTCGACGAACTGTGGCGCTACCGGCGCCACGAAGGGGAGCCGGACACCGCGTTCGCCGCCCGGGTGCGAGCCCTGGAGCCGCCGGAGCGGCGGGAGCCCGCGACGGACGCGGCGGACGCCGACACGCGTGCGGGTGAAGCCGCCGCGAAGAAGCATGTGTTGCTCGCGCTGGTGCACGGCGGGGTGGCACCGGAGGGCGCGACCGGCGCGGTGTACCGGCTGCTGCCCGGCCCGGCCGACGGCTGCGGTCTGGAGCCGCTGGCGGCCGGGGATCTGGTGGCCGCGCTGGGCTGACACCGGCCGTCCGCCCCGAACTGTGCCGCTGGTCCGCCGCCTTGCGGCCGCCGCACGCGCGTGCGGCGGCCGAGCGGGAGGGCGAGCGCGAGGGGCGGGTCCGGCCCCTGCGGGACAGCGCTGTCGGTCGCGGCCCGTATCCTCAATGACCATGCTCGAAGACCGTGCGACCGCAGTGTCCTCCCCCACCCAGTGGCCGGCCGCGTATCCGAAGGGATACGCGGTCGTTGACGTGGAGACCACCGGCCTGGCCCGGGACGACCGGATCATCTCCGCCGCCGTCTACCGGCTGGACGAGCGCGGCGAGGTCGAGGACCACTGGTACACCCTGGTCAACCCGGAGCGCGATCCGGGCCCCGTGTGGATACACGGTCTGACGAGTGAGGTGCTCGAAGGGGCGCCGCTGTTCGCGGACGTCGCCGAGGAGTTCGCCGCCCGGCTGGACGGCCGGGTGCTGGTCGCGCACAACGCGGTCTTCGACTGGCAGATGATCGCGCGCGAGTACGCGCGCGCGGAGCGCGAGGCCCCGGTGCGGCAGCGGCTGTGCACCATCGCGCTGTCCAAGGAGCTGGCGCTGCCGCTGCCCAACTTCAAGCTGGAGTCGCTGGCGGCACACTTCGGTGTCGTGCAGCAGCGGGCGCACCACGCGCTGGACGACGCGCGCGTGCTCGCCGAGGCGTTCCGGCCCAGTCTGCGGGCCGCGGCGGCGGGCGGCGTACGGCTGCCGCTGCTGGAGTGCCGGCCGCTGACGGAGTGGTCGGACACCCCCCGGATCGGCCGGCAGGCGACCGGGGGCTACGGCGGCCACCGGCAGTCCGGTTGGCGCCCGTCCCGGAAGCGGCCCGCCTGCCCCTACCCCAACCCGGGCCGGTACGAAGACGGCAAACACCTCAAACAGGGCATGCGGGTGGCATTCTCCGGGGACACCTCCACCGAGCGGGAGCTGCTGGAGGACCGGGCGACCGAGGCCGGGCTGCACGTGGCGACGAGCCTGTCCCGGCTGACCAGCCTGCTGGTCACCAACGACCCCGACTCGGGCACCTCGAAGGTGGTCAAAGCGCGGCAGTTCGGCACGCCGATCGTCGACGAGGCCGCGTTCGGGCAGCTGCTGAGGGACGTCGACCCCGCCGACGGATGAGCGGACGCGGGACCCGTACGGATGGGTGATTCGCCGCGACTCGCCCGGCGCCCACCGCCCCGCGGCGCCGGCGACGACTCACCCTGTGGCCCATGGCGAATTGCGAAGTTTGCGGCAATGACTACGGGATGACCTTCGAGGTCCACGCACAGGGTGCTGTGCACGTGTTCGACTGCTTCTCCTGTGCGATCCACCGCATGGCCCCGGTCTGCGAGCACTGCAAGGTCTCGATCATCGGCCAGGGCGTGGAGGCGGACGGCAGCTTCTTCTGCGGCGCCCACTGCGCCCGCTCCGAGGGAAAGGTGGGCATCGTCGACCGCGTGTGACCCGGCACCCGCCCGATCGCACCCCACGACCGAGTTGTACCGTCGTGGGGTGCACCGCTACCGCTTTCTGCTGACCCTCCAGTGGGTGATCCTCACCCTCGTCGCGATCGCGCTGATCCCGACGATGATCAGGCTCGGCTTCTGGCAGCAGCACCGGTACGAGGAGCGCACCGCCCGCAACGACCTGGTCTCCCGGGCTCTGCACGCCGAGCCGGTCCCCGTGGAGCGGCTCACCTCCCCCGGGCACGCCGTGACCCGCACCGAGAAGTACCGCACGGTCACCGCGACCGGCACCTTCGCCCCCTCCCGGGAGGTCGTGGTCCGCCGCCGGACCAACTCCGACGACGAGGTCGGCTTCCACGTCCTGACCCCGTTCGTCCTGTCAGACGGCAAGGTGCTGCTGGTCAACCGCGGCTGGATCCCCGCGAACGGCGTGCAGACGGCCTTCCCCGAGATTCCGGCGCCGCCCGCCGGCCGGACCACCATCACCGGGCGGCTCAAGGCCGACGAGACCACCGCGGCGAGCGGCATCAAGAACGTCAAGGGCCTGCCGGACCGGCAGGTCATGCTGATCAACAGCGCCGAGGAGGCGCGACGGCTCGGCGCACAGGTGCTCGGCGGCTACGTCGAGCAGACGGCGCCCGAGCCCAGGGGCGGCTCCCCGGAGCAGATCTCCGACCCCGGCAGCGAGGACGCCCCGCTGAACTACGCGTACATGCTCCAGTGGTGGCTGTTCGCCGCGGGTGTCCCGGTGGGCTGGTGGTTCCTGGTCCGGCGCGAGATCCGCGACCGCGCGGAGGCCGCGGCCGAGGAGACGCCCGAGGAGGCGGAACCGGCCGTGGTGTGATCCCTCGTGTGATCCCCGGCACCGGAGATCCGTCACTCCCCCGGCGCACCTCCCGGATTGGCCCCCGGGTCCCCCGGGAACCCGCATCCCGTGAACGCGCGCATCGAGGACTACGCCCTCATCGGTGACGAGCAGACCGCGGCGCTGGCCGGCAGGGACGGCTCGATCGACTGGTTGTGCCTGCCCCGCTTCGACTCCGGCGCCTGTTTCGCCCGGATCCTGGGCGACGAGGACAACGGCCACTGGCGGATCGCGCCGAACGGCGCGGACACCTGCACCCGCCGCGCCTACCGGCCCGACACCCTCGTCCTGGACACCGAGTGGGAGACCCCCGAGGGCACGGTGCGCGTCACCGACCTGATGCCGCAGCGCGACCGCGCCCCCGATGTCGTACGCATCGTGGAGGGCGTCAGCGGGCGCGTCACCGTGCACAGCACGCTCCGCCTGCGCTTCGACTACGGCTCGATCGTGCCGTGGGTGCGCCGCGCGGACGGCCATCGGGTGGCCGTCGCCGGCCCGGACTCGGCGTGGCTGCGCACCGAACCGCCCGTGCGCACCTGGGGCGAGCGCATGGCGACGCACTCGGAGTTCACCGTCGCCGAGGGCGAGCGGGTCGCCTTCGTGCTGACCTGGCACCCCTCGCACGAGCAGCGCCCCGCTCTCGTCGATCCGTACGAGGCGCTGAGCACCAGCGTGCGGGACTGGCGGCGCTGGACGGCCCGCTGCCGCTACGAAGGGCCGCACCGGGACGCCGTCGTACGGTCCCTGATCACGCTCAAGGCCCTCACCTACGCCCCGACGGGCGGGATCGTGGCCGCGGCCACCACTTCGCTGCCCGAGGAGCTGGGCGGTGTGCGCAACTGGGACTACCGCTACTGCTGGCTGCGGGACTCCACCCTCACCCTCGGCGCGCTGCTCTCCGCGGGCTACCACCGGGAGGCCGAGGCCTGGCGCGACTGGCTGCTCCGCGCGGTCGCGGGCGACCCGGCGGACCTGCAGATCATGTACGGCCTGGCGGGCGAGCGACGGCTGACGGAGTGGGAGGCGCACTGGCTGCCCGGGTTCGCCGAGTCCGCACCCGTGCGGATCGGCAACGAAGCCGTCGAGCAGCTCCAGCTGGACGTGTACGGCGAGGTCCTGGACTCGCTGTATCTGGCCCGCGAATCAGGACTGAGCACCAAGCCCCACATGTGGTCGCTGCAGTGCGCCCTGATGACGTTCCTGGAGTCGGCGTGGCGGCAGCCCGACGAAGGCCTGTGGGAGGTGCGCGGCGGCCGACGGCAGTTCGTGCACTCGAAGGTGATGGTGTGGGTGGCCGCCGACCGCGTCGTACGGACGCTGGAGAAGCATCCGGACCTGAGCGGCGATCTGGACGGCTGGCGGGCGATGCGCGACGCGGTGCACCGGGAGGTGTGCGAGCAGGGCTTCGACCCCCGGCGGGGCACCTTCACCCAGTACTACGGCTCGCGCGAGCTGGACGCCTCGCTGCTGCTGATCCCGCGGGTCGGTTTCCTGCCCCCCGACGACCCCCGTGTGATCGGCACGGTCGACGCGATCCGCGAGGACCTGGGCCACGGCGGCTTCGTGCGCCGTTACGACACGGACGCAGTCGGTGTCGACGGGATGCCGGGCGGCGAGGGCGCCTTCCTCGCCTGCTCGTTCTGGCTCGCCGACGCCCTGCACATGACGGGCCGCGCCGACGAGGCCCGGGAGCTGTTCGAGCGGCTGGTCGGCCTCGCCAACGACGTGGGGCTGCTGGCGGAGGAGTACGACCCGGAGCTGGGCTGCCAGGTGGGCAACTACCCGCAGGCGTTCAGCCACATCGCGCTGGTGAACACCGCCCTCACGCTGTTCGGGGACGGAGGGGACCGAAACGCGGGGCACGGGGCAGGATAGGGGCCATGGATCTTGGACTGAAGGACCGGGTGTACATCGTCACGGGCGCCACGCGCGGGCTGGGCAACGCCGCCGCGCGGGAGCTGGTCGCCGACGGGGCGAAGGTGGTCATCACCGGCCGTGACGAGAAGCGGGTGGCCGACGCGGCCGCCGAACTGGGCGCCAACGCGGTCGGCGTGGCCGTCGACAACTCCGACGCGGGGGCTCCCGAGCGGCTGATCGCGGCCGCCCGGGAGCACTTCGGCGGCTTCCACGGCATCCTGGTGAGCGTCGGCGGGCCGCCGCCCGGTTTCGTCGCGGACAACACGGACGAGCAGTGGCGGAACTCGTTCGAGTCGTTGTTCCTCGGCGCGGTCCGGTTCGCCCGCGCGGCGGCGGCCGAACTGGAGCCGGGCGGGGTCATCGGGTTCGTGCTGTCCGGGTCGGTGCACGAGCCGATTCCCGCGCTGACGATCTCCAACGGGCTGCGGCCCGGGCTCGCCGGGTTCGCCAAGTCCATCGCGGACGAGTTGGGGCCGCGCGGGATCCGGGTCGTGGGGTTGCTGCCGGCGCGGATCGACACGGACCGGGTGCGTGAGCTCGACGCGTTGTCCGCCGATCCCGAGGCCACTCGGGCGGCGAACGAGTCCCGGATTCCGTTGCGCCGGTACGGGACGCCCGAGGAGTTCGGGCGGGTGTCCGCGTTCCTGCTGTCCCCGGCGGCCTCCTACCTGACGGGGATCATGGTGCCTGTGGACGGGGGAATGAGGCACGGGTTCTGAGGGTCCGCGGTATCAAGTCACCCTCTCCGCACGGTGCTTCACCGCCCTCAGCTGTACTTCCGCCGGAAGCGCGGCCAAGCCCGCCGACTCGCGTGCGTGCGTCAGCGCCTGGGCCGTGAAGTCGATCAGTGCTGTCGCGGGGTCCACGTCCGGTTCCAGCCGGAGCCACGCGCGCACCGCGGGCGAGATACGGCGGCCCGTCAGCAGGATCTCGGTGTGGGTCACGCCCTGTTGGCCGGCCGCGTCCGCGGCCAGCGCCGACTCCACGGCCCTGCCGCGCAGCAGGGCGCCCTCGCCGTCGCCGGTGTCGACCAGGATCTCGGTCGGACGGCGCCGGCGCAGGATCGCGGCGAGCCACCACAGGGCGAGCAGCACGAGGACGGCCAGTGCGGCGATGACCGTCGGCCACCACCAGCCGGCCTGCCGCCAGCGGGTGCGCCCGGCCTTGCCGAGCAGGACGTCGTGCGGGCCGGTGTGCAGCCACCAGTGCGGTGGTGGTGCGCCCAGGCCCACGGCCAGCACCGCGCCGCCCAGGGCGAGCAGCAGCAGGCCCACGAGTCCGAGCAGGACGCGGTTGACGGTGCCCCTGCGCATCCGCCTCACCCCTTCGGTCCTGGGCGTCGGACGTGCACCGACAGCGCGGGCGGCCGGGACAGTCCGAGTCCCCGGACCGCCTCGGTGAGTACGGCGTCCAGGTCGGCCCGTACCTCGTCCAGGCCGCGGAAGTGCGAGACCACGCGGATGTCGGCCCGCTTGCGCCGCATCCGCACCCGTACCGCTCGCACGCCCGAGACCTCCATGGCCCGGTCGCGCAGCACCTGGGCGGCCGCCTCGCGCCGGAGTCCGGCGCGGACGTCGGGGTGCGGGCGCCGCATGGGCAGCAGGTCCCGCAGGCCGGGCGTGAGGGCGAGCACGATCAGCCAGAGGCCGAGGGCGGCGGTGACCCCCGCTCCGGCGAGCACCCAGGTGTTGTCCAGGGGCCGCTCGGCGAGCTGCCGGGCCAGGGCGCCCCGCCAGTGCATCGCCGGACGGTGGGCGCGGACGGCGGCGATGTCGTAGAGGAAGACGGCCGCGCCGGCCAGGAGGCACAGGGCGACGATGCCCGCCGGGACCCGGCGGGCCGACCAGAAGCGGCCGCTGCCTTCGGGGAGCAGGGCCGGTGGGCCGTCGGGGGTCTTGTCGTCGTCGAGGACGGGCAGTCGCCGGGTGGGACTCTCGGGTGGCCGGGGCTCGCTCATCGCGTCCTCCCGTGGGATGCGCCGGCTGCCGGTGTCCGGTGCAGCCGCTCGACCTGGACCGCGACCTCCGGCACCTGCATGCTCACCAACGCGCCTACCCGCTCGATGACTTGGCGACGCACGGCGGCACAGCGGGCACCGATGTCGCAGGGGTAGCCGAGTTCGAGGACGACACGGACGCGGGCCGTCTCCACGGGGGTCCCCCCGCTCGAGCGAAGCCGGGAGTGGAGGACGACGACCGTGGCGTGCGGGGGCGCCGCGCCCTCGGGCAGCGGGCCGAGCGCCTCGCGTGCGGCCTGGGCGGCGATCTTCGCGACGACCCGGTCGGCGATCCGGGTGGCACCCCGTTCGCCGGGCGGCGCGAGGTCCAGGGGCCCGCGCACCGTGCCCGTCTCCGCGCTCATGGCGCTCACCGTCCGCGGTCGCGCCGGTCGCCGCGGGTGCGGAAGAAGTCGCCGAGCTCCAGGTCACCCTCCAGGAACCGGCCGGCGATGAACCCGACGGCGCCCAGCGCCGCCACCAGCAGGAAGGCTCCGAACCCGCCGAAGTACCCGGCGAACCCCAAGGCCATTCCGGCGATCATGCCGACCACGGCCATGTTCATGCAGCACTCCTCAGCTCGTCAGGTGTGCGGGGCCCGGTGCCTCACTGGATCCGGGGCGGCGCGGGCTCCTCTTCCTCTTCCTCGGGGAGCTTGACGTCGCTCACCGCGATGTTGACCTCGACGACCTCGAGTCCGGTCATCCGTTCCACGGAGGCGATCACGTTCTCCCGTACCGCGCGGGAGACATCCATGATGGACACGCCGTAGTCCACGACGATCTCCAGGTCGAGCGCCGTCTGCACCTCGCCGACCTCGGCCTTCACACCCCGGGTCACCGACTTCGCACCGCCCGGGACCCGGTCGCGCACGGCTCCGAAGGTGCGGGCCAGGCCGCTGCCCATGGCATGGACGCCGAGCACCTCCCGGGCGGCCATTCCGGCGATCTTCTCCACGACACCGTCGGCGATGGTGGTGCGTCCCCGGGTCGCCGGGTCCCCACCGCCGCGCCTGGTGGCCTTACGGGTCGACACCTGCGGCTCGTCGTCACCGTCTGGGGTCGTCGTCATCTCGGTCATCGCCGTACGTCCCTTTCGGTCGTCGTCCTGCGACCACCGTAAGCAAGGATGCTCGGTCGCGCGCCACGGATGCGGCAGGCTGGAGGAATGACGGCGGACCGGTGGACGCAGGAAGTCAGGCATCAGCTGGGGCTGGGCAGGCTGCTGCCGCTCGGTGGCCCGCGCGACGGGGCGTGGATCGCCGAGGGGGCGGCCGCTGCGGTGCTGGCGCGCGCCGCGGCGACGGAGGTTCCTGACGTGCGCCTCGGCGCACTGCGGATCACGCTCGCCGATCCGGAGGACGTCCACGAGCCCGTCGTACCGTCTCCGCCGAGCGCCCTGGGCCCTGGCGCGCTCCGGGTGACGGCGGACTTCGCGGCCACGGCCGCCGAGCCCCTGCCGGTGACGGCGTCCCGCCTGCGGCTGACGCTGGCGACGGCCGCGACGGACCGGCTGGGCCTCATGGTCACGGAGGTCGACCTGCGGGTGACGGACCTGCTCGACGCGGCGGACGGGCAGGAGGCAGCGGTGGCCGCGCCGCAGCCGCCACCTGCCCGCGGGACGACGAGCCCCGACGAGTCCCTGGTGGCGGCAGCCGCGCTGTCCGTCCCCGGGGTGACCCGGCTGACGGGCGCACTCGCGGGCTTGGGCCGGGCGGTGCACGTCGAACGGCGCGCCGAAGGAACCTCCCTGCCCGGCCGGCACGTACGCGTGGAGCTGGCGACCGGCACGGACCACCGGGCCGTGGACGTGGCCCGGCAGGTACGCGTGGCGGTACGGGACGCGCTGGACGATCACCCGACCGTGGCGGTGCTGGTCACGGCGGTCGGCTGACCACCGCCCTCGCTCATTCGCCGACGCCGGCCAGGTCCCGCAGCCGCCGCCCCTGCGCGGCCCGCTCGGCCGCACGCTGCTCGTCGTACGTACGACCGGCAGCACCGCGCAGCAACGCCTTGGTCTCCACCACGGCATCCCGCGGCGCAGCCGTCATCGCCGCGGCCAAGTCCTCTACCGCACCGTCCAGTTCGACGGCGGGCACGGCAAGGTTGGCCAGCCCCGACGCCACCGCTTCCGCCGCCCCGACGAACCGCCCGGTCACACAGATCTCGAGCGCGCGGGCGTACCCGACCAGGCCGACCAGCGGATGCGTGCCGGTCAGGTCGGGAACGATGCCGAGGGCTGTCTCGCGCATGGCGAACTGCACGTCGTCCGCGACGACCCGCAGGTCGCAGGCGAGCGCGAGCTGGAACCCGGCACCGATGGCGTGCCCCTGGACGGCGGCGATGGACACGATGTCGTTCCGCCGCCACCAGGTGAACGCCTCCTGGAATTCGGCGATGGACGCGTCGAGCCCGGCGTCGTCACGACGCGCGAGATCGGTGAAGGTCGGCTCGCCCGGGATCCCTTCCGGGGTGAACATCTGTCGGTCCAGCCCGGCGGAGAAGGACTTGCCCTCGCCGCGCAGCACCACGACACGGACAGAGCCCGGCAGCAGCCGACCGGCCTCGGTGAGCGCCCGCCACAGGGCGGGGCTCTGCGCGTTGCGCTTGGCCGGGTTGGCCAGCGTCACCGTGGCGAGCGCGTCGTCGACGGTGAGCCGTACGCCGTCCTTGTCGAGTACAGGAGCGAGGTCCTGGTCGGGCGAAGCCATGGGGCGCCTCCGATGGGTGCGGTCATCACGCATTGCCGTACTGGCATGCTAAGTGACTGCACAGTAACCACCCGGCCGATCAGACAACCGACCGGGTGGCCACCGTCGAAGGCGATGGGCCGCCCGGAGTCAGGACGATGCGGCCTTCTTGCCCCGGGTCGCTCCGCCACGCCCACGAAGCGTGACGCCCGACTCGCTGAGCATCCGGTGTACGAAGCCATACGAGCGGCCGGTTTCCTCGGCCAGTGCCCGGATGCTCGCACCGGAGTCGTACTTCTTCTTCAGGTCTGCCGCGAGCTTGTCGCGCGCGGCGCCGGTCACCCGGCTGCCCTTCTTCAGAGTCTCGGCCACCCGTGCCTCCTCATGGGAAGTGCGCTCTGGTCTCCTCATGATCACCCCTCCAGGGCGCGATGGCCACCCATTCGGCAAGGTCCGTGAGACATCGTCGTGACGACAGGAGCACATCCCCACATGCGGAATCTGGGATTCCACAGTGGATCGGCCATGGGGCCGAACGGGTGGATTCACGAAGTGCCAGGTCAGGGACGCGAAGCGGCCGATCCCTTGAGGCCCAAGGGATCGGCCGCGAAATCGATGTACGACACACCTCGATACGAGGAGATCTCACACAGATGATGGATCACGGATCGGCCGAATGATCCATACACAGTGGATCAGTCTTTGGATCAGGCGAGAGCCACGAGATCCGCGTAGTCGGCGCCCCACAGGTCCTCGACACCGTCGGGCAGCAGGATGATCCGCTCGGGCTGGAGCGCCTCGACGGCGCCCTCGTCGTGGGTGACGAGGACGACCGCGCCCTTGTAGGTGCGCAGGGCGCCGAGGATCTCCTCGCGGCTGGCGGGGTCGAGGTTGTTGGTCGGCTCGTCCAGGAGGAGGACGTTCGCGGAGGAGACGACCAGGGTGGCGAGGGCGAGACGGGTCTTCTCGCCGCCGGAGAGGACGCCGGCGGGCTTGTCGACGTCGTCGCCGGAGAAGAGGAACGAGCCGAGCACCTTGCGGACCTCCACGAGGTCCATGTCGGGGGCGGCCGAGCGCATGTTCTCCAGGACCGTGCGGTCGGGGTCCAGGGTCTCGTGCTCCTGGGCGTAGTAGCCCAGCTTGAGGCCGTGGCCGGGGCGGACCTCGCCGGTGTCGGGCTGCTCCACCCCGCCGAGCAGACGCAGCAGGGTGGTCTTGCCGGCACCGTTGAGGCCGAGGATCACGACGCGCGAGCCCTTGTCGATGGCCAGGTCGACGTCGGTGAAGATCTCCAGGGAGCCGTACGACTTCGACAGGCCCTCCGCCATCAGCGGGGTCCTGCCGCAGGGCGCCGGCTCCGGGAAGCGGAGCTTGGCGACCTTGTCGGACTGGCGGACCGCCTCCAGGCCGGACAGCAGCTTGTCCGCCCGGCGGGCCATGTTCTGCGCGGCGACCGTCTTGGTGGCCTTGGCGCGCATCTTGTCGGCCTGCGCGTTGAGGGCGGCGGCCTTCTTCTCGGCGTTGGCGCGCTCGCGCTTGCGGCGCTTCTCGTCGGCCTCGCGCTGCTGCTGGTAGAGCTTCCAGCCCATGTTGTAGAAGTCGATCTGGGAGCGGTTGGCGTCCAGGTAGAACACCTTGTTGACGACCGTCTCGACCAGGTCGACGTCGTGGGAGATCACGATGAAGCCGCCACGGTAGGTCTTCAGGTAGTCGCGCAGCCAGACGATCGAGTCGGCGTCGAGGTGGTTCGTCGGCTCGTCGAGCAGCAGCGTGTCGGCGTCGGAGAAGAGGATCCGGGCCAGCTCGACACGGCGGCGCTGACCGCCGGAGAGCGTGTGCAGGGGCTGGCCGAGCACCCGGTCGGGCAGGTTGAGCGCGGCGGCGATGGTGGCGGCCTCGGCCTCGGCGGCGTACCCGCCCTTGGTGAGGAACTCGGTCTCCTGGCGCTCGTACTGCTTGAGGGCCTTCTCGCGGGTCGCGCCCTGGCCGTTGGCGATCCGCTGCTCGTTGTCGCGCATCTTGCGGATCAGCACGTCGAGGCCGCGCGCGGAGAGGATGCGGTCACGGGCGAGGACGTCGAGGTCGCCGGTGCGGGGGTCCTGCGGGAGGTAGCCGACCTCGCCGGAGCGGGCGACGTTGCCGGCGGCCGGGATGCCTTCTCCGGCGAGGACCTTGGTGAGGGTGGTCTTGCCTGCGCCGTTGCGGCCGACGAGACCGATGCGGTCGCCCTTGGCGACACGGAAGGTGGCGTTCTCGATGAGGACGCGCGCACCGGCGCGCAGCTCGATACCGGAGGCGGAGATCACGGACAGACTCCAGGGCGTACGGGATTGGGCGGTGGGCGGCTGAGGACGTTCCCGCCGTCTAATGCGCGAGGAGAATGGCCATGGGCCAAGTCTAACGGGGCCGTGCAAGCGGTTTTTCTACGACCGCGCGTTCGGGCCGCTGTCCAGGGGCTGTTGCCCGGGAGGCGATGCCGTGACATGCACCACACTCGGGTCCGCCGAGGCGTTGTCGGTGGCGGCTGCAAGACTCGATGCGAGGACCGGACCCACGCACGAAGACCGACGCACCAAGGAGTGATCGGCATGGCAGGCACGGGCGGACGGCCGAGCATCTTTCCGACGCTGCTGTACGCGGACGCGAAGGCGGCGATCCGACAGCTCACGGAGGCCTTCGGCTTCACCGAGCTGTCGGTGTACGAGACGGAGGACGGCTCGGTGATGCACGCCGAGCTTGTTCAGGGCAACGGGGCGGTGATGGTCGGCTCCAAGGGCCGCGGCGGCCTCTTCGACACGGCGATGAAGGCCGCCGGGCCCGCGGGGGTGTACGTCGTCGTGGACGATGTCGACGTCCACCACCAGCGGGCCGTGGAGCACGGCGCGGAGATCCTGATGCCCCCGACGGACCAGGACTACGGCTCGCGGGACTACATGGCCCGGGACGCCGAGGGCAACATCTGGAGCTTCGGGACGTACGCCCCCGAGATCGGCGGCTGAGCGGACCGGTCGCGCAGCCCGCCGGGAGACCTATCCGCCGGTGTGCACCTGGAAGGCGGCCCGGCGCACGGCCTTGGCCAGGGCGGGGTCGGGGTGGGCGGCGGCCAGCGCGACCAGGACCTGCACGGTGCGCGGGTGGCCGACGGCGCGGACCTCGTCCAGCAGCGTGGGGACGGTGGGCTGCACGGCGGCCTCCAGGTGCCGTACCAGCATCTCCGTCTCGCCGTGGTCGGCGACGGCGGCGGCGGTGTCGACCCACAGCCAGGTGGCCTCCTCACGGGTGAGGACCTCGTGGGCGTCCTCCGGGTCGACGCCGTCGTGCTCGGCGAGCCACAGCAGGGCGTACGGCCGCAGGGCCGGGTCGTCGAGCACGGCGTGCACATCGGGCTCGGCGGGGGCGCCGACGACGCGCAGTGCCTCGAAGGCGAGGCCGCGCAGCAGGGCGTCCTCGCCGCGGGCGGCACCGAGCAGCTCGGTGACGGCGCTGCCGACGGGGCGTGCGGCGAGCCAGGCGCGGTACTCGGCGCGGGCCGCGTTGGGGCGGAGCTGTGCGCAGCCGCGGAGCATGTCCTCGGCGGCCTGCTCGATGTTGCCGGCCGGGCTCTGCGCGGCCACGCAGATCTGCTCCAGCTTGACCCAGACCGCCCAGCTGCCCAGCGGGGTGAGCGTGGCCTGGCCGTCGCCGTAGGTCAGGGCGCCGACGGAGGCGAGGGCCCTCAGGGCCCAGTCGAGCAGGGGGGCGAGCGGGGTGTCCCCGACCGGTGCGGGTTCGGCCGGGCCCGGAGCCCCCGCGGGCCCTGCGGAGCCGGGCCCGTAGGGGATCTCGCAGCGCTCGGTGCGCAGTTCGGTGACCCGCTGCTGGAGCAGGTCGAGGAGCTGCTCGACCGGGACGGGACCGGCGGACAGCTGGAGGAAGGAGAGCACCTGGGGCATGGCCGAGACGACCTCGGCGACGGCGGCCGGCTCGTGGTCCGCGGGTTCCGGGCTGGCCAGCGACCAGGCGTCGAAGAGGGCGACCCAGCCGCGCAGCACGGCACTGTCGTCACGGTCCCAGGCGCGCAGGCGCCAGCCGGGGCGCGCGCTGTCCCCGTGCACCTCGACGAGTCCGGCGAGGCGGGCGGTGTCCCACTCGGCGCGGACCTGCGCACTGCTCAGGGCGAGGTCGGCGGCGGCGCGCTCGGCGCTCGCGTCGGAGAGGGTGGCCTTGCCGTCGGCGGTGGCACCGTCGCGGCCGGGGCCGAGGGCGGCGTCGGCCCAGCGGGCGACGCGGACCGCACCGCCCAGTCCGGTGCGCGCCATTCTGGCCAGTTCAGCGGGGGCCGGGGTGCCCTCCGGCGGGCGGGGCGCGGGCCGGCGTGGGCGCCGCTGGTTCACAGCTCTGGGGGCGGCGGCCAGGGGTCGCGGTCGGACGAGTCGAAGCCTGGAGTCGCGCGGGATACGGGACGTCACGGGTGCAGTCTTCCGGTTGACGGTCCGAAAACCCAAACGGAATGTCACGGGGGGCGACGGGGCTGGCCAACGCACCGGGGGCGATGACGGGCGAGGAGACATGATCAGGCCAGTCGTTCGACCTTGAACGGAACGTCTGGAACCGGGGCCTCCGACTTGTACCGACGGAGCGGGGGACCTCACATCAGCGGGGTGAGGAAGCGGCGCAGACGCTCCTCGTACTCCTTGGGGTCCGCGTTCCACATCGCCCCGTGCGGAGCCTGCGGCACGGTGTGCAGGGCGACGCGGTCGGGACGGCGGGCGGCCAGGCGCCGGGAGTACTCCCACGGGGCGACCGTGTCGTCCGGGCCGTGGATGATCAGGGTCGGCACGCCGAGCAGCCCGGGGTCGGCGGTCTCCCCCGCCCCGTCGGCGTTGAGACCGGCCCGGCCCTGCGCGGCCCACACGGCGAGCGGCAGCAGGGGTTCGGGGGTGTGGCGGGCCTGGGCGAGGGCGCGCAGGGTGGCCGGCCAGCTGAGCACCGGCGAGTCGAGGACCAGCCCGGCGACCCGCTCGCGCACGACGGAGTGCTCGGCGGCGCGCAGGGCCATGGTGGCGCCGGTGGACCAGCCGAGCAGGATGACCCGGCGGGCGCCGTAGCGGACGGCGTAGCGGATCGCGGCGTCCACATCGCGCCACTCGGTCTCGCCGAGGTGGCTCAGGCCGTCCGGCGGGCGTGGGGCGCCGAGGTCGCCGCGGTAGGCGAGCGCGAGGATCGGCAGGCGGCGGCCGTGCAGGAACTCCATGACGTTCATGGCGTGCTCGCGGGTGGTGCCGAGGCCGTGCACGGCGATCACCCAGGTGTCCCGGTGGCCGGGCACGAACCAGGCGGGCAGGTTCCCGAGTTCGCCGGGCACGTCGATGTCGGCGTGTTCGAGGCCGAGGGCGGCGTCCGGGTTGCCGACGTGCACGTTCGGGGTGAACCACACGGAGTCGCCGGCGGCGAGGGTGCCGTGCGTGACGCGTACGAGCCGGCGTACGACGGTGTCGGCGGTGTGCGCGGCCGCGGCCAGGACGGGACCGACGACCGCGTGGGACCCGTCGCCGGCCAGGCCGTAGGTGCCGGGGCGCAGCGAGGCCAGGTCGCGGGTGAGGATGATCTGTCCCGCGGCCGTGCCGTGCACGGTCAGCCGGGGTTCGGTGGGCAGCGGGCGGCCCGGGGGCGCCTTCAGCGCAGCGTCACTGGCGAGCCGCCCGGCGGCCACTGAGGCCGCGCCGGCGGCCAGAACCGCGGTGAGTGCGGCGGCGGTCGCTCTGACGGTGCCCACGGGTTCCAGTGTCGTGCGGGTTCTCGATACGGGCCAGCGGAACGGCGAGGGTGGCCGGGATCCGGCGGGGTGCGGGGGGGCGTGGCACCGCCGCGGGCGTGCGCGGCGGCCGGGCTCCGTCCCGGAAACGTGCGCCGTGGCCGAACGCCGCCGCGGCGAAGAGAGCCGACGGGCCGGGCCGGCGCAGTGAGCTGCGAGCTGCGAGCTGCGAGCTGCGAGGCGACGGAGGCGGACGAGCCGCCGGGTCAGCCGCGTTGGCCGTAGCCCTTCAGACGTGCGCCGGCCTCCTCCATCTGTCCGTCCGTCAGCAGGGAGGGCGTCAGGCCCGGCGCGGACGATGCCGTCAGCCACACGCGGCACATCCACTCCAGCTGGGCGGTGCGGTCGTAGGCCTGGTCGAGGCTGGTGCCGTAGGTGATCGCGCCGTGGTTCTGCAGAAGGCAGCCGGAGCGGTCGGCGAGGGCGTCGAGCATGTTCGCGGCCAGCTCGTCGGTGCCGTAGGTCGCGTAGCGGGCGACGCGCACGCGGCCGCCGAGGGCGCCGGCCATGTAGTGGATCGGCGGCAGCTCGGCCACGAGGGTGGAGACGGCCGTGGCGTGCACGGCGTGGGTGTGGACCACGGCCCGGGCGTCGGTGGTGCGGTAGACGGCGAGGTGCATGGGCAGTTCGCTGGTCGGCGCGAGCGTGCCGAGCACCTGCCGCCCGTCGAGGTCGACGCCGGTGATGTCGTCCGGGCCCAGCCGGTCGTAGGGCACACCCGAAGGGGTGACCAGCACGACGTCCCCGACGCGTGCCGAGACGTTTCCCGAGGTGCCGACGACCAGTCCGTCGGCTACCGTCCGGCGGGCCGTGGCGACCAGCGCCTCCCAGACGCGCGCCGCTTCCGCTTCCCGTTCCGCTTCCCGCCGCTGTTCAGCCATGCCGCGATCCTGCCAGCCGGCCCGGCCCGGAGCTGCCCGTCGGCGTGCTTCAGGCCGGAACCCGCACCGCCGAACGGGTGAAGACCGCCGCGAAACACCCGAAAACATCATGATTCAAGTGATCATCAGGCATTCAATGATCCTCCTACCCGCCGGCCGACGTTCCACCGCCACTCCAGGGGGACACATGCCTCGTGCTCGCACCGCCTCCCGCTCCCGTCGCCGCGCGGGCGTTCTCGCGGCCGCCACCGCCGCGCTCGCCCTCTCGGGCACCCAGGCCGTGGCAGCCGGGTCACCGGCGTCCGCCGTGGGCCCCCTCCGGGGCCACGACGTGTCGTCCCACCAGAAGCACGTCGACTTCCCCGCGGCCCGGTCGGACGGCGCACGGTTCACCTACATCAAGGCGACCGAGGCCACGAGCTACCGCAACCCCTACTTCGACCGGCAGTACGAGGGCGCGCGCGAGGCGGGCCTGGTCCGGGGCGCGTACCACTTCGCCCGGCCGGACCGCTCCTCGGGCGCCGAGCAGGCCGCGTACTTCGTGCAGCACGGCGGGGACTGGAGCGCGGACGGCTGGACGCTGCCGCCCGCGCTCGACATCGAGTACAACCCGTACGACGACGAGCACAAGTGCTACGGGCTGGACCCGGAGCGGATGGTCGACTGGATCCACTCCTTCAGCGACGAGGTCGAGCGGGAGACCGGCCGGCGCCCGGTCATCTACACCACCGCCCACTGGTGGGAGGCCTGCACCGGCGACAGTCGCGCCTTCGCGGCCGACCACCCCCTGTGGATCGCCCGGCACGGCACGTCGGACCCGGGAGAACTGCCGGGCGGCTGGACGCACTGGACCTTCTGGCAGTTCGGCACGGAGGGCGGCCTGCCGGGTGACCAGAATCTCTTCAACGGGCCGCCGAGCCGGCTGCGGGCCTTCGCGCGGGGTTGGTAGCCAAGGGGCGCCTGGAGTGCCGGACTCGAACGGAATTCCAGCCACCCCATGACGACACCCTGACGCCCGCCCCAGTTCACCTTCCGTTCACCCAGGTTGCCTACGGTCCAACAGCCAACGACCTCGAACGATTGCCTGGGTAAATGGAAAACTTCTCGCTGATCCTCGCGATTGTGGTGGTAACCGCACTCGCGTTCGATTTCACGAACGGTTTTCATGACACCGCCAACGCGATGGCCACCACCATCTCGACCGGTGCACTCAAGCCCAAGGTCGCGGTGGTCATGTCCGCCGCCCTCAACCTTGTAGGCGCTTTCCTCTCCGTGGAGGTCGCCAACACGATCTCCAAGGGCCTTGTCGATGAGAACGGCATCCGTCCCGAGGTCATATTCGCCGCCCTGGTCGGCGCGATCCTCTGGAACCTGCTGACCTGGCTGGTGGGACTGCCGTCCAGCTCCTCGCACGCCCTGATGGGCGGCCTGATCGGCGCCACCGTCGCCTCCGCGGGCTTCGGTGCCGTCCACAGTGACGTACTGGTCACCAAGGTGCTGCTCCCGGCGGTCGCCGCGCCGATCGTCGCGGGTCTCGCCGCGACGCTGGCCACCCGCTTCTCCTACGGCATCGGCAAGAACGCCGAAGGCGAGGCCACCCGCAAGGGCTACCGCGCCGGTCAGATCGCCTCCGCCGGTCTGGTCTCCCTCGCCCACGGCACCAACGACGCGCAGAAGACGATGGGCATCATCACCCTCGCCCTCATCGCGGGCGGTGCCATCGCCCCCGGCTCCAACCCTCCCACCTGGGTCATCCTCTCCGCGGGTCTGGCCATCGCGCTCGGCACCTACATCGGCGGCTGGCGCATCATCCGCACCATGGGCAAGGGCCTGACCGACCTCGAGCCGCGACAGGGCTTCGCCGCCCAGACCAGCGCGGCCACGGCCATCCTGGCCTCCTCGCACCTCGGCTTCTCCCTCTCCACCACCCACGTCGTCTCCGGCTCGGTGATGGGTGCGGGTCTGGGCCGCAAGGGCGGTGTGGTCCGCTGGTCCACCGCGACCCGCATGTTCATCGCCTGGGCGCTGACCCTGCCGGCCGCCGCGCTGGTCGGCGCGGGCGCCGAGTCCGTCACGGACCTGGGTGACTGGGGCACCGCCGCCGTCGCCGTCTTCCTGGTCGGCGCCAGCGCCGCGATCTGGAAGATCTCCCGCCGCGAGGTCGTCGACCACACCAACGTCGTCGACGACACGGCGGAGCCGGCCGGTGTGGTGACCACCGCCATCGCCGCGGTGATCCCGCCGCCCACGGGCACCGTCGCCGAGGACCTGTCGGCCACGATCCCGGCTCAGGCCACCACCGAACCGGCCCCGGCGGCTCCGCCGGCCGCCGCAGTCTGACCGCCCGGAAACTGAAGGAAGCATCCCCATGAAGATCGACTGGGCGGCCCTCGGCTCCGTCTTCGGCGTCAGCCTCGCGTTCACGGTGGGCCTGGTGGCCCTGTTCACCCTCGGCGTCAACGGCCTGTCGCGCCGCGAGAAGGCCACGGAGCAGGGCGGGTCCGCCGCGCTGGCCGTGACCGGTGCGTACGTGTGCTTCGCGGCCTGTGCCGCTGCGGTGGCGTACGGGATCTATCTGATCGTGGCGAAGCCCTGACGCCGTAGTCCACATCGTCCGCCCTGTCGGTACCGCTTCAGCCGGAACGACAGGGCGGACGCATGTCCGCATGTCCGCAGGCTCCGGCAGCGCCACCCGGCTGCCGTCCGGCAGCATCTCGCCCATGTACGCCACCGTGTGTCCCCTCCGACGGCCGTTGGACCCCGTATAAGACCTATGCACCCGTACGGGTGATGACGGTCCGTGAGCACGGGCGGGATCCCCGATTGCCGCCCGAGGGAACCGAATTCACCGCGACCCGGCCGCGCGGCGCCGCCCGTCACGCCGGCGATGTGGGCCTCAGCACAGTCCGGCATCCCAGGTCAAAGGCAAGTTGACGGCCCTTCCGGGCGCGTGGTGGACTGCCCGGGCCATGTACGGCGGCAGAGAGGAAGCCGGTGCGAATCCGGCGCGGTCCCGCCACTGTCACCGGGGAAGAACACCCCGGGAGCCAGGAACTCTCACCGCCGGTCTAGTCGAACCAGGGCGCGGACACCCTGAGTGAGGACATATCGCCATGCGCGGCTGCCGATTGAGGTTCAGTAACCAGGCCCTGCCTGCCCCCACGGCCGGCTGAGCCGATGGGTGCCGATCGCTTCTACGCGTACGGCGCCGCCGCCGGCCTCGTCGGCGACCTGGTCCTCGGTGATCCGCGCCGTGGTCATCCGGTCGCCGCGTTCGGGCGGGCTGCCGCCGCCGTGGAGCGCGCGCTGTGGCACGACCACCGCGGCTGGGGTGCGCTGCACACCGCCGTGTGCGCCGGAGGTGCCGTCGCGCTGGGTGCCGTGGCCGAGCGGGCCGTGCGCCGTTCCACCGTCGCTTCCGTCGCGCTGACCGCCGCCGCCACCTGGGCCGTGGTCGGGGGTACTTCGCTCGCCCGGGAGGCACGGACCGTCGGTCGTGCGCTGGAGGCCGGGGACGTCGAGGCGGCGCGGGCGCGGCTGCCGCATCTGTGCGGACGGGACCCGCAGGCCCTCGACGCCGACGGGATCGCCCGGGCCGTGGTCGAGTCCGTCGCCGAGAACACCTCGGACGCCGTCGTGGGCGCGCTCGTCTGGGGTGCGGTGGGCGGGGTACCGGGGCTGCTCGGGTTCCGGGCCGTCAACACCCTGGACGCGATGGTGGGCCACAGGTCGGCCCGCTTCCGGCGCTACGGCTGGGCCTCCGCCCGGCTCGACGACCTCGCCGGCTGGCCGGGGGCGCGGCTGACCGCCGTGCTCGCCGCCGCGGCCGGACCGGACCCCCGCGGCGCCGTGCGGGCCTGGCGGGCCGACGCCCACAGGCACCCGAGCCCCAACGCCGGGCCCGTCGAGGCCTCGTTCGCGGGTGCCCTCGGCGTGCGGCTGGGCGGGACGCTCTCCTACGGCGGGCGGGTCGAACACCGGCCCGTGCTGGGCGGGGACACCGGGCGGGCCGTCCGGGTCACCGACATCGACCGGGCCGTACGGCTCTCCCGCCGGGTCGGCCTGCTCGCGCTCGGCGTCACGGTCGCCGCGCGCCGACTCGTGAAGGGACGTGGGAAGTGAACGGTGGTCTGCTCGTGGCCGGCACCACCTCCGACGCCGGCAAGAGCGTCGTGACGGCCGGGATCTGCCGGTGGCTGGTGCGCCGGGGCGTCAAGGTCGCGCCCTTCAAGGCGCAGAACATGTCCCTCAACTCGTTCGTGACCCGGGAGGGCGCCGAGATCGGACGGGCTCAGGCCATGCAGGCCCAGGCCTGCCGTGTCGAGCCGACCGCGCTGATGAATCCCGTGCTGCTCAAGCCCGGTGGCGAGCAGAGCAGCCAGGTCGTGCTGCTCGGCAAGCCGGTGGGCGAGCTGAGCGCGCGCGGGTACCACGGGGGGCGCCAGCAGCGGCTGCTCGGCACGGTGCTGGACTGTCTTGCCGAGTTGCGGGGCACGTATGACGCGGTGATCTGTGAGGGGGCCGGTTCGCCCGCGGAGATCAATCTGCGGCGCACCGACATCGTGAACATGGGGATCGCGCGGAACGCGCGGCTGCCCGTGCTGGTGGTGGGCGACATCGACCGCGGGGGCGTGTTCGCCTCCTTCTTCGGGACCGTGGCGCTGCTGTCCCGGGAGGACCAGGAGCTGGTCGCCGGGTTCCTGGTCAACAAGTTCCGGGGTGACGTCGGCCTGCTGGAACCGGGGCTGGACATGCTGCACGGGCTCACCGGGCGGCACACCTACGGCGTGCTGCCGTTCCGGCACGGGCTCGGCATCGACGAGGAGGACGGGCTCCGTGTCTCCCTGCGCGGGACCGTGCGGGAGTCGAACACCGCCCCGCCCGTCGGCGAGGACGTGCTGCGGGTCGCCGTCTGCGCGGTCCCGCTCATGTCCAACTTCACGGACGTGGACGCGCTGGCCGCCGAACCGGGCGTCGTCGTGCGGTTCGTGGACCGGCCGGAGGAGCTGGCGGACGCGGACCTGGTCGTGGTCCCGGGCACACGCGGGACCGTACGGGCGCTGGAGTGGCTGCGGGAGCGGGGCCTCGCGGACGCACTGGTGCGCAGGGCCGCCGAGCAGCGCCCGATTCTCGGCATCTGCGGCGGCTTCCAGGTGCTCGGCGAGCACATCGAGGACGAGGTCGAGTCGCGCGCCGGGGCCGTTCCCGGACTCGGCCTGCTGCCCGTGCGGGTGCGGTTCGCCCGCGAGAAGACCCTCACCCGGCCGACCGGGGAAGCCCTCGGGGAGCGGGTCGAGGGCTACGAGATCCATCACGGGGTCGCCTCCATAGAGGGCGGGGAAGCCTTCATGGACGGCTGCCGGGTCGGTCAGACCTGGGGCACGCACTGGCACGGCTCGCTGGAGTCGGACGGTTTCCGGCGGGCCTTCCTGCGCGAGGTGGCGGCCGCCGCGGGACGCCGCTTCGTACCGGCCCCCGACACCTCGTTCGCCGCGCTGCGCGAGGAGCAGCTCGACCGGCTCGGCGACCTGATCGAACAGCACGCGGACACGGACGCGCTCTGGCGGCTCATCGAGTCGGGCGCGCCGCAAGGACTGCCTTTCATTCCACCGGGAGCGCCCGCATGAGCACAGTGTTGTTGTTGTCGACCGCCGACACCGATCTGCTGGCGGCCCGGGCCTCCGGCGCCGGCTACCGGATCGGGAACCCGACCCGGGTGGACGTCGCGGAGGAGCTGCCGGGCCTCGTCGAGGGCGCGGACATCGCCGTCGTACGGCTGCTGGGCGGCAAGCGCGCCTGGGAGGACGGGCTGGCCGCACTCCGGGCGTCCGGCGTGCCGACCGTGCTGCTGGGCGGCGAGACCGTGCCGGACGCCGAGCTGATGGCCGAGTCGTCCGTACCGGCGGGTGTCGTGGCGGAGGCCCTGAAGTACCTGGTCGAGGGCGGGCCCGCGAACCTGACCGAGCTGGCCCGGTTCCTGTCCGACACCGTGCTGCTGACCGGTGAGGGCTTCGAAGAGCCGCGGAAGATGCCCGAGTACGGCCTGCACGGTTCGTACGAGATCCGGGACGGCCGGCCGACCGTGGGCGTCCTCTTCTACCGGGCGCACGAACTGAGCGGCAACACCGCCTTCGTGGACACGCTGTGCGAGGCGATCGAGGCGCGGGGGGCCAACGCCCTGCCCGTGTACTGCGGTTCGCTGCGCGGCGCGGACGCCGGCCTGTACGAGCTGCTGGGGCAGGCCGACGCCCTGGTCGCCACCGTCCTGGCGGCCGGCGGTACGCACGCCTCGCAGGCCTCGGCGGGCGGCGACGAGGAGTCCTGGGACATCGGGGCGCTCGCCGACCTGAACGTCCCGGTGCTGCAGGGCCTCTGCCTCACCTCCTCGCGGGCCGCCTGGGACGAGTCGGACGCCGCCCTCTCCCCCATGGACGCGGCGATGCAGGTCGCGATCCCGGAGTTCGACGGCCGGCTCGTCACGGTGCCGTTCTCCTTCAAGGAGCAGGGGCCGGACGAGGTCCCGGTGTACGTCGCCGACCCCGAGCGGGCGTCGCGGGTGGCCGGGATCGCCGTACGGCACGCGCAGTTGAAGCACAGGCCGAACGCGGACAAGAAGATCGCGCTGGTCTTCACCGCCTACCCGACCAAGCACTCCCGGGTCGGCAACGCGGTCGGCCTGGACACGCCCGCGTCGGCGGTGCGCGTCCTGGACGCCCTGAAGGAAGCCGGGTACGGGCTCACCGCATACCCGGACAACGGCGACGAGTTGATCCACCGGCTGATCGAGGCCGGCGGGCACGACGTCGAGTGGCTCACCGAGGAGCAGCTGGCCGCCGCCCCGGCGCGGGTGCCGCTCGCCGACTACCGGGCGTGGTTCGACAAGCTCGACCCTGAGCTGCGGGGCGCGATGCTGGAGGCGTGGGGGGAGCCGCCGGGCGGCCTGTACGTCGACGGGGACGAGATCGTGCTCGCGTCCCTGCAGTTCGGGAACGTCGTCGTGATGATCCAGCCGCCGCGCGGCTTCGGCGAGAACCCGATCGCGATCTACCACGACCCCGACATGCCGCCGTCGCACCACTACATGGCGGCCTACCGCTGGCTCGAGAACAGCTTCGGCGCCGACGCGATCGTGCACATGGGCAAGCACGGCACGATGGAGTGGCTGCCGGGCAAGGGGCTCGGACTGAGCGCCCGTTGCGCCCCGGACGCCGTCCTCGGCGAGCTGCCCCTCATCTACCCGTTCATCGTCAACGACCCCGGCGAGGGCACGCAGGCCAAGCGGCGCGGGCACGCCACGGTGGTCGACCACCTGGTGCCGCCGATGGCCCGTGCCGACACCTACGGCGACCTGGCCAAGCTGGAGCAGCTGCTGGACGAGTACGCGCTCGTCTCCGACCTGGACCCGGCGAAGGCACCGGCCGTGCGGGCCCAGATCTGGACGCTGGTCAAGGCGGCCGAGCTGCACCACGACCTGCATGTGGACGAGCAGCCGGAGGACGACGACTTCGACGAGTTCGTCATGCACATCGACGGCTATCTGTGCGAGATCAAGGACGTGCAGATCAGGGACGGGCTGCACATCCTGGGCGGCGGTCCGGTCGGCGAGCCGCGCGTGAACCTGGTCCTCGCCGTGCTGCGCGCCTCGCAGGTGTGGGGCGGGCAGGCGAACGCGCTGCCGGGGCTGCGGGCCTCGCTGGCCGAGTACTTCGGGCTCGTGGAGAAGGAGTTGCTTGCCGAACCGGGCGCGCCGGTGAAGGTGCCGGCCGAGCTGACGGACCTCGTGGAAGGCCCGTCCCGTACGGCCGCCGACGCGATCGACCTGCTGGAGCAGCTGTGCCGGCGGATCGCGGAGGGCATGGAGGCCCGCGACTGGGCGGTCGCCGAGAGTGTGCCGCTCATCCGTGAGGTCCTCGGCACCGAACTCCCGGACGCGGTCGCGGTGCTGGAGTTCGCGTGCACCGAGGTGGTCCCCAGGCTCGCCCGCACGACCGACGAGATCGGCCACATCCTGCGGGCGCTGGACGGCGGTTACGTGCCCGCGGGGCCCTCCGGCTCCCCCACCCGCGGTCTGGTCAACGTACTGCCGACCGGCCGCAACTTCTACTCGGTCGACCCCAAGGCCATTCCCTCCCGGCTGAGCTGGGAGGTCGGCCAGTCGCTCGCCGACTCGCTGGTGCAGCGGTATCTGCAGGACACGGGCGAGTACCCGAAGTCCGTCGGCCTCACGGTGTGGGGCACCTCGGCGATGCGCACCCAGGGCGACGACATCGCCGAGATCCTGGCGCTGCTGGGCTGCCGTCCGGTGTGGGACGAGGCCTCGCGCCGGGTGACGGGGTTCGAGGTGATTCCCCTGGCCGAGCTGGGGCGGCCGCGCATCGACGTCACGGTCCGCATCTCCGGCTTCTTCCGGGACGCGTTCCCGCATGTGGTCGGGCTGATCGACGACGCGGTGCGGGCGGTGGCCGAGCTGGACGAGCCCGCCGGGCAGAACTTCGTGAAGGCCCACGCCGACGAGGACACCGCCGAGCACGGTGACCGGCGGCGCGCCACGGCCCGGGTCTTCGGCTCCAAGCCGGGCGCGTACGGCGCCGGTCTGCTGCCGCTGATCGACGCGCGCAACTGGCGCTCCGACGCCGACCTCGCCGAGGTGTACGCGGTGTGGGGCGGCTACGCGTACGGGCGCGGGCTCGACGGGCGGGCGGCGCGCGGGGACATGGAGACCGCGTTCAAGCGGATCGCGGTCGCGGCGAAGAACGTCGACACCCGCGAGCACGACCTGGTCGACGCCGACGACTACTTCCAGTACCACGGCGGCATGGTCGCCATGGTCCGTCACCTGACCGGCGCCAACCCCGAGGCCTACGTGGGTGACAGCGCCGTGCCCGACCAGGTGAAGACCCGCACGCTCGGCGAGGAGACGCACCGCGTCTTCCGTGCGCGGGTGGTCAACCCGCGCTGGATGGCGGCGATGCGCCGGCACGGCTACAAGGGCGCCTTCGAGATGGCGGCGACCGTGGACTACCTGTTCGGCTACGACGCGACGGCGGGCGTGGTCGACGACTGGATGTACGAGAAGCTCAGCGCGGAGTACGTCTTCGACCCGGAGAACCGGGACTTCATGAAGAAGTCCAACCCGTGGGCACTGCGCGGGATCACCGAGCGGCTGCTCGAGGCGGCGGACCGCGGGCTGTGGGCCGAGCCGGACGCGGAGACCCTGGAGCGGCTGCGCGCCACCTACCTGGAGCTGGAAGGCGACTTGGAGGGCGACGAGAAGTGAGTACCCCGTTTCCGTTCACGGCCGTCGTCGGCCAGGACGACCTGCGGCTCGCGCTGCTGCTGAACGCCGTGTCGCCGGCGGTCGGCGGTGTGCTGGTGCGCGGCGAGAAGGGCACCGCCAAGTCGACGGCCGTACGGGCCCTTTCGGCACTGCTGCCCGCGGTGTCCGTGGTCGCCGGGTGCCGTTTCTCCTGTGACCCGGCGGCGCCGGACCCGTCCTGCCCGGACGGCCCGCACGAGGCCGGGGCCGGTGCGGCGCGGCCCGCGCGGATGGTCGAGCTGCCCGTCGGCGCCTCCGAGGACCGGCTGGTGGGCGCGCTGGACATCGAGCGGGCGCTGGCGGAGGGCGTGAAGGCGTTCGAGCCGGGCCTGCTGGCCGACGCGCACCGCGGGATCCTCTACGTCGACGAGGTCAACCTGCTCCACGACCACCTGGTCGACCTGCTGCTGGACGCGGCGGCGATGGGCGCGTCCTACGTCGAGCGCGAGGGCGTCTCGGTGCGGCACGCGGCCCGGTTCCTGCTCGTCGGCACCATGAACCCGGAGGAGGGCGAGCTGCGGCCGCAGCTGCTCGACCGGTTCGGGCTGACCGTGGAGGTCGCGGCCTCGCGGGAGCCCGACCAGCGGGTGGAGGTCGTACGGCGGCGGCTCGCCTACGACGACGACCCGGCGGGCTTCGCCGCCCGGTGGGCCGACGAGGAGGCCGCCGTACGGTCCCGGATCGTGGCCGCGCGCGAGCTGCTGCCGCAGGTGCGGCTGGGCGACGGGGCGCTGCGGCAGATCGCGGCGACCTGCGCGGCCTTCGAGGTGGACGGCATGCGTGCCGACATCGTCATGGCGCGTACGGCGACCGCGCTGGCCGCCTGGGCCGGGCGGACGGACGTGCTCGCCGAGGACGTGCGGCAGGCGGCGCTGCTGGCGCTGCCGCACCGGCGCCGGCGCAATCCGTTCGACGCGCCGGGTCTCGACGAGGACAAGCTGGACGAGACCCTGGAGGAGTTCGGCGGCTCGGACGACGAGGACCCCGACCCCGATCCCGACGGCCCCGGCGGGGGCGGTGGGCAGCCGCCGCAGTCCGACGGCGGTCCGCAGGGCGGCGGCGACACCGCAGCGCGGCCCGAGGCCGGTGAGGGCGGGCAGCCGCAGGCCTCCGGCGCACAGGAGCAGCAGGCCGTACGGGCCGCCGAGCCGTTCCGTACGAAGGTGCTGAGCGTGCCCGGCCTCGGCGAGGGTGCCGCCGGGCGGCGCTCGCGCGCGCGGACCGAGCACGGGCGGACCACCGGGGCCCGGCGGCCGCGTGGCACGCTCACCAAGCTGCACCTGGCGGCGACCGTGCTGGCCGCGGCCCCGCACCAGCGGGCGCGCGGGCGGTCCGGGCCCGGGCTGGTGCTGCGCCGGGACGATCTGCGGCAGGCGACGCGGGAGGGGCGCGAGGGGAACCTCGTGCTGTTCGTGGTCGACGCGTCCGGGTCGATGGCGGCACGGCAGCGGATGAGCGCCGTGAAGGGTGCCGTGCTGTCCCTGCTGCTGGACGCCTACCAGCGGCGGGACAAGGTGGGCCTGGTGACCTTCCGGGGCGCGGCGGCGGATGTGGCCCTGCCGCCGACCTCGTCGGTGGACGCCGCGGCGGCCCGGCTGGAGTCGCTGCCGACGGGCGGCCGTACGCCGCTGGCGGCGGGGCTGCTCAAGGCGCACGAGGTGCTGCGGGTGGAGCGGCTGCGGGATCCGGCGCGGCGGGCGCTGGTCGTGGTCGTGACCGACGGGCGGGCCACCGGTGGCCCGGAGCCGGTCGCGCTGGCGGGGCGGGCGGCCCGGCTGTTCGCGGCCGGGGGTGTCGCCTCGGTGGTCGTGGACTGCGAGTCGGGGCCGGTGCGGCTCGGGCTCGCCGGGCAGCTCGCGGGTGAGCTGGGCGGTACGGCCGTCACGCTGGACGAGCTGCGGGCCGACTCGATCGCCGGGCTGGTCAGGGATGTGCAGGGGACGCACGGGACTTCGAGGAGGGCCGCGTAATGCCGCAGGGGCAGCCGAATGTGGTGCCGGACGACGGGCTGACGACCCGGCAGCGGCGCAACCGTCCGCTGGTCGTCGTGCACACGGGCATCGGCAAGGGCAAGTCGACCGCCGCCTTCGGGCTCGCGCTGCGCGCCTGGAACCAGGGGTGGCCGATCGGGGTGTTCCAGTTCGTCAAGTCGGCGAAGTGGAAGGTCGGCGAGGAGAACGCGCTGCGCGTGCTCGGTGCCTCCGGTGAGGGCGGCACCGTCGACTGGCACAAGATGGGCGAGGGCTGGTCCTGGGTCCAGCGGGACGCCCAGATGGACAACGAGGAGAAGGCCCGGGAGGGCTGGGAGCAGGTCAAGCGGGACCTGGCGGCCGAGACCTACCGGCTGTACGTGCTGGACGAGTTCGCCTACCCGATGCACTGGGGGTGGGTGGACACGGACGAGGTCGTGGACGTCCTGCGGAACCGGCCGGGTACCCAGCATGTGGTGATCACCGGTCGTAACGCGCCCGAGAAGCTGGTGGACTTCGCCGACCTCGTCACCGACATGTCCAAGGTCAAGCACCCGATGGACGCGGGGCAGAAGGGCCAGAAGGGCATCGAGTGGTGAGTTCCGTTCCCCGGCTGGTCATTGCCGCGCCGTCGTCCGGCAGCGGCAAGACCACCGTCGCCACGGGGCTGATGGCCGCGTTCGCCGCGCGGGGGCTCGCCGTGTCCGCGCACAAGGTCGGGCCCGACTACATCGACCCCGGGTATCACGCGCTCGCGACCGGGCGGGTGGGGCGCAACCTGGACGCGTACCTGTGCGGCCCCGAGCTGGTGGCTCCGCTGTTCCTGCACGGGGCGTCCGGGTGTGACCTCGCGGTCGTCGAGGGTGTGATGGGGCTGTACGACGGGGCCGCGGGCGAGGGGGAACTCGCGTCCACGGCTCATGTCGCGAAGTTGTTGCGGGCGCCGGTGGTGCTGGTCGTGGACGCGTCGTCGCAGTCGCGGTCGGTGGCTGCGCTGGTGCACGGGTTCGCCTCCTGGGATCCGGAGGTGCGGGTCGGCGGCGTGATCCTGAACAAGGTGGGCTCCGACCGGCACGAGGAACTGCTGCGGGACGCGTTGGACGCGGCCGGGGTGCCGGTGCTGGGTGTGCTGCGGCGGGCTGCTCAAGTGGACACGCCTTCTCGCCATCTGGGGCTGGTGCCGGTTGCCGAGCGGCACTCCGCGGCGGTCGAGGCTGTTGCCGCGATGGGTGAGCAGGTGGCCCGTGGTTGCGACTTGGCCGCGCTGGAAGCACTTGCCCGGGGTGCCGGTCCCGTACCAGGGGGCTCCGCCCCCTGGACCCCCGAACCCATGCCCACCCACCGCCCGACTCGGTTGGCGGAACGGCCTGGTCCGGTCGTTGCTGTTGCCGGTGGTGAGGCGTTCACCTTCTCCTACGCCGAGCACACCGAGCTGCTGACCGCAGCCGGTGCCGAAGTGGTCACCTTCGATCCGCTTCGGGACGAGCAACTGCCCGACGGCACCGCAGGTCTGGTCATCGGCGGCGGCTTCCCGGAGGTGTACGCCGCCGAGCTGTCCGCCAACGAGCCCCTTCGCAAGGCCGTCGCCGCACTCGCGGAGCGGGGTGCTCCCGTCGCCGCCGAGTGTGCCGGGCTGCTCTATCTCTGCCGGGAGTTGGACGGGAAGCCCATGTGCGGGGTGCTGGACGCCACCGCGCGGATGAGTGAACGGCTCACTCTGGGGTACCGGGACGCGGTCGCCGTCGGGGACAGTGTGCTGGCCGTCGCGGGGACGCGGATGCGGGGGCACGAGTTCCACCGCACTCTCGTCGAGCCCGGGGCGGGGCCCGCGCCCGCCTGGGGGGTGCGCACCCCGGTGCGGCGGGTCGAAGGTTTCGTACAGCAGGGCGTGCACGCGAGTTACCTGCACACGCACTGGGCGTCCGAGCCCGGTGTGGCCCGTCGGTTCGTCGAGAGGTGCCGGACGTCATGAGCAGCAGGCTGGTCGGTGTCGGGGTCGGTCCCGGTGATCCGGAGCTGGTGACCGTCAAGGGGGTCAACGCGCTGCGCGCGGCGGACGTCGTCGTCGTACCCGTGATGGCCGCGGCCGACGGGAAGGACGGCGGGGAGCCCGGGCGGGCCGAGGCGACCGTGTTGCACTACGTGCCCGCGGAGAAGGTCGTCCGGGTGGTGTTCGCGCTGAACGAGCGGACCGACCGGGCCCGGCGGGAGGCCGCCTGGGACGCGGCGGGCGAGCAGGTCGCCGGGCTGCTGCGGCGGCACGGGTCCGTCGCCTTCGCCACCATCGGGGATCCGAACGTGTACTCGACGTTCACGTATCTCGCGCAGACGATCACGGAGCTGGTGCCGGGTGTCGTGGTGGAGACCGTGCCCGGGATCACCGCCATGCAGGATCTGGCGGCCAGGTCCGGGGCGGTGCTGACCGAGGGCACCGAACCGCTGACGCTCGTGCCGGTGACGGCGGGTTCGGCGGTGCTCAAGGAGGCGCTGGCCGGGCCGGGGACCGTCGTGGCGTACAAGTTCGGGCGGCAGGCCGCCGAGGTCGCCGAGGTGCTGCGGGAGACCGGGCGGATCGGGGACGCCGTGTGGGGCTCGGCGCTCGGGCTGCCGGAGGAGTCGGTGCGGGCGGCGGCCGAGCTGGACGGGGAGCCGTTGCCGTACCTGTCGACGCTGATCGCGCCGCCGCGGCGGGACGGCGGGCGGGGCGGAAAGCTGTGAGGACGCTGCGGTCAGCCGCCGGAGATGCCGACCACCAGCCAGATGAAGGCCACGCCGGCCACCGTGCACAGCAGGGTGGAGCGGGCGGGGTGCTCGTGGTGGGCCTCGGGAAGGATCTCGGCCGCGGCGAGATAGAGCAGGACGCCGCCGAAGAGGCCGAGATAGCCGCCGAGCAGCGGTTCGGGGATGTGGAAGAACGCGGTCGACAGCGCGCCCACGACGGGTGCGAAGGCGTCGGCGACGAGCATGCCTATCGCCCGGCGCCGCGCGTTGCCGTACAGGCTCGTGATGGTGAAGGTGTTGAAGCCGTCGGCGAAGTCGTGCGCGATCACGGCGAGCGCGACGGAGGCACCCATGCCGCCGCCCACCTGGAAGGCCGCGCCGATCGCCACCCCGTCCATCGCGCTGTGGCCGACCATCGCGGCGGCGGCCGTCAGGCCCACCTCGGGCGCGCGGTGGTTGTGCTCGTCGCCCCCGTGCGACGCCTGGCGCGCCGCCAGGGTGCGCTCCACCAGGTGGGCCAGCAGGAAACCGGCCACGAACAGCAGCAGGGCCGCGGGTACGCCGAAGATCTCGCGGTCGGCGGCGCGCAGCGCCTCCGGCAGCAGGTCCAGGCCGACCACACCCAGCATCAGACCGCCGGCCAGGCCCAGGACCAGGTGGCGACGGTCGGTCACGCGCTGTGCCGTCCAGCCGCCGGCCAGCGTCATCAGGAACGCGCCGAGCGCGACAAAGACCGCCATAGGCCCTTGCTATCCGATGGAGGCGCCTTCGCGCACATCCGGCGTCTTCCACATGCTCCCAGACTCTGACATATCCCCTGATTTCGACTCGCACTCCCGCACGAGAGGACCCCTTCCCATGGCCGATGCCCCCACCGGCAAGGTGACGTTCGTCGGTGCCGGCCCCGGCGCCGCCGACCTGCTGACGTTCCGCGCCGCACGCGCGATCGCCGAGGCCGACGTGGTGATCTGGGCGGCGAGCCTGGTCCAGGCGGAGGTGCTCGAGCACGCGCGCGCGGACGCGGAGATCCTGGACTCGGCGACCATGTCCCTGGAGGACGTCGTGGCCGTCTACCGGCGGGCCCTGACCGAAGGCCTGAAGGTCGCGCGGATCCACTCCGGCGACCCGGCGCTGTGGGGCGGCACGCAGGAGCAGCTGGACCGGTGCGCCGAGATCGGGATCGAGACCGAGATCGTGCCGGGCGTCTCGTCCTTCTCCGCCGTCGCCGCCCTCGCACAGCGCGAGCTGACCATCCCGGAGGTCGCCCAGTCCGTGGTGCTGACCCGGCTCGGCGGCGGCAAGACGCCGATGCCGCCCGGCGAGGAGGTGCGCGAGTTTGCCCGGCACGGCACCACCATGGCGATCTTCCTGTCGGCGGCGCGCAGCGGCCAGCTGGTGCGGGAACTGCTGGAGGGCGGCTACCCGACGGACACCCCCGTGGTCATCGCCTACCAGGCGACCTGGCCGGAGGAGCTGGTCGTGAAGTGCACGATCGGCACGCTGGAGGAGACGGTCAAGGAGCACAGGCTCTGGAAGCACACGCTCTTCCTGGTCGGCCCGGCGCTGGACGCCCACGGGACGCGTTCGCACCTGTACCACCCCGGTCACTTCCACGGGTACCGCAAGGCGGACCCCGAGGCGCGGCGGGCGCTGCGCGAGCGGGGTGCGAACAGTTGATCACGGTCGTCGGTACGGGGACGGGGGCGCCGGTTCCCGCGGACGTCCTCACCGGTGCCGCTCTGGTCGTCGGCGGGCGGCGCCACCTGGACACCGTACGGCTGCCCGGGGGTGCGGAGCGGATCGTGCTCGGGCCGCTGGCGCCTGCCCTGGAGACGATCGCGGAGTACGTCGGCAAGGAGCTGCCGGTGGTCGTGCTGGCCTCCGGGGATCCCGGGTTCTTCGGGATCGTGCGGGTGCTGGCCGAGCGGTTCGGGACCGGGCTGCTGGACGTGCGGCCCGGGGTGTCGTCGGTGGCGACGGCGTTCGCGCGGATCGGGCTGCCGTGGGACGACGCGGTCGTGGTGAGCGCGCACGGCCGTGACCTGCGCACGGCCGTCAACGTGTGCCGGGCGCACCCGAAGGTGGCCGTGCTGACCGGGCCCGGTGCCGGGCCCGCCGAGATCGGCGCCGCGCTCGGCGACGGCCGGGTCCTCGTCGTGGCGAGCGCGCTCGGCGATCCGGAGCACGAGCGGGTGGAGCGGGTGACGCCCGCCGAGGCCGCGGCCCGGGACTGGGGTACGGCGGTGAGCGTGGTGCTGTGCCTGGACGAGACCCGGACGCCGGGCGGGCTGCGCACCGTCGCCGGGATGCCCGTTCAGCCGGACCGGTGGGCGCTGGACGAGAGCGACTTCGCACACCGCGACTCGATGATCACCAAGTTCGAGGTGCGGGCGCTGGCGCTGGCCCGGCTCGGGCCGCGCCTGGGCGACCTGGTGTGGGACGTCGGCGCGGGTTCGGGTTCGGTCGCCGTGGAGTGCGCGCGGCTCGGCGCGGCCGTCGTGGCCGTCGAGAAGAGCCCGGACGGGGTCGAGCGGATCCGTGC
Organism: Streptomyces sp. BK340; assembly: GCF_007827595.1. GTDB lineage: Bacteria > Actinomycetota > Actinomycetes > Streptomycetales > Streptomycetaceae > Streptomyces. The sequence goes on from NZ_VISR01000001.1 coordinate 79,226, forward strand.
CAACGCGCGGGCGCACGGTGTCGACGTCCGTGTGGTGCACGGCTCGGCGCCGGACGCGCTGGCCGAACTCGACGATCCCGACGCGGTGTTCGTCGGCGGGGGCGGGCGTGAGTTGCCCGCCGTCGTCGGCGCGTGCGCGCGGCGGGCGCGGCGGACCGTCGTCGTCGCCCTGGCGGCGCTGGACCGGGTGCCGGCGGCGCGTCAGGCGCTGACGGGTGCCGGTTTCACCTGCGACGGGGTGCTGTTGCAGTCGTCGCGGCTGGCGCCGCTGCCGGGTGACGTGACCCGGCTCGCGGCGGCCAATCCCGTTTTCCTGCTGTGGGGCGTCAGAGCGCCAGCAACTAGCGAAGGAGTTGCTCATTGAATCCTCGCCCCCGCGAACGGGGGCGATTCCTGGCTCACGCTGCCCGTCGGCTCAATGAGCCGCCGAGTCTGACGCGATCGACACCAGCCGGGTTGAAACCAGCCCGGTATATGAAGTTGTTGGAGGTTACTGCTGTGCTGGCTTGGTTCTCGCTCAGCGATTCGCGACTCTACCAGTCACCATTCGGGGGCACCCGGTGATTGGACTCATTTCCACCACGGCGGCCGGAAAGGTCGCGCAGGACCGGCTGGCCGCGGCCTGGCCGGACCGTACGCGGGTGTACGACGGTCCCGTCGGGGAGGCCGTCCGGGCCGCGTTCGCGGAGTGCGGGCAGCTGGTGTGCTTCCTGGCGACGGGTGCGACGGTACGGCTGCTCGCGCCGCTGCTCGACGACAAGGCGGCGGACCCGGGTGTGGTGTGCGTGGACGAGGGCGGCCGCTTCGCGGTGTCGCTGGTCGGCGGGCACGGCGGCGGCGCCAACGAACTCGCCCGTGAGGTGGGTGCGTTGCTGGGCGCGGAGCCGGTGGTGACGACCGCGACGGACGCCGTGGGACTGCCGGGTCTCGACACCCTCGGGTTCCCGTTCGAGGGCTCGGTCGCCACGGTGTCCCGGGCTCTGCTGGACGGCGAACCCGTCGCCCTGGAGGCCGAGGTGCCGTGGCCGCTGCCCCCGCTGCCGACCTCGCCGCAGGGGTCGTACACCGTCCGGCTCACGGACCGCGCCGTCGAACCGGGCGAGCGCGAGGTGCTGCTCCGGCCGCCGTCCCTGGTGGTCGGGGTCGGCGCCGCCAAGGGAGCGCCGGTCGAGGAGGTGCTCGGGCTGGTCGAGGACGCGCTGCGGGAGGCGGGTCTGTCGCCGGAGTCGGTGGCCGAACTCGCCACCGTGGACGCCAAGTCGCAGGAGCCCGGCATCGTCGCGGCCGCCGGGCGGCTGGGGGTGCCACTGGTGACGTACCCGGCCGAGGAGCTGGCGGCCGTGCGGGTGCCCAACCCGTCGGACGCCCCGCTCGCGGCCGTCGGCACCCCGTCCGTCGCCGAGGCGGCGGCGCTGGTGCGCGGCGGTGAACTCCTCGTGCCCAAGCGGAAGTCCGAGCGTGCCGACGGGCAGCCGGCCATGGCGACCTGTGCCGTCGTACGACGCCCCGGGCGTGGGCGGCTCGCGGTGGTCGGGCTCGGCCCCGGCGCCCGGGACCTGCTCACCCCGCGCGCGGCGGCGGAGCTGCGGCGGGCGTCCGTGCTGGTGGGCCTCGACCAGTACGTCGACCAGATCAGGGACCTGCTGCGGCCCGGCACCCGGGTGCTGGAGTCGGGGCTCGGCGCCGAGGAGGAGCGGGCACGCACGGCGGTCGCCGAGGCCCGCAAGGGGCATGCGGTGGCGCTGATCGGCAGCGGGGACGCGGGTGTGTACGCCATGGCCTCCCCCGCGCTCGCCGAGGCGTCCGACGACATCGACGTGGTCGGTGTGCCCGGTGTGACGGCCGCGCTGGCCGCCGGGGCCGTCCTGGGTGCGCCGCTGGGCCACGACCACGTGTCGATCAGCCTGTCCGACCTGCACACGCCGTGGGAGGTCATCGAGCGGCGGGTGCGGGCTGCGGCCGAGGCGGACATCGTGGTCACCTTCTACAACCCGCGCTCCCGGGGCCGCGACTGGCAGCTGCCCACGGCGCTCGCGATCCTCGCCGGGCACCGGGAGCCGACGACGCCCGTCGGTGTCGTACGCAACGCCTCGCGGCCGGACGAGTCGAGCCGGCTGACGACGCTGGCCGCGCTCGACCCGGCGACGGTCGACATGATGACGGTCGTGACCGTGGGCAACACCGCGACCCGGGACATCGCGGGGCGCATGGTGACCCCGCGCGGCTACCGCTGGCAGGAGAGCACTCAGGTGAGCACGGAGGAGGGCGCCCGGTGAACCCCGTGGCCCGTGTGGTCCATCCCATCGAGCAGGAGTCCTTCCGCCGGCTGCGCGCCCGGCTGGACACCTCGCACTTCCCGCCGCTGACCCGGGCGGTGGTGGAGCGGGTCATCCACTCCGCCGCCGACCTGGAGTACGCGACCGACCTCGTCACGGACGAGAGCGACCTGGTGAAGGCGCATGCCGCGCTGCACGCCGGGGCGCCCGTCGTCGTGGACGTGGAGATGGTCGCGGCCGGCATCACCCGCCGGGAGACCGTGTGCCGGCTGAAGGACGCCGCGGCCGGGCCGGGTCTGACCCGTTCCGCCCACGCGATCCGGCTCGCGTACGAGGAGGTCGGGCCCGGCGCCCTGTGGGTGATCGGCTGTGCGCCGACCGCCCTGGAGGAGCTGCTGACCCTGGACGCCTCGCCCGCGCTCGTCATCGGCCTGCCCGTCGGCTTCGTCGGCGCGGCCGAGTCCAAGGAGGCGTTGCGGGCGAGCGGGCTGCCCGCCGTGAGCAACGTGTCCGAGAAGGGCGGCTCGGCGGTCGCCGCCGCCGCGCTCAACGCCCTGCTGTACCACCCGATTTCCACCGAGGAGAAGCCGTGACCACCCCGCCGCCCGCCCTGCTCATCGCCGGCCACGGCACCCGGGACGAGGCCGGAGCCGAGGCGTTCCGCGACTTCGTACGCGAACTGGGCCGCCGCCACCCCGAACTGCCCGTCGCGGGCGGTTTCATCGAGCTGTCCCCGCCGCCGCTGGGCGAGGCCGTCACCGACCTGGTCGAGCGAGGCGTGCGCCGGTTCGCTGCCGTGCCGCTGATGCTGGTGTCCGCCGGCCACGCCAAGGGAGACATCCCGGCCGCACTGGCCCGTGAGAAGGAGCGGCACCCCGGGATCTCGTACACCTACGGCCGCCCGCTCGGACCGCACCCGTCGCTGCTGAACGTGCTGGAGCGGCGGCTGGACGAGGCCCTCGGGGGCACGGCCCGTACGCCCGAGGACCGGGCCGGCGTGACCGTGCTGCTGGTGGGCCGGGGCTCCACCGACCCGGACGCCAACGCCGAGGTGTGCAAGGCGGCCCGGCTGCTGTGGGAGGGGCGCGGCTACGCCGGTGTGGAGACGGCGTTCGTGTCGCTGGCGGCGCCGGACGTGCCGAGCGGTCTCGACCGGTGCGCGAAGCTGGGAGCGAAGCGGATCGTCGTCCTCCCCTACTTCCTGTTCACCGGCATCCTGCCGGACCGGGTGCGGCAGCAGACCGAGGGCTGGGCGGCCGCGCACCCGGAGGTCGAGGTGCGCTCGGCGGACGTCATCGGGCCCGAGCCCGAACTGCTGGATCTGGTGATGGAGCGGTACGAGGAGGCCGTCAAGGGGGACCTCCGGATGAACTGCGACTCCTGCGTGTACCGGATCGCGCTGCCGGGCTTCGAGGACAAGGTGGGGCTGCCGCAGCAGCCGCACTTCCACCCGGACGACGACGGCCACCACCACGGGCACGGGCACCACCATCACGGGGGGCACACGCACAGCCATGCACACTGACGACACCGGGCACGATCTGCGGCATCACGGGGACGCCGAGGTCCGTGACGACGGGGCCGCGCTGGTCGACCTCGCGGTCAACGTCCGCGCGGACACGCCTCCGACGTGGCTGCGGGAGCGGATCGCCGGGTCGCTGTCGTCGCTCGCGGCCTACCCGGACGGGCGGGCCGCGCGGGCGGCGGTGGCGGCCCGGCACGGGCTGCCGGAGGAGCGGGTGCTGCTGACGGCCGGGGCGGCGGAGGCGTTCGTGCTGCTGGCGCGGGCGCTGAAGGTGCGCCGGCCGGTCGTCGTGCACCCGCAGTTCACGGAGCCGGAGGCGGCGCTGCGGGACGCGGGGCACACCGTGGACCGGGTGCTGCTGCGCGAGAGCGACGGCTTCCGGCTGGACCCGGCGGCCGTCCCCGAGGACGCCGACCTGGTCGTGATCGGGAACCCGACCAATCCGACGTCGGTCCTGCACCCGGCCGCCACGATCGCCGGACTCGCCCGCCCGGGGCGGACGCTGGTCGTCGACGAGGCGTTCATGGACGCAGTGCCCGGCGAGCGCGAGGCGCTGGCCGGGCGGACCGACGTACCCGGCCTGGTCGTGCTGCGCAGCCTGACCAAGACCTGGGGTCTGGCCGGGCTGCGCATCGGCTACGTACTGGCCGCACCGGAGACGATCGCCGAGCTGGAGCGGGCCCAGCCGCTGTGGCCGGTGTCGACACCGGCACTGGCCGCGGCGCAGGCGTGCGTGGCGCCGCGGGCACTGGCGGAGGCGGCACACGCGGCCCACCGGATCTCGGCGGACCGGGCCCATCTGGTGGCGGGGCTGTCCGCCTTCGCCGACCGGGGTGTGCGCGTGGCCGGCCCCGCCGAAGGACCGTTCGTGCTGGTGCATGTGCCGGACGCCGCCGCGGTACGCCGGCGACTGCGTGAGCTGGGATACGCGGTGCGGCGCGGGGACACGTTTCCCGGGCTCGGTGCGGAGTGGATACGGGTGGCTGTGCGGGACCGGGCCACGGTGAGCGGGTTCCTGCGGGCGCTGTCGGCTGTACTGCCGTAGTTCTCGTACTCGCCCGCCCGTCCCGGTCGGCACGGGAGGCGGTCAGAGAACGGCCGCCGCCGGGCCGTCATGGTGGTCGAGCCATGCCCTGCCCCATCCCTCGTTCCAGCTCCGGGCCGCCGACATCCTCCAGAGGTCTGTCCGCTCCGAACGGACTGCCCGCACTACCGTGCCCAGTTCGTCCCAGGTGAGCCGTGCCGCCGTCACGTCACTGCGCCTCACCTGTGCCCCGGTCAGGCCGGTGAGGGCGGACAGCAACGCGTCCACGTACATCGGGTCGGGGGTGCCTGCGGTGTCCGCCGGGCCCAACCCGGCCAGGGCCCCGTACTGCTCCGCCGCGGCGCGGAAGCCGTGTACCGCGACGCTGTGGCGGTGTCCTTTCGCGCCGGCCGCAGCGGGCTGCCGCAGCAGGCCGCGCCCGCAAGGGCGATCTGACTCCGGCCGCCGGGCCGGCAGCGCTCGTCGGCTGCTGTCGGCCCGGACCGGCTGTCACCCGCGCCGGCGCCGGGCCACCGTCACGGCTCCCCCGCCCACCAGCAGCAGCGCCAGCGCGCCGCCCGCGATGTACGGCGTCGTCGCGTTGCCGCCCGTCTCGGCCAGGTCGGCGCGGGCGCCCTGGGGCTTCACGTCGGTCGCCGGGTCGTGGTTCGGGGCCGAGTGTCCGGTGGGCGGGGCCATCGGGGACTCGCAGGTGGCCTTGGCCAGAGTGATCGTTCCTGCCACGTCGGCCACGTTGAGCTTCAGCGGGTTGACGGAGACCTTGAGTTCGAGGGCCGTCGCGGCCGCCGTGCGGGTCGTGGTCGTGTGCCGGGAGAGGTCGAGGCGGACCTCGCCGACGCCGGGCACCTTCACCTCGGTAGTGCCGCCCGCGGTCAGCGTGACGCGCTTGCCGAGGACCGTGACGGCGCCGAGGACGTCGACGGAGGCGACGGGCCGCTTGCCGACCGCGCAGGTCGCCTTCGCGGTGACCGTGCCGACCTCCAGGAGGGAGAGCAGGGGCAGGCCCGGGACGTGCACCTTGGCGTGGACGACGCGGACCGAGCCCTCGGCGAGCTTCTTGTCCACCGTGGCCCTCGCCGCGGCGACGTCCGCGCCGAGGACCGTGAACGGCTTGCCGCCGTTCACGCCGTCGAGCCGGGCTGAGAGCACGGTTCTGTCGGCGCTCCGGGGCGCCTGGACCTCGTTGAGGGTGACCGCGAGCGGGACGTTCACGGTCTTGTTGAGCAGGGACACGTCGAGCCCGGTGCGGAGCACGACGGCGGAGGCGCGACCGTGGCCGGTGGTCGCGTGCGCGGCGCCCGCGCCCAGGACCGCGGGACCTGCGGCCAGGGCGGTGACCGTCGCGACCGTGGCGAGACGGCGTGCGGGCATACGGAAGTTGTTGCTGTTCAAGGCGGTGGGACCCCCAGACGGAACTTGCTTGGGACCCGTCAACCTTGTACGCACTGTGGGTGAACGGTCAGCTATCCTGAGTCACTTCACTCAAACGTGGATATTCCGCACACCTCTTCGAATCACCGGGCACACGCGTTCCCTTACTCGACCACGGCCCCGTTGAGCACCACCCGGCGCGGCGCCGCCAGCACCCGTACGTCCGCCCGCGGGTCGGACTCGTACACCACCAGGTCCGCCGGTGCGCCCTCCTCCAGACCGGGGCGGCCCAGCCAGGCCCGGGCCCCCCAGCTGGTGGCCGACAGCGCCGCGACCGGCGGGATGCCCGCGGTGACGAGTTCGGCGACCTCGCCCGCCACCAGGCCGTGGGCCAGAGAGCCGCCCGCGTCCGTGCCGACGTACACCGGGACACCGGCGTCGTAGGCGCCGCGCACGGTGTCGTAGCGGCGCTCGTGCAGCCGGCGCATATGGGCCGACCAGCGCGGGTACTTGGTCTCGCCGCCCGCCGCGAGCTGCGGGAAGGTGGCGATGTTGACGAGGGTCGGGACGATCGCCACACCGCGCTCGGCGAAGAGCGGGATCAGGTCCTCGGTGAGGCCCGTGGCGTGCTCGATGCAGTCGATGCCCGCCTCCACCAGGTCGCGCAGCGAACTCTCGGCGAAGCAGTGCGCGGTGACGCGGGCGCCGAGCCGGTGGGCCTCGGCGATGGCCGCCTGCACCGCCTCGCGCGGCCAGCAGGCGGAGAGGTCACCGAGGTCGCGGTCGATCCAGTCGCCGACCAGCTTGACCCAGCCGTCGCCGCGCCGGGCCTCCTGCGCGACGTACGCGACGAGTTCGTCCGGCTCGATCTCGTGGGCGTAGTTCCTCATGTACCGGCGGGTGCGGGCGATGTGCCGGCCGGCCCGGATGATCTTCGGGAGGTCGTCGCGGTCGTCGACCCAGCGGGTGTCGGAGGGCGAGCCCGCGTCACGGATCAGCAGGGTGCCGGCCTCCCGGTCGGTCAGCGCCTGCTTCTCGGCGGTGTCCGCGTCCACCGGGCCGTGCGCGCCGAGTCCGACGTGACAGTGCGCGTCGACCAGCCCGGGCAGTGCCCAGCCCTCGACGGTCCGGACGTCACGGGCTCCGGCGGGGCGGTCGTAGCAGACGCGCCCGCCGACCACCCACAGCTCGTCGCGGACGTCCTCGGGGCCCACCAGGACCCGGCCCTTCACGTGCAGCACCGCGTGATCGCTCATGCACCGCACCTTAGTGAGCCGGGACCCGGTCCTGACAGTGACCTACGACTCGGCCTTGCCCGCCCGGTCCGGGGCCGCCTCCTCCACCTCGGCCATCGCCGGGTCGAGCAGACGGGAGAGGAAGTGGCGGGTGCGCTCGTGACGCGGGCTGCCGATGACCTGGTCGGGGCTGCCGTCCTCGACGATCACGCCGCCGTCCATGAAGACGACCCGGTCGGCGACCTCGCGGGCGAAGGTCATCTCGTGGGTGACGACCATCATGGTCATGCCCTCGGTGGCGAGCATGCGCATGACGGCGAGGACGTCGCCGACCAGCTCCGGGTCGAGCGCCGAGGTCGGCTCGTCGAAGAGCATCACCTCGGGGCCCATCGCCAGTGCGCGGGCGATGGCCACGCGCTGCTGCTGGCCGCCGGAGAGGGAGGACGGGTAGGCGTCCGCCTTCTCGGACAGGCCGACCCGGGCGAGGTTCTCGGCGGCGGTCCTCGCGGCCGCGGCCTTGTCCCGCTTGAGGACCCGGCGCTGCGGGAGCGTGAGGTTCTCGGTGACGGTCAGGTGCGGGAAGAGGTTGAACTGCTGGAAGACCATGCCGATGCGGCGGCGCGCGGCGTCGATGTCGACGTCCGGGTCGGTGATCTCGGTGCCGCCGACGAAGACCTGGCCCTGGGTGGGCTCCTCCAGGAGGTTCACACACCGCAGCAGCGTCGACTTGCCGGACCCGGAGGGGCCGATGACGCAGACGACCTCGCCCTGGCCGATCTCCAGGTCGATGCCGCGCAGGACGTGGTTGTCGCCGAAGGACTTGTGCAGGCCCTGGACGCGGATCTCCGGGCGGCTCATCGGATCGCCTCCTTGGAACCGGACTCCATGCGGCGCACGACGAAGCCGAGCGGGATGGTGATGAGCAGGTAGCACAGGCCCGCGACCAGGATCGGGGTGGAGTTGGCGGTCGTGCTGGCCAGGTCGTTGCCGAACTTGGACAGCTCGCGCTCCTCCAGGGTGACGCCGAGGAACAGCACCAGCGAGGAGTCCTTGAAGAGCAGGACCAGCTCGTTGGTCAGCGGCGGCAGGATGATCCGGAAGGCCTGCGGGATGATGATGGAGATCATGGCCCGGGTGGGCGAGAAGCCCAGGGAACGGGCCGCCTCCATCTGCCCCTTGGGCACCGCCTGGATTCCGGCGCGGATCGTCTCCGCCATGTACGCGGCGGAGACCAGGCCGAGGGCGACCGCGACCTTGCCGTAGGTGCCGCCGGGGTACTGGATGTCCGGGAAGGCCAGCGGCACGCCGACGCCGACGAAGATGAAGATCAGCAGGGCGGGCAGGCCGCGGAAGATCTCGATGTAGATGCCGGCGACCCAGCGGTACGGCCCCACGGAGGACAGCCGCATCAGGGCGACGACCATGCCGAGGGCGAGGCCCACGACGAAGCCGGACAGGGTGTACAGCACGGTGTTCTTGAGCGCCACCGTGATGACGTCCGGGAACATCTGCTCGGCGATGTGGGCCTGCGCGAACTGGTTCTTCAGCCGTCCCCAGTCCGCCGTGGCCGCGAACGCGGCCACGGCGGCGACGAAGACGGCGTACTGCGTCGCGCGCGAAAGCCTGCGCTTCTGGCGGCGCGTCAGGCCCGTCTTCCTCGGCTGGATCTGCGTGTCCGTCTCGGTCATGGGGTCAGGAGGCGGACGGCGAGGCGGCGGAGGGGTTGTACGGGCCGATCCACTGCTCGTAGAGCTTCTTGTAGGTGCCGTCGGCCTTGGCCTGCTTGAGCGCCTTGTTGATGGCCTCGCGCAGCGCGGTGTTGCCCTTCTTCACCGTGAAGCCGTACTGCTCACCGGTGTTGAGGTTGTCGACGACCTTGAAGGCGTCGGCGTTGGCCTTGTCCTTCAGCCAGCCCTGGACGACCGGGTAGTCGATGATGACGGCCTGGACCTGGCCGGTGCGCAGACCGTTGAGGACCGCGTCGGAGGAGTGGAAGGAGACCGGGTCGAAGCCCTTGCTCCTGGCGTAGTCCTCGCCGGTGGTCTGGGCCTGGGCGCCGAGCTTCCTGCTCTTGGCCTTGACGTCGGCGAGCGAGTTCACGCCGGCCTTCTTGTCGACGAGGACGGCCTGGGTGGCCTCGAAGTACGGGTCGGAGAAGTCGACGTTCTTCTTGCGCTCGGCGGTGATGGTCATGCCGGCGGCGGCGAGGTCGCACTGCCCGGAGTTGAGGAAGGCGCCGGTCTTGAAGTTCTCGAACGGCGTGTCGAGGATCTGCTGCTTGACGCCCAGGTCCTTGGCGACGAGGTCGATCAGGGAGACGTCGAAGCCCTGCACCTTGCCGTTGATCTCCGACTGGAACGGCGGGTACGGCAGGTGGGTGCAGGTGGTCAGCTGACCGGCCTTGACGAGGTGGACGCCCTTGACGGTGGTCTTGCCGCTCTCCGAGCCGCCGGAGGAGCAGCCGGCCACGAGCACGAGCCCGGCCGTCGCGGTGGTGGCGGCCAGGATGCGGGTCCGGCGTCCGAGGAGCGTTTTCATGGGGGATCTCCCTGTGGGGGAACTGTGGGTTCCGATTATAAGGAAGAGTTTGAGCCTCTCAAACCAAACCGATGGTTACGGAGCCTTTCGACTTAAGATCGATGGAGTCGCAGCCGTTGAGCGCCCCCCCGAACGAAGAGAGCAGCGCCGTGAGCCACCCCTTCCTCGATCTGCCCCCGCTGAGCGCCGGGCGGTTCGCCGCCGTCGAGGACCGGGTGGCCCGGCTGCTGGACACCCGGCAGGACGTCGTGATCACCCAGGGCGAGGCGCTGCTGCCGCTGGAGGGCGCCATCCGCGCGGCCGCCGGCCCCGGCACGACGGCACTGAACGTGATCACGGGCCCGTACGGCCGGACGTTCGGCGACTGGCTCCGGGACGCGGGCGCGACGGTGCACGACCTCTCGGTGCCCTTCCACACAGCGGTGACGGCCGAGCTGGTCCGGGAGGCCTTCGCCGCCCACCCGGAGATCGACTTCGTGTCCCTCGTCCACGCGGAGGCGGCGACCGGCAACACGAACCCGGTCGCGGAGATCGGCGAGGTGGTACGGGAGCACGGCGCGCTGTTCTACCTGGACGCGGTCGCCTCCGTCGGGGCGGAGCCGGTACTGCCGGACGCGTGGGGCGTGGACCTGTGCGTGATCGGCGCGCAGAAGGCGATGGGCGGCCCGGCGGGTGTGTCGGCGATCTCGGTGAGCGAGCGGGCGTGGGCCCGCATGGCGGCCAACCCGAACGCGCCGCGCCGCTCCTACCTCTCCCTCCTCGACTGGAAGGAGCGCTGGATCGACGGCGGCCGCAAGGCGCTGCTGCACGCACCCGCCCAGCTGGAGATGCTGGCGCTGGAGGCGTGCCTGGAGCGGATCGAGTCGGTGGGCCTCGGGACGGTGATGGCCCGGCACCGCGACGCCGCGCTGGCCGTGCGCGCCGGTGTGACGGCCCTCGGCGGAGGCCTGGAGCCGTACGTGCACGAGGCGAAGGACGCGGCGCCGGTGGCGACGACGCTGCGGACACGGGCGGGTGTGGTGGCCTCGGAGCTGGTGGCACGGGCGCTGGCGGCCGACCCGGCACTGCCGCTGGCCGCGGGTGGCGGGGCCCTGGCCAAGGAGATGATCCGGGTCAACCACTACGGCGCGGACGCCACGCCGGGCGCGGTGCGCAGCTGCCTCACGGCACTGGGCGCCGCACTGGCCGAGCGGGGGCTGGACGTGGACGTGCCGGGTGCCCTGCGGGCGGCCGAACGGGCCGAGCCGGCCGCGTGAACCCTCGGCTCCGGTGATGCGCATACCCCCCTTCACCTCCGCCCCGCCCCTCACCGCGCCGAATTCCCGCTCAATTCACACGACCCACATAAATTACGACTACTGCTTCCAGAATTCATTCGAGAGCAGCTTCCCGTATTCTCCTGCCCGCTTTTCGCAAGACTAAACAACAAGATTCCGTAGGGATTTCCGGGCTGTGACACACTCCACATCGGGGGCGTTTTGTCATAGTTTGATGCGGGATAACTCGGACATTTCTCCGGCCTCGGCGACCGCCTCGGCCAACCCTGCCGTGCAATTTTGAATTTGCCTCGCTAAATTCCTGCGGCATGACTGCCCGACCAGCAGACCTACTCATCGACCGACCGACGGTGTCCGACGGAGCCGCACTCTGGCGTCTCGCCAAGGAATCGAAAACCCTCGACCTGAACTCCTCGTACAGCTATCTGCTGTGGTGCCGGGACTTCGCCGGCACCTCGGTGGTGGCGCGCGGCGCGGACGGCGAGCCCGTCGGTTTCGTCACCGGGTACGTGCGGCCGGACCGCCCCGGCACCCTGCTCGTCTGGCAGGTCGCCGTCGACTCCGCCCACCGGGGTCTGGGCATCGCCGCCGCCCTGCTGGACGGGCTGACCGCCCGGCTCGCCGACGAGCTCGGCATCACCCGCGTCGAGACCACCATCACCCCCGGGAACACCGCCTCCGAGCGGCTGTTCACCTCGTTCGCCGCCCGTCACGGAGCGGACCTGACCCGCGAGGTGCTGTTCCCCGCCGACCTGTTCCCGGACGGCCCGCACGACCCCGAAGTGCTGTACCGCATCGGCCCGCTGACCCCCACCACGCACTGAGGAGCGATTCACAGTGACCATCACCCAGCCCGACCTCAGCGTCTTCGAGACAGTCGAGTCCGAGGTGCGCAGCTACTGCCGCGGCTGGCCCACCGTGTTCGACCGTGCGCAGGGCAGCCGGATGTACGACGAGGACGGCCACGCGTACCTCGACTTCTTCGCCGGGGCCGGCTCACTCAACTACGGCCACAACAACCCGGTCCTGAAACGGGCGTTGATCGACTATCTGTCCCGGGACGGCGTCACCCACGGCCTGGACATGTCGACCACGGCCAAGCGGAGCTTCCTGCAGACCTTCCAGAATCTGGTGCTGCGCCCGCGCGACCTGCCGTACAAGGTCATGTTCCCGGGCCCGACCGGCACCAACGCCGTCGAGTCCGCGCTGAAGCTCGCCCGGAAGGTGAAGGGGCGGGAGGCGATCGTGTCGTTCACGAACGCCTTCCACGGCATGTCGCTGGGCTCCCTCGCCGTCACCGGCAACGCCTTCAAGCGGGCCGGCGCCGGCATCCCGCTGGTGCACGGCACGCCGATGCCGTTCGACAACTACTTCGACGGCACGGTCCCGGACTTCCTGTGGTTCGAGCGGCTGCTGGAGGACCAGGGGTCCGGCCTCAACAAGCCCGCGGCCGTGATCGTGGAGACCGTGCAGGGCGAGGGCGGCATCAACGTCGCCCGCCCGGAGTGGCTGCGGGCGCTCGCCGAGCTGTGCGAGCGGCAGGACATGCTGCTCATCGTCGACGACATCCAGATGGGCTGCGGCCGTACGGGCGCGTTCTTCTCCTTCGAGGAGGCGGGCATCACACCCGACATCGTCACGGTGTCCAAGTCGATCAGCGGGTACGGACTGCCGATGTCGCTGTGCCTGTTCAAGCCCGAACTCGACGTCTGGGAGCCGGGCGAGCACAACGGCACCTTCCGCGGCAACAACCCCGCGTTCGTCACCGCCACCGCGGCCCTGGAGACGTACTGGACCGACGGCTCCGCGATGGAGAAGCAGACCCGCACCCGCGGCGAGCAGCTCGAACAGGCGCTGATCTCCATCACCGAGGAGAACCTCGCCGACGTGAAGGAGTACCGCGGGCGCGGTCTCGTCTGGGGCCTGGAGTTCCACGAGAAGGAACGGGCCGGGCGGGTCGCCCGGCGGGCCTTCGAACTCGGGCTGCTCATCGAGACGTCCGGCCCGGAGGGCGAGGTCGTCAAGCTGCTGCCCGCCCTCACCGTCAGCGCCGACGAACTGGACGAGGGGCTGAGCACCCTCGCCCGTGCCGTCCGGGAAACCATCTAGCAAGGAGGCTGTGCACCACCGTGATCGTCCGATCTTTCAAGGACATCGAAGGCACCGACCGGCATGTGCGGGCGAAGTCCGGCACCTGGGAGAGCAAGCGGATCGTCCTCGCCAAGGAGCGCGTCGGCTTCTCCCTGCACGAGACCGTCCTGTACGCCGGGACCGAGACGTCGATGTGGTACGCCAACCACATCGAGGCCGTCGTCTGCGTCGAGGGCGAGGCCGAACTCACCGACCGTGAGACCGGGAAGACGTACACGATCACTCCCGGCACCATGTACCTCCTCGACGGGCACGAGCGGCACACGCTGCGCGTCAAGGAGGACTTCCGCTGCATCTGCGTCTTCAACCCGCCCGTCACCGGACGGGAGGACCACGACGAGAACGGGGTCTATCCCCTGCTCACCGAGCCCGAGGAGGTGTGACTCCCATGACCGCCGGCACCGACCTGTACCCCAGCCGGGGCCCCGCCGAGGTGACCGTCCCCCGCCAGGACCCGGTCGTCTGGGGCTCCCCGGAGACGCCCGGCCCGATCGCGACCGCCGACCTCCAGTCGTACGAGCGTGACGGGTTCCTCGCCATCGACCAGCTGATCACCCCCGGCGAGGTCGAGGTCTACAAGGCCGAGCTGGACCGGCTGATCGCGGACCCGGCGACCCGGGCCGACGAGCGCTCGATCGTCGAACCGAAGTCGCAGGAGATCCGCTCCGTCTTCGAGGTGCACCGGATCAGCCAGGTGTTCGCGAACCTGGTCCGCGACGAGCGGGTGGTCGGCCGTGCCCGGCAGATCCTCGGCTCCGACGTCTACGTCCACCAGTCCCGGATCAACGTCAAGCCGGGCTTCGGGGCGAGCGGCTTCTACTGGCACTCGGACTTCGAGACCTGGCACGCCGAGGACGGTCTGCCGAACATGCGCACGGTGTCCGTCTCGATCGCGCTGACCGAGAACCACGACACCAACGGCGGCCTGATGATCATGCCGGGCTCGCACCGGACGTTCCTGGGCTGCGCCGGGGCCACGCCCGAGGACAACTACAAGAAGTCGCTGCAGATGCAGGACGCGGGCACCCCGTCCGACGAGGCGCTGACCAAGATGGCGAGCGAGTACGGCATCCGGCTGTTCACCGGCAGGGCCGGCTCGGCGACCTGGTTCGACTGCAACTGCATGCACGGGTCCGGCGACAACATCACGCCGTTCCCGCGCAGCAACGTCTTCATCGTGTTCAACAGCGTGGAGAACGCGGCGGTGGAGCCGTTCGCCGCGCCGGTGCGCCGCCCCGAGTTCATTGGCGCACGGGACTTCACGCCGGTGAAGTAACCCCCGAGAGCACCGGGCCGGGGCCTCCTCGTGTGGGACGGGAGGTCCCGGTCCGGTCGTGTCAGCCGGACAGCGCGTCCAGCAGGCGGTCCACGTCCGCGGACGTGTTGAACAGGTGGAAGGACGCGCGCAGGTTGCCCGCGCGGTCGGAGACCTCGATGCCGGCACGGCTCAGCCCGGGCTGGCGGCCGCCGAGCCCGGGGACCGAGACGATCGCCGATCCGGGGGCGGACACCGGTGCGTGGCCGAGAGTGGCGAGCCCGGCCCGGAACCGCTCGGCGAGGGCCACGTCGTGGGCGTGGACGGCGGCCACGCCGAGTTCCTCGATGAGTTCGAGGGAGCGGCGCAGCCCGGCGTAGGTGAACAGGGCGTGGGTGAGGTCGAACCGCCGGGCGGAGTGGGCGAGTTCGCCGACCGGCCCGTAGCAGCTGTCCCACGGCCGCTCGGCCGCGACCCAGCCCGCGAGCAGCGGGGTGAGGCCGCCGAGGTCCTCGGGGACCGTGAGGAAGGCAGCGCCGTGCGGGCCGAGCAGCCACTTGAAGGAGACCGTGGCGGTGAAGTCGTAGGCGTCCGCGTCCATCGGCAGCCAGCCGGCGGCCTGGGAGAAGTCGACGTAGGTGCGCGCCCCGTGCGCGCGGGCGGCCTCCCGCAGAGCGGCAAGGTCGGCCACGCGGCCGTCGGCGGACTGGGCGGCGCTCACCGCGACCAGCGCGGTGTCCGGGCGGACGGACTCGGCGACGCGCTCCAGCGGCACCGCGCGGACCTTGAGGTCGCCGCGGACGTGGAAGGGGTTCAGCACGGAGGTGAAGTCGTCCTCGGCGGTGAGGACTTCGGCCCCGGCGGGCAGCGAGGCGGCGATCACGCCGGAGTGCGCGGCGACCG
The DNA here is from genome assembly GCF_007827595.1 of Streptomyces sp. BK340. Taxonomy (GTDB): domain Bacteria; phylum Actinomycetota; class Actinomycetes; order Streptomycetales; family Streptomycetaceae; genus Streptomyces. Next base: position 94,802 of record NZ_VISR01000001.1, read on the forward strand.
AGGCGCCCGCCGCGACCCGGGTGACCGGGACTCCGGCGATCCGGGCGTATGCGGCCCGGCAGGCCTCGACGTCCTCGAACAGCGGGGTCAGCGGACGGCCCTCGGCCCGCAGCAGCGCCGCCTCGTGGAGGGCGGCGACGGTACGGGCCGGCAGCAGGCCGTTGCTGGCCGTGTTGAGGTAGGTGGTCTTCGGGGTGAACTCGGCGCGGACGAGGCTCTCGAACGTCTCCGTGGTCTCCATGGGTCCACTCTGCGGCCGGATGAAGTCGTAGTCCATTGCCGATTTTTACGTGGATCCGCTTAGCGGCGCTTATACGTCCGCGCCGACCTGCGGTTTCTCAGTGCTGCGGAACCGCGCACCCGTCCGGGCCGCAGGCTTCGGCGTCACCCTGATCGACCAGCTTCAGCGGGGAGCGCTCGCCCCAGGCCTGGGTGAGCGCCTGGGTGAAGACCTCGGCGGGCTGGGCGCCGGAGACGCCGTACGTGCGGTCCAGGACGAAGAAGGGGACGCCGTTCGCGCCGAGCTGGGCGGCCTCGCGCTCGTCGGCGCGGACCTCGTCGGCGTACGCGTCCGGGTCGGCGAGCACCGTGCGGGCGGCCTCGGCGTCCAGTCCGGCCTCGGCGGCCAGCTCCACCAGGCGCTCGTCGCCCTCGGTGAACACGGACCGCTCCTCGGCGAAGTTCGCCCGGTACAGGATCTGGATCAGCTCGTCCTGCCTGCCCCGCTCCTTGGCGAAGTGCAGCAGACGGTGCATGTCGAAGGTGTTGCCGTGGTCGCGGTCCCGGGTGCGGTAGTCCAGGCCCTCCGCGGCGGCCTGGGTGCCCAGGTTGTCCTCGCCGGCCTGGGCCTGCGCCTCGCTCATGCCGTACTTCCTGGTGAGCATGGTGATCACCGGCTGGACGTCGCCCTTGGCGCGGCCCGGGTCCAGCTCGAAGGAGCGGTGCACCACCTCGACGTCGTCGCGGTGCGGGAAGGCAGCCAGCGCCTTCTCGAAGCGGGCCTTGCCCACGTAGCACCAGGGGCAGGCGATGTCGCTCCAGATCTCGACGCGCATGTCTTCGGCTCTCTCCAGGTCGTACGGGCACGGAGACTCTCTCCGCCCAGTACGTGAACGTTCAAGCAGCGCCGTTCATTCCCCGGCCACGGAGAAGCGCAGGTAGAGGTGGTGATCGTCCTCGGCGGGCGGGTTCTCCGGGTCGGGGATCCAGCCCTGCCGGGCGTAGAAGGCCTGGGCCCGGGCGTTGTCCACATGGACGTCGAGCACGGCGGTCCGCTTGCCGTCGGCCCGCCACTCCTCCACGCAGGCCGCGTGCAGGGCCGTGCCGATACCGGCGCGCCAGTGGCCGGGGTCGACATGGAACTGGAACAGCTTGACCGTTTCCGCCGGTGCGCCGTCATCGGTGCGGAAGGAGGCGACGCCGACGATCCGGCCCTGTTCGACGGCGCACAGCACATGGCCGTCGGGCCGCCGGATGGAGCCGCGCCAGGCCTCGGCCCAGTCGACGTCGCCCTGCGGGACGCCGTCCGGGTAGTACGTCGACCTGGCCCGGAAGTGCAGATCGGCGATGGTCTCGGCTTCCACGGGCAGGGCGGTGCGGATCACCAGAGCGCCGTTCACGCGTTCACTGATCATGCAACGGAGGACGTAGGGGCACCGGCCCCGGTTCCACGCCGGCCCCGCCCCTCACCCTCAGCTGCCGTCCCGCAGATCGTCCGGCCAGCCGAGCCGGAACTCGATGTGGTCGTAGGTCACCACACAGCCCTCGCCCATCGGCGACTGGGTCATGAAGCCGATCAGCGCCGCGCCGGTCTCCTTCTCCTCGCCGAGGGTGAAGAGCCGGACGAAGGTCCAGCGCTCGCCGTCCCGGGAGGCGTGGAAGGCGAAGGCCCGTCCGGTCCGGCTGACCCGCAGCCAGACCGAACTGCCGTCCACGGTGAAGGAGTTCGCGTCGTCGGAGTGTCCGCGGGTGACCACCGTGCAGACAGCGGGCACGTCCGGGGAGTACTCCAGGCAGAGCTTGGCCCAGGCGCGTTCGCCGACGTGGACGTAGAGCACTCCGGCGTCGAAGGCGGCGCCGAACCCGACGGTGACCCGGGCTATCAGCTGGAAGTCGCCCTCGGGCGCCCCGAGCAGCCGGGGCGCGTCGGAGGCGGGCTCCAGGGCCTCACCGGTGGGCGTGACGAACCGGTCCTGCCGGGGCCCGGCCCATCCGGTGAGCACACCTCCCTCGTAGGACCAGTTGCCGTCGGGCCCGTAGGTCCGAAGAGGGAAAGGGAGTTCGGGAAGTTCCACGTCCATTCCGTGAGTCTCGCAGGTTCCCTTTTACCCGTCTCATGAACACGTTCAGCGCTCGAGGCCGCCGTTGAACCGCCGCGGGAGACCCAGCGGGTTGTCGTCCCGCAGCTCCGGCGGCAGCAGGGCCCTGGGCGCGCCCTGGTAGGTGACGGGCCGCAGCCACCGCTCGACGGCCGTGCCGCCCACGGACGTGGACGTGGAGGTGGTCGCCGGGTACGGACCGCCGTGGTGCTGGGCCGGAGCCACGGCCACGCCCGTCGGCCATCCGTTCACCAGCACGCGCCCGGCCAGCGGAGTCAGCTCGGCGAGCAGCTCGGGGCCCCGGCCCTCGCCGGCGGCCTCCTCGGCCGACAGCTGGACGGTCGCCGTGAGGTTGCCCGGCAGCCGGGACAGGACCGCCGTTGCCTCGCCCTCGTCCTCGTACCGGGCCACCACGGTCACCGGTCCGAAGCACTCCTCCAGCAGCAGGTCGTGGGTGCCCTGCTCGGCCAGCCTGCTCGCGGGCACCGTGAGGAACCCCGCGCTGACGGTGTGCTCGCCGCCCGCGCCCGGCGTGACGGGCGAGTCCACCTCGGGCAGCTGCGCCCGCTCGGCGACGCCCGCGACGAAGTTGTCCCGCATGCGGTGGTCGAGGAGGACACCCGCGTCGGTGTCGCTGACGGCGTCCGTGAGCGCCTTGACCAGGCCGTCGCCCGCCGCACCGGACGGCACCAGCACCAGGCCCGGCTTGACGCAGAACTGGCCGACGCCCAGCGTCATGGACCCGGCGAGACCGGACCCGATCGCCTCCGCCCGCTCGGCCGCCGCCGCCTCGGTCACCAGGACCGGGTTCAGCGAGCCCAGCTCACCGTGGAACGGGATCGGCACCGGGCGCGCGGCGGCCGCGTCGAACAGGGCACGCCCACCGCGTACGGAGCCGGTGAAGCCCGCGGCGGCCACCAGCGGGTGCCCGATCAGCTCGACGCCCGCCTCGAAGCCGTGCACCAGGCCGACGACCCCCGCGGGGATGCCGTGCTCGGCGGCGGCCCGGCGCAGCACCTTGGCGACCAGCTCGGACAGGGCCGGGTGGTCCGGGTGGGCCTTGACGACCACCGGGCAGCCGGCGGCGAGCGCGCTCGCGGTGTCGCCGCCCGCCACGGAGAAGGCGAAGGGGAAGTTGGAGGCGGAGTAGACGGCCACGACGCCCAGCGGGACCTTGTAGCGGCGCAGGTCCGGTACGGGCGGGGTGGCGGTGTCGTCGGGGTGGTCGATGATGACGTCCAGGAAGGCGCCCTCGTCGACGATGTCGGCGAAGGCCCGCAACTGGTACGCCGTACGGGCGAGTTCACCGGTCAGCCGGACCGGGCCGAGGGCGGTCTCGGCGTCGGCGGTCTCGATCAGGCCGTCCTTCGCCGCGTTCAGGCCCGCGGCGGCCGAGCGCAGGAAGGCGGAGCGGACGGTGCGGTCGGCGAGGGCACCGCGCACGGCGTGTGCCGCCCGGACGGCCGCGTCCACCTCCTGGGCTGTGGCCTCCACCGCAACCTGTTCACGCTGCTTCCCGGTGCGCGGGTCGACACTCCAGACTGGTGCTGCTGCCACCGCGGGTCCCTCCAAGTAAGGCCGCACTTCCTGGGTCAACCATCAGCCGCGTTCGATATACTGAACGCTGTCTCTGATGATGAATACGCTGCTCGGAGACTATATATCCAGGTCCTCGTCGAACGAAGGGGTCAACGGCGATGTCGGCAGGCGAGACAGGCGGGGCGCAGGTCAAGTCCGCGGTGCGGACCGTTGAATTGCTCGAGTACTTCGCCGGCAAGCCCGGTATGCACTCCCTCGCGGCCGTCCAGGAGGCCGTGGGCTACCCCAAGTCCAGCCTGTACATGCTGCTGCGCACGCTCGTGGAGCTGGGCTGGGTGGAGACGGACGCGACGGGGACGCGGTACGGCATCGGGGTGCGGGCACTGCTCGTGGGCACCTCCTACATCGACGGCGACGAGGTGGTGGCGGCGGCCCGCCCGACCCTGGACCGCCTCTCCGACGACACCACGGAGACCATCCACCTGGCCCGCCTGGACGGCACGAACGTCGTCTATCTGGCCACCCGCCAGTCCCAGCACTACCTGCGCCCCTTCACCCGCGTCGGCCGCCGGCTGCCCGCCCACTCCACCTCGCTCGGCAAGGCGCTGCTCGCCACCCACACCGACGAGCAGGTCCGCAAGCTCCTCCCGGAGACCCTCCCCGCCCTGACCGAGCACACGATCACCGACCGCGAGAAGCTGATCGAGGAACTGCACCAGGTCCGCGAGCAGGGCTTCGCCGTGGACCGCGAGGAGAACACGCTGGGCCTGCGCTGCTTCGGCGTGGCCATCCCGTACCGCACCCCCGCCCGCGACGCCATCAGCTGCTCGGTCCCGGTGGCCCGCCTGACCCCCGCCCACGAACAGATGATCAAGGACGCCCTGTTCGACGCGCGGGACCGCCTGACGCTGGCCACCCGGAGGCTGTGAGGAGGACGGCGTCTCCGCCGGGCGGCGGAGACGGATCGTCGCCACGCAGGAAGTGGGCCGGCTCGTGTCCGCGGGAGCGTTGAGGCATGACTTCCTCGACCACCACCGACACCGCCGGCCTGCGGCTCCGCCCCGTGCTGCGGCTCGTGGCCATCGTCTCCTGTCTGCCCTACCTGTCGCTCAAGCTCGCCTGGATCGCCGGGAGTCGTCTCGGTATCCCGGACGGGAGTCCGCTGCTGGAGCACCGCCTGGTCATGGCGCTGGCCAACGGGCTCACCGTGCTGATGGACGCCGCTGTCATCGTGCTGGCGCTGCTGCTCACCCAGGAGTGGGGGCGGCGGGTGCCCGCCTGGGTGCTCGCGGTGCCGATGTGGATCGCCACGGGGCTGCTCGCACCGATCATGGTGGGCTTTCCGCTCCAGATGGTCGTGCAGGGGGGCTCGGACAGCGGTGCCGACCGGCCGTTCCTCGACGGGTGGGTGTTCGGGGTCGTGTACGGGGGGTTCATCGTGCAGGGGCTCGCTCTCGGGGTGCTGTTCGTCGGGTACGCCCGCGAGCGGTGGAGCCACCTGTGGCGGGGACGGGTGCGGGAGCTGCCCGCGCACGGCACGGCGGCCGCGCAGCGGACCACCGTCGTGACGGCGGCGCTGCTCGCGCTCGTCCCGGGCACGCTGCGGCTGCTGTGGGCCTGCGGGGTCACCTCCGGTCGGAACATCGGCGGCGGCCGGCTCCTGGAGGCCGTCTACGCCGGGTTCCTCGCCGCCGCCGTCACCGGCGCCTGGCAGCTCGCCTTCCGCCGCGGCCGCGGCCTGCCGGTCACCGTGCCGCTCGCCCTGGCCTGGGTCGGCTCCGGGGCGGTCGCCTGCTGGGGCGGCTGGATGGCGCTCGGCGCCCTGGTGACCTTCCACGATCTCGCCCACCGCCCGACACCGGCGATGAGCCTCACCTACGCTGTGCAGATGATCGTCGGCCTGCTCGTGGCGACCGTCGCCGCCCACCACTTCGCGGACCGTTCGGCCAGGACCCCACGGTGAACCGGGCGCCCGGACTCCTCTTCGGCGGGCGGGCCCGGCGCCGCTGGATCCATCTGATCCTCGGCGGCGCGCTCGCGATGCCGTACGTCCTCGTCGGCTCGGTGATCGTCGGTCCGCTCACCGGTGTGGACGACGTGTTCGGGTCCCTGCCCCTGCAACTCGGCTCGTTCGTGGTCGGGTTGCCGATCGCCACCGTGACCTCGCTGTTTCCGCTGACCCGCCCGCTGGAGGCCGGCGCCGCCCGCGCCCTGTGCGGTATCGAGGGGGACGCCCTCGCCCACGGACCGGCCCGGACACGGTCCGAACGGGGGCGTACGGCCGCCTGGTTCACACTGCACCTGGGCCTCGGCGGGATCATCTCCGGGATGTCGCTGGCCGTACCGCCGTTCGCGGTGTTCCTCATGCTGCTGCCCCTGTTCCAGGAACTGCGCGACACCCGGCTCGGCACGCCCGAAGTCCTCGAGCACGGCTGGGCGTCGGCGCTCTGCCCGGTCGCCGGACTCGCCCTGCTGATCGCCCTCGCCGGCTGCGTCGCCGCCTGCGGCGCGCTGCTCGCCCACTGGGCGCCCGCCCTTCTCGGGCCCGGCCCCGCCGACCGGCTCGCCGCGGCCGAGGCCCGGGCCGCCGACCTCGCCGTACGCAACCGGCTCGCCCGCGAGCTGCACGACTCCGTCGGACACGCGCTGAGCGCCGTCACCCTGCAGGCGAGCGCCGCCCGCCGGGTCCTGGACACCGACCCGGACTTCGTCCGCGAGGCCCTGGCCGCCATCGAGGACACCACCCGGCGCACGGTCGGCGAACTGGACGCCGTACTGGGCGTGTTGCGGGACGGTGACGCACCGGGCACCGCTCCCGCCCCGACCCTGGTAACGGACCTGGACGTGCTGCTGCGCCGGACCCGGGCGGCCGGGCAGCAGGTCACCGCCACGGTGGACACCGGGCCCGCCGCCCTGCCCCCGATGGTCTCCCGGGAGGCGTACCGGATCGTCCAGGAGGGCCTGAACAACGCCCTCAAGCACGCCGGCGAACCGGTCGCCCTCCGCATCGCCACCGCCGACGGCCACCTGCACATCTCCGTCGAGAACCCCCTCGGCGCCTGCCCCGCTCCCCGCCCCGGCGGCGGCCACGGCCTGCGCGGCATCGCCGACCGGGTACGGCTGCTCGGCGGCACCTCCCGGGCGGTGGCCGAGAACGGCACCTGGCACCTGCACGTCCGACTGCCACTGAAGGGATCCACGTGACCGACGAAAGGGCGGGCATGACCCGGCCCGCCATCCGGATCGTCCTCGCCGACGACGAGCGCATGGTCCGCACCGCGCTGCGCGCCATCCTCTCCGCCGAGCCCGGCCTGGAGGTGGTCGGCGAGGCGGCGACCGGCGCCGAGGCGGTGTCCGTGGTCCGGGAGCTGCGCCCCGACGTCGTCCTCATGGACGTGCGGATGCCGGAGGTGGACGGCATCCGGGCCACCGAGCAGATCCTCGCCACCCTCGACGAGCCGCCCCGGGTCGTGGTCGTGACCACTTTCGAGAACGACTCCTATGTGTACGACGCGCTGCGTGCCGGAGCCGCCGGGTTCCTGCTGAAGCGGGCGGACGCCGACGCGCTCGTCCAGGCGGTACGGCTGGTCGCGCACACCGACAGCCTGCTGTTCCCGTCGGCCGTACGCGCCCTCGCGGCCGAGCACGCGCGCACGGCGCCCGCACCTGCGGCATGGGTGAGCAGGCTCACCGGACGGGAGAGCGAGGTGCTGCGGCACCTGGCCGCCGGGCTGACCAACGCGGAGATCGCCCGGCGCATGGACGTCGGCCCCGCCACCGTCAAGTCGCACGTCGCGGCGGTGCTGGCCAAGACGGGAGCCCGGGACCGGACCCAGGCGGTGATCGCCGCGTACGAGGCCGGTTTTCTGAACGTGCGATGAGAAAAAAGGACGTACGGGAACGATCGCCCCGGTCTCGGTCGTCTTCACGAACGGCATGAACAAGACGATCAGGCGGGCGTCCGTCTTCGCTCTGCTGCTCGTGCTCGCCCTGCTGGTCAGGGCGACCTGGGTGCAGTTCTACGACGGCAAGGCCCTCGCGGACGACAACGACAACCGGCGCAACGTCATCGAGACGTACTCACAGCCGCTCGGGAACATCATCGTGGCCGGGGACGCGATCACCGGCTCGGCGCGGACGAAGGGCAGCGACCTCGCGTACAAACGGACGTACAAGAACGGCAGGCTGTACGCGCCGGTGACGGGCTACGCCTCGCAGGCCTACGCCCCGACCCAGCTTGAAGGCATCTACCAGGACCTCCTCAACGGCACTGACAACCGGCTCAAGAGCGTGATGGACACGGTCACCGGTGAGCGTGCCGACCCGGGCGACGTGCTCACCACGATCGATCCGGCCGTCCAGAAGGCGGCCTACGGCGCCCTCGGCGGCAACAAGGGAGCGGCGGTCGCCGTCGACCCGAAGACCGGCAGGATCCTCGCCGTGGTGTCGACCCCGTCCTACGACCCCGCGCAGCTCACCGACGCGAACACGGCGGGGGTGGCCTGGAAGAAGCTCAACGCGGACAAGGACAAGCCGCTCACCAACCGGGCGCTGCGCCAGCCGCTGCCACCGGGCTCGACGTTCAAGCTGGTCGTGGCGGCCGCCGCGCTGGAGGACGGGCTGTACAAGAACGTGGACGCCCCCACCGTCAGCCCGGACCCGTACACCCTGCCGGGCACCACACGGGTGCTGGAGAACGAGAACAAGTCGGCCCCGTGCAAGAACGCGTCCATCCGGGTCGCGCTGCGCTACTCCTGCAACAACGTCTTCGGCAAGATGGCCGTCGACCTCGGCCAGGACAAGGTGAAGGCGATGGCCGAGAAGTTCGGCTTCAACGACGACGAGCAGGACGTGCCGGTGCGGGCCTACGCCAGCGTCTACCCCTCGAACCTGGACAAGGCGCAGACGGCCCTTTCGGGCATCGGCCAGTTCGACGTCACCGCCACCCCGCTCCAGATGGCCATGGTGTCCGCGGCCATAGCCAACGGCGGCAAGCTGGTCTCGCCGCACATGGTCTCGCAGATCACCGACAGCGGCGGCGATGTGCTCAAGGACTATGACGACGGTGCGGACACCAAGGAGATCGTGAGCTCCTCCACCGCCGAGCAGCTGCAGTCGGCGATGGAGACGGTGGTGAAGGACGGCACCGGCACCAACGCGCTGATCGACGGGGTGACCGTCGGCGGCAAGACCGGTACCGCCCAGCACGGCGAGAACAACAGCAAGACGCCGTACGCCTGGTTCACGTCGTACGGCAAGTCGGACCGCAGCGGCAAGGAGGTCGCTGTCGCGGTGATGGTGGAGCAGTCGGACGCGGCTCGGTCCGAGGTGAGCGGTAACGGGCTGGCGGCGCCGGTGGCGAAGGCGATGATGCAGGCGGCGCTCAAGTAGCCGACGGGACGGGGGCGACCCGGCACGACCGCCCCCGCCTCCGTTCTACTTCACGCCCAGGATCTGCTCCACCGGATCGATCGCGAAGTAGACCAGGAACAGTGCCGAGACGCCCCAGAGCAGCCAGTTGACCTCCTTCGCCCTGCCGAGGACCGTCTTGATGACCACGTAGGACAGGAAGCCCGCGCCGATGCCGTCGGTTATCGAGTAGGTGAACGGCATCACGGCGATGGTGAGGAACGCCGGGATGCCGATCTCGTGCTTGTCCCAGTCGATGTGCTTGACGTGGGTCATCATCAGGAAGCCCACCGCGATCAGCGCGGGCGCCGCCGCCTGCAGCGGGACGATCGTCAGCAGCGGGGTGAGGAAGAGCGCGAGGCCGAAGAGGCCGCCGGTGACCAGGTTGGCGAAGCCGGTGCGGGCGCCCTCTCCGACACCGGCCGCGGACTCGATGTAGGCGGTGTTGGAGGAGGCGGAGCCGACACCGCCGGCGACGGCGGCGGCGCCGTCGATGAACAGCACGCGGCCGATGCCGGGCACCTGCCCCTTCTCGTCGAGCAGGCCGGCCTCCGCGCTGATGCCGACGATGGTGCCCATGGCGTCGAAGAAGTCGGACAGGATGAGGGTGAAGACCAGCAGGACGGCGGTGAGGGCGCCGGCCTTGGCGAAGCCGCCGAACAGGCTGAAGTGACCGACGAGCCCGAAGTCCGGGGTGGCGACGAGCTTGTCCGGGACCTTCGGGGTGGTCAGGCCCCAGTTCTTGATGTCGGCAACGGCGTTGATGACGATCGCGACGACCGTCATCGTCACGATGCTGATGAGGATCGCGCCCTTCACCTTGCGGGCGAGCAGCGCGATGGTCAGCAGGACGCCGAGGCAGAAGACCAGGACGGGCCAGCCGGTGAGGCGGCCCACGGCGCCGAGCTGCACCGGGACCGTGGTGTGCGCGGCGTCCGGGATGCGGCTGACGAACCCGGCGTCGACGAAGCCGATGAAGGCGATGAACAGGCCGATGCCGACGCCGATGGCCTGCTTCAGCTGCTGCGGGATCGCGTTCATGATCGCTTCCCGGAGCCCGGTGAGGACCAGCAGGCAGATCACGAGGCCTTCGAGGACCACCAGGCCCATCGCATCGGACCAGCTCATCAGCGGGGCGAGTTGGAAGGCGACGACGGCGTTGAGGCCGAGGCCGGCGGCGATCGCGAGCGGGAGGTTGCCGCCGACACCCATGATGATCGTCATCACGCAGGCCACCAGCGCGGTGGCGGTGACGAGTTGCCCGGTGTCGAGGGAGTGGCCGAACTTGTCCTTGGCGCTGCCCAGGATGATCGGATTCAGGACAAGGATGTAGGCCATGGTGAAGAACGTGGCGAAGCCGCCGCGTATCTCCCGGCCGAAGGTCGATCCCCGCTCGGAGATTCTGAAGTACCGGTCGACGCTGTTCCCGGCAGGTGGCGCGGCATCCTGCCGCTGGTCCACCTTCTGCGTCTCAGACATGGTCCCACTCCTCGTTGCCTGATGAGCGTGTGCGGATGCTGGCTGGATTGTTCCCGTGTTGAACCCTCTTCAGGTTTTCGACGTGTTACGGAATCCGGTTCGGTGTTCCATACGGCGTCCGGCCACCCGTACCCGGCGCGGGCGACTCGTAGAAGATCTCGAAGGGGTTCGTACTCGCACTCGCACCGGGGAGACAACCACACGTTCGTGTCCGACGTCTCTTCCAGTGCGTGGAAGGCGCGTCGTCCGACCACATGGACCTGCCGGCCTGAGCCCCCCTCGGCCGGCAGTGGAACGCCCCCGCCGGTGACGACCGGCGGGGGCGTTCGTACGGCGACGTGCGGCTCTGTCAGAACTCGGCGTGCTGGCCCTTGTGATGCCCGCACGTCACGCGGGGGGGGGGATCCCGTGCCGAAATCAGGACCGGTGAAATCGATGAACGAGTTCAGACAAGGCTCGCTGCCGTTGTTTGAACCCGTTGCCGTTGCCCTCGAAGGCGGAGTCACACGGTGACCGTGGTCGGGGCGGCCTGCGCGCTGCCGTTCGACAGGCCGAGGCGGACGCCACCGGCCCCCGCCGCGACGGCCACGGCGGCGGCGACGGAGAGGGTGCGCGTCCTGCGGTGACGTCCGGTGCTCTGCCGCACCGGCCGTTCCTTTCCCAGGGAGTTGGGACGCCCGCCAGTCGCCACCGTGGCCGGAACAGGTTGCCGCGCCCCGCGCGAAAACAACCGAAACTTTCGGCCGCCCTGGTCGCCCGCACACCGGTTGACGCGCTGTTCCTCACTGGCCACACTCCGAGAGCGCGCACCGATCAACAGAAACCCCCAAACCCACACAGGATTGTCATGCGCCTCAGAACCAGAAACCTGCTGGTCCCCCTTCTGGCCGCCCTCTTCCTCACCCTGCTGACCGCCCCGCCGGGCTCCGCGCAGCCACGGCCCCCCAGGTACGCGGGCTATCTCTTCGCCTACTTCACCGGCGAGGGCACCGCCGACGGCGAGCAGATCCGCTACGCCCTCAGTCAGGGCAACGACCCGCTGCACTGGCGGGAGTTGAACGCGGGTGAACCGGTGCTGACGTCGACCATCGGCGAGAAGGGCCTGCGCGATCCGTTCGTGATCCGCTCCCCCGAGGGCGACAGGTTCTATCTGATCGCCACCGACCTGCGGATGTACCGGAACAGCAGTGGCAGCTGGGACTACGTCCAGCGGCACGGCAGCAAGTCGGTGATGGTCTGGGAGTCCACCGACCTGGTGCACTGGACCGACCAGCGGCTGGTCCAGGTGGCCCCGGACAACGCGGGCAACACCTGGGCCCCGGAGGCCTACTGGGACGCCCGGCTGCACGAGTACGTGCTCTTCTGGGCGTCGAAGCTGTACGCCGCCGACGACCCCGGCCACACGGGCTCGGCGTACAACCGGATGCTCTACGCGACGACCAGGGACTTCCGCACCTTCAGCGAACCGAAGGTCTGGGACGACCCGGGCTACTCGGTCATCGACTCGACGGTGATCAAGGACAAGGGGACCTACTACCGCTTCACCAAGGACGAGCGGGACTCGAGCTCCAGCTCGCCCTGCTCGAAGTTCATCACGGCGGAGAAGTCGCGGAACCTGACCGACACGTCGTACGACTTCGTCTCCGACTGCATCGGCAGCGGCTCCGTCCAGCGGGGCGAGGGACCGACCGTGTTCAGGTCCAACACCGAGAAGAAGTGGTACCTGTTCATCGACGAGTACGGCCTGCGCGGCTACGTGCCCTTCGAGACCACCGACCTGGCCTCGGGCAGGTGGACCCCGTCCACGGACTACGCGCTGCCCGCCAGCCCCCGCCACGGCACGGTTCTGCCGGTGACGGGGGCCGAGTACGAGCGGCTGCTCAGGACCTACGGATGACCGTCAGGAGACGAAGTAGGTCGGGTTCGGCAGCTTGTAGGTACGGTCGGCGTAGCCGCCGTCCAGGTCCGAGTACTGGTCGCCGAAGTTGGCGATGACCTCGTACCCCAGGTCGTCCTCGATGTGCTTGCGGGTACCGGACTTGTACTGCACCGTCGTGCAGTTCCAGGCGCCCGGGGTGGCGCAGTCGCCCAGGTAGGCCGGCGGGTTGGCCTTGTCCTTGAGGAACATGTGGTCGGCGTCGAGGTTCACATCGGCGCCGATCTTCTTCAGGTTCTCGACGGCGGCGGTGCGCTGCGCCTCGCTGAGACCGGAGTTGTAGAAGACCTCGACGCCCTTGGACTCGGCGTACTGGACCAGCTCCGGGCTGCCGAACACGGCCGGACGGTCGGCCTTGTTCACGTAGTCGGCCCAAGTGGTCGAGTTGTACGTGTAGTTGTAGCGCTTCTCGTAGTCGAGGCTGAGCAGCAGCGTGTCGTCGATGTCGAAGACGACGGCCGGCTTCTCGCCGTGGCGGTGCGCCTTGCGGGCCGCCTTGTCGATGTAGCGCCTGGCGTCGGCGTCGATGCGCGCCAGGTCCTTGGCGTACGGGCTGTCCGGGGACGCCTGGTAGACGCCGTTGCTGTCGGCGGTGGTGCCGTAGTAGGTGTCGATGTCCTTCACCAGGAGCCCGATGTTGTAGGGCTCGTGGGTCGAGTTCGCCGTCGACTGACCGGCCGTGGCCGCGCCGGCGCCGTACAGGGCGCCACCGGCGAGCGCGCAGGCGGCAGCGATCGCCGCGATCCGCTGTGATTTATGCATGACAGGTTTCTACGCGCGTCACCCAGTCGAATGCGACATCCGTTGCCTGATCGATACACACCAATTCGGTTCAAGGCGGGGGCAGTCAGTGGCAGGGCGGGTCGTAGGGCTCGCCGGGGACGTACACCTTCCATTCGTCCCTGGTGATCACGTCGCCGTAGCTCTTGCAGATCAGGTACTTCAGGTCCGGGGTGTTGGTGGCCCAGACGTCGATCTTCTCCCCGGCCGCGGCCAGCAGGGGCTTGCCGTGGGAGCTGTACGACAGGCTTCCGAAGCCGGTGAGGCTTCCTCGACCGAGGGCGAACTCGCCCTCGTACACCGGAGTCTTCCAGTTGCTGACGTCCCACAGTTCAATGTGGTTCTGCGCGTACACGCTGCTCGGATCGCCGGAGCTTCCCCAGGCGAGGGTCCTGCCGTCCCGGCTGAAGGTGATGCCTCCGCCCGAGCCGACCGTGCGCAGCACGGAAGGGGCACCTGCGATTCGGCCGTTCTTGATCCTCCAGAGGCGAGTGGTGTTCTTGGCGTCTGTGGCGGCGAGCAGTTCGCCGTCGGGACGGAAGGCGGCATTCGACACACCGGCGCCCGGGGTCAGCCACCGGGTCTGCTGGGGTACCGGACGGTGTGCGTTCGCCACCGTCCAGGAGAGCAGCCTGTCGGCGGTGTTGGCGACCAGGAGCCGGCCCTTCGGGGCGAAGGTGACGACGAAGACGTTGCCCTTCACCGATGCGGTCTGCCGGGGGTGCGAGACGGTCGAGACGTCGAACACCTTCACCGAGGCGGGCTGGGTCCGGGCAGCGGTGTTGTCGTTGTTGTCGGCCACGGCCAGCAGATGTCCGTCCGCGCTGAAGGAGAGGTCCTCGATGCCGTTGGCGATGTCCGTGATGGTGGCGATGACGGGTGCGCCGGACCGGCCGGTGTCCCGCAGCCGGACGACATGCCTGTCACCGCTCAGCTCGCTGAGTGCGAGGATCTTCCCGTCGGGGCTGAAGGCCGCCCCCTCCGCGCCGATGTCACCGCTGCCCGGCAGCCGTGCCAGGCTCTTGTGAAGCGTGGCCGTACCGGTCAGGTCCCACAGAGCACCGCCGTTGGCACCGTGAATGACCAACAGCCGCCGCACACCTCTACTGAACTTCGTGGTCACATGGAAGCCGGACGGTGGCGAGCCGAAGCTGGCTGCAGCGGTTGGCTGGGCCGTGTTCTCCACGTACCACAACAGAACGCCGCGGTCCGTGGCGCGCAGCAACCGGTGGCCGTGTGGTGTGAAGAGCACCGGCCCGGTCGCGCTTCCGTTTCCGATTCCGTTTTCGTTGAGCTGGGCGGACTGTTGCAGACGGGAACCCGGAGGGACGTCCCAGAGGTAGGTGTTGGCATCACAGCCGGTGGCGAGGGCCTTCCCGTCCGGACTGAACGCGACGGAGGCCAGGTTCGCCGCACAGTCGGCCCCGTACGTGTCCTTCGCCGTGCCCGCCGACGCCGGCTGCCCCCGGCCCCCCAGCCGCCACAGACGGACCCGGGTCTTGTCCCCGTCCCCCGGCCCGGCCAGCAGCCGGCCGTCCGGGCTGAACGCCACGCGGTGCAGCGGCTTTCCGTTCAGGTCGTAGGTCTGGGAGCCCAGCTTGAGACCGGGAAGAACCGCCGACGCCGAGGTGCGCCGCTGGTCCGTCATGTCCCAGAGCCGGACCTTTCCGTCACTGCCTGCGCTCGCCAGGAACCGGCCCTTCGGCGCGAAGGCGAGCGAGTCGACGTCCCCGGTGTGGCCCCTCAGGGTGCGCAGCGGGCGTGGGGCGGACCGGTGGGCGATGTCCCACAGCTGGACGGTTCCGTCGACGCGGCCGAGGGCGAGGGTGCGGCCGTCGGGGCTGATCGTCAGGGACAGGGTCCTGACCTGTTGTCGCTCGGGGACGGCGATGCGGTGCGGGGTCTTCGGTGCGGTGACGTCCCACAACCCCCATGACCCACTTGGCGTGCTGCCCGCCCGTACGACGGCCACGAGCCGCCCGTCGGGGCTGAGCGCCACCGCACCGGTACGCATCTGGCCCAGGTTCCCCAACCGCTTGCCGTGCGTCGTGTCCCACAGGACGACGTCGGAACCGGTCGAGACGGCCATCCGTTCGCCCTTGGCGTCCAGGGAGATGTCGTCGGCGGAGGCATCGGACATGAAGACGCCCGGCGTGTCCATGCCAGCGAGCATCGAAGCCGTCCCGATCTGCGGGTCCAGCCGGTTCGCGACCAGGCTGAGCTGTTTGGCCAGCCCCGGGCGGCTGTCCCTCAGACGGTCCGCCTCCTCGGTGACCAGCCGTGCGACAGCCTGCCGCCGCTGGGCCGCCTCCTTCTGCCCCGACCACCAGGCCAGGCCCCCGCCCGCCCCGGCCAGCAGTGTCAGCACACACATGCAGGCGATCACAGCCCTGCGGATGTGCACCCCGCGCCGTTCCTGGCGCCACGACTGGTTCAGGAACTCCGCGAGCCGTGGTTCGAGTTCACCGGCATGCCCCTTGCCCTCGGCGGCAGCGGTCAGACCCGCGCCCTCCAGGCGTTCACGGGTGGCAGCGAGCCGTGGGCCCCGATAGAGCAGCGAGGGATGCCGGTCCGCCTCCCACCAGACGGCGGCGTCGACGGCGACCTGCTGACGCGTGCGCAGCCAGTCCCGGTCCGCGTCGATCCATTCGCGCAGCCGGGGCCAGGCGTGCAGCAGGGCGTTGTGGCTGATGCGGACCGTCCGCTCGTCGAGGACCAGCAGTCGTGCCGCGGCCAGTCGGTTCAGGGCCCGCTCGGCGGCCTGTGGGTCCGGGAGGCCGTCCAGCAGTACGGTGCGGTCGACGGGGCGGCTGGTGTCCGGGGCGTCGTCGTCGATGTGCACGAGACGCGGCAGCATGCGGCGTGCGGCTGCGCGGCCCGCGGCGTCCAGGTGGTCGTAGGTGTCGTCGGCGGTCTGTTTGATGGCTTCGTCGATGCCTCCGCTCTCGCGGTAGCCGGCGACGGTCAGCCGTCTGCCCTGGCGGTGCCGCCAGGTGGACCAGAGTGCGTGGGAGAGCAGCGGCAGGGTGCCGGTCCGGGACCGGGTCAGCCGGGCGGCGCCCAGTTCGTGGATGAGCAGGTCGGCAAGGCCCTCGTCGAGTTCCAGGCCGACGGCACCGGCCGGGCGCTCGATCGCGGCCCTCAGCTCCTCCTGTTGCATCGGGCTGACGAGCACCTGGTCGGACCGCAGCACCGCGTCCAGCTCGGGCAGGGCCTGGGCGTGGCCGTAGAAGTCGGCGCGCAGGGCGACGACGACGAGCGTTCCGGCCTCGGCCAGGGCCGTCAACGCGGCGAGGAACGCGCTGCGTTCGGTCCGGCTGCGGCAGAGGGTGAACAGCTCCTCCAGCTGGTCCACCACCAGCACCAGGCGCCGCCGGTCCGGGACGAGGCCGTGGACCCAGCCGACGGCGGCTTCCGGGTCCTCTGCCGACAGGACGGTGTCACCCCGCAGGGCGGTGGTCAGACTGCGGAGGGGGTGTTCGCCGGGGGTCAGGACAAGGCCGGGCCAGGCGGCCGAGCCGGGCAGCAGCGGGGTTCCGGCCCGTAACGCCGCGAGGAGTCCGGCGTGCAGCAGTGAGGTCTTGCCGGCGCCGGACGGCCCGACCACCGCCAGTGGCCCGGCCCTGCTCGACTGCCTGGTGGCAGCCGCGGAGCAGCTCGTCGACCAGCTTCTCCCGGCCGTGGAAGAACTCGGCGTCGTCCACGGTGAACGCGTCGAGGCCCGGGTACGGGCAGGGACCCGGTGCGGGTTCCTCGGCCGCGGTGGCGTCCGGCTCGTCGGTCGTCGGTGCGGCCGCGTTGACGGCGACGACCAGCCCGCCCGAGCGGTCGCCGGCCTGGCGGCGCGGCAGCGGCCCGCCCCGGGCCCGTAACGCGCGGAAGAGGTGGTCGTAGACGTCGTCCAGGGTGAGCAGGCGCGGTGCGCGTGGATCGCCGTGCCGCAGGAGGGTGATCAACTCGCCGGTGAGGGCGGTGTGTTCGGCGTCGTCGGGGGCCAGCGCCAACTGCTCGGCGGATCCCAGCAGGTACATCCCGTGCCCGGCGGGCAGGCTGAAGGCCGCGGGCTGGGGTGTGCCGTTGCCCAGCCGGGCGCGCCCGGAGAAGCAGCAGTCCAGAATGACGATCACGGACGCGGCGCGGCACAGGGTGAGTGCCTCGCGCAGGGCCGAGAACGAGAGCGCCTGGTGTGCCGCGAGGCCCGGGGTCAGCCGGTCGGTGGCGCTCGCGGCGAGGTACAGCTCGTCGCCGGGGCCGATGAGGCCGTGTCCCACGTAGTACACGAGCAGGGTGCTGTCGGCCTCCTGCGCCGCTTCGGCGACGGCCAGGGCCATCGTGCGGGCGTCCGCCGGGTCGACGAGCGTGCGCAGCCGGTCGGGGGTCACTCCGCAGCGTTCGGTCAGGGCGGCCGCCAGGGCCTCCACGCTGCGTGGCACCGCCGGTACGGAGGTCAGCGTGGGGCCGTGATGGGTGCCGGTGCCGATGAGCAGCACCCGGGCGCCGGAGGACGCCAGCGCGGTGCCGGGCGTGGGGAGGGCCGGTGACTCGGCGGACCCGGTGGTCATAACGCGCCTCCGTCCGCTTCCCGGCCGCTCTCCAGGATCCGGGAGGTGTCGGTCACGAAGGTGCGCAGTTCCCGGGGGGTCATCGGCCCGACGAGCTTCGTGGAGATCTCCAGCGAGGCGCCGTCGGGCCGGGTCGCCTTGACGGTGACGTCGCTGTGCCGGCTGCGGATCCAGGCCACCAGGGCGGTGGTGAGTCCGGTGACCGCGCCGCCGGAGCCGAGCGCGACCACCAGGCCGTCCAGGACCGGGCCCAGTGTGCCGGGCACCGGTGGTCCCTCCTGTGGAGCGACTCTGCCGCGCAGCTCGTCGGCCTCGGTGAGCCAGGCGAGCAGTGACCGCGTCTCGTCCGCGGCTGTGCTGTCTTCGGCACCGTCCGCGAGATGGACATCCACGTGTACGTCCACAGGCTCCCCCGATCCTGCATCCTGTCCCAACAGTCCGTCAGGCAACAGCGTAGGGGGACCGGGAGGAACCTGACCCGGGAATTCCGGTCACTGGTCCGCCTTCCGCTTCACCTCGAACACGCCTCCTGATTCATGAGTGCTTCGCCAGGGGTCGCGGGGGTTCAACCGGCGTACGGGTCCGGCACCTTGCCCGGGCGGGCCAGGAACTCGAAGTCGCAGCCGGTGTCGGCCTGGGTGATCTGTTCGTTGTAGAGGGCGCCGTAGCCGCGCTCGTAACGGGCGGGCGGCGGCGTCCACTCGGCGCGCCTGCGCTCCAGCTCCTCGTCGTCCACGTGGAGCTGGAGGGTGCGTGCCTCGACGTCCAGGGTGATGGGGTCCCCGGTGCGCACCAGCGCCAGCGGACCGCCGACGTACGACTCCGGTGCCACGTGCAGCACGCAGGCGCCGTAACTCGTGCCGCTCATCCGGGCGTCGGAGATCCGCACCATGTCCCGCACGCCCTGCCTGAGCAGGTGCTCCGGGATCGGGAGCATGCCGTACTCGGGCATGCCGGGGCCGCCCCTGGGGCCGGCGTTGCGCAGCACGAGCACGCTGTCGGCGGTGATGCCGAGGGACGGGTCGTCGATGGTGCGCTGCATGGTCCGGTAGTCGTCGAAGACGACGGCCGGGCCGGTGTGCCTGAGCAGCCGGGGCTCGGCGGCGATGTGCTTGATGACGGCGCCGTCGGGGCAGAGGTTGCCGCGCAGCACCGCGACCCCGCCCTCGCTCGCGACCGGGTTGCCGCGGGGGCGGATGACGTCGTCGTCGTGCACCCGCGCGCCGTCCAGCTGCTCGCGCAGGGTGTCGTACGACACCGTCGGCCGGTCCAGGTGGAGCAGGTCCGGGATGCGGGAGAGGAAGCCGGGCAGGCCGCCCGCGAAGTGGAAGTCCTCCATGAGGTGGCGCTGTCCGCCGGGGCGGACGTCGGCGAGGACCGGGACCGTGCGGGCGATGCGGTCGAAGTCGTCCAGCGTCAGTTCCACTCCGGCCCGGCCCGCCATGGCGATCAGGTGGATCACGGCATTGGTGGAGCCACCGAGGCCGAGCACGGTGGTGACCGCGTCCGCGAAGGCCTCCCGGGTGAGGACCTCGCTCAGCCTGCGGTCCCTGCGGACCAGTTCGACGATCGTCAGGCCCGCCCTGGCGGCCATCCGGTCGTGTGCGGAGTCCACCGCCGGGATGCTGGACGCGCCGGGCACGGTGACGCCGAGCGCCTCGGCGGCCGCGGTCAGCGTGGACGCCGTTCCCATGGTCATGCAGTGGCCCGGCGAGCGGGCCAGGCCACTCTCCAGCTCGGTCATCTCGCAGTCCCCGACGAGGCCGGCCCGCTTCTGGTCCCAGTACTTCCACATGTCGGTGCCGGAGCCGAGGACCTCGCCCCGCCAGTGGCCCGGGAGCATGGGCCCGGCCGGCACGAAGACGGCGGGCAGGTCCACCGAGGCGGCGCCCATCAGCAGGGCGGGCGTGGACTTGTCGCAGCCGCCCATCAGGACGGCGCCGTCGACCGGGTACGACCGCAGCAGCTCCTCGGTCTCCATCGCGAGCAGGTTCCGGTAGAGCATCGGGGTCGGCTTCTGGAAGGTCTCGCTGAGTGTGGAGACCGGGAACTCGAGCGGGAAGCCCCCGGCCTGCCAGACCCCGCGCTTCACGGCCTGCGCCCGGTCCCGCAGGTGCACATGGCAGGGGTTGATGTCCGACCAGGTGTTGAGGATCGCGACGACCGGCTTGCCCAGGTGCTCCTCGGGCAGGTAGCCGAGCTGGCGGGTACGGGCGCGGTGACTGAAGGAGCGCAGGCCGTCGGTGCCGTACCACTGGTGGCTTCTCAGCTCGTGCGGCTGCTTCACACCGGCCATCCGGCGGCGATGGCGGCGACCTCGGCGCGCTCGTCCTCGGGCAGCTGCCTGCTCGGCGGACGGACGTCCCGGCGGCACAGGCCGAGCGCGGCGAGGGCCTCCTTGACGACGGTGACGTTGTCGGCGGAGCCGTGGGCGGCACGCAGTTCCTCGAACCGGCGGATCTGCTCCCAGACCTTCATGGCGGCCGGGTAGTCACCGGATCGAAGCGCTTCGATCATGTGCAGCGAAACGGCCGGGGCGACGTTCACGAGCCCCGAGGTGAAGCCGGTGGCGCCCGCGGAGAAGTAGGAGGGTGCGTACGGTTCGGCCAGGCCCGCCACCCAGACGAAGCGGTCCAGGCCGGCGTCCCGCGCGAAGGCCGCGAAGCGTGCGGCGTCCGGGACGGCGTACTTCACGCCGATGACGTTGGGGCAGTGGCCGGCGAGTTCGGCGAGGCGGGCGCCGGGCAGCCGGGCGTTGCGGATGTAGGGGACCACGCCCAGTTCGGGCACGGCCTCGGCGATGGCGCGGTGGTAGTCGACCCAGCCGGCCGCCGATACGTACGGGTGGACGGGCTGGTGGACCATCACCATCTGCGCGCCGAGTGCGCGGGCGTGCCGGGCGGAGGCGGTCGCGGTGGGCAGGTCGTGGCCGACGCCGGCCAGGATCACGGCGCGGTCGCCGGCCTCGTCGACGGTCGACTCGGCGACCAGGCGGCGCTCTTCGGGGGTGAGGGCGTAGAACTCGCCGGTGTTGCCGTTCGGGGTGAGGGTGCGGATCCCGCCGTCGAGCAGCCGGCGCAGCAGGGCCCGGTGGGTGTCCCGCGCGACGGAGCCGTCCTCGGCGAAGGGGGTCACCGGGATGGCCACCACGTCGGCCAGGGCCGCCCGTTGGCTCTCGAACGTCACGCTGCTCATCGATGGCCTTCCGCCGGGTCGGACTCGGTGTCCGAGGGGAAAGCGCGCCGTACGAACGAGGCGATGTGGGAGTGCAGGGCGCTCGCCGCGCCATCCGCGTCGCCGTCCAGCGCGAGCCGCAGGATCTCCCGGTGCTCGGCGGCCTCGCGCTCCCAGGAGGGGTCGGCCGCCCAGGCGACGGCGGAGACGAGGGCGGCCTGGTCGCGGACCTCGTCCAGCATCCTGCCGAGCAGCGGGTTGCCGCACGGCAGGTAGAGGGCGCGGTGGAACTCGCGGTTGGCCAGGGAGCGTTCGGCGGTGTCGCCGGCGGCGTCGGCCCGGGCGAGCGCCTCACGGGCGGCGTCGAGGGAGGCTTCGCGCCGCACCGCCCGGCGCAGCGCCTCGGGCTCCAGCAGCAGCCGCACGTCGTAGACCTCGCGCGCCATGTCCGCGTCCACCATGCGCACCGTGACGCCCTTGTACTGGCTCATCACGACGAGCCCGGTCCCGGCGAGGGTCTTCAGTGCCTCCCGCACCGGGGTCTTGGACACCCCGAACTGTGCGGCCAGCTCCGTCTCGACCAGGGCCTGGCCGGGCGTCAGCAGGCCGGTCAGGATGCGGTGTCTGATCGCGTCCAGCACGTACTGCGTGCGGGACGGGATCGGGGTGGGCACAGAGGTCATACGGCCCTCTCGGATCTCACATATCGCGTCTCATATATGACGTACGAAGTACGACGCGTTGAAGGTAGGAGGGGGCCCGTGATTCGTCAATGCTTCTGACAAAGGAAGTCGGGGTGCCTGGGCGACCGGCTCAGACGGTGCGGGTGTCGCCCTCGACGGCGGTGTACGTGGGCCGGCCGGAGACCGCGGTGGCTCGCGCGGTGGCCGCCTCGCGGGTGAGCGTGGGGCCGACATGGGTGACGAGCAGCTCGCGCACATGTGCGTCCCGCGCGATACGGCCGGCGTCCTCGGGTGTCAGGTGGACCTGCCGGGGGTGTTCGCCTACGCGATGCTCGTCGAGGTCCGCCTCGCACAGGAACAGGTCGGCGCGGGAGGCGAGTTCGACGAGCGCGGAGCAGGGTCCGCTGTCTCCCGAGTAGGCGAGGACACTGCCCTGGGCCTCGGCGCGCAGCCCGTACGCCTCGGTGTCGTGGGCGACGGCGCGGGCGGTCAGACGCAGGTTCCAGTGCCGGACGTCGTGGCCGTCGTACAGGGCCCGGAAGTCGAAGACGCCCTTCAGGAACTCGATGTCGGGACGGCCGAAGAAGCCGGCCAGCCGGCGCGCGCAGTCCTGGGGCGCGTACACCGGGATCGGGGCGTTCGGGGTCATGCCGCCGAAGGCGAAGGCGTAGGCGGCGGCGAGCAGGTCGGCGCTGTGGTCGGCGTGCAGATGCGAGATCCAGATCGCGGTGAGCCGGGCGGGATCCGTGTGCCGCTGCAACGCGGCGAACGTACCGGGCCCCGCGTCCACCCACACCTCGGCGCCGCCGCCGGACACCAGATAGCCGGAGCAGGGCCGGTCGGGGCCCGGGTGCGGCGAGGCGGTACCGAGGACGGTGAGGGAGAGCGGCATGGCAGGAGGGTACGACGCCTTTCGCCCGGCTCCGGCTCATTTCGCCAAGTGGGGGCCGGGGGGTGGCCGCGGCCGGGCGGCGAGGAACCCGGCGCCGGCGGGGACCCGCCGTGGCGCCGCCGCTCCCCGTCCGGACCGGGAGCCTGCTCAGACCTCCATCACGGCATCGCATTCGGGGCAGACCACGGACGCGTACTCGGCGGGGTACCACGGCGCTCCGGCGTGCTCGGAGGGCGTCCACCGGGCCGGTTCCATGGCGAAGGTGTCCTTGCCGCAGAGTGTCCGCGGCCCGGCGGCGTCCGGCCTGCCGGGCGCGGTGGGCACCGCGTGCACCCGGCGCGGCAGGCGTTCCGCGCCGGACGGCCCGGGCGGGGAGGTGTGGGCGGCCGCCGGGCGGTCGAGCTCGTACACGACGACGATCCCGCTCATGTCGGCCGCGCTCACCCGTGGCCGACGCCGGGGAGGGTGAGTTCGCGGCCGCGGTAGAAGCCCTCGCTCTCCGAGACGACGTACGGAGCCATGGCCGCCCGCCGCTGTGCCTCCGGGTCGGAGCCCCGCCACGCGTCGCACGACTCCTGGGTGTCCCAGAACGACACGCCGGTGATCTCCTGCCCGTCCTCGGACCAGTACGCGTAGGCGCGGTGCAGGCCCGGCGGGGCGGGGGCCGGGCGCCATGCCCGCTCGAACTCCTGCAACGCCCCCGGCTGAAGGCGGCGCGTCGTCACCCACACGTAGTGCTCCTGCATGGCGGCATCCTCCGTAGTACCTGTACGGCCTGCCCCCCCTCAGGTCACCGTAGGGCCGATGCGCCGCTTCCGCCGCCCGGAGATCGCCGGCGCGCCCGGGGCACTAGGCCCTGTCGTCAAATTCCCGTCTGCCCCACGACGCCTGGCACGCACTCTCGCCGCACCGGGCGAAAGCCCAAGTACGTCCAGTACGAGGACTTCCGCCCGGCACGCCGAGAGCACGCACCAGACGCCGCGAGGCCGCCCTTCGGGCGACGACGGGAATTTGACGACAGGACCTAGCGGCGCCACCCCGGATCCCGCCCGCTCAGCCCCACCGCCCGGTCCAGCAGCGGCGCCTCGGCCGGGACGGGGACGACCGGCCCGAAGGGGCCCTTGCCGCGGTTCGGGTCGTCGGCCGCCGCGAGGAGGAAGCCGTGGGCGGAGGTGAGGGCCGCGGGGTCGGGGGCGTAGGGGCTGCCGGTGGCGCGGGCCAGGTCCCAGCCGTGGATCACCAGCTCGTCGGCGGCGACCGCACCCGCGACCGCCCCGGGCAGGTCCACCCCGCCCGCGCGGGTCATGCCGGTCCAGGCGGCCGGGTCGCGCCAGGCGTCGGCGAGTTCGTCCAGCACCTTGGGCAGCTCCTCGCGCCAGCCGGGGCCGATGTCCGGGACGACGGTGTTCGGGGGTGTGTCGGTGTGGGGGCCCAGGTCCTTGCGGGCGGCGTCACGGAAGGCGGCGGACAGGCCCAGCAGATGGCCGAGCAGATTGCGTACCGCCAGGTCGGGGCACGGGGTGGGGCCCGGCAGCTGCTCGTCGGTCACGGATTCCGCGAGCCGTGCGAGGATCCGGGTCTGTGGTCCGAGGTCGAGGATCGGGTCGGTCATGTCCTGCTCCTTGGGGGTCGCTCTGCCCGTACGGAGGGGTGACCGGCCGGCTCCGCGGAACTCATCGGTGCCCTGCGCCAGGCGCGTGGGACGTCGTGCACCGTCTCAAGGGCCACCCGGTCATCGCCGCCGGGGCCCCCGCTTGCCGCCGCCGTGGTCCCGGGTCCGGATAGGGCAGGTGACCGATCCGCGCGCACCCCCCTTAGGGCCACGATGACCTGGCATGACGACTTCCTGGACCGTGCTCCGCGTGCTGCGGGACCGCACTGCGGGGCTGCTTCTGACGGGTGTGGTCGTGTCCGGTTTCGGCACGTCCTCGCTGTGGCTGGCGTCGGGCGTGTGGGTCAAGGACCTCACCGGTTCCGACGGTCTGGCCGCCCTGTGCATGCTCGCCATGTGGGCACCCACCCTGGCCGGCCCGGCGCTCGGTACCCTCGCCGACCGGTTCCGCCGCAAACCCCTGCTCATCACGGTCAGCCTCGCCCTGGCCGCCCTCCTGCCCACCCTGTTCGCGGTGGACTCCCCCGGCCGCCTGTGGCTGCTGTTCGCCGTGCTGTGCGGGTACGGCGCCGCCGGCGTCGTCCATGACGCGGCCGAGTCGGCGCTGGTCACCGCCGCCGTCGGCCCGGACCTGCGGGGCGACTTCAACGGGCTGCGCATGTCCGCCAACGAGGGCATGAAGCTGGTCGCCCCGCTGACCGGGGCGGGCCTGTACGCGGCCTTCGGCGGGCCGGCCGTCGCCTGTCTCGACGCGGTCACCTTCGTGCTCGCGGCCGGGCTGTGCGCCCTCGTACGCGTCCCCGAGGAGCGGCCCGCCCGGTCGGGCGTGGGCTGGTGGCGGGAGACCACCGAGGGCGTCCGTCATCTGTGGGGGCATCCGGGGCTGCGTCCGCTGGTCCGGGCGGGCGGTACGACGATGCTCCTGGCCTCGCTGGGCAGCACCACGGTGTACGCCGTCGTGGACCGTCTCGGGCACTCCCCCGCCTACGCGGGTGTGCTCTACGCCGTCCAGGGTGCGGGCTCGGTGGTGGCCGGACTGGTGTCCGGGCCGGCGCTGCGGCGGCTGGGCGGGCGCCGGTTCGCGGCGGCCGGGATCGCGCTGACGGCGGCCGGGGTGGCCGCGCGGGCCGTGCCGTCGGATCCGGTGGCCCTGGTGGCCGGGGCCGCCGTCGGTCTCGGTCTGCCCTGTGTGCTGATCGCCGCGCTCACCGCCGTGCAGGACGAGACCCCGGGTCCGCTGCTGGGCCGGGTGACCGCCACCGCCCACACGCTGATGTTCACTCCGAACGTGGCCGGACTGGCCGTCGGGGCGGGCCTGGTCGGACTGGCCGGCCCCGGGCTGCTGCTGCCCGTGTACGGCCTGGGACTGCTCCTGACGGCCGTCGCGCTCGCGGCTCAGCGCGCGCCGAGTGCCTCGCGCACCGCCGCGAGGTCCCGGTCCGACGCCAACCCGGCGTGATACAGGCGCAGTTCCGTCGCACCCCGGGCACGCGCGCGTGCCGCGTCGGCCGCGAGGGTGCCGGGGCTGCCGCCCATCCCGGAGACCACCGTGAAGTTGGCGGCCAGTACCGCCTTCTCGCGCGCCTGCTCGGCGAAGGGCGCCAGCAGGTCGGTACCGCCCGTGCACGGCACCACCACACCGTCCGCGACGGAGAGGACGTGGGCGGGATCGACGCCGGCGTTGGCACCGCAGTGGTACGGCACCGGGTCGGCGTGCAGCAGGACCTGGAAGCCGTCGGGAGCGGCGGCGCGTACGGCGCCGACGGCCTGCTCCTGGAGGGTGCGGGCGGTGGTGTCGCGCCACGCGCGCGTGGCGGCAGCGGTGTCCTGGCCGAGGAGCTTGTCGACCGTCGGCCAGCCCCCGTCGTCGGCCGCGCCCCGCCACAGCGGCTCCAGGGCGTCCCGTACGGCGACCGCCAACGCGTCGGCGTCCAGGCCCTGTTCGCCGTACCCGGCGCGGCAGGCGGGACAGAAGCAGAGCGACATCAGGTACTGCCCGGCGTCCCCGAGAGCGACCCCGGCGGTCTTGTCGTGGGCGTGCAGATGCTGGATCCCGTACCAGCCGAGGGACTCCAGTTCGGTGCCGTGCGCGCCGGGGCGTACGGCGGCCTCGGCCGCCAGGTCGACCAGGTACGCGCGGGTTGCGGGCTGGGCGATGCAGGGGGCCCACGGGTAGCGGTCGCCATAGGCGTTGACGACCGAGGTGTCCGGATGTTCGGCGCCCAGGCGGGAGTTGTGCGCGAGGACGACCCAGGTGTGCACCTCGACCCCGGCCGCGGCGAGCGCCCCGGCGGCCTCTCCGTAGGCGTCCGACGGGGCCCAGCGCCCGGCGGTGTACGGGCGCAGGCCGCGGCCGGCCCAGCGGTTGCCGGCCGGGTACAGGACGGCCGCGTACTCGGCGGTGACGATGCGGTGGCGCGGGTGGCGGGGGGTCAGGGCGCGGGTGGAGTGGTAGGCGGAGGCGAGGGTCGCCTGCCGTACGCCGAGTGCGGCGATGCGGGCGGGGGCCTCGGGGTCGCCGTTGACGTCCCAGGGGTAGACGAACGCCGACGCCTTCACGCGTCCTCCTCCAGCAGCGCGTGGCCGCGCTCGATCAGCCGGGCGAGCTGCTTGACGTGGTCCTCGCCGGGCTCGTCCAGCGGGGGCCGGACCTCGCCGACGTCCAGGCCGCGCAGCCGCACGCCCGCCTTGACGAGCGAGACGGCGTAGCCGCGGCCCTGGGCGCGCAGCTCCACGAACGGGTGGTAGAAACCGTCCAGGAGGCGGCGCACGGTGTCCCGGTCGCCCGTGCGAAGGGCCCGGTGGAAGGCGAGGGCGATCTCCGGGGCGAAGCAGAACACGGCCGAGGAGTACAGGGTGATGCCGAGGGCCTGGTAGGCGAGCTGGGTCTGCTCGGCGGTGGGCAGGCCGTTGAAGTAGAGGAAGTCGCCGTGGACCTCGGTGCGCACGGCGCTGACGATCCGCTGCATCAGGTCCAGGTCGCCGAGGCCGTCCTTGAGACCGATGACCCCCTCGGTGCGGGCCAGCGCGACCACGGTGTGCGGGGTGAAGACGGCGTTGTCGCGCTGGTAGACGATCACCGGCAGGGCGGTGGCGGCGGCGACCTCCCGGTAGTGCCGCAGCAGGCCCTCCTGGCCGGCCGACACGAGGTACGGCGGCATGGCGAGGAGCCCGTCGGCGCCCGCGTCCTCGGCGAGACGCGCGTAGCGGACGGCCAGCGCGGTGCCGTAGCCCGCCCCCGCGATCACCGGGACGCGCCCCTCGGCCGCCTCGACGGCCGCCCGCACGCAGGCCTCGAACTCCTCCGGCAGCAGCGCGTGGAACTCCCCGGTGCCGCAGCAGGCGAACACGGCGGCGGCACCGGCCGCGACGCCCCGGCGCACGTGGGTGCGGTGGACGTCGAGGTCGAGGGCGCCGTCCGGGCCGTAGGCCGTGACGGGGAAGAACAGCGGCCCGCTCGGGTCGCGGAGCCGGGCGGCGAGAGGGGCTGGCGTCACGGGCGCTCCCTGTCGGTACACGTTTCTGATCAGCGTCCATATTTCTGAACAACTTCACGCTACGGGCCGGTCTCGGCCCGGGTCAAGCGGGCAATCCCGCGACACGGCAACGGATTTCCCCACCCCGCGGCACACTTGACGTGATCCGCCGCCGCTCCCTAGCGTGTCCATGAATGTGAATCCCGTCCATGCACGCGGCCGCCGTCGTCAAGGAGACCGAGGATGCCCGCTCCCCGCACCGTGCTGCTCACCGGCGCCGCCGGCGGGCTCGGCACCCTGATGCGGTCCCTGCTGCCGGAGTACGGCTACACGCTGCGCCTGTTCGACGTGCGCCCCGTCGAGGGCGCGCCGGACGCCGTCACCGCGGACCTCACCGACAAGGAGGCGCTGCGCGAGGCGGTGCGGGGCGTGGACGCAGTCCTGCACCTCGCGGGCATCTCCCTCGAGGCGCCCTTCGAGAAGATCCTCAGGTCGAACATCGAGGGCACCTACAACCTGTACGAGGCCGCCCGCCTGGAAGGCGTGCCGCGGATCGTCTTCGCCTCCTCCAACCACGCCGTCGGCTTCACGCCGGCCCCGCGCCCGGGCACACCTCTTGATCCAAGAGCGCTGATCCCGATCGACACCCCACACCGCCCCGACACCTTCTACGGCCTGTCCAAGGCCTTCGGCGAGGACCTCGCCCAGCTCTACTGGGACCGGCACGGCCTGGAGACCGTCTCGGTGCGCATCGGCTCCTGCTTCCCGGAGCCGACCGGCGTGCGCATGCTCTCGGTCTGGATGAGCCCGGCCGACGGCGCCCGCCTCTTCCACGCGGCGCTCACCGCCGAGGACGTCGGCCACACCGTGGTCTACGGCTCCTCGGCCAACACCCGCCTGTGGTGGGACCTCACGTCCGCGCGGTCGCTCGGCTACGAACCGCAGGACGACTCGGAGCCGTACGCCGAGAAGCTGATCGCGGAGCAGGGCGAACTGGACCCGGAGAACCCGGCCCACAGCCACCTGGGCGGGCACTTCGTGAACGACCCGCCCATCTGGCCGCACTGAGCCCCGGGCGGGACCGGGGACCGCTGTGACGGCGGAAAACGATCGCTCATCGCGGCGGGCGGGCACCGAACGGGCCCGCCCGCCGCCGTGTTCGGGCATCCGGGCCGCCCGATCCCACTCCTCACCCGGCAGCAGCGCAGGTCCGAGGCGGGCACACCGCTTCGCAAACGGGCACACACGGGCAGTATCGAACCCGCAACAGACCTGGTCAGCGCCGCACACCCGCTGTAGAACTTCCCCCATGGGCCCGAACGGGCAGCTCCACAGGGAAGTGGGTGACGGCATGAGCACGAGGACGGCGGAAGAACGCCAGCGCGAGATCGTGCTGGCCGCGCGCGCCACGGGCTCGGTCGACGTCACCGCACTCGCCACCCGGCTGGGCGTGGCCAAGGAGACCATCCGGCGTGATCTGCGCGCCCTGGAGGACCACGGGCTGGTCCGTCGCACCCACGGCGGCGCCTACCCGGTCGAGAGCGCCGGCTTCGAGACGACACTCGCCTTCCGCGCCACCAGCCACGTCCCCGAGAAACGCCGGATCGCGGCCGCCGCGGCCGAGCTGCTGGGGGACGCGGAGACGGTCTTCGTCGACGAGGGCTTCACCCCGCAGCTCATCGCCGAGGCCCTGCCGACGGACCGGCCGCTGACCGTGGTCACCGCGTCCCTGCCCGTCGCGGGCGCCCTCGCCGAGGCCGAGAACATGTCGGTCCTGCTCCTCGGCGGACGGGTCCGCGCCGGCACCCTGGCGACCGTCGACCACTGGACGACCAGGATGCTGTCCGGCTTCGTGCTCGACCTCGCCTTCATCGGCGCCAACGGCATCTCCCGCGAACACGGCCTGACCACCCCCGACCCCGCCGTCAGCGAGGTCAAGGCCCAGGCCATCCGCGCCGCGCGCAGGACGGTCTTCGCGGGCGTGCACACCAAGTTCGGGGCGGTCAGCTTCTGCCGGTTCGCCGAGGTCGGCGCGCTGGAGGCGATCGTGACGAGCACGCTGCTCCCGGCGGCCGAGGCCCACCGCTACTCCCTGCTGGGCCCGCAGGTCATCCGGGTCTGAAGAACCGAACACCGTCCCCAGGGGCACACCCACACCC
This sequence comes from Streptomyces sp. BK340, assembly GCF_007827595.1. Taxonomy (GTDB): domain Bacteria; phylum Actinomycetota; class Actinomycetes; order Streptomycetales; family Streptomycetaceae; genus Streptomyces. The sequence continues at coordinate 124,821 of NZ_VISR01000001.1, forward strand.
GTAGACGCCCGTTATCTCCCCATACGTTCAGGAGCCCTCCATGCGAACCCAGAGCCGCCGAACGCCCCGCGCCCTGTATGCCGTGGCCGCCGCAGGAACGCTGATCACCCCACTGCTCGCCGGCTGCTCGGGCGCCGGAGGCGCCGGCGGCGGGTCCTCCGCCCACTCCGTCAACGTCCTGATGGTGAACAACCCGCAGATGGTGGAGTTGCAGAAGCTCACCGCCGACAACTTCACCAAGGACACCGGGATCAAGGTGAACTTCACCGTCCTGCCGGAGAACGACGTCAGAGACAAGATCAGCCAGGACTTCGCCAACCAGGCGGGCCAGTACGACGTCGCCACGCTCAGCAACTACGAGATCCCCATCTACGCCAAGAACGGCTGGCTCCACCCGATCGACTCGTACGTCAGGAGCGACACCGCCTTCGACCAGCAGGACATCCTCGCCCCGATGCGGCAGGCCCTCACCGCCGCGGACGGCAAGCTCTACGGCGAGCCCTTCTACGGCGAGTCCTCCTTCCTGATGTACCGCAAGGACGTCTTCCGGAAGAAGGGCCTGACCATGCCGGCCAAGCCCACCTGGAAGCAGGTCGCCGGCCTGGCCGCCAAGGCGGACGGCGCCGAGTCCGGGATGAAGGGCATCTGTCTGCGCGGGCTGCCGGGCTGGGGCGAGGTGATGGCTCCGCTGACCACCGTCGTCAACACCTTCGGCGGCACCTGGTTCGACAAGGACTGGAAGGCACAGGTGGACTCCCCGGAGTTCAAGCAGGCCACGCAGTTCTACGTCGACCTGGTCCGCAAGCACGGCGAGTCCGGCGCCGCGCAGTCCGGCTTCGCCGAGTGCCTGAACGACATGACGCAGGGCAAGACGGCCATGTGGTACGACGCCACGTCCGGCGCGGGTTCGCTGGAGGCCTCCGGTTCCCCGGTCAAGGGCAAGATCGGCTACGTCCAGGCCCCGGTCGAGAAGACCGACAGCTCCGGCTGGCTCTACACCTGGGCGTGGGGCATCCAGAAGGCGTCCAAGAACCCCGACGACGCCTGGAAGTTCATCTCGTGGGCTTCCGGCAAGGGCTACGAGAACCTGGTGGGCAGGACGGCGGGCTGGTCCGACGTGCCCGCCGGCAAGCGCTCTTCGACGTACGACATCCCGGAGTACCGCAAGGAGGCGGCCGCCTTCGCGGACGTCACCCGGAACGCCATAGCCGGTGCCAAGCCGAACGACCCGGGTGTGCAGCCCCGCCCCGCGCCCGGCATCCAGTTCGTCGGCATCCCCGAGTTCACCGACCTCGGCACCAAGGTCTCCCAGGAGATCAGCTCCGCCATAGCCGGCCGGGAGTCCGTCGACAGCGCGCTGCAGAAGTCGCAGCAGCTCGCCGAGGCCGTCGCCAAGAAGCACGAGGGATCATGACCGTCACGACCTCCTCCGCCCGGGTCGCCGCCGCCACCGCGCGGCCGGCGACCCGGCCGCCGAACCGCATGCGAGCCTGGGCCGTCCGGGCCCCTCTGCTGCCCGCCCTGGTCTTCATGATCGTGGTGACCCAGCTGCCGTTCGTGGCGACCGTGGTGATCTCGTTCTTCCACTGGAACGCCCTCTATCCGAACGCCCGTCACTTCGCCGGCACCGACAACTACCGCCAGGTCCTGACCGACCCGGACCTGCGCGCCTCGGTGTGGACGACGATCCTGCTGACGGTCACGGTGGTCCTGGTCAGCCTGGTCCTGGGCCTCGGCATCGCACTGCTGCTCAACCGGAGGTTCCGGGGCCGCAGCCTGCTCCGCACCCTGCTGATCGCCCCGTTCCTGCTGGTCCCGGTCGCCGCGGCCCTGCTGTGGAAGCACGTGCTCTACAACCCCGAATACGGCCTGTTCAACGGGTTGTTGCACTATGTGGGCGGCCCCCAGCCGGACTGGATCTCGAACACCCCGCTGCTCGCGGTCGAGGCCTCCCTGATCTGGCAGTGGACGCCGTTCATGATGCTGATCCTGCTGGCTGGACTGCAGAGCCGCGACCCCGAGCAGCTGGAGGCGGCGCGGGTGGACGGCGCGAGCGACTGGCAGATCTTCCGTCACCTCACGCTCCCGCATCTGCGCCGCTATCTCGAACTGGGCGCCCTGCTGGGCTCGATCTACATCGTCCAGAACTTCGACGCGGTCTTCACGATCACCTCCGGCGGCCTGGGTACCGCGAACCTTCCCTACACCGTCTACCAGAGCTTCTACCAGGCCCATGAGAACGGCCTCGCCTCGGCGGCCGGCGTCCTGGTCGTCATCGGCTCGATCGTCATCGCGACCTTCGCCCTGCGCGTGGTGTCGTCCCTGTTCCGCGAGGAGGTGTCCCGCGCATGAGCGCAGTCGCCGTACGCGTCCGCGGCCGCCGCCGAGTAGGTCTCGGCCTGCTGGCCTGGCTGGTCGGGCTGCTGTTCTTCCTGCCCATCGCCTGGATGGTCCTGACCTCGTTCCACTCGGAGGCCGACGCCGCCACGAATCCCCCGTCCTTCGGTGCGGCCCTGACCCTGGACGGCTACCGCGACTTCTTCGGCACGGGCGGGGGCGCGAGCCCCTGGCCGGCGTTGATCAACTCGACCATGGCATCGGTGGCCTCGACACTGTTCGTGCTCCTGCTGGCCTTCCCGGCGGCGTACGCGCTGTCCATCCGCCGGGTGAGGAAGTGGACGGACGTCCTGTTCTTCTTCCTGTCCACCAAGATGCTGCCGGTGGTGGCGGGCCTGCTGCCCGTCTACCTGTTCGCCAAGAACACCGGGATGCTCGACAACATCTGGCTGCTCGTCATCCTCTACACCTCCATGAACCTGCCGATCGCGGTGTGGATGATGCAGTCCTTCCTCGCCGAGGTCCCGGTGGCGGTGATCGAGGCGGCGCAGATCGACGGCGCCCGCCTGCCGACGATCCTCGCCCGCGTGGTGGCCCCCATCGCCCTGCCCGGCATCGCCGCCACCGCCCTGATCTGCTTCATCTTCAGCTGGAACGAACTGCTCTTCGCCCGGGTCCTGACGGGCGTGGTCGCCGAGACCGCCCCGGTCTTCCTGACCGGCTTCATCACCAGCCAGGGCCTGTTCCTGGCGAAGGTGTGCGCCGCGTCGCTCGTCATCTCCCTGCCGGTGCTCGCCGCGGGGTTCGCCGCCCAGGACAAGCTGGTCCAGGGCCTGTCGTTGGGAGCCGTGAAATGAAGGCCGCCGTCATCGAGTCCGTGGGCCGGGCCGTCGTCACCGAGGTCCCGGACCCGACGCCGGGCCCCCGCGAGGTCGTCGTCGAGGTCGCCGCCTGCGGCCTGTGCGGCACCGATCTGCACATCCTCCAGGGCGAGTTCGCGCCCAAGCTGCCGATCGTCCCCGGGCACGAGTTCGCGGGCGAGGTGGTCGGGGTCGGCACCCAGGTCACCGAGGTCACGGTCGGCGACCGCGTGGCCGTGGACCCCTCCCTGTACTGCTACGAGTGCCGCTACTGCCGTACCGGCCACAACAACCTGTGCGAGCGCTGGGCGGCGATCGGCGTGACGGCGGCAGGCGGCGCGGCCCGGTACGCGGTGGCCCCGGTGGCGAACTGCGTGAAGCTCCCCGAACACGTCCGCACCCAGGACGCGGCCCTCGTCGAACCCCTGTCCTGCGCGGTACGCGGCTACGACGTCCTCCGCGCCCGCCTCGGCGCCCACGTCCTGATCTACGGCTCCGGGACCATGGGTCTGATGATGCTGGAACTGGCCAAACGCACCGGCGCGGCGAGCGTGGACGTCGTGGACCTCAACCCGTCCCGCCTGGCGACGGCCCGCCGACTCGGTGTCTCGGCGGCCGCCGCCGGCGCGGACGAACTGGACCGCCCGCAGGGCTGGGACGTGGTCGTCGACGCGACCGGCAACGCCGCGGCCATCCAGGACGGCCTGGACCGGGTGGCGAAGGCGGGCACATTCCTGCAGTTCGGGGTGGCCGACTACGCGGCGCGCGTGACGATAGATCCGTACCGCATCTACAACCAGGAGATCACCATCACCGGTTCGATGGCGGTCCTGCACAGCTTCGAACGGGCCGCGGAACTGTTCGCGAACGGTGTGCTGGACCCCGAGGTGTTCATCAGCGACCGGATCCCGCTGGAGCGGTACCCCGAGGCGCTGGAACAGTTCGCGGCGGGCGTGGGGCGGAAGATCGTGGTCGTGCCGTAGCGGGTCGCGGGGGGGGGGGCGCCCCCCCCCCCCCCCCCCCCCCCCCCACCCCCCCCCCCCCCCCCCCCCGGGGGGGGGGGGCGGGCCCCCCCCCCCCGGGCCGGGCAGCGGGGGGGGGGGGGGGGGGGGGGGGGGGGGGGGGGGGGGGGGGGGGGGGGGGGGGGGGGGGGGGGGGGGGGGGCCGCCCCCCCCCCCCCCCGCGACCGCTCAGCCGCCGAAGTGGATCAGCGTCGCCCAGCGGCTGGGCCGGTCCGGCCAGCCGCCCGAGGTCCACTCCGCCAGCTGGTTCAGCAACTCGGCGGGCTCCACGGCTTCGCCCCGGCTCAGCCGCCGGGCCAACGCCCGGTGGAACCTGCCCGCGAGATACGTGGCCGCCGCGTCGTCGACCGGCCACAGCGTCCCGACCGCATGCCTGAATCCGGCCAGCACCAGACCGGCGCAGAGCGTGATGGCCTCGTCCGTGAGGACGGTGCCGCCCCGGGCCGTGTCGCAGGCCGACAGATACGCCAGGAAGGCGTGCCCCTCCAGGTCCTGGACCGACAGCTCGGCCACGGACAACGTGCCGTCGGCGAGCAGCAGGCCGCTTCGGGAGGGGTCGTCCGGCACGTTGCCGGCATGGCAGGCGAAGTGCGCGATCGCCGCACGCGAGAGCGCCGAGGCCACCGCGGCGTGTGTCGCGTCCTTCCCGACGAGCGGAACCGAGCCGGGATAGCAGTCGGCCACCGTCTTCGCCTCGGCCGTCACGCCCGGCAGGTCCGCCTCTCCCGGCGTCACCGGCATCGCCACCACGCACGCCGACCGGGCCGGCACGGCCGGCATCGCGGGTTTCCGCAGCGCCGCGAGGGTGGGGGTGTAGGAGGAGACGACGCACTCCAGCGCGCACAGCCTCGCGGCGGGGCCGTCGGCGGGCCGCAGCGCCGCATGCAGCGGAAGCAGCGTCAACGCGCCGGTCGGTGACCACCACAGGCGCGGGCGCGACGCCGCGGGCGACCGGTGGTCCCACCCGAGCGCGGCCAGGACGGGCGCGACAACGGCGTCCCAGGTCCATGCGAGGACGGACGCCACGGCGCGCTCGGGCTCCTCCCGGCCTCCCGCACCGGCCTTGGCGGACCCACGGCGGCGCAGCGCGGCGTAGAGGGCACGGACCTGTTCCGCCACGCTGTCCGGCGTCACCAACGGCAGGGGCACCACGACCGGTTGGCCGCCACCGGCCCCCACGATGATCGCGTCGCTGCGGTAGCGGCTCAGGTTCAGCACCACGGCGGTCCGGGCCGGCGTGTCCGTCGCGCGGGGCGCTCCGGCCGCCGGGAAGTCCCCGAGACCGGGCAGGGTCCTGATGTGTTCGATCAGGTCCCGGAATTCCTCCGCGGCCTCGATACGGCGTGCCGTGTCCCCGATGGAGCGGACCAACTGCAGCGAGCCGTCGTCCTGGTCGAGGGTCCTGCGCAGGGCCACATACGTGCCGACAAGGCCGGGCGCCTTCTCGCGCAGCTCCTCGACCGCGGCTGCCCGGAGCATCGCATGGCGCAGCAGCACGCCCCGCCCCGATTCCAGCAGTTCCAGCGCGAGTTCGGCCTGCCCGGCATGGAGAGCGGCCGCAGCCCCGTCGCGCAGTGCATCGCCCAGCCTGATCAGCTGGAGCTCGCGGTCCCGGCGCCGCACCAACTCGCCGCCGGCCAGCGGGATCAGCCCGACCAGGCGGACACAGCCCTGCGCCGCCGACTCCCAGGCCGCCGCCGCCGTCGCGGTTTCCACCCAGCTGTAGGCGGAGTTCCACCGTACCCACAGGGGTGAGGCCTCGTACTCGGCCGAGCGGCGGTAGGCATCGACGGCGGCGTCCAGATCCGCGGTGGCGTGGTACCGCTCGAATCTGAGGGAGTGGGCCCGGCCCAGATGGTTGAGCCGGTGCCCGAGCTCGGGGCTGCCCTCGGGGGTCGTCTCCACCGACTCGGTGGCCAGAGCCGTCAGCTCGTCGGCCTCGGCCGCGGACAGGACGGTGCCGTGGTCGGCCGGCGCCCACAGCGAGGCCACCAGGTTGGCCAGCACGCGCGGCCGTATCGCGTCGCCGGGTCCGATCAGGGTCAGCGCGTGCCGCAGCACGGTCGCGGACTCGCGGGCGGCCGAGCCGTCGCCGTAGGGCATGGACTGCAGGGCGATACCGAAGTCGTTGAGCGCCGGGGCCAGCCGCGGGCTGTGCGGCGGGATCTCGTCCAGGAGGTCCCGGAACATCCGGACGGAGTCGTTCCCCGCGTCGGGATTGTGCGAGTACCGCCACCAGCTGTGGATCGTGGTGGCCTGCGACCAGCGGATCTCGAACATCTGCTGTTGCGGCCAGCCCTGCTCCTCGGCCTCGCGCAGGGCCCACTCGTGCACACCCATCGCTTCGGAGATCGATCCCCCGTCCGAGGCCAGCACTCCGCGATCGCGCAGAACCGTGCCCAGGTTCCATATCCATCCCGGCCGGATCGAGGGGTTCAGCGCGGGGTGCGCGATGACGTGCGGCAGTCGCGCCAGCGCCTCGTCGAGCGCCGTGACGTCCGTGTTCCGGCCGTAGGTCCACAGCCCGGCACAGAGTTCGCCCTCGATGTTCGGGTGGGCCGGCGAGTCCTCGTCCACCACGTCCAGGGCGGCGCGGCGCACCTCGATGGCCCGCAGGATCGTGTCCTGGTCGAGAGTCAGGTCGTAGAGGGTGTCCAGGTGGCTGCCGAGCTGGACCAGGTTCCGGGGTTCCGGTTCCGGGTCCCGGTCGCAGGCCCACTCCAGCAGAGCGACCGACAGCACGGCCATCCGCAGGTCGTGCTCGGTCTTGGCGTTCCCGCCCAGCCAGCCGCCGAACTCCACCGCCGCGCGCAGGTGGGCGGGGTCGGTGCCGTCGGACTCCAGCAGCTTGGCCACGGCCTGCTCCAGGAGCGAGGGATCGCCCTCGACGGAGTGGGCGTTGATCAGTTCCTGGACCTGACCGAGCAGGGCGTCTCCGGTCGCCTCCGCCTCGTCCGGCTCGTCCGGCATCAGCGGTGAGCCGTCCGGCCCGACGATCCTTCCGGTGCTCATGTCGAAGACGACCGTGCTGTCGTCGCTCGGGTCGAGGTCGTCGTTCCACCCCGGAGACACCACCTCCAGCAGCCGTCGCCAGACTTCCAGCGCCGCGGTGCCTGCCGGGCCGTCGTCGAAGGCCCTGTTGTAGTAGTAGCGCAGCAGTTCGGTCCGCTCCTGCGACTCCTGACGCAGGTCCGTCACCGCCATCAACCGCACTGCTGCGGCCTCCGCCTCGTCGCTGAGCAGGCCGAACCGGGCCAGTGCCGTACGCAGTTCGGCCAGCGCCCGCTCGGTCAGGCGCCGTACTTCCCCCTCGCCCCCCATCGGACCCCGCCCTCAGTCCGTGGTCGCCGGGCCGGACGGCTGCGCCGGTGGCGCCGGGGGCGCCTGAGGCAGGGGGATGCCGACCGCGAAGTCCGGCAACGCCTCCTCGCCGACCGTGGCATGGCCGCCGCGCAGGTCGCTTTCGGGCAGCTCGGGGACGTCCCCCTCGAAGTCGGACGGATCGGAGTTCAAACTGTCGTCGGCTTCGTCGGCCATGGACAAACCTCCGCACCTGAAGGCCCGGTGACAGTCTCGACACCGAGCCACTACCGTGGGCGCCAGGCCTTGTACCCAGTGTCACGGTCATCGACACCGGCCCGGAAAACGGCCCCGGCCCCGTCACAGCGATCCTGATTTCGGCACCTCGTCCACGCCCGGTCGACCAAGCTCCGAGAGGATTCGATGCCGACCAACCTGACCGGCCTGGCCCTGTTCCTCACGTTGCTGGCCCCCGGATTCGTGTACCAGCGCCGCCATGCCCGTGACGTGCCGGCCTACGATCGCTCGGCCCTGGCCGAGACCGCCGCGATCGTGCTCGTGAGCGTCCTGGCGGACTGGGTCGTCGGCGTCGCGTTCCTGCTGTTCGCGCACCTCGCGCCGCACGCCGTCCCCGATGTGCGGGCACTGCGTGGCGATCCCGCCCACCTGAGCGGGAACACCCTGTCCGTGGCCCTGTGGGGAGCCGGACTCCTGGGACTCGCGACCGCGCTGGGCCATGGACTCGCCGTGGTCCGGCGGGGCGACGACCGTGCCGATCGGCCGGGGTGGTGGTGGGCCTTCCAGGCGTACCCGGCCCGGCACCGTATCCACGACTACGTCGATTCGAGGATCTATGTGGGCTGCCAGCTGCGGGACGGTTCGCACGTGGCCGGAACGCTGCTCAGCCACAGCCGGCTGTCGGCCGAGACCGGGGACCGTGATCTGCTGCTGCGCGGCGAGATCAGGCTGAGATCCGGCGGCGCGACGGAGGAGACGGCACTGCCCGAGGCCCACGTGATGATCGTGAGCGCCCGGGACATCGTGTGGATGACGGTGACCTACAGCCGGGGCACGGTCCTGAAGAACGGTGTTCCGCCACCCGCTTCGGCGTCCGGGCCCGGCTCCGGAACCGCGCCGGCACAGGCCCCGGCGGCCACGATCACGGCGGGCGGCGACGGACAGGGGAGTGGGAGCAATGGCGCGTGAGCACCGTCCGACCACGGTGATCAGGGACCTGTCCCGGGTCGAGGGCCTGCCGCCGGACGAGGCCCGGGCGCGCGCGGCGGTCGTTCGCGAATTCGAGTTCCGTATCACCCCCTACTACGCCGGCCTCATCGACTGGAGCGATCCGCGTGATCCGCTGCGGCTGATCGTCATGCCGGAGGTCGAGGAACTGTCCGACACCCTCGACTTCGATCCGAGTGACGAGGCCGCCAACACCCGGGTGCGCGGTCTGCAGCACAAGTACCCGCCGACAGCCCTGCTGCTGCTCACCGACGTCTGCGCGACCTACTGCCGCTTCTGCTTCCGCAAGCGTTTCACCCTCGCCACCGACCCCGCGCACCAGCTGCGTCCGGAGGGCGAACTGGACAGCGCGGAACGCGAGACGACCTTCGACATCAGCGAGGGCGTGCGCTACATCCACGCCCATCCGGAGATCGACAACGTCCTGCTCACCGGCGGCGATCCCCTGATGCTCGCGCCGTCCCGGCTGGCCTCGGCGCTGGCCGAGGTACGCTCCGTGCCCCACGTCGACGTCATCCGCATCGGCACCAAGGTGCCCGCCTTCGACCCCGCGCGGATCACTCCGGAGCTGGCCGGCACCCTCGCCTCGGCCGCCCGCGCCGACGCCCGCACCCATGTGATGTGCCACTTCACCCACAGCCGGGAGCTCACCCCCGAGGCCCTGGCCGCCACGACCCGGCTCCAGGACGCGGGCCTCGTCCTGACCAACCAGACCCCCCTCCTGCGCGGCGTCAACGACGACCCCGAGGAACTCGCCCGGCTGCAACACCGCCTGGCCTCGGCCGGCCTGGCGCCCTACTACGTGTTCCTGTGCCGGCCGACCCACGGCAACGAGCGCTACGCCGTGCCGCTCGCGGAGGCCGTGGACATCATCACGGCCACGCGCGTGCGCCTCAACGGCCTGGCCAAGCGCTTCCGCCTCGTCGCCTCGCACGCCACCGGCAAGATCGAGATCCTCGGCCGCCACGCCCACGACCTCGTCTTCCGTTATCACGAAGCCCGTGACCCCGCCGACCAGGACCGGCTCCTGACGTGGCCCGCCGAGCGGCCGCTGACCTGGCTGGACGAGGTCGTCGCCGCCAACTGAGCGGACGCTTCGCCGGGTAAGGGAACGGTAAAGCGCTTCCGCTCGTTACCTCAGGCATGACAGCTATGACCCCAGGCTCGAACATCTCCCTGTCGGCCGCCCGCGTGACGGTGGACGTCTCCGCGCCGGTGCGGCTCGACGTGTCGGGCCTGCTGCTCACCGGCGACGGCAAGGTGCGCTCCGACGACGACTTCATCTTCTACAACCAGCCCGCCGGCCCGGGCGTGACATACACGTCCGGTGGTGGCGCGGCGCCCGACGCGATCACGGTCGACACCGGTGCCGTGCCGCCGGACATCGAGAAGATCGTGGTCACGGCCAGCCCGGACGCGGCCGGCCAGACCTTCCAGGGCATCGAGCCGACGGCCACGATCCGGGACGCGGACGGCGGCTCGGTCCTGGCCACGTTCACCCCGCCGCAGCTCGGCACGGAGACGGCGCTGGTGATCGTGGAGATCTACCGGCGCAACGGCCAGTGGAAGGCCCGCGCCGTCGGCCAGGGGTACGCCAACGGCCTGGCCGGTATCGCGACGGACTTCGGTGTGACGGTGGAGGAGCCCGCCGCGGCGCCGGCGGCAGCACCGGCCGCACCGCCGGCACCCGCCGCGCAGGCACCGCTCGCACCGCCCGTTCCCGCGGCACCGCCCGCCCCGCCCGCCCCGGTGGCCGGCGCCGGGAAGATCAACCTGGACAAGGGCCGGGTCAGCCTCCAGAAGAACCAGACCGTGTCCCTGGTCAAGGGCGGCCGCCCGCTGCTCTCCGTGGTGCAGATGGGTCTCGGCTGGGAGCCCGCGTTCCGCGGCAGGGACATCGACCTGGACGCCTCGGTCATCGCCTACGGCCCGCAGCGCAACGCCGTCGACAGCTGCTACTTCGGCAAGCTGACGATCCTGAACGGCGCGATCAAGCACTCCGGTGACAACCTCACCGGGGAGGGCGGCGGCGACGACGAGGTGATCATGGTCGACCTCGGCCGCATCCCCCAGGAGGTCACCGGCCTGGTCTTCACGGTCAACTCCTTCTCCGGCCAGAAGTTCACGGAGGTCGCCAAGGCCTACTGCCGCCTCGTGGACGCGGCCACGGGAGAGGAGCTGGTCCGCTTCGACCTCACCGGCGCCGAGCCGCAGACGGGCGTCATGATGGCCAAGCTGATCCGCCAGTTCTCCGGTGAGTGGGACATGACGGCGATGGGTGACTTCGTGAAGGCACGCACGGTGCGCAACATGGTCGAGCCGGGGGCCCGCGCCCTGTAAGCGGTCGTACGACACAGCCATCGGCGCCCCCGTCGGTCAGGGGGCGCCCGGTTGTCAGGCCGCCCCGCGCGGGCGCAGTCCCTCCGTCAGCAGCGCGAGATAGCGGCGTATCTGCTCCCCCTGCCCGCTCGCCAGCTCCGACGCCGACGCCACGCCGTGCGCCAGCCGCAGCACCTCGACCGGCTCGACATCCCCGCGCAGGCTGCCCTCCCGCTGCGCCGCCTCCACCAGCCGCCGCACCGCCTCGTGCAGATGCGTACCGCAGGCCGTGGCCGCCACGGAGCTGCCGTCGGTGACGGCCGAGCCCAGGAGCGTCTTCATACCGCGCACCTGGATCGTCCCGACGCACACCTCGTTGAGCCACTCCACCAGTGCCTCGCCCGGCGGAAGGTGCGCCGCGTACGCGTCGGCCCGGGCCGCCATGGCCTGGATCCGGTCCACGTACGCGGCCTCCAGCAGCGCCTGCCGGGTCGGGAAGTGCCGGTAGAGCGTGCCGGAGCCGACGCCGGCGCGCTTGGCGATGTCGTCCAGCGACGCGTTCTCCCCGTGCTCGGCGAAGGCCTCGGCCGCCACCCTCAGCAACCGCTCGTGGTTGCGCCGGGCGTCCGCACGCATGGGTCTGACCTGCGCCATCCAGATGCTCCTTGCCGACCGGGGATCCTCTGCGCAGATTATCGAGCACCACGAAGGGCGCACCGCCGTCCGGTCAGGCGCGCTCCGGTGGCTCGTACCCGCCGTCTGCCGGGTCCGGTCCAGGAGTGCGGCGTATCCCGCCGGTGCCCAGGCCGATCGTGGCGCGCGTCCGCATGGGGCCGTCACCACGGCGGGAGAGCAGTTCGATCTCGGCCACGCGCGCGTGCAGCACGTCGAGCCGGGCGGCGCATTCGGCCGCGAGGACGCGCGGGGCCCGGGTGCGCCCGAGCGAGAGGTGCGGGGTGAAACGCGGGAAACGGTCCGCGCAGTACGGGAAGGGCTCCGCGAGCGCGCGCTGCAGCTCCGTCCAGGGCGCCGCACCGGCCGCGGCGGGGTCGAGCCACACGGTGGCGTAGGACCGGTGGCGGAAGAAGCGGACCCCGCAGAGCCGGATGTCGAAGGGCTCGCATCCGGCGGCCGCCTCGGCCAGCAGCGGGAGCGCCGCCGGGAAGTCCTCCTCCGGTACGAAGCCGAAGACCAGGTTCACATGGGGCGGCCAGCGGCGGATCTGCGGGTCGTGCTCGGCTCGGATGCGCTGGATGGCCGGCCACAGTCCGGCCGGGGGAAGCCAGGCCACGGCGGTCCGGGGCGTGGGGGCCGACTTCAGGCGGCCGAGGGCGTCGCCCGGGCCGGGCGTCGAGGGGCAGGGCACACCGCCATCATGGCCCCGCCCACCGCCGGCCGCTGCCCGTCCGCACCCGGGCCGTCCCCGTGCACCGCCTAGAACAGCGCGCTGTAGGCGTTGAGCGCGGGCTGACCGCCCAGGTGGGCGTAGAGCACCGTCGAGTCCGCGCCGATCTCGCCGCGCCGGACGAGGTCGACGAGACCGGCCATCGACTTGCCCTCGTAGACGGGGTCGGTGACCATGCCCTCGGTCCGCGCGGCGAGCCGCATCGCGTCCAGGGTGGACTCGTCGGGGATGCCGTACGTCCCCGCGTGGTACCGCTCGTCCAGCTCGACGGTCAACTCTCCCTTGACGCCGATGAGTCGGCCGGTGGCGTCGGCGATCCGGGCGATCTGCCCGCGGGTGCGGGCGGGCTCGGCCGAGGCGTCGATGCCGAGCACCCGGCGCGGCCGTCCGCCCGCCTCCTCCAGGGCACGGAATCCGGCGATCATGCCCGCCTGGGTCGAGCCGGTGACCGAGCACACGACCACCGTGTCGAAGAAGACGCCCGACTCCTCCTCCTGCTCGGCGACTTCATGGGCCCAGCGGGCGAAGCCGAGGCCGCCGAGCGGATGGTCGGAGGCGCCGGCCGGGATGGCGTACGGCTTCCCGCCCGCCTCCTCCACGTCTCTCAGCGCCTGCTCCCAGCTCTCCTTGAACCCGATCCCGAACCCGGCCCGCACCAGCCGCACCTCGGCCCCGGCCAGCCGGCTGATCAGGATGTTGCCGACCTTGTCGTACACGGAGTCCGGCCACTCCACCCAGCTCTCCTGCACCAGCACGCACCCCAGCCCGGCACGGGCCGCGACGGCGGCGACCTGGCGGGTGTGGTTGGACTGCACCCCGCCGATCGAGACGAGGGTGTCGCAGCCCTGCGCGAGCGCGTCGGCGACCAGGTACTCCAGCTTGCGGGTCTTGTTCCCGCCGTAGGCGATCCCGGAGTTGCAGTCCTCCCGCTTGGCCCACAGCGCGGCGCCGCCGAGGTGGGCGGTCAGGCGCTCCAGGGGGTGCACGGGCGAGGGGCCGAAGAGCAGCGGATAGCGGGCGTAGGAAGACAGGGACACGGGACCTCCAGGATCAGTCGGGGTCGGCCAGGTCTGCGAGGGTGCGCCAGATGTCCGCCGTGACCCGGACCGCGCCGTCGACGTCGCCGTCGGCGCAGGCCTCTGTCAGCCGCTCGTGCAGTCCGGTCGAACGGCACGAGCCGCCCTCGCCGAAGCGCTGCCGCTCCAGGCGGCGGATGAGCGGGGTGTAGCGGGCGACGGTCGCGGCGGCCGCGCGGTTGCCGCTGACCCGGACCAGGACGTCGTGCAGCTCGTCGTCGGCACGCAGGGCCTCGTCCACGTCACCGGCGCGTACGGCCGCGGCGAACCGGTCGCCCGCCGCACGCATCCGGTCGAGGTCCGCCGGGCCCAGCCGGGGTACCGCGATCCGGGTCACCAGTTCGTGCATGGCACCGACCACCGCCGCCGCGTCCCGTACGTCGGCGGCGAGGAGCGGGGTGACCCGGGTGTAGCTCTGCGGCTTGCTCTCCAGCAGCCCCTCGTCCACGAGCCGCGCGAAGGCCTCGCGCACGGGCGCCCGGGACAGCCCCAGCCGCTGGGCGAGGTCGGCGTCGCGCACCACCGCGCCGGGCTCGATCTCCCCGGCCACGATGGCGTCCCGGATCGCCGCGTAGGCGCGGTCCCGGAGCAGGGTGCGGGGAACGGGTCGCAGGGTCTCCACAACTGAAATGTTAGATATCAGTGTGAGGGCAGACAAGGGTGTGGCCCGCACCCCCGTGGGGTGCGGGCCACGATCGGACCGGCCGCCGTCAGGCCTGCCACGGCCAGCGGGAATCACGAGCGTCCTCCAGCAGGGACACCATCCGGAAGGCCGCGTCCGAAAGTCCGCCGAAGGTGTGCCTGTTGCCCGTGCCCGACGGACCGTGGCCCGCCCGGTAGCCCTCCAGGTTCCAGGTGTAGACCGGGACACGGGACGGGATCTGGGCGGTCGGGTCGCCCTGCTGGTGCGGGGCGTACTGCTCGTCGGTGACGATCAGCACCCGGTCGTGCTTGCGGTAGTGCCGGCGCACCGCCTCCGTGGTGTCGGTGCCACCGAGGTTGCCGAAGCGCTCCAGGATCTTCAGCACCGACTCGCCCTTGCGGAACTCCACCGGCGCGCTGGTCGAGCCGAACTCGACCAGGTCGGCGTCCGCCGCCCGCAGCGCGAGCGCGGTACCGAAGATCGCCGCCGCGTCGGCCCGGGTGAGCCGGTCGCGCTCGGACACCTGCGACCAGAACATCGAGCCCGACCGGTCGACCAGCACCAGCGTCCGGCCCGGCAGCGCGGGCACGTGGGCCAGCGAGTGGCCGAGCGCCTGCTCCAGCGGGTACGCCCAGCGCAGCGAGGGCGCGTGCCGGTAGGCGGCCAGGTAGCGGAAGGGGAACTGCCGCGAGCGTGCCACCTGCTCCGGGTCGCTGATCTTCGCCGAGGCCTTGGCGGCGTTCTCCCAGGAGACTCCGGCCTCCTCAAGGCGCGCACGTTTACGGACCAGCGCCGTCGCACCACGCAGGGGATGACTCAATTGCCGGTCACAACGCCGTTCGCAATCCACAGATCAGACGGCTGGCCCTCGACGCAGTAGGCCTTCTTCACGCCAGTAGCCGAGAGGGAGACGATCCGGTCCCACACGATGGCATCCGCGTAACCACGGGAACCGGTCGCGGATCGACGGGACGGTCGTCTCCGTGCTGCCAACGACTCCAGCGCGGCAGCTTTGTGCTCCGCCCGAAGCCTCACGGTTTCACTCAACCGCACGACAGAACGCCCATCGGCTACACGCAGCCGCCAGAGTGGCTTTGGGCTGTGGTTGTTCCTCTTGCTGCTGATGTTGCTCTGGACACCGAGTCGAAGTAGCGCGTCCCCAAGCTGGCGAACAAGAGCCTCCGAGGTATTGGCGAACTCGATTTGGCGCGCCTCCACCGAGCCATCGCTGTCGAACAGTCCGGCGACGAGGCCGCAGACAAACGCGCGACTGTACGGCAAGGTCGCTACTCGCTTCTCTTCACCCTTCAGGCCCCATACCTGGTGTTCGATCAACAGGTCGCGCAACGCGTTGCGATGCCACTCGGGATCGGTGAGACGAACTCGCAGCCATGTGCCGTTGTCCTCCACCCGGGCCTGACAACCGCGCTTGGTGGCGTAGTCACGGATCTGCTGGAGAGTTCCGTCGTCATGTCCCACCCAGGTCGGAGTCCGTCCGGTCATGTTGCCATCTCCGAGCATCGAACCGACGAACCAACCATCCCACTCGTCACCGAGAGCCCCGAAGAAGTCCGCAGTCAGCGGCGCGGGGACGGCACATCCCGGCACCAGGTGTGTCGTCGCCTTCCACGTCGGGCGGCGCGAGCCCTCACGACTCCGCACCGCCCACCGATGGTTTGCTGTGGCTTCGATCATCCGGCCTGAAGCGAGCCGTACGGCGAAGACGGGCTGGGTGCCGTTACTGATCCAGCGCACGGGGAGGACAGGAACCAGGTTGCCGACAGTATTGTCCCGAGGCGGATACGGGCGCCCGGGCTTGGCTTCCCGAAGGTCCCACTCCTTGTCGAACGCGAGTACCGGAAGCTTTTCCGTGACGACACGCTCCACAGGCACGACTGTGCCATCCGGCAGCCAGACCGGGGTTCCCTCGGCGAGCCCCTCAAAGTTGGACATAAGTGAACCGTATGTCCAGGCCCACCGGCCGACTGCCGAATCGGACAGCCTCACCCGTTCGAGTGGCTCGGCGTTCTTAACGCTGCTGCCGCTTCCAGGGCCCCGTGATGGCGAGCATGATGCCGGGCTCCTGGATGTTGGCGAACAGGGTGCGGCCGTCGGGCGAGAAGGTGACGCCGGTGAACTCGCTGTACTCGGGCTTCTCCGCGGTGCCGATGTTCAGGTCGTTGCGGGCGATCGGGTAGGTGCGGCCGCTCTCGGTGGCGCCGAACAGGTGCTGGACACCCTCGCCGTCCTCGGCGATGACCAGTCCGCCGTACGGGGAGACGGTGATGTTGTCGGGGCCGTCGAAGTTGCCGTTGTCGGCGGACGGGTCGGGGTTGACGCCGAGGAGGACCTTGAGGGTCAGGGTGCGGCGCTTCGGGTCGTAGAACCAGACGGCGCCGTCGTGCTGGACGGGGCTCTCGGTGCGGGCGTAGGAGGAGACGATGTAGGTGCCGCCGTCACCCCACCACATGCCCTCCAGCTTGCGGGCGCGGGTGACCTGGCCCTCGGTGAACTGCTTGCGGACGGAGGTCGTCCGCGCGTCACGGTCCGGGACGTCCACCCAGTCGACGCCGTAGACGGTGCCGATCTTCGTCGCGCGGGAGAGGTCGTCGATGAACTTGCCGCCGGAGTCGAAGCACTTGAAGGCCTGCAGGACACCGGCGTCGTCGGCGAGGGTGCGCAGCTTGCCACGGCCGTGGCGGTAGCCCTCCGGCGGGGTCCAGCGGTAGAGCAGGCCGTTGGGGCCGGCCGCGTCCTCGGTGAGGTACAGGTGGCCGCGCTTGGGGTCGACGACGACGGCCTCGTGGGCGTAGCGGCCGAGCGCCTTGACGGGCTTGGGGTCGCGGTTGGCCCGGCGGTCCTCGGGGTCGACCTCGAAGACGTAGCCGTGGTCCTTGGTCATGCCGTTCTGGCCGGCCTTGTCCTCGGTCTCCTCGCAGGTCAGCCAGGTGCCCCACGGGGTGTTGCCGCCCGCGCAGTTGGTGGAGGTGCCGGCGATGCCGACCCACTCGGCGACGTGGTCGCGGCGCACCTCGACCACCGTGCAGCCACCGGAGGCGGCGGGGTCGTAGACGAGGCCCTCGGTGAGCGGGACCGGGTACTTCCAGCCGGTGCGCGGGCCCTTCAGCTCGTGGTTGTTGACGAGGAGGGTGGCGCCGCGGGGACCGTCGAAGGTGGAGGTGCCGTCGTGGTTGGACGGGGTGAACTCGCCCGACTCCAGCCTGGTCCTGCCGCTGTAGGTGATGACCCGGTACGTGAAGCCCTCGGGCAGCGCGAGGATGCCGTCCGGGTCCGGGATCAGCGGGCCGTAGCCGACGCCGTGGTGTCCGTGCGCCGACTCGCCGTCCACGGTCTCGACGTCGTCCGTGGCGGCGAGGGCGTTCGGGGCGGTGGCGAGGGCGCCGACGCTGCCCGCCAGTGCGACTCCGGCACCGGTGATCGCGGATTTCCTGGCGAAGTCCCTACGGCTGAGCGACATGGTGTCTCCTGTGACGGTGGGCGTGCCGGGTGGAGGGGGGGCGGCCTCGTTGCGGCGCTCACGCTCCCGCCGTCTTTTGAACGGCGGTTGAACACCGGGCTGCTTCAGAGACCCCTGTTCCATGAATCCGTATGCACAGACCCATGGCCCGCCAAAACACCGGTCACGTTCTTCCCCGGTGCCACCAGCCCTTCTCCGCCGCGACAGCGATCGGCGGGGACGCTCAACCCCCTTGTGCCGACCGTGCCTTGAAGGCCGCCTTGCGCGCCTCCTTCGCCACCTTCTTGTCCGGGTGCAGCCGTCCCATCGCCTCCAGCACGTCGGCGGTGGCGGGGTGCTCCACGCGCCAGGCCGCCGCGAAGAACCCGCTGTGCTGTTCGGCCAGCCCCTCCACCAGCGCGCGCAGTTCCTCCGAGTTCCCCTCGGCCTGGAGCTGCGCGGCCAGGGTGTCGACGGTCAGCCAGAACACCAGCTCCTGCGAGGGCGCGGGCACGTCGGAGGCGCCGCGCTCGCTCAGCCACACCCGGGCGAGCCCGCCCAGCTCGGGATCGTCCAGCACCTCCCGCAGCGCGGCCTCGGCCTCCAGGCCGACGAGGGACAGCGCCTGCTGGCAGCGCAGTCTGCGCAACGGCGCCCCTGCGTCGGCGCCCCGGGCCGCGGCCAGCAACTCCCGTGCCGCGGCGAGCGGTTCCCGTCCGGCCACCCACTCCTCGGTCTCGGCCTGGGCGGCGGACGGCCCGAAGTGGGCGGTGCCGTCGAGCAGCACGTCGGCGCCCTTGTCGGCGAGTTCACCGACCGCGGGCGCCTCGAACCCGGCCTCCAGCAGCCGCGCCCGCAGCCCGTAGGCGCCGAGCGGGGTCAGCCGGACCATGCCGTAGCGGGAGACGTCGGTGTCGTCCACCGGGGCCGCGGGCTCTTCCTCCCCGTCGGCCATCAGCGTCTCGTCCACCGGCTGGTACTCGACCAGACCGACCGGCTCCAGCAGCCGGAACTGGTCGTCGAGGCGCATCATCGCGTCGGAGACCTGTTCCAGGACGTCATTGGTGGGCTCGCCCATGTCGCTCGGGACGATCATCGAGGCGGCGAGGGCGGGCAGCGGCACCGGGGCGCCGCCGGAGCCGTCCTCACTGACGGTCAGCAGGTAGAGGTTGCCGAGGACGCCGTCGAGGAACTCCGCCTCGGCCTCCGGGTCCCAGTCGAGTGACGAGAAATCGACCTCGCCGCCCTCGTCCATCGCGTCGACCAGACCGTCCAGGTCGGGCACGCTCGCGTCGGCGACGACGGTCTCCAGGGCGGAGAGCCAGACGGTGAGCACGTCGTGCGGGGAGCCTCCGGTGAGCAGCGCCAGCTCCTCCCCGGCCGCCACGGTCCCGGCTTCCTCGTCGGTGATCTCGACCAGTCCGGCGTCCACGGCCACCCGCCAGGCCTCGCTGGCGTACGCGGCGGCGTCGTCCCCGCTCAGCCCGAGCAGCTCGGCGGCGGCCGGAAGCTGTTCCTCCACCAGCCCGCCGCCGGCGTCCACCCGGGTGTCGGGTCCGGCCCAGCGGGCGAGGCGGGCGGCGCGGGAGAGCAACGGCGTGGACAGCGCGGCGCGCGCCAGCTCCGCTTCGGGGTGCAGCCGTACGGGCGGCAGGGGGGAGCTGTCTGACATCGGCTGGTTCTCCTCGGGCCGTGAAATGACTCGGCCGCTCAGCCTAGACGGATTTCCACCCATGCCGCCCGGTTCATGTCTCCGTCAGATCTCGTACGTGGCCGAAACCTTGACAACTCCCGGGCGCAGGCAGGAGATTGACGCGCGTAGAAGTTGGGGGGACAACTGTTCACTCTGCTCTACGCGTGTCACGCAGGGCTACATGCCTCGCACGCTTCCGTCACCACCTCGTCCCGGCGCTCATGTACGCCCCCGGAGGGATTCCCTTGCCGAGCAGGTCTTCCGCGCGCCTCGCCGCGCTCACCGTCGCCGCCGTCTGTTCCGCCGCGTCGGCCGTCGTCCTCACCTCGCCCGCGCACGCCGACTCGGTGCGCATCCACGACATCCAGGGCAGCACCCGGATATCGCCGTTCGCGGGCCAGAAGGTCACGGACGTGCCCGGCATCGTCACGGCCACGCGCACCTACGGCTCCTCCAGAGGTTTCTGGATCCAGGACCCGACCCCGGACGACAACCCGGCCACCAGTGAGGGCGTGTTCGTCTTCACCAGCTCCACGCCGAAGGTCGCCGTCGGCGACTCGGTCACGGTGACCGGCACGGTCTCCGAGTACGTCCCGGGCGGTGCCTCCTCGGGCAACCAGTCGGTGACGGAGATCACCAAGCCGACGGTCACCACCGTCTCCACGGGCAACGCGGTTCCCGCGCCGGTCGTGGTCGACGAGGACTCGGTGCCGGACGTGTACGCCCCGCAGGGCGACACCGCCGCCGCCGGCTCGATCAACGGCCTGACCCTCGACCCGTCGGCGTACGCCCTGGACTACTACGAGTCCCTCGAGGGCATGAACGTCCAGGTCGAGGACACCCGCGTGGTCACCGCGACCGATCCGTACAGCGAGCTGTGGGTCACGGTGAAGCCGTGGGAGCACCACAACCGCCGCGGCGGCACGGTCTACGGCTCCTACGCCTCCCAGAACACCGGCCGGCTGCAGATCCAGTCGCTGGGCCCGACCGCCGACTTCCCCAAGGCGAACGTCGGCGACACCCTGGAGGGCGCCACCACCGGCCCGCTGGACTTCAACCAGTTCGGCGGCTACACCCTGGTCGCGAGCAAGCTCGGCACGCTGGAGAGCGGCGGCCTTGAGCGCGAGACCACGCAGAAGCAGTCGCACCGCGAGCTGGCGGTGGCGACCTACAACGTCGAGAACCTCGACCCGTCGGACGCCACCTTCGACAAGCACGCCGCCGCGATCGTGAACAACCTGCAGTCGCCCGACGTCGTGTCCCTGGAGGAGATCCAGGACAACAACGGCGCCAAGGACGACGGCACGGTCGACGCGAGCCAGACCGTGAACAAGCTGATCGACGCGATCGTCGCGGCGGGCGGCCCGAAGTACGACTGGCGCTCGATCAACCCGGTCAACGACCAGGACGGCGGCGAGCCCGGCGGCAACATCCGCCAGGTGTTCCTGTTCAACCCCGAGCGGGTGTCCTTCGTGGACCGCGCGGGCGGCGACTCCACCACCGCCGTCGGCGTCACCAAGGTGAACGGCAAGGCCCAGCTGACGGCCTCCCCGGGTCGCATCGACCCGGCCAACGCGGCCTGGAACAGCAGCCGCAAGCCGCTGGCCGGCGAGTTCGTCTTCCGCGGCAAGACCGTGTTCGTGATCGCCAACCACCTCAACTCCAAGGGTGGCGACCAGGGCCTGACCTCGCAGTACCAGCCGCCGGTGCGCAGCTCGGAGATCCAGCGCCACGCGCAGGCGACCGAGGTGAACGCGTTCGTCAAGGACATCCTGTCCGTGCAGAAGAACGCGAACGTCATCGCGCTCGGCGACATGAACGACTTCGAGTTCTCCGAGACCGCGAAGATCCTCGAGGGTGACGGCGAGCTGTGGTCGGCGATCAAGTCGCTGCCGCGGAGCGAGCGTTACACCTACGACTACCAGGGCAACCAGCAGGTCCTGGACCAGATCCTGATCAGCCCGTCGATCCGGCGCGGCTGCGACTTCGAGTACGACAGCGTGCACATCAACTCGGAGTTCAACGACCAGATCTCCGACCACGACCCGCAGGTGCTGCGGTTCCGCCCGTAACCCGGTCCGGGGGCCTCAGGACTGGCCGAACACGCCGTTCAGCCAGTCCTGCCAGGCGGTCTCGTTCGCCCGGGCGTCGGCGTCCGGCGCGAAGTCGTGGATGCTGATGCCGAGCGGCGCGCCCCAGTGGCCGCGTCCGAAGAAACGGATGAGGGCGTTGTCGGTGCGCAGCCCGATGAAGTACGGGTTGCGGTAGTCGAGTACGGCGTCCAGGGTCTGCCCGCCGGGCCCCTGGATGCCGACCTTCGTGCCCGCGGCCGTCTCGTCCGCCAGGCCGAGCGCGTGTCCGACGGCGGCGAGCGCCCGCGGGGACTGCGAGGCCGCGGGCCCCTGCAGCTGGGCGAAGGCGACCGGGCGGGGCGCGAAGTGCGTGAGGTACTCGCACAGGGTGTGCAGGTAGAAGTTGGTGTGCTTGCTCGCGCCGTCGTACTGGTTGTTCCAGTCGTCGGTGAAGATGCCGCTGTGCACGTAGCGCACCCAGGCGCGGCGGCCTTCGTCCCGGGGCTCGATGGTGTAGTCGAGCTGGTTGGCCGACTGGACCGGGAAGCCGACGTCCTCACTGCGGTTCGTGTAGTGGTGGGGCGGATCCCAGGCGGTGACGGTGGACCCGAAGGGGCCGCTGCCGCCCACCCGGGGCTCGGGCGGGTCCATCGGCCAGAGGTAGCCGCCCGTGCCGGTGGTGATCGCCTCCCACACCTTCTCGGGCGGGACGTCGACCTCGAACTCGCGGACGATCTCGAATTCCTTGGACATGGTGGGGCTCCTGCTGCTTACCGATCCGGTTCGGGGGTCGGCTGGTCCTTGACCGTGGGGTGGAGGGCGACGACGATCCGGTGGTCGCGGCCGCCCCCGGCGTCGGGGGCGTCGTACTTGCGGATCAGGGCGCTCACGCCCGCCGTCAGCTCCTGCACGAAGGCCGCGCGGTCGGCGGCGGAGGCGAAGCGGACCTCGCCGTCCAGGGCGTAGGTCGCCAGCCGTTTGCGGGCCCTTTCGGCGCCGGTGATCAGCGCGCCGACGTCCCGCACCAGGCGGGCGCCGAGCGCCAGCAGCCAGCGCGCGGAGAGCTGGTCCCGGAAGCGCTCCGGGTCCGGCTGCACGGGGGCGAGCGCGGCGGGCGAGATGACGTACGACGCGGCGGTCGCGCGCATCAGCCGCTCGGTGACATTGCCCTTGCGGCGCTCCCCGGCCAGCTCGACCAGGCCGTGCCGCTCCAGCGCCTTGAGGTGGTAGTTCACCTTCTGCCGGGGCAGTCCGACCTTCCCGGCCAGCATCGCCGCCGACGCGGGTCCGGCGGCCAGCTCGGCGAGCAGCCGGGCTCGTATCGGGTCGAGCGATACGGCCGCCGCCTCGGGGTCCTCGATCACGGTCACGTCCAGCATGGGCCCACCCTCCCACCGAAAACTTTTTTTGTCCAGGTGGGCAGAGTTTTCGGTGAGAGGGTGCACGGAACCCTCGCGCCGCCGTGGGCGGGGCGCGGTCAGTGGTGCCGACGACGCAGCACGCCTGCCGTGGCCAGGGCGGCGGCGCCCGCCGCGCCCGCGATCAGCAGGGGGCCCGGGTGTGCGGCGGCGCTCGTACGCAACTGGACGGTCATGGCGCCGGCCTTGTCCCTCAGGTCGGCGGCCCGGGTGGACGCCCGGCCCTTCACGTCGGCCCTGTCCTTCCACTGGGCGACGCTGTGGCCGAGCCGGCTGCGGGTCTGTTCGAACTGGTGCCGCAGCTCGTCGGGGCCCTTGGCGCCCGAGCCGTGCGGGATGTTGTGCTTCATCGGTGTGCCCTTTCCCTGATCACATCGCCGGCAGGCAGTTCCGCATCCTCTCCCTGCGAAACACCCGAGTACCCCCACCGAAGACCGTCAGTCGTACTCCGCTCCCCGGGCCCCGCGGTTGCCGAGCCGTGCGAGTTGGGCCTGGAACCAGTCGAGCCGGGCCTGCAACAGGGCTGCCTCCGCGACGAGTTCGGGCACGCCCAGTTCGCCGTCGGCCGTCAACCCGGTGTCCGGAGCCGCCGTACCGGCACCGCCCGCCAGCACCCGCAGCCCCTCCCCGGCCAGCCGGGCGAATCCGGCGAGCGAGACGGAGGTGCGCCCCCGTACACAGCCGGCGCACGCGGGGGCGAGACCCCGCCAGCCGGGCCTGCCCCACTCGTCGTCGGCGGCGAGCGCGACCGCGGTGACACCGCAGGCGCAGGGACCGACGGTCGCCGTGCGCACCCGTTGGCGGGCGTAGCGGAAGCCGCGCTCGAAGCGGATGTACGAGCCGAGCACGGAGACTTCCAGCAGGACGGCGGCCCGGTGTTCCGCCGCGCACAGCAGGGCCTCGGCGGCCGCCCGGTCGTGCACGCAGTGGAAGCCGCAGTCGCACAGCCGCGCGGGTGCGCGGTGTCTGCGCCCATAGACGCAGGAGGCGTCGTCGAGCACGCCGTACGGCAGCGCGCTGCCCAGCGACACGCCGGTGAACCCGGCCCGGGTGCCGTCCTGGGACAGCACCGGGCGGGCGATCTTGTATCCGGTCGGCGGCTCCGTCGGGCGTTCGGCCGGGAGCCGCAGCCTCATCGGGCCGCCGGTACCTCTTCGCGGTCCGGCTCGGCCGGTGCGCTGAGGGTGGTCTCCTCGGGGAGCGGGGGCTCCTCCTCGTGGACGAGCGGCCGCTCTTCGGCGACCCCGGTGGCCAGTGCCTTGCCGAGCTTCATGGTGCCTCCCATGACCGACATCGATGACCGTCCCGGCCCATGGTGACGCATGGAGGACCGAATTGCCCATAGGGACTTCGACCGCCCACCTCTCCGATCCATCAGCATTGCTTAGCGATATCTCGTAGGAGAATTAAGTAGAGCTTCACCGTCGCCCCGCCGAGACTACTCCCATGACGAATCGAGGCCGACCCTTCGGACGCACGCTCTGCGCGATGATCACCCCGTTCACCGAGGCGGGCACGCTCGACGTGGAGGGGGCGCGGCGGCTGGCCGGCCGGCTGGTGGCCGAGGGCTGCGACGGTCTGGTGCTTAACGGCACCACGGGCGAGTCGCCGACCACCACGGACGCGGAGAAGGCGGAGCTGATCGCGGCCGTGCGGGAGGCGGCCGGCGACGGCATCTCGCTGGTCGCCGGTGTCGGCACCGCCGACACCCGGCACACGATCGAGCTGGCCCTGGCCGCCGAGAAGGCGGGCGCGGACGGCGTGCTGGTGGTGACGCCGTACTACAGCAGGCCGCCGCAGGAGGCGCTGGAGGCGCACTTCCGCCAGGTCGCCGACGCGAGCGGGCTGCCGGTGATGCTCTACGACATCCCGGGCCGCACGGGCACCCGGATCGAGCCGGAGACGATGATCCGTCTCGCGGGGCATCCGCGGATCGTGGCGGTCAAGGACTGCTCCTACGACTTCCTCGGCACCCAGATGGTGCTGGCGCAGACGGAGCTGGCGTACTACGCGGGCTGCGACGAGCACGTCCTCGCGCTGTACGCGGTGGGTGCGGCCGGGTGCGTGAGCACGGTCGCCAACGCCGTGCCCGGCCACATCGCGGCCGTCCTCGACGCGTTCGACGCGGGCGACACGGCCCGCGCGACCGAACTCCAGCTGCGGGCCATGCCGTTGATCGAGGCGATGATGGGCGCGGGCCTGCCCGGCACGGTCACCGCCAAGGCGCTCCTCGGTGAACTCGGCCTGCCCGCGGGCCCGGTGCGGGCACCGCTGCTGCCCGCCGGCCGGGAGACGGCCGACGGGCTGCTGGCACGGTACGAGGAACTGGTCAGCGGGTCGTGAACAGCGGTTCCCAGCGGCCGGCGCCCTCGAACTTCGGCGAGCGGAAGCCGCTGATCGGCTGCACCTTGTCGCTGCCCACGGTGACGAGGACCAGCCGCTGGTGGAACTCGTTGCCGTCGCCGCCGATGCCCCAGGCGATCAGCCGCTTGCCGTCGGCCCAGGCCAGCAGCTGCTGACCGGGAACCTTGGTGATCATCTTGCCGGTGACGGGGTCGACGATGGCGGAGGCGATCACCTTGCCGTGCCCGGCGAAGTCACCAGCCGCGTACTTCCCGTCGGGCGAGAGGCCGGCGTCGACGTAGGGCGACACGTACTTCTCCGCTGCGGGCGTCCGGACGTCGGTGCCGTCGAAGGCGTGGTACTGGCGGAACGGCTTCTGGCTCATGGGTTCCCAGAGGTACTTCCCGTCGTGACTGAACTCCAGATCCGTGCGTGCGTTGTCGCCCATCCCATATTTGTCCTTCCAGAAGGGCAGCTTGTGCCACCGACCCGTACCCGAGGCGACGTCGATCAGGGTGAACCCGGTCCGGCTGGGCACCCCTTGCGGCTCCATCTTGTTGTTGACGTCGACCTTGGCGCTCCAGAAGGCGCGGTCGGGGTTCTTGGCGTAGGTGGTGACGGCCAGCTTGGTCCCGTCCGGCGAGAATGCGGCTCCGCCGGCCCCCTGTGGCACCGGGATCCACCGCTTGACCTCGCCGCTGGCCAGGTCGAGCAGCCCCACCCGGGTGGCGGGCAGCTCGCGCTCCAGCACGGCGGCCGTGCGCGCGCCCGGCGCGACGGTCACGAAGGACCAGCGGTCGTCCTTCTTGTAGGTGCCGGACCCGGGATCCAGCAGCCGGTAGGTCGGGGTGTAGATCCAGTCCTTGTTCGCCAGCTTCACGGTCTTCACCGTGCGGTACCCGGCCATGACGGTGTCCCCGGCGCCGATCAGGTCGCGCGGCGGCGACTGGTCGGGGTGGGCCACGACCCGGCCGTCGGAGACGGCCGCGGGCCGTACGTCCCGGCCGCCGGCGTCCAGCAGCGGCACACCCACGGCGACGGCGACCACGGCCGCGGCGGACGCGGCGACCACGGCGATCCGGCGGGTACGACGCGTGCGGCGCAGCACGAACACCCGGTCGGCGAGGTTCGCGGACGCGGGCTGCGTCCGTCCCGCCATCTCCTTCAGGGAGTCGCGCACCAGTTCTTCGACGTTCACGGACGCACCTCCACGGGCGAGAAGTCACGGGACGGCCGCTGGTCGTCGCCGTCCGGGCCGAGCGCGGCCAGCTCGGGCGCGAGGGTGCGCAGCCGGGCCAGGGAGCGGTGGGTGGTGGACCGTACGGTGCCGACGGAGCAGCCGAGCAGCCGGGCCACGTCGGCCTCGGGCAGGTCCTCGAAGTAGCGCAGCACCAGCACGGTGCGCTGGCGGGCGGTGAGCCGGGACAGGGCGGTGCGCAGCACGAGCCGCAGCTCGGCGGTGCCGGACGCGTCCGGGGCCGCGGCGGCCTCCGGCAGCTCGGCGACCGTGACCTCCCGGCGCCGCCACTTCAGCCGCCAGCGGCTGACCTGCTGCCGGTAGAGGATCCGCCGTACGTACGCCTCCGGTTCGTCGATCCGCTGCCACCGCCCGGCCGCCTTGACCAGCGCGTTCTGCAGCAGATCCTCCGCCGCGTGCTGATCGCCGCCGCTCAGCAGGACGGCCGTCTTCAGCAGCGCCGAGGACCTGCCGGCCACGAACTGTCGAAAACTCTCCTGCGCTTGGGCATCCATCGTCACCTTCTCTTCCCCCGGGCCGACCTGCTGTCCGGACCCTGTACCCCATGTGACGTGCGGGGCGGCCCGCCGCTATGCCTGCCCGCCCCAGAAAAATCAGAAGATCACCCGGCCCCGCCGCCGTACGGTGCCCCCATGACCCGCCCCCTGCTGTTCCTGGACGTCGACGGCCCCCTCAACCCGTACGCGGCCAAGCCGGAACGCCGCCCCGGGGATACACGACGATCAGGGCGTCCCTGCGCCCGGGCCACCCCCCGCGGATCTGGCTGAACCCGTCCCACGGCCCGGCGCTGCTGTCGCTCGGCTACGGCCTGTGCTGGGCGACGGCCTGGATGGCGGAGGCCAACCGCTGGATCGCGCCGGTCGTCGGCCTGCCCGAGCTGCCGTACGTCGACTTCGGCGCCGATCTGTTCGCCGAGCGGCCGGACGGGGTCCACTGGAAGACGGCGGCGATCGTGGCGTACGCGGCGGGGCGCCCCTTCGTCTGGGTGGACGACGAGCAGAGCCCGGAGGACACCGCCTACACGGCGGCCCACCACCCCGGACCTGCGCTGCTGCACCACGTCGATCCGCGGCTCGGACTGCGCGAGGAGGACTTCACGGCGCTGGCAAACGCTCTGGGCGGGCTCGTGACACGGCTGTGACAGTCGGCGGACACGGCCATGACGTCACCATCCCAAACTCGAAGAAAGAGGGCGAAAAGCCGAGATTCGGACAATTGCCCACTGCTTCCGAGGACGCGAGCAGCGACGACCGAGTCGACCCGCCGAAGGAAATCCCATGAGCCCCACTCTCACCACGACCATCGCCGAAGCCCCCGCCCCCGAGCTGGCTCCGCGTGAGCGGGAGACCCTGCGGCACATCGCGGCCGGCCGCACCTACCTGCAGACCGCCCGCCACATGGGACTCTCCAAGCACACGGTCGACGCCTACCTGCGCCGCATCCGGGCCAAGCTCGACATCAACAGCACGGCCGAGCTGACCCGGCTGGCGATCTCCATGGGCCTGTGACGGACACACACGAACAGCGACGGCGGCCGCATCCGCGGCCGCCGTCTCCCGTTCCTGTCGTCTGCGTCAGTTGTGGCTGTGCAGGATGTCGTTCAGACCGCCCCAGACCGCGTTGTTCGGACGGGCCTCGACGACACCGGTGACCGAGTTGCGGCGGAAGAGGATGTTGGAGGCGCCGTTGAGCTCGCGGGCCTTGACGATCTGGCCGTCGGGCATCGTCACCCGGGTGCCCGCGGTGACGTACAGGCCGGCCTCGATCACGCACTCGTCTCCCAGCGCGATGCCGACACCCGCCTCGGCGCCGATCAGGCAGCGCTCGCCGATGGAGATGATCACGTTGCCGCCGCCGGACAGCGTGCCCATCGTGGAGGCGCCGCCGCCGATGTCCGAACCGTTGCCGACCACGACCCCCGCGGAGATACGGCCCTCGACCATGGAGGTACCGAGCGTGCCGGCGTTGAAGTTCACGAAGCCCTCGTGCATGACCGTGGTGCCCTCGGCGAGGTGCGCGCCGAGCCGGACCCGGTCGGCGTCGGCGATACGGACACCCTTGGGGGCGACGTAGTCCGTCATGCGCGGGAACTTGTCGATCGAGGTCACCTGGAGGTGCTGGCCCTCGGCGCGGGCGTTCAGCCGCACCTTCTCGACGTCGTCCACGGCGACCGGGCCGAGCGAGGTCCAGGCGACGTTGGCGAGGTGCCCGAAGATGCCCTCCAGGTTCTGGCCGTGCGGCTTGACCAGGCGGTGCGAGAGCAGGTGGAGGCGCAGGTAGACGTCGTGCGCGTCGAGCGGCTTGTCGTCGAGGGAGGCGATGACCGTACGGACCGCGACCACCTCGACGCCCCGGCGGGCGTCCGGGCCGATCGCCGCGGCGGCGCCGCTGCCGAGCAGCTCCACGGCCTGCTCGGCGGAGAGCCGCTCGGTGCCGGCGGGGCCGGGCTCGGCGACGAGCTCGGGGGCCGGGAACCAGGTGTCGAGAACGGTGCCGTCGGAGGCGAGGGTGGCGAGGCCGGCGGCGACGGCGCCGGTGGTGCGGGAAGCAGTGTCGGTCATGTAGGAAACCTAACGTGGGGGAGGTCGTGCGGGCGAACCCGTGCCCAGGGCGTCTCATGTGCCGGGCGGAATCGTCTCTGCGGTGTCTCTCCCGCCGGGACGGGTCCCGGGCGGCCCGCACTCCCCTGTGGTGCGGGCCGCCCGGGATCGCGGGTGGTCAGCCGCGGTCGCCCGCCCGGTCCACCACAGCCGTCGTGACGACCGAGTTGCCGCCCATGACCTTGCCGCCGCCTACCAGCCGCATGCCGACGATCCGGTAGGTATTCGGGTCGATCAGCCACTGGTCACGCATCGACCCACCGGTCTTGGGGTTGTCCTCGCGGCCGTAGTCCAGGGCGATCACCCGGCGTCCGGCGGCGGTCTCGACGAGGTGGCCGACGACCTTCCCGCCCGGCACGAGCGCGAGGGCGCGGTAGAGAGAGGCCAGGCCCTTGGCCGGCATCACGTCGGCCGACAGCAGGACGCTGATCTCGACGTAGTCGTTGCGCGCCTGGGAGACTCCCTTGCTGTCGGCGATGGCGTTCTGCGCACGGAGCGCCTTCAGCGCCCCCTCGCCGTCGGCCGGCAGGGCGACGAGGACCCGGTACATCTCGCGCGGCGAGCGGTCGTCGCCCTCGCCGCCGTTCTCCAGGTGCAGCTTGGCGATGTGGAGCGGTTCGTCCCGCATCCGGGAGGCCCTGGCGGAGCCGTCGTAGCGCATCCAGACCTCCTGCTCGCCCGGGAAGCTGTGGGACTTGTCCTCGGGCTCCTGCGCCGACTTGGTGTAGATCCACTGCTTCGCCGTCGGGACGGAGCCGTCCGGCTGTGCCTCGACCGCGTCGGCAGCCTGCCGCAGGAACTCGGCGGCGCTCACCCCCTTGAAGCGCACGCTCGGCGTGGCCGCGGGCCGCACCTTGCGTCCCGTGCCCGTCCCGCCCACCAGCAGGGTGGCGGTGACGGCGACGGCCGTCACCGCGGCCACGACCGCGACGATCACGAACTCCCGCCGTCGCCACAACGCGCGGCGCAGCTCCCCGGCCCGCGCGGCCTCGGTGAGCCGCGCCCGTCCCGGCGCGAGCCGGGCCCGGTCGGGCACCGGCGCGTGGGCGCGCAGCTCACGCACCTCGGTCATCTCGTCCATAGCTACGCCACCTCCGCCGCGTCGGTCACGAATGCGGGATCGGCGCCCAGCGCCGTACGTACCTTGCGTCGCGCCCGGTTGAGCCGCGAGCGAACTGTGCCCACCGGTATGTCCAATGCCTCCGCGACCTCCTGGTACGTGAGTTCGGCCCAGGCGACGAGCAGCAGGACGTGCCGGTCGGGCGCCGACAGCCCGGCGAGGGCGCCGGCCAGCGGGCCCTGCGCCGCGATCCGGCTGTCGGTGTCCTCGACCCAGGACTCGCCCCAGGACGCGGCGACCGGGTCGTGGCCGGTGCGGGCGAGTGCCCTGAGCGCCCGCACCTCGGCGCGGCGCTGCTTGCCGATGAGGTTTCCGGCGATGCCGTACAGCCAGGGACGCGCGTTGGGGCGCGTAGGGTCGTAGCGGGACCGGATCCGGAACGCGACCAGGAAGGTGTCGGCAGTGATGTCGTCGGCAGCGGCGTCGCCCAGGCGGCGAGCCGCGTAGCGGTGGATGTCGGGGGCGTAGCGGTCGTAGAGCAGGGCGAACAGCTCCGGCTGCTCCAGCGACTGCGCGACCACGTCCGCGTCGTCCTCCGTCCGTATCGTGGACGGCGGTGGTCCGCTCACAAGGCTCCCCCTGATTCGTCGGTGAGTGCGTGTCACCTCCTGTTCCCCGATGGGCATCGGAGAGTTCACGGTTTTCCGGAAGTCTTCGTTCGACCGCTGAATACGCGGGTGATCAGGGAATCACCCGCTTCAGCACCTCGCGCGCGTACTCCTCGTCGTACGAACCGCCCGTCAGCAGCACCTGCAGACAGATTCCGTCCATCAGCGCGAGCAGCGCCCGCGCCGTCACCGGATCGGTGCGTGCGCCGAGCCGCGCGGCCGTCTCCTCGGTCCACTGGGCGGCGACGGGACGCAGCGCGGGGCGCCTGAGGGCCGCGAGATACAGCTCGTACTCCAGCTCGACGCCCGGCCGGTCGCCGCCCAGCCACTCGCCGAGGATCCGGGCGAGGCCCGCCGCGAGATCACCGTCGGCGTCGGCCAGCACCTCACTGGCGTCGAGCACCTTGGCGAAGCCCTCGTTGGCCTGGCACAGGGCGGCCACCAGGAGGTCGTCCAGGGTGGCGAAGTGGTAGGTCGTGGAGCCGAGCGGCACGTCCGCCTCGGCGGCGACCGTGCGGTGGCTCAGCCCGGCGATGCCCTTGTCCCCCACGACCCGGATCGCCGCGTCGATGATCCGCTGCCGCCGCTCGGGGTCGTAGCGGCGGGGCATCAGTGCGCCCCGCCCAGGTTCAGCACCACCACTCCCCCGACGATCAGCAGGATCCCGGCGGCCTTGGTCACGCTCAGCCCCTCCCCGAAGAGCATCAGGCCGATGACGGCGATGGTCGCGGTGCCCACCCCGGCCCAGATCGCGTACGCCGTGCCGATCGACACGGTCTTCAGCGTCCGGGCGAGCAGCGCGAAGGAGACGAGGTAGCCCAGAGCCGTCACGAGCGAGGGCCCGAGCCTGCTGAAGCCCTCGCTGTACTTCATCGCCGTCGTGGCGGCGACCTCGGCGGCGATGGCGCCGGCGAGCAACAGGTATCCCATGAGGACAAGCGTACCCAGCGTTGTGTACGGCCGTACACAACGAGAAAGTTTCAGTTTCATAGAAACCGCTCACCACGGCACCGCGCTCCACTAATGTGCAGCCCCTCGGCACCACTTCGTCTTCACGCTTCACCCACCTCACCCACACACACCCCGGCCGCCGCCCCGGGCGGCGGTGGAGAACCGCATGCCTGAGAACACCCCCCACCCCCCGCAGCGCCAGTCCTGGGAGAACGGCTGGAACCCGGACTCCTCCCGGGCCCCCGGCACCCGAAGACTCTGGCTGGCAGGCGCACTTGTCGTGGCCACCATCGCGGCCTGTGTGACGGCGACAGCCGTGACCGGCCAGACCCGCGAGCCGCGGGCCGCCCGGCCTGCGGCCGGAGCCTCCACGGACAGCGGCCCCGGCCTGCTCACCTTCTCCTCCCCTTCGGCGAGTACGCCCGCCGCGCCGAAGGGCAGGACGAGCATGGCCTCGGCTTCGCCCGCCACGACCGGGTCCCCCGCACCCACCCGACCGGCCGGCTCGAAGCCCGCCCCCCGCAAGTCCCCCGTCCACCAGGGAAGTTCCCCGAAGCCGACCACCGACCGGCGCTCCGTCCGCGCCCTGAACTACCCCGACCGCTACTGGCACGTCGTCGGCGACTACGTGAAGCTCGATCCGGCCGGCTCACCCGCCGCCCGCCGCGCCGCAACCTTCGAACTCGTCAAGGGCCTGTCCGACGCCCGCTGTTACTCCTTCGCCACGGCGGACGGCGGCTACCTGCGCCACCGCAACTTCCTCCTGCGAGCCGAACACGACGACGGCTCCCGCCTGTTCGAGCAGGACGCCACGTTCTGCCCCCGCACATCGCCCTTCACCGGCGCGACCATGCTGGAGTCGGTCAACTACCCGGGCCGCTTCCTGCGCCACCAGAACTTCCAGCTGAGGCTGGACCCGTACCAGAACACCGACCTGTACCGGGCCGACTCGGCGTTCCTGCTGGTGGACGGGCTCGCCTGAACACACGAAAGCGGCGGCACCCCGCAGGTGCCGCCGCTTCACGTACGCGCTTGTCTCAGACGTTGAACCCGAGCGCCCGAAGCTGCTCCCGGCCGTCGTCCGTGATCTTGTCGGGGCCCCACGGGGGCATCCAGACCCAGTTGATGCGCAGCTCGTTCACCAGGCCGTCGGTGGCGGACTTGGCCTGGTCCTCGATGACATCGGTCAGCGGGCAGGCCGCCGAGGTCAGGGTCATGTCGATCGTCGCGATGTTCGCGTCGTCGATGTGGATGCCGTAGATCAGGCCGAGGTTGACGACGTCGATGCCCAGCTCGGGGTCCACGACGTCGTACAGGGCCTCGCGGAGTTCCTCCTCCGAGGCCGGCTTCGTCTCCACGGTGTCGCTCATGCCGTCTTCCTTTCGGCGTCGGCCCCGCCCAGGGCCTGGGCCGTCGCGTCCTTCCACGCCATCCAGCTGAGGAGGGCGCACTTGACCCGGGCCGGGTACTTGGAGACACCGGCGAACGCGACCGCGTCCTCCAGCACCTCCTCCATCGTGTCGTCGGGCTCGAGCTTCCCCTTGGACTGCATCAGCTCCAGGAAGGTCTCCTGGATCTTCTGCGCGTCGGCCAGTTCCTTGCCGACGAGGAGCTCGTTCAGCACGGAGGCCGAGGCCTGGCTGATGGAGCAGCCCTGGCCCTCGTACGAGACGTCCCTGATCGTGGTTCCGTCGTACTTCACGCGAAGGGTGATCTCGTCGCCGCACGTCGGGTTCACATGGTGCACCTCGGCGTCGCCATCCCTCAGACCACGCCCGTGCGGGTTCTTGTAGTGGTCCAGGATGACTTCCTGGTACATGGAGTCCAGCTTCACCTTTTCAGCACGCCCTTCAGCCGAAGAAGTTCCGTACGTGCTCCAGGCCGTCGACCAGTGCGTCGATCTCGGCCGGCGTGGAGTACAGATAGAACGACGCTCGCGTGGTCGCAGGAATTCCGTAGCGGAGGCAGACGGGCCGCGCGCAGTGGTGGCCGACGCGGACCGCGATGCCCTGCTCGTCGAGAACCTGGCCCACGTCGTGCGGGTGGATGTCGCCCAGCGTGAACGAGATCGCCGCCCCGCGGTCCTCGGCCGTGGTCGGGCCGATGATCCGCAGGTCCGGGACCTCTGCCAGGCGCTTCACCGCGTACTCGGTGAGCGCGTGCTCGTGGGCGAGGATCTTCTCCATGCCGATCGAGTCCAGATAGTCGATCGCGGCACCGAGACCGACCGCCTGGGCGATCGGGGGCGTGCCCGCCTCGAACTTGTGCGGAGCCGGGGCGTACGTCGAGGAGTGCATCGACACCGTCTCGATCATCTCGCCACCGCCCAGGAAGGGAGGCAGGTCCTCCAGCAGCTCCTGGCGGCCCCAGAGAACGCCGATGCCGGTCGGGCCGCACATCTTGTGGCCGGTGAAGGCCACGAAGTCGGCCTGCAGGGCCTGCACGTCCAGCGGCATGTGCGGGGCGGCCTGCGAGGCGTCGATGCAGACCAGCGCACCGACCTCCTGGGCGCGACGGACTATCGCGTCGACCGGGTTGACCGTGCCCAGGATGTTCGACACCAGCACGAAGGAGACGATCTTCGTCTTCTCGGTGATGATCTCGTCGATGTTGGACAGGTCCAGCCGGCCGTCGTCGGTGAGGCCGAACCACTTCAGCTTCGCGCCCGTGCGCTGCGCCAGCAGCTGCCACGGCACGATGTTGGAGTGGTGCTCCATCTCCGTGATGACGATCTCGGTCTCGTGGTCCACGCGGTAGGGCTCGTCGGCCCAGCCCAGCATGTTCGCCACGAGGTTCAGCGACTCGGAGGCGTTCTTGGTGAAGATCACCTCGTCGCGGCTCGGCGCGTTGACGAACGCCGCGACCTTGTCGCGCGCGCCCTCGTACAGCGCCGTGGCCTCCTCGGCGAGCACATGCACACCGCGGTGGACGTTGGCGTTGTAGCGCTCGTAGTACTCGCTCAGGGCGTCCAGCACCTGGCGCGGCTTCTGCGAGGTCGCCGCGTTGTCCAGGTACACGAGCTTCTTGCCGTCGTGGATCAGTCGGTCCAGGACGGGGAAGTCCTTGCGGATCGCCTCGGTGTCGAGGAGGCCCGGCAGCTGTGTCACGCGGATACGCCACCCTTCGTGTATGCCTCGTAGCCCTCGTCCTCCAGCTTGTCGGCAAGCTCGGCGCCGCCGGACTCGACGATCCGGCCGGCGGAGAAGACGTGGACGAAGTCGGGCTTGATGTAGCGCAGGATGCGCGTGTAGTGCGTGATCAGCAGGGTGCCGACCTCGCCGGTCTCGCGGACGCGGTTGACGCCCTCGGAGACGATGCGGAGCGCGTCGACGTCGAGGCCGGAGTCGGTCTCGTCGAGGATCGCGACCTTCGGCTTGAGCAGCTCGAGCTGGAGGATCTCGTGGCGCTTCTTCTCACCGCCGGAGAAGCCCTCGTTGACGTTGCGCTCGGCGAAGGACGGGTCCATGTTGAGGCGCTCCATGGCCTCCTTGACCTCCTTCACCCAGGTGCGCAGCTTGGGGGCCTCGCCGCGGACGGCGGTGGCGGAGGTGCGCAGGAAGTTGGAGACCGAGACGCCGGGGACCTCGACGGGGTACTGCATCGCCAGGAACAGGCCCGCGCGGGCGCGCTCGTCGACGGACATCTCCAGGACGTCCTCGCCGTCGAGCAGCACGGTGCCGCCGGTGATCGTGTACTTCGGGTGACCCGCGAGCGAGTAGGCGAGGGTCGACTTGCCGGAGCCGTTGGGGCCCATGATGGCGTGCGTCTCGCCCTGCTTCACGGTGAGGTCGACGCCCTTGAGGATCTCCTTCGTGGCGTTGTCGGCCTCGACGGTGACGTGCAGGTCTCGGATTTCAAGCGTTGCCATGGGTGCCTCAGGACTCCTGGGTGAGGGAGACGAGCACGTCGTCCCCTTCGATCTTTACGGGGTAAACGGGGACGGGGCGCGTCGCGGGAAGGCCGGACGGCTTGCCGGTGCGGAGGTCGAAGCTGGAGCCGTGCAGCCAGCACTCGATCTGACAGTCCTCCACCTCGCCCTCGGAGAGCGAGACGTTCGCGTGGGAGCAGATGTCGTGGATCGCGAAGACCTCGCCCTCGGTCTGCACGATGGACACGGGCGTGCCGTCGAGTTCCACCCGCTTCGGGGTGTCCTCGGCCAGCTCGCTCAGCCCACAGGCGCGTACGAAGGTCATGCGACCGAAGCCTCCAGCTCCTCCTCGATCTTCGCCAGCAGGCGCTCCTCGATGTCCGGGACACCGATCTGCTGGACCAGCCCGGCGAAGAAGCCGCGGACGACGAGACGGCGGGCCTCGTGCTCCGGAATGCCGCGGGCCATCAGGTAGAAGAGCTGCTCGTCGTCGAAGCGGCCGGTCGCGGAGGCGTGGCCGGCGCCGACGATCTCGCCGGTCTCGATCTCCAGGTTCGGCACCGAGTCGACCCGCGCGCCGTCGGTCAGCACCAGGTTGCGGTTCATCTCGTAGGTGTCGGTGCCCTCGGCCTTGGCCTCGATGAGCACGTCACCGATCCACACCGCGTGCGCCGCGTCGCCCTGGAGCGCGCCCTTGTAGACGACGTTCGACTTGCAGTGCGGGGTGTTGTGGTCGACCAGGAGGCGGTGCTCCTGGTGCTGCCCGGCGTCGGTGAAGTACAGGCCGAGCAGCTCGGCCTCGCCTCCGGTGCCCGCGTAGCTGACGCGCGGGTGCAGGCGGACCAGGTCGCCGCCGAAGGTCACGACGACCGACTTGAAGGACGCGTCGCGGCCGATCAGGGCGTTGTGCTGGGCCACGTGCACGGCCTTGTCGTCCCAGTCCTGGACGGAGACGACGGTCAGCTTGGCGCCGTCGCCCAGGATGTAGTCGACGTTGGCGGCGAGCACCGCGTCACCGGTGTGGTCGATGACGACGACGGCCTCGGCGAAGGCGCCCAGCTCGACGACCTGGTGGCCGAAGGCGACCCCGCCCGCACCGTGCACGGCGATGCGGATCGGCTCGGCGAGCACGGTCTCCTTGGGGACGGTGACCACGCCGGCCTGCTCGAACGCCGAGAACGCCTGGGCGGCCACGCGGTCCACCGGGGTGCCCGCCTTGCCGACGCGCGCGTCGTCGCGGCCGACGGTCTCGACGGTGACGCCCTCGGGGGCCTCGACGGTGACCTTCACGCCCTCGCCGTTCGCGACGGCGGTGCCGTCGTGCAGCCCGCGCAGGCGCTCCAGCGGGGTGAACCGCCACTCCTCCTCGCGGCCGTGCGGGACCGGGAAGTCCGCGACGTCGAAGGACGGGGGCGCGCTCATGCGCGTGGCGACGGTCGACTCGGCGGCCACCGCGATCTGGCCCGCGGTGGTCGAGCCCAACGGTGGGGATCCCCCCTGCCCGAGCGGAGTCGAGGGCTTGGGGGAGTTCTGAGCCTCAGCCATGGCTGTCGTAATGCTCGCTTTCTTGCGTAAGTGGCTTGACGGGGACTACGGGCCGGTGATCAACCGACCGAGCCCTCCATCTGCAGCTCGATCAGCCGGTTGAGCTCCAGCGCGTACTCCATCGGCAGTTCCTTGGCGATCGGCTCGACGAAGCCGCGCACGATCATCGCCATCGCCTCGAACTCGGTCAGACCGCGGCTCATCAGGTAGAAGAGCTGGTCCTCGGAGACCTTGGAGACCGTCGCCTCGTGGCCCATGGACACGTCGTCCTCGCGGACGTCCACGTAGGGGTAGGTGTCGGAGCGGGAGATCGTGTCGACCAGCAGCGCGTCGCAGAGCACGTTCGACTTGGAGCCGGCGGCGCCCTCGCCGATCTCGACCAGGCCGCGGTATGAGGTACGGCCGCCACCGCGCGCCACCGACTTGGAGACGATGTTGGACGAGGTGTTCGGCGCCATGTGGACCATCTTGGAACCGGCGTCCTGGTGCTGGCCCTCGCCCGCGAAGGCGATGGACAGGGTCTCGCCCTTGGCGTGCTCGCCCATCAGGTAGACGGCCGGGTACTTCATCGTCACCTTGGAGCCGATGTTGCCGTCGATCCACTCCATGGTCGCGCCCTCGTACGCCACGGCGCGCTTGGTGACCAGGTTGTAGACGTTGTTCGACCAGTTCTGGATGGTCGTGTAGCGGCAGCGGGCGTTCTTCTTGACGATGATCTCGACGACCGCGGAGTGCAGCGAGTCCGACTTGTAGATCGGGGCGGTGCAGCCCTCGACGTAGTGCACGTAGGCACCCTCGTCGACGATGATCAGGGTCCGCTCGAACTGGCCCATGTTCTCCGTGTTGATACGGAAGTAGGCCTGGAGCGGGATCTCCACGTGGACGCCCGGCGGGACGTAGATGAAGGAGCCGCCCGACCACACGGCGGTGTTCAGGGAGGCGAACTTGTTGTCACCGACCGGGATGACCGTGCCGAAGTACTCCTTGAAGAGCTCCGGGTGCTCCTTCAGAGCGGTGTCGGTGTCGAGGAAGATGACGCCCTGCTCCTCCAGGTCCTCGCGGATCTGGTGGTAGACGACCTCCGACTCGTACTGGGCGGCGACACCGGCGACGAGGCGCTGCTTCTCGGCCTCCGGGATGCCCAGCTTGTCGTAGGTGTTCTTGATGTCCTCGGGCAGGTCCTCCCAGGACTCCGCCTGCTTCTCCGTGGAGCGCACGAAGTACTTGATGTTGTCGAAGTCGATGCCCGAGAGGTCCGAGCCCCAGTTCGGCATGGGCTTCTTCTCGAAGAGGCGCAGGCCCTTGAGGCGGAGCTTGGTCATCCACTCCGGCTCGGACTTCTTCGCCGAGATGTCCCGGACCACGTCCTCGTTCAGACCACGCTTCGCAGAGGCGCCGGCCTCGTCGGAGTCGGCCCAACCGTATTCGTACTTGCCCAGACCCTCGAGTTCGGGGTGGGCAGTCTCCGTGGGGAGAGTCATGCGGGGTTCCTCCCGGCCGTGCTTGCAGATGCGTTGTCGCTGGTCTTGGAAATCTTGGGGATGAACGTCGTGCAGACGCCGTCGCCGTGCGCGATCGTCGCCAGTCGCTGGACGTGGGTCCCGAGCAGCTCGGCGAAGATCTCCGTCTCCGCCTCGCACAGCTGCGGGAACTGTTCCGCCACGTGGGCGACCGGGCAGTGGTGCTGGCACAGCTGCTCGCCGACCGGTGCGC
This sequence comes from Streptomyces sp. BK340, assembly GCF_007827595.1. Classification (GTDB taxonomy): domain Bacteria; phylum Actinomycetota; class Actinomycetes; order Streptomycetales; family Streptomycetaceae; genus Streptomyces. Next base: position 163,674 of record NZ_VISR01000001.1, read on the forward strand.
TGCGCGCCGTAGCAGCGTACCCGTCCACGCTCAGGGCCTTGGCCAGCGCTTCGGTGCGCTCGTCGGGGCTGACGCTCTCGATCGCCTTGCGGTACGCGCCCGCCTGGGCGGCGATCCGGGCGCGGGCGAAGGCGGCGACCGCCTCGGCCCCGCCCTCCCGCTCCGCGATCCAGCGCAGGGCGTCGGCGGCGAGCTTGTCGTACGACTGGTCGAAGGCGTCCCGGCCGCAGTCCGTCAGCGCAAAGACCTTCGCGGGCCGACCGCGCGTGCGCGTGCCGTACACCCGCTGCTCGCGCGCCTCCACGACGTCGTCCGCGACCAGCGCGTCCAGGTGCCGCCGTACGGCCGCCTGGGTCAGGCCCAGGCGCCCGGCGAGTTCGGTGACGGTCGACGGGCCGTGGTCCAGGATGGACCGCGCGACCCGGTTGCGCGTGGAGCGCTCTCCGGTCGCGAGCTCCTCCTGCGGGGTACCCATCGGGGTCTCCCGAGCCTCACCGACGTTTTTCACAACGCCATTGTTGCGTAATTCTTCAGAGCCTGACAAGCGCGGTCCGGATCATCGGGCGGTGCCCTGCGTCACTTAGGCATACCTAATCTGACCTGCGGAAATGATCTTCTGATCGATCATTCACCGACCGCCCGGTGATCGGCCGAGCAGGGCCGGAACAGCAAAGAGGTGGCGTCCCGCACGCCCGTCGGGAAGACTCCCGAACCATGCCCACACCCCCTCCGACCGGCCCTCTTGTCACTCGCGACACGGTTTCCACGCAGCTGCGTCTGCTGGGCGTCGAGACCGGCGAGACCCTCCTCGTGCATTCCTCGCTGAGTTCCCTCGGCTGGGTCAACGGAGGCGCCGTCGCGGCCGTCCAGGGACTCCTCGACGCGCTCGGACCAGCCGGCACACTCGTCGTGCCCACCCAGTCGGGCGACCTGTCCGACCCGGCCGTGTGGGGCAATCCTCCGGTGCCCGACGAGTGGTGGGACAGGATCCGGGCCACGATGCCCGCCTACGACCCGCTGATCACCCCGTCGCGCGGGGTCGGGGTGATCCCGGAGACCGTCCGCACCTGGCCGGGTGCCCTGCGCAGCGCCCACCCGCAGACCTCCTTCGCCGCGCTCGGGCCCCGCGCCGCGGAGATCGTCGACGCTCACGCCCCCGACTGCCGGCTGGGCGAGCGCAGTCCGCTGGCCCGGCTGGAGCGGCTGGGCGCCCGGGTCCTGCTGCTCGGCGCGGGCTACGACGCCTGCACCAGCTTCCACCTGGCCGAGTACCGCATACCGTCCCCGCTGGTGCCGGTCGGCCGGCCGGCACCGGGCGGGGGCTGGGAGACGGTGACCGAGGTGTCGATCACCTCGGACCGCTTCGACGAGCTGGGCCACGACTTCGAACGGGACCGTCCCGTCGTACGCGGCCGGGTCGGCGCGGCCGACGCCCGGCTGTTCCCGGTGGCGGACGCGGTGGCCTACGCCGAGCGGTGGCTGGCCCTTCACCGCCCCCGTGAGGAGGAGTTCCCGCACCCCCGCACCTGAGCGGTGCGGCGCCTCCCTAGACTCTGGACCCATGCGAAGTGAGCCCGCCCGCCCGTCTCCCGACCACCACTCCTCGACGAGACGCTTCGCGCCGCACCCGCTCATCGAGGTCCGGGCCCTGGTGAAGCGGTACGGCACGAAGACCGCGGTGAACGGCCTCGACCTGGCGGCCCAGGCGGGGGTGACCGCCGTACTCGGCCCCAACGGGGCGGGGAAGACGACCACGATCGAGACCTGCGAGGGGTACCGGAGGCCGGATTCCGGCACGGTGCGCGTCCTGGGCCTCGACCCGGTGCGGCAGGCCGCCGAGCTGCGTCCGCGGATCGGCGTGATGCTCCAGTCCGGGGGCGTGTACTCCGGCGCCCGGGCGGACGAGATGCTGCGCCACGTGGCCAGGCTGCACGCGCAGCCGCTGGACGTGGACGCACTGATGGAGCGCCTCGGGCTCGGCTCGTGCGGCCGCACGAGCTACCGGCGGCTGTCCGGCGGCCAGCAGCAGCGCCTGGCGCTCGCCATGGCCGTCGTCGGACGCCCGGAGCTGGTCTTCCTGGACGAGCCGACCGCCGGCCTCGACCCGCAGGCCCGCCGCGCCACCTGGGACCTGGTCAAGGACCTGCGCGCCGACGGCGTCTCCGTGATCCTCACCACGCACTACATGGACGAGGCCGAGCAGCTCGCCGACGACGTCGCGATCATCGACGGCGGCCGGGTCATAGCCCAGGGCTCCCCGGAGGAGCTGTGCAAGGGCGGCGCCGAGAACACCCTGCGCTTCACCGGCCGTCCCGGCCTCGACGTGGCCTCCCTGCTCAAGGCGCTCCCGGCCGACTGCACGGCCGCCGAGCTGACCCCGGGCAGCTACCGGGTCGTCGGCAAGGTCGACCCGCAGCTGCTGGCCACGGTGACCTCGTGGTGCGCCCAGCACGGGGTGATGCCGGACCGGATCTCGGTCGAACGGCACACTTTGGAAGACGTTTTTCTGGAGCTCACAGGCAAGGAGCTGCGCTCATGAGTCCGGGTCACGCCGAGATCGGCCGGGGGTCCGGGGGTTGTCCCCCGGAAACGCACAGCCTGGAGCTCACAGGCAAGGAGCTGCGCTCGTGACGACCGCGACCGGTACGTACGCCCCGAAGCCGGGTGCGGCGCCCCTCCCCCGCATGATCGCGGCCCAGGCGGCGCTGGAGACGAAGATGCTGCTGCGCAACGGCGAGCAGCTGCTGCTGACGGTCGTGATCCCGACCCTGCTGCTGGTGCTCTTCAGCTCCGTGGACGTCGTCGACACCGGCAAGGGCAAGGCGGTGGACTTCCTCGCCCCGGGCATCCTGGCCCTCGCCGTGATGTCGACGGCGTTCACCGGGCAGGCCATCGCGACCGGCTTCGAGCGCCGCTACGGCGTGCTGAAGCGGCTCGCCTCCTCCCCGTTGCCGCGCTGGGGCCTGATGACGGCGAAGACGGCGTCCGTCCTGGTCACCGAGGTCCTCCAGGTGATCCTGCTGACGGTGATCGCCTTCGCGCTGGGCTGGTCCCCGCAGGGCGGCCCACTCGCCGTCGTGCTCCTGCTGGTCCTCGGTACGGCCGCCTTCTCGGGGCTCGGCCTGCTGATGGCGGGCACCCTCAAGGCGGAGGCGACGCTGGCCGCCGCCAACCTGGTCTTCCTGCTGCTGCTCGTCGGCGGCGGCGTGATCGTGCCGCTGGACAAGTTCGGCTCGGCCGGTCAGCACGTCCTCGGCCTGCTGCCCATCTCGGCCCTCTCGGACGGCCTGCGGGACGTGCTCCAGCACGGTGCCGGGATGCCGTGGGGCGACCTGGGCATCCTCGCGGTGTGGGCGGTCGTGGGGCTCGCGGCGGCCGGGCGTTTCTTCCGCTGGGAGTAGTCGCGGGACGGGACCCTCGTGAAAGCGTGCACAAGCGGCGGCCTACGATGGTGCACGTGCCAAAGCTGACCCGCGCCGACGCCGTAGCGGCCCTGCGCAACCCGCTCGCCCTCATCGCCGCACGCTGGACCCCGGATCCCCGGACGGTCCGGCGGGCGGCGCTCGCCGCGCTCGTGATGTCGGTCGTCATCGTCGTCACCGGCGGTGCCGTACGCCTGACCGGCTCGGGCCTGGGCTGCCCGACCTGGCCCACGTGCACCGAGGACTCGCTGACCACCACCAGCGCGATGGGCTTCCACGGTGCCATCGAGTTCGGCAACCGGATGCTGACGTACGTGCTGTGCGCCGCCATCGGCTGGGCGATCATCGCGGCACGCTCCGAGAAGCCGTACCGGCGCAGCCTCACCCGGCTCGGCTGGACGCAGTTCTGGGTGGTCATGGGCAACGCGGTGCTCGGCGGCATCGTGGTCCTGGTGGGCCTGAACCCCTACACGGTCGCCGCGCACTTCCTGCTCTCGACGGGCCTGATCACCGTCGCCACCGTGATGTGGCAGCGCACCCGCGAGGGGGACGCGGCGCCGCGGCCGCTGGTCGGCAAGGCCGTGCAGCAACTGGTCTGGTTCCTGGTGGCCGCGTCCGTGCTGCTCATCGCGGTCGGCACGGTGGTGACCGGCGCCGGGCCGCACGCGGGCGACTCCAAGGAGATCAACCGGATCCCGATCGACTGGGAGACGGTCAGCAAGCTGCACGCCGTGCTCGCCTGGATCGTGGTGACCCTCACCTTCGCCCTGTGGTTCGTGCTCAAGGCGGTCGACGCCCCCAAGGGCCCCCTGGACCGCACCCGCGAGCTGTTCCTGATCCTGCTCTCGCAGGGTGTGATCGGCTACGTCCAGTACTTCACGCACCTGCCCGAGGTGCTCGTCGGTCTGCACATGTTCGGCTCGTGCCTGGTGTGGATCGGTGTCCTGCGCGTCCTGCTGTCGCTGCGGGAACGTCCCGGTGCGACGTCCGGTCTCCCCGCTCAGGCGTACGAATCCGTGAACGCCTCGATCGCCGGCCCCAGGTAGTCCCGGGTCAGCCGGGCCCGCCGAGCCGTCCACTCCTCGGTGGGCGGGACCCGGTCGCCGTAGCGGCGTCGGCGGATGTCCTCGACGACCTCGACGGGTGCGCCCAGGCCGGGCAGCAGGTCCAGGGCCTCGCGCTTGGAGATCAGCCGGCCGTCGCGCGCGGTGACGGTGGCCCGGGCGAAGGTGATCATCCCCAGGTCGACCCACACGTCCCGCGTCCACAGCGGGACGTTGTCGACGGCGGGCCGCCAGAAGTCCCGCTGGTCCCGTACGACGAAGTCGCCGAGCTCCCGGTCCGGCACCGGCGGCAGCAGCCCGGCGGGCCCGCGCCCGTGCAGCACCCGCCCGAAGGTGTGCAGCTCCCGCCGGGTCACCGGGGTGACCGGCCGCTTGAACAGCTGTTCGTGCGCCCACGTCAGATGGCGGCGGGCGGCGTCGTCCACGGTGTCCGGGGTCAGATAGGTGCAGTGCATCCGGGCGGCGAGGGGGTGGGCACGCATGCGGGCATGCACCACCGCGACCCTCCATACGACGCGCGGGGCCACGGAGTGAGGCAGCACCGCGATCAGATCGAGGTCGCTGCGGCCCTCCTGGTAGTCGCCCGCGGCGAGCGAACCGTGCGCCCAGACGGCGACAGGACTCAGTGACGTCAGTTCACGGAGGAAGCGGGCCAGTAACGTCTCGGTGTCCACCCCCTCAGTCTGTACGGCTCACCCCAGCCCGTACACCCGCCGCGCGTTGTCCGCCGCGACCATCCGGGCCACCCGCTGCGCGTCCTCCAGCGACCACGCGCCCTCGGCCACCCAGCCGCCCAGCACCCGGCCCAGCGCCTCGCGGAACAGCCGCGCCCCCACGACGTGCAGCTCGGGCAGGCCGTGGGCGCCGCTGGAGAACAGGATCTTGCCGAACGGGGCCAGCTCCAGGATCTCGGCGAGGACCGTGGCGGCACGGGCACCGGTGCGGACGAGGGCCGCGCCCGAGTCGGCGTAGACGTGCGGGAAGACGCCGGCCAGATGGGCGGTGTGGCGGTGGTACGGGTAGCTGTGCAGCAGGATCAGATCCGTGCCGAGCCCGGCCGTGGCCCGGACGAAGTCGGTGAGCAGGACCGGGTCGGTGCGGTCGATGCGCGAGCCCGGCTCGCCGAGCCCGGAGTGCAGCTGCAGGGGCCGTCCCGAGGCGACCGCGATCCACAGCAGGTGCCGCAGCAGCACCGGATCGGTCAGCTCCCCGCCGACCCGCCGCCCGGCCAGCCAACGCCCCGCCGCGCCGCGCACCTCGCCCGGTCCCGGCGGTTCCGGCGCGAGCGCGAGGCCGTGCCGTACGCCCGCGACGGAGGTGAAGGCGACGGCGTTCGCGGCGGCTCCGTGCACCGACTCGGCGAGGTTGGCGAGAAAGGACTCGACCGTGCCGGAGGTGTCGGCGACCTGCTCCGCGAGCAGCTCGAGCCGGACGATCTCGCGGGCCTCGGCGTCGCCGGCGGAGGCCATCTCGGCAGGGCCGGTGAGGTCGCCGGGCAGGCCCGTGTCCACGAGGTAGGTGGTGATCCCGCTGCCCCGCAGCAGCCTGCGGCCGGCTTCCAGCGTGCCGAGCTCACGGCGTTGGGCGAGGTAGTGGGCGGGCGGGCAGTGGGGTTCCAGCCCGAGGAGGGGCGGGCACCAGCGCCGCACGGCGAAACCCGTCTGGGTGTCGAAGAGGGTGGTGCCCGGGGCGGGCGGGCCCTCGGTGCGTGCGAGCTGGGCCTCGAAGGTGCCGAGGCCCAGTTCCGTTCTCAGTACGCCGTGGCAGTACTGGTCCACGAGGGACGGCGTTTCGATCATCCGGACTCCCCGTGGGACGTGGTCTTACACGTCCTAACGGGTGAACGGGGTTCGAGGTCGCGGTTCGGTTCGGGCGTACACGATGCCGGGCGCCCGCGAGTGATTCGTGGCCGCTCGCGCCCACACGGCGAAGCCGCAGGCCGGTGCGGCCCCGTGCCCCTTTTTGACAGCTGTTCAGCTGTTGGCCGAGCCGCCCACCTGGATGCCCGCCATGCGCTTCCACTCGTACGGCCCCGTCTTCACCTTCGCCGCGAACTCGCCGTCGAAGGACTCGTGGACCGTGATGCCCGCCTGCTGCACCGCCTGCTCGGCGATCTCGGTGCTGGGGGCCACCAGGTCGCCCCATCCGCCGTCCTCGCCCACGAGGACGATCCGGGCGCCGCGCTCGCCGATGTGGGCGACCTGGCCCTCGGCGCCGCCGTGGGCCTTGGAGAAGGCGCTGATCTGCTTCGCGAGCCGGGCCGCGATGCGCTCGGCCTTCGGGTCAACCTGCTGCGTGTCTGCCATGGCCAGGATGCTACTCACGGGTAGATCAGCTGGCGAGAGCAGGGCCCTGTGACCTGTGCCGTACGGCGGTCCGTCAGCGCAGGAAGGGGTCCACCGCGACCGCGACGAAGAGGATCGACACATAGGTGATCGACCAGTGGAAGAGGCGCATCTCCTTGAGCTTGGCGCCGGTCACCTCGGCCTTCGCCCGGTTCTGCAGCCCGTGCGCCTCCCACAGCCAGAAGCCGCCGGCCGCGAGGGCGACCAGGGTGTAGAACCAGCCGGTGTAGCCGAGCGGGGTCAGCAGCAGGGAGACGGCGACCATCACCCAGCTGTAGACGACGATCTGCCGGGCGACCACCTTGTTGGAGGCGACGACCGGGAGCATCGGCACGCCCACGCGCGCGTAGTCCTCCTTGACCTTCATGGACAGCGGCCAGTAGTGCGGCGGCGTCCAGAAGAACATGACGAGGAAGAGGATGACCGGCGCCCAGGACATCGAATTGGTGACCGAGGACCAGCCGATCAGCACCGGCAGGCAGCCGGCGATACCGCCCCACACGATGTTCTGCGACGTACGCCGCTTGAGAATCATCGTGTAGACGACGACGTAGAAGAGGAGCGCTCCGAGTGACAGCCAGGCGCTCAGCCAGTTGACGGTCAACCCGAACAGCAGCGTCGAGACGACCGCGAGGGCGATGCCGAAGACCAGGCACTCGAGCGGGCTGACCATGCCGGTCACCAGCGGGCGCTGCGAGGTGCGGTCCATCAGGGCGTCGATGTCCCGGTCGATGTACATGTTCAGCGCGTTGGCGCCGCCCGCGGAGAGGTAGCCGCCGATGCAGGTGAGCAGCACCAGCTTCAGGTCGGGTACACCCTGCTGTGCCAGGAACATCACCGGAACGGTGGTGATGAGCAGCAGCTCGATGATCCGCGGCTTGGTCAGAGCCACGAACGCCTTGACACGGGCCCCGAACGGCCGGTGAACCGGGCTTTGGCTCGTCCCGAGCGCACCCTCCCCCAGGGCCTTGACGGCCTGGGAGGTGCCCCCAGGCCGGGATTCGACGGCCGTCACGCACACCCCTGACAGAGACATCCCAGCAAGCCTCCCCGTGTGAAGTCGGGGTAAAGGCTCGCGCGTACCACGCCACTTTAGACGTTGCCCATACCTCTGCTTTCGCGGGGGTGGGGTCGTGTTGGCGGGTGGCGCATCAGAGGGGTCGTTGGGCTCGATTGAGCAGTCAGATGAGCGGCTCCGTATTCATGTGCCGAATGCGTCCTCGGCCAGTCGGGAGGCGGATCTCCGAGAGTCCCGGCAGTCTGGAATCACTCGAAAAAATGCACGTCCTTACGGGGGTAGGCTCAACATCGGCCGGTGGGCAGAAGTGCACCGGCGGCCGGGTGGGCGCATGCCCCGAAGACCGGCGACCGACATGTGGAGAGGAGCCCTGACCCAGGGTGAGCATCAAGCCGACCACCACAGACCTTGAGTGGACCGAGCTCGACCAGCGGGCCGTGGACACCGCTCGCGTCCTGGCCGCCGACGCCGTACAGAAGGTCGGCAACGGCCATCCCGGTACGGCGATGAGCCTGGCTCCGGCCGCGTACACCCTCTTCCAGAAGGTGATGCGGCACGACCCCGCCGACCCGGAGTGGGTCGCCCGCGACCGCTTCGTGCTGTCCGCCGGCCACTCGTCCCTGACCCTCTACACGCAGCTCTACCTGGCCGGCTTCGGCCTGGAGCTGGACGATCTGAAGGCCTTCCGCACCTGGGGCTCGAAGACCCCGGGCCACCCGGAGTACGGGCACACCAAGGGCGTCGAGACCACCACGGGCCCGCTGGGCCAGGGTGTCGCCAACGCGGTGGGCATGGCCATGGCCGCCCGCTACGAGCGCGGTCTGTTCGACCCGGACGCCCCGCAGGGCGAGTCCCCGTTCGACCACTTCATCTACTGCATCGCCGGTGACGGCTGCCTGCAGGAGGGCATCTCCGCCGAGGCGTCCTCGCTCGCCGGTCACCAGAAGCTCGGCAACCTGATCCTGCTGTGGGACGACAACCACATCTCGATCGAGGGCGACACGGAGACGGCCGTCTCCGAGGACACGGTCAAGCGGTACGAGGCCTACGGCTGGCACGTGCAGCGGATCGCCCCGAAGCCGGACGGCGACCTCGACCCGCACGCCATCTACAACGCGATCGAGGCCGCGAAGCAGGTCACGGACAGGCCGTCCTTCATCGCGATGCGCTCGATCATCGCCTGGCCCGCTCCGAACGCGCAGAACACCGAGGCCGCGCACGGCTCGGCGCTCGGCGACGACGAGGTCGCGGCCACCAAGCGTGTCCTCGGCTTCGACCCGGAGCAGTCCTTCGAGGTCTCCGACGAGGTGCTGGGCCACACCCGCAAGGCCGTGGAGCGCGGCCGCGAGGCCAAGGCCGAGTGGGACAAGTCCTTCCAGCTCTGGCGCGACAACAACGCCGAGCGCGCGGCCGAGTTCGACCGGATCAGCGCGGGCGAGCTGCCCACCGGCTGGGAGGAGAAGCTCCCGGTCTTCGAGCCGGGCAAGGGCGTCGCGACGCGTGCCGCCTCCGGCAAGGTGCTGCAGGCGCTGGGCGCGGTCGTCCCCGAGCTGTGGGGCGGCTCCGCCGACCTCGCCGGGTCGAACAACACGACCATCGACAAGGACAGCTCGTTCCTGCCGGCGGACAACCCGCTGCCGGAGGCAGACCCGTACGGCCGCACCATCCACTTCGGCATCCGCGAGCACTCCATGGCCGCGGAGATGAACGGCATCACCCTGCACGGAAACACCCGTGTCTACGGCGGTACGTTCCTCGTCTTCTCCGACTACATGCGCAACGCGGTGCGTCTGTCGGCCCTGATGCACCTGCCGGTGACGTACGTGTGGACGCACGACTCCATCGGTCTGGGCGAGGACGGCCCGACGCACCAGCCCATCGAGCACCTGGCCTCGCTGCGCGCGATCCCCGGTCTGAACGTCGTCCGCCCGGCGGACGCCAACGAGACCGCGATCGCCTGGCGCGAGATCCTCAAGCGCTACACCAAGGAGTTCGGCAAGGGCGCCCCGCACGGCCTCGCGCTGACCCGCCAGGGCGTGCCGGTGTACGAGCCCGACGACAACGCCGCGCGTGGCGGTTACGTCCTGTTCGAGGCTGATGGCGGCGAGCCGCAGGTGATCCTGATCGCCACCGGTTCCGAGGTGCACGTGGCCGTGGAGGCGCGCGAGCAGCTGCAGGCCGACGGGGTTCCGACGCGGGTCGTGTCGATGCCGTCGGTGGAGTGGTTCGAGGAGCAGGACCGGGGGTACCGGGACTCCGTGCTGCCGCCGTCGGTGAAGGCACGTGTCGCGGTCGAGGCGGGCATCGGCCTCACCTGGCACAAGTACGTCGGCGACGCCGGCCGCATCGTTTCCCTGGAGCACTTCGGTGCGTCCGCGGACGGCAAGGTCCTCTTCCGCGAGTTCGGCTTCACTGCCGAGAACGTGGCCGCGAAGGCCCGCGAGTCCCTCGCCGACGCCCAGCGCTGACGCTCATATACGACACGTAGGAGATGTAATTCCATGACAGACGCACTCAAGCGCCTCTCCGAGGAGGGCGTCGCGATCTGGCTGGACGACCTGTCGCGCAAGCGGATCACGTCCGGCAACCTCGCCGAGCTGATCGACCAGCAGCACGTCGTGGGCGTCACCACCAACCCGACGATCTTCCAGAAGGCGATCAGCGGCGGCGACGGCTACGAGCAGCAGCTGTCGGACCTCGCCGCCCGCAAGGTCACCGTCGACGAGGCCATCCGCATGATCACCACGGCGGACGTCCGGGACGCCGCCGACATCCTGCGCCCGGTCTTCGACGCCACCGAAGGCCAGGACGGCCGGGTCTCCATCGAGGTCGACCCGCGCCTGGCCCACAACACCCGGGCGACCGTCGCCGAGGCCAAGCAGCTCGCCTGGCTGGTCGACCGCCCGAACACCCTGATCAAGATCCCGGCCACCAAGGCGGGTCTGCCGGCGATCGCGGAGACGATCGGCAACGGGATCAGCGTCAACGTCACGCTGATCTTCTCCCTGGAGCGCTACCGCGCGGTCATGGACGCCTTCATCACGGGCCTGGAGAAGGCGCGCGAGAAGGGCCTCGACCTCTCCCTGATCCACTCCGTGGCGTCCTTCTTCGTGTCCCGTGTGGACACCGAGATCGACAAGCGCCTGGACGGGCTCGGCACCGACGAGGCCAAGGCGCTGCGCGGCAAGGCCGCCGTGGCCAACGCCCGTCTCGCCTACGAGGCGTACGAGGAGGTCTTCTCCTCCGACCGCTGGAAGGCGCTGGAGAACGCGGGCGCCAACAAGCAGCGGCCGCTGTGGGCGTCGACCGGCGTCAAGGACCCGGCGTACCAGGACACGATGTACGTGACGGACCTGGTCGCGCCGAACACGGTCAACACCATGCCGGAGGCCACCCTGGAGGCCACCGAGGACCACGGCGAGATCACCGGCAACACCATCGCCGGTACCTACGAGCAGGCCCGCGCCGACCTCGACGCGCTCGAGAAGCTCGGGATCTCGTACGACGACGTGGTCCAGGTCCTGGAGGACGAGGGCGTCGAGAAGTTCGCGGCGTCCTGGAACGACCTGCTGAAGTCGACCGAGGCGGAGCTGAAGCGCCTCGCCCCCTCGGAGGGCTGAGTTGTCACCCCTTGCTGGTTCCGGAGCGAACCCGCTTCGTGACCCCGCCGACCGACGGCTCCCGCGTATCGCGGGGCCGTCGGGCCTGGTGATCTTCGGCGTCACGGGCGACCTGTCGCGCAAGAAGCTGATGCCCGCGGTGTACGACCTCGCGAACCGGGGTCTGCTTCCGCCGGGCTTCTCCCTGGTGGGCTTCGCCCGCCGCGAGTGGGAGAACGAGGACTTCGCGGCCGAGGTCCACGACGCCGTCAAGGCGCACGCTCGTACGCCGTTCCGTGAGGAGGTCTGGCAGCAGCTCATCCAGGGGATGCGCTTCGTCCAGGGCACCTTCGACGACGACGACGCGTTCGAGCGGCTGCGCGCCACCATCGAGGAGCTGGACAAGGCACAGGGCACGGGCGGCAACTTCGCCTTCTACCTGTCGGTGCCGCCGCGCTCCTTCCCCGTGGTCATCCAGCAGCTGAAGAAGCACGGCCTGACCGACCAGACCGGCGGTTCCTGGCGCCGCGCGGTCATCGAGAAGCCGTTCGGCCACGACCTGGAGTCGGCCGAGGAGCTGAACAAGGTCGTGCACGAGGTGTTCGAGCCGGACCAGGTGTTCCGGATCGACCACTACCTCGGCAAGGAGACCGTCCAGAACATACTGGCGCTGCGCTTCGCCAACACGATGTTCGAGCCGATCTGGAACCGGTCCTTCGTGGACCATGTGCAGATCACCATGGCCGAGGACATCGGCGTCGGCGGCCGTGCCGGCTACTACGACGGCATCGGCGCCGCCCGTGACGTCATCCAGAACCACCTGCTCCAGCTGCTCGCGCTGACCGCGATGGAGGAGCCCGCCTCCTTCGACGCGGACGCGCTGGCCGCCGAGAAGACCAAGGTGCTCGGCGCCGTCCGGCTGCCGAAGGACCTGGGCCGCGCCACCGTCCGCGGGCAGTACGCCGCGGGCTGGCAGGGCGGCGAGAAGGTCATCGGCTACCTCGAAGAGGACGGCATCGACCCGAAGTCGAAGACCGACACCTACGCGGCCGTGAAGCTGGAGATCGACAACCGCCGCTGGGCGGGTGTCCCCTTCTATCTGCGCACCGGCAAGCGTCTCGGCCGCCGGGTCACAGAGATCGCCGTCGTCTTCCAGCGGGCCCCGCACTCCCCCTTCGACCACACGGCGACGGAGGAGCTGGGCTCGAACGCGGTCGTCATCCGCGTGCAGCCGGACGAGGGCATCACGGTCCGCTTCGGCTCGAAAGTGCCGGGCACCTCGATGGAGATCCGGGACGTGTCCATGGACTTCGCCTACGGCGAGTCCTTCACGGAGTCCAGCCCGGAGGCCTACGAGCGGCTGATCCTGGACGTCCTGCTGGGCGACGCCAACCTCTTCCCGCGCACGGAGGAGGTCGAGCTGTCCTGGAAGATCCTCGACCCGATCGAGCAGTACTGGGACAAGCACGGCAGGCCCGCGCAGTACCCGTCGGGCACCTGGGGCCCCGCCGAGGCGGACGAGATGCTCGCACGAGACGGACGGAGCTGGCGCCGGCCATGAAGATAGACCTGACCGGCACCACCGCCGGCGAGATCAACAAGGCGCTCGTACAGGGCCGCCGGGCCATCGGCACCCCGGCCGTCGGCATGGTCCTGACCCTCGTCATCGTCACCGACGAGGAGAACGCCTACGACGCCCTGAAGGCCGCCAACGACGCCTCGCGCGAGCACCCCTCGCGCACGCTGGTGGTCATCAAGCGCGTCTCCCGCTCCCCGCGCGGCCGTACGTCGTCCCGGCTGGACGCCGAGGTGCGGGTCGGCGCGGACGCGGGCACCGGCGAGACGGTGGTGCTGCGGCTGTACGGCGAGGTGTCCGACCATGCCGACTCGGTCGTCCTGCCGCTGCTGCTGCCGGACGCCCCGGTCGTCGTCTGGTGGCCGGTGAACGCCCCGCTCGACCCGGCCAAGGACCCGCTGGGCGCGCTCGCCCAGCGCCGGGTCACCGACAGCTACGCCGCCGAGCAGCCGGTGCGGGAGCTGTCCGCCCGTGCCGCGGCCTACACGCCCGGCGACACCGATCTGTCCTGGACCCGGATCACGCCGTGGCGCTCGATGCTGGCGGCGGCCCTGGACCAGGTGGTCTGTGAGGTGAAGGCCGTCGAGGTGGAGGGCGAGGAGTTCAACCCGAGCTGTGAGCTGCTGGCGATGTGGCTCGCGGACCGGCTGGACGTCCCCGTCAAGCGCTCGCTGTCCGCGGGCCCGGGCCTGACCGCCGTCCGCATCGACACCAGCTGCGGTCCGATCGTCCTGGACCGGGCCGACGGCTCGCTGGCCACCCTGGCGATCGACGGCCAGCCGGCCCGCGCGGTGGCGCTCAAGCGGCGGGACACCGCCGAGCTGATCGCGGAGGAGCTGCGCCGGCTGGACCCGGACGACACCTACGCGTCGGCGCTGCGCTACGGCGTGGAGCGACTGAACTCGGGCACCGAGGCCGCAGCGGCGGAGCCGGTGGCGGAGGCCGGGGCGGAGGCGGAGGCCGCCGCGGCGCCCGCGAAGAAGGCGGCCGCCAAGAAGGCTCCGGCGAAGAAAGCGGTGGCGAAGTGAGCACCCCGCAGCTGGTCGTGCACCGCGACAAGGAACTGATGGCGCAGGCCGCCGCGGCCCGTCTGATCACGAAGATCGTGGACGCGCAGGCCTCCCGGGGCCACGCGTCCGTGGTCCTCACAGGCGGCCGCAACGGCAACGGCCTGCTGGCCGCGCTGTCGGCGGCCCCTGCCCGGGACGCCGTCGACTGGAGCCGGATCGACCTCTGGTGGGGCGACGAGCGCTACCTCCCCGAGGGCGACCCGGAGCGCAATGTCACGCAGGCCCGCGAGGCCCTGCTGGACGCCGTACCGGTGGACCCTGAGCGGGTGCACGCCATGCCCGCCTCCGACGGGCCCCACGGTGCGGACGTCGAGGCGGCCGCGGAGGCCTACGCGGCGGAACTGGCGAAGGCGGCCGGCCCCGAGAACCACGGTGCCGTCCCCTCCTTCGACGTGCTGATGCTGGGCGTCGGCCCGGACACCCACGTGGCCTCGCTCTTCCCGGAGCTGCCCGCGGTGCGCGAGACGGAGCGGACGGTGGTCGGCGTCCACGGCGCCCCCAAGCCACCGCCGACCCGGGTCTCACTGACCCTTCCGGCGATCCGTTCGGCCCGTGAGGTCTGGCTGCTCGCGGCCGGCGAGGACAAGGCCCAGGCCGTGGCCATCGCCCTGTCGGGCGCGGGCGAGGTCCAGGCGCCGGCGGCGGGCGCGTACGGCAGGCAGCGCACCCTTTGGCTGCTGGACGCGGCTGCGGCTTCGCAGCTGCCGCGGTCGCTGTACCCGCCGGCTTCGCCGTGAACCGGGGGGTGGGGGCGCCCGGCGCCGCCACCCCTACTTCACCGACCCCGCCATCACCCCCTGCACGAAGTGCCGCTGGAAGGCGAAGAACACCACCACCGGCACGATCAGGGACAGGAACGCGCCCGGGGCCAGGACGTCGATGTTGCTGCCGAACTGGCGGATCTGGGACTGGAGTTCGACCGTCAGCGGCTGGGACGAGCTGTCGGCGAAGAGCAGGGCGACCAGCATGTCGTTCCAGACCCACAGGAACTGGAAGATGGCGAGGCTGGCGATGGCCGGACGGCCCACCGGCAGGACCAGGCGGGTGAAGATGCGCCATTCGCTGCCGCCGTCCATGCGCGCGGCCTCCAGCATCTCCTTCGGCATCTCCGCGAAGTAGTTCCGCAGCAGGAACACCGCGAACGGCAGACCGTAGGCGACGTGGAAGAGGACCACACCGGGGATCGTGCCGAACAGGCCCAGCTGGCCGAAGAGTTTGGCCACCGGCAGCAGGCCGATCTGCACCGGCACCACCAACAGGGCCACCACCAGCAGGAACAGCGGTTCGCGGCCGGGGAAGTCCAGCCAGGCGAAGGCGTATCCGGCGAGCGCCGCGATGACGACGACCAGGGTGGTCGCCGGCACCGAGATCAGCACGGTGTTCCAGAACGCCTGGGTCATCCCGGAGTTCTTCAGCAGCGCCGAGTAGTTGTCGAAGGACAGCTGGCCGGGGCTCGCCAGGGCGGTCCACCAGCCACCCTTCGCCGTGTCCTGGGCCGACCGCATCGACGACACGAACAGTCCCGCCAGCGGGGTCAGCCAGACCAGGCCGATCACCACGAGGAACGCCTGGACCAGACTGTTGCCCAGGCCGCGCCTGACCGTGTTCATGGCCGAGTTCATCGCTGGCTCCTTCGGAAGCGGCGGACGTTGAAGACCATCGCGGGGATCACCAGGAGCAGGAGCAGCACGCCGAGGGCACTGCCCAGGCCCTGGTTGTTGCCGCCGCCGAAGGACACCAGCCACATCTGGGTCGCGAGGACGGTGGCGTCCTCCTGCACCGGTCCCGGCGCGATGATGTAGACGAGGTCGAAGACCTTCATCACGTTGATCACGAGGGTCACGAACACGACGGTCAGCACGGGGGCGAGCAGCGGGACCGTGATCCTGCGGAAGATCTGCCACTCGTTCGCGCCGTCCATCCGGGCGGCTTCCAGCGCGTCCCGCGGGAGGGCCGACAGACCCGCGCCGATCAGCACCATCGCGAAGCCGGTCCAGATCCACAGGTACGCGCCGATGATGGCCGGTGTGACGAGCGTCGGGCCGAGCCAGGAGATTCCCTGGTAGGGCGGGGCGAAGTTCGAGGCGGGCAGCTTGACGGTGTACGAGCCCCGGTCGAGCCCGGAGAAGCGGAAGGAGCCGTCGGAGGCGGACGTGGTGCTCGCGACCGTCTTTCCGTCGCGCAGCGCCTCGACCTTCATGCCGGGCAGGCCGCTCTCCTTCGGGTCGACCCTGCCCTGCTTCCCTCCGCCGCCGGGCGTGAAGTCCAGGTAGACCACGCCGCGCAGTTCGCCGGCTGCCGCCGTGCGGGCCGCGGCCGGGTAGGCGGGCGAGGTGCCCTTCGGCAGGTCCTTGGGCAGTACGCCCACCAGGCCGAGGGCGACCGAGTGCCCCGGGGACAGGCCCGCGTCCGTCAGGTAGGAGCCGTCCCGGCCCCGGCTGAGGCCGTGCCCGTCACGCGCCCGGGCCGTCGGGTACGACGAGGTCCCCGTGAAGGCGTCGTGGACGGAGACGACAGCGGCGTCGAGGACACCCTTGTCCGGGTCCTCGTCGTAGGCGAGCCGGAAGATGATGCCGGCGGCGAGGAAGGACACGGCCATCGGCATGAACAGCAGGAGCTTGAAGGCGGTGGCCCAGCGCACCTTCTCCACCAGGACGGCCAGGATCAGGCCGAGGCCGGTGAGCAGGGCCGGGGCCACGACGACCCAGATGGTGGTGTTGCGGATGGCCTTCAGGGTGGCCGGGTCGCGGAACATCTCGGTGTAGTTGTCGCCGCCGACGAACCGGGTGCCGGAGGCGTCGAAGAAGCTGCGGCCGACGGAGAACAGCACCGGGTAGACGACGAGGGCGCCGAGCAGGAGCAGGGCGGGGAAGACGAAGAGCAGGGCGACGGTCCGGGCGCGGCGCCGACCGCGGCGCCCGCGGGCCGCGCCTGCGGCCCGCGGGTTCGCCTGTCGCTCGGCGAGTGTGGTGGGGGTCATCGGTCCGCTCAGCCCTGGTAGGCCTTGGCCGCCGCGGACTCCAGCTTCGCCGCGGTGCCCTTCGGGTCGGAGGGGTCGCGCAGGAAGTCCTGGAGCAGCTTCCACTCACCGGCGCCCTTGGTGCCGCCGAAGGCGGCCGGTGCCTGGTCGGACATGTCGAAGCGGACCGAGTCCCCGGCCGAGACGAGGGACCTGGCGGTGGCCCGGGTGACGTCGTCGCTGTAGGAGGCGAGGTCGAGCTTCTTGTTCGGGGACAGGAAGCCGCCCGCCTTCGCCCACACGGCCGCCGCCTCCGGGGTGGCGAGGTACTCCAGGAGCTTCATGCCGGCCTTGGCGTTCTTGCCGTCCTTGAGGACGACGGCCGCGTCGCCGCCGCTCACCACCGGTGCCGTGCCGCCGCCGACCGCGGGGAACGGGAAGAAGTTCGCGTCCTTGCCGATGGTCTTCTGGAACTGGTCGTGGGCCACACCGGCGACGAAGTCGCCCTCGTAGACCATGCCGGCCTCGGGCTTGGGCCCGAAGACCTTCTCGACGGAGCTGGGGAAGTCGGTGTTCAGCGCCTCCTTCTGGCCGCCGGCGATCAGCTGCTTGTCCTTGAAGAGCTTGCCGAGCGTGGTGAGCGCCGTGACGACCGAGGAGTCCGTCCACTTCAGCTTGTGGGCGGCGAGGGCGTCGTACTTCGCGGGTCCGGCCTGGGAGAGGTAGATGTTCTCGAACCAGTCGGTGAGCGTCCAGCCGTCCTGACCTGCGACGGCGAAGGCCGAGAGCCCGGAGTCGGAGACGGTGTGCCCGGCCTTGAGCATCTCGTCGTAGGTCTTGGGCGGCTTGACGCCGGCCTGGGCGAGGGCGTCGGGGCTGTACCAGACGGTCGACTTGTGGGCGGCCTTGAAGTAGAGGCCGTAGAGGGTGCCGCCGACGCTGCCGTACTTCTTCCACACGGGTGCGAAGTCGGCGTCGACCGTCTTCCCGGCGGTCGGGGACAGCGGCTTGAGCCAGCCCTTCTGTGCGAACTGCTGGAGCACGCCGACCTGCGGGACCATCACGACGTCGGGCGCGTTGCCGCCCTCGATCTTGCTGCCGACGACCGTGGAGACGTTGTCGCCGGTGGAGACGAACTGCGTCTTGGCACCGGTCTTCGCGGTGAACGCGTCGAGCACCTTCTGGAAGTTCTTCTGCTCGCTGCCGGACCAGACGCCGGCCACGGTGACGGTCTGGCCGCTGAGCGCCTTGTCGCCACCTCCCGCGGTGACCGGGCCGCCGCCGCAGGCGGTCGCGCCGAGCGCCAGGGCGAGGGCGGTGCAGCTGGTGAGCAGGGTGGTACGGCGTCGCATCATCGTTGATGTCCCTTCGAGGGGTGTGAGTTGACGGAGGATCAGAGGTCGGAGTCGCTCAGCCACCAGGCGGCCGTCGAGCCGGGCAGCACCCCGGCCGTGCAGGGACCGCTGGACAACAGGGGGGTGCCGGAGACCGGCGAGGGCGTGGGGGACGTACCGAAGTTGACGGCGCAGACGAGGCCGTCGCCGCGGACGAAGGCGAGGACGCCCGGCGGTGTGTCCAGCCAGCGCAGCGCGCCCTCGCCCAGCTGGGGCAGCGAGGCCCGGAGCTGGAGACCGTCTCGGTACAGGTGCCAGAAGGAGCGGGTGTCGGCGAGGGCGCGGTCGGTCGCGTACTCGGCGAAGTACTCGGGCTGCGGCAGCCACGGCTTGGCGCTCTCGGCGCCGGAGGTGAAGCCGAACGGGGAGGCCTGTCCGGACCAGGGCAGGGGCACCCGGCAGCCGTCGCGGATGCGGGCGCGGCTCCCGGTGCGGTGGAAGATCGGGTCGGTGAGCACGTCGTCGGGCAGGTCGACGACCTCGGGCAGGCCCAGCTCCTCGCCCTGGTAGATGTACGCGGCCCCGGGCAGCGCGAGCATCAGCAGCGCGGCGGCGCGGGCGCGGGCGGCGCCGAGACCACTGCCCTCGGTGGCGGGTTCGCCGTAGCGGGTGACGGTGCGGACCTGGTCGTGGTTGTTGAGGACCCAGGTGACGGTGGAACCCGTGCCGGCTATGTCCTGCATGGCCTCGGAGATGACCTTGCGGAAGGCGTCGGCGTCCCAGGCCGCGCCGAGCAGGTCGAAGAAGAAGGCCTGGTGCAGTTCGTCCGGGCGGACGTACCGGGCGTGTTCGCGGGCGGTGGGGACCGAGACCTCGCCGACCAGCAGCCGTTCGCGTCCGTCGCGTGCCGTGTACTCCTCGCACACCGCGCGCCAGTGCCGCCACACGTCGTGCACCTCGGGCTGGTTCCAGGCGAGCGGGTTGACCGAGTCGCGGGTGCGGGCGTCGGCCTCCGGGTCGTCGGAGTCGGGCAGTGCGGGGTGCTTGTAGAGGCCGGCGGCGACGTCGATGCGGAAGCCGTCCACTCCACGGTCCAGCCAGAAGCGCAGGACGCGGTCGAACTCGGCGGGGATCTCGGGGTTGCGCCAGTTCCAGTCGGGCTGTTCGGGCGTGAACATGTGCAGGTACCACTGGCCGGGGCGGCCGTCCGCCTCCGTGACCCGGGTCCAGGCCGGGCCGCCGAACATGGCGTGCCAGTTGTTGGGCGGTTCGCTGCCGTCCGGGCCACGGCCGTCGGCGAAGTGGAAGCGGGCGCGGGCCGGGCTGCCGGGCCCGGCGGCGAGGGCCTCGCGGAACCACGGGTGCTCGCTGGAGCAGTGGTTGGGGACGATGTCCAGGAGCACCCTGACGCCGAGCCGCCGGGCTGCCGCCACCAGCAGGTCGAACTCGGCGAGGTCGCCGAAGAGCGGGTCGACGCCGCAGTAGTCGGCGACGTCGTAGCCGTGGTCGTGCTGGGGCGAGGGGTAGAAGGGGCTCAGCCAGATCCCGTCGACGCCGAGCTTCTTCAGGTACGGCAGTCCCGCGCGGACTCCGGCGAGATCGCCGACGCCGTCGCCGGTGCTGTCGAGGAAGCTGCGGACGTAGACCTGGTAGATCACCGCGTCACGCCACCAATGATGCCTGTTCAACCCTGTGGCCTGTCTCTGTGAAGGGCAGCAGTTATGCATGCATGTTAGGTAGGCGTGTCGCGAGGGTGTCAATGAAAAGAACAAAGGCTACTGGAGAGTTGGGGTCACAAATACGGACTTCCCAGGGCATTCCAAAGCCAGATGAGATGTCCGCGTTACCTAACAAGTAACTAGCGGTTGGAGACGGCGGCCAGCTCGCGCGCGAGTCGTCGCACGGCGGCCTCGGGCGTCTCGTGCCCGGTCAGCGCGTCCTGCACGACCGCCTGCACCACCAGGCTGACCTGGTCGTAGTGCGGGCTCTTGGGGCGCGGCTCGGCCGTGAGGACGGCCGTGCGCAGGGTCGGCAGATAGGGGAACTTCCGTACGAGCGCGGGATCTTCGTAGAGCGCGGCGCGTACCGGAGGCAGCGAACCCCGGGTGAGCACCTGACGCTGGACGCCCTCGCTGGTGAGGTACGCGATCAGGCGTGCGGCCGAGTCGGGGTGCCGGGCGTGGGTGTTGACGGCCAGGTTGGAGCCGCCGAGGACGCTCTTGCCCGGCCCGTCGGGCCCGGGCAGCGGTACGGCGCCGATCCGGCCGGCGACCCTGGACCCCGGGGCCGAGGCCACGGCGTAGGCGTAGGGCCAGTTGCGCAGGAAGAGCAGCCGGCCGTCCTGGAAGGCCTGCTTGGACTCCTCTTCCTTGTACGTCAGCGCCGCCTTCGGGATCCAGCCCTCGCGCAGACCGCGGGCGAGGAAGCCGATGCCCTCACGGGCCGCGTCCGAGTCGACGGTGACGCGGGTGCCCTCGTCGCCGAGGATGGAGCCGCCCGCCGAGTACACGGCCTCGGCCGCGTTGACGGTCAGGCCCTCGTAGGACAGGAACTGGCCCGCGTAGCCGTCCAGGCCGTACTTCGGCGCGATGGTCTTCGCATCGTGCTCCAGCTCGGCCCAGGTTCGCGGCGGCGGCACGCCCTCCTCGGCGAGGACGTCCTTGCGGTACAGCAGCAGCCCGGCGTTGGTGACGTACGGCACGGCGTACAGCCGCCCGTCGTACGTGGCCGTGTCCACGACCGGCTGCAGGAAGCTCTTCAGCGGGAAGCGGTCGCGCGGCAGCGGGCGGATCCAGCCGGCGGCCGCGAACTCCGAGGTCCAGTTGACGTCGATGTTGAGCACGTCGAACCGGCCCCGGTCGCCGCCGCGCAGGTCGGTGGTCATCTGCGCGTGGGTCTCGTCGGCGGAGTCCGGCAGCTCGACGAGGGTGACCTTCTCCGCGGGATGCGTACGGTTCCAGCCCTCCAGGAGCGGACCGAGGTAGCCGGTCAGGTCACCGGCGGTGGCCAGGGTGAGCGGACCGCTGCGGTCGCGCTCGTCGGGGTGCGCCCCCGAGGCCGTGTACCCGGTCAGGACCACGGCCAGAACGAGGAGCCCCCTACCGGCGGCGCGCATCCACCGCATAGGTTCCTCCCTGAACACGTACACCCGGCCACGAGCACCCTCGCCCGACGGTCAGAGGCCATGTATACCTGTTAGGTATGGGCGATACTAGGGCCTGGAGCACATTACGAGAACAGGAGGACAGCACGAGTGCGTCTGCCCCTCCTGGCACTCCTCGCACGCGGCCCGGCCCACGGCTACGAGCTGAAGCAGGACCTTGAGCTACTGCTGGGCTCCGCGTACCCTCAGCCGAACGTCGGCCAGATCTACGTGACCCTCGGCCGCCTCGAGAAGTCGGGACTGATCGAGGGCGAGGACGTCGAGCAGTCCAGCCGGCCCAACAAGAAGGTCTACCACCTCACCGACGCCGGGCGCGAGGCGCTGCACGCCTGGTTCGAGGAGACCGAGGACGAGCCGCGGGTCCGGGACGAGTTCTTCATGAAGCTCGCGCTCGCCCCGCAGACCGGTCTCGCCGAGCAGATCGCCCTCATCAACAAGCAGCGGCGCCAGTACCTCAACACCATGCGCAACCTGTCGAAGCTGGCCGCGGCCGAGAACCGGGACAACCGAATCGCCCATCTGCTCATAGAGGGCGCGATGCTGCACCTGCAGGCCGACCTCGACTGGCTGGAGCGGTGCCAGGAGGAACTGGAGGAGCTGGAGTGAGCGACGCCCACGCTCCTGTGCTGCGCGCCGAGGGTCTGGTGAAGACCCACCACGGCGAGGGCGCGCCCGCGCGTGCCGTCCGCGGGGTCGGCCTGAGTGTCGAGCGGGGCGAGTTCGTGGCGATCACCGGGCCGTCCGGCGCCGGCAAGTCCACACTGCTGCACCTGCTCGGCGGCCTGCAGCGGCCGGACGAGGGCAGCATCTGGCTCGACGGCCGGTGCACGGACTCCTTCAGCGAGGCGCGCTGGGCGGTGGAGCGCAGGAAGGCCATCGGGATCGTCTTCCAGTTCTTCAACCTGGTGTCGAACCTGTCGGTCGCCGACAACGTCGAGCTGCCCGCCCTGCTCGCCGGCGTCCCGCCGAAGCGGGCCCGGGCCGAGCGCGAGACACTCCTTTCCGAGCTGGGCCTGGAGGGCAAGGAGCGCAGCATGCCGGGCGAGCTGTCCGGCGGCGAACAGCAGCGGGTCGCACTCGCCCGCGCCCTGGTCAACCACCCGCCGCTGCTGCTCGCGGACGAGCCCGCCGGCAGCCTCGACAGCAAGGGCACCCGTGAGGTGATGCGGCTGCTGTCCCGCTTCCACGGGCGCGGGCAGAGCATCGTCCTCGTCACCCACGATGCCCGGCTGGCCAGCGCCGCCGACCGCGTGATCAGCTTCTTCGACGGCCGCATAGCCGACGACGCCGCACTGGACGGCTCCCCGTCCCGCAGGCCCGGGACCTCGGGTGTGCTGGAGCTGAGGGACTGATGGCGCGCCGACTGCGCGGGGCCGGGGACTGAGCCGTGCGAGCCACCCTGCGCTGGGCCCACTCCGATCTGCGCACGCACCGCGGCGAGGCGCTGTTCATCACGCTCGCCACCGCCGGGATCGTCGCCTCGCTGCTGCTGGCCGCCGCCCTCTTCGGCTACGCCACCAACCCGTGGCAGCGGACCTTCACCCAGGCACGCGGGGCCCACGTCTGGATCCACACGGCCGCCTCCACCGACGCCCGCCGGCTCGCCCGGCTGGACGGCGTCGAGTCCGTCGCCGGCCCCTACCGGACCGAGGCCGCCACCGTCGCCTCCCGCGGCACCCGCGCCGCCGTGGAGCTGCGCGGCACCCCGCACCTGCCCTCCGTCGGGCGCCCGCTGCTCACCGCCGGCCACTGGCTGGACCCGGCGCGGCCGGACGGCGTGGTCCTGGAGACCCGCCTGGCCCGGGCCCTGCTGGCCGAGCCCGGCGACACCCTCACCCTCCCCGGTACCGCCCGCACCCTCACCGTCGAGGGCATCGCCGACAGCGCGGAGCCCGGCTACAGCCCGGGCGCCCAGCCGGGGCTCGTCTGGGCACTGCCGTCCGCCGTGCGGGCCCCCGGCGGCCAGGTGACCGGGCTGCGCCTGAAGGCCCCTTCCGACACGGACTACGCGGTCCAGCGTGCCGTCACCGTGCTGGGCGCGGGCGCGGTCGGCGAGGTCTCCACCTGGCAGCAGGCGCGGGCCGACGCCCAGGGCGAGAACCGGCTCCTCGGCCAGGTGCTCGGCCTCTTCGGGCTCGGCGCCCTGGTCGCCGCGGGATTCGCCGTGCACGGGGCGATCGGCACCCGCATCCGCGGCCATCTGCGGGACATCTCGGTGCTGAAGGCGATCGGCTTCACGCCGGGCCAGGTCGTACGGATCTTCCTGCTCCAGCACCTGGCGTACGCCATGCTGGGTGCGGCGGCCGCGGCCGCGGTGACCGAGAGCCTCGGCACCCGGATCCCGGGGCGGCTCGGCGACGCCGTGGGCGTGTGGCAGGGGTTGCCGGGGCACACCGTGACGCTGTCCGCCGTGCCCGTGGCAGCGGTGCTGTTCATCGGCCTGACCACGGGACTCGCGGCCTGGCGGGCGGGCCGGGTGCCCCCGGTGCCGGTGCCCCGCCCGTCAGCTCCGGCGGGCGGCCGGCTGACCGGCCTGGCCCGCCGTGCCCTGGGGCTGCGGCTGCCGGCCGCGCTGGTCCTGGGCTGCCACAAGGCGTTCGCGGGCCGCGGCCGGTCGCTGGCCGGTGTGGCCCGGCTGACGCTGCCGCTGCTGCTGATCGTGGTGGCGCTCAGCGCGTGGACCACCATCGACCGCTTCCACGGCAGCCCGGAACGGGTGGGCCTGCCCACGGCGCTCGCCCTCCGCTCGGACGGCGACCTGAGCGACCCTGACGTACGGGCCCTGCTGGCGGCGAACGACCAGGTCACCGCCGCCTATCCGGGCGTCGAGCTCGCGGCGCTGGTCCCCGGTCAGACCGGAACGATCGCCCTGCGCGGCCTCGGCACCCGCTCGCAGCCGTACCCCTGCACCCTCGCCGAGGGCCGGGCCGCGCACGGACCGGACGAGGCCGTGGCCGGCCAGGGCCTGCTGGACCTGCTGCATGTGCGGGTCGGCGACTGGGTGCGGATGACGGTGGGCGAGCAGCCGCAGATCCTGCACATCGTGGGCCGCAGCATCGAACCGCAGAACGCCGGCCGGGTCGTGACGACCTCCCTGGACACCCTGCGCGAGAACGACCCGCGGCTGTCCCCGGCCTTCTACCAGCTGCGGCTGCGCCCGGGCACCGACCCGCAGCGGGTCGCCTCCGCCCTGACCACCGCCGGGAACGGCCATCTGGACGTGCACGCCATGACCAACCCGGCCGACGGGCTGTCCCCGCTGCGCGCGGTCGTCGCCGGGCTGATCGCCGTGCTCGCCCTCATCGGGCTCGTCGAGCTGCTCACCGCGATCGGCGGAAGCGTCCGGGAGGGCGAGCGGGACATGCTCGCCCTCAGAGCGATCGGCATGTCCCCTCGGCAGATCACCGCGATCACCGTCACGGCGACGACCTGCACGGCCCTGGCCGCGGTCCTCGCCGCCACGGCCCTGGGGCTGCCGCTGGCGCACCGGCTGATCGACGCCCAGGGCAGCTCCAACGGCATCGGCGCCGGCATCGCCGAGTCGCCCTCGCCCAGCCTGCTGCTCCTGCTGGACGCGGGCGCCGTACTGGGAGCCGCGGCCCTGGCCGCCCTCCCCGCGGCCCGGGCGGCACGCCGCCGCCTGGCGGACACCCTGAGCGCGGTGGCCTGAGCCCGGTTCCGCATGTCCGCGGCAGCGCTTTCGCGTGTGGGTCAGCTACGGCCGCGCAGCTCCCGGTACCTGGCGACCAGTGCCTTCGTGGAGGCGTCCAGGCCCGGCACGTCGGCGCCCTCGGTCAGGGCCGGTTCGACGCGCTTGGCGAGGACCTTGCCCAGTTCCACGCCCCACTGGTCGAAGGAGTCGATGTTCCAGACCGCGCCCTGGACGAACACCTTGTGCTCGTAGAGGGCGACCAGCTGGCCGAGCACGGACGGGGTCAGCTCGCGGGCGAGGATCGTGGTGGTCGGCCGGTTGCCCGGGAACGTCTTGTGCGGGACGAGCTCCTCGGACACGCCCTCCGCACGGACCTCCTCGGCCGTCTTGCCGAAGGCGAGGGCCTGGGTCTGGGCGAAGAAGTTGGCCATCAGCAGGTCGTGCTGGGCCCTGAGTTCACCGCTCAGCTCGGCGACCGGCTCGGCGAAGCCGATGAAGTCCGCCGGGATCAGCTTGGTGCCCTGGTGGATCAACTGGTAGTAGGCGTGCTGCCCGTTGGTGCCGGGCGTGCCCCAGACCACCGGCCCGGTCTGCCATTCGACCCGCTTGCCGTCCCGCCCCACGTACTTGCCGTTGGACTCCATGTCCAGCTGCTGGAGGTACGCCGTGAACTTGGACAGGTAGTGGCTGTACGGCAGCACCGCGTGCGACTGGGCGTCGTGGAAGTTGTCGTACCAGATGCCCAACAGGCCCAGGAGCAAGGGCACGTTGTCCTCGGCGGGCGCGGTCCGGAAGTGGTCGTCGATCAGGCGGAAGCCGTCGAGCATCTCCCGGAACCGGTCGGGTCCGATGGCGATCATCAGGGACAGGCCGATCGCGGAGTCGTACGAATAGCGGCCACCGACCCAGTCCCAGAACTCGAACATGTTGGCCGTGTCGATGCCGAACTCGGCGACCTTCTCGGTGTTGGTCGACAGGGCCACGAAGTGCTTGGCCACCGCGGACTCGGCACCGAGCGCGTCCAGCAGCCACTTCCGGGCAGAGGTCGCGTTGGTGATCGTCTCGATCGTGGTGAAGGTCTTGGAGGCGATGATGAACAGCGTCTCGGCCGGGTCCAGGCCGCGGGTGGCCTCGTGCAGGTCGGCACCGTCCACGTTGGAGACGAAGCGGACGGTGAGGTCGCGGTCGGTGAAGCTGCGCAGCACCTCATAGGCCATCGCGGGACCCAGGTCGGAGCCACCGATGCCGATGTTGATCACGTTCTTGATGCGCCTGCCGGTGTGGCCGGTCCACGCGCCCGAACGCACGCGCTCGGCGAAGCCGCTCATCTTGTCCAGCACGGCGTGCACGGCCGGGACGACGTTCTCCCCGTCGACCTCGACCACCGCGTCCCGCGCAGCGCGCAGCGCGGTGTGCAGCACCGCCCGGTTCTCGGTGACGTTGATCTTCTCGCCGCGGAACATGGCGTCGCGCAGGCCGAAGACGTCCGTGGCGGCGGCCAGCTCGCGCAGCAGCCGCAGCGTCTCGTCGGTGACCAGGTGCTTCGAGTAGTCGATGTACAGGTCGCCGACCTGCAGGGTGTACCCGGCGCCACGCTCCGGGTCGGCGGCGAACAGCTCCCGCAGATGAGTGTCGGCCAGCTCCTCCCGGTGCTTCGTGAGAGCGGTCCACTCGGGCGTCTGGTTGAGCCTGGTGCGTCCGTCTGCGTTCATATCCGACTTCAGCCTTCTTTCCTGCGACCTGTCCTGCCGCGTACCTTCCCCGCTGCCGGTTCCAACCTAGTTGATCAGTGGGGGCCCTGAGCTGTTACGGCGCCGTCCTGCGGGGCAACAACAGGTACGTCCGGCTTGCGCGCGGGTATCAGCGCGATGACGGCGAGAACGAAGAATCCGGCCGTGAGCAGAGGCGGGGTGCTGACGCCCCAGGCGGTCGCGACGGCGCCGCCCAGCAGGGCCCCCAAGGGCACTCCGGCGCAGGCCAGGGTCCGGAAGGCCGCGGCCACCCGGCCGAGCGTTCCGGCGGGGCTGCGCTCCTGCATCAGGGTCGTCGTGTTCACGTTCCACACCATGCCCATGACCCCGAAGACGAAGAGCGCCCCCACCAGCACGGCCAGGCTGCGCACGGTGCCCATGACGACGAGCGCCCCGGTCTGCACCGCGCCGGCGAGCAGGACCGAGCCCGTCCGGCCGAGGCGGTCCACCAGCCGGCGGTTCAGCAGCCCTCCGGCCAGGTTGCCCAGGGTGACGGCGGTGCCCGCCGCCGCGAATCCAGCGGGTCCCGCGTCCAGCCAGCCGGTGACCAGGACGACCAGGGTGGCGAGCAGTGCGCCCATGCCGATGTTGCACAGGGCGGTGGCGGCACAGAGTCCGCGCAGGGCGCCGTCGCGCCACAGCGTGCGCAGTCCGTCGGCGATGTCCCGGCGCAGGGTGCCGGCACCGGGGCCGGCCGCCCGCCGGGTGACCGGGAGGCTGGCGGCCAGTGCGGCGGCCACCAGGAACGTGGCCGCGTCGACGGCGAAGGGGAGGGCAGCCCCGGCTGCGATCAGCAGCGGCACGGCGGGCGCGCCGAGCAGTCCGCCGGCGATCCGCTGTCCGGTCATCAGCCGGGCGTTCGCACTGCCGAGGGCCTCGGTCTCCACCAGGGCGGGCAGCAGGGCGGTCGACGCGTTGTCGAACAGTGTCTGGAGCGTGGTCAGGGTGAAGGCCAGCAGGATCAGCAGACCGATCGAGGCCTGCCCCAGCGCGACGGCCACCGCGAAGCCCGCGACCAGGAGGCCCCGCAGCGTGTCCACCGTCCACATGGCCCGCCGCTGGTCCACCCGGTCGGCGACGGCGCCGCCGAGCAGCCCGAAGACGATCCAGGGCAGATAGCCGCAGGCGGTGACCGACGCGATGAGCAGGGGCTCGTCCGTCAGCGAGGCGGCCAGCAGCGGGAGCGCGGCCGTACGCAGCGCGTCACCGAAGCTGGAGAGCACCGCGGCACTCCACAACCGTCCGAATCCCCCGCGCCACATCGGCGCACCCGGCTTCGCCACCTCGGCTCCCGTCACAACTCCCCCTCGCGGTTCACGCCTTCACGAAAACCGTAGGGGGTGCCACTGACAGCCGGCCGGACGTGCGGGGAGGAACGGCTTCGGCCAGGCACCCTGGGGGCACCCGGCCGATGACAAGTCCTAGATCTCGCCACGCAGTTTCGCGAGCGCCTCCGCGAGGATCGCCTCGCCGTCCGCGTCGCTGCGCCGCTCCCGTACGTACGCGAGGTGCGTCTTGTACGGCTCGGTGCGCGGCGGGTCCGGCGGGTTGTCCCGGTCCTGGCCGGCCGGGAAGCCGCAGCGCGGGCAGTCCCAGGTCTCGGGCACCTGCGCGTCGCTGGCGAAGCTCGGCTGCGTCTCGTGCCCGTTGGAGCACCAGAAGGAGATGCGCAGACGCGGCGCGGACTCGCCGCGCTCGGCCTCGCCCATCGGCCCCGCCCCGACCCGACTTCCTCGGATCGCGTTGCCACTTGCCACGGTGTAACTCCCTGCGTAATGGTGCCGCGAAGCGAGTCGGCGTTCCGCTTCGCCGCGAGCGCCTCAGTCTACGTAAGGCCCAACGCGCGTCCAGTGATTGGAGTTACAGCCCCCACATCTAGACGCAAGCCCCATGATAGGCCGCGCTCACGAGCGCGTACCGAACATGGGGCCTTACGTACGGAATGTATGTGCTTGCGAGACGCCGATCAGCTGTTCGTCTTCATCAGGATGCCGAGGACGACGATGCACGCGAACCAGAGCAGACCGATCACGATGGTGATGCGGTCGAGGTTGCGCTCGGCGACCGAGGAGCCGCCGACGGACGACTGCATGCCGCCACCGAACATGTCGGAGAGGCCGCCGCCCTTCCCCTTGTGCATCAGCACCAGCAGCATCAGCAGCAGGCTGAAGACGATCAGGGCGATCGAGAACCCCAAAACCACGGCTGGACCAACTTCCTCGGATTCGGATAAACGACGGGGACACAGCACGACGGCTGTGCCCCCGCCAGGGTACGACGGATCGCGTCTAGCGCATACTCACTGGTCGCGGAAGCGCACGATCTTGACGAACTCGTCGGCGTCCAGCGAGGCACCGCCCACCAGGGCGCCGTCGATGTCGGCCTGCGCCATGATCTCCGCGACGTTGCCCGACTTCACGGAGCCGCCGTACTGGATGCGGACCTGGTCGGCCAGCTCCTGGGAGTACAGCTCGGCGATCTTGGCACGGATCGCGGCGCAGACCTCCTGGGCGTCCTCGGCGCCGCAGACCTTGCCGGTACCGATGGCCCAGACGGGCTCGTAGGCGATCACGACGGTCTCGGCCTGCTCGGCCGGGAGGTCCTTCAGACCGCCCTCGACCTGGGCGAGGGTGTGGGTGACGTGGTTGCCCGCCTCGCGGACCTCCAGCTCCTCGCCGACGCACATGATCGGGGTCAGACCGTGCCTGTAGGCGGCCTTGACCTTGGCGTTCACGACCTCGTCGGTCTCGTTGTGGTACTGGCGGCGCTCGGAGTGCCCGATGGCCACGTAGGTGCACTTCAGCTTGGCCAGCATCGGACCCGAGATCTCGCCCGTGTAGGCGCCGGAGTCGTGCGCCGAGAGGTCCTGGGCACCGTACTTGATCTTGAGCTTGTCGCCGTCGACCAGGGTCTGCACGGAGCGCAGGTCGGTGAAGGGCGGCAGGACGGCGACCTCGACGGCCTCGTAGTCCTTGTCGGCCAGGGCGAAGGCGAGCTTCTGGACGTGCGCGATGGCCTCGAGGTGGTTGAGGTTCATCTTCCAGTTGCCCGCCATCAGCGGCGTGCGCCCGGAAAAATTAGATGCAGCCATTGAGGTCAGTCCTCCAGTGCGGCGAGGCCGGGGAGCGTCTTGCCCTCGAGGTATTCGAGGGAGGCGCCGCCACCGGTCGAGATGTGGCCGAATGCGTTCTCGTCGAAGCCGAGCGTACGCACGGCCGCGGCGGAGTCACCGCCACCGACGACGGTGAAGCCGTCCGATTCGACGAGGGCCTGGGCGACCGCCTTGGTGCCCTCGGCGTAGTCGGGGTGCTCGAAGACTCCCATGGGACCGTTCCAGAAGACGGTCCGGGCGTCGGCGAGCTTCGAGGCGTACAGCTCTCGGGTCCTGGGGCCGATGTCCAGCCCCTCCTGGTCTGCGGGGATCTTGTCCGCGTCGACCACGGTGTTCTCGGTGGGGGCCTTGGCCTTCAGGTCCGGGAACTCCCGGGAGACCACGACGTCCACGGGGAGCAGCAGCTCGACGCCCTGCTTCTCCGCGCGCTCCATGTACTCGGTGACGGCCGGGACCTGGTCCGCCTGGAGGAGGGAGATGCCGACCTCGTAGCCCTTGGCCTTGAGGAAGGTGTAGGCCATGCCGCCGCCGATGAGGAGGCGGTCGGCCTTGCCGATCAGCTCGTCGATGACGGCGAGCTTGTCGGAAACCTTGGCGCCGCCGAGCGCGACGACGTAGGGGCGCTCGACGTCCTGGGTGAGCTTCTTCAGGACGCCGACCTCGGTGGCGATCAGGTAGCCGGCGTAGTGCGG
Source organism: Streptomyces sp. BK340 (assembly GCF_007827595.1). Lineage (GTDB taxonomy): Bacteria > Actinomycetota > Actinomycetes > Streptomycetales > Streptomycetaceae > Streptomyces. The sequence continues at coordinate 194,431 of NZ_VISR01000001.1, forward strand.
CAGCCGGGCCGGGAGGTCGTAGACCGAGGCGTGCTTGCGGTGCACCGCACCGAAGCCGTCACCGACGTACACGTCGGCGAGGGCCGCGAGCCGGTCGGCGAACTCACCGCGCTCGGTGTCGTCCTTGGAGGTCTCACCGGCGTTGAAGCGCAGGTTCTCGATGACCGCGACCTGGCCGGGCTGCAGGCCGTTCACGGCGTCGTGGGCGGCAGGGCCGACGGTGTCCTGGGCGAACGCGACCGGCGCGCCGAGGAGTTCACCGAGCCGCTCGGCGGCGGGCAGCAGCGAGAAGGCGGGGTCCGGGGCGCCCTTGGGACGCCCCAGGTGCGAGGCGACGACCACCTTGGCGCCCGCCTCGGCCAGGGCCTTGACGGTGGGCAGAACGGCGCGGATGCGGCCGTCGTCGGTGATGACGCCGTCGGCGAGCGGGACGTTGAGGTCGGCACGGACGAAGACCCGCTTGCCGTCCACGCCCGCGGAGAGAAGTTCGTCGATGGTCTTCATGAGAGGAGACTCCTGAGGGCTCTTGTTCCTACGAGGGCCGATCTTCGCAGGTCGGCCGGGGCGGCCTGCACGCGCATCAGGGCTCGGGCAGCGCGACGGTGCGCTGCCCGAGCCCTGCGTGACGCATCAGCGGCCTGCTGCGGCCGATCAGAGCTGGTTGCCGACGAAGACCGTCAGGTCCACGAGGCGGTTGGAGTAGCCCCACTCGTTGTCGTACCAACCGAGGATCTTCACCGAGTTGCCCTCCTGGACCATGGTCAGGGAGGAGTCGAAGGTGCAGGAGGCCGGGTCGCCGACGATGTCCGAGGAGACGATCTGGTCCTCGGTGTAGGACAGGTAGCCCTTGAGGTCGCCGTCCTCGGAGGCCTTCTTGAACGCGGCGTTGACCTCGTCCTTGGTGACCTCGCGCTGGAGGGTCACCACCAGGTCGGTGGCCGAGCCGGTCGGGACCGGGACGCGCATGGCGATGCCGTCCAGCTTGCCCTTGAGCTGCGGGAGGACCAGGGCGGTGGCCTTGGCGGCGCCCGTGGTGGTCGGGATGATGTTCTCGGCGGCGGCGCGGGCACGGCGCAGGTCCGAGTGCGGGAAGTCCAGGATGCGCTGGTCGTTGGTGTACGCGTGGACCGTCGTCATCAGGCCCTTGACGATGCCGAAGTTCTCGTCGAGGACCTTGGCCATCGGCGCCACACAGTTGGTGGTGCAGGAGGCGTTGGAGATGACGTGGTGGTTGGCCGCGTCGTACTTGTCCTGGTTGACGCCCATCACGATGGTGATGTCCTCGTCCTTGGCCGGAGCTGAGATGAGGACCTTCTTGGCGCCGCCGGCGATGTGCTTCTCGGCGTCGGCCTTCTTCGTGAAGATGCCGGTCGACTCGATGACGATGTCGACGCCCAGCTCGCCCCAGGGGATGTCGGCCGGGTTGCGCTCGGAGAGCACCTTGATGGTGTGGCCGTCGACGGTGATGGTGTCGGCGGTGTGGGACACCTCCTGCTTCAGACGGCCCAGGATGGTGTCGTACTTCAGCAGGTGAGCGGTGGTCGCGGTGTCACCCAGGTCGTTGACAGCCACAACCTCGATGTCGGCACCCTGCTCCAGCAGTGCGCGGAAGTAGTTACGCCCGATACGGCCGAAGCCGTTGATGCCTACGCGGATCGTCACGAACCGATCTCCTCGTTGGTACGCCGGCCATGCGGTGCCGGCGAGCTGTATTTGGGATGTCCCCGACCACCCCCGACCCTACCCCTCCGGGGGCCCCGCGGTGACATCGAGATGCCGCATAAAAGGGCAGGCGGTCCGTACCGGCCAGTAGGGTACGGACCACCTCGGATCGGCGGTTGTTTTGCCGCTCTTTGTTACGTAATGCCGCCGCTCGTTGACGCTCTTTTCACTCGTTCGTGAGCGGGTCGGCTCACCTGATGAGTGCCACTTTCGCGCACCGTTGAGTGGGGGTCCCGCTCACATGTTGAATACGGCTGTCTCATCTGTCGAGCGAGCCGAAGGCCTTCCTCAGCAGGGCCGCCCGGTCGGCAGCCGACGGCACCTGTTCCAGCCCGAAGCCGAGCAGAACGGTGTCCGCGGTGGTGACCGCTCCGTACGTCTGGAAGAGCGTTCCGGTGCGCGTCCAGTCCTTCAGGACCGCCGGGCTGCCCGCGGGCGGTCCGGCCGCCTTCCAGGCGCCCAGGGACGACTCGAAGCCCTCGGTCTCCTTCGCCGTGCCGCCCACCACGAGCGAGGCGTCGTCGACGAGGACGCCGTGCCCGCCGCTGCCCGGGTCGGTGACGTAGCTGACCGAGATCTCGACGGACTTGCCGGCGTACGCGCTCAGATCGAAGCTCACCTGCTGCCAGCCGCCGGAGCTGCCGGTGAGGCTGTGCCACGAACCGGTGGTGCCGGTCGCGGTGCAGGCGTTGCCCGCGAGCGTGAGGTAGTGCCTGAGCCAGGGGTGCTCCCCGATCAGGAACCCGGCCCCGCACTCGGCCGGTACCGCCGTCTTCGTGGCACCGCCGGCCTCCGGGAGGGTCGTCCAGTCGTCGGCGCCCACGGTGTGGGCCTCGACGACCGCGTGGTCGTAGCCGGGCTCGGTGTCCCACAACAGGCGGGCGCGCAGGGCCGGCTGGTCGGCGGCGGTGACCCCGGTGAGGTCGATGGTGCGGGTCAGGCGCTTGTAGGCGTCGTCGGTGTGCAGGGCCGCTGCCATGTAGGACCCGGAATACGGGCCGTACGGGCTGACGGTCCCGGCGAACCGGCCCGCGCCGGCGCTCTTGAACTGCGGGTACGCGGCGGCGGGCAGCTCGTCCGAGGTGACGCCGTAGGTACCGGCCCCGTCGAGCGGGTTGCCGGGCGCGTCACCGAGGGCGCCGGTGTAGCCGTCGAGGCCGCCGGAGCCGGTGAAGGCGGTGGCCCCCTTGGTCGACGTACGGCTGTAGGCGCCCAGGTAGTACTGGCTGAAGTCGTCCGAGAGGGTGCCGCCGCCGAGGTCGACGCTGCCGCCGGCCAGCTCGCCGGCCTCGATCAGCCGGCCGCCCTCGTTGAGGTAGGCGCGCAGCTGGAGCTGGGTGGCGTTGCCCGGGCCGTTCGCGCCCGAGTAGTGCACGACGGTCCTGAAGTGCCCCAGCACGCCGAGCGCGTCCGGTGCGCCCTGGGTGGCGACGTCCCAGACGATCGCCTTGTGCCCGGCCGCCTTCAGCGCGTCCACGTACGTCTGCGCCTGTGCGGCGGCCGCGCCCTCCTCGGCGACGACGAGGGTGTCGGCCCTGGGCCGCTCGGCGACGGTGTAGGTGAAGTGGGAGCTGGAGACCTTCTTGCCGTTCCTGGTCTCACCGGTGAACCACACCTCGACCTTGTCACCCGGTTCGCCGTCCCGGACCTTGGCCCGGTACTCGTCGAAGTAGAGGTTGTCCTCGCCGCCGTAGGTCTCGCCGCCCTTCCAGTGCCTGAGCGTCCGGTCCCACGTACGGCCGCCGTTGACGCGGTACTTGAGCTCCTTGTCGCGCACGGCCTTGCGGACGACGACCGAGACCTCCTGGTCCGCGCCCCGCGCGTACGACGTGGAGAACGCTGCCGGGGTGAAGTCGACGGCGCTCAGCCCGACCGAGGAGACCGGCCGGTCGGGGTGCGCGGCGGTCTCGGCGACCGAGAGCGCGAACGGGACGTTCTTCTCGAACTCCTGCCGGATCAGCTTCTCGTCGTCGGGGAAGTTGAAGACCGACTGACAGTCGTCCGGCTTCCAGGCGTCGTTCGGGTCGATGTCCGACGCGGTCTCACAGGTCGACATCTCGGGGGTGAACATCGCCATGCCGTTGACGTTCGAGGCGTGGCCGTCCGCTTCGCCGTTGGTGGTGTACAGCTCCGAGGAGACCTGCGAGCGGTAGCCGGGGATCGCCGGGTTGTCGGGCGTGCCGGCGAGCGCCTTGTAGAGCACGTCGTCCGGGGTGGGGGTGGCGACCTGCCAGCCGACGCCGTAGAGGAGGAGTTCGGCGGCGGAGTGGTAGTTGATGGCGTAGGTGAATCCGATGCGCTTCTCGAAGGCGTCGAGGGCCTTGGTCTCCGGCTCGGACTCGGGGCTCGCGCCGCGGTAGGTCTGGCTGGTGGGGTTCGGGGACGAACCCTCGTCGTCGTAGCCCCACTTGTAGGGGAAGTTGCGGTTGAGGTCGACGCCGTCACCCGTGCTGATGACGCCGTCGCCGTTGACGTCCCGCAGGTTCTTGCGCCACAGACGGGTCGAGGAGTCCTTGAACGTGTAGTCGTAGCCGTCGGGGTTGGCCGACAGGACGAACCACAGCTCGGTGGAGTCGACGATCTTCTTGACGCGCCGGTCCGTCCCGTAGTTGTCCAGGTAGTAGTGCATCAGACGCCGGGTCATCTCCGGCGTGATCCACTCGCGCGCGTGCTGGTTGGACATGTACAGCACGGCCGGTTTGGAGCCGTCCTTCGATTTCCGCGCGTTCCTGGTCAGTTTGAGCGCGAGGATGTCCTGGCCGTTGATGGTCTTGCCGATGGACTCGACCTTGGTGAGGCCGGGGTGGGTCTGCGCGGTCCGGACGATCTCCTGTTCCAGGCCTCCGCTTCCGCCGTAGGGCCGGAACACGCCCTGGGCGGCGCCCTCGACGCGCGCCTCGGCCCTGGCCGAGAGGGCGTGCTCGGTGAGCCGGACGCCCTGCTTCTCCAGCTTCCTCGCCTGCTTGTCGGTGAGGTAGACCTCGACGGTGCTCTTCCCGTGCCCGGCCACCTGCTCGCCGAGTTCCTGGCCGTCCTGCCCGGCCTTGAGGAGCAGGGGAATCTGTTTCTGGGTGACGTCTGCCCGGAAGACCTTGACCGCGTCGGGGTCGGACGGGCCCGGTCCTCCGCTCTGCGCCTGGGCGATGGGTGCAAGGCTCGCTCCCCCGATCAGGAGCGCGCCGACAGCGAGGATCGATCTCGCTCTGGGTCTCATGAACCCCCCTACCGGTGGTCCGCCACAGCGGCGAACAGGTTGCCAGGCTCATGTCACTTCATGATCGAGTCAAGGGCGCCTCATAGACACGCAAACGCCGGTGCCGACCACCCGAATGGACGTCGGCACCGGCGAGTTGACGGTGTTTCGGGTCAGCCCGCCAGGTTGTCCGCCAGCTCCTCGCTGAGGTTGGCCTCCGTGCTCGGGATGCCCAGATCGGCAGCACGCTTGTCGGCCATCGCCAGCAGACGGCGGATCCGGCCGGCCACCGCGTCCTTGGTCAGCGGCGGGTCGGCGAGAGCGCCCAGCTCCTCCAGGGAGGCCTGCTTGTGCTCCATGCGCAGCCGCCCGGCGGCCGCGAGATGATCGGGCACCTCGTCGCCGAGGATCTCCAGAGCACGCTGGACACGGGCACCGGCGGCCACGGCGGCACGCGCCGAGCGGCGCAGGTTCGCGTCGTCGAAGTTGGCGAGCCGGTTGGCGGTGGCCCGCACCTCGCGCCGCATCCGGCGCTCCTCCCAGGCCAGCACGGACTCGTGCGCGCCGAGCCGGGTCAGCAGGGCGCCGATCGCGTCACCGTCGCGTACGACGACCCGGTCCACCCCGCGCACCTCGCGGGCCTTCGCCGCGATGGACAGCCGACGGGCGGCACCCACCAGCGCGAGCGCGGCCTCCGGGCCCGGGCAGGTCACCTCGAGGGACGAGGAGCGGCCGGGCTCGGTCAGCGAGCCGTGCGCCAGGAAGGCCCCGCGCCAGGCCGCCTCCGCGTCACAGGTGGCCCCGGAGACCACCTGCGGGGGCAGGCCGCGGATCGGGCGGCCCCGGCCGTCGACCAGGCCGGTCTGGCGGGCCAGCTGGTCGCCGCCCGCGACCACGCGCACCACGTAGCGCGAGCCGCGGCGCAGGCCGCCGGGCGCCATCACGATCAGTTCCGAACTGTGGCCGAAGATCTCCAGGATGTCCCGCTTGAGCCGGCGGGCCGCCATCGCGGTGTCCAGCTCCGCCTCGATCACGATGCGCCCGCTCACCAGGTGGAGGCCGCCGGCGAACCGCAGAATGGCGGAGACCTCCGCCTTCCTGCAGCAGGTCCGGGTGACGGGGAGCCGGGAGATCTCGTCCTTCACCGCTGCCGTCATCGCCATGGGCCGATCCTTCCATGCATCCGAAAAATACGGTCGTACGCGGCGGCCAGCAGCTCCGGGTCGTGCCGGGGGCTGCCGTCGGTCCGGGCCACCGGCGCCAGCTCGACCGCGGCTCCCAGCCGCTTGGCAGCCTCGGTGAGCGAGTCGCGGTCGGGCACCGCGGCCTCGTCGGCCAGCACCACGTCCAGGGCGAGTTTAGGGGCGTGTCGCCCCAAAACCTCCAAATGACGCTGCGGGGAGAAGCCCTCGGTTTCTCCGGGCTGCGGGGCGAGGTTCAGGGACAGGACTTTGCGCGCCTTGGTCTCGGTGAGGGCGTCCAGCAGGTCCGGGACGAGCAGGTGCGGGATCACCGAGGAGAACCAGGAGCCGGGGCCGAGCACCACCCAGTCCGCGTCCAGGACCGCCGCGACGGCCTCGGGGACGGCGGGCGGGTCGTGCGGCACGAGGTGCACGGACTGCACCTCACCGGGGGTGAGGGCGACGGTCGCCTGCCCGCGCACGGTGTCGACCTCGTCCGGGCGCTCCGGGTCGTGCCCCTTGACCAGAGCCTGCAGCTCCAGCGGCACGGCGGACATGGGCAGCACGCGGCCGTGCGCGCCGAGCAGCTTGCCGACCAGGTCCAGGGCCTGGACGTGGTCGCCGAGCTGCTCCCACAGCGCCACGATCAGCAGGTTGCCGACCGCGTGGCCGTGCATCTCGCCCTGGGACTGGAACCGGTGCTGGATGACCCGGGCCCAGGTCTGGCCCCAGTCGTCGTCGCCGCACAGCGCGGCCAGGGCCTTGCGCAGATCGCCCGGGGGAAGCACCCCCAGCTCGTCGCGCAGGCGCCCGCTGGAACCGCCGTCGTCGGCCACCGTGACGACGGCGGTGAGGTCGCCGGTGATCCGGCGCAGCGCGGCGAGCGAGGCGGACAGGCCCATGCCGCCGCCCAGGGCGACGACCTTGGGCTGGGCGCCGCGCCGGCGGACCCGGCCGCCGCGGACCTCGACGGGGCGGGCCGCCCGCGCGTCGGTCGCGGCACGGCTCGCACGGCCCTCCGGCACCACCCGGCGCAGCCTGCTCAGCCGCGATGTACGTTCCGTCATTCCCGTCCCATGTCCCGGTGTACGAGCACCGTCTCCACACCCTCGGCCGCGAGACGTGCGGCGAGCTTCTCCGACATCGCGACCGAGCGGTGCTTGCCGCCGGTGCAGCCGATGGCGATGGTCACATACCGCTTGCCCTCGCGCCGGTACCCGGCCGCGATGAGCCGCAGCAGCTCGGCGTAGCGGTCGAGGAACTCCTTGGCGCCGGGCTGGTTGAAGACGTAGGCGGCGACCTCCTCGTTGAGGCCGGTGTACGGGCGCAGCTCCGGGACCCAGTGCGGGTTGGGCAGGAACCGCATGTCCGCGACCAGGTCCGCGTCGACCGGCAGGCCGTACTTGAAGCCGAAGGACATCACGGTCGCCCGCAGCTCGGGCTCCTCCTCGCCCGCGAACTGGGCGTCCATTTTGGCGCGCAGCTCGTGCACGTTGAGGCTGGAGGTGTCGATCACCAGATCCGCGTCGCCGCGCAGCTCGCGCAGCAGCTCGCGCTCGGCGGCGATGCCGTCGACGATGCGGCCGTCGCCCTGGAGGGGGTGCGGGCGGCGCACCGACTCGAAACGGCGCACCAGGGCGTCGTCCGAGGACTCCAGGAAGACGATCCGGCGCGTGACGCCCCTGCTGTCGAGGTCGGCGAGGGACTCGCGCAGGTTGTCGAAGAACCTCCGCCCGCGGACGTCGACGACGACCGCGATCCGCGCCACGTTGCCCTGCGAGCGGGCACCCAGCTCCACCATGGTGGGGATCAGGGCGGGCGGGAGGTTGTCCACGACGAACCAGCCGAGGTCCTCCAGACACTTCGCGGCCGTCGACCGGCCCGCTCCGGACATGCCGGAGATGATCACCAGCTCGGGGATGGCCGCTTCGGGCGCCCCGGCCGGCGTGGCATCCGTACTCACCTGTGCTCCGTTTTTCTCAGCCGCCTGCTGCGGCTCCCCCGCGGCCGCCTGATCTCGGTCCGCTGCGGGCTGTGCGTCGTGCTCGGTCATCTCTCCTGCCCCCGTCGTTCGTCCGGGAGACCCGCGGACACGGGCTCCCCCGAGGAACCCGGCGTCGTATCGGGTTCCTCGTCATCAATGATCTCTCCGGTCGCCGTGTTCACGGCGGGTGCGGCCGGAGCCGCCTGAGCGAGGGCCACTGCGATGGTCTCGGCCGTCTTCCGGCCTATCCCGGGCACCTCCTGGATCTCCTCGATTGTGGCGGACCGCAGCTTCTTCACCGAACCGAAATGCTTGATGAGCGCCTGTTTGCGGGTCTCACCGAGGCCGGGCACGTCGTCCAGGGGGCCGGCACGGAAGCGCTTGGCACGCTTGGTGCGCTGGTAGGTGATCGCGAAGCGGTGCGCCTCGTCGCGGACGCGCTGCAGCAGATAGAGGCCCTCACTGGAGCGGGGCAGGACCACCGGGTCGTCGTCGCCGGGCACCCAGACCTCCTCCAGGCGCTTGGCGAGGCCGCACACGGCGATGTCGTCGATGCCCAGCTCGTCCAGCGCCCGGCGGGCCGCCGCGACCTGCGGCTGCCCGCCGTCGACCACGACGAGCTGCGGCGGGTAGGCGAACTTCCTGGGACGGCCGTCGTCGTCCTTGAGGGAGCTCGCGAGGGGATCGCCGTCGCCGAGGACCGGCTCGCCGTCGGTGAGCGCTTCCTCGCCGTCGGTCCACTCACCCGTCTTCTCCTTCTCGGCGAGATAGCGCCTGAAGCGGCGGCTGATCACCTCGTGCATGGAGCGGACATCGTCCTGACCGGCGAAGCCCTTGATCTGGAAGCGGCGGTACTCGCTCTTGCGCTGCAGGCCGTCCTCGAACACGACCATGGAGGCGACCACGTCGTCTCCCTGCAGGTGGGAGATGTCGTAGCACTCGATCCGCAGAGGGGCGCTGTCCAGGTCGAGGGCGTCGGCGATCTCCTCCAGCGCACGGGAGCGCGTCGTCAGGTCGGAGGCACGCTTGGTCTTGTGCAGGGCTAGGGCCTGCTGGGCGTTGCGCTCCACGGTCTCCATGAGCGCCTTCTTGTCGCCGCGCTGCGGGATCCGCAGCGAGACGTTCGACCCGCGGCGGCCGGTCAGCCACTCCTGGACCGGCTCGACCGGCTCGGGCAGGGCCGGGACCAGGACCTCCTTGGGGACGGCGTCCCCGGTCTCCTCGCCGTACAGCTGCTGCAGAGCGTGCTCGACGAGGGCGCCGGTGGTGACCTCCTCGACCTTGTCGGTCACCCAGCCGCGCTGGCCGCGCACCCGGCCGCCGCGCACGTGGAAGATCTGGACGGCCGCCTCCAGCTCGTCCTCGGCGACAGCGATGAGGTCGGCGTCGGTCGCGTCGGCGAGCACGACCGCGTTCTTCTCCATGGCCTTCTTCAGGGCCCCGATGTCGTCGCGCAGGCGGGCGGCCCGCTCGTACTCCATCTCCTCGGCCGCCTCCATCATCTGCGTCTCCAGACGGCGGAGGTAGGTGCCGGTGCGGCCCGCCATGAAGTCGCAGAAGTCATCGGCCAGATCCCGGTGGTCCTCGGGGGTGATCCGGCCGACGCAGGGGGCGGAGCACTTGCCGATGTAGCCGAGCAGGCAGGGGCGGCCGGTGCGGGAGGCGTTCTTGAAGACACCGGCCGAGCAGGTGCGCACCGGGAAGACCCGCAGCAGCAGATCGACGGTGTCCCGGATGGCCCAGGCGTGGCCGTACGGGCCGAAGTACCTGACGCCCTTCTTCTTGTGACCGCGCATCACCTGGACGCGCGGGAACTCCTCGTTCATCGTCACCGCGAGGTACGGGTAGCTCTTGTCGTCGCGGTACTTGACGTTGAACCGGGGGTCGTATTCCTTGATCCAGGAGTACTCCAGCTGCAGCGCCTCGACCTCCGTGGACACCACGGTCCACTCCACGGACGCGGCGGTGGTCACCATCGTCCGGGTGCGCGGGTGCAGGTTCGCCAGGTCCTGGAAGTAGTTCGCCAGGCGCTGACGCAGGCTCTTCGCCTTTCCGACGTAGATCACCCGGCGGTGCTCGTCACGGAACCTGTACACCCCCGGGGAGTCCGGGATCTCACCCGGCCTGGGGCGGTAGCTGGAGGGGTCGGCCATGTCTCACACCCTACTGGCGAGCACCGACACCGCGTCGCGCCTGTGGACAACGCCCACCGGCGCGGATCCCCCGGTCGGGCCCGATCGGCGCGGTCCTCGCCACACTGCCCCCGAGGGCTGCATTTCGGCCGTGCCGGCCCCCGAGAACCTGCCCGGCAGGGCACCCGGGCTGCACTCCTGCGGCCAGTGGCGGCCCCGGCCCGCACGTGTGGGGGTCGCGGCTCGGCCAGGAGTACGCCGTGACCGGGTCCGAGGTGTTGTCGGGGTCTGGTCAACACGCTTCAATGCGGGGGAACTCGGGGCCGTGCACACCGGCCCACGAACGCGGTGTGCGCGTACAGGGGCGTCTCCCGACGCCCACGGGGGTGGCCCCGCACACCTGCGCCAGCGGTCTGACCAGCCGTCGCGACACCTCACAGAAAGGCCCCTGTCCATGCGGCACGCCACAGAGCACGCGGACGTCCCCACCGCGGAACTGGACACGGCCCTGCGGGGCGGCCCCTTCCACGTGGCGCTGCGCGCCGCCATCGCCGCCCGCGGACTGCCGCTCCAGCGCGTGCAGCACCATCTGTCGCGCCACGGGGTCAAGGTCGGTGTCACCAGCCTGAGTTACTGGCAGCAGGGCGCACGCCGTCCGCAGCGCCCCGAGTCGCTGCGCGCCGTCCGGGCTTTGGAGGAGATCCTCCAGCTGCCGGACGAGTCCCTGATCCGGCTGCTCACCGAGTCCGGCGAGCCCGTCTCCGGCCGCCGCCCCTCGGCCCGCTCCTACCGCTCCCTGATCGAGGCATCAGACGCCCTGAGCCGGCTCCAGGGCGACCTGGGCTGGTCCCTCGACGGCGGCCTGCACACCCTCGGCCACCACGAGCGGGTCCGGATCGGCCCCCGCCGCGAACTGGCCGGTCTCGAATCCCACCACATCGTGCGGGCCCACCGCGACGGAGTCGACCGCTTCCTCGCCGTCCACCACGGCGACCCCGGCTGCAGCCCCCGCGCCATGGCGGTGCACGCCCTGGAGAACTGCCGGACCGGGCGCGTCCGCCTGGACCAGGACACCGGCGTACTGGTGGCCGAACTCCTCTTCGGCACCCGGCTGCGCGCCGGCGACACCTTCCTCTTCCGGTACGGCATCGAGGACGGCACGGCGGGAGTCTCGCGCGAGTACGTCCACGGGTTCGGCTTCCCGGGCGGACAGTACGCGCTCCAGGTGCGCTTCGACCGGGCAGCGCTGCCGGCCCACTGCCACCGCTTCACCCAGCACTCCCCCGCGGCCCCGCGCAGCGGCCGCCACGAGCTGACGGTCAGCGGGCCCCACCACAGCGTCCATGTGGTCGAACCCCGGATACGTCCGGGCCTGGTCGGCATCGCCTGGGACTGGGAATGACGCGAGGCCGGACACCCGGAGCCGGTGTGGCGGAGGCCGGCGTGGCGGAGGCCGGTGTGGCGGGGGCCGGCATGGCGGAGGCCAGGTGCAGGTAGCCGGGCGCCGCTCGGCGGGGTGGGCCGGTCAGGCGCCCGGACCGGCGATGATCCTGCCGTTCGACGCCTTCACCGGCAGCTCGTTCAACGGCTCGGTGGCCGGCGTCTGGGCCACCTTGCCCGTCACGGCGTCGAACTGACTGCCGTGGCAGGGGCAGATCAAGGTCGTCCCCTGCAGCTTGTTGATGGGGCACCCCGCGTGCGTGCAGATCGTGCTGTACGCCTTGAGGGCCCCGCTCCCGTCCCGGCTGACCACCACGTTGTGCTCCCGGTAGAGCTTCGCGCCGCCCTCTGCGACCTCGCTCTCGGCACCCAGGTCGACCGGCGCGGTCGGCGTCGCGTCGGCGGTGGCGCCGCCCGGCGCCGAGCAGGCGGCCAGCCCGAGCCCTGCCACCGGAGCCACGGCGGCTCCTCGAAGGACGGTACGACGACTCGTGGACGGGCGGGCCGATCGGGCGGACATCAGGTCTCCACTGGTCAGGGGATGCGCAAGCCGACGATACCCGGACGGAACGAGCGGCTCCGGGGTGGGGGCGGTGAACGGAAGGGAGAGTGGATCCTGGCGCGTAAACGTTTGCGTAAGCGTTTACGCGGGGGCGGTGGATGGGATACCTTCCCGGCGTTCGACAGTCCCGCGGCTCAGCGGCTCAGCGGCTCAGCGGCTCAGCGGCTCAGCGGCTGAGCGGCTGAGCGGCTGAGCGGCTGAGCGGCTCAGGGAGAGGAAAACGCGATGGCCACCATGGCTGACGTCGCCCGGAGTGCCGGAGTCTCCGTGGCGACCGTCTCCCACGTGCTCAACGGCACGCGTCCGGTGCTGCCCCACACCCGTCAGGCCGTACTGGACGCGGTCGACGCCCTCGGCTACACACCCAACACCCTCGCCCGCTCCCTGGTGACCTCCCGCACCCGCTCCATCGGCCTCGCGGTGTCGGCGATCAGCAACCCGTACTTCACGGAGATCCTGCAGGGCGTCGAGGCCGCCGCACTGGAGGCGGGCTACAGCCTCCTCATCGCCGACCCGCACGACGACCCCGCGCACGAACGGAAGGCCGTCCAGCTTCTTCACGAACGCCGGGTGGACGGCATGATCGTCGCCCCCTCCGCACAACCGCACGACCTCGTCGCCTACCTCGGCCGCCACGAGGTTCCGACGGTGTTCCTGGACCGGGTGCTCCCCGAGCAGGGCCTTTTCGATCAGGTCTGCGCCGAGAACGAGAGTCCGACGGCCCGCCTCGTCACCCATCTCGCCGGGCTCGGCCATCGCCGGATCGGCCTGGTCGCGGGCCTGCCCGGGCTCAGCACCACCGATGAGCGGATCACCGGCTACCGGCAGGGCCTCGCCGCCGCCGGACTGGACCACGACGAGGACCTCGTGGTGTCCGGCAACTCCGAGTCGACGGGTGCCGAGCGGGCCACTGCCGCCCTGCTCTCCCTGCCGGTCCCGCCCACGGCGCTGGTCACCGCCAACAACGCCATGACCATCGGCGCACTGCGCGCCCTGCGCCGGGACGGCCTGACCGTCCCGGACGACATCGCCCTGTGCTGCTTCGACGACTTCGCCTGGGCCGACCTGTTCTCGCCCCGGCTCACCGCCGTCGCCCAGCCCAGCAGGGAGATCGGCGCCCGGGCCGTCCGGGCGCTCCTGGACCGGCTGGCCGACCCCGGCCGGCCGGCCCGGACCGTCCGGCTGCCCTGCACTCTCGTCCACCGCACCTCCTGCGGGTGCCCGGAGGTCCTGGACGGGGCCGCAGACGCAAGTGGCGCAGGGCCGGCCGGGGGCGGCGGGAAGACCGAACCGCCCACGCTCTCCGCACATTCCGCACTGTCCGAGCAGTCCGCGCTGCCCGAGAAGGGAACCGCCTCGTGATCGTCGTCGCCGGTGAGGCACTGATCGACCTGGTACCGCACGGCCCGGGTGCCCTTGCGGACCTGAAGCCGGCACTCGGCGGCGGCCCGTACAACACCGCCGTGGCCCTCGGCCGCCTCGGCTCACCGACCGCGTTCTGCTCCCGCACCTCGCAGGACGCCTTCGGGGAGGCCCTGCTGGACGGGCTGCGCCGGGCCGGGGTGGACGTGTCCGGCGTGCAGCGCGGCCCCGAGCCGACCACGCTCGCGGTCGCCACGATCGACGGCGGCGGCTCGGCCGCCTACTCCTTCTATGTCGACGGCACCGCCGACCGTCTCTTCAGCTCCCCCGCCGCTCTCCCCGCCGGCACGCGTGCGATGTCCTTCGGCACGTGCTCGCTCGTCCTGGAACCGGGGGCGAGCGCCTACGAGGAGCTGATGCGGACAGCGGCCGCACAGGGCCTGTTCACCGCCCTCGACCCCAACATCCGGGCGGGTCTCATCCCGGACGCGGACGCCTACAGGGCGCGTTTCAAGAGCTGGCTGCCCTCGGTGACGCTGCTGAAGCTGTCCGCGGAGGACGCGGAGTGGCTGGGCGGCACCCCCCGCGAGTGGCTGGCCGCGGGACCGGCGGCCGTCGTGGTGACCCGGGGCGGCGACGGTCTCACCGTCCACACCCGGGACGGCGCGGAATACTCCGTACCGGGCGAGAAGGTCGAGGTCGTGGACACCATCGGCGCCGGTGACACGGTGAACGCGGCCCTGCTGCACGGCCTGTCCGCTCAGGAGGCGCTGTCGCCGGAGGGAATCGCCGCCCTGGGACGGGACGGCTGGCAGCGACTGCTGCGGTTCGCGGCACGCGCGGCGGCGATCACCTGCTCACGCGCGGGTGCGGAGCCGCCGTACGCGGCCGAGCTGGGCGACTTGTGAGCGGTCTCTTTCCACTGTGCTCGTATCAAGGTTCGGCCGGATTCGCGGTTCGTCGGACGACCGAACCGTGGCGCCGGGGTGGCTGATGATGGAACGAGCGGCGCCCCGCGGAGAGTTCCCGCGGGGCGCCGCTTTTTTGATGACGTGTCAGGGCATGCCCCGAACCGGCCTCAGGCCTTGCGGGCCCGCGTCGTCGTCTTCTTGGCCGGTGCCGTCTTCTTCGTGGCCGCGGCGGCCTTCTTGGTCGCCGTGTTGTTGGCCTTGGCCGTCACCGTCTTCTTCGCCGTCGACCTGGCCGCGGCCGTCTTCTTCGCCGCAGCGCCGCGCGATGCCTTGACCGGCGCCGCGTCGCTGATGCGGTCGGCGCCGAGGACCTCGCGCAGGAACTTGCCGGTGTGGCTGGCCGGAACTCCGGCGACCTCTTCGGGCGTGCCCTCGGCGACCACGAGGCCACCGCCGGCCCCGCCTTCCGGACCCATGTCGACAACCCAGTCAGCGGTCTTGATCACGTCGAGGTTGTGCTCGATGACGATGACCGTGTTGCCCTTGTCGACCAGGCCGGCGAGGACCGTCAGCAGCTTGCTGATGTCCTCGAAGTGCAGACCGGTGGTCGGCTCGTCCAGGACGTAGACCGTGCGTCCGGTGGAGCGCTTCTGGAGCTCGCTGGCGAGCTTCACGCGCTGCGCCTCACCACCGGACAGGGTGGTCGCGGACTGACCGAGCCGCACGTACCCGAGACCGACGTCCTTCAGCGTCCGCAGGTGCCGGGAGATGGCCGGGACCGCCTCGAAGAACTCGGTCGCCTCCTCGATCGGCATGTTCAGCACGTCGGCGATGGACTTGCCCTTGTAGTGGACCTCCAGGGTCTCCCGGTTGTACCGGGCGCCGTGGCAGACCTCGCACGGGACGTAGACGTCCGGGAGGAAGTTCATCTCGATCTTGATGGTGCCGTCGCCCGCGCAGTTCTCGCAGCGGCCGCCCTTGACGTTGAAGGAGAACCGCCCGGGCAGGTATCCGCGGACCTTCGCCTCGGTGGTCTCCGCGAACAGCTTGCGGATGTGGTCGAAGACGCCGGTGTACGTCGCCGGGTTGGACCGCGGGGTGCGGCCGATGGGCGACTGGTCGACGTGCACGACCTTGTCGACCAGGTCGTCGCCGTCCACGCGCGTGTGCCGTCCGGGGACGCTGCGCGCGCCGTTCAGCTCGCGGGCCAGGTGCGTGTAGAGGATGTCGTTGACCAGTGTCGACTTGCCGGACCCCGACACACCCGTGACGGCCGTGAACACGCCGAGCGGGAAGGACACGTCGATGTCCTGCAGATTGTTCTCCCGGGCGCCGTGCACGGTCAGCCGGCGGGTCGGGTCCTGCGGTCGCCGTACGTCCGGCAGCGGGATGGACTTGCGGCCCGAGAGGTACTGGCCGGTCTGCGACTCGGTGTTGCCGAGCAGTTCCTTCAGGGAGCCGCTGTGCACGACCTTGCCACCGTGCTCGCCGGCGCCCGGACCGATGTCGACGATCCAGTCGGCGATCTTGATGGTGTCCTCGTCGTGCTCGACGACAATGAGCGTGTTGCCCATGTCGCGCAGCCGGACCAGGGTCTCGATGAGCCGGTGGTTGTCGCGCTGGTGCAGGCCGATGGACGGCTCGTCGAGGACGTACAGGACACCGACGAGGCCGGAGCCGATCTGGGTGGCCAGGCGGATGCGCTGGGCCTCGCCGCCGGAGAGGGTGCCGGCCGCACGGTTGAGGGAGAGGTAGTCGAGGCCGACGTCGACCAGGAAGCGCAGCCGCTCGTTGACCTCCTTCAGGACGCGCTCGGCGATCTTCTTGTCGCGGGTGCTCAGCGTCAGCTGGCCCAGGAAGTCCGCGCAGTCGCTGATCGACATCGCGGAGACCTCGGCGATCGACTTCTCCATGATCGTGACGGCGAGGACGATCGGCTTCAGGCGCGTGCCCTTGCAGGAGGGGCAGGGCACCTCGCGCATGTAGCCCTCGAAGCGCTCGCGGCTGGCGTCGCTCTCGGCCTCGCTGTGCCGGCGCTTCACGAAGGGCACCGCGCCCTCGAAGGGCGTGGTGTACACGCGCTCGCGGCCGTACCGGTTGCGGTACCGGACCTCGATCTGGGTCTTGTGGCCGTAGAGCAGGGCCTTCTTCGCCCGCTGCGGCAGGCCGGCGAAGGGGATGTCGGTACGGAAGCCGAGCGCGTCCGCGAGGGCGCCGATCAGGCGGCCGAAGTAGTCCTTGGTGTGTCCGTGCGACCAGGGGTGGATGGCGCCCTCGTCCAGGGACTTGTCCTCGTCCGGGACGATCAGCTCCGGGTCGACCTCCATGCGCGTGCCGATGCCCGTGCACTCGGGGCAGGCGCCGAAGGGCGAGTTGAAGGAGAAGGAGCGGGGCTCCAGCTCCTCGAAGGACAGGTCGTCGTACGCGCAGTACAGGTGTTCCGAGTACATGCGCTCGCGCTCGGGGTCGTCCTCGGGGAGGTCCACGAAGTCGAGCACGACCATGCCGCCGGACAGACCGAGGGCGGTCTCGACGGAGTCGGTGAGGCGGCGCTTGGCGGAGTCCTTCACCGTGAGGCGGTCGATGACCACCTCGATGGTGTGCTTCTCCTGCTTCTTCAGGGTCGGCGGGTCGGACAGCTGGATGGTCTCGCCGTCCACACGCGCGCGTGAGTAGCCCTTGGTCTGCAGGTCGGCGAAGAGGTCGACGAACTCGCCCTTGCGCTCGCGCACCAGCGGCGAGAGGACCTGGAAGCGGCTCCCCTCCGGCAGCTCCAGGACCTTGTCGACGATGGCCTGCGGCGACTGGCGCGAGATCGGGCGGCCGCACTCGGGACAGTGCGGCTTGCCGATGCGCGCGAAGAGCAGACGCAGGTAGTCGTAGACCTCGGTGATGGTGCCGACCGTCGAGCGCGGGTTGCGCGAGGTCGACTTCTGGTCGATGGAGACCGCCGGGGACAAACCCTCGATGAAGTCGACGTCCGGCTTGTCCATCTGGCCGAGGAACTGGCGGGCGTACGAGGAGAGCGACTCCACGTAGCGACGCTGGCCCTCGGCGAAGATCGTGTCGAAGGCCAGCGAGGACTTGCCCGACCCCGACAGGCCCGTGAAGACGATGAGCGAGTCACGCGGCAGGTCGAGCGAGACATTCTTCAGGTTGTGCTCGCGCGCGCCACGGACGATGAGACGGTCGGCCACGCCGGTCCGCACCTTTCTTGAGAGAAGTGACAGGGGCGGGGCCCCTGTGCTTCTTCGAGACTAGGGGGAGCCACTGACAACGCCGGTCGGATTTCCCGGTTGCATAACAACCCCCGGTCATCCAGCATGCCCGACGCCACCCCCGACGATATAGCACGTGCTTTCGATTTTCGGTGGAGGTTCACCACCTTCACCCAAAGGTGTGGCGCGGCTAAGGTCAGGCCCATGATTGATCACGCTCATGACCTGGCCTGTGTACACGAAGCGACCGAGCGGCTCCTCACCGCTGTCACCAAGCTGGACAACGCGTCTCTCGCCGAGCCGTCACGCCTGCCCGGCTGGACCCGTGGACACGTCCTCGCCCACCTCGCCCGCAACGCGGACGCGCTCGTGAACGTCCTCGAGGGCCGTCCCATGTACGCGAGCGCCGAGGCCCGTGACGCCGACATCGAGCGGGACGCCCCCCGCCTCCTGGACGTCCAGCTCGCCGACGTGCGGGAGAGCGGGGCCCGGTTCCAGGAGACGGGGGCCGCGCCGGCGGACTGGACGCGCACGGTGGAGCTGCGCAACGGGGTCACCGACTCCGCGTCCCGGGTGCCGTTCCGGCGCTGGGCCGAGGTCGACCTGCACCATGTGGATCTCGGGACCGGGTACGAGCTGGAGGACCTCCCGGCGGAGTTCACCGAGCGGGAGATCGAGTTCCTGGCACAGCGGTTCTCCGGGCACCCCGACGTCCCGGCGACCCTCGTCACGGACGGCACGCGCGCGTGGAGCACGGGACGCGAGGCCGCCGAGCCCGAGATCACGGTCACCGGGTCTCCGGCGGACCTTTTGGGCTGGCTCGCCGGACGCCGCGAGGGCGCCGCCCTGGAGGCGGTCGGCGGAGCGCTCCCGAAGCTGCCTCCGCTGTAGCGCGAGGACGGCCCGCCGGGCACTCCCCCGCTATAGGCTGATCACCATGACGTACAGCGGAGAGGTCAAGGTCGGCGGCCCGGCGGACGTGCACGAGCTGAAAGACCTGATGATCACGAAGATCGCGGTCGGCCCGATGGACAACAACGCCTATCTGCTGCGCTGCCGGGCCACCGACGAACAACTGCTGATCGACGCCGCCAACGAGGCACAGACCCTGCTCGCCATGATCGGCGACGACGGCATCGCGTCCGTGGTCACCACGCATCAGCACGGCGACCACTGGCAGGCACTCGCCGAGGTCGCCGCCGCCACGGGTGCCCGTACGTACGCCGGCCGGGAGGACGCCCCGGGCATCCCGGTGCCCACCGACGTCCTGGTCGACGACGGTGACGTCATCAGGGTGGGGCGCGTGGAACTCACCGCACGCCACCTCGTGGGGCACACTCCGGGCTCCATCGCGCTGGTCTACGACGACCCGCACGGCCACCCGCACGTCTTCACCGGTGACTGCCTCTTCCCGGGCGGTGTCGGCAACACGCGCAAGGACCCCGAGGCGTTCGCGAGTCTGATCCGCGACGTGGAGACCAAGATCTTCGATGTGCTGCCGGACGAGACCTGGGTGTACCCGGGGCACGGCAACGACACCACGCTGGGGGCGGAACGGCCGCATCTGCCGGAGTGGCACGCGCGCGGGTGGTGAATCGCCGGGACCCCCGATAGCCAAGGGCGCCTGGTTCATGTCCGGGTGCGGTCGTGCGGGTGCATGGTGAAGCTGACGTAGCCCGGGAAATCGCCGACTGCGCGCCGGGCGCGCGCCCCGTGTGAACTGTTCGCACACGCCGGGCGCGCATGCGCGCTCCCCTCGCGCCGTGTCACGCAGTCAACTGGTGGGAGCCCCGCACAGGATGACGGCTCCTGCGCGGATGGGCCGCCGGCCTTCCAACCCCGCCCTCGGCCGGCGGCCCAGGCCACCTCGGGTGGCACCGTTCACGCGAACGCAACACCCGTTCCCACTATGCGGACAATGAACGCCGTGACCTGGACAAACATGGGGTTCGCTGCCAATCTCCCGCCATGCACCTTGCCTCTCGCGCACTGCGCCGCGCGGTAGCCGCCGCCACCATAGCCCTGCTCGCCACCGCTGTCGGCTGTGCTCCGCAGCCCGAGGTCAAGGCGTCGTCCGGGTCCGCAGGGAAGAGCTGCGCCAAGGGCAAGTTGGCCACCAAGACGTCCGGGAAGCTGACCATCGCGACGGACGAGCCGGCGTACGAGCCATGGTTCAAGGACGACAAGCCCGCGAACGGCAAGGGATTCGAGTCAGCGGTGGCCTACGCCGTGGCGCAGCAGCTGGGCTACGGCAAGAGCGCCGTGGTCTGGCAGAGCGTGCCCTTCAACA
Organism: Streptomyces sp. BK340; assembly: GCF_007827595.1. Lineage (GTDB taxonomy): Bacteria > Actinomycetota > Actinomycetes > Streptomycetales > Streptomycetaceae > Streptomyces. Next base: position 214,426 of record NZ_VISR01000001.1, read on the forward strand.
AGGCGTTCGCACCCGGCGTGAAGACCTTCGACTTCGACATCAACCAGGTGTCGATCAGCACGGAGCGCAAAAAGGCCGTGGACTTCTCCTCCGGTTACTACGACGTGCGCCAGGCCGTCATCGCGCTCAAGGGCAGCAAGGCCGCCAAGGCGACGAGCATCGCGGATCTGAAGAACCTCAAGCTGGGCGCCCAGGTGGGCACCACGAGCCTCGACTACATCACCGACGTGGTGAAGCCGAAGCAGGAGCCCGCCGTGTACGCGAAGAACGACCAGGCCAAGTCCGCGCTGAAGAACGGTCAGGTCGACGCGGTCGTCACGGACCTGCCGACCGCGTTCTACATCACCGCTGCCGAGGTGACGAACGCGAAGATCGTCGGCCAGTTCGAGAACCAGGGCGGCACACCCGAGCAGTTCGGGCTCGTGCTCGACAAGGGCAGCGCGCTGACCTCATGTGTGACCGGTGCCGTCGACGCGCTGCGCAAGAACGGCACGCTGGCGCGGATCGAGAAGCAGTGGCTCTCCGACGCCGTCGACGCTCCGGTGCTCAAGTGACGGTCGCCAAGGACGAGTCCGCGACGGAGGGGGCGGACGACAAGGGTGACATGACCGGCGGCGCCGGGGACGCGGTTCCCGGCGCCGGTGACGGCTATGTGCCCTCCGGGCGGCGGCTGGAGCGCGAGCACCACAAGCGGGTGCGGGCCCGCCGCGCCACGGCCGTCGCGGCGCTCTCCACCCTGGTCACGGCCGCCGTGCTCTACCTGGTCGTCGTCGACGCGCCCGGCTGGCCGCGCACCAAGGAGACGTTCTTCAGCGCGCAGTACGCGCGCGAGGCGTTTCCCAAGGTCCTCGAGGGCCTGTGGCTGAACGTCCGCCTCCTGATCGTGTGCGGTGCCGCCGTACTGGTCCTCGGCATGCTCATCGCCGTGGCCCGCACCCTGCGCGGCCCGGTGTTCTTCCCGCTGCGCGTGCTGGCGGCGGCGTACACGGACTTCTTCCGCGGTCTGCCGCTCATCATCAACCTGATGATCGTGGTGCTGGGCGTGCCCGCGCTGCGGCTGCAGGGCGTGACCGTGGATCCGGTGCTGCTCGGCGGTACGGCGCTGACGCTGACGTACTCGGCGTACGTGGCCGAGGTGTTCCGGGCCGGCATCGAGTCCATCCACCCCTCGCAGCGCGCCGCGGCCCGCTCGCTGGGCCTCACCAACCGGCAGGCCCTGCGCTACGTCGTGCTGCCGCAGGCGGTGCGCCGTCAGGTGCCACCGCTTCTCAACGACCTGGTGTCGCTGCAGAAGGACACCGGCCTGGTGTCGATCGGCGGCGCGGTGGACGCGGTTCGGGCCGCCGACATCATCGTGGGCCGGAGCCTCAACTACACGCCGTACATCGTCGCGGGCCTGGTCTTCGTCGCGCTGACCATCCCGATGACGCGTTTCACGGACTGGGTGACGGCCAGGATGGACCGGCAGCGGGCCCAGGGAGGATCGATATGAGTACGGCACGCGAGGACGGCTCGCCGGTGCTGCGGATGGAGTCCGTCCGCAAGACCTTCGGGGGTTCCGTCGTACTGCGGGACGTCGATCTGGAGGTCGCCCCGCACACGGTGACCGCGCTGATCGGCGCCTCCGGCTCGGGCAAGTCCACGCTGCTGCGCTGTGCCAACCTCCTGGAGGAGATCGACGACGGCGCGATCTGGCTGGACGGCGAGGAGATCACCGACCCGCGCGTCGACCAGGACGCGGTACGCCGCCGTATCGGCGTGGTCTTCCAGGCGTACAACCTCTTCCCGCACATGACCGTGCTGGACAACATCACGCTCGCCCCGCGCCGGGTGCACGGCGTCTCTCGCGCGGAGGCCGAGAAGCGGGCCAGGGAGCTGCTCGAGCGCCTCGGACTGGGCGAAAAGGCGGCTGCCTACCCGGATCGGCTGAGCGGCGGCCAGCAGCAGCGTGTGGCAATCGTACGGGCCCTCGCTGCACGGCCCCGGCTGCTGCTGCTCGACGAGATCACCGCCGCGCTGGACCCCGAACTCGTGGGTGAGGTCCTGGAAGTGGTCCGTGGTCTGAAGGACGAGGGCATGACCATGGTGCTGGCGACGCACGAGATGGGCTTCGCCCGGGACGTCGCCGACCAGGTTTGCTTTCTGGACGGAGGGGTCGTGCTGGAGCGCGGCACCGCCGAGCAGGTGTTCGGCGATCCGCAGCAGGAGCGCACGCGCCGCTTCCTGCGGCGGATCGTGGAGTCCGGCCGCCTGTAGGGCCGGTGGAGGCTACGCGTCGGCCTGCGCCGCCCCCACCAGGGCGGCGACCCGCTCCACGCCGAACACGTAGCCCTGCACGCCGCAGCCCGCGATCACGCCGTCGGCGCGCAGCGAGACGTACGAGTGGTGCCGGAACGACTCGCGCTGGTGGATGTTGGAGATGTGCACCTCCAGCACGGGCATGCCGTCGCAGGTGTTGAGCGCGTCCAGGATCGCGACCGAGGTGTGCGAGTAGGCGCCGGGGTTGATGACGATCCCGCAGTGGGTGAGCCGTGCCTCGTGGATCCAGTCGACCAGCTCGCCCTCGTGGTTGGACTGCCGGAAGTCCACCGTGCCGCCGCGTGCCGCCGCCGCCTTCGCGCACATCGCCTCGACGTCGGCGAGCGTGTCCTTGCCGTAGATCTCGGGCTGGCGCTGGCCGAGGAGGTTCAGGTTGGGCCCGTTGAGGATCATGATCGGGGCGTTGGCCAGGGTGCGGGGCACGGTTCCTCCGGTCCGTTCGGGGCGGCTTCTACGACCGCTCGCTCGAACCCGGTCTATCACGGCGCGTGGCGCGGGCGAGGTGCGCCCGCTCCGGCCGCCTCGGCGCGCGCCACGGCTTGTTGATCACCTCCATGCGCCCCCGTAACCCTTGATCACGGTGGGTAGTTGACGCGGTGTGCACGATGTACAGGCCGTAAGGGCCCCTTCCATGCCACGGCTCGCGGCCGCCTCGCTCGCCGGGACCGCGATCGAGTTCTACGACTTCTTCGTCTACGGGACAGCGGCGGCCCTGGTCCTGGGGCCGCTGTTCTTCCCGACGTTCTCGCCGGTGGCGGGGACCCTGGCGGCGTTCGTGACGTTCGGGGTGGGGTTCGTCGCCCGGCCGCTGGGCTCGGTGCTGTTCGGGCACCTCGGCGACCGGCGCGGACGGCGGCCGGTGCTGGTCATCTCCCTGCTGCTGACCGGCGCTTCGACGGTCGCCGTCGGGTGCGTGCCGACGTACGGGTCCATCGGTACGGCCGCCCCCGTGCTGCTGCTCGTCCTGCGCTTCCTCCAGGGGCTCGGGCTCGGCGGTGAATGGGGCGGGGCGGTACTGCTGACCGCCGAGCACGCGCCCGCGGGACGGCGCGCCCTGTGGTCGAGCTTCCCTCAGGTGGGGCCCGCGTTCGGCTTCGTGCTCGCCAACGGGGTGATGCTCGCGCTGTCGGCGGCGCTGTCCGACGCACAGTTCGCGCAGTGGGGCTGGCGGGTTCCGTTCTGGGCGGCCGGTGTGCTGGCTCTGGCCGGGCTGTGGCTGCGCTCGTCGCTCACCGAGACTCCCGGGTTCCTGGAGATCGACGACCACGCGCGCGTGCCGCTCGTGGAGGTCGTACGGCACCACGGACGGCTGGTGCTGCTGACGGCCGGGGCGCTGGCCGTCGGGTACGCCGTGTTCTACGCGGTGACGACGTGGTCGCTGGCGTACGCGACCGAACGGCTCGGGGTGAGCCGCACCGTGATGCTGACGTGTGTCATGGCCGCCGTGGTGGTGAAGGGCGCGCTCACGCCCCTCATGGCACTGCTGGGCGACCGCTACGGACGCCGGCCGATGTGCCTGGTGGGGTGCACGGCATGCGCCCTGTGGATGCTGCCGATGGTCGCCCTGCTGGCGACGGGCGAGCCGCTACTGATGTTCCTCGGCATCCTGGGCGCGCTGATCGCCTTCGTCATCATGTTCTCGGTGATCGCCGCGTATCTGCCGGAGCTGTTCGAGGCGCGGGTGCGCTGCACGGGGGCCGCGGTCGGCTACAACCTCGGCGGGGTCCTGGGCGGCGCCCTCACCCCGATCGTGGCCACGGCCCTGGCGGAGCACGGCGGGCGCGTTCCGTGGGGTGTGGGCGTGTATCTGACGGGCATCGCCCTGCTGAGCCTGGCCTGCTTCGCGCTGCTGCCGGAGACGCGGCCCGTGCCCGTGCCGGCGGTGGAGCCGGCCCCGGGCTGACCGGGACGGCCGCGCTACGGGTTGATCGCCAGCTCCAGGTAGGCCGCGAACACCACCAGGTGCACGCCGCCCTGCAAGGGGGTGGCCCGGCCCGGCACGACCGTCAGGGAACTGACGATCACGGTCAGCGCGAGCAGCAGCATGTGCGTCGGTCCGAGACCGAGGACGAGCGGCCCGGACAGCCAGATGGAGGCGAGGGCGACGGCCGGGATGGTCAGACCGATGCTGGCCATGGCCGAGCCGAGCGCGAGGTTGAGGCTGGTCTGCACACGGTCGCGCCGGGCGGAGCGCAGCGCGGCGATCGTCTCGGGCAGCAGGACGAGCAGGGCGATGATCACGCCGACGACCGCCTGGTTGAGCCCGGCCGCCTCCACACCGGACTCGATGGTGGGCGACACGCCCTTGGCCAGGCCCACCACGCCGATCAGGGCGAGGCCGAGCAGGCCGAGGCTGGTCCGGGCGGCGCGCTCGGAGGGGGGCGTGGCATGGTCGTTGCCGGTGACGACCTCGCCCTGCCGGGTGATCGGCAGGAAGTAGTCGCGGTGCCGCACGGTCTGGGTGGCCACGAACAGGCCGTAGAGGATCAGTGAGGACAGCGCGGCGAACGTCAGCTGCACGGTGGAGAACTCGGGGCCCGGCTTGCTGGTGGTGAAGGTCGGCAGCACCAGGCTGAGCGTGGCCAGCGTCGCGACGGTCGCCAGGGCGGCACCGGTGCCCTCGGGGTTGAAGACCGCGGTCCCGTGGCGCAGGGAGGCGACGAGGAGGCAGAGCCCGACGATGCCGTTGCAGGTGATCATCACGGCGGCGAAGACGGTGTCGCGGGCGAGAGTGGACGTCTTGTCGCCGCCGTCGGCCATGAGGGTGACGATCAGGGCCACCTCGATGACGGTGACGGCGATGGCGAGCACCAGGGAGCCGAAGGGTTCACCGACGCGGTGGGCGACCACCTCCGCGTGGTGCACCGCCGCGAGAACGGCCCCCGCAAGGACCAGGGTCACCAGCGCGACGACCGCGCCGGGCAGATCACGGCCCCAGGTGAAGATCAGGAGGACGACCGCGAGCACCGGCACGAGGAGCGTCCACCGGGTGGTGAGCGACCTGAGCCGAGCGATCACGAAGCGATCGTGACAGACACGTACAGGGTTCGCATTCCGTTCTTTTCGGATCCCTTCTCATCCTTTCCGTGCGGGGCACCAGCGCCGATCCGGCTGGTGCCCCGCGGGTCGATCGACGGTTCTCGCGTCCCGTGCCGTCCGGCGTCGCCCTCTTCCGTCAGGCGTCGACGCTGTCCTTCGCGGCACCCTCGCTCTCGCCGTGCGCCGCCTCGGCGGCCGCCTGCTTCCTGGTGGCCATGAGGCTGGTGACAGTGGTCACGACGAGGACCGCGCAGATCACGCCGAGCGAAACCGGGATGCTGATCTCGGGGACATGGACGCCGGACTCGTGCAGTGCGTGCAGCACCAGCTTGACGCCGATGAAGCCGAGGATGATCGACAGGCCGTAGGACAGGTGGACCAGCTTCTTGAGCAGGCCGCCGATGAGGAAGTACAGCTGGCGCAGACCCATCAGGGCGAAGGCGTTGGCGGTGAAGACGATGTACGGGTCCTGGGTCAGGCCGAAGATCGCGGGGATGGAGTCCAGCGCGAACAGCACGTCGGTGGTGCCGATGGCGAGCATCACGACCAGCATCGGGGTCATGATCCGCTTGCCGTTCTCCTGGATCCAGAGCTTGGTGCCGTGGTACCGGTCGGCCACGCCGAACCGGCGCTCCGCGGCCTTCAGCAGCTTGTTCTCCTCGTACTCCTCGTCGCCCTCGTCGGCGCGGGCCTCCTGGACGAGCTTCCAGGCGGTCCAGATCAGGAAGGCACCGAAGAGGAAGAAGACCCAGGAGAAGCCGGCGATGATCGCGGCTCCGGCCGCGATGAAGACGGCCCGGAGGACCAGGGCTATGAGGACACCGACGAGCAGGACCCGCTGCTGGTACTGCGAGGGCACCGCGAACTTCGCCATGATCAGGACGAAGACGAAGAGGTTGTCGACGCTCAGCGACTTCTCGGTGATGAAGCCCGCGAAGAACTCACCGGCCGGCTGACCGCCACCGAAGACGAGCAGACCGAGGCCGAAGAGTCCGGCGAGGGCGATCCAGACGACGGTCCAGATGCCGGCTTCTTTGATCGACACGTCATGGGGCTTGCGCCCGATGAAGAAATCGACCGCGATCAGGGCGGCGAGACCCGCGATGGTCAGGACCCACAGGGTCACAGAGACTTCCACTGCACCTCCGGCATTTCGTAACGGCAAACGTTTTCAGCGTTGTCGCTGCCGGAGGTCTCTTCCACCCGCGATGGGCCGACGCCCCGGGATCCACATCGATCCGTACTGACGGGTGCGTCGCAGTCAGGGAGTACTCCCCTCCGCTGGGAAGACAGTACCCCAATTACCAAGGAAAGGTAAAGTGACTGGTAAAAGAAAGACCAAACTTCCTGTTCAGAGGCCCTTTACTGATACTTGATGCGGGCCGCCGTCACCTCGGAGAGCACCTGCTGGAGGATCCCGCTGCCGGGCGGCACGAGCGAGGGTTCGTAGGTCCAGGTGTGGCCGACCCAGGGATCGGCGAGATGATCGTCGGGTACGGGGGTGAGTCGCATGAGCGAACGCCACAGAGGGTCGAGCAACGGGCCGTAGGCCTCGGCGTCCGCGCGGTCCGCGACCATCAGCAGATGCACGCCGACGGCCGGGCCCTCGTCGGCGAGATAGCGCAGCTGGGTCACCGCCCGGTCGTCGAAGCCGTGCGGGAAGTCGTTGACGATCAGCAGCTGCTGGGCGGTGTCGACGTCGGGTGGCAGCGATTCGGCCGCGCCGCCGCGCACCGCCATCTGCGTCAGGTCGACACGACGGATGAGCTGTCCCAGCATGTCCGCCACGCCCGCCGCGCCGCTCGCGATGGGCACCGCCACAGCCCCCGCCCGCGTCAACGGCAGCAGCGCCTGGACCCCGGCACCGGCCGGGTCGACGACCTGCACGGCGAACTCCCCCACCGGGTGGACGGCGAGCAGCCGGACCGCGAGCGCCACCGCGGCGTCCATGGCCAGCCGGCGGGTCTCGGCGGAGTCAAGGAAGGTGTCATCAGGTCCTTCCACCGGGCCGCTGTCGATCCACAGCCCCCGCTCCAGCGGCAGCCTGACCAGCATGGGAATGCGCAGCGGCACGCTCTCGGGCAGGTGGAGATCGCCGAGCCGCACGGCCATGGGCGGCTCGTCCGGCACCCGGTAGCCGTGCCAGACGGGGTTGTCCCAGCGGGCGTACGCCGGAGGCAGCGCGGGCTCGACGACCTCGGACTCGGCGGTGAGCTGGGCGAGATCCCGGTCGAACACGACCCGTGCCCGGTCGACCAGCTGGGAGTGCCGGGCGTGGGCCGTCTCGCGCGTGGCCTGGCCCGCCGCGCCGAGCCGGCTGCGGGGATCGGCGAGGACCTGGTCGAGTTCCTTCTCCAGACGGGCACCGGCGAAGTCCACGGCACTGCGGTACGCGGCCGTGGTGCGGGCCAGATCCTCGAACATGCCCCAGACCTGGTTGTACAGCCGCTCCTCCATCGACCAGCCCACCGCGTCACCGGCTACGGGCTGGGGAGGCTGCCCGTCCGGGGCCGGGGACGCCGGGGGCGGCGGGGCCAGGGGGGTACGGCGGCCGGGGTGCGTGTAGTCGATCGGGCCGCCCGGCGTTCGGGCGTCGACCGCACCGCCCGATGCCCGAGCGTCGACCGGACCACCCGAAGTCCGGGCGTCCTGCGCGTCCTGCGCGTCGTACGGCTGTGTCGGCCGTGACGCCGAAGAGCCGGCGGTGTCCTGCGGCTGTGGCACCGGTATCGCGCGGGCGAGGCTTCGGGACACCGCCTCCTGGATACCCGCCGCGAGTGCTTCGGGCCGGGGCAGGCCCTGGTCGGTGAAGAGTGCGGCGAGGCCGCCTGCGTAGCCCTGGCCGACCGCACGTACCTTCCAGGCGTCCTGCCGCCGGTACAGCTCCAGGGCGACGACGGCCGACTCGGCGTCCAGGCCGGTGAGGTTGAAGCGGACGATCTCGGCGCCGTCGAGGCCGGTGACCGCCGTGCGCGGGGCGGCGACAGCGCCGAACCGGAGCGCGCCTCCCGGCTGCGTGGGCAGGGCCAGCAGCACGGTGACGCGGTGGACCGCCTCGGGCAGGGCGGCCAGGTCGACGGCGAGCCGGTGGTCGGCGGCGGCCTGCCCGGAGACCTCGATCCCGGGCAGCGTGGGGGCGCCGGGGTGGGCCACCCACTCGGCACCGTGGACTGAGCCGTGCTCGTCGCCGAGTGTGGCTCCCGCCAGGACCGGCACCCCGGCAGAGATCCGGATCTCAAGCCGGACCTGCGACAGCGGGTGGTTCTGTCCCCGCACCAGCTCGGCCGTCATCGCCGACGCCCCCCTGTGTCGTGTTGTCGTGCGCGCCGCGTCGGGCGGTCCTACAGGTACGACCGGATCGCCGGCATCAGGTCCTGGAAGGTGCGGCCCCTGGCCGGCTCACCCAGGGCGGTCATCGTCCAGCCCGAGCCCACGCGGTGCACCTTGGCCATGATCTGGGCGGTGTACTCGCCGCCGCCCGCCAGCGTGTAGCGGGCCAGCTCCTGGCCGTTGGTCTCGTCCACGAGGCGGCAGAACGCGTTCTCCACCTCCTGGAAGGTCTGGCCCGTGAAGGAGTTCACGGTGAAGATGATCTGGTCGATGTGGACCGGGACGCGCTGCAGGTCCACGAGGATGGCCTCGTCGTCACCGCCCTGGCCGACGCCGCCGACGAGGTTGTCGCCGGTGTGGCGCACGGAGCCGTCGTCGCTCACCAGGTGCCGGAAGAAGACGACGTCGACCGGCTCCTTATCGGCGAAGAGAACCGCGGAGGCGTCCAGGTCGATCTCGCGGGTGCGCGAGCCGAACAGGCCGCGCCGCTTCGCCGCCTGCCAGCCGAGACCCATGCGGACCGCGGTCAGGGTGGCCCCGTCCTTCTTCTCCAGGCTGATGGCCTGACCCTTGGTCAAATTGACGGTCACGGCTGATTCCCCTCTCAATGGTCCCCTGTTGCCGCACAGTGGGCGGCTGTCCAGAACCCTACGCAGGGGCAGTGACAGTGCCGAACCCCGGCTCGCGCTTTGTGTCGGTGTTGCAACACGAGGCGCGTATCCCGAGGTCCGGCAGGGGCACAAGGGGTCAGGCGAGGCCCGCCTCCCGCATCTGGCGCAGTTCCTTCTTCATCTCGGATACCTCGTCGCGCAGCCGGGCCGCGATCTCGAACTGCAGCTCGGCGGCGGCGGCGCGCATGCGCTCCGTCATCTCCTCGATCTGCTCGGCGAGTTCGGCCGCCGGGCGGTCCGTGGGCACCGCGGCCCCCGCCTTGCCCTTGGCGGCCTTGCCGCCCTTCGCACCCTTGGCCGCCTTGTCGCCGAGCGACGGGACGGGGGCCTTGGCGCCCTTGCCGTCCTTCTGCTTGCGGTAGCCGGAGCCGAGCAGCTGTTCGGTGTCGACCTGCTCGCGGGCGATCTGCGCGACGATGTCGTTGATCTTCTTGCGCAGCGGCTGCGGGTCGATGCCGTTGGCCTTGTTGTAGGCGACCTGCTTCTCCCGGCGGCGGTTGGTCTCCTCGATGGCCTTCTCCATCGCCGGGGTGATCTTGTCGGCGTACATGTGGACCTGGCCGGAGACGTTGCGCGCCGCGCGTCCGATGGTCTGGATCAGCGAGGTGCCGGAGCGCAGGAAGCCCTCCTTGTCAGCGTCGAGGATCGCCACCAGTGACACCTCGGGCAGGTCGAGACCCTCACGGAGCAGGTTGATGCCGACCAGGACGTCGAACTCGCCGGAGCGCAGCTCGCGCAGCAGCTCGACGCGGCGCAGGGTGTCGACGTCGCTGTGCAGATAGCGCACCTGGATGCCGAGTTCCAGGAAGTAGTCCGTGAGGTCCTCGGCCATCTTCTTGGTGAGCGTGGTGACCAGGACGCGCTCGTCCTTCTCGGTGCGCTTGCGGATCTCGTGCACCAGGTCGTCGATCTGCCCTTCGGTGGGCTTGACCACGACCTCCGGGTCGACGAGGCCGGTGGGGCGGATGATCTGCTCGACGACGCCGTCGCCGCGGGACAGCTCGTAGGTGCCCGGGGTCGCCGACAGGTAGACCGTCTGGTCGATGCGCTCCTGGAACTCCTCCCACTTCAGGGGGCGGTTGTCCAGGGCGGAGGGCAGCCGGAAGCCGTGCTCGACCAAGGTCCGCTTGCGGGAGGCGTCGCCCTCGTACATGGCGCCGATCTGCGGGACGGTGACGTGCGACTCGTCGATGACGAGCAGGAAGTCGTCCGGGAAGTAGTCCAGCAGGGTGTTGGGCGGCGAGCCGGGCAAGCGGCCGTCGAAGTGCATCGAGTAGTTCTCCACACCGGAGCAGCTGCCGATCTGGCGGAGCATCTCGATGTCGTACGTGGTGCGCATCCGCAGACGCTGCGCCTCGAGCAGCTTGCCCTGCTTCTCCAGCTCGGACAGGCGCTCCCCGAGTTCCTTCTCGATGTCGTTGACGGCCCGCTCCATGCGTTCGGGGCCGGCGACGTAGTGCGAGGCGGGGAAGACGTACAGCTGCTGGTCGTCGCTGATGATCTCGCCGGTGAGCGGGTGGAGCGTGGACAGGGCCTCGATCTCGTCGCCGAACATCTCGATGCGGACGGCGAGCTCCTCGTAGACCGGGAAGATCTCGATGGTGTCGCCGCGGACCCGGAAGGTGCCGCGGGTGAAGGCCATGTCGTTGCGCGTGTACTGGATGTCGACGAAGCGGCGCAGCAGTTCGTCGCGGTCCATCTCGTCGCCGACGCGGAGGGGGACCATCCGGTCCACGTACTCCTGTGGAGTGCCGAGGCCGTAGATGCAGGACACCGAGGCGACCACGATGACGTCGCGGCGGGTGAGCAGCGAGTTCGTCGCCGAATGGCGCAGGCGCTCGACCTCCTCGTTGATCGAGGAGTCCTTCTCGATGTAGGTGTCCGACTGCGGGACGTAGGCCTCGGGCTGGTAGTAGTCGTAGTACGAGACGAAGTACTCGACCGCGTTGTTCGGGAGGAGCTCGCGGAACTCGTTGGCCAGCTGGGCGGCCAGCGTCTTGTTCGGCGCCATCACGAGGGTGGGGCGCTGGAGCTTCTCGATCATCCACGCGGTGGTGGCGGACTTGCCGGTGCCGGTCGCGCCGAGCAGGACGACGTCCTTCTCACCGGCCTCGATGCGCTTGGCCAGCTCGGCGATGGCCGCCGGCTGGTCTCCGCTGGGCTGGTAGGGGCTGACGACCTCGAAGGGCGCCACCGTGCGTTCGATGTGGGAAACGGGCCGCATGGGATCCACCGTACGACCCCGCACTGACAACGGGTCCCGGTCAGCGGTTCTGCGGGGCGCGGGAGCCGTGGAGCCGGGAGTCGCGGACCGGCCGGCGGCCGGCGTGGAGCGCCGGGGGGCGGTGCTGGTGGGAGGGCACGGCGGCGGCCGGGACACCCGGCTTGTCCTCGACGTCCCGCCGGGTGGGCCTGCCCATGACCATCAGCGGGTCGAACATCACGACGACGCCGGCGAGGAGCAGGAAGGCGAGCGGGCCGATCAGCATCGGCGCGAGCACCGTGGTCGGCGAGCCCGTGGTGGCGGAGCCGGGAGCGTTGTGGAGGTGGACGTCGAGGGCGGCCATACCGGTGTAGTGCATGCCGGTGACGGCGAGGCCCATCACCATGCTGGCGCCGACGCTCCACAGGAACCCCCGCACGCGTCCGGCCGCCCACAGGGCGGCCGTGGCGGCCACGACCGCTATGGCTACGGAGGCGGCGACGGTGAGCGTGTTGTACGAGAACCGTCCGTCGAAGTGCATGCCCGCCATGCCGAGGTAGTGCATCGAGGCGACGCCCAGACCGGTGATCGTGCCGCCGGTGAACAGAGCGGCGCCGGTGGCGCCCCGGTAGCCGACGATGAAGATCCCGACGCCCACCATGACGATGGCGAGGCCGAGGCTGGCGTAGGTGATCGGTCCGTCGTAGTGGATCGGCGTCTCTTCGATGGTGAAGCCCATCATGGCGACGAAGTGCATGGTCCATATGCCGGAGCCGATCGCGGCCGAGCCGAGGGCCAGCCAGGCGGGCCGCCAGGAGTGCGTGACCAGCAGGGACCGGGTGGTGCAGCGCAGGCCGAGGGCGCCACCGAGGCAGGCCATCAGAAAGGCCACCAACGGGGTGACGACCCCGTAGCTGAATCCGTCGACCGTGCCCTGCATGCGCGGCTGCCCTTCCGCCCTGTTGCGTCCCGGAATTTCTGAAATGCGCCCCCGTCCCAGGACCGCGCCGGCGGTCAGGGTTGACGCAGAGAGTATGACCCGCACCGGAATGGTCGAACGATTTTCCGGCAAAGAAACACGCCCTTGCCCCACTTGTGCGGCACCCGTGAGCGGACTTGGGCGACACCATTCATCGTGTGGCCGTCCTGCGCCCGCGTGCGTTGACTCTCTGCTGTCAAGCTGATGCAGTCGGTAATCGCTCGACGCGAGGAGTCCGCATGTACGCGCGCGCAGTCGCCGCCACGGCAACCGCGATCCTGGGGACGGCAGCTCTGCTGAGCCCCGCCCCCGACGCCCTGGCGGGCGAGGCCGGCGAGCCCACGGTGGTCGCCCACCGCGGTGCCTCCGCCTACGCTCCCGAGAACACCCTGGCCTCCATCGACAAGGCCGCTCAGCTGGGCTTCTCCTGGGTCGAGAACGACGTCCAGCGCACCAAGGACGGCCAGCTGGTAGTCATCCACGACGACAGCCTGCGGCGCACCACGAACGTCGAGGACGTCTTCCCGGGCCGGGCGCCCTGGAAGGTGAAGGACTTCACCGCCGCCGAGATCGCCCGGCTGGACGCGGGCAGCTGGTTCTCCCCGGCGTACGCGGGCACGCGCGTGCCCACTCTGAAGCAGTACATGCGCCGGGTCGAGCACAACCACGAGAAGCTGCTCCTGGAGGTGAAGAACCCGGAGCTGTATCCCGGCATCGAGCAGCAGACCGTGCGATTGCTCGGCAACGAGGGCTGGCTGGACCGCCGGCACCTCGGCCGGCTGATCGTGCAGAGTTTCGACGCGGACAGCGTGCGTACCGTGCACAGGCTGAAGCCGGCGCTCACCACCGCCTACCTCGGCACGCCGCCCGTGGCGCAGCTGGGCCAGTACGCGCGTTTCAGCGACCTGATCAATCCCTCGTACGGGTCGATCTCCGCCCGCTACGTCTCCGCGGTGCATGCCGTCACCGGACCGCACGGCAGGCGGCTCGGGGTGTTCGCCTGGACGGTCGACGACGCGGCCGGCGCCTGGAAGGCCGCGGGCTACGGCGTCGACGGGATCATCACCAACAAGCCCGACGTCGTCCGGACGGCACTGCGCACGGGCTGAGCCGGGACCGCGGTGCGGCGGGCGTTGTCAGTGGCGGGTCGTACGGTGGGCGCATGGACAGCCATGGGCAGGACGAGCAGCGGGTCGTATGGGCCCTCGTGGGCACCGGCATCGGCCCGCTGATGCTGGCGGCGACACGCGAGGGACTCGTCAACGTCGTCTTCCACGCCACGGACGCGGTGCGCGACCGGACCCTGGAGCGGCTGGCGGCCCGGCTGGGCACCCCACCCGTCGAGGACCCGGACTCGCCGCTGCTGGCCGAGGCGATACGGCAGCTCGAGGCGTACTTCGCGGGTGAGCGTCATGACTTCGACCTGCCCCTGGACTGGTCGCTCGTCTCGGGCTTCAACCGGCAGGTGCTGCGCGAGCTGGCATCCGGGGTCCCGTACGGCACGCTGGTGGGGTACGGGGATCTGGCCGGCCGGGTCGGGCAGCCGGGCGGGGCGCAGGCGGTCGGTGCGGCGATGGGCGCCAATCCGCTGCCGGTCGTCGTTCCGTGCCACCGGGTGGTGGAGAGCGACGGCGGCATCGGCGGCTTCGGTGGCGGTCTGGAGACCAAGCGCAAGCTGCTCGCGCTGGAGGGCGTGCTGCCCGAGCCGCTGTTCTGACGGCGGCGGGCCGCACGCCCCGAATACGGCTACGCGTAGTGCCGGGCCTCGAAGACGTTGCCGTCCGGGTCCCGGAAATAGAAGTTCCGCTTCGCGTTCCCGCGGGCACCGGAGGAGTCGTGGCCGATGTCGGACACGGGGACGCGGTGTTCGGCCAGGCGGGCGCGCAGGGCGTCGAAGCCGGCGGACGACAGCGCCAGACAGACGTGGTTGACGGGATGGCCCGCGCTCTCGACGGAGCCGGGAAGCATGTTCATGCGCTCCACGAGGCTGTGCGGCGCGAGGTCCAGGATCGTCTCCTCGTTGACGCGTACGGAGACGAACGACACCTTTCCCTCGGTGTACTCGGCGACCTTCAGCGGCTCCAGGCCGACGGCGTTCTCGTAGAAGCCCGCGGCTGCGACCGGGTCGGCCACCCACAGGACGACGTGGTCGAGACGCGTGGTGTGGTCAGTCATGCGGTCCAGGCTGGTGGTGTCCCCCACAGACGGCAAGCGTTTAGCGGGATGCGGCGCCCGCCAGAGATGAGGAAGGACCGACGGACAGGAGGCGGGCACGTGGTGCTGGTGGTGTCGGAAGAAGTCCGGGAAGCGATGGACGCGCGGCGGCCGGTGGTGGCCCTGGAGTCCACGATCATCGCGCACGGGCTGCCACGTCCGCGCAATCTGCAGGTGGCGCTGGAGCTGGAGCACGTGGTGCGGCAGGAGGGCGCCGTCCCCGCGACCATCGCCGTCCTGGACGGGCGCCCGTACGTGGGCCTGGACAAGGAGCAGCTGGAGCGGATCGCGAACGAGGACGGCATCCGCAAGCTGGGCCACCGCGATCTGCCGCCTGCCGTGGCGGCGGGTGCGAGCGGGGCCACGACCGTGTCGGCGACGGCGCAACTGGCCGCGCTGGCGGGCGTCCGGGTGTTCGCCACGGGCGGGCTGGGCGGTGTGCACCGGGAGTGGACGGTGACCCAGGACGAGTCCGCCGACCTGGGCCTGCTGGCGCGGACCCGGATCACGGTGGTGTGCGCGGGCGTGAAGTCGATCCTGGACGTGCCGGCGACCCTGCAGCGGCTGGAGACGCTGGGCGTGGCCGTCGCCGGGTACCGCACCGACCGGTTCCCCGGGTTCTATCTGTCCGACTCCGGGCATCCGGTCGACTGGACGCTGCAGAGCCCGGAAGAGGTCGCCGAGGTCATGCGGGCGCAGGATGCGCTGAACGCGCCGGAGTCGGCGCTGATCGTCGCCAACCCTGTCCCGGAGGAGGAGCAGCTCGATCCGGGGCTGCACGCGCGCGTGCTCGCCGACGCGCTGCGCGCCTGTGACGAGGAGGGAGTCACCGGGCAGGCGGTCACGCCGTTCCTGCTCGACTTCCTGGTCCGGCACACGGACGGCGCCTCGCTGGACGCCAACCTGGCGGCGGTGCGCGGCAATGTGCGGCTGGCGGCGCGGATCGCGGCGGCGTGGACCAGGTAGTGCCCGCACCCCGGGGCAGGGCGCTGCTGGTCGTCGGGGACGTCGTCACCGATGTCGTCGCCCGGCACCGGGGGCCGCTCGCGACCGGCACCGACACGGCCGCCGCCATCCGGACCCTGCCGGGCGGCGCGGGCGCCAACGTGGCCTGCTGGGCGGCCCATACGGGCTGTGTGGACGTACGGCTGCTCGGGCGGGTCGGCGCGGACGCGGCGGAGTGGCACGAGCGGGAGCTGCTGGCGGCCGGGGTGCGGCCCAGGCTGGTGGTCGACCGGGAGGCGACGACCGGGACGGTGATCTGCCTCGTCGACACCGGCGCCTCGGCCGAGCGCACGTTTCTCACGGACAGCGGGGCATCCCTGCGGCTCGAACCCGCCGACTGGTCCGACGCGTTGCTCGACGGGGTCGCCCGGCTGCATCTGTCCGGCTATCTGTTGTTCTCCGAGCCGAGCCGGGCGCTCGCCGAGGTTGCCCTCGCCGCGGCACGTGGGCGTGGGGTGCCGGTCAGTCTGGACCCGGCGTCGGCGGGCTTCCTGCTGGAGTTCGGCGTGGACCGTTTCTTGGCGTTCACGGAGGGCCTGGACGTGCTGCTGCCCAGCCGGGACGAGGCGTGTCTGCTGACCGGGCTGCCCGAACCGGCGGACGCGGCGGCCAAGTTGAGCCGTCTGGTCCCGCTGGTGGTGGCCAAGTCGGGTGTGGCCGGGGCACTGGTGGCCCGTTCCGGGGCCGTGACCGCCCGGGTTCCGGCCGTGCCGGCGAACCCGCTGGACACCACGGGCGCCGGCGACGCCTTCACCGGCGCGTTCCTGGCCGCCCTGCTCACGGGCATGGATCCGGAGGAGGCGGCGGCACAGGGCTGCCGGGCAGGAGCACGAGCGGTGGAACGGGTAGGCGGCAGACCACCGCACCGGGGCGGGGACGGACAGGGGATGCCTCTGACCAACCTGACACACAAGGCACCTTCTGTCCGAAATGCCGACTTCTGACCTGGCCATCGTCTTCTGGATCATTGCCGCCGCCGTGCGACGCGGCCGGCTTCGTCGGCACTCAGCCCTTACGCCCCCACGCGGAGATCATCGGCGCGGTGGCCAGGTCCATGCCACCCGCCTCCACGTTGGCCAGGTGGCGGTCGATGTCCTCGTCGGTGGCGAGGCCTGCGGCCACGAGCCGGCCACGGATCTGGCGGACCGTGGCGGACTCCAGGGCTGTGCAGGCGGGCGAGGTGACGGGGAAGTACGCGTCCGCAGCCACGTCATGCAGCCCGGCCTCGCGGAGCAGACGCGGGAGCTTGCGGCCGTAGGACAGATCGGCGCCGCGGTCGGCGAGCAGCTTGCGGAAGCCCTGCCGAAGGCGGTTGGCGAGCCGCTGCTCGGGGCCGTGCTCGTCGGGGCAGATCAGGGGCTGAAGGGCCGGGTCGGCGTCCTCGATCAGCAGCATTCCGCCGGGCCGCAGCGCACTGACCATGGAGCGCAACGCCCTTTCCCGGTCCGGGACATGGACGAGGACCAGCCGGGCGTGCACCAGGTCGAAGCCGTCGCCCGGCGGCTCGTCCGCGCCCACGTCGTGGACGCGGACCTCGACCGGAGGGCGGGCCACGGCGGCGAGCCGCGAGGTGTCGATGTCGGTGGCCACGACCTGGCCGGCGGGTCCGACCTGCCGGGCGAGCCAGGACACCACGGAGGTACCGCCGGCCCCCACTTCCCAGCAGCGACGACCGGGGCCGACCCCGACCCCTTCGAGGTGCCGGAACGTCACCGGATCGAAGAGGGAGGCGAAGGCGCCGAAGCGCTCCCCCGCCTCGTCCTGCCGGTTGTTCAGGAGGTACCCGTCGGATGGCGTCATGCCGCGATCATCGCAGTCGCCCGGCTCACTCGAAGTCGTGCGGCTCACTCGAACCGGTTGTACCGACCGGCGCTCCGTCCACAGGCGGGAACAAAGCGGAACGGACTGTTCCCACAGGCTTACCCGCACTTTGCACCGGGCTGGCACACTGGCCGGGCAAGGCGCGAAGGCGTTGTGCGAGGAGATCCACGCGAGGAGATCCAGATGTCCATGGCAGGGAATCTGCGGAAGGTCACGGGGCTAGACAGGGTCGGCAGCCTGCGCAAGGTGGCGCGGCTGGCCCGGCGGCGGCCGCGCGTGGACCTGAGCCACCCCGCCCGGTCACCGCTGGGTTCCTCCGTGGTGAACTGCGTGACGTACCAGGACGGCACCCGGGTGCCCGGGTGCACCGACCTGGTGCACGCAGTGGAGATGGTGCGCAAGAGCGGCGAGGGGTTCGTCTGGCTGGGGCTGCACGAGCCGACGGACAGCGAGTTCGCGGGCATCGCCGAACTGTTCGACCTGCACCCGCTGGCGGTGGAGGACGCGGTGGAGGCCCATCAGCGCCCCAAGCTGGAGCGGTACGGGGAAACGCTCTTCGCCGTGTTCAAGACCGTCTGCTACGTGGAACACGAGCAGCTGACGGCGACGAGCGAGGTGGTCGACACCGGCGAGATCATGGTGTTCGTCGGCGAGGACTTCGTCATCACGGTGCGGCACGGGCGGCACGGCTCGCTCGGCCCGCTGCGCGAGGAGCTGGAGGCGGACCCGCAGCAGCTCGCCAAGGGGCCGGCGGCGGTGCTGCACGCGATCGCCGACCACGTCGTGGACGACTATCTGACCGTCACGGACGCGGTGCAGGCCGACATCGACCAGGTCGAGACGGACGTGTTCTCGGAGAACGGTGCGCGGGCCGACCCGGGGCGCATCTATCAGCTGAAGCGTGAACTCCTCGAACTGAAGCGGGCGGTGGTGCCGCTGGCCCGCCCGGTGGAGGATCTGGCGACCCGGCCGATCCGTGTGATCGACGCGGAGATACAGGCGTACTTCAGGGATGTGTTCGACCATCTGATGCGGGCCAAGGAGCAGATAGCCGCGTTCGACGAACTGCTCAACTCCATCCTGCAGGCACACCTCGCGCAGGTGACGGTCGCACAGAACGAGGACATGCGGAAGATCACGGCCTGGGCGGCGGTGATCGCCGTACCGACGATGGTGTGCGGGGTCTACGGCATGAACTTCGACCACATGCCGGAGCTGCACTGGCGGTTCGGCTATCCGCTCGTGATGGGCGTGATGGCGGCGGCCTGTCTCGTGCTCTACCGGGGCTTCCGGCGCAACGGCTGGCTGTGACCTCTCACGCCGAGAAGGCCACGACCTTCCGCGGGACGATCTTGATGATCACGCGGACCTCGTCGTCCTTCTCGGCCGGCGGGTCGATGCCGAGGTACTTGTGCGACAGCTCGTGCGGGAGCCGCTTGCCCTCGTCCGGCAGGATCTCGGCGACGCCCCGGATCTCGGCGGAGTGGTAGGGATTGGCGAGATCGAAGACGGTCAGGCTGATGCGCGGGTCACGGCGGAGGTTGCGCACCTTCTGACGGCCTTCGGTGGACGAGAAGAGCACGGTGTCACCCTCGCGCTTGATCCAGACCACCGAGTTCTGCGGGGCGCCGTCGGGGCCGAGGGTGGCGACGCCGGCGAAGTTCTTGCCGTCGAGGAGGGCACGGACGGAGTCGTCGAAGGCGACGGGAGCGCCGGAGGGGATTGCCATGACCCCACTCTAATTACATGCGCGTGCATGTAAAGGGGGTTGATCCGACCGCTTGGATCAGCCGCTCCAGGCGGGGTGGCGAGGATCGTCGGCACGCACGAGGACGTCGGCCGTGCCGGCCGGGTCGGTCTCGCCCTCGTAGCGCTCGAAGGCGGGGAGCGTCCAGTGGTCGGCCTCCGGGGTACGACGGCGCAGGGCGCCCTGGGAAAGGAGGACGTGGACGGTCAGGTCGAAGGGGAACCAGTGCCGCAGGAGAAGGGGGCCATGGAGCAACAGGATCCCGCCGGGCGGGAGTTGGACGTAGGGGCTGCGGGTGGCACGGTCGGTGACCGGGTCCCACAGGTCGGGCAGCACGCGGCCGTTGCCACCGGGGTCGAGTGGGCCGAAGACCTCGCGCCACAGCGCACCCGTGTCGAACCAGCCGTCGTAGTACGACTCCGCGTCCCGTCGCCCGTGTTCCAGACGGAGAGACGCAGGGCGCAGAAAGCCCTCGGCGCCGACGACGAGTGACGGCCGGCCGCGTACGCGCAGCGCCTCGGCGACGCGCTCGGCGAGGTCCACCGGACGGGCGGCCGGCGCCCCGTCGAAGCCGACGCGCGGCCAGGCGCCCCCGTCGGCCGGATCCAGCTCGAGCAGCCGGTCGGCGAGCAGCTCGGCGAGCCGGTCCCAGGTGATCGCTTCGAGTCGCACAGCCCCATGATGCCGGGAGGGGTCGGCCGGGAGGGATGGCAGGGGCGGCGACGGCAACCGGGACGGCCGTCCGGCCCCGGGCCCAGGTCGCCGGCGCACACCACTGGCCGTCGGCGGATACCGAAAGCGGTGGCGAGGCCGGCAGGGCGGGCGACGGGCACCGCGCCGGTCGGAAGTGTCGCCACGCCGGTGCGGCATCCGTACGCGGGTGTCGGTTTCGGCATCGGGGAGAAGGAGCGGCTGCGGCAGGTCGGGCGTGGGAGCGGTGGGCGGAGACGGGGAAAGAAGGGCGTATGGCACCTTCGTCAACTCCCCGGGTACCCAGTGGACTTGTCGCCGTCCAGCCGCTGCGGAGCAAGCGCTGCGCGGGGTGTCGGCGTGGTCCGCTCCCACTGCTCGTGCTGGAGGACGGGGCACCGCGCTGCCTCCACTGTGCCGACCTGGGGCACCTGGTGTTCCTGCCGCGGGGCGACACCGCGCTGACCCGCCGGGCGAGGGAGGAGAGCACGCTGTCGGTGGTGGTCGTGCGGTTCAACCGGCGCAGGAGCCGGTACGAACGGCAGGGCGTTCTCGTGGAGGAGGCGGCACTCGCCCGGGCCGAGGCACGGTGCCTGGCGGACGCGGAGGCGAGGCGTCGGCGGCGGGCCCGCGACGCCCGGCGCAGGGCGGCGGAGGACGAGCGGTTCACGGCAGCGTTCGCGGCGGAGATCCTACGGCTGTTTCCGGGGTGCCCGGCCGACCGCGCCCGGGCGATCGCGGCGCACGCGTCGGCGCGGGGCAGCGGGCGGGTCGGGCGCAGTGCGGCAGGACGGGCATTGACGGAGGGGGCGGTGATCTCGGCGGTCGTGGCAGCCGTACGGCACGTGGACACGCCGTACGACCAGCTGCTGATGAGCGGGGCGTCGAGGTTCGAGGCGCGGTGGCGGATCGCGGCGGGCGTGGAGAGCGTGCTGCGGGGGTGGGCAGAGGAGGCCGATGTCGGCTGAGGAGGCCGGACACGGAGCGGGGCCGGACACGCAGCGGGGCCGGACGCTCGCGAATGCGCCCGCGTCCCTCGGCCATGGTCGCCTCGGCGTGCTGCGCCTTGACTGGAGGGGAGCGATGAAGCCGGGTCTCGGCCCGGGAGGAGCTGGAAGTGGGGTGTGAACGTGATCGATGGGCCGTTCTTCGTGCTGGCCGTACTGGGTGTGCTGGGGACCGGGCTGGTGGCCGGGGTGTTCTGCGGGTTCTCGACCTTCGTGATGCGCGGGCTGGCCGCGCTGCCTGCGGCGCAGGGCGTCGCCGCGATGAAGGCGATCAACGTGGCGGCCGTGCGGCCCGCCTTCATGCTGGTGTTCATGGGCTCGGCGGCGCTGTGCGCGACGACCGCGGTGGTGACGTTCGTGGTGTGGCCCGACGCGGGCAAGGCGGAGCTGCTGCTGGGCAGCGCTCTGTATCTGTTCGGCTCCTTCGGGCTGACCATGGTCGCGAACGTGCCCCGCAACGACAGGCTGGCCCGGATGGCCCCGGGCAGCCCCGAGGCCACGGCGTACTGGCCGCGGTACGTGCGCGAGTGGACGGTCTGGAACCACGTCCGCACGGTCGCCTCCGCCGCGGCCGCCGTCGTGTACGTGCTGGCCCTCGCCTGAGCCTGTCCTGTACGGGATCGGGGAGGCGGCGGGCCGGGAGCTGAGGAAAACCGCTCAGAAAGCGCTGTCGGCCACTCTGCGTGCGGGTCGGGGTGGACGTATCGTGGCCGAAAGAGTGCCGCCCGATGACGCACGGCCCGTCGTACATCGAGTACCTCCGGTACACGTACGCGAGGAAGACGACCATGGCCGATCCCAAGGGGTTCATGACCACGCCGCGCCAGGAGTGGCCGCGGCGGCCCGTCGAGGAACGGGTCAGGGACTGGGACGAGGTCTACGTCCCGGGAGCGCTGCTGCCGATCGTCAGCAAGCAGGCGGACCGCTGCATGGACTGCGGCATCCCGTTCTGCCACGACGCCTGCCCGCTGGGCAATCTGATCCCCGAGTGGAACGACCTGGTCTCCCGCGAGGACTGGCGGGCCGCGAGCGACCGGCTGCACGCGACGAACAACTTTCCCGAGTTCACCGGGAGGCTGTGTCCGGCGCCCTGCGAGGCCGGGTGCGTGCTGGCGATCAACCAGCCGGCCGTGACCATCAAGAACGTCGAGTGCGCGATCGCCGACCGGGCGTGGGAGGAGGGTTTCACCCCGCCGCGGCCTCCGGACCGGCTGTCGGGAAAGACCGTCGCGGTGATCGGCTCCGGGCCGACCGGGCTCGCCGCGGCGCAGCAGCTGACCAGGGCCGGGCACACGGTCGCCGTGTACGAGCGGGACGACCGGATCGGGGGCCTGATGCGGTACGGCATCCCCGAGTTCAAGATGGAGAAGCGGCATCTGGACCGGCGGCTCGCCCAGATGCGGGCCGAGGGGACGAGGTTCCGTACGTCGACGGTGGTCGGGCGGGATGTCCCGGCGGACGATCTGCGGACCCGCTACGACGCGGTGGTGGTGGCCACGGGTGCGACGGCCTGGCGGGAGCTTCCGGTGCCGGGCCGGGAGTTGACCGGGATACACCAGGCGATGGTGTACCTGCCGCTGGCCAACCGGGTGTGCGCGGGGGATCTGGAGGCCTCGCCGCTGTCCGCGGCCGGAAAGCATGTGGTGATCGTGGGTGGCGGCGACACCGGAGCTGACTGTCTGGGCACCGCGGTGCGCGAGGGGGCCGCGTCGGTGACCCAGCTGGACATCTACGCGCAGCCGGGTACCGAGCGCGACGAGGAGGCCGAGCCGTGGCCGACGTACCCGAAGCTCTACCGGCTGTCCGCCGCGCACGAGGAGGCGCGGGACCTGCGGACGGCTCCGGCGGCGGACGCGGACGCGAGGCTGTTCGCGGCGTCCACGCTCCGCTTCGCCGGGGACGACAGCGGGCACGTGCGGTCGCTGCACCTGGTCGAGGTGGACGAGCGGCGGCAGCCGGTGCAGGGCACCGGGCGGACACTGCCCGCCGACCTGGTGCTGCTCGCCCTCGGTTTCTCCGGGCCCGACCGGGAGGACGGCCTGGTCGACCAGTTGGGACTGTTGATGGAGCCACGAGGCACGATCGCTCGCGACAGCGGCTTCGCGACCAACGTCGCCGGCGTGTTCGCCGCCGGGGACGCGGCGCGTGGACAGTCGCTCATCGTGTGGGCGATCGCGGAGGGGCGGGCGGTGGCGGCGGCCGTGGACCGTTACCTGACGGGAAGTTCACGGCTGCCGTCGCCGATATCTGCGCATGACCGGCCGATGTCCGTGTGAGGAAGCGGGAGTTGCGGCCTGCGGGCGTCAGCGGCGCCTCTCGTCCGTCCCCGCCACCTTCCCGGTCGCCAGCGCCACCCGGTTCCATGTGTTGATCGTGAGGATCAGGGCCAGGACCTGGGCCAGTTCCGCCTCGTCGAACTGGGCGGCGGCCTGGGCGTAGACCTCGTCGGGGACGCCCGCGCCGGCCACCAGGGTGACCGCCTCGGTCAGGGCGAGAGCGGCCTGCTCCTTCGGGGTGAAGAAGTGCCGGGCCTCTCGCCAGACGGCGACCATGTGCAGCCGGTCCTCGCTCTCGCCGGCCTTGCGGGCGTCGTTGGTGTGCATGTGGAGGCAGTAGGCGCAGTGGTTGAGGTGCGAGGCACGGATCTGGATCAGTTCGACGAGGGCCGGTTCGAGGCCGGCACGGGCGGCGGCGTCGAAGCCGATGAGGGCGCGGAAGGCCTTCGGGGCGGCCTTCGCGAAGTCCAGGCGGGTGCGGGCCGCCTCGGCCGCGTCGGTGGCCGCGGCAGGGGCGGGCGCGGGGGCGGCGGCCTGGGTGGCAGCGGGGGTGGTGGTCGCGGTGCCGATCGTGTTCGTCGTCGTCATGTGTTCAAACCTATGGCTCTGAAAGACCGGCTGTAGGGTGCATTTTCATGGTGGATTCATGGGTCAATTCAGCGGAGCGGATCGGCGCCGACCTGCACCTGGAGCTGTCCGGGCCGGGCGGTCGGCGGGCGGCGCTGATCCAGGCGCTGCGTGAGGCCGTGCGCAGCGGACGGCTGGCGCCGGGCACCCGGCTGCCGCCGTACCGCTCGCTCGCCGCCGACCTGGGCGTGGCCCGCAACACCGTCGCCGACGCGTACGCGGAGCTGGTCGCGGAGGGCTGGCTGACCGCCCGGCAGGGCTCGGGCACCCGGGTCGCCGAGCGTGCGGAGCCCCTGCGGCACGCCGAGCGCGTGCCCGAGAAGACACCTCCACGCGCGCGTGGGCCGCGGCACGATCTGCGGCAGGGCACCCCGGACGCCTCGGCCTTCCCGAGGGCGGCCTGGTCGGCCGCGTACCGCAGGGCGTTGCAGGCGGCACCCAGCGAGGCGTTCGGGCCGGGCGACCCCGCCGGGCGCCGCGAGCTGCGGGAGGCGCTCACGGACTATCTGGCACGCGCGCGGGGGGTGCGCACCGAACCGGACCGGATCGTGATCTGCTCCGGCTTCGCGCACGCCCTGCGGCTGCTGTTCGGGCAGGGCGGCGGAGGTGTGCTGCGCGGTCCGCTGGCCGTGGAGGCGTACGGCCTGGACTTCCACCGCGGGCTGCTCGCGGCGGCTGGAGTGCGGACCGTACCGCTCGCGCTGGACGAGCACGGGGCGCGGGTGGCGGAGCTGGGGCGGGAGCGGGCCACGCTGCTCACGCCCGCGCACCAGTTCCCGACCGGGGGTCCGCTGCATCCGGAACGCCGGGCGGCGGTGATCGACTGGGCACGCGCGCGGGGGGCGGTGGTTCTGGAGGACGACTACGACGGCGAGTTCCGGTACGACCGCAGACCCGTCGGCGCGCTCCAGGGGCTCGACCCGGAGCGGGTGATCCACATCGGCTCGGTCAGCAAGAGCCTGTCACCGGCACTGCGGCTGGGCTGGATGGTGCTGCCCGAGCGGTACGTCGGGCCGGTGCTCGCGGCCAAGGGGGAGCGGGAGGCGTGGGCGAGCGTGCCGGATCAGCTGGCGCTCGCGGACTTCGTGCTCTCCGGGTCGTACGACCGTCACGTACGGCGCATGCGGCAGTCGTACCGGCGCCGCCGTGACCGGTTGGTCGCGGCGCTCGCCGCACACGCGCCGCACATCGAGGTGACCGGCATCGCGGCCGGGCTGCACGCCGTGCTCAGGCTGCCGCCCGGCACCGAGCGGTCGGCGGTGAAGGCGGCCGCGTGGCAGGGGGTCGCCCTGGACGGACTGGCCGCGTTCCGGCACCCGCAGACGCGGATGCCGGCGGCCGACGGCCTGGTGGTCGGGTACGCAACGCCGCCGGAACACGCCTACGGTGCGGCGCTGGAGGCGTTGTGCGGGGTGCTGCCACCCGGGTGAGAGTCATGGGCAGGTCGAGCAAGAAGCAATAGGCATCAGGCAGTTCAGGAGAGCAGGAAGTCGGCCTCCCCCGCCTTGGCGCCCTCGATGAACGCGGTCATCTCGTCCGTGGTGTAGATCAGCGCCGGTCCGTCGGGGTCGGTCGACTGCCGTACGGCGATCCGGCCGTCGGCGAGCTTCATCGCCTCCAGGCAGTTTCCGCCGTTGCCGCCGCTCCAGGGCTTGTGCCACCCCTCGCTGCCCAACTCACGCGCGGGCATGCCGTTGTAGACGCGAGTGCGCGGCTCTATGTGATCCATTCACAGCTCCTTGCGGAGATCCTGGAGGATCTCCTTCGTGCGTTGTGCCGTGGCGGCCTGCGCCGCCATGCGGTCCATGACCTCCAGGTGGGTCGCCACCTCGGAACGCGCGTCCAGGTAGACGGCGCCGGTCATGTACTCGCTGTAGACCATGTCCGGGAGTTCCGGCATGGCGAATCGGAACAGGACGAAGGGTCCGTACGTCCCCGGGTGGGGCCCGTTGGCGAACGGGGCGACCTGGAGCGTCACATTCGGCAGCGTCGTGGCCTCGAGCAACTTCTCGATCTGCGTACGCATCACCTCCGGGCCGCCGACCGGGCGGCGCAGGGCCGTCTCGTCCATCACCGCCCAGAAACGGGGGGCGTCGGTACGAGTCAGCAGTTCCTGGCGTTGCATGCGCAGCGCGACATGGCGCTCGATGTCGTCGGGGCTGGTCTGGCCGATGGCACCCGACTTCAGCACGCCGCGCGCGTAGTCCTCGGTCTGCAGCAGACCGGGGACGAAGTGCGGCTCGTAGGAGCGGATGAGGGCGGCGGCGCCCTCCAGGCTGACGTACATCGAGAACCAGCCCGGCAGGATGTCGTGGAAACGCTGCCACCAGCCGGGCTTGTTGGCCTCCTCGGCCAGCTGGACGAAGAGGTCGGCCTCGGCCTCGGGAACTCCGTAGGCCTTCAGGAGCAGTTGCAGGTACGGGATCTTGAGGGCGACCTCGGCCATCTCCATACGGCGGATGGTGGCGGGGGCGACGCGGAGCACACCGGCGGCCTCCTCGCGCTTCAGCCCGGCACGCTCCCGCAGGTCCAGCAGGCGTCGGCCGAGGACCACCTGGCCCACGGTCGGCGCGGACCGCGGCTCGCTCACGCTCCCACCTCCGACACAAGAGTCCGCTCCGGCAAAAGAATCCCGACAGCCCTGCGGCGCCGTTCGAAGACTCATTCGAAGATCCGGCCGGATCGACGACGGTCCCAATTGGCGCCGCTCGAGGTGCTGTTGCGAGCAGTGTGCCACGGCGGTTGACCGAGTCACACAGCACTCTGCAATTTTCAGAGTGACACTTGCCAAGTGTCCACGCCGGGGAGATAGTGGCAAGCGTGATTCCGTCCGCGCCCTTAGGAACAGACGCCGCCGCAGACCGCCTTGGTCCAGGTGCGGCAACGGGAGCAGCCCCCGGTGGGGGCGCTGCCGAGCGCCGGTTCCGCTTCGAGCTGGCCGCACATCCGGGTTCCCCCGCCCAGGCGAGACGCCTGGCGCGTGCCCGGCTGACCGGCTGGTCGGTGTGCGCGGACACCTGCGACAACGCGGCCCTCGTCATATCCGAGCTGGTCACCAACGCGATCGTGCACACCGCGAGCAGTCGCGTCGTGTGCGAGCTGCACGACCACGACGACATGGTCCGCATAGCCGTGCGTGACGAGGGTTGTGCGCCCGGCGAGCCCCACCCCTCCCCGCAGCGCCCCGATGAGGAGCACGGGAGGGGGTTGCTCCTCGTCGACGCGCTGTGCCAGGCCTGGGGTGCGCAGGAACACGGGCCGGGGCTGCTGGTCTGGGCCGAGCTGGCCCGTCAGACCGACGCGGCCCTCGGCACCGTGGAACCCCGCAACGACCTGGGCTGGGGTGCCCGCCCGAAGCCGGACGGCCCGCCGCCCGGTCCGGGCGAGGAGGAAGAGGCACAGGCCCGGTACCGGGCCCCGAAGCAGCGGCAAGCGTGGGAACAGCCGTGAGCGGCGCCGACGACTCCGGCCGGCCGCTCGGCCTGGACACCCTGGTCCGCCTCGGACGCCGGCAGCACACGCCGGCCACGGTCCGTCGTCTGCAGGTGCCGGAGGGCATGACGTCACCGCTGGGCTGTGACGCCGTGGCCGTACCCGACCGCCTCGGACCTCTGATCGTCCCGCGGCTGCCCCGGGTGGGCTGCGTGTACGCCGACGGCACCCACTGGTGGTGGATCCTCCCGTCGGACTCCGACTACGCCCTCCCCTGGCCTGCCCCCGCCCAGTACGCCCCCGGCGCCCTGGTCCCCGCCACCGCCCGCCTGATCCACCGCCCCGAGGGCACGGTCCCCTACACCCCGCCGATCCCCCTCTACCTGGCTCTGTGCCGGGTGACGGGGACCACCCCGGACTGGTCCCGAGCCGTCTCTGCGTGAGGCTGCGCCGGGCTCGGCCGACGGGGTGAGGCGAGGCCGGGACTCCTGACCGGCACCTCCTCCTGACCAGCACCTCCTTCTGACCGGCACCTCCTCGCTCGCCCGACGCAACAGCGTCACGTCAGGTCCCGGCCCCGCGTCCCGGCCCGACGGCCACGCCCGCCACCGCCGCACGCCCGCCACCGCCGCACCCCCTACGCGCCCCCGGTGCCACCTCTCGCGCCCTGCCCCGCCGCCGGTCCGCCCGCGATAGTGGCCGTTCGGTCATGGGCCGCGGTGGAGGGGCACGGTGGGAGAGAAGCGCGAGGCGGGTGGCTCCGAGGTCTCGGGGTCGGAGCAGCTGCTGTTCGGGGGGCCGCTGCGGTACGACATGGGGTGGAACGAGCACGCGGAGGCCTTTCTGGAGCTGAGCTTCCGGGCGATGGTGGTCCGGTTGCCCGGCATGCTGGCGTCCAGCCTGCGGCTGGCCCGCCGGGCGGACCCGCGGGCGGCCCGGGTCGTGCTGGCCACCGAGCTCGCCCGGGGCGTGACCCAGGCGGTGAGCCTGCTGGCCGTGAACAGCGCACTCGGGAAGCTGCTTGCCGGGCCCGACATCGCGCAGCGGCTGCGCGCGGCCGCCCCCGCCCTGGCCGTCGTGGCCGCCGTGATGCTGGTCGCGGCGCTGCTGCGGGCCGCTTCGACCTATGCCACCGGACGGCTGGAGCCCAAGGTGGAGCGGGTGGCCACCGAGCTGTACCTGGAGCGGGCGGCCAACGTGGAGCTGGCCGCGATCGAGGACCACGCCTTCCACAAACTGCTGGACACCGCCCAGTACGGCGCCAGGTCCGCCCGCGGCATGATCTCCATCGGTGCCCGGGTCGTCAACGCGGTGATCTCCCTGATCGCGGCGGCCGGTGTGCTCACCGTGCTGCATCCGGCACTGCTGCCGCTGCTGGTCACCATGACCCTGCCCAGTGCCTGGGGCGCCCTGGTCAACGCCCGCCGCCGCTACGAGTCCTTCCACACCTGGGTGCAGCACGCCCGCGCGGGCCATCTGATCGGCAACCTGCTCACCGAGCCCGCCGCGGCGCCGGAGATCCGGGTGCACGGCGTCGGCCCGTTCCTGCTGCGGCATTTCCGCGCCATGTCGGAGACCGCCGAGGCGGAGCAGGCCCGGCTGTCCCGGCTGGCGGCCCGGACCGGCCTGGTCGCGGCCGCCTGGACGGGGCTCGCGACCGTCGCGACGTACGCCACGCTGGGCGCGCTGCTGCTGGGCGGCGCGATGGCCCTGTCCGTGGCCGGTACGGCGGTGATCGCGATCCGTACCGGATCGGCGAGCCTGGACACGCTGGTGCTGGAGATCAACGAGCTGCACGAGGAGGCCCTGTTCGTGGGCGATCTGCAGCGGCTGTACACCGAGGCGGCCGAGCGTGCGATCCCGGCCGGGGGCCTGCCGCTGCCCGAGGAGCCACGCGAGATCCGGTTCGAGAACGTCACGTTCGGCTATCCGGGTGAGGCGTCCCACCCCGCCCTCGACGACGTGAGCCTCACGCTCCCGCTCGGCCGGATCATCGCGCTCGTCGGCGAGAACGGCTCGGGCAAGACCACCCTGGTCAAGCTGCTCGCGGGTCTCTACACACCGGACCGGGGCCGGATCCTGTGGGACGGTGTCGACGCCGCGAGCGCCGACCGGCGGCTGCTCGCCGAGCGCGTCGCGATGGTGGCCCAGGACTTCAAGCGCTGGCCGTTCACCGCACGGGTGAACGTGGCCGTCGGCCGCTCCTCCGCGCCCCTCACCGAGGAACGTCTGACCGCGTCGATCGCCGAGGCGGGGGCCGAGGAGGTGGTGGCGGATCTGCCGCGCGGCCTGGACACGCTGCTGGCGCGCAACTTCAGCGGCGGCCACGAGCTGTCCGGCGGCCAGTGGCAGCGCCTCGGCATCGCCCGGGCGGCCTACCGGCGCGGGCGCATCCTGATCGTGGACGAGCCGACGGCTGCGCTGGACGCGCGGGCCGAGCTGGAGGTGTTCGACAAGATCCGGGCGCTGGCGGGCAGCGGTCAGACGGTCGTTCTGATCACCCACCGGCTGGCCTCGGTCCGCCATGCCGATCTGGTGCACGTGCTGGAGCACGGGCGGCTTGTGGAGTCGGGCACTCCGGAGGAACTCCTGGCCAGGGGCGGTGTCTACGCGGAGCTGTACGCGCTGCAGGCGGAGCAGTTCACGGCGAAGGTGCCGGCCCCGAAGCCGGCCTGAGCCGGCTCACTCCGTGGCGTCGCCGCGCACGATGACCAGGAAGGTGTCCGTCGCGAGGTCCATGACGACCTCGGCGGGCAGGCCTTCGAGCCGCCGGGCGTGCGCGAACTCCTCGGCCGGCCACGATCCCCGCGGGCCACCTGCGGGAAAGCACTCGAGCACGGTTCGCCCGTTCACCATCTCGCACCTCCAGAAAGCGTCGTACTTCTTGGAGTTAACGCCCTGGAGAAGGCTGACGGCTCGCTCGGTGACGGGACTGAGACATTGTTGACACCGGGTCAGGGCAGACCGTGAGAATCCGATCACTTTCCGATAGGAACGGCACATTCGGCGACAGTCTCGCCAGGTTCTGTGTCACTCCTCGTATTCGTCGTGGTACCGGAGCCGGTCGCTGCCCGCCGGGTCACGGCCGAGCGCGGTGAGGTCGAGCAGGCCGGTGGTGGCGCCGAGTCCGTCCAGGCCGTCGTCGTGGACCGAGTAGGTGTGGAAGACCTGGTCGCGCTCCCGCAGGAAGCAGCTGAGGCCGGGCCGCTCGACCAGCTCCCCGGCGCGCTCGACGGTCGCCTCGAAGTCACGGTTGAAGTCGCTGTGGCAGGACGAGTACCACGGTACCGCCCAGCCCATCCGCGCCTTGAACGGCAGGAGCCGGGTGAACGGCGCCCGGGAGACGGCCGCGAACGAGGTGTTCCGGGCCCGCAGATGGGCGAGGTGGCCGACCTGGTCGAGGAAGGCCGCGCAGCACGGGCAGCCCGCCTCCCACTCCGGCGCGAACATGAAGTGGTGGACGACGAGTTGGGCCCGCCCCTCGAAGAGGTCGAGGAGGGTGGCCTTGCCGTCGCCGCCCTCGAAGACGTACTCCGGGTCGACCTCGACCACGGGCAGCCGCCGCCGCTCGGCGCTCAGTATGTCCCGCGCCCTGCTGACCGCCTCCTCCTTGCGCAGCAACTCCTCGCGCGCCGCGCGCCACTGCTCACGCGAGACGATCTCCGGAAGCGACATGGGCCCTCCTGTCCGCCGGTCGGTTCGGGGTGGTGACCGCCGGCGGGGGCGGAACTCATCGGAGTACGGCGCCGGATTCCGGGATTTTTCTCCGGCACCGCTCAGGCGCCCCGGAGCCGGCTCACCCGTCCCGGGCCGGACTCAGGTGTCGTACTCCTGGATGCGCCGTCCGTGGCTCCGGTCGATCAGGGCGGGCAGTCTCCGGTCCAGCTCGCCCACGACGGCGGGCACGTCGAGGGTGAGGAGCTCGCGGTCCCGCATCAGGACGCGGCCGTCCACGACGGTGGTACGGACGTCGGCGGAGCGGGCGCTGTGCACGAGGGTGGCGGCGAGGTCGTGGACCGGCCGGGTGTGCGGGCCGGTGAGGTCGACCAGGATGATGTCGGCACGCCGGCCGGGGGCGAGGGTCCCGATGCTGCCGCCGAGGCCGACCGCGCGGGCGCTCTGCAGCGTGGCGTGGTGCAGGGCCTGGCGGGAGGTCAGCCAGCGCGGGTCGCCCTCGGTGGACTTCTGGATCAGGGAGGTCAGCGCCATCGACTCCCACACGTCGAGGGAGTTGTTGGAGGCGGCGCCGTCCGTGGCGAGGCCGACGGGGACACCGATCGCGCGCAGGGCCCGTACCGGGGTGGTGCCGGGCCAGGCGAACTTGAGATAGCCGCGGGGTGCGGTCGCCACCGCCGTACGGCCCCTCGTGCGGGCGAGGAGCGGCAGGTCGCGCTCGATGATGCCGGTGCCGTGGGCGACGAGCAGGTCGGTGTCGAGGAGTCCGGTGCGGTCGAGGACCTCGACGGGGGTGACGCCGTGCCGGGCGAGGCTGGTGTCGGTCTGGTCGCGGTTCTCGGCGGCGTGCAGGTGGACGGGAAGGCCGTGGGCGCGGGCGAGCTCGGCGGTGGCGGTGAGGTCGGCGTCCGTGACGGTGTAGGGGGCGTGCGGTGCGAGGGCGGTGGTGATGCGCCCGCCCGCGGCGCCCCGGTGGCCCAGCGCGAACTCCAGTGACCGTTCCCGTCCTCGCGGACCCTGTGAGGAGAAGTAGGCCTCGCCGAGGTGGGCCCGCATCCCGCACTCGGTGACGACGTCGGCGACCACGTCCATGTGGAAGTAGTGGTCGGCGAAGCAGGTGACCCCGCCGCGGATCATCTCGGCGCAGGCGAGCCGGGCGCCCAGTTCGACGTCCTTCCCGGTGAGGTTGGACTCGACGGGCCAGACGACGTCGTTGAACCACTCCTCGGTCGGCAGGTCCTCGGCGAGCCCGCGCAGGGCGACCATCGGTGCGTGCGTGTGGCAGTTGACGAGTCCGGGCATCGCGACCTGCCCGCGCGCCTCGATCCGCTCCGTGGCCGGCAGGTCCGCCGCGGCGGCCGCGGTGGTCACCGCCTCGATCACGCCTTCGCGTACGACGATCGCGGCGTCCTCACGGAAGGCGATCCGCTCGTCCCCGTCGTGCACGAGGACGGTGCAGCCGGTGACGATCAGGTCGGCGGGAGAGGCGCTCATGGGGCCAACGTACGACGGTCCCGTACCGGAGGGCGGGCCGAATCGCCCGGCCGGTGCTACGCGGCGGCAGGCGGCCGGCCAGGCTCCCGGCCGTCTTCCAACTCGTCGAGCAGTTCCTGCAGTTGACGGGTGTGCCGTGGGGTGAGGCGGCCGGTGTCGTCGAGGTGTACGGCGCAGGCCGTGGTGGTGTCGACGAGTCGTTCCAGGACGGCGGCGACGGCGTCCGTGCCCTCGGTGTGCCGGGCGAGGGCGGGCAGTTCGGCGGCGGAGAGCGCGATCGCGGTACGGGCTTCGGCGAGGGTGCGGTAGGCCTCGCGGCGCAGCGCCCATCGTTCGGTGCGGTCGCCGGACTCGTTCAGGACGTGCACGAGATAGGCGTGCGCGGCGCTCGCGGCGACGGCGAGCCGGGCCCGTACCCCGCCGCCCCGCTCCCCCGGCATCGGCAGATGTCCGACGATCAGCACGATCACGCAGGCCAGCAGGGTCTCGCCGATCCGGCTGACGGAGGCCTGCGGCTCGCCGCCGGCCATCACCAGGGCCAGCACGAGGACGGTGACGACGGTGGTGAGGGCGCCGAAGTTCCGGGTGGCGACGGGGACGAGCGCCCCGCACACCGCCACCAGCACGATCAGCCCCTCCGGGCGCGGCAGCGGCGTGGCGAGCCCGGCGAACACCAGGGCACCGAGCACGGTCCCGGCGGCCCGGCTCAGCACGCGGGAGGCGAGCGGCCCGAGGTCGGGCTTGACGAGGAAGACGGCGGTGGCGGGCAGCCAGTACCAGTGCTGGTGCTGCCCGTACCAGCGGGTGTGGTGCAGGGCCTGGGCGACGGCGGCGCTGGCCCCGAAGCAGAGCGCGACGCGCAGCCCGTACTCCCGTCCGCCGGTGCCGAGCGCGGCCCGGACGGCGTCCGCGACGCCGCGGCGCCGGGCGAACGGCCGGTGTGCGCCGCCCGCGGTCCGGTCGAAGGCCTCCGCTGCGCGCAGCAGGGCGTTGTCGAGGGCGCGCAGGGCGGGGGCGACGGGGCTTGCCCCGCGCGAGCGAAGCCGAGCGTGGGGGAACCCAGGGGCCGGCAGCGGGCCGGTGCCGGTGTTGCCGCGGACGGCGGCGGCGAGCCGCCGGGGCCCTTCCGCCGCGCGCGCGGAGACGGGCTCGCCCGCCCAGGCGAGGGCGGTGGCGGCTTCGGCCATGGGCAGCGCGGCGGCGTACTGGGCGTGCAGCCTGCGCTCGGCGGTGGAGCCGGCGCACCGGCGCAGCCGGGGCCCGGCGAGGGCGTCCTGGGCGTGGTCGAGGGCGGCGGTGAGCGCGGCCCGGCGGGTGGTGGCGGTGTCGCCGCCCACGGCGTCGAGCAGCTCGGCGACGGCGTCGTACACGTCGGCGACCGCCTCCCGTTCGCCGTCGAAGCGGAAGTCCCCGGTGAGCGAACCGGGCGTGGGCAGCGCCAGCCGCAGCAGGAGCAGCCAGCCGGCGCCGGCGAGGAAGGCGAGGGCCCGCTGCCAGCCGCTCTCGGCCGCCGGCATCCCCGCACCGATGGCGGCGGCGACGAGCAGCTGGGTACCGGCGGCGGAGGCGACGGGCCCGACGGCACTCGCGCCTCCTGCGGCCAGCCCGAGGAGAGTGAGGAAGAGGGTCAGCGGTACGGCGGACAGCAGCTGCCCGGTGTACGTCCCCACGAGCAGCCCGAGGGCGCCGGCCAGCGCGGGCACCCCGAGCCGACGGACGGAGGCCCGCCTGCTGCCGGGCCGGTCGTTGATACCGGCGAGCATCGCGGCGATGGCGGCGACCACCCCGTCGGAGACATGTCCCGCGACGACGCCGGCGAGCAGCAGCGGCCCGGCGGCGAGCGCACCCCGGGTCACCGCGCTCCAGGGGACGGGCCCGCGCTGGGTGCGGAACGCATGGGCGAGCCAAGGGGGCAGGGTCGGTACGGCGGGGCGCGGCACGGGGCTCCTGTTCGTTCGAGGGCAGGGGTGAGCCTTCGGACGACGGCGGCCGGACTGCTGGATGTGTGTCCCACGGTAGATCGCTTTCACCGGGCAAACGGGGTGATCACGTTTCGGGGAGGTGAAAGGTGGCGGGGTGGGGGGTTTCTTTATGAACGCAATGTGCCCGGGGTCCTGGGGCCAAGGTCGCCCCCTCACCTCTCGGGACCCGGTCCGAGGATCGTGCGGGGCGTTCGGCGAGGGCCGCCGCCCGGCGCCGGCGGCGGGCGGTGTCGGCGAGGGTCACGGTGGCGCGCCGGGAGGCGGGCGGCGGCACGTCGGACCGGCCGTCCGGGGCCGTTGCCGAGCCGGAAATTCGGGTGCGGAGGCTGGGGCGGGCGCCGGATGATCGGCAGGTTGTCCACCCACCACCCTTGGGGCCGCCATGATTCGCCGAGTGACCGTACCGGGGCTCTTCCCGCCGCCCACCTACTCCCACGCCTCCGTCGTCGAGGCCGGGACGAAGCTCGCGTTTCTCGCGGGAGCCGTGCCGCTCGACGCGAAGGGGGAGGTGGTGGGAGCCGGGGATCCCGTGCGGCAGGCGGAGCAGGTGGTCGCCAATCTCCGGGAGCAACTGCGCTCGGTGGGCAGCGACTTGGAGCATGTCGTCGCGACCGACGTGTACGTCGTGAGCGGCGAGCCGTCGGTGCTGTCCGCGGTGTGGGAGGTCGTCGAGGCCTCGGGGCTGAGCCGGGGACCGCACTCGTCGACGCTGCTCGGTGTCGCCTGCCTCGGGTACACCGGGCAGCTGGTGGAGATCACGGCGACGGCCGTGGTGCCGGAGCGGGAGGAGGGCGGGGTGACGGCGGAGCCGGTCCTTCGCCGTGCGGTGGCGGCGGACGCCCGTGCCGTCGCCGACGTGTGGCTGCGGTCCTACGACGCCGCGTTGCCCACGGTCGTGCGGCCGCGCTCCGACGACGACGTGCGCGACTACTTCCGTGAGGTCGTGGTGCCGTCGCGGGAGACCTGGGTCGCCGCGACGGGAGACGGCGAGATCGTGGGCATGATGGTGCTCGCCGGCGACGAGCTGTCCCAGCTGTACCTCGACCCCGGCTGGCGCGGCCGTGGCATCGGCGACCGGTTCGTCGCGCTGGCCAAGGAGCGGAGTCCGGGCGGACTCGGCCTGTGGACCTTCCAGGTCAACGAGCCGGCCCACCGGTTCTACGAGCGGCATGGATTCGTCGCCGTCGAGTACACGGACGGCCGCGACAACGAGGAGCGGGAGCCGGACGTGCGGTACGAGTGGCGGCCCTGAGGGACGCCCGGACGTCCATGTGAAGAACACCCAGGTGAAGGAGGTCCATGTGCGGGACGTCCACGTGCAGGACGTAGGCGTGCAGGACATCGACGTGAAGGGTGTCCCTCACGTCCTCGGGCGTGCTCCCCAGGTCCTGCCCTTCGGCAGTGGCTTCGCATAGGTGCCCGCCCGGCTGGTCGTCAGTCCCAGCGACGCCAGCGACTCCGCCAGCTTCACCGCCGCTCCGACTCCGTCGACCACCGGGAGCCCGAGCTTCTCCCCCACCGCCCGCTGCAGTCCTGTCATCCCGGCGCAGCCCAGCACCAGGACCTCGGCACCGGCCTCGCGGGCCCGTTCGGCAGCGGCGAGGAAGGCGGCCTCGGTGCGGGCCGGGTCGTCGGCGAGGTCGAGCACGCCGAGGCCCGTGCCGATCACGGCGGCGCAGTTGCGGGCCACACCGGCACTCTCCAGGCTGTCCTCGATCTGGCCGCGGGACCGGTCGAGGGTGGTGACGACCCCGTACCGCCGCCCGAGGAGGCAGGCGAGGTGGGCCGCGGCCTCGGTGATGTCCACGACGGGCACGTCCACCAGCTCCCGTACGCCCTCCCGGCCGTGCTCCCCGAACCCGGCCAGCACGACGGCGTCGTACGGCGGGCCGGCGTAGGTGCGCAGTGCGTCGAGGACGGCCGCGGCCGAGAGGTAGCTGTCGAGCCAGCCCTCGGCCGATGCCGGGCCCCACGCGGGGGTCAGCCCGGTCACGGTGGTGCCCGGGGCTGCGGCGGCCCGGGCACCACGGACGATCTCCTCGGTCATCTCCTGCGTGGTGTTGCAGTTGGTGACGACGATCCGCACGTCCGTCAGACCTCCGCCCCGGCCGTCCGGGCCCGCCCGCCGCGGCACAGCAGCGCGTACAGCCCGGCGGCCAGCGCCGTGCCGATGAACCAGGAGTACGGCGCCACGTCACTGAAGGCCTTGACCAGCGCCAGCACCGCGGCGACCGCAGCCGAGGGCAGGAACGCCCACAGAGCCTTCGGGTTGACGCCCTTGCGGTAGTAGTAGCGGGAGCCGGGTGTGGCGTCGAAGAGCTGGTTCACGTCGACCCGGCCGCGCTTGACCGCATGGTAGTCGACCATGATCACGCCGAACAGCGGTCCCAGGAAGGCGCCGAGGCCACCGAGGAAGTAGTTGACCACGGTCGGGTTGGAGAAGAGGTTCCAGGGGGTGACGACCAGGGCGGCCACGGTGCTGATCAGTCCGCCGACCTTGAAGGTGATCTTCTGGGGCCAGACGTTGGCCAGGTCGTACGCCGGTGAGACGAAGTTGGCGACGATGTTGACCCCCATCGTGGCGATGGCGAACATCAGCGCGGCCAGCAGCAGCACCCAGGTGTTGCCGACCTTGGCGACCAGCTCCGCCGGGTCAGTGATGGCCTCGCCCCAGACCTCCAGGGAGCCCGCGGTGACGATGACGGAGACGACGACGAAGGCGGTGGAGTTGATGGGCAGGCCCCAGAAGTTCCCGCGCCGGACCGTCCTGTAGTCGGGTGCGAAGCGGGAGAAGTCGCAGAAGTTGAGCATCAGCGTGCCGTAGGTGGCGAGGACCAGGCCGATCGCGCCGAACCACTGCCGCCACTGCTCACCGACGGAGACCGGGTGCGGCGTGGAGGTGAGCGAGATGCTCCAGTGGGCCTTGGCCAGGACCCAGACCGCCAGCGCGATCATCACCAGCCAGATCGCCGGACCGCAGAAGTCCTGGAACTTCCGTACCGATTCCATGCCCTGACTGATGATCAGTGCCTGGATCAGCCAGAGGGAGACGAAGGAGATCCAGCCGAGGGCGTCCAGGCCGAGGAAGGAAGTGTGGGTCAGGGACTCCAGGCCCGGCCAGGCCGCCAGTAGCATCACGTTGACGGCGACGGAGGCCAGATAGGTCTGGATGCCGTACCACATGATGGCGATCACGGCCCGGATCAGGGCCGGGATGTTGGCGCCCCAGACGCCGAAGCTGATGCGGCTGACGACTGGGAAGGGGACGCCGTGGCGCTGGCCGATCCGCCCCATCCAGTTCATGCCGGCGTAGATGAGCACGAAGCCGGCGAGCAGGGAGGTGAAGACCTGCCAGACGTTCATGCCGAGGACCAGCAGACCGGCGGCGAAGGTGTAGTTGCCGAGGTTGTGGACGTCGGACATCCACATGGCGAACAGGTCGAAGACCTTCCAGTTCCGCTGCTCCGCGGGGGCGAGGTCCTCGTTGGTGAGGCGTGGGTCGGGGACGAACGCTGGGGCGCCGGTGGCTTCGGCGCGGTCGGCGAGGGACACGGGGCCTCCATGGGCGAGGGGACGGAGGAGGGCGGCTGCTCGTCCGGAGTGCCGGACTGTGGGGGTGCCGGGCCTGTGGGGGGTGCCCGAGCGTTTCGTTTGGTATACCAAACTGCCTCATGGTCTCGCCGTCAAGCGTTCGGACCGATGTCATCGCCGTTACTTCTCCGTAAAAGCACCGCCGGGTCGGCGAAGATGGCCCCATGAGCCCCACCACGACGAAGACCGAACCCCTGGGCGCGGTGCGCGAACGGGTCCTCGCGACCCTGCGGCAGGACATCATCGCGGGGCGTCTCGGGCCCGGTGAACGGCTCGTCGAACGAGAGCTGGCCGAGCGGTTCGGCGTCTCCCGGGTGCCGGTGCGGGAGGCGATCCGCGCCCTGGTCGCGGAGGGCTTCGTCCTGTTCGAGTCGGCGCGCCGCACGGTCGTACGTCGGCTGACCCCGACCGATGTGAAGGAACTCTTCGAACTGCGCGAGGCGTTGGAGGTGTACGCGGCGGGACTGGCCGCGGCACGAGTGACGCCCGAGTCGCTGGCGGAGCTGCGGGAGCTGCTGGCCGAGGCCGCGACGGCGACGACGGAGGGGGACGGTGAGGCGATCACGGACATCAACACCCGCTTCCACGACCGCATCCTGGCCATGGCCGGCAACAGCCTGCTGATCTCCGTCATGGAGCCGGTCGACGGCCGGCTGCGCTGGCTCACCCGGCAGAACGAGGAGTGGCCCCAGCTCCTGTCCGAACACCGCGAGTTGTACGAGGCCATCGCCTCCGGCGATCCGGACCGCGCTCGCGCCCACGCACTCGGCCACGTGCGCGCCAACTACCGCTCGACGGTTCGGCACCTGTTCGGAACCGAGCCGGACGAAACCGGCTGAGGTCTCGCTACGGCAGTCCGGCCGCGTCGGCCGCCGTGCGCAGCACTTCGCGCAGCATCTCGGGGGTGAGCCGGCCCGTGAAGGTGTTGCGCTGGCTGACATGGAAGCAGCCGAAGACGTCCAGGCCGCCGAGGGCGACCCGGGTGCCGTGGGCGAAGACGGGTCGGGGCCGGGGCACGGGCCAGCCGGCCTCGGCGAACGCGGGCAGCGCCGCCTGCCAGCCGAAGGCACCGAGCACCACGGCGGCCCTGAGCGTCGGCCGCAGCAGCTTCAGCTCCTGAACCAGCCAGGGGCGGCAGGTGTCACGCTCCTCGGGGGTGGGCTTGTTGGCGGGCGGGGCGCAGTGCACGGGTGCGGTGACGCGCACCCCGTACAGCTCCAGGCCGTCATCGGCACGCACGGAGGTGGGCTGCGAGGCGAGTCCCACGTCGTGCAGCGCCTGGTACAGCACGTCTCCCGAGCGGTCCCCGGTGAACATGCGACCCGTGCGGTTGCCCCCGTGCGCGGCGGGGGCCAGCCCGATGATCACGAGGCGGGCGTCGGCCGGCCCGAAGCCGGGCACCGGCCGCCCCCAGTACGTCCAGTCGGCGAATGCGGCCCGCTTGGTCCGAGCCACCTCCTCACGCCACTCGACCAGCCGTGGACAGGCC
The DNA here is from genome assembly GCF_007827595.1 of Streptomyces sp. BK340. Taxonomy (GTDB): domain Bacteria; phylum Actinomycetota; class Actinomycetes; order Streptomycetales; family Streptomycetaceae; genus Streptomyces. The sequence goes on from NZ_VISR01000001.1 coordinate 254,017, forward strand.
CGGCACTCCGCGACGCGCTGGTCGAGCCGGGCAAGGGCACAGCTGTCGTCCATACGGCCACCGTATGCCCGCCCTGGACAGCCGCTCCCCGGAAAACGTCTCCGGATCGCCCAGTCCGCCGGGTTAAGGTCAGGACATGGCTTCCGAGGATGCGGACGAGAACGTGCAGCGTGACTCCGGCGGATCGGGCGACGCGGCCCCCGTCCAGGACGCCGAGGGTTCTGGAGCCACCGGTGCCCAGCCGGTCGCCCCGAAGATCGCCGCCGCCGTGTCTGCCGCCGAGGCCGCGGGGCCGACGAGCGGCGAGACCGTACGGATCGACAGCTGGATCTGGGCCGTCCGCCTGATCAAGACCCGCTCGCTCGGCGCCACCGCCTGCCGTGGCGGGCACGTCCACGTCAACGGCGAGCGCGTGAAGCCCGCCTACTCCGTGCGCGTCGGCGACGAGGTGCGCCTGCGGAACGAGGGCCGGGAGCGAGTCGTGATCGTCAAGCGGCTGATCCGCAAGCGCGTCGGCGCCCCGGTGGCCGCCCAGTGCTACATCGACAACTCCCCTCCTCCCCCGCCGCGCGAGGCCGTGGCCCCCGCCGGCCTCCGCGACCGCGGCGCCGGCCGCCCCACCAAGCGGGATCGCCGCGAGATGGAACGACTGCGCGGGCCGGGCGGCATGGGTGCACTCGGCGGGCCGAGTGCACCGAGCGGTCCGGGTGGCCCGGACGGGTCAGCCGGGTCCGACAGAGCGCAGGGGCCCGGCGGGCGGGGCGGACGGCCCCGGGGTCGGTGAGCCGCTGCCCGCGTGTGCATCGTCCCCATGTCCCGGCACACCGTCCAGCACGCTGGTGACCGTGTCCGCGCACGGTGAGGCCGGCCGGGCCCCCGCGCCCCGGCCGACGTCACCTGCGGTGTCCCGCATGCGTCACGCCCGCTGCAGCAGCTGCAGCAGTTCCGCGTTGTGCCCGCGCCGGGACCAGGCGATCAGGACGAGCGGCACGATCAGGATCAGCGGGGTCGCCGCGTACTGACCGTCGAAGACGGTGAGCTGGACGACGAACGCACCCACCATCAGCGCGCTCAGCGCGATCGCCGCCACCGACTGCAGAACCGGCACCAACAACGCGACCGCACCGGTCAGTTCGAGCGCGCCGATGGTGTACATGCCCACGCTGCCCCAGCCGATCTTGTCGAAGGACTCGACGGCCGACGGGTGCGCGATCAGCTTGGGCAGGGCGCTCGCGATCGCGTAGAAGAGGGCGAGCAGCACCTGCACCGTGCGCAGGGCGATCCGGGCGAGGCGGCCGCGCCTGGTCGCGGAAGCGGTGGAAGGAGCGGAAGCGACGGGGGCAGTGGTCTCGGACATGGGGGTCTCCTGGGTGAAGCGGTCCCGATTGCTGTCACCGAGGTAGACCGCCCGCAGTCCACAAACTCATCGCTCCTACGCGGCCGGTACCGCCCTCACCCATGTCCCGTCGGGAGTCAGACAGGCGTCCACCTCCAGTCCCGCCTCCGCCAGCGCCTCCTCGAACTGCTCCTTCGTCAGGGGCCGGGCCAGGAACGTCTGGGTCCAGACCGCGTCCGGGAACACGTACTCGGCGCGCACCGAGTTCACCCCGTCGCCGACCGGTTCCGACGACGCGATCCGCACGGTGAAGCCGCTCGGGTCGTCCCGCTCCCTCGGTACGTTCGTGTGGTAGTCCGCGCCCTCCCGCTGGATGAGCACGCAGCCGCCCTCGGCCACGTGCCGGGCGCAGGCGCGCAGCATGCCCCGCCTCACCTCGACGTCACCGTTGTGCACGAGGAACGACGCGAGCATCACCACGTCGAACCTCCCGTCCAGGTCCAGCTTCTCGATCGGGGTGCATATCGTGCGCGCCCCGCGGACGTGGGCGAGCATCTCGGCGGACTCGTCCACCGCCGTGACCGTGAAGCCGCGCTCCAGCAGGGGGTGGGTCATCCGGCCCACTCCGCTGCCCAGCTCCAGGATGTGTGCCCCTGCGGGCACCGCTGCGGCGATGACGTCCGGCTCGTCCCCCACCGGCAGCCGCGTGTACAGCTCGACCGCGCAGCCGTCCGGAGTGATCGCACCGGGTCCGGTTCCGTCGTGTCCCTCGCGCATTTCGACTGTCATGCCCGAACAACGGGCGGCCTCCGCAAGCCCGTTCCCACCCTGCCCCGGTTCACTCGTTCGAGTCATTCACCCCGCAGCGGGAACTCCCGGAGCGGAAACCAGCCGTGCCCGATGTACCAGTGCCCGCCGGCCCGCAGATGGTCGCCGACGGCCCGCTCCACGGACGTGCGCCGCGGCAGACGGGCGACCGGCAGGTCCGGGTCCCCGAAGACGAACTGGACGGGCTCGGTGTCGGCCGGTTCCGTGTCCTCGCGGGCGATGCGGAAGCGTTCCTGGAAGCGCACGACGTTGGACCGCGCGGGCAGGTACCGCTTCAACTGGGGGTCGAGCAGCCAGGAATGGCACAGCACGGCGTCGGTGTGCTCCTCGGGGAAGTGCAGGGCGAAGAACTCCCGGGCCAGCGCCAGGGAACTGTCGCAGGCGGACGGCGTCAGCGGGCCGTGGAAGTCGGGTATGTGCAGGTTCAGGCAGGGTGTGCCGGGAACCGCGTCCAGACCGGCCGTCGCGATCACCGGCGCGGTGTGCTGTCCGAGTCGCGCCCGCTCGAACTGCAGCCGCCCCAGCTGGTACAGCTCCCCGCGGAAGTGATGGGCGAGCCAGCGCGGCGACTGCACCCCGGCCCTGCCGTGCCGTCTGCGGTGCACCGCGATCTGACGGCCCAGGTCGGCCAGCGTGCGCCGGGAGATCTCGGCCGGGATGCCGCGTTCCCGGTGGTGGGCGAGGGTGTGCGGGAGCGCGGCGACGAAGACGTACACGGCGAAGGCGGCGTGCAGAGCGGGCGGAGCGGATGCGAGCAGCTCGGCGAGGTCGGGTGTGCGGCCCGTCTCGCCCAGGTCCCGGAGCAGTTCCTCCACACCCTCCTCGAGGAGGCGCCGCGCGCCCGGGTCACGTGTCACGGTGCGCCGCAGCGCGACCAGTTCGTTGATCTCCTCGTGCGGCACGGCCAGGTCGAGGAGCACGTCGGGCAGGTCGTCGGCGTCCGGCAGCACGGAGCATCCCCCTTCGGCGGACGTCGTTGATGAACGTCCCCGCCGAAGAGTACGTTGCAAGGAGGAGTGGTGATCCGATGCGTACGGGCAGTGAACCGGCGACCGCGCGCAGTGCGCTGCGAGCGCGTTTCTGGCTGAGCGTGTGGGGGCTGGTCTGGGCGGTCTTCGGCACCGCGGTGTTCGCACTCGTCGGGCGCCCCGGCTGGGCGGCCGCGTGCGGGGTGCTCTGGCTGGTGGCCACCGTCGACATGACCATGATCCTCAGACACATCCGGCAGGGCCCGCACTACCAGCCGGGCCGGGACGTACCGCCGTACCGGCCGGTCGACGGCGGCCCGCCCCGCCCGCGGCCGAGCAGCCGGCCCTACACGCGCCCGCCTCGGCCCCGGCACCCGTGACGGCGGCTTTCGCCCCCCGGCGCGGGCTCGCTCCTGGGCGTGCCCCGGCGCGGACCCATCAGCGCGGGCACCCCCGGGGCGGACCCGCCGACGGTCAGGACTCGAAGCCCGCCGCCTTCAGGTACTGCGGGTTTGGGTCGAGCGCCGCGGCCAGCCGGAAGTGACGCTTGGCCTGGTCGGCGCGGCCCTGGCGTTCGTAGGTGCGGGCGAGTGCGAAGTGCGCGAACGCGTTGTCCGGCTCCCGCTCCAGCACGATGGTGAACTCGAGTTCGGCAGGCCGCAGTTGTGCGGCCGCGAAGAATGCACGCGCACGCAGCAGCCGGGCGGCGGTGTTCTCGGGATGCGCGGCGATGACTCCGTCCAGCAGCTTCACCGCACCCCGCGGATCCCGCGCGTTGAGCAGCTGCTCGGCGGCGCGGAAGTCTATGACATGCGTCTCCGGAGTACGTCCGGTCGAACCGCTGGTCTCGGGCACGGCAAAGTCCTTCCCTCACTGCGGCGGTTCAACGCCCCGACGCGAACGGCTATTCCGCGCCACCGTCGCGCGGCCGCCCGTCCCCGGATGCCGCCCGCGGCTCGCGCGCCCGGCGCACGAGATCGTCCCAGACGTCCGCCACGCGCTTGTGCAGCGCGTCCAGGGGGACGTCGTTGTCGATCACGACGTCCGCGATCTCCCGGCGCTGCTCACGGGTGGCCTGCGCGGCCATACGCGCGCGAGCGTCGTCCTCGGTCATCCCGCGCAGCCGGACCAGCCGGTCGAGCTGGGTCTCGGGGCTCGCGTCGACGACGACCACCAGGTCGTACAGCGGCGCCAGGCCGTTCTCGGTCAGGAGCGGCACGTCGTGGATCACGACGGCGTCCTCGGCCGCGGCGCTCTCCAGTTCGAGGGAGCGGGCGCCCACCAGGGGATGCACGATCGAGTTGAGGACGGCCAGCTTCCCGGGATCGGCGAAGACGATGGAGCCGAGCCGGGGCCGGTCCAGGCTGCCGTCCGCGGCGAGGATCTCCTCGCCGAAGGCCTCCACCACGGCCGCGAGCCCGGGCGTGCCGGGCGCCACGACCTCGCGCGCGATCCGGTCGGCGTCGATCAGCACGGCCCCGTGCTCCACGAGCAGCCGCGACACCTCGCTCTTGCCGGCGCCGATGCCGCCGGTCAGGCCCACTTTCAGCATGAGCGGAAGCTTAGGCCCTGCCGCCGACGGGACCACCCCCGGCGTCGGCTCCGCGGCCGGGCCTGCCGACCGTGCTCAGCTCTCGCCCTCGCGCTCCGCCAGGAACCGCTCGAATTCCCGCCCGATCTCGTCGGCGGACGGAATCTCGACCGGCTCGGCGAGCATGTTGCCCCGGGTCTCGGCGCCCGCGGCCGCGTCGTACTGGTGCTCAAGGCCCTGGACGAGCGAGGTCAGCTCCTCGTCGCCCTCCTGGACCTGCCGGTCGATCTCGGTCTGCGTGCGGTGCGCCTCCGTGCGCAGGGAGTGCGCGATGCCCGGCAGCACCAGCCCGGTGGCGGCGGTGACGGCCTCCAGGACGGTCAGCGCGGCGTCCGGGTACGGCGAGCGGGCGATGTAGTGCGGGACGTGCGCGGCGACACCCAGGACGTCGTGTCCCGCCTCGATCAGGCGGTACTCCAGCAGCGACTCGGCACTGCCGGGCACCTGGGCCTCGTCGAAGGGGCTGCGGTGGCCCGGGACCAGGTCGGTGCGGTTGCCGTGCGGGGTGAGGCCCACGGGGCGGGTGTGCGGGACGCCCATGGGGATGCCGTGGAAGTTCACGGACAGGCGGACGCCGAGCCGCTCCACGATCTGCCGTACGGCGGCCGCGAACCGCTCCCACTCCACGTCCGGTTCGGGCCCGGACAGCAGCAGGAAGGGAGCGCCGGTGGCGTCCTGGACGAGGTGGACCTCGATGGAGGGTTCCTCGTAGTCGGTCCAGCTGTCCCGCTTGAAGGTCAGCAGCGGGCGGCGGGCCCGGTAGTCCACGAGCCGGTCGTGGTCGAAGCGGGCCACGACCTGGTGGGGCAGTGAGTCGAGGAGCCGGTCGACGATCTGGTCGCCGGTCTCACCCGCGTCGATGTATCCGTCGAAGTGGTAGAGCATGACAAGTCCGGCCGACTCCTGGGCGAGCGCCATGTCGACGACGGCCAGACCCTTCGGCTCCCATGCGTACAAACCCTGCGGATCAAGCACTGTGACCGCTCCTCCTCGTGTTCTTCTTCGACAACGTCCCCTGGGGCATGGGCATTCCCGCGCCGGGCCGCTGAGCAGGCACCTCGCTCCGCACACCTTGACGCCCCGTCAACTGGTCCGTACCTTCACGAAGACCAGAGTTCACATTCACGCACAGCGTTCATGTATGAGATCAGCCGTCCGTACGACAGGAAGGCACCCCCCATGCGCACGCGCACGCTGCTCACCTCCCTGCTCGCCGCGACCACCGCCACCGGCGGCCTGCTCCTCTCCGCGAGTCCGGCCCCGGCCGCCCCGACCGCCCGGACCGTCGAGGTCGGCACCGCGGCCCAGCTCAAGACCGCGCTCAGCAGTGCGAAGCCGGGCGACACGATCCATCTCGCGGACGGCACGTACACCGGCAACTTCAAGGCGAGCACGCCGGCCGGCGCCACGGCCCGCATCGCCCTCACCGGCTCCCCGAAAGCCGTACTCACCGCGAGCGGCGGCTACGGCCTGCACCTGAACGGCGCGTCCTACTGGACGGTCAGCGGGCTGACCGTGACCGGCGGCCAGAAGGGCATCATGATCGACTCGGCCAAGGGTGTCGTGGTGGACAGCGTCACCGTGCACGGGCTCGACATGGAGGGCGTGCACTTCCGCAACTCCAGCACGGACGGCGTGCTCAGGAACTCGAGGATCTACGACACCGGGAACGACGGCCGGGGCATGGGCGAGGGCGTCTACGTGGGGACCGCGAACACGCTCTCCGACAAGAGCGACCGCGTCCAGATCCTCGGCAACACGATCGGCCCCGACGTCGGCGGCGAGAACGTCGACATCAAGGAGGGCACGACAGGCGCGCGGATCGTCGGCAACACGTTCGACGGCAGCGGGCTGACGGGCGCCAACTACGACGACTCCTGGGTCGACGTGAAGGGCGACGACGTCCTCGTCCAGGACAACACCGGCCGGAACACCAGCAACGACGGCTATCAGACCCACACCCAGCAGTCCGGCTGGGGCTGTGGCGCGGTCTTCAGGAACAACAAGTCGACTCTGACCGGCGCCACCGGCTCGACCCGGCTGGCGATCAACGTGACGAACTACAGCACCGCGTGCAGGACGACGGTGTACGGCAGCAACACGGTGACGGGCGGCAAGGGCCTGACCAACATCCCGGTCACCCCCTGATACGGGTGGCGCGAGCTCCCCAGGGGCGCGGGGAACCGCGCGATCAGCCGCAGCGGCCCGCGGCCGAGGGACGAGCGGCGGGCCCCGAACAAGTCCGAGGGGCCGCACCTCGAAAGGTACGGCCCCTCAGCACTATCGGCTAAACCCAGCGGCTAGCGCTCAGCTCTGGCCGCCGGCCAGCTTCTCGCGGAGCGCGGCCAGGGCCTCGTCCGAGGCCAGGGCACCAGAGGTGTCCGCACCCTCGGAGGAGTACGAACCGCCACCCGAAGCGGCCGGAGCGGCAGCCTCGCCACCCTCGGCGGCAGCGGCAGCGTCGGCCTCGCGGGACTTGATGACCTGCTGCTGGTGCTGCTCGAAGCGGGACTGCGCCTCGGCGTACTGGCGCTCCCACTCCTCGCGCTGCTTCTCGTAGCCCTCGAGCCAGTCGTTGGTCTCGGGGTCGAACCCCTCGGGGTAGATGTAGTTGCCCTGGTCGTCGTAGGACGCGGCCATGCCGTACAGGGTCGGGTCGAACTCGACCGAGGCCGGGTCGGCACCGAAGGACTCGTTGGCCTGCTTCAGCGAGAGGCTGATGCGACGACGCTCGAGGTCGATGTCGATGACCTTGACGAAGATCTCGTCGTTGACCTGGACGACCTGCTCCGGGATCTCCACGTGGCGCTCGGCCAGCTCGGAGATGTGGACCAGACCCTCGATGCCCTCGTCCACGCGGACGAACGCACCGAACGGAACCAGCTTGGTGACCTTACCCGGGACGACCTGACCGATCTGGTGGGTCCGGGCGAACTGCTGCCACGGGTCTTCCTGGGTCGCCTTCAGCGACAGGGAGACGCGCTCGCGGTCCATGTCGACGTCGAGAACCTCGACGGTGACCTCCTGGCCGACCTCGACAACCTCGGACGGGTGGTCGATGTGCTTCCAGGAGAGCTCGGAGACGTGGACCAGACCGTCGACGCCACCCAGGTCCACGAAGGCACCGAAGTTGACGATCGAGGAGACGACGCCGGAGCGGACCTGACCCTTCTGGAGGGTCGTGAGGAACGTCTGGCGGACCTCGGACTGGGTCTGCTCGAGCCAGGCACGGCGGGACAGGACCACGTTGTTGCGGTTCTTGTCCAGCTCGATGATCTTGGCCTCGAGCTCCTTGCCGACGTACGGCTGGAGGTCGCGAACGCGGCGCATCTCGACAAGGGAGGCCGGGAGGAAGCCACGGAGGCCGATGTCGAGGATGAGACCACCCTTGACGACCTCGATGACGGTACCGGTGACGATGCCGTCTTCTTCCTTGATCTTCTCGATGGTGCCCCAGGCACGCTCGTACTGGGCGCGCTTCTTCGAGAGGATCAGGCGGCCTTCCTTGTCCTCCTTCTGGAGGACAAGGGCCTCGATCTCGTCGCCGACGGCCACGACCTCGTTCGGGTCGACGTCGTGCTTGATCGAGAGCTCGCGGCTCGGGATGACACCTTCGGTCTTGTAACCGATGTCGAGCAGGACCTCGTCCCGGTCGACCTTCACGATGACGCCGTCGACGATGTCGCCGTCGTTGAAGTACTTGATCGTCTCGTCGATCGCGGCGAGGAAGGCTTCCTCGTTACCGATGTCGTTGACCGCAACCTGCGGGGTGGTGGCGGTGGTCTCGGTGCTGCTCGTCATGTGGGAAAGGGCTCCGGTACGGACATTGAAGTCGTAGGTACTGCTACGCCGGGAGCCCGTATCGCTCTGAAGAAGCCGGACAGCCAAGGAAGCGCCCCACCAGGAACTGGTGATGGCGCCTCGACAACCGAGGGGACATACAACAGATGCGAGCGCAGCCTGCTACGTCTGAGGTGCGCAGGCCCGCAGCGCAACTTGTAGCATACGGGGGCAGCCGGACATGGTCAATGCGCGAAGGCGCACACCCGGGGCGGTTCACCGCATACCCGGCACAAGAAAGCGTCCCAGGAGGCCGCGCAGGGCCGCGAGACCCCTTCTGTGACGCACTCGCCCGGGCGGGTTGCACGGAAGAGTACGACGAGGGAGCCGATCATCCAAGAGTCCGAAGCACTCGACCCCGAGGGGTTCGAACCGGAAGCCACCCGGCGTGACACCGGCGTCGCGGAGAGCACCCGGGCCAACCGTGGCTGGTGGGACCGCAACGCCGACGAGTACCAGGTCGAGCACGGCACCTTCCTCGGCGACGACCGCTTCGTCTGGGGCCCGGAGGGCCTGGACGAGGTCGAGGCCGAGCTGCTCGGCGCGCCGGAGGACCTGAAGGGCAAGGCGGTCCTGGAGATAGGTGCGGGCGCGGCGCAGTGCGCGCGCTGGCTGGCCGCCCAGGGCGCCCGGCCGGTGGCCCTGGACATCTCGCACCGCCAGCTCCAGCACGCCCTGCGCATCGGCGGATCGTTTCCGCTGATCTGCGCCGATGCCGGCGCGCTGCCCTTCGCGGACGGCTCCTTCGACCTGGCGTGCTCCGCCTACGGGGCGCTGCCGTTCGTGGCCGACCCGCGGCTGGTCCTGCGCGAGGTGCGGCGGGTGCTGCGGCCGGGTGGCCGGTTCGTCTTCTCGGTGACGCACCCGATCCGCTGGGCCTTTCCGGACGAGCCCGGCCCCGAGGGCCTGTCGGTGTCCGCGTCCTACTTCGACCGCACGCCCTACGTGGAGCAGGACGAGGAGGGCCGCGCGGTCTACGTCGAACACCACAGAACGCTCGGCGACCGGGTCCGGGACGTCGTGGCCTCGGGCTTCCGGCTCGTGGACCTGGTGGAGCCGGAGTGGCCGGCCTGGAACACCTCGGAGTGGGGCGGCTGGTCTCCGCTGCGCGGGAACCTGATCCCGGGTACGGCGATCTTCGTCTGCGAACGGGACTGAGCGGCCTCGCTCACCGGCGCCCCGCACGCACGCGTGCGGGGCGTTCTCGCGTCCGTACGACACTGGGGGCGTGATCCGTTACGACGCCCTGGACGCGCTGCCCGTCCGTGCCGCCCTGCCCGCCCTGAGCGACGCCCTGGAGGGGCACGGCACCGCCGTGCTGGTGGCGCCGCCCGGCACCGGCAAGACGACGCTGGTGCCGCTCGTGCTGGCGGGGCTGGTCGGTGGCGGCCCGGCGCGCCGGGTCGTGGTGGCCGAGCCGCGGCGGATCGCGGCGCGGGCGGCGGCCCGGCGGATGGCGTGGCTGCTGGGCGAGAAGCCCGGCGAGAGCGTCGGCTTCACGGTGCGCGGCGAGCGGGTCGTGGGGCGCCGCGCGCGCGTGGAGGTCGTGACGACCGGTGTGCTGTTGCAGCGGCTCCAACGGGATCCGGAGCTGGCCGGCGTCGACGTGGTGGTCCTCGACGAGTGCCATGAGCGGCACCTGGACGCCGACACGGTGGCCGCCTTCCTCTGGGACGTGCGGCAGACGCTGCGGCCGGAGCTGCGGCTGGTGGCCGCGTCGGCGACCACGGACGCGCAGGGCTGGGCGCGGCTGCTCGGCGACGCTCCGGTGGTCGAGGCCGAGGGTGTCTCGCATCCCGTGGACGTCGTCTGGGCGCCGCCCGCGCGTGCGGTGCGGCCGCCGCACGGCATGTGGGTCGATCCGGCGCTGCTGGGTCATGTGGCGGCGGTGGTGCGGCGGGCGCTGGCCGAGCGGGAGGGTGACGTGCTGTGTTTCCTGCCCGGCGTGGGCGAGATCGCGCGTGTGGCCGGGCAGCTGGGCCATCCGGGCGAGGTCGAGGTGCTGCAGGTGCACGGGCGGGCCCCGGCCGCCGTGCAGGACGCGGTGCTGGCCCCCGGGGAGCGGCGCCGGGTGGTGCTGGCCACGTCCGTGGCGGAGTCGTCGCTGACGGTGCCCGGGGTGCGGGTGGTGGTCGACTCGGGCCTGGCGCGGGAGCCCCGTGTGGACCACGCGCGCGGCTTGAGCGGGCTGGCCACGGTACGGGCGTCCCGGGCCGCCGGGCGGCAGCGGACGGGGCGGGCCGGACGTGAGGCGCCGGGTGTGGTGTACCGGTGCTGGACGGAGGCGGAGGACGTCCGTCTGCCGGCCTTTCCCGCGCCGGAGATCAAGGTGGCCGACCTGACCGCGTTCGCCCTCCAGGCGGCCTGCTGGGGCGATCCCGACGCCTCCGGGCTGGCGCTGCTGGATGCGCCGCCGGGTGGGGCCATGGCTGCGGCGCGCTCCACGCTGACGGCGGTGGGAGCGGTGGACTCCGCCGGCCGGGCCACCGAGGTCGGCGTACGGCTGGGGCGGCTGGGGGTGCACCCCCGGCTGGGGCGGGCCCTGCTGGACACCTCCGGTGGGGGTGCCCCGGTCGTCGCTCTGCTCTCCGAAGAGGTGCCCCGGGACTACGGGGATGATCTTGCCGGTGCGCTGCGGCGTGCCCGGCGTGGGGGTGACGCCTACGCGGGGCGGTGGACCGGTGAAGTACGGCGGCTGCGGGCCGTGTCGGAGGAGTTCTCCCACCCGGTCACCCGGGACCGTCGGTTGCCGGCGGCCTCCCAGGCCGGACCCGGCTCCGGTGACGACAGCACCGCCGGTCTCGTCGCCGCGCTCGCCTTCCCCGAGCGGGTCGCCAGGCTCGACGGCGGCTCGTACCTCATGGCGTCCGGGACCCGGGCCGAGCTGTCCGAGGGGTCGGCGCTGCGCGGCGCACCCTGGATCGTCGTCGCCGTCGCCGACCGGCCCGGCGGGAAGGGGCACGCGCGCGTGCGGCTCGGAGCCGGTGTGCACGAGGACGTGGCGCGGGCCGCGGCCGGGGCGCTGCTGGCGGAGCGGGACGAGGTGCACTGGGCCGACGGGGATGTCGTGGCCCGGCGTGTCGAACGGCTCGGGGCCATCGAGCTGGCCGTACGGCCCCTGAGGGACGTCGATCCCGGGCTCGTGCGCGGCGCCCTCCTCGAAGGGCTCCGGCAGGAGGGGTTCGGGCTGTTGCGGTGGTCCGCGGAGGCGGAGGTGCTGCGGCAGCGGCTGGCGTTCGTGCGTGCGCGCCTCGGGGAGCCGTGGCCGGACGTGTCGGACGAAGCGCTGTACGCGCGCGTGGACGAGTGGTTGGAGCCGGAGCTGGGCCGGGCCCGGAGGCGGGCCGATCTCGGGCGGATCGACGCCGGGCAGGTGCTTGCGAGGTTGCTGCCCTGGGCGAGCGGGGAGGCGGTCCGGCTGGACGAGCTGGCGCCCGAACGGATCGCCGTACCCAGTGGGTCCAGAATCCGGATCGACTACGCGGACCCGGAGCGGCCCGTCCTCGCGGTGAAGCTGCAGGAAATGTTCGGGCTGCAGGAGACCCCCGCGGTGGCCGGGGTGCCGGTGCTCGTCCATCTCCTCTCCCCCGCCGGACGGCCCGCCGCCGTCACGGCCGACCTCGCCTCCTTCTGGAAGGACGGCTACAAGGGTGTGCGCGCGGAGCTGCGCGGGCGCTACCCGAAGCATCCGTGGCCCGAGGACCCGGCGACCGCCGAGCCCACCCGGCACACCAACGCGCGGCTCAGGCGCTGACCGGTTCGGGTTCCGTCGCCCGCGCGGGTGCCGGGTCCCCGGGCCGGCGGCCGCGTGCCTCCAGGCAGAGGGAGAGCGCGAGGAGCAGCAGGCCGAGGCTCAGGAAGCCCCAGGGCAGGTAGGAGGTCATCAGCAGGACCAGGGTGCGGTTGTGCTCGACCAGGGCGACGGTGTGCTCGATGTAGTCCTCGCGCATCTTCACGTCCCCGGCGAACGCGGTCACGCGGGCGCGGCCGCCGAGCAGGGTGCCGCCGCGCAGCTCCTCCTTGTGGAGCTCCTCGCCGTAGACGGGCGCTCCGGTGACGGGTTCGACCCAGAACCTGCGGACCGTGCTGTACCAGCGGGTGGTGCCGGTCCTGGCCACCGACTCGGGGGTGATGCCCTTGACCGGCATGGTCTTGGGCATGGCGACCTTGGTCCAGGGGATGGTCTGTTCGAAGTAGTAGACCTTCAGGCCGCGGAAGGTGCGGGTGCCCTGGTAGTGGATGGGGCTGGTGGTGCGGGTCTGCGCGTCGAAGTACTCGTAGTCGCGCTTCTGGGTCAGGAACGGCCACTTGAACTCGATGCCGTCCCGCTCGACCGGGTCTCCGTCGACCGACTCGCCGGTGGCGTGGACGGGGTCCTGGCTGTGGGCGTCGAAGATGTAGCGCTCCGGGACGCGGGAGACCATCTTGCCGTCGGGGCCCTGGACGTAGGACAGCCCGTCCCAGACGACGACGGGCCGCCCCGCGCTCTTCCCGATCCGCTCGGCCGCCTCCACGTTGCCCTTGAGGGTCTGCACGATGGTCACCTCGGGGACCTTCCTCGCGCGCATGGTGCCGTAGTCGAGGAGGGTCGCGCCCTTGGCCTCGAGGACCATGTCCTGGTACTGGTTCGCGGGGATCCTGGCCAGGCGCGGGAAGGCGTACCAGCGCAGCAGCGGGGACAGCGCCGCGAAGAACACGGCACAGGCGAGCAGGACCAGGCTTGCCTTGCGGCGCATTCCGGCCTCCCTCCCGGACGGGCGCTGCTACGGATGCGCGGGCACCGTCGTCAGCAGCGGTTTGGGGGACGTCCGGCCCGTCGGCGTGCCCATGGCGGTGATCGCGAGGACCAGGGCGAGCGCGAGGGCGAGTCCGGTCGCGGCGGCGATCAGGGCGCGCATGCGGGGCCTCCCGGCGGACGGTTCCTGATGGATCGTCAGGTGCGGCACCGTAGCAACGCGCGCGCGAGATGAGAACACGTAACGCGTACGGGCATACGGACAAGGGCGCCCCCTTCGCCGCGGCGAAGGGGGCGCCCTGTTGCGCTGTGCCGGCTTCGCGCCGTCAGGGGGTCGCGGACGGGCTCGGCGAGGGGCTGGCCGAGGCGTCGGCCGCGGCGACCTGCAGCTCGACGGTGAGCGTCGCGCCGCCGGTGGTGGTGATGCGGAGCAGGAAGGTGCCCGTGACGTCGTCCGCGTACAGCTTCGGCAGCGTGAGCAGACCCTTGTCGTCCGTCTCGAGGCCGGTGAGGGTGCGTACGGCCTTGCCGTCGGCGTCCTTGAAGTAAGGACCCTTGTCGTTCTCGGTGGCGTCGTCGGCCGACTTGATCAGGGTGGCGGTGGCCGCCACCTTGTCGGCGACGGTGCCCTTGTACGTCGCCTTCACCTGGACCTGGTCGGCGAACTCGCCGCCCGGGGTGCAGGTCAGCGGGGTGTCGCTGGTGCGGGCCAGGGTGTCGGCGGCGCGTGCGGTGACGGTGGCCGTGTAGTCGACGCCCTTGGTCTTGTGGCCGACGACAGCGGTGGTGATCTTGAAGGTGCCGGTCTTCTCGCCCGCCTCGAGCGCCGGTGCGAGCGCCACGCCCTTGGCGTCGGTGGCGATCGTGGCCACGGTCTCGCCCCCGGCGAACGTGGCGTCGGTGTCGCCGGTGATGGTGAACCGGATCCGGACCTTGCCGACGGCCGACCCCGCCTTGGTCTCGGCGCGGGTGCCGATCCGCTGGGCGAACGCGTCACCGGCCATCGCGGTGAGCTTCGCGTTGCCGGTGCTCGCGTCCTCCAGGTGGTCCACGGTGTCGGAGGGCGTGGGCGGCTTCGGCGGCTTCGGCGGTTTCGGGTCGTGGTGCCCCTTGCCGCCGCCGGGCTTGCCCGGCTTGGTCTTCGGCGGGCCGGAGGGCTTCGTGGTGTGCTTCGAGCCGCCGTCGCTGCGGTGGGAGGGCACGCCGCCGGTGCCGTCGGGCACGGAGTGGCTGCCCTTGCGGTAGTACTCCAGCCAGCTCAGGACCAGGTTCAGGTAGTCCTGCGAGTTGTTGTAGCTGAGGACCGCACTGTGCAGGCCGGCCTCGCCGGACAGGTCCCAGTCGTTGCGGCACAGGTAGTGACCGGCGGCGAGCGCGGCGTCGTAGACGTTGTTGGGGTCCGCCTTGCCGTCGCCGTTGCCGTCGCGGCCGGCCCAGGCCCAGGTGGACGGGATGAACTGCATCGGGCCGACGGCCTGGTCGTAGCTGCTGTTGCCGTCGTACTCGCCGTGGTCGGTGTCCTTGATGAGCGCGAAGCCGTTGCCGTCGAGCTGCGGGCCGAGGATCGGGCTCAGCGTGGTGCCGTCGGCGTCGACACGGCCGCCGCGCGCGTGGCCCGACTCGACCTTGCCGATGGCGGCCAGGAGTTGCCAGGGAAGGTTGCAGCCCGGCTTGGAGCTGCGCAGCTCGGCCTCGGCCTTCTTGTAGGCGTCGAGGACCGTCGTGGGGATACCGGCCTCGGCCGGGCCCCGGGAGACGGGCGTGCCGACGGTGGGCGACGGGCTGGGGTTGGGGCTGTTGAGCGGCGGCAGGTCCGTGTAGTACGGCGAGTTGCCGGTGGCGTTGGCGTCGGCGGTCACGTCCGGTACCGGGGCGCTGGCGCCGGCCGCGGCCTGTCTGCCGTGGTCCTCGCCGGGCGCTCCCGGAGCCTGGGACGCGGACAGAGCCGCGACCGCTGCCGCGGCCACGGCGGTGGTCGCCGCTCCCTTGCGCAGCCGCCTGCCGATGTGCGCCGCCATAGAGTGAACCCCTCCCGTGGACGCCCCTGCGTCCGTCTCCGTCCGTGTGCCTCGCCCTGGTCTGACGGTTGACCCGGTGCTCTGGTTGCGCCTGTTCCGTCTTTCCATCCGCGCGACGTACGTTCGAACGTGCGCCCGGCACCGCGACCCAGGTGACCCTACGACACCTTCCTTGAAGCGGGCACGGGTTCGCGCCCGTTTTTCACCGGTTGGCCAACTTCCGTTGGTGCGGCGGGCGTCGGACGGTACTCGCGCATACTGGACGGGCGTGATCACCGGTTCCGGTGTCACGGCCGACGACCGCTCCAGGGGGCTCTGTTGCCGTTCACGCTCAGCCATGCGGCGGCCGTGCTGCCCGCCATCCGCCGGGACGGCGGCGGCCGGGGCCGGCTGGTGCCCTCGGTGCTCGTCGCGGGCTCCTTCGCGCCCGACATGACCTACTACGCCGCGAGCGTCCTGCCGGGCGGCATGGAGTTCGGTGCGGTCACGCACTCCTTCGCCGGAGTGGCCGGCGTCGACGTGCCCATCTCCTGGGCGCTGGTGGGGCTGTGGCTGCTCGTCCGGGAACCGCTGGTGGCGCTGCTGCCCCGGGCCCGGCAGGGCCGCCCGGCCGCTCTGCTGCGCTGCGGTGCGCCACGCGCGCGCGTGCGGGCCGTTTCGGTGCTGTGGTGGTACGTCTCCGCGGTGCTCGGCGCGCTGACGCATATCGTGTGGGACGCGTTCACGCATCACGACCGGTGGGGGTCCCGGCTGGTTCCGGCCCTCGGGCGCGGCCTTGCGGGCATGCCGCTCTACTCCTGGCTGCAGTACGGCACGTCCGCGGTGGCCGCCGTGGTCATCGCCGTGTTCCTGGTACGCGCGCTGCGGCGGGCGCCGGCCGGCGAGCCGGCGGGGGTGCCCGCCCTGTCCGTACGGGACCGCTGGTGGGCCGCCGCCGTGCTCGGCGGATGCGCCCTGGCGGGAGCGGCGCAGCGGGTGGCGCGGTGGTGGGAGTACTGGGCTGCGCACGCGCGGCCCTGGGACCTGGTGCCCACCCTGTGCTTCGGCGTGGGCTCCGGGCTGGTGCTCGGGGTGCTGGTGTACGCCGCCGGGGTCAGGGTGTGGCGCCCTGTCCCGGCTCCGGGCCCTCCCGCAGCGTCGGTCGGTGGGCGCCGGGACCGGTCGTCCGCTCGATGACGGGGACCACGAACACGGTGAGGGTGCGCCGGGGCCGCGCTCTCGGGATCAGGGTGAGCAGCAGCGCGAGGTAGCCGCGGGCGAGATCCGGCCAGGCGCGCCAGTCGGGGGCGTGGCGGGTGCGGGCGGCGAGTCGGCTCCGGAGGTCCACCGCGGCCCTGCGTACGGTCGTGGCCAGGTCGGCGGGGATGCGGGCGGTGCTTGCGTCGGCCGCGAGGGCCGGGACCGGCGAGGCGGGCGTGGCCCGGTCCGCGGCGGTGTCCGCCGGGGCCGGGGTGCTGCCCTGCGCTTCGGGTGTCCGGTGGTGGAGCATGCGTATACCCATGCTCGCAGTGTTGCGGGTCCGGGGCTCGGGGGGCGTTTTGGCGGGGGCCACGTGAGTGAAACGCCCTCCGCGGGTTCGGCAGGGTGGGTTTCGGTGAGTTCGGCACCGCCGGGATGCGCCGTGGGGGTTGATCGCCGTTGCGGCGGGAAATTCTCTGCGGAGCAGAGTCTCCCTTTCCTGCCGCAACGGCTCGCGATCAGGTGCTGTCCCGGCTAGTGCGCCGCCGACTCCCAGTCCGGGCCCACGCCCACCGAGACGTCGAGCGGGGCCCTCAGGAGGACCGCGTTCGCCATCTCGTGGCGGACGATCTCCTCGGTGGCCTTGCGCTCGCCGGGGGCGATCTCCAGGACGATTTCGTCGTGGACCTGGAGGAGCATGCGGGACTTGAGGTCCGCCTCGCGCAGGGCCCGGTCGACGTTGAGCATGGCGATCTTGACGATGTCGGCCGCCGTGCCCTGGATCGGCGCGTTCAGGGCCATGCGCTCGGCCGCCTCGCGGCGCTGCCGGTTGTCGCTGTTGAGGTCCGGGAGGTAGCGCCGGCGCCCGAAGAGCGTTGCCGTGTAGCCCGTAGCCCGCGCCTCGTCGACCGCGCGGCGCAGATAGTCCCGGACGCCGCCGAAGCGCTCGAAGTAGGTGTCCATCAGGGCGCGCGCCTCGGCCGCCTCGATGTTCAGCTGCTGGGAGAGACCGAAGGCGGAGAGGCCGTACGCCAGGCCGTACGACATGGCCTTGATCTTGCGGCGCATCTCCGCGTCCACCGCGTCCCGCTCGACGGAGAAGACCTGGGAGGCGACCGTGGTGTGCAGGTCCTCGCCGGAGGTGAACGCCTCGATCAGGCCCTCGTCCTCGGAGAGGTGGGCCATCACGCGCAGCTCGATCTGGCTGTAGTCGGCGGTCATCAGGGACTCGAAGCCCTCGCCGACCACGAAGCCGCGGCGGATCGCCCGGCCCTCGTCGGTGCGGACCGGGATGTTCTGCAGGTTCGGGTCCGTGGAGGACAGCCGGCCGGTCGCGGCCACCGTCTGGTTGAAGGTGGTGTGGATCCGGCCGTCGCCGGCGACGGTCTTGATCAGGCCCTCGACCGTGACGCGCAGCTTCGCCTGCTCGCGATGCCGGAGCATGATCACGGGCAGTTCGTTGTCGGTCTGGGTGGCGAGCCAGGCGAGGGCGTCGGCGTCGGTCGTGTAGCCGGTCTTGGTCTTCTTCGTCCTGGGCAGGGCCAGCTCGCCGAAGAGGACTTCCTGGAGCTGCTTCGGAGAGCCCAGGTTGAACTCGTGGCCGGCGGCCGCGTGCGCCTCCTTCACGGCCTGCTGCACGGCGGCGGCGAACATCTGCTCCATCGCCTCCAGGTGCGCGCGGTCGGCGGCGATGCCGTGACGCTCCATGCGGGCGAGCAGGGCGGAGGTGGGCAGTTCCATGTCCCGGAGGAGGTCGGCCGCACCGACCTCCTGGAGGCGGACCTCGAAGGCCTCGCCCAGGTCGAGGACGGCGCGGGCCTGGATCATCAGCGCCTCGGCCTCGGCGCCGTCGTCCGCGCCGAAGGCCAGCTGGCCGTCGGCCGCGGCGGCCGGGGCCAGCTCGCGGTGCAGATACTCCAGGGACAGCGCGTCCAGGTCGAAGGAGCGGCGGCCCGGCTTGACCAGGTAGGCGGCGAGGGCGGTGTCCATGGCGACGCCCTCGACACTCCAGCCGTGCTCGGCGAAGACGCGCATCGCGCCCTTGGCGCTGTGGAACACCTTGGCGCGGCCTGCGTCGGCCAGCCAGGCCGCGAACGCGTTCTCGTCGGTCTCGTCCAGCTCGGCCGGTTCGAACCAGGCGGCCGCTCCCCCGGCCGCCGCCAGGGCGACCTCGGCGACCGAGCCGGTGCCCAGGGCCCAGGTGCCCACCGTGGCTACGCCCAGGGTCTCGGTGCCGTGCTCGGCCAGCCAGGGGGCCAGCTCGCCGGTGCCGAGGATCTTGCCGTCCAGTTCCACGCCCTCCGTCGCGACCGGGGTGGCCTCGGCCTCCTCGGTGCCCGGGTCGACCGCGAAGAGACGCTCGCGCAGGGAGGGGTTGCGGATCTCCAGGGTGTCCAGGACCATCGCGACGGTCTTGCGGTCGTACGGGCCCCGCTCCAGGTCGGTGACCGTCTTCGGCAGCTCGACCCCGCGCTCCAGCTCGGTGAGGCGGCGGTTCAGCTTGACCGCCTCCAGGTGGTCGCGGAGGTTCTGCCCGGCCTTGCCCTTGACCTCGTCGACGCGCTCGACCAGCTCGGCGAACGAGCCGAACTGGTTGATCCACTTCGCGGCGGTCTTCTCGCCGACCCCGGGGATGCCGGGGAGGTTGTCGGACGGGTCACCGCGCAGGGCCGCGAAGTCGGGGTACTGGACGGGCGTCAACCCGTACTTCTCGAAAACCTTCTCCGGGGTGAAGCGGGTCAGCTCCGAGACACCCTTCGTCGGGTACAGCACTGTGGTGTTCTCGGTGACCAGCTGGAAGGAGTCGCGGTCGCCGGTGACGATCAGCACCTCGAAGCCCTCGGCCTCGGCCTGGGTGGCGAGGGTGGCGATGATGTCGTCGGCCTCGAAGCCCTCGACGGCGAAGCGCGGTGCGTGCATGGCGTCGAGCAGCTCGCCGATCAGCTCGACCTGGCCCTTGAACTCGTCCGGGGTCTTGGAGCGGTTCGCCTTGTACTCGGTGAACTGCTCGGAGCGCCAGGTCTTGCGGGAGACGTCGAAGGCCACCGCGAAGTGCGTGGGCGCCTCGTCACGCAGGGTGTTGGCCAGCATCGACGCGAAACCGTAGATCGCGTTCGTCGGCTGGCCCGTCGCGGTCGTGAAGTTCTCCGCGGGCAGCGCGAAGAACGCGCGGTAGGCCAGCGAGTGCCCGTCCATGAGCATCAGCCGGGGACGGGTGCCGCCGGGGTTCTTGTCGGTCTTCTTCGATGCTGTCTCTGCCACGCCCCCGATCCTGCCACGCCCCACTGACACTCCGGCCCGCGGCGGGTCGGCACCCCGTGCGGAGGCCCACGGACACGGGGCGGAAGCCGCAGGCCCCCCGCCGGCCCCGGCCGGCCCCGGCGGACCCCGGCACGGGCATTGCTCCCGGCGCCCGGCAGGACCGGGGCTCCCCACTGTCGGTACCCCGTGGGAGGATCTGCGGCGTACTTCTCACCCGCAGTCGAAGGGGACCGCGCGATGGCGACCAAACCGCCCAAGGACGATCCGGTTCAGGACGCACCGCAGGTCGCGGAGCCGAAGCACGCTGCGGCGGGGCTGCCCGCCATCGGGCACACCCTGCGCATCGCCCAGCAGCAGATGGGTGTGAAGCGCACCGCGCTGACCCTGCTGCGGGTGAACCAGAAGGACGGCTTCGACTGCCCGGGCTGCGCCTGGCCGGAGCCGGACCACCGGCACAAGGCGGAGTTCTGCGAGAACGGCGCCAAGGCGGTCGCCGAGGAGGCCACCCTGCGCCGGGTCACCCCGGAGTTCTTCGCCGCGCACTCCGTGGCCGACCTGGCCACCAGGAGCGGGTACTGGCTGGGACAGCAGGGGCGGCTCACGCATCCCATGCATCTGGCCGAGGGCGGGGATCACTACGAGCCGGTGAGCTGGGAGCGCGCCTTCGACATCATCGCCGAGGAGATCTCCGCCCTCGGCTCCCCCGACGAGTCCGTCTTCTACACCTCGGGGCGGACCAGCAACGAGGCCGCGTTCCTGTACCAGCTCTTCGCGCGCGAGCTGGGCACGAACAACCTGCCCGACTGCTCGAACATGTGCCACGAGTCGTCCGGCTCGGCGCTCTCCGAGACGATCGGCATCGGCAAGGGCAGCGTCCTGCTGGAGGACCTGTACAAGGCCGACCTGATCGTCGTCGCGGGGCAGAACCCCGGGACGAACCATCCCCGCATGCTGTCCGCGCTGGAGAAGGCCAAGGAGAACGGCGCGAGGATCATCAGCATCAACCCGCTGCCCGAGGCCGGACTGGAGCGGTTCAAGAACCCGCAGACCCCGCAGGGCATGCTCAAGGGCGCCGCCCTCACCGATCTGTTCCTGCAGATCCGCATCGGTGGCGACCAGGCCCTGTTCCGTCTCCTCAACAAGCTGGTCCTGGAGACCGAGGGCGCGGTCGACGAGGAGTTCGTGCGCGAACACACGCACGGGTACGAGGAGTTCACCGAGGCCGCGCGTGCCGCCGACTGGGACGAGACGCTCAGGGCGACCGGCCTGTCCCGGACGGAGATCGAGCAGGCTCTCGGCATGGTCCTCGCCTCCGAGCGGACCATCGTCTGCTGGGCGATGGGCCTCACCCAGCACAAGCACGCCGTCCCGACCATCCGCGAAGTGGTCAACTTCCTGCTCCTGCGCGGCAACATCGGCCGCCCGGGTGCGGGCGTGTGCCCGGTGCGCGGCCACTCCAACGTGCAGGGCGACCGCACGATGGGCATCTTCGAGCGGCCCGCCCCGGCGTTCCTGGACGCGCTGGAGAAGGAGTTCGGGTTCGCACCCCCGCGTGAGCACGGCTTCGACGTCGTGCGGGCCATCCGCGCGCTGCGGGACGGTGAGGCGAAGGTGTTCTTCGCCATGGGCGGCAACTTCGTCGCCGCCTCCCCCGACACGGAGGTCACCGAGGCGGCCATGCGGCGCGCGCGGCTGACCGTGCACGTGTCGACCAAGCTCAACCGCTCGCACGTCGTCACGGGCGCGCGCGCCCTGATCCTGCCGACGCTCGGCCGTACGGAGCGCGATCTGCAGGTCGGCCCGGACGGGAAGAGCGCGGAGCAGTTCGTCACCGTCGAGGACTCCATGGGCATGGTGCACGCCTCGCGCGGGCGGCTCGCGCCGGCGAGCCCGCAGCTGCTGTCCGAGCCGGCGATCGTGTGCCGGCTGGCGCGCCGGGTGCTCGGCGCGGACAGCAAGGTGCCGTGGGAGGAGTTCGAGAAGGACTACGCGACGATCCGCGACCGCATCGCCCGCGTGATCCCCGGTTTCGAGGACTTCAACGCGCGCGTGGCCCGACCGGGCGGCTTCACGCTGCCGCACGCGCCGCGCGACGAGCGCCGCTTCCCGACGGCGACCGGCAAGGCGAACTTCACGGCGGCGCCGGTGGAGTACCCGGAGCTGCCCGAGGGCCGGCTGCTGCTGCAGACCCTGCGCTCGCACGACCAGTACAACACCACGATCTACGGCCTGGACGACCGCTACCGGGGCATCACCGACGGCCGCAGGGTGGTGCTGGTGAACCCGGAGGACGCGCGGGCCCTGGGGGTCACCGACGGGTCGTACGTGGACCTGGTGAGCGAGTGGAAGGACGGCGTGGAGCGGCGGGCGCCCGGCTTCCGTGTCGTGCACTATCCGACGACGCGGGGCTGCGCGGCGGCGTACTACCCGGAGACCAACGTGCTCGTGCCGCTGGACGCCACCGCCGACACCAGCAACACCCCGGCCAGCAAGTCCGTCGTGGTGCGCCTGGAGAGCGCGCTGGAGGGCCTCCCGAAGCCCCGGCCGGAAGCCCGTCTGGAACAATCGGCGACCGACTGAGCGTTTGCTCAGCCAAGTGACAGGTGTACGACGAACGGAGCCGGGCCCATGGGCGAGCAGCAGCAGGTGAAATTCCCGCAGGAGGTCATCGACGAGTACGCCGCGCTCGGTGTCGACCTGCCCGCACTGTTCTCGGCGGGCCACCTCGGGGCGCGGATGGGTGTGCAGATCCTGGAGGCGTCGGCGGAGCGGGTCGTCGGCACGATGCCGGTGGAGGGCAACACCCAGCCGTACGGGCTGCTGCACGGAGGCGCGTCCGCGGTACTGGCGGAGACCCTGGGCTCGGTCGGCTCCATGCTGCACGGCGGCAGCTCGAAGATCGCGGTCGGCGTGGACCTGAACTGCACGCACCACCGCGGGGTCCGCTCCGGCCTGGTGACCGGCGTGGCGACGCCGGTGCACCGCGGGCGGTCGACGGCGACGTACGACATCGTGATCAGCGACGAGGAGGGCCGCCGGGTGTGCAGCGCCCGGCTGACCTGCCTGCTGCGCGACGTGCGGGCCGGTGACGAGGCGCACGTCCGGCCCGCCGGCGGCTGAGAGCGTCCCCGCCGCCCCGTTGCCCCCCGCCGCCCCTCCCCTTAGCTTCGGCACATGGGACGGCTTGGGGGCCCCCGGCCGGGGGTGAGGTTGCTGGTGCTCTCGCTGGCGCTGCTGTGGACGACGAGCTGCGGCGGGACCGGCGGCGCCGGGCCGGGTGCGGGCGGCTCCGGCGGCCCCGGGCGCTCGGCCCGCGGCTCGGCCGCCGCCTCCGCGTCGCCGGCCTCCGACGCGGAGCTGTGCGCGAGGATCGTCGCGCACTGGTCGCGGAAGGTGCTCGACAGCGGCACCTACGGCGACTACCAGTCCATGGGGCTGTCCAACGGGCAGTACGAGATCCTGCGCGACGTCGTGGACGCGGCACGGGCTGCCGGGCGGAGCCAAGGGGCCGCGGCCGCCGACGAGTTGATCGACCGTCAGGCCCGCAGGTCCTGCGCCGAGCGGTACCGGCACGGAACCCCGGGCGGAGGTCCGTGGCGATGAGCGGCATCGGCTCCCTGGAGCCCGGCGAGGGCACGCAGGCGTGGGACACCGCGCCGCGAGCGCCCCGCGGCCGCGGGCACGTACTGCTCTCGTCCCTGTACGCCCGCCACCGCCGCGCCGCCCTGGCCCTCGCCGCCGTCGCGTTCCTGCTCGCGGGCGGCGGCTATCTCTACGCGACCCGCCCGCAGCAACCGCCACCGCCCCAAGTTCCCTACCCCGCCCAGGTGGTGACGGTGTCGTACCTGCGCGAGCGGGCCGCCCCGCCCGGCGCACCGGCCCGCAGCTTCCGCTTCGACGTGCTGTTGAGCGTGGCGTCGGGGCCGCCGGTCGCCGTCACCCAAGTCACCCAGCCGTACGCCGGCCTGTCGGTGGCCGCGGCGCCGCATGTCCCCTTCCGGACAAAGGCAGGCGCTCCCCGCAAGATCACCATAACCATGCAAGTGACGGAATGCGGAAAGGTTCCGAAGGACGCCGGGATGCCTTTCCTGGAAGTAACTCTACGTAATACGCGTGCAATCCAGATTCAGAGTTTCATCCTCGGTCCCCGCTACGCACAGCACCTCTCGCACGCCCTGAAAGTCGCCTGCAGCAACAGTGGCAGGTAATCACCAAAACCCTCGAGACGCCTGAACCGATCTGGGTGGTTCCTGCGGGTTCTCACAATGCGGACAGGGCGAATCGGCCTTAATTCCTCCGTTCCCCCCACGGCGTACCGCTCTGCATTACCTCGTGTCATAACAAGAGCGTCACAGCATTGGTCAGACCCTCCTCCACGTTCCCTGCACACGCCTAGAGTCACGGCCAGTCACCGCGCACTCGGATTCTCACTTCGGCCAGGCGCGAGCGGCTCGACCGTTTCCACGGGGATGCGGTCGTCGATCGGAAAGGACTGATCGTGCGTCAACGTTCGCTCATCGCCATCACCGCCGCCCTGGCGGCGGGTACGCTCACCCTCACCGCCTGCGGCTCGCGCGACAGCGGCGACAAGGGTTCGGACTCCGGCAACGGTGGCGGCACCACCGTCACCATCGGCGTCGACGCCCCGCTGACCGGCGACCTGTCCGCGCTCGGCCTGGGCATCCGCAACTCTGTGGACCTGGCGGCCAAGACGGCCAACAAGAAGAACTACGTCAAGGGCATCACCTTCAAGGTCGAGGCGCGCGACGACCAGGCCCAGCCCTCCTCGGGCCAGACGAACGCCACCGGCTTCGTCGGCGAGAAGGACGTCCTCGGCGTCGTCGGTCCGCTGAACTCCTCCGTGGCCCAGTCGATGCAGAAGGTCTTCGACGACGCCAAGCTCGTCGAGGTCTCCCCGGCCAACACCAGCCCGGACCTGACCCAGGGCACCGACTGGCGCAAGTCGAAGGCGCGCCAGTACAAGTCGTACTTCCGCACCGCGACCACGGACGCCATCCAGGGCCCGTTCGCCGCCCAGTACGTCTACAACAAGGCCAAGAAGACCAAGGCCTTCGTCATCGACGACAAGAAGACGTACGGCGCCGGCCTCGCCGGGACGTTCACCGACGAGTTCAAGAAGCTCGGCGGCAAGATCGTCGGCACCGAGCACATCAACCCCGACACCAAGGACTTCTCCGCGGTCGCCACCAAGGTGAAGAACTCCGGCGCCCAGGTGGTCTACTACGGCGGCGAGTACCCGCAGGCCGGTCCGCTCAGCAAGCAGATCAAGGCCGCCGGCGCCAAGATCCCGCTGGTCGGCGGTGACGGCATCTACGCCGACGACTTCATCAAGCTGGCCGGCGCCTCCGGCACCGGCGACCTGGCCACTTCGGTCGGCGCGCCGGTCGAGACGCTCGACTCCGCCAAGGAGTTCGTCGCCAACTACAAGGCGGCGGGCTACAAGGAGGCGTACGCGGCGTACGGCGGTTACTCCTACGACTCCGCGTGGTCGATCATCGAGGCCGTGAAGAAGGTCGTCGACGACAACGGCGGCAAGCTGCCGTCCGACGCCCGCGCGAAGATCACCGCCGCGATGCAGAACGTCTCCTTCGACGGTGTGACCGGCAAGGTCTCCTTCGACGAGTACGGTGACGCGACCAACAAGCAGCTCACCGTCTACTCCGTCAAGAGCGGTGCCTGGAAGGCCGTGGAGTCCGGCACCTTCAACGGCAGCTGACCCACACCCGCACCAACCGAGCCGCGCGGGGCGCTGTTCCACTGGCGCCCCGCGCGGACTCGCATCCGGTCACATCCGTCGAACTTTCCGAACGCTCGGAGGACATGCGGTGAACGAACTGCCGCAGCAGCTGGTCAACGGCCTGCTACTTGGATCCATGTACGGGCTGGTCGCCATCGGCTACACGATGGTCTATGGCATTGTCCAGCTCATCAACTTCGCCCACGGCGAGATATTCATGACCGGTGCGTTCGGCGCGCTCACGGTCTACGCCTACATCCTTCCCGACGGCACCTCGATGTGGGTGGCCCTGCCGCTGATGCTCATCGGCGCCATCCTCGTCGCCGTCACGGTCGCCGTCGGAGCGGAACGGTTCGCCTACCGCCCCCTGCGCAGCGCACCCCGCCTCGCTCCCCTCATCACCGCCATCGGTCTCTCCCTCGCCCTCCAGCAGGCGGTGTGGGCCTGGTACCCGGGCGCCAAGTCCGCCCGCACCTTCCCGAGCATCCCCGGCGGGCCCTTCGAGATCGGCAACGTCACGATCCAGACCGGTGACATCTTCCTGGTCTGCGCGGCGCCGCTCAGCATGGCGTTCCTCGCCTACTTCGTGATGCGCACCCGTACCGGGCGCGGCATGCAGGCCACCGCCCAGGACCCGGACACCGCGAAGCTGATGGGCATCAACACCGACCGCATCATCGTGGTCGCGTTCGCCCTCGGTGCCACCTTCGCCGCCGTCGGATCCGTGGCCTACGGCCTCAAGTACGGCCAGATCGACTTCCGCATGGGCTTCATCCTCGGCCTGAAGGCGTTCACCGCGGCCGTCCTCGGCGGTATCGGCAACATCTACGGCGCCATGCTCGGCGGCCTCGTCCTCGGCGTCGCCGAGGCCCTGTCCACCGCCTACATCGCCGACATCCCCGGCATGGACAAGTTCGGCAGCCAGTCCTGGGCAGACGTCTGGGCGTTCGTACTCCTCATCCTCGTTCTGCTGTTCAGGCCCCAGGGTCTGCTCGGCGAACGCGTCGCGGACAGGGCGTGACACCGATGACCACACAGACCACCGCATCCGGGACCCCCAGCGCTCCCGCGGCCGCCCCGTCCGGCCTGATCGGCCTGCCCGCCCCGCTCGGCCGGGCCCTCGCCACCGGCGGCGGCGTCCTGACGATCCTCTCCACCTTCCTCGCCTGGACCTGGACCGCCGCGTTCCCCGGCGACCTCACCGTCTACGGCTACCCCGGCGGCCTTCAGGTCCTCGTCCTGATCGGCGGCATCCTCACCACCGTCTTCGGCCTGGCCTCCTACGGTGTCAAGGGCCTGCAGTGGCTGACCCCGGGCAGCGCCGACAGCGCCCTCAAGACGTCCGCGCTCGGCGCCTTCGCCACCGCCTGGTACACGGTCATCGCCATCAGCGCCAAGCTGGGCGGTCTGGTGAACCTGGAGGCCGGCGGCTTCCTCGTGGCCATCGCCACCCTGGCGGCCCTGGTCGGCGCGCTGGCCCTGCCGTACGAGCGGCCGGCCCCGGACCTCGCCGACCCGGACGACACCGGCCTGGAGAAGTTCCGCCACCAGTCCCGGCAGAACTGGAGCAACTTCAAGGCGGCCTTCGCCGCCAAGACCCCGGCGCCGGCCCCCAAGCTTCCCGCCTACGCCGAGATCCTCGTCATCATCGCGGCGATGGCCGTCGGTCTGATCGTCTTCACCTACGGCATCGGCACCGAGTACGACCAGCTGTTCATCGGCTTCCTCATCACCGCCGGCTTCGGCTTCGGCGCCCTCGCCAAGGCCGGGCTCGTGGCCCGGGTCTCGGCGATCACCGCGCGTCACCGCAACATCACCATGACCGGTGCCTTCGTCGCCGCGGCCGCCTTCCCGTTCACCCAGTCCGACGACCAGTACGCGACGATCGGCGTCTACATCCTGATCTTCGCCACCGTCGCGCTCGGCCTGAACATCGTCGTCGGCCTCGCCGGCCTCCTCGACCTCGGTTACGTCGCCTTCCTCGGTGTCGGCGCCTACACCGCGGCCCTGGTCTCCGGCTCCCCGTCCTCGCCGCTGCACGTCAACCTGCCGTTCTGGGCCTCGGCGCTGTGCGGCGCGGCCGTCGCGATGGTCTTCGGCGTGCTGATCGGCGCCCCGACCCTGCGACTGCGCGGCGACTACCTCGCCATCGTGACCCTCGGCTTCGGTGAGATCTTCCGCATCACCGTCCTCAACATGGACGGCACCTCGGGCCCGGACGTCACCAACGGCTCCAACGGCATCTCCTCGATCCCGAACCTGAACATCCTCGGCTTCGACTTCGGCCAGGAGCACCAGTTCCTCGGCGCCACCGTCGGCCGGTTCGCGAACTACTTCCTGCTGATGCTGCTCATCACGCTCATCGTGGTCGTGGTGTTCCGGCGCAGCAGCGACTCCCGCATCGGCCGCGCCTGGATCGCCATCCGCGAGGACGAGACCGCCGCGCTCGCCATGGGCATCAACGGCTTCCGGGTCAAGCTCATCGCGTTCGCCCTGGGCGCCTGCATGGCCGGCCTCGCCGGTTCCGTCCAGGCCCACGTCACGTACACGGTGACCCCGGAGCAGTACCAGTTCGCGCACGTCGTGCCGCCCAACTCGGCCTTCCTGCTGGCCGCGGTGGTCCTCGGCGGCATGGGCACCATCTCCGGTCCGCTGGTCGGTGCCGCGCTGCTGTACCTGATCCCGGCCAAGCTCCAGTTCCTGGGCGACTACCAGCTCTTCGCCTTCGGCGTCGCGCTCGTGATCCTCATGCGCTTCCGTCCCGAGGGCCTCATCCCCAACCGGCGCCGCCAGCTCGAATTCCACGAAGAGGCAGAAGCGCCCGCCGTCCTCAGCAAGGCAGGGGCGTGACCACCATGACCACCGACACCACCACCCAGGACGCCGCCCCCGGCGCGTCCGCACCCGGCGAGGTCGTGCTCGACGCCCGCGGCGTGACCATGCGCTTCGGCGGTCTGACGGCCGTGCGCAACGTCGACTTCACCGTCAACAGCGGCGAGATCGTCGGTCTGATCGGCCCCAACGGCGCCGGCAAGACCACGTTCTTCAACTGCCTCACCGGTCTGTACGTCCCCACCGAGGGCGAGGTCCGCTACAAGGGCCAGGTCCTGCCGCCGAAGTCCTTCAAGGTCACGGCGGCGGGCATCGCCCGTACCTTCCAGAACATCCGTCTGTTCGCCAACATGACGGTCCTGGAGAACGTGCTGGTCGGCCGTCACACCCGCACCAAGGAGGGCCTGTGGTCCGCGCTGCTGCGCGGCCCCGGCTTCCACAAGGCCGAGGCGGCCTCCCGCGCCCGCGCCATGGAACTCCTGGAGTTCGTGGGCCTGGAGGCGAAGGCCGAGCACCTCGCCCGCAACCTCCCCTACGGCGAGCAGCGCAAGCTGGAGATCGCCCGGGCGCTGGCCAGCGAGCCCGGCCTGCTGCTCCTGGACGAGCCGACCGCCGGTATGAACCCGCAGGAGACCCGGGCCACCGAGGAACTGGTCTTCGCCATCCGGGACAAGGGCATCGCCGTGCTCGTCATCGAGCACGACATGCGCTTCATCTTCAACCTCTGCGACCGCGTCGCCGTCCTGGTGCAGGGCCAAAAGCTCGTCGAGGGCGACAGCGCGACCGTGCAGGGCGACGAGCGGGTCGTCGCCGCGTACCTCGGCGAACCCTTCGAGAACGCTCCCGGCGACGAGGAGGTCGCCGAGGTCGAGGCGGCCGAGGCGCACGCCGAGGCCACGACGGACGCCGCGCCCGGCAAGGAGAACGACCGATGACCGCACTGCTCGAAGTAGAGGACCTGCGGGTCGCCTACGGCAAGATCGAGGCCGTCAAGGGCATCTCCTTCAAGGTCGACGCCGGCGAGGTGGTCACCCTCATCGGCACCAACGGCGCCGGCAAGACCACCACCCTGCGCACGCTCTCCGGTCTGCTGAAGCCGGTCGGCGGGCAGATCAGGTTCAACGGCAAGTCGCTGAAGAAGGTCCCGGCCCACGAGGTGGTCTCGCTGGGGCTCGCCCACTCCCCCGAGGGGCGGCACATCTTCCCGCGCATGACCATCGAGGACAACCTGCGCCTCGGTGCGTTCCTGCGGAGCGACAAGCCGGGCATCGAGAAGGACATCCAGCGCGCCTACGACCTCTTCCCCATCCTCGGGGAGCGCAGGAAGCAGGCGGCCGGCACCCTCTCCGGCGGTGAGCAGCAGATGCTGGCGATGGGCCGCGCCCTGATGTCCCAGCCGAAGCTGCTGATGCTGGACGAGCCGTCCATGGGTCTGTCGCCGATCATGATGCAGAAGATCATGGCGACGATCGCCGAGCTGAAGTCCCAGGGCACGACGATCCTGCTGGTCGAGCAGAACGCCCAGGCGGCGCTCTCGCTCGCCGACCAGGGCCATGTCATGGAGGTCGGCAACATCGTCCTGTCCGGCACGGGCCAGGACCTGCTGCACGACGAGTCGGTCCGCAAGGCGTACCTCGGCGAGGACTAGCCGCTCCGCTCGGAAGGCCGTCCCCGCACTGCGGATCGGCTGTGGCTGGTCGAGCAGTTCCCCGCGCCCCCCATGGGACGCGAAGGCCCGCGCCCCCCTTCTCCGGGGGCGCGGGCCTCGTCGTTCCGGTGGCGGAGGTCAGGCCTTCTTCGCGGCCTTCTTCTCCTCGTTGTCCGCGATGACCGCCTCGGCGACCTGCTGCATCGACATCCGGCGGTCCATGGAGGTCTTCTGGATCCAGCGGAAGGCGGCGGGCTCGGTGAGCCCGTACTCGGTCTGCAGGACGGACTTGGCGCGGTCGACCAGCTTGCGGGTCTCCAGCCGCAGGCTGAGGTCGGCGACCTCCTGCTCCAGCTGCTTCAGTTCGGTGAAGCGGGAGACGGCCATCTCGATGGCCGGTACGACGTCGCTCTTGCTGAACGGCTTCACCAGGTAGGCCATGGCACCGGCGTCCCGGGCGCGCTCGACGAGGTCGCGCTGGGAGAAGGCGGTGAGCATGAGGACCGGGGCGATGGACTCCTCGGCGATCTTCTCCGCCGCGGAGATGCCGTCCAGCTTGGGCATCTTCACATCGAGGATCACCAGGTCCGGCCGGTGCTCGCGGGCCAGCTCCACGGCCTGCTCCCCGTCCCCGGCCTCGCCGACGACGGTGTACCCCTCCTCCTCCAGCATCTCTTTCAGGTCGAGCCGGATCAGCGCCTCGTCCTCGGCGATGACGACACGGGTCGTCAGCGGAGGCACGTGCGACTTGTCGTCGTCGGGCGCGTCTACGGGCTGGGGCGACTCGGCGGTCACGGGGGCTCCTCGTTCAGGGCAGGGGTACTGCTGACAAGAGCCTACCTAGCTACGGTATGGTGGACGCGCGGAGGGTCGGGGGAAACCTTGGATTCTGCGAGCCCCGGTAGCCCAATTGGCAGCAGGCAACGGATTCAAAACCCGTACAGTGTCGGTTCGAGTCCGACCCGGGGCACTTTTCCTTGGATTCCAAGGTCACTGAATTGGCGGGCCCCTCCGGGTGAGGGGCCCTTTTCCATGCCCTTGTCCCACCCCGGGGTCCGCTATTTGGGACTGTCGTCCTCGCCGATGTGGTGCACCCGGACCATGTTGGTCGAGCCGGAGACGCCGGGCGGGGAACCCGCCGTGATGACCACGACGTCACCTTTCCGGCAGCGGCCGTACTTCAGGAGCAGCTCGTCCACCTGGTCGACCATGGCGTCCGTGGAGTCGACGTGCGGGCCGAGGAAGGTCTCCGCGCCCCAGGTGAGGCTGAGCTGGGAGCGGGTGGCCTGCTCCGGGGTGAAGGCCAGCAGCGGGATGGGCGAGCGGTAGCGGGACAGGCGGCGGGCCGTGTCTCCCGACTGGGTGAACGCCACCAGGAACTTCGCCCCGAGGAAGTCGCCCATCTCGGCCGCGGCCCGGGCGACGGCGCCGCCCTGGGTGCGGGGCTTGTTCCGCTCGGTCAGCGGCGGCAGACCCTTGGCGAGCAGGTCCTCCTCGGCCGCCTCGACGATCTTCGCCATCGTCCGCACCGTCTCGATCGGGTACTTGCCGACGCTGGTCTCGCCGGACAGCATCACCGCGTCCGTGCCGTCGATGACCGCGTTGGCGACGTCCGAGGCCTCGGCGCGGGTCGGGCGGGAGTTGTCGATCATCGAGTCCAGCATCTGGGTGGCCACGATGACCGGCTTGGCGTTGCGCTTGGCGAGCTTGACCGCGCGCTTCTGCACGATCGGGACCTGCTCCAGCGGCATCTCCACGCCCAGGTCGCCGCGCGCGACCATGATGCCGTCGAAGGCCGCGACGATGTCGTCGATGTTGTCGACCGCCTGCGGCTTCTCCACCTTGGCGATCACCGGGAGGCGGCGGCCCTCCTCGCCCATGATGCGGTGGACGTCCGTGGCGTCCCTGCCGCTGCGCACGAAGGACAGGGCGATGACGTCGAAGCCGGTGTGCAGCGCCCAGCGCAGGTCGTCCTCGTCCTTTTTGGAGAGGGCGGGCACGGAGACGGCGACGCCGGGGAGGTTCAGGCCCTTGTGGTCGGAGATGACGCCGCCCTCGATCACCCGGGTGCGGACCCGGGGGCCGTCGACGGCGGTGACCTCCAGGCAGACCTTGCCGTCGTCCACCAGGACGCGCTCACCCGGGGTGACATCGGCGGCGAGGCCGGCATAGGTGGTGCCGCAGACGTGCCGGTCGCCCTCGACGCCCTCCTCCACGGTGATGGTGAAGGAGTCGCCGCGTTCAAGGAGTACGGGACCTTCACTGAAGCGGCCGAGCCGGATCTTCGGACCTTGAAGGTCGGCGAGGATTCCGACGCTGCGGCCGGTCTCGTCGGCCGCCTTTCGTACGTGCCGGTATCGCTCCTCGTGCTCGGCGTGGGTGCCGTGGCTGAGGTTGAAGCGGGCGACGTCCATTCCGGCCTCGACCAGTGCCTTGATCTGGTCGTACGAGTCGGTGGCGGGCCCCAGAGTACAGACGATCTTTGCTCGGCGCATGATTCGAGCCTAGGCCTTACCCGTCGGTAGAGAATCCGGGCCACATGACCACTCAACAACCTTTGAGTAAAGGGCTATTGACAAGTGTTGAATTGTGCGGCATCCCGCTCCTATGAGCGATTCTTTTCGGTCATAACTTCCCCGCGTCCGGAATTCACAGCCGCGGCGGTACCAGTGTGAACTGAGCGCTGACCTGGGCGGTGACGCGCAGTCGCGAGGGTTCCAGATCGAGGGGTTCGGCGGGCTCGGCCGCTTCGGCCATGCTCATGCGCCGGGCACCCCGCGCGAAGGCGGCCCCGCCGGCCCGCGGCCGCTCGGCGCCGGTGTCGGCCAGTTCGACCAGGGCGGCGATCGAGGTGCCGAGGGCCTCGGCGTACTCCCGGGCGCGCTGGAGCGCCTCGCCGACCGCCCGCCGCCGGGCCTCGGCGTGCACGGGCGAGCCGGGGCGCAGGGACCACCAGGGGCCGTCGACCCGGGTCAGCTCCAAGTCGGCCAGCCGCGTGGTCAGTTCACCGAGGACGGTGAAGTCCGAGAACTCGGCGCCGAGGTGGACCCGGCCCTGGTAGCTGCGCACCCGCTCGCCCCGGCCGCGCTCGGTCAGTTCCGGGGTGATGGAGAAGGCTCCGGTGGACAGCTCCTCCACCGCGTCCCCGTAGGACTTCACCAGGTCGAGGACGGCGGCGTTGCGCCGGGTGAGGTCGTCCAGGGTGGAGCGCCGGTCGCGGCCGCGGGCGGTCACGGTCACGCCGATGCGGGCGATCTCGGGCTCGACGTCGAGTTCGGCCTCGCCGCGGACCACGAGGAGAGGGGCGTCGGGGGTGCCGTACGGGACGGCCGACGGAGAGGTCATACGTCCCACTCTGTCACGCACCTCCCGCTTCGGCGGCCGGAGTTCACGCATCAGGTCACCAGATCGCAACCTCTTGGACCTGTTGCCGTCGGTCATGACCAGGTCAGAATCTACGCGCGTTGTTGACCATTCGCCGAGGAGACCGAGAGATGCCTTTGAACCGCCGGAAGTTCCTGAAGAAGTCCGCCGCGACGGGCGCGGGGGTCGCTGTCGCCGGTGCGGCGGCGGCTCCGGCGGCCGACGCGGCCGAGCAGCAGACGCCCGGGAAGCACGTGAAGCGCCACTCGCTCACCGTCATGGGCACCACCGACCTGCACGGCCACGTCTTCAACTGGGACTACTTCAAGAACGCGGAGTACACCGACAAGGCGGGCAACGCCCAGGGGCTGGCCCGGATCTCGACCCTGGTCAACCGGATCCGCGCGGAGAAGGGCCACTGCAACACGCTGCTGCTGGACGCCGGCGACACGATCCAGGGCACCCCGCTGACGTACTACTACGCCAAGGTCGACCCGATCACCGCCAAGGGCGGCCCGGTGCACCCGATGGCGCAGGCGATGAACGCGATCGGGTACGACGCCGCCGCGCTCGGCAACCACGAGTTCAACTACGGCATCGAGACCCTGCGCAAGTTCGAGGAGCAGCTGGACTTCCCGCTGCTCGGCGCCAACGCGGTCGACGCGAAGACGCTGCGGCCCGCCTTCCCGCCGTACTTCGTCAAGACCTTCCACGTGCCCGGCGCCCGTCCGGTCAAGGTGGCCGTGCTCGGTCTGACCAACCCCGGCATCGCGATCTGGGACAAGGCGTACGTGCAGGGCAAGCTGGCGTTCCCCGGCCTGGAGGAGCAGGCCGCGAAGTGGGTGCCGAAGCTGAAGGCGCTGGGCGCGGACGTCGTCGTGGTCTCGGCGCACTCCGGGTCCTCCGGCACCTCGTCCTACGGTGACCAGCTGCCGTACGTGGAGAACGCGGCCGCCAACGTGGCCAAGCAGGTCCCGGGCATCGACGCGATCCTCGTCGGGCACGCGCACGTGGAGATCCCGGAGCTGAAGGTCACCAACGACAGGACCGGGAAGACGGTCGTGCTGTCGGAGCCGCTGGCCTACGCGGAGCGGCTGTCCGTGTTCGACATCGAGCTGGTCTTCGAGAAGGGCCGGTGGACCGTCGAGTCCGTCTCGTCGAAGGTGCTCAACTCCAACTCGGTCGCCGACGACCCGAAGATCACCAAGCTGCTCGCCGACGAGCACGCGAAGGTCGTCACGTACGTGAACCAGGTCGTCGGCACCGCGACCGCGACCCTGACGACGGTCGAGGCCCGCTACAAGGACGCCCCGATCATCGACCTGATCACCAGGGTCCAGGAGGACGTGGTCAAGGCCGCGCTGGCGGGCACCGAGTACGCCGCGCTGCCGGTCCTCGCGCAGGCCTCGCCGTTCTCCCGCACCTCCGAGATCCCGGCCGGCGACGTGACCGTCCGGGACCTGTCGAGCCTGTACGTGTACGACAACACGCTGGTCGCCAAGCTGCTGACGGGTGCGCAGGTGCGGGCGTACCTGGAGTACTCGGCGGCGTACTACGTCCAGACGGCCGCCGACGCCGCCGTCGACGTGGAGAAGCTGACCAACGAGGGCGGCCGCCCCGACTACAACTACGACTACGTCTCGGGCCTGTCGTACGACATCGACATCGCCCAGCCGGCCGGTTCGCGGATCAAGAACCTCACCTTCAAGGGTGCCGCGCTGGACGACGCCCAGCAGTTCGTGTTCGCGGTGAACAACTACCGCGCCAACGGCGGCGGCGCCTTCCCGCACGTCGCGTCGGCCAGGGAACTGTGGTCGGAGTCGACGGAGATCCGCACCCGGATCGCGGAGTGGGTGACCGCGAAGGGCGTCCTGGACCCGAAGGACTTCGCGTCCGTGGACTGGAAGCTCACGCGGAACGGCACGCCCGTCTTCTAGGCCGTACAGGCAGGAGACCGGTCCCCGGACGGCCACGCACAGATTGCGGGTCACCGTCCCGGGGGCCGGGGGCCTTCTACCTCTCGTCCACCAGCGGGGTCAGCCGCGTCGTCTGCCTGGTCTGTGGCACCCGGGACCGCGGCTCCTGCAGTCCGTACGTGGTGAAGGACGTCCGGGTGGGCAGTGGGTACGGCTCCTTGCCCGTGAGGGAGTTGAGGATGGTGGCGCTGCGCCAGGCGGCGAGCCCGAGGTCGGGGGTGCCGACGCCGTGGGCGTGGAGTCCGGTGTTCTGGACGTACACCGACCCGGTGACCGAGGGGTCGAGGATCAGCCGGAAATCCCCCTCGATACGCGGTCGTTCGCTGCTGTCGCGGCGCATGTAGGGGTCGAGGCCCGCGAGGAGGCGGCCCAGCGGGCGCTCGCGGTAGCCGGTGGCGAGGACGACGGCGTCCGTGGTGAGCCGGGAGCGGCTGCCCTGCTGGACGTGCTCCAGGTGGAGTTCGACCTTGGTGGTGGCGACACGGCCGGCGGTTCGGACGCGGACCCCGGGAGTCAGGACCGCGTCGGGCCAGCCTCCGTCCAGGGTGCGCCGGTACAGCTCGTCGTGGATGTCGGCGAGGGTGCCGGCGTCGATGCCTTTGTGCAGCTGCCACTGGGCGGCGACCAGCCGGTCGCGCACGGGTTCGGCGAGGGCGTGGAAGTAGCGGGTGTAGTCGGGCGTGAAGTGTTCCAGGCCGAGCTTGGAGTACTCCATCGGCGCGA
Organism: Streptomyces sp. BK340; assembly: GCF_007827595.1. Taxonomy (GTDB): domain Bacteria; phylum Actinomycetota; class Actinomycetes; order Streptomycetales; family Streptomycetaceae; genus Streptomyces. Next base: position 290,073 of record NZ_VISR01000001.1, read on the forward strand.
ACGCCTCGCTCCGGCCGATCCAGTGCAGCCGCTCGCGTCCGGCGGGGCGGTGGCGCAGCAGGTCGAGGAAGACCTCGGCGCCCGACTGTCCGGAGCCGACGACGGTGACGTGCTCGGCGGCGAGCACCGTGGCTCGGTGGTCGAGGTAGTCGGCGGCGTGGACGACCGGGACGCCGGGGGCCTCGACGAGAGGCTGCAGCGGGTCGGGCACGTAGGGGGCGGTGCCCACGCCGAGGACGACGTTGCGGGTGTAGGTGCGGCCCAGCGCCTCGGCCTCGCCCTCGGCGTCGAGCTGGGTGAAGTCGACCTCGAACACGTCGCGTTCGGGGTTCCAGCGGACCGCGTCGACCTGGCGGCCGAAGCGCAGCCCGGGGAGGTTCTCGGAGACCCAGCGGCAGTAGGCGTCGTACTCGGCACGCTGGATCTGGAAGCGCTCGGCGAAGTAGAAGGGGAAGAGCCGCTCGCGGGTCCTGAGGTAGTTGAGGAAGCTCCAGGGGCTGGTGGGGTCGGCGAGGGTCACCAGGTCGGCGAGGAAAGGCACTTGGATGGTGGCGCCCTCGATGAGGAGACCGGGGTGCCAGGCGAAGGCGTGGCGCTGCTCGTAGAAGACGGCGTCGAGTTCGGCGAGCGGGTGGGCGAGGGCGGCGAGGGACAGGTTGCAGGGTCCGATGCCGATGCCGACCAGGTCGCGCGGGGACTCGGGCTCGTGGCGTGGAGGGTTGGTCATCTGGGGGTCGTTCCTTCTACGAGTTTGAGGAGCTGGGCCAGTTCGTCCGGCCGGGTGTGGGGGTTGAGGAAGGTGGCCTTGAGCCAGAGGCGGTCGTCGAGCCGGGCGCGGCCGAGGACGGCCCGGCCCTCGTGCAGCAGCCTGCGGCGCAGGGCGGCCACCGTGTCGTCGTCCGCGTCGGCGGGCCGGAACAGGACCGTGCTGATGACCGGCCGGTCGTACAGCTCGAAGCCGGTGTGGCCCTGGACGAGCGCGGCGAACTCGCGCGCGCGGGCGCAGACCTGGTCGACCAGGCCACCGAGCCCGCTGCGGCCCAGCGCCCTCAGGGTGACGGCGATCTTGAGGATGTCCGGGCGGCGGGTGGTGCGCAGGGAGCGGCCGAGCAGGTCCGGGAGTCCGGCCTCGGTGTCGTCGTCGGCGTTCAGGTAGTCGGCGCGCTGGTGCAGGGCGGCGAGGTCGCGGGGCCGGGCCACGGCGAGGAGACCGGCCGCGGCCGGCTGCCAGCCGAGTTTGTGCAGGTCGAGGGTGACGGTGTGGGCGGCTTCGAGTCCGGCGAGCTTGTCCCGGTGCCGGTCGCTGAAGGCGAGGCCGCCGCCGTACGCGGCGTCGATGTGCAGGCGGGCGCCGTGGGCGGTGCACAGGCCGGCGATCTCGGGCAGCGGGTCGATGAGCCCGGCGTCGGTGCTGCCGGCGGTGGCGGCGACCAGCCGCGGGCCGGAGAGCGCGGTGAGGGCCGCGTCGAGGGCGGCCGGGTCGAGGATGCCGCCCGGGGCGGGGACGACGACCGGCTCGGGCAGACCGAGCAGCCAGGCGGCGCGGGGCAGCGAGTGGTGGGCGTTGGCGCCGCAGACCAGCTGGACGCTGCCGCCGTGGGCCTCGCGGGCGAGCAGCAGCGCGAGCTGGTTGGACTCGGTGCCGCCGGTGGTGACCAGGGCGTCCGCGAGGCCGATCTCGCGGGCGAGGGCACGGGCGACCTCGGCTTCCAGCGTGGAGGCGGCCGGGGCCTGGTCCCAGGAGTCCAGGGACGGGTTGAGGACGCTCGCGGCGAGGTCGGCGGCGGTGGCGACGGCGAGCGGCGGGCAGTGCAGATGGGCCGCGCACAGCGGGTCGGCGGGGTCGGCGGCGCCCTCGGCCAGGGCATGCACGAGGGCGCGCAGCGCGTCGGGGTCGCCGTCGTCCGGCAGGACGTCCCCGAGGGCGTCGGTGATCCGTGCGGCGACGGCCTCGGGCCCGCCGGCCGGCAGCGGTCCGCCGCGGGCCCGGGCACCGCTCGCGAGCGCGTCCATGACCGTGTCCAGGAGCGGCCGCAGGGCTCCTGGGCCGTCGGGTCCTGAGGCGAGGGGCGGCATGCTCATGGGCTCTCCTCCGGGGCGCGCAGGGACCTCTGTAAGGCATCTCCCAGTTTGTACGGGAAGAGCCCACGCGTCCGGAAAGCCCAACAATCGAAACCCGAAAGTGGGTACTGCCGTACGGGGAAAGCGCGTTGGAGTGCGGTGACCTGCGGCTGACGCCGGCCGGGTGGTTGACGCCCGGAGGATCGGCGTGCCGGGTGAGCGGGTGACGGCCGCGGTTCCGGAGACGCTCCGGTGAGCGCCTCCTGGAGCACCTCGGTCTCGGCCTGACCGCCCCTGCTCCCGCCCCGACCCGGGTGTGCGACCGGCGGGCGGGGGCGGGGCGGAGGGGGCGTACGGCGGGCGGAGCTGCGGTTCTAGACGCCTCGGAAGTCGTCCGCGTGATCCTGTGCCCACCGGTCGAAGGTGCGCGCCGGAGTGCCCGTGACCTTCTCGACCGTGGCGGTGATCTCGGGGGGTACGCCCACGGTGGCGGCGAAGCTCTTCAGCAAGGGCTGGACGAACTCCGGCGGGGCGTGCGGGAACAGCTTGGGCCCCGCCTCTTCCGGCGACACCTCCACGAAGGTCAGATCGCGGTCCACCGCCCGGCCGATCGCGGCGATCTGGTCGGTGTTGGTGGTCGCCTCGGGCCCGGTGAGGCGGTGGACAGCACCCTCGTGACCGTCGTCCAGCAGGACGCGTTCGGCCACGGCGGCGATGTCGTCCTCGTGGATGGGCGCCGTGAGCATGCCCGCGAAGACACCGTGGACGGTGCTGCCGCCACGGATCTGCGGCGCCCACTGCAACGCGTTGGTGGCGAAGGCGTTGGGGCGCAGGAACGTCCATTCCAGGCCGCTGTCGCGGACCTGCCGTTCGGCGGTGGCGTGCATGACGTGGATGGGATGGGTCTCGTCGGCGCCCTCCTGGATGATCCCGGAAGAGAGGAGCACGACGTGGCGCACCCCGGCCGTGCGCGCGGCCTCCAGCAGGGCGGCTGTCCGCTCGCCGCCGGCCTGCACGTACAGGAAGAGCTTGCTCGCTCCCTCGAACAGGGCCGCCGGCTCCTCCGGCGCGAACGTCACCACCTCGGCCTGCCGGGGCAGACCCGCGCGCTCGGGGTCGCGGGTCAGTGCCCGTACCGGCCGGCCGGCGGCGACGAGACGCTCGACGAGGGCACGGCCGACGTTGCCGGTCGCACCGGTGACTACGATCACGGATTGCCTCCTGGGCTCGGGTTGATCGTCCTGGTCGTCCTTGGCCTTCCGAGCCTAGGAAGGACGATCGGCCCTCCGCATCGTCGTCAGGGACCAGCCTCCCCGGCCGCGCCCTACGTCCCCGGTCCTACTCCCCCCGCACCCGCAACGCCCTTGCCAGGTCGTCCAGTTCGTCGACCAGCTTGCGGCGGAGGGCGACGACCGGGTCGGCCTCGTTCAGGCAGGCCTCGCCGAGGGCGAGGGCCTCCGCGTCGACGGCGTGGTACGGGAAGGCCCAGCGGCCGGCGGCCACGGCGATGGCGGGGCCGCGGCGGGCGGCGAGGGCGACCGCGTCCTCGTAGTAGCGCGGCACGTACTCGCGTACCAGGTCGGCCTGTTCGGGCTGCCAGAAGCCCCGTGCGGTGGCCGTGAACAGGTAGTTGGAGAGGTCGTCCGTGACGAACATCGACTCCCAGGCCGCGCGCTTGGCCTCGGGGTCGGGCAGGGCGGCGCGGCAGGTGGCGGCGCCCTCCCGGCCGGTGGCGGACGGGTCGCGCTCCAGCTCGGCGGCGATGGCGGCCTCGTCGGTGGCGCCGAGCACGGCGAGCCGGACGAGGATGCGCCAGCGCAGCTCGGGGTCGAGTTCCGGCCCGCCGGGCACCGTGCCGTCGGCGAGCCAGGCGGCGATGGTGTCGGGGTGGGCCGCGACGTCGATGAAGTGCCGTACGGCGACCAGGCGGAGGCCGGGGTTGTCGCCGTCCTCGGTGCGGCGCAGCAGGTCGCGGCAGAGGGAGCTGAGGGTGGCGAGGGCGGCCGGGCGGTCCTCGGGGCGCAGGAAGCGGTCGGCGACGTGGGTGGAGGCGAACGCGAGGACACCCTGGACGATGGCCAGGTCGGTCTCCAGCGGCAGGTGGGCGCGGGCCGTCTCCAGGTAGGCCTGGGGCGGCAGTTCGCCGTCGCGGACGGTGTCCCTGAGGGCGTTCCACACCACCGCGCGGGTGAGCGGGTCGGGCAGCCCGGACAGGCCCGTGCGGACCGCCTCGAAGGAGTCGGCGTCGAAGCGGACCTTGGCATAGGTCAGGTCGCCGTCGTTGAGCAGGATCACCGCGGGGCGCTTGCCGATGGACTCCGGGGCGCCCTGCGGGACGTCGAGGCCGATGCGCTCGCGCAGGGTGAGACGGCCACGGCCCTCGTCACCGAGGTCGCGGTCGTAGAGGCCGACGGTGACGCGGTGCGGGCGGCTGCCCGCGTGGTCGACGGCCAGGGTGCAGACGCCGTCGACGGACTCGACCGCCGGGGTGAGCGTGTCGACACCGGTGGTGCGCAGCCAGGCGTCGGCCCAGGCGTGCACGTCGCGCTCGGTGGCCGCGGCGAGGGAGTCGATGAAGTCGGCGAGGGTGGCGTTGGCGAACCGGTGCCGCTTGAAGTGGATGTTGATGCCGGCGAGGAAGTCCTTCTCACCGAGCCAGGCCACCAGCTGGCGCAGCGCGGAGGCGCCCTTGGCGTAGGAGATGCCGTCGAAGTTGAGCAGGGCGGCGGCGGTGTCGTCGACCGCCTCGGGGGCGACCGGGTGAGTGGAGGGGCGCTGGTCGGCATCGTAGCCCCAGGCCTTGCGGGCGACCCCGAAGTCGGTCCAGGTGTCGGTGAAGCGGGTGGCCTCGGCGGTGGTCTGGTAACCCATGTACTCGGCGAAGGACTCGTTCAGCCAGATGTCGTCCCACCACCTCAGGGTCACGAGGTCGCCGAACCACATGTGGGCCATCTCGTGGGCGATGACCATGGCGCGGGTCTGCCGCTCGGTCTCGGTGACGGCCGAGCGGAAGACGAACTCGTCGCGGAAGGTGACCAGTCCGGGGTTCTCCATGGCGCCGGCGTTGAACTCGGGGACGAACGCCTGGTCGTAGGAGTCGAAGGGGTAGGGCTCCTCGAACTTCTCGTGGTACCGGTCGAAGCACGCGCGCGTGACCTCGAGGATCTCCTCGGCGTCGGCCTCGAGGTGGGGCGCCAGCGAGCGGCGGCAGTGGATGCCGAAGGGCAGACCGCGGTGCTCGGTGCGCACGGAGTGCCAGGGGCCGGCGGCGACGGCGACGAGGTAGGTGGAGATCGGCGGGGTCGGGGCGGCCCGCCAGCGGCCCTCGCCCAGGTGCTCGGTGATGCCGTTGGCGAGGACGTTCCAGCCGTCGGGCGCGGTGACGGTGAGCTCGAAGACGGCCTTGAGGTCGGGCTGGTCGAACGCCGCGAAGACCCGCTGGACGTCGTCCAGGAACAGCTGCGTGTAGACGTACGTCTCACCGTCGGTGGGGTCGGTGAAGCGGTGCATGCCCTCACCGGTGCGGGAGTAGGGCATGACCGCCTCGACCAGCAGCTCGTGCTCGCCGGCGGTGAGGTTCCTCAGCGGCAGCCGTTCGTCCTCGAACGTCTCCGGGTCGAGGGGCTGTCCGTCCAGCGTGACGGCGCGCAGCTCAGCGGGCTTCAGCTCGACGAACGTGTCCCCGTCGGTCCGCGCGCTGAACCTGATCACGGTACGGGAGTCGAAGGTCTCGTCCCCCGTGGTGAGGTCGAGCTCGATCGAGTAGCGGTGGACGTCGAGGAACTGTGCTCGGAGCTGCGCTTCGTCGCGCGTGATGACGGACATGCACGCCATGCTGCCTGATGCCGCCGACAGCGCACAGGGGTGGATCGGTACACGGCATATGTCCGGTCCCGCACCCCTTGCCGGGTGTGCCCGGTGGCAGGGGTCAGGCGGGCTGTCCGTTCGCGGTGTCCTCGGCGATGGACTCGTGGTGCCGGATCACCTCGGCGATGATGAAGTTCAGGAACTTCTCCGCGAACGCCGGGTCGAGCTTGGCGTTCGCCGCGAGGCTGCGCAGCCGCTCGATCTGCCGGGCCTCGCGGGCCGGGTCGGCGGGCGGCAGCTGGTGCACCGCCTTGAGCCGGCCGACCTGCTGGGTGCACTTGAAGCGCTCGGCGAGCATGTGGACGACGGCCGCGTCGATGTTGTCGATGCTCTCGCGCAGCCGCTCCAGTTCCTGGCGGACCGCGGGGTCGACGTCACCGCTACCGGTGTTGCTGATGGTCATGGACGTCAACCCTAAGGGGCGCGGCACCTCCCGTTCACCGGCTGATCAGCATGCGATCAGTCGCCGATCGTCGGTGGATCGTCCGGATCCGGGATCCGGTCGCTCCAGCCGCCGGGGACGCTGCGGCCCTGCTGGGCGCGGAAGCGGACGGGGGCGAGGCCGACCCGGCGGGAGAACAGGCGGGAGAAGTAGGCGGGGTCGTCGTAGCCGACGCGGCGGGCGACGGCGGCCACGGGCAGCTCGGTGGCGGCGAGCAGCTCCTTGGCGCGGCCCAGGCGGATCCCGAGGAGATAGTCCTTGGGGCTGCATCCGGCGGCGCGGCGGACGGCGTGGCGCAGCTCGGCGGGCGTCATGCCGTGCCGGGCGGCGTGGTCGGCGACGCTCATCGGCCGGCAGGCGTCCCGGGTCAGCGCCTGCAGCACCTGGTCGCCGTCGGGCGCGAGGTCGGCGCGGGCGCGGCGCAGCGCGACGAGGAGTTCGTGGACCGCGGCACCGGTCTCGACCTCCAGCAGGGGGTTGCCGCGGCGGGCGGCACGGGCGATGCGGGCGACGACCGCGCGGGGGCCGGTGGCGTCCGAGAGCGGGACGACGGGCCGCTCGGGCTCGATGTAGCCGAGTTCGGTGTAGGTCGCGGTGGCGGGCCCGGCGAAGTCGACGAAGCCCTCGTCCCATCCGGTGTCCGGGTCGGGCCCGTAGTGGTGCGGCACTCCGGGGGTGAGCCAGAGCAGCGCGGGCGCGGTGACGGTGGTACGTCGGCCGTCGGCGCCCTGGTACCAGCCGCCGCCCGCGCCGACCACGACGGCCACGTGGTGGTCGAGGGTGCGGGGGCCGACCGTGGGCAGCGTGCCGTGCTGGAGGCCGACGCCGAGGCAGACCAGGCCGAGGCGGTGGTGAGCGGGGCCGGGGCTGAAGAACCGCATCCAGGTCTGGTACATCCGCGCTCCTCCCGGCGTCGGCGACGGCGGACTTTTGTCCAAGCAGCGCCGATCTTCGTCCATGGCGTCGGCCACCGCCAGGGCCGAGGCTCGGGTGCATGAGCGAGTTCACGGTGGGGGAATCCGACTTCCTGCTGGACGGACGGCCGGTACGGCTGCTGTCCGGGGCGCTGCACTACTTCCGGGTGCACGAGGCGCACTGGCGGCACCGGCTGGAGATGCTGCGGGCGATGGGCCTCAACTGCGTGGAGACGTACGTGCCGTGGAACCTGCACCAGCCGGGCCCGGGGCGCCTGCGGGACGTGCGGGCGGTCGGCCGGTTCCTGGACGCGGTCCGCGAGGCCGGTCTGTGGGCGATCGTGCGGCCGGGTCCGTACATCTGCGCCGAGTGGGAGAACGGCGGGCTGCCCCACTGGGTGACGGGCGAGCCGGGCACGCACGCGCGTACCCGTGACGAGCGCTTCCTGTTCCACGTGCGGAACTGGTTCCACCACCTGCTGCACGAGATCGTGCCCCGGCAGATCGACCGGGGCGGCCCGGTGGTCATGGTGCAGGTCGAGAACGAGTACGGCAGCTACGGCTCGGACGCGGACTACCTCGAGCAGCTCGCCGGGCTGCTGCGGGTCAAGGGCGTGACGGTGCCGCTGTTCACCTCGGACGGCCCCGAGGACCACATGCTCACCGGCGGCTCGCTGCCCGGTGTGCTCGCCACGGTGAACTTCGGCTCCCACGCGCGCGCTGGCTTCGCGACGCTGCGCCGGCACCGCCCCGGGGGCCCGTTGATGTGCATGGAGTTCTGGTGCGGCTGGTTCGACCACTGGGGCGGCGGACACGTCGTACGGGATCCCGGGGAGGCGGCCGAGGCACTGCGGGAGATCCTGGAGTGCGGTGCCTCGGTGAACCTGTACATGGCGCACGGCGGCACGAGTTTCGGGGGCTGGGCGGGCGCCAACCGGGGCGGCGGCGATTTGCACGAAGGCCCGCTGGAGCCGGACGTGACCTCGTACGACTACGACGCACCGGTCGACGAGTGCGGGCGCCCCACGGAGAAGTTCTGGCGCTTCCGCGAGGTGCTGTCCGGATACCGCCCCGATCCCCTGCCCGAACTTCCGCCCCCGCCTGCTCGGTTGGTTTCTCCGACGGAGGTGGCGCTCACCGGATGGGCCCCGATGGGTGACGTCCTGGAGGCGCTCGGCGGCGCCGAGACCGTAACCCCCGTGCCGCCGTCCTTCGAGGAGCTGGGCGTGGCCCGGGGCCTGGTGCGTTACGAGGTGGGCGTGCCGGGGCCGCGGCAGCCGTACCCGCTGACGGTGCGCGGCCTCAGGGACCTCGCGGTGGTGTACGTCGACGGCGGGCGGGCCGGGGTGCTCACCGAGGAGGAGGCCCGGCTGAAGGAGCCCGTCGCGGGACCCGCGCGCGTGGAGCTGTGGGTGGAGTCCCTGGGGAGGGTGAACTACGGGCCGCGCTCCGGCGAGGCGAAGGGCATCACCGGGGGCGTCCTGCACGAGCGGCAGTATCTGCACGGGGTACGCGCGCGCGGGCTCGATCTGGACGCCTTCGACGACGGCATCGAGGCGGTGCCCTTCGGCGCGGTGCCCGGGGACGGCGCCCGGGGGCTGTACCGGGGCACCGTCACGGTCCTCGGGGCCGGCGACGCCCGGCTCGAACTGCCCGGCTGGACGCGGGGCTTCGTCTGGGTCAACGGCTTCGGTCTGGGGCGCTACTGGTCCGTGGGGCCGCAGCGGTCCCTGTACGTCCCCGGACCGGTGCTGCGTGAGGGCGAGAACGAGGTGTGGGTGCTGGAGCTGCAGGAGGCGGGGCCGGGTCCGTGCGCGCCGCGGCTGCTGCCGGTCCGAGCCCCGGTCCGGCCGCCGCTGCTCGGGTGAGGGCGGTCGGGCCGCCCACCGGCGAAATCCGCTCGCACCCGCCTAGAGTGGATGGCAGTTCTGGGCGTCTTGAGGGGGTCGGACGTGGCGAACGGCGGACCGGTCGAGCACGGCTACCCGCATCTGGAGACGGTGCGGGCCGCGATCACCGCGCTGTACAAGCGGCTGTCGTACGACACCGTGCAGACCTTCTCGTCCAGTGTGGCCCCCGCCGACGTGGCCTTCAGCGACACGGACGACGTGCATCTGGGCGCGCAGCGTGTGGCCCGCGAGATCGTGCGGCACTTCCGGCTGCCCGATGCCCGGCTGATCGTCGGCTTCCGGGAGATGAGCCACGCGGCCAATGTCGAACTGGCGGCGGGCCCCGAGTACTTCGTCGAACTGAACGACCGCTTCCGCACCCACCGCAGGGACATCGGCGCGGCGCTGGCCCACGAGGTGACCCACGTCTATCTGCACCGCCTCGACCTCGCCTTCCCCACCACGGCGGAGAACGAGATCCTCACGGACACGGCGACGGCCTACCTGGGCGCGGGGTGGCTGCTGCTGGACGCCTACCGCGAGGACAGTGCCTCCTCCCAGAAGCTGGGCTATCTCACCCCCGAGGAGTTCGGTTACGTGCTCGCCAAACGGGCCCGGCTCTTCGGCGAGGATCCCTCCGTGTGGTTCACCAGCCCGCAGGCGTACACGGCCTACGTCAAGGGTGTGGAGCGGGCCCGGCGGGACGAGCAGCAGCCGCCGCTGACGGGGGCCGGCTGGGCGGGCCGCCGCCGCTACGCCCACGACCGGCGCCACGGCGTCCCGCCCGGAGCGCCCTACGCCTTCAGCCCCGACCCCGCGGGCCACCTCCGCGTCTCCTTCCCCTGCCCCACCTGCCACCAGCGCATCAGGGTGCCGGTCCGGGGGCGGGTACGGGCGCGGTGCGGGTTGTGCAGGACGGTTCTGGAGTGCGACACCTAGGTTCGGGGCAGCCGGCCGGGGCGGAGCCCTTCGGTGGGACCGGTGCAGCTCCGTGTACTCGGCGCGCCCTACTCCCGGGCTCCGTACACCGCCCCCGGCGGCTCCGCCTCCGCCAGCAGCTTCGACACGGCCTCGCCTGCCTCGGCGGGGGCCCAGCGTGCCCCCTTGTCCAGGCCGGGCCCGGGGCGCCAGCCCTCCATGACGGTGATCCGGCCGCCCTCCGCCTCGAACACCCGGCCGCTCACCCCGGCGCACGCGGCGGAGCCGAGCCAGACGACCAGCGGGGAGACGTTCTCGGGGGCCATGGCGTCGAAGCCGGCGGCCGGGGCCGCCATGGTCTCGGCGAAGGTGCGTTCCGTCATGCGGGTGCGGGCCGCCGGGGCGACGGCGTTGACCTGGACGCCGTAGCGGGCGAGTTCGGCCGCCGCCACGAGGGTCAGGCCGATGATCCCGGCCTTGGCGGCGCTGTAGTTCCCCTGCCCGACCGAGCCCAGCAGGCCCGCCCCGCTGCTGGTGTTGACGATCCGGGCGACCGGGGCGCGGCCTGCCCTGGCCTCGGCCCGCCAGTGCGCGGCGGCGTGCCTGAGGGGGAGGAAGTGCCCCTTGAGGTGGACGCGGATCACGGCGTCCCAGTCGTCCTCGCCGAGGTTGACGAGCATGCGGTCGCGCAGGAAGCCGGCGTTGTTGACGAGGGTGTCGAGTCGGCCGTAGGTCTCGACGGCGGTCCTGATCAGGGAGGCGGCGCCCTCGGTGGTCGCGATGTCGGCGCCGTGCGCGACCGCCTCGCCGCCCGCCTCCCGGATCTCGGTGACGACGGCCGCCGCCGGGCTGTCGGGGCCGGGCACCCCGTCCAGTCCGACACCCAGGTCGTTGACCACGACCCGGGCGCCCTCGGCGGCGAAGGCGAGGGCGTGGGCGCGGCCGAGCCCCCGTCCGGCTCCGGTGACGACGACGACTCGCCCTGCGCAGATTCCGGTCATCCCAGGCCTCCTTGTGCTTCCTTGTCGCCGGTCGCGGCGTCCAGGAAGGCCGGCCGCTCCCCGCCCCCGTGCACCAGCAGACTCGCCCCGCTGATGTAGCCGGCCGCGTCCGAGGCGAGGAAGACGGCGGCCGCGCCGACGTCCGAGGGGGTGGCCAGCCGGCCCAGCGGGACGGTGCGGGACACCGCCGCGAGGCCGTCCGGACCGCCGTAGTGCAGATGGGACCGCTCGGTGCGGACCATGCCGACGACCAGCGTGTTGACGCGGACCTCCGGCGCCCATTCCACGGCCATCGACGCGGCCAGGTTCGCCAGGCCCGCCTTGGCCGCGCCGTAGGCCGCCGAGCCGGGCGAGGGACGGCCGCCGCTCACGCTGCCCACCATGACGACCGAGCCCCGGGTGCGCCGGAGCCGGTCGTAGGCGGCGAGGGAGGCGGTCAGCGGGGTGACCAGGTTCAGCTCGATGACCCGGGCGTGCCGCTCGGCGTCCGCGTCGGCCAGCCGCCGGTACGGGGTGCCGCCCGCGTTGTTGACGAGGACGTCGAGCCGGGGCAGCCCGGCGAAGAAGGCGCTGACGGCGGGTGGGTCGCGCAGGTCCAGGGGCGTGAACTCCACGCCGTCGAGAAGCTGTTCGGGGGGACGCCGGGCGCAGGCCACCACCTGGGCGCCGGCCTGGGCGAAGGCCCGCGCGATGCCCGCCCCGACGCCCCGGGTGCCGCCGGTGACGACGACGGTCCTGCCCCGCAGCGAGTTGTCCACAGGCCCTGCCGCGGAGTTTTCCACAGGCTCTCCCGCTCGTCTTCGCCGACTGCTAGCTTCGAAGCCACACACCTAACAAATGTTTGGTGGAAAGGCGTTGAGTGCGAAGGTAGCTGATGCGTCCATGGGTGTCTCCATGTCGGTCCCGGAAAAGGGGATTTCCGTACTCACCGTCGACTTCCCGCCGGTGAACGCACTGCCGGTCCGCGGCTGGTTCGAACTGGCCGAGGCCGTGCGCGCGGCGGGCCGTGACCCCGAGGTGCGGTGCGTGGTACTGACCGCCGAGGGACGCGGTTTCAACGCGGGCGTGAACATCAAGGAGATACAGGCGGCGGGCCAGGAGGCGCTGATCGGCGCCAACCGGGGCTGTGCGGAGGCCTTCGCCGCCGTGTACGAGTGCGAGACACCCGTGATAGCGGCGGTGCACGGGTTCTGTCTGGGCGGCGGGATAGGCCTGGTGGGGAACGCGGACGCGATCGTGGCGAGCGACGACGCCTCCTTCGGGCTGCCGGAGCTGGACCGGGGCGCGCTGGGTGCCGCAACGCATCTGGCCCGGCTGGTCCCGCAGCATCTGATGCGCGCGCTCTACTACACCTCGCGCACGGCGAGCGCCGCCGAGCTGCACGCGCACGGGTCGGTGTGGCGGGTGGTGCCCCGGGCGCAGCTGCGGGCGGCCGCGCTGGAGCTGGCCCGCGAGATCGCCGCCAAGGACGGACGGCTGCTGCGCATGGCCAAGGCCGCCATCAACGGGATCGATCCCGTCGACGTGCGCCGCAGTTACCGCTTCGAACAGGGCTTCACGTTCGAGGCCAACCTCAGCGGACTGGCCGACCGGGTCCGCGACACGTTCGGGAAGGAGGGTGCGTAGGTGGGCGACAAGACGATGACCGCCGACGAGGTGGTCTCCCGGCTGTCCAGCGGGATGACCCTGGGCATCGGCGGCTGGGGTTCACGGCGCAAGCCGATGGCACTGGTCAGGGCCCTGCTGAGAGCCGGGATCGGGGATCTCACGGTCATCTCGTACGGCGGCCCGGACATCGGCATGCTGGCCGCGGCCGGCCGGATCCGCAAGCTGGTCACCGCCTTCGTCACGCTCGACTCCATCCCGCTCGAACCGCACTACCGGGCGGCCCGGGAGCGCGGGGACCTCGCGCTGACGGAGGTCGACGAGGGGATGTTCATGTGGGGGCTGCACGCGGCCGCCCAGCGACTGCCCTTCCTGCCGGTGCGGGCGGGTCTCGGCTCGGACGTCATGCGGGTCGCCCCGGACCTGAGGACGGTCACTTCGCCGTACGAGGACGGGGAGACGTTCGTGGCCATGCCCGCCCTGCGGATGGACGCGGCCCTGGTGCACGTCAACCGCGCCGACCGGCTGGGCAACGGGCAGTACCTGGGCCCGGACCCCTACTTCGACGACCTGTTCTGCGAGGCGGCGGACGAGGCCTACGTCTCCTGCGAACGGATCGTCGACACGGCCGAGTTGACGAAGGAGGCGGCCCCGCAGTCTCTGCTCCTCAAACGGCTCGCCGTGACGGGTGTGGTCGAGGCGCCGAACGGCGCGCACTTCACCTCCTGCGCGCCGGACTACGGCCGGGACGAGGAGTACCAGCGGGAGTACGCGTCCACGCCCTGGCCGGAGTTCGCCGAGCGGTACCTGTCCGGGGACGAGGAGGCGTACCGGTCGGCGGTACGGGAGTGGCGCAAGGAGCGGGAAGCATGAAGGTCACCCGCACACCTCATCTCCAGCCCACCCGCACACCTCTTCTCCCGCCCACCCGCGCCGAGTACTGCGTGATCGCCTGCGCCGAGGCCTGGCGGGACGGCGGGGAGATCCTGGCCAGTCCGATGGGCCTGGTCCCGTCACTGGGCGCGCGGCTGGCCCGGCTCACCTTCGCGCCGGACCTGCTGCTCACCGACGGGGAGGCGCTGCTGGTCCGCCCGGACGGCACGCCCGAGGGCTGGCTGCCCTACCGGCAGCACCTGACGCTGGTGGCGGGCGGTCGCCGGCACGTGATGATGGGCGCGAGCCAGATCGACCGGTACGGCAACCAGAACATCTCCTGCATCGGCGACTGGGAACGGCCCCGGCGGCAGCTGCTCGGGGTGCGCGGAGCGCCACTGAACACGCTGAACAATCCGACGAGTTACTGGATCCCGAGACACTCCAGGCGGGTGTTCGTGGAGCGGGCGGACATGGTGTGCGGGGTGGGGTACGACCGGGCGGCGGAGCTGGGGAGCACGGCCCGCTTCCATCGCGTCCCCCGGGTCGTCTCCGACCTCGGCGTCTTCGACTTCGCCACCCCCGACCGCTCCATGCGGCTGGCCTCGCTGCATCCGGGGGTGAGCGTGGAGCAGGTGCGGGAGGCGACGGGCTTCGCGCTCGCCGTGCCCGACGAGGTGCCGTACACCCGGGACCCCGGCGATGAGGAGCTGCGGCTGATCCGCGAGGTGCTGGATCCGGCGGGGGCCCGCGCGCGTGAGGTGCCCGAGGGGGCGAGGGGGTGATGGAGACCGCGCTGACCCGGCTGGCAGGGGTCCGGTATCCGATCGTGCAGACCGGGATGGGCTGGGTGGCCGGCCCCCGGCTGGTCTCGGCGGCGGCGAACGCGGGGGCGCTGGGCATCCTGGCCTCCGCGACGATGACCGTGGACCAGCTCCGCAAGGCGATACGGGAGGTCCGGTCGCGGACCCGGGCGCCGTTCGGGGTGAACCTGCGGGCGGACGCGGCCGATGCGGCCGACCGGGTGCAGATCATGCTGGACGAGCACGTCCGGGTGGCCTCCTTCGCCCTGGCTCCCTCCCCCGAGCTGATCACCCGGCTCAAGGAGGCGGGTGTGGTGGTCGTCCCGTCCGTCGGGGCGCGGCGGCACGCCGAGAAGGTGGCCGCGTGGGGTGCGGACGCGGTGATCGTGCAGGGCGGCGAGGGCGGCGGGCACACCGGCGAGGTGGCGACGACCGTGCTGCTGCCGCAGGTGGTGGACGCCGTGCGGATACCGGTCGTGGCAGCGGGCGGCTTCTTCGACGGGCGGGGCCTGGTCGCCGCGCTGTCCTACGGGGCGGCCGGGGTGGCGATGGGCACGCGGTTCCTGCTCACCTCGGACTCGACGGTGCCGGACGCGGTGAAGGCCAGGTATCTGGCGGCGACGGTCCGGGACGTGACGGTCACCCGCGCGGTGGACGGGCTGCCGCACCGGATGCTGCGCACGGACCTGGTCGACACTCTGGAGCGGTCCAGCCGTATCCGGGCCCTCGCCCACGCGGCGCGGCGGGCCTCGGGCTTCCGGCGGCTGTCGGGGCTCACCTGGCGGCAGCTGGTCCGGGACGGCCTGGCCCTCAGACACGGCAAGGAGCTGTCCTGGAGTCAGGTGCTGCTGGCCGCGAACACGCCGATGCTGCTGAAGTCGGCGATGGTGGACGGCCGTACGGACCTCGGGGTGATGGCGTCCGGGCAGGTCGCCGGGGTGATCGACGACCTGCCGTCGTGCGCGGAACTGGTGGGGCGGATCGTGAAGGAGGCGGAGGAGGTGCTGGCGGGACTGGAGAGACTCAGAGACGTTCGATGACCGTCACGTTCGCCCGGCCGCCACCCTCACACATGGGCACCATCCCCAAACGGCCCCCTCGCACCGCTCGGCCCCAGGGGGGCCTCCCAGGCTTCGGGAGCCTGCGCCGGACTCCGTCCGCCGAAGCGGGTGGCCGCCCTTGTCGTCGCTCCGGTCACACGCGTTCGATGATCGTCACGTTCGCCTGGCCGCCACCCTCACACATGGTCTGGAGGCCGAACCGGCCGCCGGTGCGCTCCAGTTCGTGCAGCAGGGTCGTCATCAGCCGGACGCCGGTGGCGCCGAGCGGGTGGCCGAGGGCGATGGCGCCTCCGTTGACGTTGACCTTCTCCGGGTCGGCGCCGGTCTCCTTCAGCCAGGCGAGCACGACGGGGGCGAAGGCCTCGTTGATCTCCACGAGGTCGATGGCGTCGATGGTCAGGCCGGTCTTCTTCAGGGCGTGGGCGGTGGCCGGGATGGGCGCGGAGAGCATGCGGATGGGGTCCTCGCCGCGCACGGAGAGGTGGTGGACGCGGGCCCGCGGGCGCAGTCCGTGTTCCCGTACGGCTCGCTCGGAGGCGAGCAGCATGGCCGCGGCTCCGTCGGAGACCTGGGAGGAGCAGGCCGCGGTGATGGTGCCGCCGTCGAGGACGGGCTTGAGCGCGGCCATCTTCTCCGGGGAGGTGTCCCGGCGCGGGCCCTCGTCGACGGTGACCTCGCCACAGGGGACGGTCTCACGCTCGAAGCGGCCGGTGTCGATGGCCCAGACCGCCCGCCGGTGCGAACGCAGGGCGAACTCCTCCTGGTCCGTACGGCTGATGCCCCACTTGGCGGCGATCATCTCGGCGCCGGTGAACTGGTTGACGGGCCGGTCGCCGTAGCGGGCTCGCCAGCCGGTGCTGCCGAGGAAGGGGCCGTCGGTCAGGCCGAGGGGGGCGGCGGCCTGCCGGGAGGCGAAGGCGATGGGGATCTGGGACATGTTCTGCACCCCGCCCGCGACCACCAGGTCCTGGGTGCCGGAGAGCACGGCCTGCGCGGCGAAGTGCACGGCCTGCTGGGAGGAGCCGCACTGCCGGTCGACGGTCACGCCGGGCACCTCCTCGGGCAGCCCTGCGGCCAGCCAGCAGGTGCGGGCGATGTCCCCGGCCTGCGGCCCGACCGCGTCCAGGCAGCCGAAGACGACGTCCTCCACGGCGGCCGGGTCGATCCCGGCCCGTTCCACCAGCGCCTTCAGCACATGGGCGCCCAGGTCGGCCGGGTGGACCCCGCCGAGCCCTCCCCCGCGCCGCCCGACGGGCGTGCGGACCGCTTCGACTATGTAGGCCTCGGCCATGGCGACTCCCTCACAGGAAAGGGGTGTTGAGCGTGATGTCATTCGCGTACGGCGATCCCGTCCAGCACCATCGACAGGTACTGACGGGCGATCTCCTCCGGACTGTGCTGTCCGCCGGGCCGGTACCAGGACGCGGCGACCCACACGGTGTCCCGGACGAACCGGTAGGTGAGCCGGACGTCCAGGTCGGCGCGGAAGACGTGCTCGGCGACTCCGCGTTCCAGCGTGGACAGCCATGCCTTCTCGAACCGGCGCTGCGAGTCGGCGAGGAAGGCGAAGCGGTCCTGCGCGACGAGCTGCTTGCTCTCCTTCTGGTAGATCGCGACGGCGGCGCGGTGCCGGTCGATCTCCCGGAAGGACTCGATGACCAGGGCTTCCAGGGTCTCGCGGGGCCCGAGCCCGGAGGCCAGGACGGTGTCGTAGCCGTCCCACAGCTCGTCCAGGAAGGTCCGCAGGATCTCCTCGAGCATCGACTCCTTGGAGTCGAAGTGGTAGTAGAGGCTGCCCGCGAGCATCCCCGCGTGGTCGGCGATGGTGCGGACGGTGGTGGCGTTGTAGCCCTGCTCGGCGAAGACCTCGGCGGCGGTGCCGAGGAGTTCGTGGCGGCGCGCCTGGGCGGCGGCGGCCGTGGGCTTCTTCGGGGCGGTCACCTGGGGCTTCTTCTTGGTCGGCACGAACCCATTGTGGTCTGCCCGTCGTCAGGGGTGCTGGCTGCTGACGGCGACGACCTCGCCGGTCAGGTACGAGGAGTAGCCGGAGGCGAGGAACACGATCACGTTGGCCACCTCCCAGGGCTCGGCGTACCGCCCGAAGGCCTCCCGTGCGGTCAGTTCCCGCAGCAGTTCGGCGGAGGTGACCTTCACCAGGTGCGGATGCATGGCGAGGCTGGGTGCCACCGCGTTGACCCGCACTCCGTAGGCGGCCGCCTCGACCGCCGCGCACCGGGTCAGCGCCATCACGCCGGCCTTGGCGGCGGCGTAGTGCGCCTGGCCCGCCTGGGCGCGCCAGCCGACGACGGAGGCGTTGTTGACGATCACCCCACCGCCGGTGTCCCGCATCGCCCGCAGGGCAGCCCGGGTGCAGCGGAAGGTGCCGTTCAGTGTGACGTCGAGAACGCGGGACCACTGCTCGTCGGTCATGTCGACGAGGTCCGAGGTGCCGCCAAGGCCCGCGTTGTTGACCACGATGTCGAGCTTTCCGTGCTCCCGTACGGCCGCCTCGAAGAGTGCGCCCACCTGGGTCTCGTCGGTGACGTCGCAGGGCACCGCGGCCACCGCGCCGGGGAACTCCCGGCCGAGCCGGGCCTCGTGCTCCTTCAGGCGGCGCGTGTGCGCGTCGCTGATCAGCACCCGGGCGCCCTCCTCCAGGAAGCGGCGCGCGGTGGCCCCGCCGATCCCCGCGCCGGCCGCCGCCGTGACGACGGCGGTGCGCCCCTTCAGCAGCCCGTGCCCGGGCTCGTACGCCGGACTCTCGACGCCTGTCATGGAGCCACGCTAACCTACCAAACACTTGTTAGGGAAGGACGGTGACGGCGACCGTGGACCTGACCCACGCTCCGGCCGACGAGGAGTTCCGCGCCGAGGCCCGCGCCTGGCTGGCGGCACACGTGCCCCGCACCACGCTCCCCTCCCTGGAGACCGCGGAGGGCTTCGCGGCGCACCGCGCCTGGGAGGCCGAACTGGCCGCGGACCGCTGGTCGGTGGTGTCCTGGCCCGAGCAGTACGGGGGGCGGGGCGCGGGACTGATGCGCTGGCTGGTCTTCGAGGAGGAGTACTGGGCGGCGGGCGCTCCGAGCCGGGTCGGCCAGAACGGCATCAGCCTGCTCGCGCCGACCCTGTTCGACCACGGCACACAGGAGCAACGCGCGCGCGTGCTGCCGCCGATGGCCTCCGCCGAGGTGGTCTGGGCGCAGGCCTGGTCCGAGCCGGAGGCGGGCTCCGACCTGGCCTCGCTCACGTCCAGGGCGCTGCGGACGGACGGCGGCTGGCTGCTGAGCGGCCAGAAGACCTGGTCCTCCCGCGCGGCCTTCGCCGACCGCGCCTTCGGCCTGTTCCGCAGCGACCCCGAGGCCCCGAGGCCGCACCAGGGGCTGACGTATCTGATGTTCGACCTGCGGGCCCCCGGTGTCACCGTCCGCCCGATCGGCCGCCTGGACGGGAAGCCGGCCTTCGCGGAGCTGTTCCTGGACGAGGTGTTCGTGCCGGACGAGGACGTGATCGGCGAACCCGGCCAGGGCTGGCGGATCGCGATGTCCACGGCGGGCAACGAACGCGGTCTCACCCTGCGCTCCCCCGGCCGCTTCCTCGCCTCCGCCGGCCGGCTGCTGGAGCTGTGGAGGGCGCGGGGCCGCCCGCAGCAGGCACGCGCGGGGGTGGCGGACGCCCTGATCGGCGCCCGCGCCTACCAGCTGTTCACCTACGCGGCCGCCGCCCGGTTCCTGGAGGGCGCCGCGCTCGGCCCGGAGTCCAGCATGAACAAGGTGTTCTGGTCCGAGTACGACCTGGCGCTGCACGAGACGGCGCTCGATCTCCTCGGCGAGGAGGGCGAGTCGGCGGACACGGACTGGGCGCAGGGGTACGTCTTCGCGCTGGCCGGGCCCATCTACGCGGGGGCCAACGAGATCCAGCGCGACATCGTCGCCGAGCGCTTGCTCGGCCTGCCGAAGGGACGCCGCTGATGCGCTTCCTCCTCGACACCGAGCAGCGCGCCTTCGCCGACTCGCTGCACGCGATGCTGACGGCGGCGGACACCCCGGCGGTGGTCCGGGACTGGAGCCGCGGCGACCATGCGGGCGGCCGCGAACTGTGGCGTCGTATCGCCAAGGCGGGGGTGTTCGCTCTCGCCGTGCCCGAGGAGTACGGCGGGCTGGGGCCGCACCCGGTGGAACTGGCCGTCGCTTTCGTGGAGTTGGGCAGGCACGCGGCGCCCGGGCCACTGGTGGAGACGGTCGCGGCGGCGGTACTGCTCGACGCGGACGGGCCGGCCGAGCGGTTCCTGCCCGGACTCGCCGCGGGCGAGACCATCGCCACCGTGGCGGCACCCACCGGGTACGCCCTCGATGGCGACGCCGCCGCCCTCCACCTCGTCCCGGCCCCGGAAGGACTGCACCTGTCGCCAGGTCCCGGCCCGGTCCGCCCCTCCCTCGACCCGGCCCGCCGGCTGACCCCGCTGGCCCCCGGCGGTGAACTCCTGTCCCCCGGCCCGCCGGACACCGGTGCCCTCACCTGGGCGCGCCTGGCCACCGCCGCCCAGGCCCTCGGCGTGGGACTCGCCCTGCTCGACCGGACGGTCGCCCACGTCCGGCAGCGCACGCAGTTCGGTGTCCCCATCGGCTCGTTCCAGGCCGTCAAGCACCGCCTCGCCGACGCGAAGACAGCCCTGGAGTTCGCCCGGCCGCTGCTCTTCGCGGCGGCGCTGTCCCTGCACCCCGCGGACGTGGCGGCCGCCAAGCTGAAGGCCTGCGAGGCGGCCTACGCCACCGCCCGCACGGCACTCCAGCTGCACGGCGCGATCGGGTACACGGCGGAGTACGACCTGTCCCTGTGGCTGACCAAGGCCCGCGCCCTGCGCACCGCGTGGGGCACCCCGGAGCAGTGCAGGGACGCGGTGCTCGAGGACGCCGGCTAGGCGGTCGGGGCCGGCGCCGGCGCAGGGCTCAGGCGGGCCGCGCGATCCCCGCGGCGCGTGCGGCCGCGAGCCACTGGGGGAACTCGGCGACGAGACGGTCGTACAGCTCGGCGTCGGAGACCTTCCGGGGATCCCGGCCCGCGTGGAAGAAGCCGGCGTTGTCCACGGGCCGCTTGCCGGGGACCGCCAGCTCGTCCAGTTTGCGCAGGAACTCGAACTGCCGGCTGCCCGGGTCGCCGAAGCCGACGAACTGCCAGAACAGCGGCAGCTTCGCCGCCTTGCACAGGTAGCGCTCCGCGGCGAGCTTGTTGATCGGGCCGCCGTCGGTCTGGAAGACGACCAGCGCGGGGTCGGTGGCGCCGCTGTCCATGTAGTGGTCGATGACGGCGTCCATCGCCAGGTGGTAGCTGGTCTTGCCCATGTGCCCGAGCCCGGCCGCGATCCGTTCGATGCGGCCCTCGTGGCCGTCCAGGGCGATGTCGGTGACCGCGTCGACGTCCGTGGAGAAGAACACCACGGGCACCCGGCCGTCGTCGTCCAGGTGTGCGGACAGGCCCAGCACCCGGTCGGCGAGCGCCTGCACGCTGCCGTCCTTGTAGTACGGCTTCATCGAACCCGAGTAGTCGACCACCAGGTACACGGCGGCCCGCAGCCCGACCAGGCCGTGTTTGCGCAGGCAGACGCCGGCCGAGCGGTACGGCCCGACGAGCGCGGGCGCGGCCTCCTCCACCTTGCGCAGGCTGATCGCGGCCATGGTTCCCCCCTCGGCTGTGCAGGAAGCCGAGCCTAAGGGATCACAGGCCCCGGCTGTCGCTCCCGTCACATCGGTTCGCTATTTTGTTCGCCGCCGTCCCCACCGGCTCATCCTGTCCCGAACTTTCCCTCAGAGGAGCCGGCCGTGACCGCCGAGTCCGCCGTCACCACCTGTTTTCGTCACCCCAAGGTGGAGTCCCACGTCCGCTGCACGCGCTGCGACCGCCACATCTGCCCGTCCTGCATGCGGGAGGCCTCGGTCGGCCATCAGTGCGTGGAGTGCGTGAAGGAGGGGGCACGTTCGGTCCGGCAGGCGCGCACGGCGTTCGGCGGCCGGATCAGCGCGGTGCCGCTGGTGACGTACGTGCTGATCGGGCTCAACGTGCTGGCCTATCTGGCCGAGTTGGCGCGGCCCTCGGTCGAGGACCGCTTCGACATGCTGGGCACCGTGCCGGCGGGTTACTACCCGGAGGGCGTCGCCCACGGCGAGTGGTACCGGCTGCTGACCGGAGCGTTCCTGCACCTGACGCCCGCCGAGGGCACGTTCGGCATCGCGCACATCCTGATGAACATGCTGGCGCTGTGGAACGTCGGCCGGGTGGTGGAGGCCCAGCTGGGCCGGGTCCGCTATCTCGCCCTGTACCTGCTGTCGGCGCTCGGCGGCTCGGTCCTGGTGCTGCTGATCGCCCCCGAGACCCCCACGGTCGGCGCCTCCGGGGCCGTGTTCGGGCTGGGCGCCGCGTACTACGTCATGGGCCGTCGTCTCGGCTACGACATGCGCGCGGTCAACCAGTACATGGGCGGTCTGCTGCTGTGGCTGGTGATCTCCGCGTGGGTGACCTCCTGGCAGGGTCACCTCGGGGGCCTGCTGGCGGGCGGGGCGGTGACGCTGGCGTACGCGTACGCGCCCCGGGGCAACCGCCGCGTCCTGATCCAGGCAGGCGTGTGCGCGGCCCTGCTGGTGCTGCTGCTGGTCCTCGCCTGGCTCAAGGTCTCGGATCTCACGGGAGGCGCGACCGCATGAGGCAGGCGGGAATCCTGCTGCTCGCGGCCGTGCCGGTGGTCGTCGCGGCGACGGTGTACGCCACCGGCCCCGACCGGTCCGGCTCCCCGGAGGGCAGGCCCACCACGGCTTCCCGGGAGGCCGACGGGCGGCGCGTCACGGACGTCAGCCGGCCCACTTCCGGCGCAGCACCTCCTCCGCGGGTTTGCCGTGCGGGGTGTACGCCAGGCGTGCCGGGGTCTCTCCGCTGTCCGGCCAGTCGTCCCACATCCACCAGCAGACACCGGCCCACCACGGGCGGCCCTCGAAGGAGTCGAGGAGTGCCCGGTAGGCGGCGGCCTGTTCGGCGTCGGCCGGGTGTGTGCTGACGGTCCAGGAGTACGGGGCGGTGGTGGAGCCGCGCTGGCTGACGTAGCCGGCCTCGGTGAACAGGATCCGGCGGTGCCGGCCCGCCGAGTAGGCGGCGAGCTTCTGCCGGATCGGGGCCCAGGCGCGGTTCAGCAGGGCGGGATCGGTGGTGGGCTTCTCGGCGAGCGGCCAGTAGGCGTCGATGCCGATGAGGTCGAGGTCCTTCCAGAAGTGGATGTGCTGGTACTCGTCGTAGTTGGCGGCGTAGGTCAGCGGGCCGTCGTAGTGGGCGCGGACCGCCTTGATCACCTTCGTCCAGGCGGCGGTGTCGCCGGAGACCCCGGCGAGTTCGGTGCCGACCGCGAGCTGTTCGGCTCCGGTGTCCGCGGCGATGTCCGCGTAGTGGGTGATGAAGCGGCGGTAGGCGGCGAACCAGGCGGACCGGTCGCGGGGGCGGATCTCGGCGCGGTCCTGGTCGCCGGGCAGGTCCACGTGCGGTTTGATCATCACGTTGAGGCCGGCCGCGTGGGCGCGCCCGACGATCCTGCGCAGGCTCGCGTCGCTCGCGGTCTCCTCGGTGGTGTGCGGGCCGGAGTCGGTGACCCGCTTCTGGTACCAGGTCGGGGTGAAGGTGACCCAGCGGGCCCCGGTGGCCTTGATGCCGCGCAGATAGCGGGGTGCGGCCGGGCTGTCGTAGTCGGTGCGGTACCACGAGGGCAGGGTGATGCCGCGCATGGTGGTGGTCCCGGTCTCCGGGCGGGAGGCGTGCGTGCTGCCGTTGCCGGACCCGTGGCCCGGGCCCGTGGACACGCAGCCGCCGGCGGCGAGGAGGACCGCCGCCGTGACGGCGACGGTCCTCCTCCTGGGGGCGGGCGCCGTCACAGCGCCGCCGGGCTGACGAAGGTGTAGCCGAGTGCCCTGATGCCGTCGATCGTGTCCTTCAACGGCTGCACCGGGTAGTACGGGTGGTAGAAGAAGCTCGCCACCCCGTCGCGCACCGCCAGGTTGGCCTTCGCCGAGGCGATGAGGTCGGCGGGCAGGCGCGCCGGGTGGTTGTTGTACGCCTCCGGCTCGTAGTTGCCGATGTTCTCGGGCAGCACCTTGGTGCCGTAGACGTCCTTGACGACGTACGGGAAGAACTGGCCGATGAACCGGTTCGGGTCGGACTGGGCCCCGCTCAGCGTCCCGGCGAAGTAGAGCGAACGCTCCAGGCGTGCGGTGAAGTTGGAGCCGAAGACCTTGTAGTCGGCCGCGGAGCCCGCGTAGTGCGGGGTGGTCCACAGCGTCGGCTTGGGCAGGCCCACCAGCGCGAACTGGGCGAGCGCGCTGGTGACCCGGGTCTGCGCCCAGAGGCTGGAGTCCTCGGCGACCGGGCCGTCGTAGACGACGTTGTTCGCGGAGTCGACGTGCGCCCGGTAGAACTCGAAGTCGTCGCCTGTGACGCCGTTGTAGGGGTTGGCGACGTTGCCGTACTGGTGGGTGTAGCCGTGGTCCATCAGGACCGCGCCCCTGGCCAGCATGTACTTCAGCGCGCTGACCACCTGGGGGCGCTGGGCGAGCGTGATCGTCTGCGGGACGCCGTCGTTGTAGGTGCCGTTGGGGTCCGTGTAGACGGGGATCACGTTGATGCCGTACGGGATGTTCTGCGAGTACAGGTAGTCGGCCGTCGACCGCAGTTCGGCGGGATCCGAGTCGGGGCTGATGTCCTCCAGGCGCACCATAGCCCGGTGCCGCTCGGCGGTGGCCGGGGCGAGGGCGTCGAAGAGCAGGTCCTCGAAGGCGATGACGCGGTCGGTCTCGGAGACGTAGGCGAACGGGATCTCACCGATGTAGGTGAGGTTGGAGGAGCGGACCGCCCAGCCGAAGGTGTGCCCGTTCGAGCTGTCCAGGCCCTCCGCGAGCCGGGTGACGGCCGCATACCCGGGCCCCGTCAGGACGTTGGGGCGCAGCACGCCGCCGTCCTGCCCGGCCGGAACGGTGCGGGTCAGCGTCTGGCCTCGGTACGTCACCTGCGTGACGTCGCCGATCGAACCGCCGTCTTCGTAGTACGACGTCGTCGGGTCCCAGCCGTACTTCTGCGTGAACTGGGCTACGCCCACCGCCCCCGCCATGTTCCAGATGTTGGCGCCCATCCAGATCACCGGCCTGGTGCTCGCCGACGCGTCGGCGTAGAACGCGGCCGGGACGGCGTCCGGGACGGTGCCGCCGTAGTACGTCGAACCGATGTAGATCACGGCCGAGTACGAGTCGATCATTCCGGCGGTGTACTGCTGGACCGGCTTGGCCGTCACCGTGCCGAAGTGGCCGGCGAGGTTGGCCGTGGCCATCGCGTACAGCTCGCCCAGCTGCCCGTAGGGGCCCGCCGTGTCGTAGAGGACGAGTGCGCTCGAAGTGGCGTCAGCGGCCGCGTCGGCCGGGGCGAGCAGGGCCTTCTGCCGCTTCGCGGTGGTCGCCCCGGTCGCGGTGCGGACCGGGACGGCGGCCGCGGCCGTGCGGGTGGTCGGGGTGGTCTTCGGGTACGGCCGGGTGCGCCGCGTCCGGTCGGCCTCGAACTGGGCCTTCGCCCAGCCCCTGAGGTCGACCCGGTTGAGTCCGGACCTGGTGCCGGCGGCCTCGCCCCTGCGGTGCTGCCCCCCGGCGGCCTGGGCATCGGTGGCCATGAACGTGCCGCTCAGCAGAGCGGCGACGAGTAGTAGTACGACGGAAATTCGGCTGTGTGCCCGCTTCCGGGGCGGGATCACTCGTCTCACGATCTTCCCCCCACTTTGCCAAATGATTGACGAGGCATTTGGCGTCAGGAAGACCAGATTCTTCTGGCCGCCTCGATGACTGTCAAATGTCCTTCTCGGTCCCGGAAGGTCTGCTAAGTTCGCCTCGCGCATTGGGGATGCGCATCGAATGTGGGGGGACAATGTACGGACGACCCGCCCTGGGGGCACTGCTGCCCTTGGCAGGAGCGATGGCCGCACCGGAAGCAATACCCGGACTTCCTTTGGCCAAGGGGCTACAAGCGGTAGCCGGGGCCGGATTTCTGTTCTACTGCCTGACGGCGTGCCTGATACTGCTGGCCCGGATACATCTGCGACGTCAGGGACAGCGGATGCCGGCCCATACCGGGGGCAGCCGTGATCATTGAGTTGCTCCTCTGGTCGAGCATCACTCTGATCGTGATGGCCGGCTGCTACAACACCAGTCTTTTCCTTCTCTCTCGACGCAGAATTCGGCGTACCAGAACAGACCGCAGAGAACGCTTTTACGTATTCCTGCTGGCATGCCTGAACGAGGAGCAAGTTCTCGCGGAAAGCCTTGCGCGCATCACTTCGTTACCCGCCGGCAATTTCATGGCCCTGGTCATAGACGACGGCTCCGACGATCGCACCAGTGAAATCGCACTGACCGCCGATCCGAACCTGGTCCGGCTGCACCGGCGCACTCCGCCGAACGCACGCCGGGGCAAGGGTGCCGCACTCAACGACGGGGTGCGGCACCTCAGGGAGTCCGGCCTGCTCGCCCGGCACGACCCGGCGGACGTCGTGCTGTGTGTGGTCGACGCGGACGGGCGGCTCGACCCGCACGTCGTGCAGTCCGTCGACCCGTACTTCGACGACCCGCGTACGGGCGCGGTTCAGGTCTGCGTCCGTATGTACAACCGGCACCTCGGGCTGCTCGCACGCATGCAGGACATGGAGTTCGTCGTGTACGGCGACGTGTTCCAGAGCGCCCGGCGCTTCATCGGCAGCGTGGGCATGGGCGGCAACGGCCAGTTCATGCGGCTGTCGGCCCTCAACACGCTGGACGGGGACGGCCCGTGGAGCGACAGCCTCACCGAGGACCTCGACCTCGGGGTGCGGCTGATCGCGAAGGGCTGGACCAACATGCACTGCACCACCGCCGCGGTGTCCCAGCAGGCCGTGCTCAGCCTGCGCCGCCTGGTCCGGCAGCGATCCCGCTGGTTCCAGGGTCATCTGCAGTCCGCCGGTCTCGTCCCGCTCATCCTCAGGGACGTGCCGACCCGGCCGGCGCTGGACATGCTCTACCACCTGTCGAGCCCGGTCCTGATCCTGCTCACCTCGCTGCTGCCGATCTCCTTCCTGGTCGCACTCGGTGCCACCGTCATGGCCTCCGTCCAGGTGGGCCACGCGCTCGTGTCGCCCATGTGGCTGTTCGGGCCGTACGTCCTCTCGTTCACGGCCGCCTACACCTACGGCTACGTGTACTTCAAGCGTGAGCGGCAGCTCGGGCTGGTGCGCTGTGTGCTCTTGGCCCATGTCTTCGTCTTCTACGGCTACATCTGGTTCTTCGCCGGCTGGTGGGGGTTCTGGCGGATGCTCACCGGCAAGCAGACCTGGCTGAAGACCGCGCGTACCTGAGGGCGCCCGGCCCTCTCCCGCGGCCTGCCCGCCGCGCGGCTCACATCTCTTCGCGCATCTCGACTCTCATCTCTTCTCTTCTCTCGTCGCGTCTCTCATCTCCGCACCGCTCACACTCCTGCGCGGTCCTGCGACGATCGCGCATGCCCTAGGGGGGCCTTCCATGTCCACACCTCCGTCAACCCTGCCCGTACGCGCCATGCTCGTGCTGGGCACCCGGCCGGAAGCGATCAAGCTGGCGCCGGTGGCGCGGGCCATGACCGACAGCGAGCAGTTCGAGCCCATCGTCGTCACCACCGGCCAGCACCGCGAGATGCTCCACCAGATGCTCGGCCTGCTCTGCGTAGACGTACGGATCGCGCTCGACGTGATGCGCAGCCGGCAGCAGCTGTCCGAGCTGACCGCCCGCCTGGTCGGCGAACTCGGCGAGGCCATGCGGGAGCAGCGGCCGGACCTGGTCGTGGTGCAGGGGGACACCACGACCGCGCTGGCCGGCGCCATGGCCGCGTTCTACGAGAAGATCCCGGTCGCCCACGTCGAGGCGGGGCTGCGCACCGGAGTCATCGACAACCCGTTCCCTGAGGAGCTCAACCGCAGCCTCATCGGACGCATGGCCCGCTGGCACTTCGCCCCGACCTCGCGCGCGGCACGGCATCTGACCGACGAGGGCGTCCCGGCGGAGCAGGTGTTCACCACCGGCAACACCGTCATCGACAACCTGCTGTGGGTGCTGGCCGAGGGCACCGGCACCTCCGCGTTCCGCACCGGCGCCCGGCGGGTCCTGGTGACCCTGCACCGCCGGGAGAACCAGGGCGAGCGGATGCGCGGCATGGGCCGTGCGCTCACCCGGCTCGCCGGGCGCGGGGACGTGGAGATCGTGCTGCCGCTGCACAAGAGCCCGGCCGTACGGGACGCACTGCTGCCCGAACTCGACGGCCACGCCGGCATCTCGCTCGTCGAACCGCTCGACTACCTGGACTTCGCGGCCACGCTGGCCGAGTGCGACCTGGTGCTCACCGACTCCGGCGGCATCCAGGAGGAGGCTCCGAGTCTGAGCAAGCCCGCGCTCGTGCTGCGTACGACCACCGAGCGCCCGGAGGCGGTCGAGGCCGGCGCGGCCCGGCTGATCGGCACGGACCCGGACGCGATCGTGACCTGGGCCGAGCGGCTGCTGGACGATCCGGTGGAATACCGGCGGATGGCGACCGCGGGCAACCCGTTCGGGGACGGACGGGCCGCCGGGCGCGTACTCGCCCAACTGGCCGAGGACTTCGCGGCCGAAGTTCCGGTCGGCCTCACCGCGTCCGGGCCATACTCTGCGGCATGACGTCATCGCTCCTGCGCCCCCGCCGCCGGATCCCGCCGATCCCGCAGGGGCGCAGGGGCCGTCTGCTCACCACCCTGGCACTGGCGATCACACTGACCACGCTCCTGGCGGTCACCCTGACCCAGTGCCGGGGCGACGCCGCGCCGCCGCCCGAGCCGTGGATCGACGGCACGATCCACGGCCGCTGGCTCTCGGTGTTCAACGGCCACGGCACCAACCTGGGCGACGACGACTCCCTCTCGCTCTCCCCCAGGGCCGCGGAGGATCCCGGCACCACACACGCGGGCCTCGTGGTGAGCACCGCCTCGTACACGGACGTGCGGTACGAGGCGCGGATGCGGACGGTGCGGCAGCTGCGCGATCCCGAACCGAACCCGTGGGAAGTGCCGTGGCTGGTCTGGGCGTACACCGATCCGGAGCACTTCTACTACATCACCCTGAAGCCGAACGGCTGGGAGCTGGGCAAGCGTGATCCGGCCTATCCGGGTGGCCAGCGCTTCCTGGCGACCGGGCGGACGGTGTACCCGGTGGGCGCCTGGTACACGGTCCGGGTGGAGCAGAACGGCGGGAGTCTCACCGTCGAGGTGGGCGGCAGGCACCTGGTGACCTTCGTCGACCGTGAACGGCCGTACACCGAGGGCAGGGTGGGCGCCTACACCGAGGACGCGACCGTGAAGTTCCAGGGGCTGAGGGCGACTTCCCGCTGAAAAGGCGGCGACGCCCGCCCACGTCCGGTCGGGGACTGTGGGGCAGGCGCCACCAGTGTTCCGTACGCCTTTGTACGGGACGTTCTTCTGCGGAACCGTCAGACCATCAGCGAGCGGTCCGTCGGGCGGATCGGGGCCGGCAGGTCGCTGGCTCCGGTCAGGTGCCGGTCGACACCGCGGGCGGCCGAGCGGCCCTCCGCGATCGCCCACACGATGAGGGACTGGCCGCGGCCGGCGTCACCGGCGACGAACACACCCGGCACGTTGGTCTGGAAGTCGGCGTCGCGAGCGATGTTACCGCGCTCGTCGAGGTCCAGGCCGAACTGCTCCACCAGGCCGTTCTCCCGGTCGGTGCCGGTGAAGCCCATGGCGAGGGTGACCAGCTGGGCCGGGATCTTGCGCTCGGTGCCCGGCTTCGGGGTCAGCCTGCCGTCGACGAACTCGACCTCGGTCAGGTGCAGCCACTGCACGTTGCCGTCCTCGTCGCCCTCGAAGTGGGTCGTCGAGACGGAGTAGACCCGCTCGCCGCCCTCCTCGTGCGCCGAGGTGACCTTGTAGAGCATCGGGAAGGTCGGCCAGGGCTGGCTGGTCGGGTGCCGCTCGTCGTTCGGGCGGGGCATGATCTCCAGCTGGGTGACGGAGGCCGCGCCCTGGCGGTGGGCGGTGCCCACGCAGTCGGCGCCGGTGTCGCCACCGCCGATGACGACGACGTGCTTGCCCTCGGCCGTGAGCGGCGCGGTGACGTAGTCGCCCTCCTGCACCTTGTTGGCCAGCGGCAGGTACTCCATCGCCTGGTGGATGCCCTTGAGCTCGCGGCCCGGCACCGGCAGGTCACGGGCGGTCGTGGCGCCGGCGGCGATCACGATCGCGTCGTACCGCTTCTTCAGGTCGGTCGCCTTGAGGTCGCGGCCGATCTCGATGCCGGTGCGGAAGCGGGTGCCCTCCGCGCGCATCTGCTCGATACGGCGGTTGATGTGCCGCTTCTCCATCTTGAACTCGGGGATGCCGTACCGGAGGAGGCCTCCGATGCGGTCCGCGCGCTCGTAGACGGCGACCGTGTGGCCGGCCCGGGTCAGCTGCTGGGCGGCGGCGAGGCCCGCCGGGCCCGAGCCGATGACCGCGACCGTCTTGCCGGACAGGCGCTCGGGGATCTGCGGGGCGACGTCCCCGGTCTCCCACGCCTTGTCGATGATCGAGACCTCGACGTTCTTGATGGTGACCGGCGCCTGGTTGATGCCGAGCACGCACGCCGACTCGCAGGGGGCCGGGCAGAGGCGACCGGTGAACTCCGGGAAGTTGTTGGTCGCGTGCAGGCGCTCCTGGGCGGCCGCCCAGTCCTCGCGGTAGGCGTAGTCGTTCCACTCGGGGATCAGGTTCCCCAGCGGACAGCCGTTGTGGCAGAACGGGATGCCGCAGTCCATGCACCGGCTGGCCTGCTTGCTGATGATCGGCAGCAGGGAGCCGGGGACGTAGACCTCGTTCCAGTCCTTGACGCGCTCGGTGACGGGGCGGGTCTTGGCGACCTCACGGCCGTGGTTCAGGAAGCCCTTCGGGTCAGCCATTGATCGCCGCCTCCATCATCTTCTCGGTGATCTCGGTCTCGGAGAGACCGGCTCGCTCGGCGGCGTCCTTGGCGGCGAGCACTGCCTTGTACGTGCTAGGGATGATCTTGCTGAACCGCGCCACGGCCACGTCCCAGTCGGCCAGCAGCTTCTCGGCGACCGTCGAGCCGGTCTCCTCGGCGTGCCGGCGCACCACGTCGTGCAGCCACTGCTTGTCCGAGTCGTCCAGCGTCTCGACCGCGCCGGCGTTGCCGACGTTGACGTTGTCGCGGTCGAGGTCGATGACGTACGCGACACCGCCGGACATGCCCGCCGCGAAGTTGCGGCCGGTCTCGCCGAGGACCACCGCGCGACCCCCGGTCATGTACTCGCAGCCGTGGTCGCCCACGCCCTCGGAGACGACCAGAGCGCCGGAGTTGCGGACGCAGAACCGCTCACCGGTACGGCCGCGCAGGAACAGCTCGCCGCCGGTGGCGCCGTAGGCGATGGTGTTGCCCGCGATGGTCGAGTACTCGGCGAGGTGGTCGGCCGCGCGGTCCGGGCGGACGACGACCCGGCCGCCGGAGAGGCCCTTGCCGACGTAGTCGTTGGCGTCGCCCTCCAGGCGCAGCGTGACGCCGCGCGGCAGGAACGCGCCGAAGGACTGGCCCGCGGAGCCGGTGAAGGTGATGTCGATGGTGTCGTCGGGCAGGCCCGCGCCACCGAACTTCTTCGTCACCTCATGGCCGAGCATGGTGCCGACCGTGCGGTTGATGTTGCGGATGGCGACCTGGGCGCGCACCGGCTGGGCCTCGGTGGCGTCCGAGGCGGCGAGCGCGTCCCCGGCCAGCTTGATCAGCTCGTTGTCCAGGGCCTTCTCCAGGCCGTGCTCCTGCTCGACGACCTGGTGACGCACCGCGCCCTCGGGCAGCGACGGCACGTGGAACAGCGGCTCCAGGTCCAGGCCCTGCGCCTTCCAGTGGTCGACGGCACGGGCGACGTCGAGCGCCTCGGCGTGGCCGACGGCCTCCTCGATGGAGCGGAAGCCCAGCTCGGCGAGGATCTCGCGGACCTCCTCGGCGATGAACCGGAAGAAGTTCACCACGTACTCGGCCTTGCCGGTGAAGCGGTCGCGCAGGGTCGGGTTCTGGGTGGCGATGCCGACCGGGCAGGTGTCCAGGTGGCAGACGCGCATCATCACGCAGCCGGAGACGACGAGCGGAGCGGTCGCGAAACCGAACTCCTCGGCGCCGAGCAGCGCGGCGATGACCACGTCACGGCCGGTCTTCAGCTGGCCGTCCGTCTGGACCACGATCCGGTCGCGCAGGCCGTTGAGCAGCAGCGTCTGCTGCGTCTCGGCCAGGCCCAGCTCCCAGGGACCGCCCGCGTGCTTGAGCGAGGTCAGCGGGGAGGCACCCGTGCCGCCGTCGTGACCCGAGATGAGGACCACGTCCGCGTGCGCCTTGGACACACCGGCCGCGACCGTGCCGACGCCGACCTCCGACACCAGCTTCACGTGGATACGTGCCGCCGGGTTGGCGTTCTTGAGGTCGTGGATCAGCTGGGCCAGGTCCTCGATGGAGTAGATGTCGTGGTGCGGCGGCGGGGAGATGAGGCCCACGCCAGGCGTCGAGTGACGCGTCTTCGCGACCCACGGGTAGACCTTGTGGCCGGGCAGCTGGCCGCCCTCGCCGGGCTTGGCGCCCTGGGCCATCTTGATCTGGATGTCGTCCGCGTTGACCAGGTACTCGGAGGTGACACCGAAGCGGCCGGAGGCGACCTGCTTGATGCTGGACCGGCGCGCCGGGTCGTACAGGCGCTCCGGGTCCTCGCCGCCCTCACCGGTGTTGGACTTGCCGCCCAGCTGGTTCATGGCGATGGCGAGGGTCTCGTGCGCCTCCTTGGAGATGGAGCCGTACGACATGGCGCCGGTCGAGAACCGCTTGACGATCTCGCTCACCGGCTCGACCTCGTCGATGGAGATCGGCTGGCGGTCGGACTTGAAGCCGAACAGGCCGCGCAGCGTCATCAGACGCTCGGACTGCTCGTTCACCCGCTCGGTGTACTTCTTGAAGATGTCGTACCGGCCGGAGCGCGTGGAGTGCTGCAGGCGGAAGACCGTGTCCGGGTCGAACAGGTGCGGCTCGCCCTCGCGGCGCCACTGGTACTCGCCGCCGATCTCCAGCGCGCGGTGCGCCGGGGCGATGCCGGAGGCCGGGTAGGCCTTGGCGTGGCGGGCGGCGACCTCCTTGGCGATGACGTCGATGCCCACGCCGCCGATCTTGCTGGCGGTGCCGTTGAAGTACTTCTCGACGAAGGTGTCCTCCAGGCCGACGGCCTCGAAGACCTGGGCGCCGCGGTAGGAGGCGACCGTCGAGATGCCCATCTTGGACATGACCTTCAGGACGCCCTTGCCGAGGGCGTAGATCAGGTTGCGGATGGCCTTCTCGGGCTCGATGTCCGACAGGAAGGTGCCGGCGCGGGCCAGGTCCTCGACGGACTCCATCGCCAGGTACGGGTTCACGGCCGCGGCGCCGAAGCCGATCAGCAGCGCGACGTGGTGGACCTCGCGGACGTCGCCGGCCTCGACCAGCAGGCCCACGTGGGTGCGCTGCTTGGTGCGGATGAGGTGGTGGTGGACGGCCGCGGTGAGCAGCAGCGACGGGATCGGCGCGTGCTCGGCGTCCGAGTGCCGGTCCGAGAGGACGATCAGCCGGGCGCCGTTCTCGATGGCCGCGTCGGCCTCGGCGCAGATCTCCTCGATGCGCGCGGCGAGGGTGTCGCCGCCGCCGGAGACCCGGTAAAGGCCGGAGAGGGTCGCGGCCTTGAAGCCGGGCATGTCGCCGTCGGCGTTGATGTGGATGAGCTTGGCCAGCTCGTCGTTGTCGATGACCGGGAAGGGCAGCACGACGGAGCGGCAGGAGGCGGCGGTCGGGTCGAGCAGGTTGCCCTGCGGGCCCAGCGAGCTGCGCAGGGAGGTGACCAGCTCCTCGCGGATCGCGTCCAGCGGCGGGTTGGTGACCTGCGCGAACAGCTGGGTGAAGTAGTCGAAGAGCAGCCGCGGACGCTCGGACAGGGCGGCGATCGGCGAGTCGGTGCCCATCGAGCCGATCGGCTCGGCGCCGGCCTTGGCCATCGGCGCGAGGATGACGCGCAGCTCTTCCTCGGTGTAGCCGAAGGTCTGCTGGCGGCGGGTGACCGAGGCGTGGGTGTGGACGATGTGCTCGCGCTCGGGCAGGTCGCCCAGCTCGATCTCACCGGTCTCGAGCCACTCGGCGTACGGCTGCTCGGCGGCGAGGGACGCCTTGATCTCGTCGTCCTCGATGATGCGGTGCTCGGCGGTGTCGACGAGGAACATCTTGCCGGGCTGCAGGCGGCCCTTGCGGACGACCTTGGCCGGGTCGATGTCGAGGACGCCGACCTCGGAGCCGAGGACGACGAGGCCGTCGTCGGTGACCCAGTAGCGGCCGGGGCGCAGACCGTTGCGGTCGAGCACGGCGCCGACCTGGGTGCCGTCGGTGAAGGTGACGCAGGCGGGGCCGTCCCAGGGCTCCATCATCGTGGAGTGGAAGCCGTAGAAGGCGCGCCGGGCCGGCTCCATGGAGTCGTGGTTCTCCCACGCCTCCGGGATCATCATCAGCACGGAGTGCGGGAGCGAGCGGCCGCCGAGGTGGAGCAGCTCGAGCACCTCGTCGAAGGAGGCGGAGTCGGAGGCGTCCGGCGTACAGACCGGGAAGATCCGCTCCAGGCCCTTGTCCCCGAAGAGGTCCGAGACCAGCTGGGACTCGCGGGCGCGCATCCAGTTGCGGTTGCCCTTGACGGTGTTGATCTCACCGTTGTGGGCGACGAAGCGGTAGGGGTGCGCGAGCGGCCACGACGGGAAGGTGTTCGTGGAGAAGCGCGAGTGGACGAGCGCGACGGCGGAGGCGAAGCGGCGGTCGGACAGGTCCGGGAAGAAGGGCTCCAGCTGGCCGGTGGTCAGCATGCCCTTGTAGACGATCGTGCGGGCGGACAGGGACGGGAAGTAGACACCGGCCTCCCGCTCGGCACGCTTGCGCAGCACGAAGGCCTTGCGGTCCAGCGCGATGCCCTCGCTGGCGCCGTCGGCGACGAAGACCTGCCGGAAGACCGGCATGGTGGACCGGGCGGTGGCGCCCAGGAGTTCCGGTGCGACGGGCACCTCGCGCCAGCCGAGGACGGTCAGGTCCTCGTCGGCAGCGATCGTCTCGATCTGCGAGACGACGTCCTGGGTCCCCTCACCCGGCAGGAAGGCGATGCCTACGGCATACGAGCCCGCCGCAGGAAGGTCGAATCCGGCCACTTCACGGAAGAAGGCGTCGGGCACCTGGGAGAGGATGCCGGCGCCGTCGCCCGAGTCGGGCTCGGAGCCGGTGGCGCCGCGGTGCTCGAGGTTGCGCAGGACGGTCAGCGCCTGCTCGACCAGCGCATGGCTCGCCTCACCGGTGAGTGTGGCCACGAAACCGACGCCACAGGCGTCGCGCTCGTTGCGGGGGTCGTACATACCCTGCGCAGCAGGGCGAGCATCCATGAAGGACCAGTTCTGGCCATTCGCGGAATGCTGGGACGGCTGGCGCGGCGTACGCATCGGCTCTCCCGTCGTCGTCATGTGGCATGTGGCAAGTGCCGAGGGACGACGTTGGCCCTCTGCGGATCTGGCTAAATTTCGTGCAGATTACATGATGGAACGGTTCTCGGAAACTGGATACTCCGTTCCAACATGCGGACGCCGTCCGGGTTTACGGCAGGTGCCACGGGGTCGCGGCCGCGCCGCGTACGAGCGGCGGAAAGTATGGGGGGGACCGAGCGGTACAAGATCGGTCAGATCGGCGTCCGACGGCCCGAGGGGGGCGGGTGGAGCGTCGTCGCTCCTCCCGCGAGTGCGCCGCAGGCGTCATTGCCCACAGCGCTTACGGCTCATGCCCGGTGGTTAAGCATTCGAAACCAGCAAGTAACGGCTACTTATGCGGCCCAACGCATAGGTAGCGGTCTCGCTATCCTACGGCCGTTCCGAACAGGCTGCCCAGGGCGTACGTCACACCGGCCGCCGCGCCGCCCAGCGCGAGCTGCCTGAGGCCGCTGTACCACCAGGTCCGCGCGGTCACCCTGGCCACCACGGCACCGCAGCCGAAGAGCCCGGCGAGCGCGAGGAGCACGGCCGGCCAGAGGGCGGTCGCACCCAGCAGGAAGGGCAGCACGGGCAGCAGGGCGCCGAGCGCGAACGAACCGAAGGACGACACGGCCGCGACCAGCGGCGACGGCAGGTCGCCGGGGTCGATGCCCAGCTCCTCGCGGGCGTGGATCTCCAGGGCCTGCTCGGGGTCCTCGGACAGCTGCCGGGCGACCTCACGGGCCAGTTCCGGCTCCACCCCGCGGGCCACGTAGAGCGCCGCCAGCTCGGCCTCCTCGTCCTGCGGGTGCTTGCGCAGCTCACGCCGCTCGACATCGAGTTCGGCCTCGACGAGTTCACGCTGGGAGGCGACGGAGGTGTACTCGCCGGCCGCCATGGAGAAGGCACCGGCGGCGAGGCCCGCGAGCCCGGTGATGACGATCGTCTGGTGACCGGCGGAACCGCCGGCGACACCGGTCAGCAGGGCGAGGTTGGAGACCAGACCGTCCATGGCACCGAAGACGGCGGGACGCAGCCAACCACCGTTCACATCCCGGTGCGTGTGGTTGTCGCGGTGCGCCTCGTGCAGCGCCGCCTCGGTTTCGATGATCGCCATGCGGGTCCCCCAGGAAGATTAGCCAAAGCTAACTTTGGATGAGTTCTACTTTTCGACAACACCGAACGTACGCCCATCATTTCATCGCCGCCAGCAAGGAAAGGCTGGGCTAACCTGCGGCTTTGCCGTCAATCGCTCATCCGTGCGGATCACTGCTCAGATGCCGACCGGGTGACACGGTGCCCGCCGAGGCTCACCCGCACCCCTCCCGTGGGAGACATCCGCAAAGGTCCCCGTGACCCCCTTGAGGCCCCGGCACGGCCCCGCCGTGGCCCCGTCGTGGCCCCGTGAAGGAGAGGCCGCCCATGGCATCGATCGCCTGCACTCCCCCGGCCCCGGCGCCCGGGGACGCCACCGGACTGCGCGAACGGGCCCACGGCGCCCTGCTCGGCCTGGCCGTCGGAGACGCGCTCGGGGCGCCCGCGGAGAACCTGAAGCCCTCCGAGATCCGCGCCCGCTGGGGCCGCATCACGGGATACGTCACCGAGGAGCCGTGCGGCACGGACGACACCGAGTACGCGATCTTCTCGGGGCTGCTGCTGGCCCGGCACGGCTCGGCACTCACCCCCGCCCACGTCGAGGCCGCCTGGCACGAGTGGATCGCCGACCGGGCCGAGGGCTCCTTCCGCGGTGCGGGCTTCAGCGAGCGGGGCACGCTGGAGAACCTCCGCCGCGGCCTCGCGGCGCCCATCTCCGCGCAGCACCGGCACGCCTGGAGCGACGGCCTGGCCATGCGGGCGGCCCCCTTCGGCGTCTTCGCGGCGGGCCGTCCGGCCGAAGCGGCCCGTCTGGTGGCGATCGACGGCCAGGTCAGCCACGAGGGCGAGGGCATCTACGGCGGCCAGGCGGTCGCGGCGGGAGTGGCGGCGGCGATGGCGGGCGCCTCGCCCGCGGTGGTGATCGCCTCGGCGCTCGCCGTCGTCCCCGAGGACTCCTGGACGGCCCGCTCGCTGCGGCGCGCGGTGACCGTGGCCCACCGCGGCGAACGCGCGGTCCGCTCCGCGGTGGTCATCGGCGGCTACCCCTGGACCGACCTGGCCCCCGAGGCGGTCGCCCTCGCCTTCGGCGCGTACGCGGCGGCGGACGGCGACTTCCGGGAGGCGGTCCTCACGGCGGTCAACATGGGCCGCGACGCGGACACGACGGCCGCGGTGGCGGGCGCCCTGTCGGGCGCGACCCAGGGTGTCTCGGCGATCCCCCCGGAGTGGGCGTCGGCCATCGGCCCGGTACGGGGCCGGTGCCTGCCCTCCATGACCGGCCATCACGTCCTGGACGTGGCGGAGCTGCTGGTCCCCGCCCCCGCCGGCGCCCTCCAGGACAGCGAGCGGGTGTCATGACGCGCCGCATCGAGGGACTGCTGCTCGGCCTCGCCGCGGGAGACGCCGCCGGCTGGCCCGCCGCCCGGCACCGGGCCGCCCGGATGCCCGAGTGGACCCGCCGCCTGACCCGCGAGCTGGACACCTTCGCCGAGCAGAACGCCACCACCACCCTGCCCGTGCCGATCGCGCTCAACCAGCCGCCTGAACCCCTCCGTCTCGGCCCTTCCGACGACGCCGAGTGGGCGGCGTTCGCCGCGGAGGCGGTCCTGCGGGCGGGCGACGACGACGTGCTCGGCGACCTCAGCCGGGAACGCCGTATGCGCGCCGCCATCGACCTCACCTGGACCGCCGTGGCCGCCGAGGTCGCCGCGGCGGCGGACCGCGCCCCCGAGATCGAGTCCGCCGTACTGCCCCTGCGCGCCCGTATCTCGGTCCGCGCCGGCCTCGGCAACCTCGCCGCCGGCCTGCGCCCGCCCGCCACCGGCCACGACAACCCGCACTACTTCGACGACGCCGCCTGCGTCCGCGCCTGCGTCCTCGCGGTGGCCCATCCCGGCGACCCCCAACGCGCCGCCGGCCTGGCCGAGTTCGACGCCCGCTACACCCAGGACGGCGACGGCGTGCACGGCGCCCGCGCGATGGCGGCGGCCCTCTCGCTCGCCCTGACCGGAGCGGACCCGGACACCTGCGTGACGGCCGCGCTCGCCGAACTCCCCGCGGCGACGGAGATCGGCCGCAACGCCCGCCACGCCCTCGCCCTGGCCGAGGACAGCGAGTCGGCGTTCGCCCTGGTCCCCCTCCTCGAACACCAGATCGTCGACCACGTCTACAGCTACGGCATCGCCGCCGCCGAGACCGTCCCCGTCGCCCTGGCCCTCGCCACGGCCGCCCGGGGCCGTCTCGCCGAGGCCGTCCCCGCCGCCGCCTGTCTGTCCCGGGTCGCCGACTCCGCCCCCGCCCTCACGGGTGCGCTCACCGGTGCCCTGGGCGGCGGCGCGGCCGTTCCGGCCGGCTGGCGCGACGCCTGCCGCGTCCTCTCCGGCTGTGCGCTCCCCCGCCTCACCGGCACCGACCTGGTGGAACTCGCCGGACTCCTGGAAGCCGCACAACGGGCCCGACCAGGAGGATGATTCGGGGCATGACGCCCATAGGAGAAGAAAACCGCGGGCCCGGTCTGGACGAGCGGATCACCGGCGCCCTGGTCGGAGCCGCCGTCGGTGACGCGCTCGGCGGCCCCGTCGAGGGCTACTCCCCCGACCAGATCACCGACCGCCACGGTGGCCGGGTCCACGGCATCGTCGGCCCCTGGCACGGCGACGACTGGCGCACGGCACGCCCCATCGCCCCCTACCACAAGGGCGACGGCCACGTCACCGACGACACCTTGATGACCCACGCGCTGGTCAGGGTCTACGCCCGGGTCCGCGACCACCTCGACGCGTACGCCGTCGCCGACCACCTGGTCCCGGACCTGATGACCAACCCGCGCTGGATCCCGGAGCTGGAGGCCGAGGCGCTGCCGCTGCACCGCGTCTTCCTCGCCGAGAAGTGGCTCGTGGCACGGCTGGCCTACGGCCATGTGGACCCGCGCGAAGCGGGCGTCGGCAACATCGTCAACTGCGGTGCGGCGATGTACATGGCCCCCGTCGGCCTGGTCAACGCGGCCGACCCGGCCGGGGCCTACGCCGAGGCGCTGGACGTCGCGGGTGCGCACCAGTCGTCGTACGGCCGTGAGGCCGCCGCGGTCTTCGCCGCGGCGGTCGCCGCCGCCACGGCACCGGGCGCGACCCCGGACTCCGTGGTGACCGCCTGTCTGTCCCTGGCGAAGGACGGCACACGCGCGGCGATCGAGAAGGTCTGCGAAGTGGCGGGCGGCCACGGCGACTTCGAGTCGGCCCTGGTCCCCCTCCGGGAGGCGGTGGCCCCGTACGACACGGTCGGCCCCGACTACCGTGCCCCCTCGCTCGGCGCCCGCCGGCCCTCCCGGCTGCACTCCAT
This sequence comes from Streptomyces sp. BK340, assembly GCF_007827595.1. Taxonomy (GTDB): domain Bacteria; phylum Actinomycetota; class Actinomycetes; order Streptomycetales; family Streptomycetaceae; genus Streptomyces. Next base: position 329,535 of record NZ_VISR01000001.1, read on the forward strand.
CGAGGAACTCCCCATCGCCCTCGGCATGTTGCTGGTCGCCGGCGGCGACTACCGCCGGGCGGTCCTGGGCGCCGTCAACTACGGCCGCGACTGCGACTCGACCGCCACGATGGCCGGCGCGCTCGCGGGCGCCCTGGGCTCGCCGGTCCCCGAGGACTGGGCGAAGACGGTGGCGGAGGCGAGCCGCCTGGACCTGTGGGAGCCGGCCCGCACCCTGGCCGAGGTCACCCGCGAGGTCTTCGCACGGGACGTGCGCCGCCGGCGTGCACACGAGCGGGCCTTCGCGGCGCTCGGAGGCACGGCATGCTCCGCCTGACCTGGGTCCAGCCGGAGGACCTCCTGGGCCACGAACTCCGCCAGGCCCGTCTGGACGGCCGGGAACCGTCGCGGATCGAGGCGAGATGGCGCGCCGCGGGAGGTCTGGAGCCGCCGGAGCGCGCGGGAGCCTCACCGCGGCCGGCGTCGCGGTACCTTCGGCTGCTGGCGGAGGACCTGCTGGACGAACTCGCCGACCTGCCCGGCAGGCTGGCCGACGACGAGCCGACGGACCTGGAGCGCGTCAAGGCGCTGTGCCCCGACTGGCCCGAACCCTCCGGACGCCCCGCGCCCGCTCTCACCCCCCTCGCCCTCGAAGCGTCCTGGCTGGGCCGGGCCATCGGCTGTCTCCTCGGCAAACCCGTCGAGAAGCTCCCCCTCGACGGCATCCGCGCCCTCGCCCGGTCCGCCGGCAACTGGCCCCTGTCCACCTGGTTCACCGCGAAGGGTGTCCCCGAGGACCTGCTCGCTCAGTACCCCTGGAACCGCCGCTCCGCCGCGAGCTGCCTCGCCGAGAACATCGACGGCATGCCCGAGGACGACGACCTCAACTACCCCCTCCTCAACCTGCTCCTGCTCAGGCGCCACGGAAGGACCTTCACCACCGCCGACGTGGCACAGCTCTGGCTCGACGAACTCCCGGCCGGCCGCACCTTCACCGCCGAGCGCATCGCGTTGCGCAACCTCCTGTCCGGCATCGAGCCCCCGCACACCGCCCGCCACCGCAACCCGTTCCGTGAGTGGATCGGCGCCCTGATCCGCGCCGACGTGCACGGCTGGACCAACCCGGGCGACCCCGCGGCCGCCGCCGAACAGGCTCACCGCGACGCGCGCCTCACCCACACCGCCAACGGCGTCTACGCGGCGATGTTCACGGCCGCCACCCTCGCGGCGGCTGCCACCGGCACCCATGACATCCACGCCTGTCTGCGCACCGGCCGCAGCGTGGTCCCACCCCGCTCGCGCCTGGCGCACGCGATCGACCACGCCCTGCGGACGGCCGGGAAGCACAGGGACTTCGACGACGTCGTGGACGAACTCCACGCCGCCTACTCCGCGACCCACCACTGGGTCCACGCCATCCCCAACACCGCGCTGATCGTCGCCGCCCTCACCCACGCGGACGGCGACTTCACCGGCTCCGTGTGCCGTGCCGTGTCCGGCGGCTGGGACACCGACTCCAACGGCGCGACCGCCGGCAGCGTCGCCGGCCTCCTCGCCGGCGCCCCGGGGGCGCTCCCCGAGCGCTGGCGGGCCCCGCTGAAGAACCGGCTCGCCAGCTCCGTCGCCGACTTCGACGGCACCGGCTTCGACACCCTCGCCCACCTCACGCACCTGGAGGCGACCCGACCATGACCCACATCGCCGTCCTCGGCAGCACCAACATGGACCTCGTCACCTACGTCACCAAGGCTCCGCAGCGCGGCGAGACCGTGACGGGACGGGAGTTCCGTACGATCCCCGGCGGCAAGGGCGCCAACCAGGCGATCGCCGCGGCCCGCGCCGGCGCCACGGTCTCGATGATCGGCGCGGTCGGCAACGACGCCTTCGGGGTGCGCCTGCGCGACACCCTCGAACACTCCGGTGTGGACACCGACTTCCTGCGCACGGTCGAGGGCCCGTCCGGCACCGCGCACATCGTGGTGGACGACGAGGGCGGCAACTCCATCGTCGTCATCCCCGGTGCGAACGGCACCGTCGACCACCTCGCCCCCGGCGACGAGGGCGTGCTCGCCTCCGCCGACGCCCTGCTGCTCCAGCTGGAGATCCCGCTGGCCGCGGTGGTCGCGGGTGCGCAGGCGGCCCGCCGGCACGGTGTCCGGACCATCCTCACCCCGGCCCCCGCCCAGCCGCTCCCGCCCGAACTCCTCGCCGCGACCGACCTGCTGGCCCCCAACGAGTACGAGGCCGTCACCCTCACCGGCCGCACCGACCCGCGAGAGGCGGCCGCCGCCCTGCTCGACCTGGTCCCGGAGGTCGTCGTCACCCTGGGCGCGACCGGCAGCCTGTACCTGGCGCGGGGCGCCGAACCCCTGGTGGTGCCCGCACCCGAGGTGAAGGCCGTGGACTCCACCGGGGCGGGCGACACCTTCATCGGCGCGCTCGCGGTGGCCCTCGCCGAGGAGAAGCCGGTGCGGGAGGCCCTGTCCTGGGCGGCCGCCGCCGCGGCCCTGTCCGTGCAGCGGGAGGGTGCGTCGGCGTCGATGCCGTACCGCCCGGAGATCGACGCCCAGTGCACGGCATGAGCATGAGTACGACGACAGCCACGACGACGGCGAATGCGAGTACGGCCCCGCGGATCCAGCCCCTGCACGGCCTGCGGGTGCTCGATCTGGCCACCCTCTTCGCCGGCCCCATGGCCGCGACCCTGCTCGGCGACTTCGGCGCCGAGGTGATCAAGGTGGAACATCCCGGCCGCCCCGATCCGTCCCGGGGGCACGGCCCGGCCAAGCACGGCGTCGGCCTGTGGTGGAAGGTGCTCGGCCGCAACAAGCGCACCATCACCCTCGACCTGTCCAAGCCCGGCGGCCGCGCGACCCTGCTCCGGCTCGCCGCCACCGCCGACGTGGTGATCGAGAACTTCCGCCCCGGCACCCTGGAGAAGTGGGATCTGGGCTGGGCGGAGCTGTCCGCCGCCAACCCGCGGCTGATCCTCACCCGGGTCACGGCCTTCGGCCAGTTCGGCCCGTCCGCGCACCGGCCCGGCTTCGGCACCCTCGCCGAGGCGCTGAGCGGCTTCGCGGCTCTCACCGGCGAACCGGACGCACCGCCGACGCTCCCGCCGTTCGGGCTCGCGGACTCGGTCGCGGGCCTGACCACGGCGTACTCCGTGCTGACGGCCCTGGCCGCGCGGGACCGTACCGGCGAGGGGCAGGTCGTGGACATGGCGATCATCGAGCCGATCCTCGCCGTCCTCGGCCCCCAGCCCACCTGGTACGACCAGCTCGGCTACGTCCAGGAACGCACCGGCAACCGGTCCGCGAACAACGCCCCGCGCAACACCTACCGCACCGCCGACGGCCACTGGGTCGCCGTCTCCACCTCCGCGCAGTCGGTGGCGGAGCGGGTGCTGCGGCTGGTGGGCCGTCCGGAGCTGATCGAGGAGCCGTGGTTCGCCACCGGCACGGACCGGGCCGCGCACGCCGACGTCCTGGACGAGGCGGTGGGCTCCTGGATCGCGGCCCGCACCCGCGCCGAGGTGCTCGCGGCCTTCGAGAAGGCGGACGCGGCGGTGGCCCCGGTCCAGGACGCCCGGGACGTTCTTGAAGACCCCCAGTACCAGGCCCTGGACACGGTCACCACCGTCGCCGACCCGGAGCTGGGCCCGCTGCGCATGCAGAACGTGCTCTTCCGGCTGTCCGCCACTCCCGGCGCGATCCGCTGGGCCGGCCGCCCGCACGGCGCCGACACGGACGCGGTGCTCACCGAGCTGGGCCTGACCCCGGCCGAGCTGCGCGCCCTGCGCGAGGAGGGCGCCCTGTGACGCCGTTCCCGCTGACCTGGCTCTACGTGCCCGGCGACCGCCCGCACGTCGTGGCCAAGGCTCTGGCCGCGGGCGCCGACGTGGTGGTGATCGACCTGGAGGACGCGGTCGCCCCCGACCGCAAGGACTACGCCCGCGCGGCCACGACCGAGCGCCTCCGCGAGCCGCAGCCCGTCCCGGTCCACGTCCGCGTCAACGCCCTCGACGGCCCCTGGGCGGCCGCCGACCTGACGGCGCTGGCCACGCTGCCGGGCCTGTCCGGGCTACGGCTGCCGAAGGTGACGTCCCCGGGCCAGATCAGGCAGGTCGCCGTGGCCACTCCGGTCCCCCTGTACGCCCTCCTGGAGTCTGCCCTCGGCATCGAGCACGCGTACGCCATCGCCACCGCCCACCCGTCCCTGCGCGGCGTCTCCCTCGGCGAGGCCGACCTCAGGGCCGACCTGGGCGTACGGGCCGAAGCGGGCCTCGACTGGCCCCGCTCCCGGGTGGTCGTCGCCGCCCGCGCGGCCGGCCTGGCACCGCCGGCCCAGTCCGTCCACCCCGACATCCGCGACCTGGACGGGCTGGCCGCCTCCTGCGCCCGCGGCCGCACCCTCGGTTTCCTGGGCCGCGCGGCGATCCACCCACGACAGCTGCCGGTGATCGAGCGGGCGTATCTCCCGACGTCCGCGGAGATCGAGGCAGCGGAAACGATCATCAAGGCCGCGGCGGCGAACGAGGGCGCCCAGGCCCTGCCCGACGGCCGCTTCGTCGACGCGGCGGTGGTGGCTGCGGCGCAGCGGACGCTGTCGTTGGGGCGGAGGCACTGAACCTCCCTCCGCACGCATCGAGGGCGCCCGGAATCCTCCGGGCGCCCTCGATGTCGTACGACCAGTCGTACAACCAGCCGTCAGCTCTTCTTCGCCGACTCCGGCTCGTCCTTCGCCTCCACGGCATCCGGCTCGGCCTTGTCCTCGGCCTCCGCCTCGGTGTCGGCCTCCGCGCCGTCGGCTCCGGCCTCGGCACCCGCGGCGTCCTCGGACGGACCGTCGGAGGCACCCGGTTCCACCACCGCCTCACGGCCCGGCCGCTTCTTGGCCGACACCACGATGTACGTCACCGCCAGCAGGAACACGATGATCGCGGTCCAGTCGTTCAGGCGGAGGCCCAGGATGTGGTGGGCGTCGTCGACGCGCATGTACTCGATCCAGCCGCGGCCCACGCAGTACGCGGCGACGTACAGGGCGAAGGCCCGGCCGTGGCCCAGCTGGAAGCGGCGGTCGGCCCAGATGACCAGGAGGGCGACGCCGACGCACCACAGGGACTCGTAGAGGAAGGTCGGGTGGTAGTAGCCCGGCACCCGGCCGCCCTCGGAGGAGGTGATGTGCAGCGCCCACGGCACGTGGGTCTCGCGTCCGTACAGCTCCTGGTTGAACCAGTTGCCCCAGCGGCCGATGGCCTGCGCGAAGGCGATGCCGGGGGCGATGGCGTCGGCGTAGGCGGGCAGCGGGATGCCCCGGCGCCGGCAGCCGATCCACGCGCCCACGGCGCCGAGCGCGATCGCGCCCCAGATGCCGAGGCCGCCCTCCCACACCTTGAAGGCGTCCACCCAGTCACGGCCCGGGCTGAAGTACAGCTCGTAGTCCGTGATCACGTGGTAGAGCCGGCCTCCGACGAGGCCGAAGGGAACGGCCCAGACCGCGATGTCGGCGACCGTGCCGGCTCGCCCGCCCCGGGCGATCCAGCGCTTGTTGCCGAGCCAGACGGCGACGAAGACACCGATGATGATGCAGAAGGCGTAACCGCGCAGCGGAATGGGGCCGAGGTACAGCACCCCGCGCGACGGGCTGGGAATGTAGGCAAGTTCCATGGCAAGGTCGACGCTACCGTGTCGGGCCGCGAGGACGGCAGGCAGCCCGGCTACGGGTCCATAACGGGCACGTGAGAAACCCGCTTACCCGCGGTTCGCGTCCTCCACCATCTGCTTGAGCTTCGCCGGGGTCAGCGTCTGGTCCGCGTAGATGTTCTTGCCGTCGAGCAGGACAGTGGGCGTGCTGCTGAAGCCGCCGGTCTGGAAAGCCTTGTGGGACCGGTTCACCCAGCTGTCGTGGGTGCCTTCCTTGACGCACTTCTGGAACGCGGGGGTGTCGAGGCCGTTCACCTTGCCGGCCAGCTGGATCAGCTTGGCGTTGTCCGCGAAGGCGTCTTCGGTCTCCTTCGGCTGGTTCGCGTACAGCACGTCGTGGTAGTCGCGGAACTTTCCGGCGTCCTGGGCGCAGGCCGCCGCGTTGGCGGCGCGCAGGGAGCCGGTGCCGCCGAGGTTGCCGTCGATCAGCCGGACCAGGTGGTACTCGACTCTGAGCTTGCCCGCGTCGGTGAGCTCGTGGAGCGTGGGCCGGTACATCGTCTCGAAGGCCTGGCAGGCCGGGCAGCGGAAGTCCTCCCAGACCGTGAGCGTCGCCTTGGCGCCGTCCTTGCCGACCGGGATCGCGAGGCTGTCCTTGCCCTGCGCGCCGGAGGGCGCCACTACCGGCCCCGCGCTGGTGGACTTCTTCTTGCCCGAGTTGGCGGCGATCACGCCGATCACCGCCGCGAGTCCCAGGACGCAGACGACGCTCGCGCCCACGATCAGTGCGCGCCGTCGCTTCTCCGCGGACTTCTGCTTCTCGCGCTCGACCGCCAGCCGCTCCCGGGCGGTGCGCTTTCCGTCACGGTTCTTCTCGCTCACACCCCCAGAACGAACCGGGGAGGCGCAGCGCGCCTCCCCGGCCTGAGGTCCACTCGTTCGAGTGACCGAATCTTCCGTTACAGACGGTTATGCCTGTCGGCGGACGCCCTTCGCCAGGTCGCCGGCGAGCCCGCGCACCGCCTCGATGCCGGAGGCGTGGTCCGGGGCGTCCAGCATCCGCTTCACGAACGCCGAGCCGACGATGACTCCGTCGGCGAAGCCGGCGACCTCGGCGGCCTGGGCCGCGTTGGAGACGCCGAGCCCGACGCACACCGGCAGCGGGCTGCCGGTGGCCCGGGTGCGCTCGACCAGGTCGTGGGCCTGGGCTCCGACCGACTCACGGGTGCCGGTGACACCCATCAGCGAGGCCGCGTAGACGAAGCCGCTGCCCGCCGCGGTGATCTGGGCGAGCCGCTCGTCCTTGCTGCTCGGGGCGACGACGAAGACGGTGGCGAGGCCGTGCTTCTCCGCGTGCTCCCTCCACAGGCCCGACTCCTGGACCGGCAGGTCGGGCAGGATGCAGCCCGCGCCGCCCGCCTCTGCCAGCTCGGCGGTGAAGCGCTCGACGCCGTAGCGGTCGATGGGGTTCCAGTAGGTCATGACGAGCACCGGCTTCCCGGTCGCCTCGTGCGCCTCCCGGACCGTCCGCATGACGTCCGCGATCCTGACGCCGCCGCGCAGGGCGATGTCGTCGGCGGTCTGGATGACCGGACCGTCGAGGACCGGGTCGCTGTGCGGCAGACCGACCTCGACGACGTCGGCGCCGCCGTCGAAGACGGCCTTGATCGCCTCGATGCCGCCGTCCACGGTCGGGAAGCCGGCCGGGAGATAGGCGATGAGGGCGGCGCGCCCTTCCGCCCTGGCGGCGGCGAGGGTGTCGGTCAGAAGCTGGACGTTGCCGCTCACTTGGCGTCCCCCTCGATCTCGGCGGTGTCGGCTTCGTTGGCGGCCACCTCGGCGTCGGTGTCGTAGAGGCCGAAGTAGCGCGCCGCGGTGTCCATGTCCTTGTCGCCGCGGCCGGACAGGTTGACCACGATCAGCCCGTCCTTGCCCAGCTCCTTGCCGACCTCCAGGGCACCGGCGAGGGCGTGGGCGCTCTCGATGGCCGGGATGATGCCCTCGGTCCGCGACAGCAGGCGCAGGGCCTGCATGGCGGCGTCGTCGGTGATCGCCCGGTACTCGCCGCGGCCGCTGTCACGCAGGTAGGAGTGCTCCGGGCCGACGCCCGGGTAGTCCAGACCGGCCGAGATCGAGTACGGCTCGGTGATCTGGCCCTCGTCGTCCTGCAGGACGTAGGAGCGGGAGCCGTGCAGGATGCCGGGCTCGCCCGCGGTCAGGGTGGCCGCGTGCTCGCCGGTCTCCACGCCGTGCCCGGCAGGCTCGCAGCCGATCAGGCGGACGCCCTCGTCGGGGATGAAGGCGTGGAAGAGGCCGATGGCGTTGGAACCGCCGCCGACGCAGGCGACGGCGGCGTCGGGGAGACGGCCGGCGCGCTCCAGGAGCTGCCGCCGGGCCTCCACGCCGATCACCCGGTGGAAGTCGCGGACCATGGCCGGGAAGGGGTGCGGACCGGCGACCGTACCGAACAGGTAGTGGGTGCGGTCGACGTTGGCGACCCAGTCCCGGAACGCCTCGTTGATGGCGTCCTTCAGCGTGCGGCTGCCGGACTTCACGGCGACGACCTCGGCGCCGAGCATGCGCATACGCGCCACGTTGAGGGCCTGGCGCTGGGTGTCGATCTCGCCCATGTAGATGGTGCAGTCGAGGCCGAACAGGGCGCAGGCGGTGGCGGTCGCGACGCCGTGCTGGCCGGCGCCGGTCTCCGCGATGACGCGGGTCTTGCCCATGCGCTTGGTGAGCAGGGCCTGGCCGAGAACGTTGTTGATCTTGTGGGAGCCGGTGTGGTTCAGGTCTTCCCGCTTGAGGAACACCCGGGCGCCACCGGCGTGTTCGGCGAACCTCGGCACCTCGGTGAGGGAGCTGGGGCGGCCGGTGTAGTTGACGAGCAGGTCGTCGAGCTCGCGGGCGAACTCCGGGTCGTGCTTCGCCTTCTCGTACTCGACGGCGACCTCGTCCACGGCGGCGACGAGGGCCTCCGGGATGAACTTGCCGCCGAACGCGCCGAAGTAGCCTTCGCCGCTGGGCACCTGGCCGGTGGGGTCAGGGATGAAGAACTCGCTGGGCATGCGGAATCCTCACGGTGAGTGGAGTGGTGTGTGAACAGCACTGGTCGCCGTGGGGCCGGGGATGTCAGTTGGCTGCGGGCCCGTTGTGGCCGGTCGCGCAGTTCCCCGCGCCCCTGTGGGTCGACTGCTGCCATCGCATGCCGTTGACCTGCCCGGGCTCGTCACCGATGACGTACCGCACCCGTCGGCCGTGCACCCTGCGGGCGGGCGCGCGGCAGCCACGCGGGCGGCAGCCGCGCGCGAGGCGGGCGTACCGGTCCGTGGCCGTGGCGGGTGAGGTCGGAGTCATCGCGGCAAGCCTAGCCCTTGATCAGCTTCGGCCGTGCCGCAGTGCGGGGTGCTCGCCCGCCGCGACCAGGTCGGAGACAGCCGTCTTCGGGTCCTTGCCGGTGACCAGGGACTCGCCCACCAGGACCGCGTCGGCGCCGGCGTTGGCGTACGCGATCAGGTCGTGCGGCCCGCGCACACCGGACTCGGCGACCTTCACGATGCTGTCGGGAATCTCCGGGGCCACCCGCTCGAAGGTGCCGCGGTCGACCTCCAGGGTCTTCAGGTTGCGCGCGTTGACACCGATGATCCTGGCGCCCGCGGCCACGGCCCGCTCGGCCTCGTCCTCGTCGTGCACCTCGACGAGCGGGGTGAGGCCGATGGAGACGGCGCGCTCGATCAGTGACTCGAGAGCCGGCTGCTCCAGGGCGGCCACGATCAGCAGCGCGAGGTCGGCGCCGTACGCGCGGGCCTCCCACAGCTGGTACGACGTGACGATGAAGTCCTTGCGCAGGACCGGGATGTCCACGCGCGCCCGGACGGCCTCCAGGTCGGCCAGCGAGCCGCCGAAGCGGCGCTGTTCGGTGAGGACGGAGATGACGGCGGCACCGCCCGCCTCGTAGTCCGCCGCGAGCCCGGCCGGGTCGGCGATCGCCGCCAGCGCGCCCTTGGAGGGGCTGGAGCGCTTGACCTCGCAGATCACCTTGACGCCGTCGCCCTTGAGTGCGGCCACCCCGTCCTTGGCGGCGGGGGCCTTCGCCGCACGCTCCTTGAGCTCGTCGAGGCTGACGCGTGCCTGCCGCTCCGCGAGGTCGGCACGGACTCCGTCGATGATCTCGTCGAGCACACTCACGCGAGCGGCCCCCTTTCAGACGGTTGTTCCTTCGGGTTCTGAAAACCCTTGGTCACTTTGATGGTATCCGGAGGTCCACGATGGCCCTGCATCCGATCTATACCGGTCCCACCACCTGGACATTCCGTGGCCGGGTCCGGGAGAGGTCCGGGAGCCGGGGCTAGGGGTGCAGCCAGCCGCCGCCCGGCAGGTTCCGGACCACGGTGAAGACCAGCAGCAACGCGCCGACGCCCCACATCTGCACCCGCCCGAGTTCGATCCGCAGCGGCCGGCCGCGCACCGCGCGGACCACCCAGACGGTCCACAGCACCGCGAAGCCGAGGTAGGCGGCCACGCCCAGCACGTTGTCGTGCAGGGCGGCGAGGAAGTCGCCGTGGACGAAGGCGTGCGCGCTGCGCAGTCCGCCGCAGCCGGGGCAGTACAGGCCGGTGAGCCGGAACAGGGGGCACACCGGGTAGTGGCCGGGCTCGTTCGGGTCGACCGTGCCGACGTAGGCGAAGGCACCTGCGACGGCCGCGAGCAGCCCGGCCGGCAGGGCGAGCCGACCCCACAGGGCGGGCGGCGGGCTGGTGCGCGGGGCGCTGCGGCTGTCGGCGTTCACGCCATGCATTCTGCCCCGTACGCCCCGCGCACGCGCGCGAGGGGCGGGCTCGGCGGCGCCGGGACGCACCGGCCCCGCGGCGCCGCCGGCGACGGACGCGCGCCCCCCGGTACGCGCGAGGGGCGGCCCGTACCCTCCTGGGGTTCGGGCCGCCCCTCGCGGGAAGCGGTGGTGCTCAGCTCTCGGCGCCGGCCGGCTCGCGGGTCGCGGCGGGGGTCGCGTGCACGACGGCGTGCGCCTGCTGCTTCGGCTGGCCGAGGCCCATGGCACGCATGGCGGAGCCCACGACACCACCGAGGACCACGATCGCCATGCCGGCCCAGAAGCCGACGGGCTGGGCCATCACCATGAAGGCGCCCGCGACGCAGAAACCGATGAAGGCGATGGTGACGCCGGTCCAGGCGGCCGGGGTGTGACCGTGGCTGCTGCCCGCCATGACTTGCTCCTCGTTGCTGTGTGTCCTAGTCCGAGCCGGACGCTCTTCGTCCATTGTCCCGTACGTACCCGCGTGCCGGACGCTGGGGTGGCGTCTGGTTCGCCACATCCGGCGACCGCCAGGGGGTACCGCTCAGGCGCCGGTCGGGTCCTCGCCCCGGTCCAGGGCCTTCCAGATCTCCTCGGGACGCTCGGGGTCCACCGGGCGCGCCTTGCGCCGCGGGCGCTCGGCCCCGCGCTCGTAGCGGCCGGACATGGCCGGCCACCGGCTGCCGTAGCGCAGGGCGAGCAGCCCGGCGAGCAGGATCAGGACGCCGCCGACGGCCGCGACGTACGGCCAGCCGGTGTGGCTGAGCGCGGCGACCGAGGCCGAGGTGTCTCCGGTGGTCTGGGCGGCCTTCTCGTCCAGCGCGGAGCCGTCGGACGCCCCGACGAGGGCGGCGGCGACGATGCCCGCGCCGGAGAGCGCGAGCACCGCGGCGACTGCGAGGCGGCCCGCCCCGCGGACGGCGAAGACGGCGACGAGCGCGGCGAGGCCCACTATGGCGAGGGCCGCGGGGACGCCCGTGACGTCGCTGCCCCTGGCGGTCAGCGGGAACGCGCCGCCGGCCACCGTGGCGGTGCCCTCCGCCCAGCGCTGCCGGGTCGCGAGCAGCGCCACGGCCGCGCCGAGCGCACCGAACAGCAGGGCCACGGCGAGGCTCCGCCGGCCGGACCGGGCGGGCGCGGCGGCTTCGGAACGGGGGTGAGGTACGGCAGTCACGTGGTCCACTATCGCCTGAACCCCGGGCGAACCGTCACCCGGGGGTTCACATGTGACGCTCTCCACCGTGTTTGGCCGACCGGTCGCTACCGTCCGAGACGGTTCGCCGTGTGGACGGCCCGCAGTACCGCGGCGGCCTTGTTGCGGCACTCCTGGTCCTCGGCGACGGGGTCGGAGTCGGCGACGATGCCCGCACCGGCCTGCACATAGGCCGTGCCGTCCCGGAGCAGGGCGGTGCGGATGGCGATGGCCGTGTCGGAGTCGCCGGCGAAGTCGAGGTAGCCGACGCAGCCGCCGTACAGGCCGCGCCGGGACGGCTCGAGTTCGTCGATGATCTGCATGGCCCGGGGCTTGGGGGCGCCGGACAGGGTGCCCGCCGGGAAGCAGGCGGTCAGCACGTCGAAGGCCGTACGGCCCTGGGCGACCCGGCCGGTGACCGTGGAGACGATGTGCATGACGTGCGAGTAGCGCTCGATGGACATGAAGTCCACGACCTCCACCGAGCCGGGCTCGCAGACCCGGCCGAGGTCGTTGCGGCCGAGGTCGACGAGCATCAGGTGCTCGGCGCGCTCCTTGGGGTCGGCGAGCAGCTCCTCGGCGAGGGCCTGGTCCTCCTGCGGGGTGGCGCCGCGGTGCCGGGTGCCGGCGATGGGGTGGACCATCGCACGCCCGTCCTCGACCTTGACCAGCGCCTCCGGGGAGGAGCCGACGACATCGAACCCGTCGAAGCGGAACAGGTACATGTACGGGGACGGATTGGTGGCCCGCAGGACCCGGTAGACGTCCAGCGCGCTCGCCGTGCACGGGGTCTCGAAGCGCTGGGAGGGCACGACCTGGAAGGCCTCGCCCGCACGGATGCGCTCCTTGACGTCCTCCACGGCCGCCTGGAAGTCGGGGCCGCCCCACAGGGCGGTGTACTCCGGCAGTTCGGAGGGCGGCAGGACGGCCGGGGGCTGGGCGACCGCCCGGGACAGGTCGGCCTCCATGGCGTCGAGGCGGGCCACGGCGTCGGCGTAGGCCTCGTCCACCCCGGTGTCGAGGTCGTTGTGGTTGATCGCGTTGGCGATCAGCAGGACCGAGCCCTCCCAGTGGTCCATGACGGCGAGGTCGCTGGTGAGGAGCATGGTCAGCTCGGGCAGCTTCAGGTCGTCGCGCTCGCCGGGGCCGATCTTCTCCAGGCGGCGGACGATGTCGTAGCCGAGGTAGCCGACCAGGCCGCCGGTGAAGGGGGGCATGCCCTCCTGGTGCGGGGTGTGCAGGGCCTGGACGGTGGCGCGCAGGGCGGCGAGCGGGTCGCCGCCGGTGGGGACGCCGACGGGCGGGGCGCCGAGCCAGTGGGCCTCGCCGTCCCGGGTGGTGAGGGTCGCGGCGGAGCGCACGCCCACGAAGGAGTAGCGGGACCAGGAGCGGCCGTTCTCCGCGGACTCCAGCAGGAAGGTGCCGGGGCGTTCGGCGGCGAGCTTGCGGTAGAGCGCGACCGGGGTGTCGCCGTCGGCGAGGAGCTTGCGCGTGACCGGGATGACGCGTCGGTCGGTGGCGAGCTTGCGGAAGGTCTCGAGGTCCATGGCGGCTGACCTTACTGATCCTGTGCCCGCACGCCGGAATCGGCGTCCTTGAGCAGCACGTCCTCGTCGAAGCAGGTGCGGGCGCCGGTGTGGCAGGCGGCGCCGACCTGGTCGACCTTGACCAGCAGGGTGTCGGCGTCGCAGTCCAGGGCGACGGACCTGACCCACTGGAAGTGGCCGGAGGTGTCGCCCTTGACCCAGTACTCCCGGCGGCTGCGCGACCAGTAGGTGCAGCGGCCCGTGGTGAGCGTGCGATGCAGCGCCTCGTCGTCCATCCATCCGAGCATCAGCACCTCACCGGTGTCGTACTGCTGGGCGATGGCCGGGAGGAGCCCGTCGGCGCTGCGCTTCAGGCGCTCGGCGATCCCGGGGTCCAGGCTGCTGGGCGGAGGCGTACTGGTCATGGGTGCCATTGTGCCGCGCGGCGCGGACCGTGACGGCCCAAGTCCACTGATCGAGCCGGGGGGGGCGCGCAGCGCCTCGTCGAGGGGCGGTGGCCGGGTGACGGGTGGGCGGACCCTGTGCGTAGTCGTAGGCTGACTGCATGTCGACCTTCGCTCAGCGTGAACGGCTTCTGCTCGCCGACCTCCTGGAAACCACCGGTCCGGAGGCCCCGACCCTCTGCGAGGGTTGGCTGACACGCGATCTGGCCGCGCACGTGGTGGTGCGGGAGCGGCGGCCGGACGCGGCCGGGGGCACGCTGATCAAGCAGCTCGCGCCGCGGCTGGAGAAGGTGATGGCCGAGTACGCCGCGAAGCCGTACGAGGAGCTGATCCAGCTGATCCGGACCGGCCCGCCGCGCTTCTCGCCCTTCCAGCTCAAGCAGATCGACGAGGCGGCCAACATCGTGGAGTTCTACGTCCACACGGAGGACGTGCGCCGCGCCCAGCCGGACTGGACGCCGCGCGAGCTCGACCCCGTCTTCCAGGAGTCGCTGTGGTCCCGGCTGGAGCGCACCTCCCGCCTGCTGGGCCGGGGTGTGCCGACGGGCCTGGTCCTGCGGCGTCCGGACGGTCAGACGGCCGTCGCCCACCGGGGTGCGCCCGTGGTGACGGTGACCGGCGAGCCGGCGGAGCTGCTGATGTTCGCGTTCGGCCGGCAGAGCGCGGCGAAGGTCGAGCTGGACGGCGACGAGAACGCCATCGCGAAGCTGCACGAGTCCAAACAGCTGGGCATCTGAGAGGCACCTCATGATCAAGGTCGCGATGACCGGTGTGTACGTGGACGACGTGCCGAAGGCGCACGCCTTCTACACGGACGTCCTCGGCTTCGAGACCCGTACCCGTCTGGACCTGGGCGGCGGCACGCTGTTCATCACGGTCGGCGCGCCCGGCGGGGCCCAGCACGATCTCCAGCTGCTGCTGGAGCCCGGCGACGGCCCCATCGCGGAGCCGTACCGCCGGGCCCTGTACGAGGCCGGGATCCCGTGCATCGTCTTCTCCGTGGACGACATCCAGGCGGAGTACAAGCGGCTGGTGAACCTGGGCGTGCGCTTCACCCACGAGCCGCAGGAGCAGGGTCCGGTGATCGCGGCCGTGATCGACGACACGGTCGGCAACCTGGTCCAGCTGACCCAGCCCAAGCCGGCCCACGGCTGAGTCTCAGCGGGGCAGTTCGGCCCGGCGCAGTCCCGGGACGCACAGGGCGACGAGCCCGCCGAGGCCGCAGACGACGGCGCTGACGACATAGACCGGCCCGAGGCCCCAGGCGCCGATCGCGGCGGCCGCGAACGGCATGCTCAGCGGGGCGAGTCCGAGGCTTACCAGGCCGGAGACGGCCGTGACCCGGCCGAGGCGGGCGGGGTCCGCCTGGGTCTGGAGCAGGGCTCCGCACATGGCGCCGCTGAGCCCGGCGAGGAGTCCGACGAGCAGGGCGACCCCGACGGCACCGGCGAGGCTCGGGACGAAGGCGAGGGCGCCGATCGCGACGGAGCCCCCGAGGATGGCGTACCCGGCGACGAGCCCGGCGCGCGGCAACCGCCCCCGGACGGTGAGCAGCAGCGAGGCGGCGCCCGCGCCGACGCCGAAGCCGGCGAGGATCCAGCCCATCCCGGAGGCACCCCAGCCGCGCCGGTCGGCGAGCAGGGTCAGACCGACGTTGAAGGGCCCGACGAAGCCGAAGTCACCGAGGGCGATGGCCAGCATGAGCGGGGCGAGGACGCGGTGGCGGCGGATGTGGCGCAGACCGTCCCGCAGGTCCTGCCAGGCGGACGTGTCCCGGGGGTCCGTCCGGTCGTCCGCCGGCAGCTTCCGGACCCGTACACAGACCAGCAGCGGCACCGACACCGCGATGAGCAGTCCGGCAAGGGTGAACGCGGCCGCCGCGCCGCCGAGCGCCACGCCGAGGCCGCCGAGCGGGGCGCCGACGACGTTCGCGAAGCGGATCGCGAGGCCCCGCATGCCCTGTACCCGGGCCAGCTGGTCCTTGCCGGTGATCCGTGCCGGGAGGGCGCCGACGGCGGGCATGAACACGGCGTCGACGGTGCCGAAGACGAGGGCCAGCAGGGCGAGCGGCCACAGCCCGGGACTGGTCAGGAGCAGCAGGGCGGCCACCGCGAGGACGGCGGCACAGCGCACCGCGTCGCTGCCGATGACGACACGGCGCGGGCCCAGCCGGTCGGCGAGCACTCCCCCGCCGAGCATCAGCACGGCCCGCGGCAGCGCACTGGCCGACATCACGACACCGGCCTGCGCGGGCGTTCCGGCCTGGACGGCGGCCCAGGACAGGGCGATGTAGTAGATGCTGTCGCCGAGCATCGAGGAGGTGTAGGCACCCAGCCAGCGCAGGACGTTGGGGTCGCGGTGTGCGGGGCGGGCGTCGGTGACGGCGGCCGACGGCGTGAGGGTGGCGGTCACGGGAGGGGCCCTTCTCAGACGCGGAACGGGAATCCGGACACGTGCAGCGCGACGTGCTCGCGCCCTTCGGTCTCACCGGCAGCTTCGGCGGACCGGCCCCTCTCGTCGTACTTCCGCACCAGAGCGATCAGCTCCTGGCGCAGTGCGTCCAGTTCGGCCGCGGTCAGACGCAGCAGGGATTCGCTGTCGGGTGCGGCGGCGTTCCACTCGGCGCTCCAGGTGGCCCGCTCGTCCAGGTAGCGGCGGTACATCTCGGCGCGCTGGTCGTGGAAGAGCCGGGTCGCCGCCAGGTGCACGGCCGCCTTATCGGGCGCGTCCCGGAAATCTCCGTCGCGGATGCTCACCCCCTCCGACGAGGGCTGCCACCAGCGCTCCCGGCCGTCCCCGCTCTGCGGCTCGGCCTCCTCGATCAGACCGTGCTCGGCGAGCTTGCGCAGGTGGTAGCTGACCAGCGAGACGGCCTCGTCGACCTGGTCGGCGAGGTGCGAGGCGGTCGCCTTGTCGGCCACGCACAGGGCTCGGTACAGCTTCATCCGCAGCGGGTGGGCGAACGCCTTCAGCGTGCCCACGTCCGTGATGGGACGGCTCCCCTTGGCTGTCATGCACGCAACGCTAAATGGGAAAGAAAAGTTGCACAACAGATTTTGCGCAACTTCCCTTTCCTGTCTGGGGACGAGAAGGCCCCGGCCGCCCGAGGGCGACCGGGGCCGGAGCTGGGCGCAGCGTCAGCGCACCGGGTGCCCCGCCTCCCGCAGCGTCTGCTTGACCTGGCCGATGCGCAGGTCGCCGAAGTGGAAGACGGAGGCGGCCAGGACAGCGTCCGCGCCCGCCTCGACGGCCGGCGGGAAGTCCGCCAGCCGCCCCGCGCCGCCCGAGGCGATCACCGGGACGGTGACGTGCTTGCGGACGGCCGCGATCATCTCCAGGTCGTAGCCGTCCTTGGTGCCGTCCGCGTCCATGGAGTTCAGCAGGATCTCGCCGGCACCCAGCTCGGCGGCCCGGTGGGCCCACTCGACGGCGTCGATGCCGGTGCCACGGCGGCCGCCGTGCGTGGTCACCTCGAAGGATCCGGACTCGGTGCGGCGCGCGTCCACGGACAGCACCAGCACCTGCCGGCCGAAGCGCTCGGCGATCTCGCGGATCAGGTCCGGGCGGGCGATGGCCGCCGTGTTGACGCCCACCTTGTCGGCGCCGGCCCGCAGCAGCTTGTCCACGTCCTCGGCCGTGCGGACGCCGCCGCCGACGGTCAGCGGGATGAACACCTGCTCGGCGGTGCGGCGGACCACGTCGTACGTCGTCTCGCGGTTGCCCGACGAGGCGGTGATGTCCAGGAACGTCAGCTCGTCGGCGCCCTCGGTGTCGTACACCTTGGCCATCTCGACCGGGTCGCCCGCGTCGCGCAGGTTCTGGAAGTTGACGCCCTTGACGACCCGGCCGTTGTCCACGTCCAGGCAGGGGATGACTCGGACCGCCAGGGTCATGAGTTCACGGCTCCTCTGAATGCCTCTAGTTCCACTTCGACCAGGATGCGCGGGTCGACGAAGCCCTCCACGACCAGCAGGGTCGAGGCCGGGCGTACGGAGTCGAAGATCTCCTTGTGGGCCCGGCCCACGGCGTCCACGTCCCGCACATGGGTCAGGTACATCCGCGTGCGGATCACGGACTCGATACCGAGCCCGAACTCCGCGATCGCCTCCAGCGCGCTGGTGAACGCCACCTTGGCCTGCTCGTACGGGTCCCCCTCCCCGTACACCACACGGCCCCGGAAGGACGTCGTACCGGCCACCAGCACACGGTCACCCGCCGCGACGGCGCGCGCGAACCCGAAGCTCTCTTCCCAGGGACTTCCGCTCTGCACGCGCCGCACGGCATCGCTCATGACGACACAGCCTCCAAGGCCTCTTCCAGGGTGAACGCCTTCGCGTACAGGGCCTTCCCGACGATGGAGCCCTCGACACCGAGGGGTACCAGTTCGGCGATGGCCCGGAGGTCGTCGAGCGACGACACGCCGCCGGACGCCACGACCGGCCGGTCCGTCACGGCGCACACGTTGCGCAGCAGCTCGAGGTTCGGGCCCTGGAGGGTGCCGTCCTTGGCGATGTCGGTGACGACGTAGCGGGCGCAGCCCTCCTTGTCGAGGCGCTCCAGCGTCTCGTAGAGGTCGCCGCCGTCCCGGGTCCAGCCGCGGCCGCGCAGGGTCGTACCGCGCACGTCCAGGCCCACCGCGATCTTGTCGCCGTGCTCGGCGATGACCTTGGCGACCCACTCGGGGGTCTCCAGGGCGGCGGTGCCGAGGTTAACCCGGGTGCAGCCGGTGGCGAGGGCGGCGGCGAGGGTGTCGTCGTCGCGGATGCCGCCGGACAGCTCCACCTTGATGTCCATCGCCCTGGCGACCTCGGCGATCAGCTCCCGGTTGTCGCCCGTGCCGAAGGCGGCGTCCAGGTCGACCAGGTGCAGCCACTCGGCGCCGGAGCGCTGCCAGGCGAGGGCCGCCTCCAGCGGGGAGCCGTAGGACGTCTCGGTCCCGGACTCACCGTGCACGAGGCGGACGGCCTGGCCGTCACGGACGTCGACGGCGGGAAGGAGTTCGAGCTTGGCCATGGTCTACAGGGTTCCGATCCAGTTGGTGAGGAGCTGGGCACCGGCGTCGCCGGACTTCTCGGGGTGGAACTGGGTGGCCCACAGGGCACCGTTCTCCACGGCCGCCACGAAGGGCTTGCCGTGCGTCGACCAGGTCACCCTGGGCGGGTGCATGAGCGGGTTGTGGGTCTCCAGGGTCCAGTCGTGGACGGCGTAGGAGTGCACGAAGTAGAAGCGGGCGTCCCGGTCCAGACCGGCGAACAGCTCCGACTCGGCCGGGGAGTCGACGGTGTTCCAGCCCATGTGGGGCACGATGTCGGCCTGGAGCGGCTCGACCGAACCGGGCCACTCGTCGAGGCCCTCGGTCTCCACGCCGTGCTCGATGCCGCGCGCGAAGAGGATCTGCATGCCGACGCAGATGCCCATCACCGGGCGCCCGCCGGACAGCCGGCGGTCGATGATCCAGTCACCGCGGGCCCCGCGCAGCCCCTCCATGCAGGCGGCGAAGGCGCCGACGCCCGGCACCAGCAGGCCGTCGGCGTTCATCGCCCGGTCGAAGTCGCGCGTGATCTCGACGTCGGCCCCCACGCGTGCGAGGGCACGCTCGGCGGAGCGGACGTTGCCGAAGCCGTAGTCGAAGACGACCACTCGCTTGGCGCTCAATTCCACACCTCCAGCCTCAGGACGCCCGAGACGAGGCACATGGCCGCGCCGATGGACAGCAGCACGATGAGGCTCGTGGGCATCTTCTGCTTGGCGAAGGAGATGATGCCGCCGACCAGGAAGAGGCCGACGACGATCAGGACGGTGGACAGACCGTTCATGGGTTACAGCGCGCCCTTCGTGGAGGGGAGGATGCCGGCCGCGCGCGGGTCGCGCTCGCTGGCGTAGCGCAGGGCCCGGGCGAGTGCCTTGAACTGGCACTCCACGATGTGGTGCGCGTTGCGCCCGTAAGGCACGTGCACGTGCAGTGCGATCTGCGCCTGGGCGACGAAGGACTCCAGGATGTGCCGGGTCATCGTCGTGTCGTACTCGCCGATCATCGGCGCCATGTTCTCGGGCTCGGTGTGCACGAGGTAGGGGCGGCCGGACAGGTCGACGGTGACCTGGGCGAGGGACTCGTCCAGCGGGACCGTGCAGTTGCCGAAGCGGTAGATCCCCACCTTGTCGCCGAGCGCCTGCTTGAAGGCGGCACCGAGCGCGAGGGCGGTGTCCTCGATGGTGTGGTGGGAGTCGATGTGCAGGTCGCCGTCGGTCTTCACGGTCAGGTCGAACAGACCGTGCCGGCCCAGCTGGTCGAGCATGTGGTCGTAGAAGCCGACGCCCGTCGCGATGTCGGTCCTGCCGGTGCCGTCAAGGTTTATCTCGACGAGGACCGAGGTCTCCTTGGTCGTACGCTCCACGCGTCCTACGCGGCTCATGCCTCAAGCTCCTTCTTGACTTCACGTACCGCGTCGAGGAACGCGTCGTTCTCTTCGGGGGTTCCGGCGGACACCCGCAGCCACCCCGGTACGCCGTTGTCCCGGACCAGGACGCCCCGGTCGAGGATCTTCTGCCAGGCGGCGCGGGAGTCCTCGAACCGGCCGAACTGCACGAAGTTCGCGTCGGACTCGGTGACGTCGTAACCGGTGGCCCGCAGCTCGCTCACCAGCCGGTCCCGCTCCGACTTCAGCTGCTCGACGTACTTCAGCAGCGTGTCGGTGTGCTCCAGGGCGGCCAGGGCGGTCGCCTGGGTGATCGCCGACAGGTGGTACGGCAGCCGTACGAGCTGTACGGCGTCCACGACCGCGGGGTGCGCGGCGAGGTAGCCGAGGCGCAGGCCCGCCGCGCCGAACGCCTTCGACATGGTGCGGGAGACGACCAGGTTCGGCCGGCCCGCCAGCAGCGGCAGCAGCGAGTCGCCGTGGCTGAACTCGACGTAGGCCTCGTCGACGACGACCATGGACGGCCTGGCCGCCTGGGCCGCGTCGTACAGCGCGAGGACCGTCTCGGGCGGCACCGCGTTGCCGGTGGGGTTGTTGGGGGTGGTGACGAAGACGACGTCGGGCCGGTGCTCGGCGATGGCCCGCTCGGCCACCACGAGGTCGATGTCGAAGTCCTCGTTGCGGGGGCCCGAGATCCAGCCCGTACCGGTGCCGCGGGCGATGAGCGAGTGCATCGAGTACGACGGCTCGAAGCCGATGGCCGTCCGGCCGGGTCCGCCGAAGGTCTGCAGCAGCTGCTGGATGACCTCGTTGGAGCCGTTGGCGGCCCACACGTTCTCGACGCCGAGCGGGTGCTTGCCGGTCTTCGTCAGGTACTTGGCCAGCTCGGTGCGGAGCTGGACCGCGTCCCGGTCGGGGTAGCGGTTCAGGTTCCGGGCGGCCTCGCGCACCCGCTCGGTGATCCGCTCGACCAGCGGCTCGGGCAGCGGGTACGGGTTCTCGTTGGTGTTCAGCCGTACGGGGACGTCCAGCTGGGGCGCGCCGTAGGGGGACTTGCCGCGCAGCTCGTCCCGTACGGGGAGATCGTCGATTCCGAAGCTCACTTGCTCTCAGGCACCTTCCAACCGAACCTCGCCTTGATCGCCGCGCCGTGCGCGGGCAGGTCCTCCGCCTCCGCCAGCGTCACCACGTGGTGCGCGACCTCGGCCAGCGCGTCCTTCGTGTAGTCGACGATGTGGATGCCGCGCAGGAAGGACTGGACGGACAGGCCTGAGGAGTGACAGGCGCAGCCGCCGGTGGGCAGGACGTGGTTGGACCCGGCCGCGTAGTCGCCCAGCGAGACCGGGGCCCAGGGACCGATGAAGATCGCGCCGGCGTTCCTGACCCGGCCGGCCACCGCGGCGGCGTCCGCCGTCTGGATCTCCAGGTGCTCGGCGCCGTACGCGTCGACGACCCGCAGGCCCTCCTCGATGCCGTCGACCAGGACGATCGCGGACTGCCTGCCGTTCAGGGCCGGGACGATCCGGTCCTCGACGTGCTTGGTGGCCGCGACCTGCGGCTCCAGCTCCTTGGCCACCGCGTCCGCCAGCTCGACCGAGTCGGTGACCAGCACGGCGGCCGCCAGCGGGTCGTGCTCGGCCTGGCTGATCAGGTCCGCGGCCACGTGCACCGGATCGGCGGTGTCGTCCGCGAGGACCGCGATCTCGGTGGGCCCGGCCTCGGCGTCGATGCCGATCTTGCCGGTGAAGTAGCGCTTGGCCGCGGCCACCCAGATGTTGCCCGGGCCGGTGACCATGTTGGCGGGCGGACAGGACTCGGTGCCGTGCGCGAACATCGCGACGGCGGTGGCGCCGCCGGCCGCGTAGACCTCGTCCACGCCGAGCAGGGCGCACGCGGCGAGGATCGTCGGGTGCGGCAGACCACCGAACTCGGCCTGGGCCGGGGAGGCGAGCGCGATCGACTCGACGCCGGCCTCCTGGGCGGGCACCACGTTCATGACCACGGAGGACGGGTAGACCGAGCGGCCGCCCGGGGCGTACAGCCCGACGCGGTCGACCGGCACCCACTTCTCGGTGACGGACCCGCCGGGCACGACCTGGGTGGTGTGCGTCGAACGGCGCTGCTCGCGGTGGACCAGGCGGGCGCGCCGGATGGACTCCTCCAGGGCCGCGCGCACGGCCGGGTCGAGGCCCTCGAGCGCGTCGGTGAGCGCCTGGGCCGGGACACGGACCGATTCCAGCCGTACTCCGTCGAATTTCTCCGCGAAGTCGATCAGCGCCGCGTCGCCCCGATGATGCACGGCCTCGCAGATCGGACGCACCTTCTCCAGCGCGGCCTGAACGTCGAAGTCGGCTCGGGGCAGCAGGTCGCGCAGGGCGGGGCCCTCGGGGAGGGCGTCGCCGCGCAGATCGATTCGGGAGATCACGGTGTCAATTCTCTCAGACCGGGGTGCGGAGCCGTCCGCGCGTATCAATGGCTGATACAGAACTCGGGACAGCGGGTGGTACATAGCCTGGCCGGAACCCGGAAGATCGCCTTCACGTCCTGTGTAACAGGCGTCACTCAGCGGGCATGACGGGTGTACGGAGAAGGTGACAGCGAGTAGTCGGAGGAGGGAGGGAGGGTGGTGACCGAGGGGGCCGGCATCCACACCGGGGACCTGCCGGACGACCTGACCGCGGCCGAGGCGGGCATGTGGCAGGCCTTCCGCAACGGCAGCGTGTACGACCTGAGCAGCGGGGACACCGTCGTCGACGATCCGCACGGCGGGCACCCCTGGGGGCCCGAGCGGAGCGTCAGGGCGCGCATGATCTGCTGGCTGCTGCTGGACGGGCCGCCCGCGCTCGCGGGCCGGGTGTCCTCGCTGAAGCTGACCGGCGTGCGGGTCACGGGCACGATGGACCTGGCGGGCGGCACGGTCACGCCGTACGTGGAGCTGCGCGGCTGCCGTTTCGACGACCAGATCCTGCTGCCCGAGGCCCGGTTCACGACCCTGCGCCTGGTGGACTGCGCCGTGCCCCGGCTGGAGGCGGCCCGGGTGCACACCGAGGGCGATCTGCACCTGCCGCGCTGCCGCTTCCAGAACGGGGTGCGGCTGACCGACGCGCACATCGGCACGGACCTGCTGCTCAACCAGGCGATCGTCTACCGGGACCGCAGCGGCCGCTCGATCGCCGCGGACGGCATGACCGTGGGCCAGGACCTGCAGGCGGAGCTGCTGGAGTCGCACGGCGAGCTGAGCCTGCGCAGCGCCAAGGTCGGGGTCTCGCTGAGCCTGCGGGGGGCGAAACTGGCCAACCCTTACGCGCGCCTGGCCCTGAACGCCCCCCAGCTGACGGTGGAGCGCACCCTGTACCTGACCCCGGCCGGCGTGGGCAACCCGCTGCTGAGCGGGACGACCCCCGCGCGCGGGACCCGGATCCAGCGCTTCGAGTGCCGGGGCGGGATACGGCTGGACGACGGGCGGTTCGGGGACGCCGTGGACCTGGAGCGGGCCCGGTTCGTCTTCACCGACGACCAGGAGCTGTCGCTGCGCCGGGCGCAGACACCCGAGCTGCGCTTCCTCGGGGACGGGCCCGAGCGCGGGAAGGTGGTGCTGTCCGGCGCGCGGATCGTGAACCTGGTGGACCACGCGGGCAGCTGGCCGGGCCCCGGCAACCTCCACATGGGCGGTTTCGCGTACGAGAACCTCGTACCGCAGGGCCCGTTCCCGCTGACCCGGCGGCTGGACTGGGTGGCGGCGGCCACCGCCGAGTACAACCCGGAGCCGTACGAGCGGCTGGCCACCGTGCTGCGCGCGGCCGGCGAGGACGAGGACGCCCGCGAGGTGCTGCTCGCCAAGCAGCGCCGGCGCCGCGAGACGCTGCCGCCGGCCGCCAAGTGCTGGGGGTACGTCCAGGACTGGACGGTGGCCTACGGCTACCGGCCGGGCCGGGCCGCGGTGTGGATGGCGGTGCTGTGGGCGGCGGGCACTTTGGCCTTCTCGCACGCCGACCATCCGCCGGTGAACCCCGGCGGCCATCAGACCTGGAGCGCCGCCCTGTTCACACTGGACCTGCTGCTGCCGGTGATCGACCTGGGCCAGGTCGGCCAGTGGCAGCTGCACGGCGGCTGGCAGTGGCTGGCGGCGGCGATGATCCTGCTGGGCTGGATCCTGGCGACGACGGTGGCGGCGGGGGCGACCCGGCTGCTTCGGCGCGGCTGACGCCCGGTTCCTCGGCACGCACGGATGCCCGGTGCATCGGCACACACGGTTGCCCGGTTCATCGGCACGTACGTCACATTGGGCAGGTACACCACATTGGTTGAACAATCACCTTTTACTTGTCCTTGACCATCGGACGTACAACCTTCCACGACTTGCCCTGACCCTCTGGCGCTGCCCCGACCTGCGGACTTTCAATGGTCGACACCATGGCTCTGCTGCCGGCGTTCCTCCGCCCCACACGGATGACACGACGTGCCTCGCGCCCCGCCGCCCCACAGCCGGCCGGCGACGAGGCAGTCCTCGACGCGCCCGACGAACGCCTCTCCCCCGCGCTGGTCGCGGCGGGCCGGGGCGAGTACGGCGCCGCCTCCGCTCTGCTCGCCGCCACCCGCGCGGCGGCCGAATGGGAGGCCCACGACCGCTACACCCGGCGGCTCGCCGCCTTCGCCCGCTCGCGCTGCGAGTGGTTCGAGGCCTGGCGCGACGCGGCCGCCCCGGACGACCCCGACGTGACGCTCGTCGCGGCCCAGCTCGCGGTGGACCGCGCCTGGCCCTCCCCGGCCCGCGCCGAGCTGCTGCGCGAGGTGAGCCCGTTGATCACGGCCGCCGCCCGGGCCGACGACCGCGACCCGGTGCCCTGGCGGATCGCGCTCGACCACGCCCGCGGCTCCCGGGCCGGACACCGCTACTTCGAGGAGCTGTGGGAGGCGGCGGTCCGGCGGGCCCCGCACCACTACGGCTGCCATGTGGCCGCCCTGCGCTACCTGAGCACCTCCTGGCACGGCTCGCACCGCGAGTGCTTCGACTTCGCCGACCTGGCCGCGCAGGACGCCCCGGCCGACTCGCTCGTCCAGGCGCTGCCGGCCCGGGCGGCCCTCGCCTATCTGAGCGACGGCTGCGGCCCCGAGGTGCCGCGCGAGCGGCTGGACGCGGCGGCCGACCGGGCGGCCGAGCTCTCCGGCCGGTTCCCGGCGGCCACGCCGTCGTCCGCCGAGATCCGCAACAAGCTGGTCTACGTCCTCGCCCGGCTGGAACGCTGGGAGGACGCCCGCACCCAGCTGCGTCTGATCGGCCCGTACGCCACCTCGTTCCCCTGGGACCGGCTCTCCGACGACCCGCTGGGCCACTTCCTCAGGCTGCGCGAGGCACTCCTGACGACCGCTCGCGGCACCACCCCGACCGAACTGCTGGCGGCACCGGCGCGACCGCGGAACGAACACCGCGACCGGGCCGCCGCCACCGACCATTAGGCTGGGGCGCCGTGACCACCGTCCGTCTCCCACTGTTCCCGCTGAACTCGGCGCTGTTCCCCGGGCTCGTGCTGCCCCTGAACATCTTCGAGGAGCGCTATCGCGCCATGATGCGCGAGCTCCTGAAGACGCCCGAGGACGAACCGCGCCGGTTCGCCGTCGTGGCGATCCGCGACGGCCACGAGGTGGCACCGAGCGCGCCAGGCATGCCGGATCCGACCACCCAGCCCGAGCGGGGCCCGGCCGCGGGCTTCGGCCCGGACCCCCTCGCCTCCCTCCACGGCGTGGGCTGCATCGCGGACGCGGCGACCATCCGGGAGCGAGCCGACGGCACGTTCGAGGTGCTGGCGACCGGTACGACCCGGGTGCGGCTGCTGTCCGTGGACGCGTCGGGTCCGTTCCTGACGGCGGAGCTGGAGGAGCTGCCGGAGGACCCCGGCGACGAGGCGGGCGCCCTGGCCGAGGGCGTCCTGCGCGCCTTCCGCCAGTACCAGAAGCGCCTGGCGGGCGCCCGTGAGCGCTCCCTGTCGACGGGCGCGGACCTCCCGGACGACCCCTCGGTGGTCTCCTACCTGGTGGCGGCGGCGATGGTCCTGGACACGCCGACCAAGCAACGGCTGCTGCAGGCGCAGGACACCGCCTCCCGGCTCCGGGACGAGCTGAAACTCCTTCGCGCGGAGACGGCCATCATCCGTAACCTTCCGTCGTTGCCCGCGTTCGAGCTGACGCGGACGCCGACCAGCCTGAACTGAGCGAACCGAGGCCGACACACCGATGGCGAAGAAGTCGAAGAAGCAGCAGTCCGCCGGCACCCCCGCGACGGTGTCCCTGACTGCGGCGGGCGTGGACTTCACCCTGCACTCCTACGAGCACGACCCCTCCCACCCCTCCTACGGCGAGGAGGCGGCCGAGGCGATGGGTGTCTCCCCCGACCGGGTCTTCAAGACCCTGGTGGCGGACGTGGACGGCGCGCTGACGGTGGCGGTGGTGCCGGTCTCCGGCACGCTGGACCTCAAGGCACTGGCCGCCGCGGTGGGCGGCAAGCGGGCGACGATGGCCGACCCCACCCTCGCGGAGCGCACCACCGGCTACGTACGCGGCGGCATCTCGCCCCTGGGCCAGCGCAAGAGGCTCCGCACCGTCCTGGACGACTCGGCCGGGACGCACCCGACGATCTGCATCTCGGCGGGCCGCAGGGGGCTGGAGGTCGAACTGACCCCGGGAGACCTGGCAGAGCTGACCGAAGCGGTGCTGGCACCGATCGGCCGGGGCTGACGGGACTACGCCAGCGGGGCTCCGTACCCGTCCTTGGGGGCCGGTCCCTGCGGATACGGCTCGGGGTCCCGCGGGCCGAACAGCGCGGTCAGCCCCAGATGCACCAGCGCCGCGGCCAACGGCCAGGCCAGCAGCGCGCCCTTCGCCCCCAGCTTCAACGGTGCCGAGAAGGTGACTCCCTTCCCGACCTGCCGCGCGTGCGCGATCACGTCGGACGTGGGCCCCAGCCACACCCCGAACCGCCAGGCCAGCAACGACCCGAGCAGACCGCCCACACCCAGCGCCACCACCAGCGGCACACCGCCGCGCCGCCGCAGCAGAAACACGACGACCGCGCTGACCAGCCCGAAGGCCAGCCCCAGCAGGGTGAACGTCCCGTCCACGCCGGCCGCCTGCTCCCCCTCGGTGTCCTTGAGGTAGACGACCCAGCTCTTGTCGAGCTCGTCCCCCACCAGCGGCACGTGCGGTGCCAGCCACCACCACAGCAGCCCGAACAGCAGCCCGCCCAGCGCCACCGCTATCGCGATCACGACGGCTTCCAGGATCTCGGTCTTCATCCCGGGGCCGTCCTGTTCGTACGGGCCCATGCCCGGCGCCCCGGCAGGCGGCGGCGCCTGCCAGGCCTGGTGCGGGGAGTCGTCGTGCGGCGGCGTGGGCGGAGTCAGCGGTGCGGTCACCCTGACATCGTGCCAGGTCGCGCTGTGGGCCGCGTCATCGGACGGCGGCCCTGCGGTAGGCCCAGGTCGCCACGGCCAGCGAGATCACCCCGACACCCGCGCAGACCCCCAGGTCAGCGAGGACGGCGGCCCAGTCCGGGTCGGCCCCGAAGGTCCGCGCGTAGGCCTCGACGCCGTAGGTCGACGGCAGCAGGTCCCGGGCCAGCCGCACGATCTCCGGCATCCGGTCGGCCGGCAGCACACCGAGCAGCAGCGCCGCCGACATGCCCAGCTGCCCGAGCAGCGTGGCCAGCTCGGGCCGCGGCGCGAGCAGCCCGCAGGCGGCGCCGAGTCCGGCGAGCGCGGCCCCGGCGAGCGGGACGACGGCCAGCAGGATCCACAGGTTGGACAGCGGCAGCCCGAACAGCATGCACCCGAAGACGGCGGTCACCAGGGTCCCGGGCACGGTGAAGGAGGCGTACGCCCCCGCCGCGCCCAGCACCACCGCCGCCGGCGGCACCGGCAGCGTGGCGTAGTGGTCGAGCCCGCCGCTGGCCCGCAGCTGCCCGAAGTACTGCGACAGCAGATTGAGCGCGACGTACGCGACGACGAGCACCGAGGACCCGGCCACCACGGACTGCGCCTCACTGCCGCTGTCGACGACGCCGCGCATCATCACGGCGATGCCGATGGACTGGAAGGTCGCC
Organism: Streptomyces sp. BK340; assembly: GCF_007827595.1. Lineage (GTDB taxonomy): Bacteria > Actinomycetota > Actinomycetes > Streptomycetales > Streptomycetaceae > Streptomyces. The sequence goes on from NZ_VISR01000001.1 coordinate 357,665, forward strand.
ACGAACAGCAGTGGGATGCGCGCCACCCGGGCCCGGGACAGCTGGGCCCGGTAGACGGCCACCAGCGACGGCCACAGCCGCGCGGGCGGCCCCAGCTCGGCCGCGGGCCGGGCCGGCTCCGGCACGTCCCGGGCACCGCCCTGCAGAACCTCCGCGGGTACGACACTCACGACGAGCTGCTCCTCTTCCCTACGGCAGCCGCGCCGCCGTCCCACAGGGACCATACGGGTACGGCGTTCCTCGCGCTCACGCCTTCACCAGCCCCTGCCGTGCCGCCCCGCCCAGCGCCAGGTAGACGTCCTCCAGGCTGGGCGTGGCGAGTGTGAAGTCGTCCAGCGCGGCGAAGGCGGCGCCGCCGGTCACCGTGGCGACGGCGGCCCGGGCCTCCTCGGGCGCGAGCCGGAGCGTCCAGCGCCGGCCGGACTCCACGGCCCGTTCGCGCAGCACGGCGACCTCGGGCACGTCCAGCGGCGCCCGCTCCCGCCACACCAGTTCCACCCGCACCTCGCCGGAGACCTGCTCCTTCAGCCCGGCCGGGGTGTCGCAGGCGATGACCCGGCCCTGGTCCAGCACGGCGACCCGGTCGAGGACGGTCTCCGCCTCGATGACGTTGTGGGTGACCAGCAGCACGGTCGTACCGCGCTCGGCCCGCCGTCGGTCCACGGCCGCCCACACCGCGCGCCGGGCCACCGGGTCCATGCCGGTGGTGGGTTCGTCCAGCACGAGCAGCGACCGCTCGCCGACCAGGGCGGCGGCGAAGCAGGCGAGCCGCCGCTGTCCGCCGGACAGCTTCTTCAGCGCCCGCCCGGCGATCGGTGTGAGGCCCAGTTCCTCGAGTACGGCGTCCCGCTCGGCGCGCGCCTGCCGTACGGCCAGGCCGCGCAGGCGTCCGGTGGTCTCGGCGGCGAGCGCGACGGTCAGCTCGTCCAGGGCGGAGGACTCCTGCCCCAGGTAGGCGAGGATCCGGGCGGCCCGCTCGGGGTGCCTGACGATGTCGTGGCCGAGGATCTCGACGCTGCCGGTGTCCGGCCGCAGCAGCCCGGTGAGCTGCCGTACGAGGGTGGACTTGCCGGCGCCGTTGGGCCCGAGCAGCCCGAAGATCTCTCCGCGCCGTACGTCCAGTTCCACGCCGTCGGTGGCCCGCACCTCGGGCGCGCCCGGCGTTCCGCGCCGCCCCTTCACGGGCGGATAGGTCTTGCTGAGCCCGCGCACGCGTACGACCTCGTCATGCCGAAGTGCCTGTCCCACGCGCGTACTCACAAGGCACGAGACTACGGGGTCCGGCCCCTTTACTCGCCTTTGGGGCCTCTTCCCGTCCCCCGGCTTCCCGTCCCGCCACCGGGAAAGTCCCGGCTCACTCCCCGGCCGGGGCGTGCTCGGCCGCGGCCGGCACGTCGATCTCCCGCCAGAAGCCCGCCCGGATGGCGTAACGATCGTGCTCGTCGATCTGGTCGTCCTTGTGGGCGAGCAGCCCGAAGCGGGCGGCGTAGCGCAGCAGCTCGCCGTCGATGCGGTGCGGGATGCGCGGGTACATCGTGGACAGCCGCTGCAGATGGCTCTGATCGCCGAGCCGGGACATCCAGCGGCGGGCGAAGACCTGGCCCACCTCGTACGGGTCGCCGCCGACCGTGGTGATGTCCTCCTCCCGGTCGGCCCAGCGCTGCTCGGCGGTGGTGACCTGGGCGAGCGTCGGCATGGAGGCGATCTCGGGCGGCTCGGAGACCCCGCCCGGCCGGTCGACCCAGCCCTTGTCGGAGGACCATCTGAGGGTCGCGGTCGCCGGATGCTGCACGGCCTGCACGCCGGGCGCGCGCAGCGCGGCGAGGTCCTTGGGGGTCGGCACGCCCTTGGGGGCGGGCACCCGCTCCTGGGTTCCGGCCTCGGCCGAGGCGGCCGACGCGTGCGCGACCTCCTCGGCGGGTGCTTCGGCGGCCGTGGCGAGCGAGGACTCGGGCAGCGGCGCGGAGAGGATCGCGGCGATCTCGGGGCGCGGCGCGGGCTGGGGCGCGCAGACGCCGGTCAGCTCCTTGGCGCGGACCGCCTGGGTGATCCAGGCCCGGTCCAGTACGCGCCGCTCGTCGGCCTCGGCGACCAGGTCCTCGGACTGGTTGTAGTCCCCGTCGGCGGCCTGTACGGCCCACAGGTGGACGGCGACGCCGTGTTCCTTGGCGGCCATCATGCCGGGCAGCAGATCGCCGTCGCCGGTGACCAGGACGACGTCGGAGCAGGCGCGGTTGCGGGCCAGCTCGGTCAGCTCGGCGTGCATGGCGGCGTCCACGCCCTTCTGCGCCCAGCGTCCGTCACTGCGGGTGAGGGCGCCGAGCCGGACGGTCACGCGAGGCATCACGCGCAGCCGGCGGTGCTCCGGCTGGGGGACCCGGTCGGGGGCGCCGTCGAACCAGTAGATGCGCAGCAGCGGGCGCTCGGTCTCCGACTCCGCGCGTTCGCGCAGGGCCTGGATCAACGCGGCGTGGTCGACGGTGATCCGGGACCTCGAGGGCTCACCGGCGAGGAGGCTGGCGGCGGCTCCCAGCAGATACCCGGCGTCCACCAGAACGATGCAGCGGTCCACGCGACTCACCCTCTTCCCAGGATGCTCTTGCTCCGGACTTCCTTTGCTTCGGACTTCCTTCGAGTCTGCCCGACCGCGCGGGGGTTAACGGCCGGAACTCGATCTTCGGCGTGGCGTTTGCGCACACCGCCGGCTCATCGACCCTGTTACACACGGTAATTATCCGACATGCGCGTGATGTCAGCTTATGTGAATCTGGTCGCGGCCCTGGCCCCTAGATCCCCCACAGGAGGCAGATCACCATGGCCAAGAACAAGAACCGCAAGCAGGGCAGCCAGCAGCAGCGCTCGCAGGCCCAGCCGGCCCAGGAGCACGCGCAGCGGTCGTCCTCGGAGACGCACGAGTCCCCGATGCACGTCCCGGGCAGCCCGGCGGATGTTGCGCGTAAGAAGCAGCAGCGCTTCGGCCACAACTAAAGGGCAGTTGAAGCCCAGGCACACGGAAGGGGCGCACCCGCCGAGGGTGCGCCCCTTCCCGCTGCATCGGCTCAGCCCGCCAGGCAGGACGGTCCGAGCAGCACCTTCAGATCCCCGAAGAGCGCCGGATCCGGCTTCACACGGTGCCGGTCCAGCCGGAGCACCGTCGTCTTCGTCGGCCCCTGGAGCTTGATGCGGACCTCGCTCTCGCCCCGGTGGTGGCTGAGGATCTCGCCGAGGCGGCTGACCATCGGCGGGGTGACCTTGACGGCGGGGATGGTGAGGATCACCGGCGCGTTGGTGCCCGCGTTCGACAGGTCGGGCACCTGGAGCTCCATCGCGACCAGCCGCGGCACGTCCTCGCGCTTGTCGAGCCTGCCCTTGACGAACACGACCGCGTCCTCGACGAGTTGGGTCGACACGAGCTGGTACGTCGCCGGGAAGAACATGCACTCGATGGAACCGGCGAGGTCCTCGACCGTGGCGATCGCCCAGGCGTTGCCCTGCTTGGTCATCTTGCGCTGCAGGCCCGAGATGATGCCGCCGATGGTGACCACCGCGCCGTCCGCGTGCTCACCTCCGGTGAGCTGGGCGATGCCCGCGTCGGCCTTGTCGGACAGCACGTGCTCCAGGCCGAACAGCGGGTGGTCGGAGACGTACAGACCGAGCATCTCCCGCTCCTGGGCGAGCAGATAGGTCTTGTCCCACTCCTCGTCCGTGAACTGCACGTCGAGTCCGAAGCCGGGCTCGTCGCTCTGCTCCTCGCCCATGCCGCCGAAGAGGTCGAACTGCCCCTCGGCCTCCTTGCGCTTGACCGCGACCACGTTGTCGATCATCGGCTCGTACTGCGCGGTGAGGCCCTTGCGGGTGTGCCCCATGGTGTCGAAGGCGCCGGCCTTGATCAGGGATTCCGTGGTGCGCTTGTTGCACGCGACCGCCTCGACCTTGTCGAGGTAGTCGGGGAAGGAGGCGTACTTGCCCTTCGCCTTGCGGCTCTTGATGATCGACTCGACCACGTTGCTGCCGACGTTGCGCACGGCCTCCAGGCCGAAGAGGATCACGTCGTCGCCCTGGGCGGCGAAGTTGTGCACCGACTCGTTGACGTTCGGCGGGAGCACCTTGATGCCCATGCGGCGGCACTCGTTGAGGTAGATCGCCGACTTGTCCTTGTCGTCCTTGACCGAGGTCAGCAGGGCGGCCATGTACTCGGCGGGGTAGTTCGCCTTGAGGTAGGCGGTCCAGTAGGAGACCAGGCCGTACGCGGCGGAGTGGGCCTTGTTGAACGCGTAGCCGGCGAAGGGGACCAGCACGTCCCACAGGGCCTGGATGGCCTCGTCGCTGTAGCCGTTCTTCTGGGCGCCGGCCTGGAAGATGGTGAAGTTCTTGGCCAGTTCCTCGGGCTTCTTCTTGCCCATCACGCGGCGCAGGATGTCGGCCTCGCCGAGCGAGTAGCCCGCGATGATCTGGGCGGCCTTCTGCACCTGCTCCTGGTAGACGATCAGGCCGTAGGTGACGGCCAGGACCTCCTCGAGGGGCTCCTCCAGCTCCTTGTGGATCGGGGTGATCTCCTGGAGCTTGTTCTTGCGCAGCGCGTAGTTGGTGTGCGAGTCCATGCCCATCGGGCCCGGGCGGTACAGGGCCGACACGGCGGAGATGTCTTCGAAGTTGTCGGGCTTCATCAGACGCAGCAGCGAGCGCATGGGGCCGCCGTCGAACTGGAAGACGCCGAGGGTGTCGCCGCGCTGGAGCAGTTCGAAGGTCGTCGGGTCGTCGAGCGGGAGGCCCAGGAGGTCGATGTCGACCCCCTTGTTGGACTTCACCATCTTGACGGCGTCGTCCATGATCGTGAGGTTGCGCAGGCCCAGGAAGTCCATCTTCAGCAGGCCGAGCGACTCACAGCTCGGGTAGTCCCACTGCGTGATGGTCACACCGTCGGTGTGCCGCACCCACACGGGGACGTGCTCGGTGATGGTCTCGCTGGACATGATCACGCCGGCCGCGTGCACACCCATCTGCCGGACCAGGCCCTCGACGCCCTTGGCGGTGTCGATGACCTTCTTCACGTCGGGCTCGTTCTCGTACATCGCGCGGATCTCGCCCGCCTCGCTGTAGCGCGGGTGCGAGGGGTCGGTGATGCCGTTCAGGTCGATGCCCTTGCCGAGGACGTCGGCGGGCATCGCCTTGGTGAGCCGGTCGCCCATGGCGTACGGGTAGCCCAGGACGCGCGCGGAGTCCTTGATCGCATTCTTGGCCTTGATCTTGCCGTAGGTGCCGATCATGGCGACCTTGTCGGCGCCGTACTTCTCGGTCACGTACCTGATCACCTCGACGCGCCTGCGCTCGTCGAAGTCGATGTCGACATCGGGCATGGAGACGCGCTCGGGGTTGAGGAACCGCTCGAAGATCAGGCCGTGCGGGATCGGGTCGAGGTCGGTGATGCCCATGGCGTAGGCGACGATCGAGCCGGCCGCGGAGCCTCGGCCGGGGCCCACCGCGATGCCGTTGTTCTTGGCCCACATGATGAAGTCGGCGACCACGAGGAAGTAGCCCGGGAACCCCATCTGGATGATGACGTCCATCTCGTACTCGACCTGCTTCTGCCGGTCGTCGGGGATGCCGCCCGGGAAGCGGCGCTCCATCCCGCGGCGGACCTCCTCCTTGAACCAGGTGACCTCGGTGTAGCCGTCGGGGATGTCGAACTTCGGCATGAGGTTCTTGGCCTCGAACATGCCGGTCGTGTCGACCATCTCGGCGACGAGGAGGGTGTTGGCGCAGCCCTCCTGCCAGGCGTCCGAGGAGTCGATGGCGTACATCTCGTCCGTGGACTTCAGGTAGTAGCCGGTGCCGTCGAACTTGAAGCGGTCGGGGTCGGAGAGGTTCTTGCCGGTCTGGATGCACAGCAGGGCGTCGTGGGCGGTCGCCTCGTGCGCGTACGTGTAGTGCGAGTCGTTCGTCACCAGCGGCGGGATGCCGAGCTTCTTGCCGATCTCGAGGAGTCCGTCGCGGACCCGGTGCTCGATCTCGATGCCGTGGTCCATCAGCTCCAGGAAGTAGCGGTCCTTGCCGAAGATGTCCTGGTAGTCGGCGGCGGCCTTCAGGGCCTCGTCGTACTGCCCGAGGCGCAGCCGCGTCTGGAGCTCGCCGGAGGGGCAGCCGGTGGAGGCCACGATCCCCTCGGACCACTGGGCGATCGTCTCCTTGTCCATCCGGGGCCACTTCTGGAGCCAGCCCTCGGCGTACGCGTCCGAGGAGAGCCGGAAGAGGTTGTGCAGGCCCGTGCTGTTCACGGCCCACATCGTCTTGTGGGTGTAACCACCGGAACCGGAGACGTCGTCGCGCTTCTGGTGCGGCTGGCCCCACTGGATCTTGCGCTTGTTGCGCCGGGACTCGGGGGCGACATACGCCTCGATCCCGATGATCGGGGTGATTCCGGCTTTCTTCGCGGTATGGAAGAAGTCGTACGCGCCGTGGAGGTTGCCGTGGTCGGACATGGCGATGTGCGTCATGCCCATCTCGTTGCAGGCGTTGAACATGTCCTTGAGCCGCGCGGCACCGTCCAGCAGTGAGTACTGGGTGTGGACGTGCAGGTGCGTGAAGGGCGGCTTTGACACGGTTTCGGCCTCCAAGGGAAACAGGCGTCTACGATCTTCCGACCGGCTGTGGACCGACTGCGGACGGTCTGGGGGACAGCGTCGAAGTCTATGCCCCGGCACTGACACCCGCGGGCGATCCGGACGTACCTTCGTGCGGGAACCGGGCACTCCCGCCAGGCGTCGCCCGTTGGAGACGGCGGAAGCGCTGTCGCACCCCTTCATGCACATTCCAGCACCACCCGTCCTGCACCAGGAGGCACCCCGCGATGTCGGTACCCCAGCTCAACGACGAGCAGCGCGGCGAGGAGATCCTCGCCGTCTTCGACACCGCCTTCGGCCGGCTCCTGGCCGCCGACCCGGCCGCGTTCCGGGTGAAGTTCCGGAAGATGGCGGCCTCGGCGTTCGCCTTCTACCGGGGCACGGCGGCCCTCTTCTACCACGACCTCACTGCGAACACGGAGTTCGGGTCGAAGCGCGGCGGCCCGTACCTGGACGACCGCACCTCGCAGGTGTGGATCCACGGCGACCTGCACGCCGAGAACTTCGGCACCTACATGGACTCCAACGGCCGCCTGGTCTTCAACGTCAACGACTTCGACGAGGCCTACGTCGGCCCGTTCACCTGGGACCTGAAGCGCTTCGCCGCCTCCGTCGCGCTCATCGGGTACGCGAAGGCACTCGGCGACGAGCAGATCACCGAGCTGGTGACGATCTACGCGGCCGCCTACCGCGAGCGCATCCACGCCCTGGCCACGGGTGCCAAGAGCGACGAGGTGCCGCCGTTCACGCTGGACACCGCGCAGGGTCCCCTGCTGGACGCACTGCGTGACGCCCGCTCGCTGACCCGCTTCGAGCTGCTGGACTCGATGACCGAGATCCGCGACTTCGAGCGCCGCTTCGCATCGGGCGGCGGCTCCATCGAGCTGGACGCCGCCACCCGCTACAAGGTGCTGGCGGCGTTCGACGGCTACCTGGAGACCCTCCCGGACTCCTCCCTGGCCCGCCCGGACTCGTACCGGGTGAAGGACGTCGTGGGCCGTCGCGGCATCGGCATCGGCTCGGCCGGCCTGCCGTCGTACAACATCCTGCTGGAGGGCCACAGCGACGCCCTGGAGAACGACGTCGTGATCTACATCAAGCAGGCCCAGACCCCGGCCGTCTCCCGGCACATCACGGACCCGGCGATCGCGGAGTACTTCCAGCACGAGGGCCACCGCACGGTGATCTCCCAGCGCGCCCTGCAGGCGCACGCGGACCCGTGGCTGGGCTGGACCGAGCTGGACGGCGCGGGCCAGCTGGTCGCCGAGGTCTCGCCGTACGCGGTCGACCTGGACTGGAGCGACATCGACGACCCGGAGGAGATCGCGGCCGTCGTCGCCGACCTCGGCCGGGCCACGGCCACGATGCACGCGGCGGCGGACGACACCTCCGGCGAGTCCCTGGTGCCGTTCTCCACCGAGCGGGCCATCGACGCGGCGATCGCGGCCGACGAGGAGGGCTTCGCACCCCTGCTGGTGGACTTCGCGCACGGGTACGGCGCACGCGCGCGTGCCGACCACCAGATCTTCGTCGACCTGTTCCGCAACGGCCGGATTCCGGGGCTGTAACCTCGCACACTCACAGGCAGTCTTTAGGGGCCTCCTACTCGCGTACGTGACAGACTCTGCTTTCGCTATGGACATATCCGGGACCCAGCTCAGAGCCGTGCGCGCGGCGCTGTTCACGGCCGTGGTCGTGACGCTCAGCACCGCGTCGCACGTTCTGCTGTCCAGGGCCCCGCTGCCGGTGTCGACCGTCGCCGCGGTCGCCACCGGCGTGTTCCTGACCGCGTACGCACTGGCGGGCCGCGAGCGTGGCTTCGGCCGGATCGCGGCCCTGCTGATCCCGCTGGAGCTGGCCGCGGACACGGTCTTCACCACCGGCCAGCACGCCTGTTACGGCAAGGCGGGCGGGCCGGTCGCCGGACCGCTGCGCGCCCTCGGCCTGGACGTGCTGTGCCAGGGCGGCGTGGGTACGCAGCTGGCCCGGGTGACCGGCGCCTCGGGCCACGGCGGCACGGCACTGCTCGCGCACGCCAGCCCGGCCGCCGCCTGGCTGCTGCTCGCCGCGCACATCGGCGTGGGCCTGCTGGCCGCCGCCTGGCTGCGCCGGGGCGAGCGTGCCCTGACCCAGCTGCTGCGCGCGGTCGCCGCCACCACGTTCCGGCCGCTGCTGCTGGCGGTGGCCGCTGTCGCCGTACGGCTCCTGCCGCCGCGCCGGCTGCCGCGCCCGGCCCCCCGGCCGGTCACCGCGCGCGACCGGCTCCTCGTGCACTCCCTGGGACGGCGTGGACCGCCGTGCTCACCGGCATTCATCTGAGCACGTTCAGTCCCCCATACGTATCCCGCGTACGACGTGTGCGCGTCCCACATGGAGATCACCAACATGAGCAAGCGGAACAGCCAGTCGGCGAAGACGGCGGCCCGGGAGCGGCTGCGCCAGGAGCGCGAGCGGCAGGCCAAGCGCGACAGGGCCAGGCGGCAGGTCATCGTGGCCGCCTCGGTCGTGGGCGTGCTGGCCGCCGCCGGCGGCATCGGCTACGCCGTCGTCCAGATGAACAAGCCCAGCTACTGGGAGGGCCTGAAGGACGCCAAGGTCGTCGCCCCGGCCAACACCACGGGCACGAACGGCACCACCGTCGTCATCGGCAAGGACAGCGCCAAGAAGACCCTCAAGATGTACGAGGACCCGCGCTGCCCCGTGTGCGCCCAGTTCGAGCAGACGGTCGGCTCGACCCTGAAGAAGGACATCGACGACGGCAAGTTCAAGTACCAGTACGTCGGCGCCACGTTCATCGACAACAAGGACAACGGTGAGGGCTCCAAGAACGCCCTGAGTGCCCTGGGCGCCGCGCTGAACGTCAGCCCCGAGGCGTTCCTCCAGTACAAGGCCGCGCTGTACTCCGCGAAGTGGCACCCGGACGAGCAGACCGACAAGTTCAAGGACGACAGCTACCTCATCAAGGTCGCCGACACGGTGACCGCGCTCAAGAACAACACCCAGTTCCAGAACGCGGTCAGGAAGGGCACCTACGACGCCTGGGCCGTGCACATGTCGAAGACCTTCGACGACAACAAGGACGGCGTGACCGGTACCCCGGGCTTCGTCATGGACGGCAAGCAGCTCAACGGCGGCAAGGTGCTCCTGACGGTGGCCGACTTCAACAGCGCTGTGGACGCGGCGATGAAGGGCTGACGGCTCCCCGGAAACCGGCCTTCAGGTGAAGAGCGGGCGAACTTTCGGAGTTCGCCCGCTCTGACGCGTACCGATCAGTAACCTGATCGGTCGTGACCAGTCGATACAAGCCATCCGAGGCCGCCAAGCGCCTCAACTCCCTGTCGCCCCGCCGCCGTACGGTCGTCAAGGCCGCGGCGGCGACTGCTGTCCTGGCCGGCCCGCTCGCCGCCGCCCTGCCGGCGCGCGCCGCCACGGACGCCCCCGCCTTCCTGCACGGCGTCGCCTCCGGTGACCCGCTGCCCGACGGCATCCTGCTGTGGACCCGGGTGACCCCCACGCCGCAGGCGATACCCGGCTCCGGGATCGGCCCGGACACCGAGGTGAGCTGGGTCGTCGCCAGGGACAAGGCGCTGACGAACGTCGTCGCCAAGGGCTCGACCACGGCGACCGCCGTCTCCGACCACACGGTCAAGGCCGACATCCGCGGCCTCCAGCCCGCCACCGACTACTGGTTCCGCTTCTCGGCCGGCGGCACGGACTCCCCGGTGGCGCGTACCCGCACCGCGCCGGCGGCGGACGCCGCCGTCTCCGGCCTGCGCTTCGGCGTGGTCTCCTGCGCCAACTGGGAGGCCGGCTACTTCTCCGCCTACCGCCACCTCGCGGCCCGCACCGACCTCGACGCCTGGCTGCACCTCGGCGACTACATCTACGAGTACAAGTCCGGTGAGTACGCGGCCCGGGGCACGGTCGTCCGCCCGCACGCGCCCGCGAACGAGATCCTCACGCTCGCCGACTACCGGATCCGGCACGCGAAGTACAAGACCGACCCCGACCTGCAGGCGCTGCACCTGAAGGCACCGGTCATCGCGATCTGGGACGACCACGAGTTCGCCGACAACGCCTGGTCGGGCGGCGCGGTCAACCACACCGAGGGCGCCGAGGGCACCTGGACGGCCCGTCAGGCCGCCGCCAAGCAGGCCTACTTCGAGTGGATGCCGGTCCGCCCCGCGATCGCCGGTACCACCTACCGCCGGCTGCGCTTCGGCAAGCTCGCCGACCTCTCCCTGCTGGACCTGCGCTCCTTCCGCTCCCAGCAGGCCGCCACGGCGAGCGGCTCGGTGGACGACCCGGACCGTACGATCACCGGCCGGGCCCAGCTCGACTGGCTGAAGGCCGGATTGAAGGCCTCCGACACCAAGTGGCGGCTGGTCGGCAACTCGGTGATGATCTCGCCGTTCTCCTTCGGCTCGCTCTCCGCCGACCTGCTCAAGCCGCTCGCCAAGCTGCTCGGGCTGCCGCAGGAGGGGATCGCCGCCAACACCGACCAGTGGGACGGCTACACCGACGACCGCCGCGAGCTGCTGGACCACCTGCGCTCCAACGCCATCGGCAACACCGTCTTCCTGACCGGTGACATCCACATGGCGTGGGCCAACGACGTGCCGGTGGACGCGGGCACCTACCCGCTGTCGGCCTCGGCGGCCACCGAGTTCGTCGTCACCTCGGTGACCTCGGACAACCTCGACGACATCGTGAAGGTCCCCGAGGGCACCGTCTCGGCGATCGCCTCACCGGTCATCAGGGCGGCCAACCGGCACGTCCACTGGGTGGACACGGACCGCCACGGCTACGGCGTCCTGGACATCACCACCGACCGTGCGCAGATGGACTACTACGTCCTGTCCGACCGCACCGACGCGAACGCGACCTCCCAGTGGGTGCGCTCCTACTCCACCCGCAGCGGCACGCAGAAGGTCGAACGGACCTACTCCCCGGTGTAGCCGATCACTGCGGCCGGTCCGAGCAACCAGCGCGAGACTTCCGACATCAGAAGGGGTGGCTGACAACTCGTCACCACCCTTTTGATTGAAGACACATGGCCACCCCCAAGGTGCCGTGAAGAAGACCGCGACGATCGCGGCTGCCCTGACCTTCGCCGGACTCGCCTCCGTCACTCAGGCTCAGGCAGCCCCGGCGGCGGCGCCGGCCTTCGTCAACCTGACCGTGCTGGACACCCACGGCGCGCCCACATACGCGAAGCCCACCGACTCGTCGACGAGGTACCGCGTCGAGCCGTTCAAGACGACCCTGCGGATCCAGTGCTCGACCACCAAGACCCCCTCGGGGGAGCGGTGGTTCCGGATCTACGACTCCCAGCCGACGGCCTGGGTGTGGTCCGGGCACTTCATGTCGTTGGTGCACCCGCCCAAGGAGTGCTTCCCGGGCTGAGGTTCCCGACGCCCGGCAACGCGGGTGATCGAGGCTGACAGCAGGCCCGGGTCACTTGCTGCCTACGCCGTCGGCAGGCCGTCGAGGAAGCCGAGCGCCACCCGCCAGGTGGCCTCGGCGGCCTCCCGGTCGTAGTCCGGCAGTCCGGGGTCGGTGTAGAGGTGCCCGGCGCCCGCGTACCGGTAGACCTCCACATCGGCCCCGGCCCGGCCCATCTGCAGGTACCAGGCGCTCAGCCAGTCGTCCGTCTCGAACGGGTCCGGCTCGGCCACGTGCAACTGCACGGGCAGCTCGTCCGCCTGGGCGTTCGGCGCGAGGTCCGAGGTGCCGTGCAGGAGCAGCAGGCCGCGCGCCTTCTCGTCGCCGAGGGCCAGGGTCTGCGCGATGGAGGCGCCGAGCGAGAAGCCGGCGTAGACGAGCCCCCGCTCCGAATACGGTGCGGCGGCCAGCACGGCCCGCTTCAGCAACTCCTCCTTGCCGATCCGCTCCTTGAACTCCATCCCCTCCTCGACCGTGTCGAACGTGCGCCCCTCGAAGAGGTCCGGCGTCCACACCTCGTGGCCCGCCGCGCGCAGCCGGTCCGCGGCCTCGCGCACCGCGGGCCTGAGCCCGTAGGCCGAGTGCAAGAGCATGATGTTCATGAGGCCATGGTGCCAGCCGGGTGCGACAACGCCGTAGCGCGGCCTCCTGCGGGTGTCGCCGCGAAGAGACAGGTTCAGGAGCCCGCGAGCCTGGTAAGACGCGAAGGCATGGAGAACGTGCTCCGCCCCCTGATCGTGCTCGGCGGCTCGGTACTGCTCACCCTGGCCATCGGCTGGGCCACGGACCGGCTGCTGCGCAAGGCCGACGAACGAAACCCCGACACACCGCTGTGGGGCCTGCTGCGGCGCGGCCGCATCCCCTATCACCTCGTCCTGTGCACCGCCCTGCTCAGAGGCTCCTACGACCACTCGAACCTGCTGCAGCGGCATCAGACCGGCGTGGGCCGGGCCCTGACGCTGGTGCTGATCGGGTCCACGGCCTGGCTGGTGATCCGGATCGCCGCCGCGGTCGTCGAGACCTCCTACGCCCGGTACGCGCGCGCCCACCCGGACGCCGCCCGGGTGCGCCGGGTCCGCACCCAGGTGGAGCTGATCATGCGGGTGGTCTCCGCGATCGTGATCGTGGTGGCGAGCGCCTCGATGCTGCTGACGTTCCCGGCGATGCGCGCGGCCGGCGCCTCGCTGCTGGCCTCCGCCGGCATCCTCGGCATCGTCGCCGGTGTCGCCGCCCAGTCGACACTGTCGAACATGTTCGCGGGGCTGCAGATCGCCTTCGGTGACATGGTGCGCATCGGCGACACGGTGGTGGTGGACGGCGAGTGGGGCACCGTCGAGGAGATCACCCTGACCTTCCTGACGGTCCGCACCTGGGACGAGCGCCGGATCACGATGCCGGTGTCGTACTTCACCTCCAAGCCCTTCGAGAACTGGTCCCGGGGCACCCCGCAGATGACGGGCACCGTCTTCTGGCACCTCGACCACAGCGCGCCGATCGAGGCGATGCGCGAGAGGCTCCGCGACATCCTGCGCCGGTGTCCGGCCTGGGACGGCCGCACCTCCAACCTCTATGTGACGGACGCCACTCCGAACACCATCCAGGTCCGCGCCCTGGTGACCGCGAAGGACGCGGACGACATCTGGACGGTCCGGGTCACGGTCCGCGAGCAGATGATCACCTGGCTGACGGCCGAACACCCCTACGCCCTGCCCCGCGTCAACACGGCGGAGGCGGCCGTCCCGCCGTGGCAGCCCGCACGCTCCCCCAACGGCTCGGCCCGGCAGCACCGTTGACGAGGGTCGCAGGGAGCCGATGTGCGCGGTGGGAGAGAAAGTCCTGGGAGCGGAAGTCTCAGCGCAGGCTCCGCACATCGAGATGCCTCAGCACCCGGTCGACGATCTCCGGATCCGCCCCCGGCTCACTCCGTGCGGCCAGCACCTCGTGCCGGGCCGCACTCATCATCTCCCCCTGGATCCGCCTCACCCGCTTCACCCGCCGCTCCCTCTGCTGATGCGCCTCCCGCCGCTCCGCCTCCCCCAGGTCCGGGCTGATCCGGATCCCGATGTCGAAGGCCCGCCGCAACATCTGCTCCGCCAGCTCCTCCGGCAACTCCTCCACCTGCTCGATCTCCCGCAGCCTCCGCCTGGCGGCCTTCGTGGCCCGTCGCGCCAGCTCCTCCTCGAACTCCTTCTCCCGCTCGGAGTCCGCCCGCACCCCGAGCCGCTTCACCAGCCAGGGCAGGGTCAGCCCCTGCAGCACCAGCGTGGCGATGATCACCCCGAAGGCGATGAAGACGATCTCGTCGCGCTTGGGAAAGGGAGATCCGTCGTCCGTCCGGAGGGGGATCGCCAGCGCCAGCGCCACCGAAGCCACCCCGCGCATCCCGGACCACCACATCACCACGGTCTCCCGCCAGCTCACCGGGATGTCCTCGTCGTAGTCCCGCCGGGCGTGCAGCCGCTTGGTCAGCCAGGTCGCGGGCATCAGCCACAGCAGCCGTACGAGGACGACGACGCAGACGATGACGGCGGCCCAGCCGAGCAGCTCGCCCCAGCGCCCGGTCGCCGTCCTGATCGCGTTGTGCAGTTCGAGACCGATCAGCCCGAAGGCGACACCGGTGACGAGCGTGTCGACGATGTCCCAGAAGGTGTACCCGGCCAGCCGGGTCATCACGTCGTCGGCGTCGGTGGCGTACTCGGCGAGGAAGAGGGCCGTGGTGAGCACGGCGAGCACCCCGGACCCCTGCAGCACCTCCGCGAGCACGTAGGAGGCGTACGGCACCAGCAGGGTCATCCCGATCTGCAGGGTGGGGTCGCCGAGCAGGTCCATCAGCTTGTTCGCGCCCCAGCCGAGCGTCAGCCCCACCGCGACCGCGACCACGGCCGACAGGACCAGGTCGAGACCGGCGTGCCAGGCCGAGAACTCCCCGCTCACGGCGGCGGCGATCGCCACGTGGTAGAGCACGATGGCCGTGACGTCGTTGAAGAGTCCCTCGCCCTCCAGGATCGACACCAGGCGGCGCGGCAGCCCGAGCTGCCCGGCGACGGCGGTGGCCGCGACCGGGTCGGGCGGCGCGATCAGCGCGCCCAGCGCGACGGCGGCGGCGACCGGCAGGCCGGGCACGATCGCATGGGCGACGGCGGCCACGCAGATCGTCGTCACGAAGACCAGGGCGACGGCCAGCAGGAAGATCGGCCGCTTGTTGGCCGCGAACTGCCGCCACGAGGTCCGGCGTACGGCGGCGTAGAGCAGCGGCGGCAGCAGTCCGGGCAGGATCAGCTCGGGCGGGATGTCCACGTCGGGCACGAAGTCGGCCACCGCCAGGACCCCGCCGAGCACGGTCATCAGCACCGGCGCCGGCAACCCGAACCGTTCGCCCACCGGGACGCTCACCAGGGCCCCGAGCAGCACCACGAACAACAGAGCCAACTGATCCACGGCCGGCGCTCCGGGGGTCGACGATCACACGGCAGGCGTCCAGCCTGCCACGGCCCTGAGCGCCCCGGCCGTCACGGCGCCTCGGCTACAGGACGCGCCGCATCGCCCGGTGCGGGATCCCGGCCTCCGGGTACTCCGGGCCGTACGCCTCGTAGCCGAGGCGCTCGTAGAAGCCCAGGGCGTGGGTCTGTGCGTGCAGGTCCACCGCGGCCAGGCCACGCACGCGTGCCGCCTCCTCGATGGCCCGCACCAGGGCCACACCGACGCCCAGCCCGCGTGCCTCACGGGCGACGGCGAGCCGCCCCAGGGAGCCCACCGAGACGTCCCCGCCGGTCTTCTCCGCGGCCGCCTCGCCGTACAGCAGGCGGCCGGTGCCGAGCGGCAGGCCGTCCTCGCGGACCGCCAGCACATGCACGGCCACGGCGTCGTACGCGTCGTACTCGATGTCCTGCGGGACGCCCTGCTCGACGACGAAGACGCTCTTGCGCACCGCGAAGCAGGCCTCGCGGTCGGCGGGGTCCTCGGCGATCCGGACGGTGTACGGCGTGCTCACGCCCACGTCTCCTCGCGGACCTGGTCGAGGGCGCTCCGCAGGTCCTCCGGGTAGTCGCAGGCGAACTCCACCCACTGCCCGTCCCCGGGGTGCTCGAAACCGAGCCGCACCGCGTGCAGCCACTGGCGGGTCAGATGCAGCCGCTTGGCGAGGGTCGGGTCGGCGCCGTAGGTCAGGTCGCCGACGCAGGGGTGGCGGTGGGCGGACATGTGGACGCGGATCTGGTGGGTGCGGCCGGTCTCCAGCTTCACGTCGAGCAGGGAGGCGGCGCGGAAGGCCTCGATGAGGTCGTAGTGGGTCACGGAGGGCTTGCCCTCGGCCGTGACCGCCCACTTGTAGTCGTGGTTGGGGTGGCGGCCGATGGGGGCGTCGATCGTGCCGCTCGTCGGGTCCGGGTGGCCCTGGACGAGGGTGTGGTAGCGCTTGTCGACCGTGCGCTCCTTGAACTGGCGCTTGAGCGACGTGTACGCGTACTCGGACTTCGCGACGACCATCAGGCCGGAGGTGCCGACGTCCAGGCGGTGCACGATGCCCTGGCGCTCGGCGGCGCCGGAGGTGGAGATCCGGTACCCGGCGGCGGCGAGGCCGCCGATGACGGTCGGGCCGCTCCAGCCCGGCGAGGGGTGCGCGGCCACACCGACCGGCTTGACGATCACGACCACGTCATCGTCGTCGTGCACGATCTCCATGCCCTCGACCGGCTCCGCGACCACCTGCACGGGCGCGGGTGCCTGGGGCATCTCGACCTCGAGCCAGGCGCCTCCGTGCACCCGCTCCGACTTGCCGACCACCGTCCCGTCGACGTGGACCTTGCCGGCCGCGGCCAGCTCCGCCGCCTTGGTGCGGGAGAAGCCGAACATGCGGGAGATGGCGGCGTCGACGCGCTCGCCCTCCAGGCCGTCGGGCACGGGCAGGGTACGGATCTCGGGAATCGTGCTCACCCGACGAGTATGCCGGACGGCTCCGACGGCCCCGAACGAGCCTGTGGACAACGCCCCCGCGACGCGGTCGGCGTCAGTCCTTGTGGACGGTGCCGTCGGGGTCCAGACCGCGGAAGGACAGCAGCACGATCAGGATGCCGCCGCACACGATCGCCGAGTCGGCCAGGTTGAACACCGCGAAGCCCCTGGGCGCGATGAAGTCCACGACCTCGCCCTGGAAGATCCCGGGCTCCCGGAAGATCCGGTCGGTGAGGTTGCCGAGCGCGCCGCCGAGCAGCAGGCCGAGGGCGACCGCCCAGGGGAAGCTGTAGAGCTTTCGGGCCAGCCGGATGATCACCACGATCACGGCGGCCGCGATGAGCGTGAAGATGATCGTGAAGGCCGCACCGAAGCCGAAGGCCGCACCCGGATTGCGGATGGCGTGCAGCTCCAGCAGGTCCCCGATCACCTCGATCGGGGCGTGGTGCTCCAGCTTCGCGACCACGATCATCTTGCTGATCAGGTCGAGGGCGTACGCGAACGCGGCCACCGCGAACAGCACCGCGATCCGGCGCCCGCGCCCGGTCCGCTGCGGCGCCGTCGCCCCCTGCTCACCCGCACCGGGCACACCGGACGTCTGCTCGCCGCTGTCGTCCGGGGTGTCCGGCGTACCGATGATGCGCTCCGCCTCTGCCACGTGAGTCCCTCAACCTAGGTGCCTGACTGAGGACGAGACTACGGCACGTCCCGGCGGGCCCTCGGTCAGGAGCGACGTTCCTGCTTCTGCTTGCACTCCACGCACAGCGTGGCCCGCGGGAACGCCTGCATGCGGGCCTTGCCGATGGGGTTTCCGCAGTTCTCGCACAGGCCGTAGGTGCCCGCGTCGAGCCGTTCCAGGGCGCGCTCCGTCTGGACGAGCATCTCGCGCGCGTTGGCGGCCAGCGCCATCTCGTGCTCGCGCGTGATGTTCTTGGTGCCGGTGTCGGCCTGGTCGTCACCGGCCCCGTCCCCGGAGTCCCGCATCAGGCCCACCAGGGAGGCCTCGGAGGAGCTGATCTCGGTCCGCAGCCGCTCCGCCTCGGACTGCAGCTCGGCACGGGCCTCCGCGACCTCTTCCGGGGTCCAGGGGTCCTCGCCCGGGCGCACCGCCAGCTCGCCGGGCTCCGCCGCGGCGCCTCGCGCCTTGGGAACGGCGGTCTGCTCCGCCGTGGCCGTGCCAGGAGTCTTCTTCGCAACCACCGTCGTGGCTCCCGTCTGCTTCGCGGCCCGCGCCGCGCCCGCTTTCTTGGCCGTGCTCTTCCCGGCAGCCCCCGTGGAGACGCCCTCGCCGGCCGTCTTCTTGCCGACGGCCTTCCTGGCAGCCCTCTTCGCGACTCCACCGGCGACGCTCTCCTCGGCGGCCGCCGCCTCGGAGGCCGCCTCCATCACCTTCTCGCCCCCCTTCTCAGCGACGGCGCCCTTCCCGGCCCCCTTCCGGCCGGCAGCGGTCCCCTTGACGCCCGCCTCGGCCGTTGCCTTCCCGGCCCCCGCCTTCGCGGCCGAGTCCTTGCCGGCCGTCTCCTTCACCGCGCCCTTCCCGGCCCCCGCCTTCGCGGCCGAGTCCTTGCCGGCCCTCTCCTTCGCCGCGCCCTTCCTGGCCGCAGCCTCCTTGGCCGCAGCCCTCTTCGGTGCCGACTCCTCGGCCGTCGTCCTCCCGGCCGCGGCCTCCTCGACCGCCCCAGCCTTGGCCGCGGCCTTCCCGGCGCCCGCCTTCTTCCCAGCCGTCTTACCAGCCGCAGCCTGCCTGGCCACCGCGTCCCCGGCCGCGGCCTTCTTGCCCGCCGTCCTCCCGGCCGCGGCCTCCTCGACCACCCCAGCCTCGGTCGCGGCCTTGCCGGAGCCCGCCTTGCCGGCGGCAGGCTTCGCGTCCGCCTCGCCGTGCGCCGTCTTCCTCCCGGTCTTCCCGGGCGACGCGCCCGCCCCGGCCTTCCCGGCAGAAGCACGTCCCGCGGCCTTCCCGGCCACCGTGCCCTTCCCGGCGTGCGCGGCGGCCGTGCCCGTCGCCGCCTCCGCCGCAGAGCCCCTCCGCGCCGTGGAGCCCCTCTTCCGCTCGCCCTCCTGCGCCGCGTCGGGCGCCCGCTTCGTGGCAGCGCCCGGTTCCTCGCCGGGCGGCTTCCCCGCCGCATCGACGGGTGCGGTGCTGGCCGGAGGGCGCTCGGAGCGTGCTGCTCCGTCGGCGCGGGTCCGGACCGTTTTCACCGGTCCCGCCCCGCCGGCCGAGGCGACACCCGCGCGCGTGGTCTTCTTGCGGCCTGCTCCCTCGGAGCGGCCGGTCGCCGGCTGCTGTACGGCGGTCTTCTTCGCCACCATGGCCGCGACCCCTTCACATATTGTGATCTTGCCCGCGAATCGTGCTGGGACGATAAATCGACTTGAGTCCCGCGGCAACGGGGCACACCGCCCGATTCGCCCGCCCGCACCCCCCGCGCAGCGGACCTGCATCCGTTGTGCCCAGCTCCCCGCCGGGTAATCCGCCGAGCCGGGCGCGCCCGGATGCGCGCACCCGCACCCCTCGCCATTCGGGTCATCCCGCCGCCGCCCCGCGGCCGCTCCGGCGGTGCCCCGCACGGGCCGCGAAAAGCGGTCGGCCGCTGTCCGTGCGGCGCCGTACACTGGGCGGAGCGAAAAGCGTGGATGGGGACGAGTAGCGACGTACGCAGCCCAGAGCGACCCGGGGACGGTGTGAGCCCGGGGGCGAGCGCGACGTGAAGATCACCCCGGAGCCGCCGGAAGAAAGCCGTGGAGGACCACGGCGAGTAGAGCCGGCTTCGCGACCCCAATGAGGGGGCCCACCGGCGCGTACGGCGCGACGAGGGGCCAAGGAGGGTGGTACCGCGGGAGCGCGCCGCACACGGCGTAGCAGGATTGAAGGCTCTCGTCCCTCCGACGGAAGGCAGCAAGTCCGTTGGAGGATGCTCGCAGATGACAGCGCCGACGTACCGCCAGGTGCCCGCCCAGGTCGACCTGCCCGCGCTTGAGCACGCCGTGCTCGACTTCTGGCGCGACCAGAAGATCTTCGCCAAGAGCCTGGAGCAGTCCGAGGGCCGCCCGGAGTGGGTGTTCTACGAGGGCCCGCCCACCGCGAACGGCATGCCCGGCGCCCACCACATCGAGGCGCGGGTCTTCAAGGACGTCTTCCCCCGCTTCCGCACCATGCGCGGCTACCACGTGGCCCGCAAGGCCGGCTGGGACTGTCACGGCCTCCCGGTGGAGCTGGCGGTCGAGAAGGAGCTGGGCTTCTCCGGCAAGCAGGACATCGAGACGTACGGCATCGCCGAGTTCAACGCCAAGTGCCGCGAGTCGGTGACCCGGCACACCGACGCCTTCGCCGAGCTGACGACCCGCATGGGCTACTGGGTCGACCTGGACGACGCCTACCGGACCATGGACCCCGAGTACGTGGAGTCCGTCTGGTGGTCGCTGAAGGAGATCTTCAACAAGGGCCTGCTGGTCCAGGACCACCGCGTCGCCCCCTGGTGCCCGCGCTGCGGCACCGGCCTGTCCGACCATGAGCTGGCGCAGGGCTACGAGACGGTCGTGGACCCGTCCGTGTACGTCCGTTTCCCGCTCACCTCCGGACCGCTCGCCGGCGAGGCCGCGCTCCTGGTGTGGACGACGACCCCGTGGACCCTGGTGTCCAACACGGCGGTCGCCGCGCACCCCGAGGTGACCTACGTGGTCGCGACCGACGGCGAGCAGAAGCTCGTCGTCGCCGAGCCGCTCGTCGCCAAGGCGCTCGGCGAGGGCTGGGAGACCACCGGCCAGTCCTTCACGGGCGCCGAGATGGAGCGCTGGACGTATCAGCGTCCGTTCGAGCTCGTGGAGTTCCCGGAGCCGGCCCACTACGTGGTGAACGCCGAGTACGTCACGACCGAGGACGGCACGGGTCTGGTCCACCAGTCCCCCGCCTTCGGCGAGGACGACCTCAGGGTCTGCCGGTCGTACGGCCTGCCGGTGGTGAACCCGGTCCGGCCCGACGGCACCTTCGAGGAGGACGTCCCACTGGTCGGCGGCGTCTTCTTCAAGAAGGCGGACGAGAAGCTCACCGAGGACCTCCAGCAGCGCGGTCTGCTCTTCAAGCACATCCCGTACGAGCACAGCTACCCGCACTGCTGGCGCTGCCACACCGCGCTGCTCTACTACGCGCAGCCCTCCTGGTACATCCGCACCACGGCGATCAAGGACCGCCTGATCCAGGAGAACGAGCACACCAACTGGTTCCCGGAGACGGTCAAGCACGGCCGCTTCGGCGACTGGCTGAACAACAACATCGACTGGGCGCTGTCCCGCAACCGCTACTGGGGCACCCCGCTGCCGATCTGGCGCTGTGCGGACGACCACCTCACCTGCGTCGGCTCCCGCGCGGAGCTGACCGAGCTGACCGGCACCGACCAGGCCGGCCTGGACCCGCACCGCCCGTACATCGACGACGTCACCTTCGCCTGCCGTCACGACGGCTGCGGCAGGACTGCCACGCGCGTGCCCGAGGTGATCGACGCCTGGTACGACTCGGGTTCGATGCCCTTCGCGCAGTGGGGCTACCCGTACAAGAACAAGGAGCTGTTCGAGAGCCGGTACCCGGCACAGTTCATCTCCGAGGCGATCGACCAGACGCGCGGGTGGTTCTACACCCTCATGGCGGTCGGCACCCTCGTCTTCGACAAGTCGTCGTACGAGAACGTCGTCTGCCTGGGCCACATCCTCGCCGAGGACGGCCGCAAGATGTCCAAGCACCTGGGCAACACCCTGGACCCGATCCCGCTCATGGACCGGCACGGCGCGGACGCGGTGCGCTGGTTCATGGCGGCCGGCGGCTCCCCCTGGGCGGCCCGCCGGGTCGGCCACGGCACCATCCAGGAGGTCGTCCGCAAGACGCTCCTCACGTACTGGAACACGGTGGCCTTCCAGGCGCTGTACGCCCGTACGTCGAACTGGGCTCCGTCCGCCGCGGACCCGGCCCCGGCCGAGCGCCCGCTGCTGGACCGCTGGCTGCTGTCCGAGCTGCACGCGCTCACGGACCAGGTGACCCAGGCGCTGGAGGCGTACGACACCCAGCGCGCCGGCAAGCTGCTCTCCGCGTTCGTCGACGACCTGTCCAACTGGTACGTCCGCCGCTCTCGCCGCCGCTTCTGGCAGGGCGACAAGGCCGCGCTGCGCACGCTGCACGAGGTGCTGGAGACGGTCACCAAGCTGATGGCGCCGGTCACCCCGTTCATCACCGAGCGGGTGTGGCAGGACCTGGTGGTGCCGGTGACCCCGGGCGCCCCGGATTCGGTGCACCTGGCCGCCTGGCCGGAGGCGGACCTCGGCGCGATCGACCCGGACCTGTCGAAGCAGATGGTCCTGGTCCGCCGGCTGGTGGAGCTGGGCCGCGCCACGCGCGCGGAGTCGGGCGTCAAGACGCGCCAGCCGCTGTCCCGGGCCCTCATCGCCGCCACCGGCTTCGAGAACCTGGACCCCGAGCTGCACGTCCAGATCACCGAGGAGCTGAACGTCTCCTCGCTGGCGTCACTGTCCGAGGTCGGCGGCTCGCTGGTGGACACCACCGCCAAGGCGAACTTCCGTGCCCTCGGCAAGCGGTTCGGCAAGCGCGTCCAGGACGTGGCCAAGGCCATCGCCGACGCGGACGCGGCGGGTCTGTCCCTGGCCCTGCGCGAGGGCACGGCGTCGGTCGAGGTCGACGGGGAGACGGTCGCCCTCGCCCCGGACGAGGTGATCATCACGGAGACCCCGCGCGAGGGCTGGTCGGTGGCGTCCGACTCGGGCGCGACGGTCGCCCTGGACCTGGAGATCACCGAGGCGCTGCGGCAGGCGGGCCTGGCCCGTGACGCGATCCGGCTGATCCAGGAGGCCCGCAAGAACAGCGGTCTGGACGTCGCCGACCGGATCGCGCTGCGCTGGACCTCCACGGACCCGGCGGTCATCGCGGCCCTGACCGAGCACAGCGATCTGATCGCCGAGGAGGTCCTGGCGACCGACTTCGGCCAGGGTGAGGCGGACGACAGCTTCGGCGAGCCGTTCACCGACGAGGGGCTGTCTCTCACGTTCCGGCTGCGCAAGGCGTAAGCGCTGATCGTTCGAAAGGGCCCGGTCTCCGAGGAGGCCGGGCCCTTCTTCCTGGGGTGCGGGGGTGCACTCTCCGGGCGCCCGCGCGGCGGAGCCGCATATCGATGCAGCCCCGCGCCATGAGGCAGCAACACGCGTAAAAAGGGCGGGGCCCCGGACCGAAGTCCGGGGCCCCGCCCTGTTGAACGCTGCCGACGCCGTTGTCGTACTAGTGGCCGCGGCCCGTCAGTTGTCGTCCTCGTCGATCAGGAACCCGCGCATCGGCGAGGGGGCCTGGCCCATCGAGGACGGACCCTGCGGACGGACCGGAGCCATCGGCTGGGTCATCGCGGGGGTCATCTGCTGCTGGCCGCCGTAGGACGGGGCGGGCGGCGCCGGGGGGCCACCCATCGGCTGGTTGCCGCCGTAGGACGGGGCGCTCGCGCCGGCCGGTGCCATGGAGGGCGCCGGGGACGGCGGGAGGGACGCGGTGGCCGGGGTGCGCGGCGGAGCCAGGGAGTCGTCGGCCTGCGTCTCCAGCTGGCGCAGCTGCGACTCCAGGTACGACTTCAGACGCGTGCGGTACTCGCGCTCGAAGCCGCGCAGGTCCTCGACCTTGCGCTCCAGCGTGGCGCGCGCGGACTCCAGGGAGCCCATGGCGACGCGGTGCTTCTCCTGCGCGTCCCGCTCCAGCGCGTCCGCCTTGGCACGGGCGTCACGCTCCAGACCCTCGGCGCGGCTGCGGGCCTCGCCGACGATCTTGTTGGCCTCGGAGCGGGCCTCGGCGATCGCCTGGTCGGCGGTCTGCTGGGCCAGCGAGAGGACACGGGCGGCGCTGTCGCCACCGGGGCCCTGACCGGGGCCGCCCATCGGACCGCCCATGGGGCCGCCCATCGGGCCACCCATCTGCTGCGGCATGGGCGGCTGACCGCCCATGGGGCCCTGACCCATCGGACCCTGGCCCATCGGTCCCTGACCCATCGGTCCCTGACCCATCTGGCCGGGACCCTGCGGGCCGCCCTGACCGCCGGGACCGGCGGGCAGCTGCGGGGCGCCGCTCGGCAGCTGGGGCGGGCCACCCATGGGGCCACCCATCTGCTGCTGCGGCGGGCCCGATATGCCGGCGGGCACCGGAGCGCCGGGACCTCGCATACCCTGCTGAGGCATACCTTGCTGAGGCATACCCTGCTGAGGCATGCCGGGCTGCTGGTCCTGCGGCTCCGGAGGCTTGCGCATGTTCTGCTGGTTCTGGGCAGCAGCGCGCGTGGCCGCGGCCAGCTTGGCGCGCAGGTCCTCGTTCTCGCGGAGCAGACGGGTCAGCTCGGCTTCGACCTCGTCGAGGAAGGCATCGACCTCGTCCTCGTCATAGCCTTCTCGGAGGCGGACGGTCGTGAACTGCTTGTTCCGCACGTCCTCGGGGGTCAACGGCATCTCTTCACCTCAACGTAGTCATCGGCAGTCGGCAAGACCGTATCGTCCACCCTCATCACAAGAAGCTCTGCACAACGGAGATGAGGATGTAGACGATGATCATCAGTACGAAGAAGGACAGGTCGAGCGCCACGCCCCCGAGACGCAGCGGCGGGATGAACCGCCGCAGAAGCTTCAACGGTGGATCGGTGACAGTGTAGGTGGCCTCAAGGACGACCACCATCGCCTTGCCGGGTTGCCACGAGCGGGCGAACTGGAAGACATAGTCCATGACCAGCCGGAAAATGAGCACAACGAGGAACACCATCAGCGCGATGTAGATCACCTGCGCGAACACGCTCATGGCCTGGACTTCCCTCTCCCCTGTTCCGTGCTTCTTTCCGGTGGTGCGTCTCAGCTCTGGTTGAAGAACCCGCCCTCTGCGATGCGGGCCTTGTCCTCCGCCGTGACATCGACGTTAGCAGGAGACAACAGGAACACCTTCTGCGTCACCCGCTCGATGCTGCCGTGAAGACCAAACACCAAACCGGCCGCAAAGTCGACAAGTCGCTTCGCGTCTGTGTCGTCCATCTCAGTCAGATTCATGATCACCGGGGTGCCCTCACGGAAGTGTTCCCCGATGGTACGGGCCTCGTTGTACGTCCGCGGGTGAAGCGTGGTGATCCGGTAAGGCTCTCGTTCCGACACGACCTTGGGCATGATCACCGGTGCGTTCTTCTCCAGGGACTGACGTTCTTGTGTGATGGATGCCACGGGCGCGATGCGCGCCGGACGTCCGGATTCCGCGGCGAGCGAAGTCGAACGGGCCACCGGTTCACGCGGTGCGGGCGGTTGCACGATTCGCGCCTCTTCGTCCCTTTGGGACTGATGTGCACTGTGCGACTGGTGTGACGATTCATGCCGTCGGTGGTCCCGCTCGGGCTCCGGGTCCAGTTCGGGCTCGAAGTCGTCGTCGGGGTCGAATCCGCGGCCGTCGTACCCATCGTCCTCCACGAGGCCGAGGTAGACCGCCATCTTGCGCATCGCGCCGGCCATGCTCTGAGTCCTCCGCTCTGTGGTGGATCGACTGACTACTGCCAAGTGCCCGCGATCCACGAGGTCGTTGTGCCCGCCTTCACAGGCACTGACCATATTTTCTGCTGTGGTCCGACTTCTTGGCGACGTTACCCGAGCCTGGGGCGGACTCCGAGTACCGCGGTGCCGACGCGCACATGTGTCGCCCCGGCAGCCACGGCTTGTTCGAGGTCCGCACTCATCCCTGCCGACACCATGGTTGCAGCCGGATGGGCGCGGCGCAGGTCAGTCGACAAAACCATGAGCCGCTCGAATGACGCCTGTTCGCGTCCCGCGTACTCCCCGGTGAGCGGAGCGACGGTCATCAGTCCGTCGAGCCGCAGTCCGGGCGAACCGGCCACGAGGGCGGCCAACTCTTCGATTCCGCCCGGCGCCACGCCACCGCGCTCGCCCCGCAGGCTCTCGCCGGCGTCGAGCGCGACCTGGATGAGACACCCCACCTCGCGCCCCACCCGCACGGCCTCCTTCGACATCGCCGTGACGAGTCGGGCGCGGTCCACGGACTGCACGACGTCGGCGTAACCGACCACGGAACGCACCTTGTTGGTCTGCAGCTGGCCGACAAAATGCCACTTCAAGGGCAGATCGGCACAAGCCGCGGCCTTCGGTGCCGCGTCCTGGTCGCGGTTCTCGGCGACATGGCGCACACCGAGTTCCGACAGAATCCGCACATCGCTCGCCGGGTAGGTCTTGGTGACCACGATCAGGGTCACCTCTCCCCGCTCGCGCCCGGCCGCCGCGCACGCGGCGGCGATGCGCTGCTCCACATTCGCCAGATTTGCGGCGAGTTCGGTCATACGGTCCGTCATGCCCATCAGTCCAGCCAGACATAGCCCGCGAGCCGCCCGGTGGTGCGGTCACGGCGATACGAGAAGTGATCGTCCGACTCCAGCGTGCACACCGGCGACTGCGCCCGGTCGCACACCCCGAGCCGGCCGAGCTGCGCGTGCACTCCGGCGCTCACGTCGACCGCGGGTGTGCCCCAGCTCGTCTCGGCGTGCGCCGCCGGCTCGACGGCGGCCACTTCGGCGCGCATCCGCTCCGGCACCTCGTAGCACCGGCCGCAGACGGCCGGCCCGGTGCGGGCGACGATCCGGCCCGGCTCGGCGCCGAGTTCGGCCATGGCCCGTACGGCAGCGGAAACGATCCCCTTGACCATGCCGGGCCGCCCGGCGTGGGCCGCGGCCACGACCCCGGCGACGGGATCGGCCAGCAGCACCGGCACGCAGTCGGCGGTGAGGACGGCAAGGGCGAGTCCCCGGCGGACGGTGACGATCGCGTCGACCTCCGGTACGGGCTTTTCACCCCAGGGCGCGTCCACGACGGCCACGTCGGCGCCGTGCACCTGGTTCATCCAGACGACCTGCCCGGCGTCCAGCCCGAGCGCCTTCGCGGCCAGCTCCCGGTTCTCCCGTACCGCCGCGGGATCGTCGCCGACCGCGCCGCCGAGGTTGAGCTCCTCATACGGAGCGGCGCTCACCCCGCCCCACCGGTCGGTGAAGGCGAAGTGCGCGCCGCTCACGCTCTCGCGCTGTCCTATCACTTCAGGAAGTCCGGGACGTCCAGTTCCTCGGCCGCACTGTCCGAGTAGCTCCGCGACGACGGGACCGGCGGGGCGGCCGGGACGTCGGCCACCGGCTCGGGCGCCGCCTCCGGCTCCTCCTTCGGGGTCACGCTGCCCAGCGAGCCGAAGGACGGGCGGCTCTCGGGCTGCCGGACCGGAGCGGGCTCCTCGCGGCGGGCCGGGGCCGAGGAGGAGGCCGAGCCCAGAACGTTGTCCCGGCGGGCCGGCGGCTGGCCGCCGTCGAAGCCGGCCGCGATCACGGTGACCCGCACCTCGTCGCCGAGGGCGTCGTCGATGACCGCGCCGAAGATGATGTTGGCCTCGGGGTGGGCGGCCTCGCTGACCAGCTGGGCGGCCTCGTTGATCTCGAACAGGCCGAGGTCGGAGCCGCCGGAGATGGAGAGCAGGACGCCCCGGGCGCCGTCGATGGAGGCCTCGAGGAGCGGCGAGGAGATCGCCATCTCGGCGGCGGCCACCGCGCGGTCGTCGCCGCGGGCCGAGCCGATGCCCATCAGGGCCGAACCGGCCTCGGACATGACCGACTTGACGTCGGCGAAGTCGAGGTTGATCAGACCGGGGGTGGTGATGAGGTCGGTGATGCCCTGAACACCGGAGAGCAGGACCTGGTCCGCGGACTTGAAGGCGTCCAGGACCGAGACCTGGCGGTCCGAGATGGACAGCAGCCGGTCGTTCGGGATGACGATGAGGGTGTCGACCTCTTCGCGCAGCTCGGCGATGCCGTCCTCGGCCTGGTTCGCGCGGCGCCGTCCCTCGAAGGTGAACGGGCGCGTGACCACGCCGATGGTGAGGGCGCCCAGCGAGCGCGCGATGTTGGCCACGACGGGAGCGCCGCCGGTGCCGGTGCCGCCGCCTTCACCGGCCGTCACGAAGACCATGTCGGCCCCCTTGAGGACCTCCTCGATCTCCTCGCGGTGGTCCTCGGCGGCCTTGCGGCCGACGGCCGGGTTGGCTCCGGCGCCGAGTCCGCGGGTGAGTTCGCGGCCGACGTCGAGCTTGACGTCGGCGTCGCTCATCAACAGCGCCTGTGCGTCGGTGTTGATGGCGATGAACTCGACGCCCTTGAGACCGACCTCGATCATCCGGTTGATGGCATTGACACCACCGCCGCCGACACCGATGACCTTGATGACTGCGAGGTAGTTCTGCGGTGCTGCCACGTCGAAGGCCTCTCGCCTCGAATTACGTTGTCGCCACCGGGCGGTTCCCCGCACCGGGACGACTGATGCCGAATGGGACGGTCCGAACGCCGACCCGAACCCTAACCCTGAAGTTTAGGGTTACCAGTGTGTCTGTTCCCTGGAGTCTTCTGAACAGGACACTAAGTCGACAAGTGGCGCCCGTTCAACGAACACGCCGAACCTCCCGTTTTTCTTTTCACCCTATGTGATCAGCCGTAGCAGTGCCCAACCAGGGTGCTGGCCTGCGCTGATGTGCGTCAACTCACCGATGACGCAGGGGCGGTGGGGACACTGACGTCGAAGTGCCGCGCACCGGGAGCTGCTTTCATGAGAGCCGTGAGGGCCCGTGCCTTGGCGCCGCCGCTCTCGCCGCTGCCCCATGCCACCGTGCGGCCGTCGCCCAGCTCCACCGAGATGTCGTCGTAGGAACGGACTTGGACCCTCCGGGCGTCCCGGGCGACCGCGGCCGGCAGGTCTCCGGCGACCCGGACCGCCTCGCGCACCAGCCGGCCGGTGCCGAAACGCCGGAAACTGGCGGAACCGGCACCCTTGCGGGATGCGGTCAATTCCAGCGCCGGAACGCCTTTCAGGGCCTGTGAAACCGTGGCGAAACGGACACCTTTCGCGTCGACTTCGACGAAGTTCCCGGCTTTTCGGACAAGTAGCACCGGGGTGCGCTCGACCACTTTCAGGCCGATTCCATGGGGCCAGGAACGGACGACGTCAACGGTGTCAATTCGGGGCAATTTCCGGCGAAGTCGGGCCGCGACGGCGTCCGTGTCGACGGAGATGAGCGGGTCGCCGACCGGCACGGAGGCGGCCTCGCGCACATCGGCCGGGGTCAGGACACGGGTGCCCGAGACCGAGACGCGCTGCACGCGCAGCCACGAAGAGCCGTACAACACCCATACGGAACCCGCCCCGAGGAGCATCAGGGCGACGGCCAGAATGACGATCGTACGAAGGCGGGGTTTCCTCAACCGCCACGCGAGCGGCGGGCCGGACGACTCCTGCTGGCGTTCACCGCGCTCGGCGGTCGTCGGTCCGGCCACGCTCACTGCCCCTTCGTCATACGGTCCTATCGGCGCGAGGCAATCGCCTCGTACACCATGCCGACCAGCAGCTCGTCGGCGTCCCGGCGGCCGAACTCGCTTGCCGCGCGCGACATCTCGTACAGCCGGTGCGGGTCGGCCAGCACGGGCAGGACGTTCTGCTGCACCCACTCGGGGGTGAGCTCCGCGTCGTCGACGAGGAGTCCGCCGCCGGCCTTCACCACCGGCTGGGCGTTCAGCCGCTGTTCGCCGTTGCCGATGGGCAGCGGGACGTAGGCGGCCGGGAGCCCGACGGCGGAGAGTTCGGCGACGGTCATCGCGCCCGCGCGGCAGAGCATCAGGTCGGCCGCGGCGTACGCGAGGTCCATCCGGTCCAGGTAACTTACCGGGATGTAGGGGGGCATCCCCGGCATCTGCTGCACCTGCGGCAGTTCGTTCTTCGGGCCGACCGCGTGCAGGATCTGGATGCCGGCCTGCTGCAGCCAGGGGGCGACCTGCTGGACGACCTCGTTGAGGCGCCGGGCGCCCTGCGAACCACCCGAGACGAGCAGCGTGGGCAGGTTCGGGTCGAGGCCGAACCGGGCGCGGGCCTCGGGGCGGGCGGCGGCGCGGTCCAGGGTCGCGATCGAGCGGCGCAGCGGGATGCCGATGTAGCGGGCGTCGCGCAGCTTGCTGTCCGGGGTGGAAACGGCGACCCGGGCCGCGTAGCGCGAGCCGATCTTGTTGGCCAGGCCGGGCCGCGCGTTGGCCTCGTGGATCACGATGGGCACACCGAGGCGCTTGGCGGCCAGATAGCCGGGCAGGGCGACGTAGCCGCCGAAGCCGACCACGCAGTCGGCCTTGGTGCGCTCCAGGATCTGCTCGGCGGCCTTGATCGTGCCGCGCAGCCGGCCCGGGACGGTGATCAGCTCGGGCGTGGGCTTGCGGGGCAGCGGCACGGCAGGGATCAGCGCCAGCTCGTAGCCGCGCTCCGGGACGAGTCGGGTCTCAAGTCCGCGTTCCGTGCCCAGGGCTGTGATCCCCACGGTCGGATCCTGCCTGCGCAGGGCGTCCGCGAGGGCGAGCGCGGGCTCGATGTGGCCGGCGGTCCCCCCACCAGCGAGTACGACATGCACCGAAATTCACCGCTCTCCGGACGAACGCGCCACCGAGGCACGCCGTCGCATCGTGTTCCATCTCCGAGGCCCCCGATCCATCCTGGCGCCTCCAGCCCGCTTTCTACCAAAGCGAGGTTGCCGCATCGCAAGCGCCGCCCGCGCAGCGGGCTCGTCGCGTGCGAAGGCGATCAGCAGCCCGATGGCGAACATGGTCGGCAGCAGGGCGGACCCTCCGTAGGAGAACAGCGGGAGGGGGACACCGGCGATCGGCAGCAGACCGAGCACCGCACCGATGTTGATCACTGCCTGAGCGGTGATCCAGGTGGTCACGCCTCCCGCGGCGTACCTCACGAAGGGGTCCTCCGTGCACCCGGCCACGCGGATACCCGCATAGCCTAGAGCCGCGAACAGGGCGAGCACCGACAGCGTCCCCGCCAGGCCCAGTTCCTCACCGGTGACGGCGAAGATGAAGTCGGTGTGGGCTTCGGGTAGTTGGCCCCATTTTTCCACACTCGCACCGAGACCTGACCCGAAGAGTCCGCCGGAGGCGAGGGCGTAGATCCCGTGCACGGCCTGCCAGCAGTCGGCGACCCCGGACTTCGGCTCGGTGGCGCCGATGCAGGCGAGCCGGGCCATCCGGTTGGGGCTGGTCTTGATCAGGACCACACCGATCAGACCGGCGACCGAGAGGACGCCGGCGAACAGCCGGGTCGGCGCCCCCGCGAGCCACAGCAGACCGAACAGGATCGCCGTGAGAATGATCGCGGTGCCCATGTCGCCGCCGAGCATGATCAGGCCCAGCAGCATGAAGGCGACCGGCACCAGCGGCACCAGCATGTGCTTCCACTGGGTCAGCAGCTTCTTCTCCTGCTTGCGGGCGAGCAGGTCCGCGCCCCACAGCACCATGGCGAGCTTGCCGAACTCACTGGGCTGGATCTGGAAGGAGCCGCCGAGGGAGATCCAGTTCTGGTTGCCGTTGACCGCCATCCCTATCCCCGGCACCTGCACCAGGGCCATCAGGAAGACGGCACCGGCGAGGATCGGGTAGGCGAGTGCGCGGTGCAGCTTCACCGGCATGCGGGAGGCGGCGAAAAGCAGCACACTGCCGATGAGCGCGGCCAGGAACTGCTTGCGGAAGAAGTACGACCCCGGCAGCGACAGCTGCAGCGCGGTGATCTGGGAGGCCGAGTAGACCATCACCAGGCCCAGCACGGTGATCAGCAGGCTGCCGCCGAGGATCAGGTAGTAGGCGGTCAGCGGCCGGTCCCAGGCCTTGCGCGCGCGCGTGTAGAGCCGCAGGAAGGGGTTGTCGCCCGACGGCCGGGGGGCAGCGGGCCTTCTGGCGGCGCGCTGGACCGGAGGACGGCCTGTACGGCTACTGGACATCACCGGCTCCTCGCACCCGCCGACCAAACCCGAGCCACATCCGCCTCACGCGTCCCTCCAAGGGTCCCGAAGCACCCCAGGTGGCCGAGACCCGCCGTCAGGCGCCCGCGCCGAGTTCGCGGACGGCCTCCGCGAACGCGTCACCGCGCTGGTTGTAGTTGGTGAACATGTCCATGGAGGCACAGGCCGGGGCCAGCAGCACCGTGTCGCCGGGCTGCGCGAGCCGCTTCGCCTCCGTCACCGCCTGGAGCATCGCCCCAGTGTCGGCCCGTTCGAGGTCGACGACGGGTACTTCCGGGGCGTGTCGCGCGAGGGCCTCGCGGATCAGGGCACGATCCGCGCCGATCAGGACGGCACCGCGAAGTCGCTTTGCCGACTTGGCGACCAGCTCGTCGAAGGTCGCCCCCTTCGCCAGACCGCCCGCAATCCATACGATCGACTCATATGCCGCCAAAGAGGCTTCAGCGGCATGGGTGTTGGTCGCCTTGGAGTCGTCCACGTACGCCACTTCGTCGATGTCGGCGACGTGTGCGATGCGGTGGGCGTCCGGCCGGAAGGCCCTGAGACCGTCGCGTACGGCCGTGGCGGGCACCCCGAAGGCGCGCGCGAGGCCCGCGGCGGCAAGGGCGTTGGCGATGTTGTGCGGGGCCGGCGGGTTGACGTCGGAGACCTCGGCCAGCTCCTGCGCGTTCTTGTGGCGGTTCTCCACGAAGGCGCGGTCGATCAGGATGCCGTCCACGACGCCGAGTTGGGAGGGTCCCGGGGTGCCGAGGGTGAAGCCGATGGCGCGGCAGCCCTCCTCCACGTCCGCCTCGCGCACCAGGTCCTCGGTGAGCTTGTCGGCCACGTTGTAGACGCAGGCGACCCGGTTGCCTTCGTAGATGCGGCCCTTGTCGGCGGCGTAGGCCTCCATGGAACCGTGCCAGTCGAGGTGGTCCGGGGCGAGGTTCAGGACGACGGCGGAGTGGGCGCGCAGGGAGGGCGCCCAGTGGAGCTGGTAGCTGGACAGTTCGACGGCCAGGACGTCGTAGCGCTCCTCGCCGAGGACCGCGTCCAGCAGGGAGACGCCGATGTTACCGACGGCGGCCGTGCGCAGGCCTGCGGCCTCCAGGATCGACGCCAGCATCTGGACGGTGGTGGTCTTGCCGTTGGTGCCGGTCACGGCCAGCCAGGGGGCCGCGTCGGGGCCCCGCAGGCGCCAGGCCAGCTCGACGTCGCCCCAGACGGGCACGCCCGCCCGCTCGGCCGCGAGGAACAGCGGCTTGTCCGGCTTCCAGCCGGGCGCGGTGACGATCAGCTCGGTGCCCTCGGGCAGGGTCGCCCCGTCACCGAGGCGCACGGTGACACCGAGCGCCTCCAGCTCCGCGGCCTGCTCACGCGCGCGTGCGTCGTCACCGTCGTTGACGACCGTGACGATCGCCCCGCGCGCGTGCAGCACTTTCGCCGCCGGAACGCCGGAGACGCCGAGCCCGGCGACGGTGACGTGCTTGCCCTGGAAGTCAGAAGGCTCAGAAGGCACCGAGGAGGTCACTTGTCCGCTGCCCATCCCGCATAGAAGAGGCCAAGTCCGACAATCACACAGATTCCCTGAATGATCCAGAAGCGGACCACCACCAGGACCTCGGACCAGCCCTTGAGTTCGAAGTGGTGCTGGAGTGGCGCCATCCGGAAGACGCGCCTGCCGGTGAGCCGGAAGGAGCCGACCTGGATGACGACCGACATGGTGATGAGGACGAACAGGCCACCCATGATGGCCACCAGCAGCTCCGTGCGGGAGAGGATGGCCAGGCCCGTCAGGACACCGCCGAGCGCGAGCGAACCGGTGTCGCCCATGAAGATCTTCGCCGGCGAGGTGTTCCACCACAGGAAGCCCAGGCAGGCGCCCATCAGGGCGGAGGCGACCACGGCGAGGTCCAGCGGGTCGCGCACCTCGTAGCAGGCGGCCGGGTTGGTCAGGGTCCCCGCGTTGGCGCAGGACTCCTGGAACTGCCACACACCGATGAACGTGTAGGCGCCGAAGACGAGGACGGAGGCGCCGGTGGCGAGGCCGTCCAGACCGTCGGTGAGGTTCACGCCGTTCGACATCGCCAGGATCATGAACAGCGCCCAGACGACGAACAGCACCGGGCCGATGGACCAGCCGAAGTCCGTGATGAACGACAGCTTGGTGGACGCCGGGGTGTTGCCCCGGGCGTCGGCGAACATCAGCGACAGCACCGCGAAGCCGATGCCGACGATCAGCTGGCCGGCCATCTTGGCCTTGGCCCGCAGACCCAGCGAGCGCCGCTTGACGATCTTGATGTAGTCGTCCAGGAAGCCGACCAGACCCATGCCGAACATCAGGCCGAGCACCAGCAGGCCGGAGTAGGTGGGCGGGTAGCCGGTGATGAGCTTGCTCAGGAAGTAGGCGGCGATCGTCGCCAGGATGAAGGCGATGCCACCCATGGTGGGCGTACCGCGCTTGCTGGCGTGCTCACGCGGGCCGTCGTCACGGATGTACTGGCCGTACCCCTTGCGGGCCAGCAGCTTGATCAGCAGCGGGGTCCCGATCAGGGTCAGGAAGAGGCCGATGACTCCCGAGAACAGGATCTGCTTCATCATCGGGCGGCAACCTCACCCTCGGCACCCGTCTCGACGAGCGCCTGGGCGACGCTTTCGAGCCCCACCGAACGGGACGCCTTCACGAGTACGACGTCCCCTGGGCGCAACTCGCTGCGCAACAGGTCGACCGCCGCCTGTGCGTCGGACACGTGCACCGACTCCTCACCCCACGAACCCTCGTTATATGCGCCCAGTTGCAGCCAGGAGGCCTCAATCCCCCCGACCGCGACGAGCTTGCTGACGTTGAGCCGGACGGCGAGCCGTCCGACGGCGTCGTGCTCGGCGAGCGCCTCGTCCCCCAGCTCGGCCATCTTGCCGAGCACCGCCCACGTGCGGCGCCCCTTGCCCATGGCCGCGAGCGCCCTGAGGGCTGCCCGCATGGACTCGGGGTTGGCGTTGTAGGCGTCGTTGACGATGGTCACGCCGTCCGGGCGCTCGGTGACCTCCATCCGCCAGCGGGAGAGGGAGCCCGCCTCGGAGAGCGCGGTGGCGATCTCTTCCGCGGACAGACCCAGCTCATGGGCGACGGCGGCCGCGGCGAGCGCGTTCGACACGTGGTGCTCACCGTACAGGCGCATGGTCACATCGCTTGCACCGGAGGGTGTGTGAAGCCTGAAGGCGGGCTGTCCGCTGTCCGTGAGTCGCACGTTCTCGGCGCGTACGTCCGCTTCGGCCGACTCTCCGAAAAGGACCACCTTCGCCTTGGTACGGGAGGCCATGGCACGTACCAACGGGTCGTCGGCGTTGAGGATCGCGGCCCCGTCCTCGGGCAGCGCCTCCACCAGCTCGCCCTTGGCCTGCGCGATCTGCTCACGGCCGCCGAACTCGCCGATGTGGGCGGTGCCGACGTTGAGCACCAGGCCGATCTTCGGCGGGGTGAGGCCGGCGAGGTAGCGGATGTGGCCGATGCCGCGCGCGCCCATCTCCAGGACGAGGAACCGGGTGTCCTCGGTCGCGGACAGGGCGGTCAGCGGCAGCCCGATCTCGTTGTTGAGCGAGCCAGGCGTGAACACGGTCGGCGCCTTGCTCTGGAGCACCTGGGCGATGAGGTCCTTGGTGCTGGTCTTGCCGGCCGAGCCGGTCAGGGCGACGAGGGTCGCGCCGAGCCGTTGCACGACGTGGCGGGCGAGGGCGCCGAGGGCGGTCTGGACGTCGTCCACGACGATCGCGGGCACGCCGACGGGACGCGACGCCAGTACGGCGACCGCGCCCGCCTCCACGACGGCCTGCGCGAAGTCGTGGCCGTCCACGCGCTCGCCGACGAACGCGGCGAACAGGGTGCCGGGCACCACCTCGCGGGAGTCCCGGACGACCGGTCCGGTGACCTGGACGGACGGATCCGGTATGTCGTGCGTCTGCCCGCCGACGACTGCTGCGATCTCGGCGAGGGAGAGGGCGATCACAAGTTCATCCCTGGGTCTTCTGGATAGCTTCGCGAAGCACCTGGCGGTCGTCGAAGGGACGGACCACGCCGGCGATGTCCTGGCCCTGCTCGTGGCCCTTACCCGCGACCAGCACGGTGTCGCCGGGCTGTGCGCGGCCCACGGCGGCCTCGATCGCGGCGGCCCGGTCCTCGAACAGGAGCACCTCGCCGCGCTGGTGCGCGGGCACGGAGGCTGCGCCCTGGAGCATGGTCGCGAGGATCGCGAGCGAGTCCTCGGAGCGGGGGTTGTCGGAGGTCAGCACGGCCGTGTCGGAGAGCCGGGCCACGGCGGCGCCCATCGGGGCGCGCTTGGTCTGGTCACGGTCGCCGCCGCAGCCGAGAACGACGTGCAGCCGGCCCTTGGTGACCTTGCGCAGCGCCTTGAGCACCGATTCGACCGCGTCGGTCTTGTGCGCGTAGTCGACGACGGCGAGGTAGGGCTGTCCGGCGTCCACCCGCTCCAGGCGGCCGGGGACACCCGGTACGGCGGCTACGCCGTCGGCGGCGACCTGCGGGTCGAGGCCGGCCACGGCGAGGGCGACGATGGCGGCGAGGGTGTTCGCCACGTTGAAGGGGCCCGGCAGCGGCGACTTGGCGTGGATGCGCTCGCCCTCGGGGCCGACGACGGTGAACGTCGAGTCCATGGGGCCGACCTGGACGTCCTGGGCGCGCCAGTCGGCGTCGGGGTGGCCCTCGGCGGAGAAGGTGACGACCGGGACGGTCGCCTCCTTCGCGAGCCGGCGGCCGTACTCGTCGTCGGCGTTGATCACACCGAGTTTGCTGCGTTTCGGCGTGAAAAGCTGTGCTTTGGCCCGGAAGTAGTCCTCCATGTCGGAGTGGAACTCCATGTGTTCCGGGCTGAGGTTGTTGAACACGGCGATGTCGAAGACACAGCCGTCGACCCGGCCGAGGACCAGGGCGTGGCTGGAGACCTCCATGGCGACCGCCTCGACGCCGCGTTCGCGCATGACCGCGAACAGGGCCTGCAGGTCGGTGGCTTCGGGGGTGGTGCGCTCGGACTTGATGCGCTCGTCGCCGATGCGCATCTCGACGGTCCCGATGAGCCCGGTCTCGCGGGTGGTCCTGAGACCGCCCTCGACCAGGTAGGCGGTGGTGGTCTTGCCCGAGGTGCCGGTGATGCCGATCTGGAGCAGGTCACGGCCGGGGCGGCCGTAGATCGTCGCCGCCAGTTCGCCCATCCGCCCGCGCGGGTCCTCCACGACCAGGACCGGCAGTCCGGTCGCCGCGGCGCGCCCGGCGCCCGTCGGGTCGGTCAGCACGGCGACCGCGCCGAGGCCGGCGGCCTGGGTCACGAAGTCGGCGCCGTGCAGGCGGGCGCCCGGAAGGGCGGCGTACACGTCGCCGGGGCGGACGGCGCGCGAGTCATGGGTGATCCCCGTGACCTCGGCGGCGCTGTCCGGAGCGGCGGCACCCAGCTGATCGGCCAGTTCCGCGAGGGGTGTGGCGGAGACCTGAACCGGTCGCGGCGGTCCCGGATATGTCACGGAAGCGCCCTTCTGGGTGATGTGGGACTGATCAGCGTGTGGCACGGCGGTGAGCGTACCGGGCGCACCCGCTCCGGAGCGAAGTGAGGGCTCTGCGGCGCCTTGGTTCCCGGAATCGGGGGTGATCGTTCTCACGGGCTCGTTCCTGGTGGTGTTCCGGTGGTGCGGGGTGGGGCTGATCAGGGCTTGTAGTCGACGGGCAGGTTCGCCGGCTTCGCCCCGGTAGGCGGGATCTGGAGGGTCTTCAGGGCGAACTCCATCACCTGCTTGTAGATGGGTCCGCAGATCTGGCCGCCGAAGTAGTTGCCGGACGTGGCGTTCTGGATGGCGCAGTACACGGTGATCCGCGGGTTGTCCGCGGGTGCGAATCCGGCGAACGACGAGGTGTAGCCGCGGTAACGGCCGGTGGCCGGGTCCACGCGGTTGGCCGTACCCGTCTTGCCCGCGACCCGGTAGCCGGGAATACGGGCCTTGGCACCGGTGCCCTGCTCGTCGTCCACCACGGACTCCAGCATCCGGGCGAGTGTCCTGGCCGTCTTCTCGCTGACCACGCGCGATTTCCTGGGCTGCGTTGCGGGCGTGAAGCGGCCGTCGGCGCCCTCTGTGCCGCGCACGAGGGTCGGCTCGACGCGGACACCGCCGTTGGCGATCGTCGAGTACACGGATGCGGCCTGCATGGCGCTCAGGGAGAAGCCCTGGCCGAAGGGAATCGTGTACTGCTGCGACGTCGACCACTTGCCGACGGGCGCGAGGATGCCCCTGGTCTCGCCGGGGAAGCCGAGCCCGGTGGCGCCGCCGATGCCGAACTTGCGCAGGTACGAGTAGAGGACCTTGTTGGCCTCCGGCTGGGTCTTGCCGAGCTGGCCGGTGGCGAGGATGGTGCCGATGTTGCTGGACTTGGCGAGCACGCCGTTGAGCGTGAGGTACCAGGTCTTGTGGTCGATGTCGTCCTGGAAGAGGCGGTCGCCGCGGTGCAGCCGGTTCGGTACGACGACATGGGTGAGCGGGGTGGCCGCGTTCTGCTCCAGCACCGCCGCCATCGACATCACCTTGGCGGTGGAGCCGGGCTCGTAGGCGTCCTGGACGGCCGCGTTGCCCATGGCCGCCCCGTCGGCCTTCGACAGGTCGTTCGGGTCGAAGCCGGGCGAGTTGGCCATGGCCAGGATCTGGCCGGTGCGGGTGTCCTGGACGATGACGTAGCCGCGGTCCGCCTTGGACTTCTTGACCTGCTCGGTGATGGCGTTCTGGGCGGCCCACTGAATGTCGCGGTCGATGGTGAGCTCGACGTCGCTGCCGGGCACGGCGGGCGTCTCCGTCGAGCCCGCGGTGGGCACCTCGCGGCCACCGGACTGGGCGTAGCGGATCTTGCCGGCCTTGCCGGACAGCTGCTTGTTCAGCTCCTGCTCGATGCCGCCGCCCCCCTGGCCCTCGGCGTTGACCCAGCCCAGTATCCCGGCGGCGAGCTCGCCGTTGGGGTACACGCGCTGGCTGCTGGGGTCGGCGAAGACGCCGGCGAGCACGTTGGCCGAGCTGTTGTCGGTCCTGGCCTTCTGGGCGAGCGCGCTCTTCAGGTCCTTGATCTGCTTCCAGACCTGCGGGGTCTGCCGGGTGGCGAGCCGCGTGTAGCGCGACAGCTTGTTCGTGGGCCTGAGCTTCTTGACGATCGTGGCCTGGTCCTGGCCGAGGATCGGCGCGAGCAGTGCGGCGGCCTGCTCGGGCCCGTCGCCGGTCTTGAGCTGCTCGGCGGTGAACATCGTCGGGTCGGCCGTGATGTCGTACGCGTCCTCGCTGATGGCGAGGGCCACTCCGTTGCGGTCGGTGATCTGGCCGCGCTCGGCGGCCAG
The DNA here is from genome assembly GCF_007827595.1 of Streptomyces sp. BK340. Taxonomy (GTDB): domain Bacteria; phylum Actinomycetota; class Actinomycetes; order Streptomycetales; family Streptomycetaceae; genus Streptomyces. The sequence goes on from NZ_VISR01000001.1 coordinate 396,901, forward strand.
GGTGTGCACGACGTACCGGTTCAGTTCGGCCTTGGCGGCGTACGCGTCGGCGTCGACGGCCTGGACCTGGAGCAGCCGTACGACGAAGGCCAGCAGCACCAGGGTGAGCGCGAGGCCGACCATACGCAGCCGGGGACGGGGGCTGCCGAGCCGGAGGGCGGGCGGGGGCATGGGCCGGGCCCCGCCCGGCCGGCGGGCCGGGCGGGCACCGGGCCCGGGCTGCCGCCGTACGGCGCCCCGCGGCCGGGGCGGCTTCGCGGGGCCGGGCACGCGGCGGCGCTGCGCTTCCCTGTCGGACACTTCCGTCACCTGCCGGGGGTCGGGGTGGGCGCGGACTGGAGGGCGGCGGGCGGTGGCGGCACCGCCCCGGCCGGGGCGGCCGCCGGGGCCGGGGCCGAGGGGGCGGAGGTCGCGGGCGGCGCCGGTGCGACCGGGGGGAGCGAGGGGGGCGCGGCGCCCGAGGGCGGCACGGAGGCGCCCGGGGCCGTGAGGACGGTCTCCGGGGCGACCGGCTGAGCGAAGGTGGCCGGCTCGGGGACGGCCGCGTTCGGTACGCCCTTCACCTTGCCGTCGGAGCCGAGGAAGGCCGGGTCACCGCCGGGGACCATGCCGAGTTCGCGGGCACGGCGCTGGAGGGCGTCGGGCGACGAGTAGGCGTCGATGTCCCGCTGCAGGGCCTGTTCCTCGTCGGTGAGGCCCTTCGTCTGCTTCTGCAGGTCGTCGAGTTTGAACGAGCCCTCGCTGAGGGCGGAGTTGAGCACCAGCAGCCCGATGAGACCGCCGCCCAGCAGCAGGACGACGAGGAGGACGAACGGGGCGCGGGCCGCGCGGGCGCGGCCGGCCGGGAAGAGCCGGGCGAGCCGGGCGGCCCTCCCCCTCAGTTCGGGTTTCCTACTCACTGGGCCTCCGGTGGCTCCGGCGCGCCGACGGGTGAGTTCGGAAACCCAACCGACCCGATTCGCTCACTCGGCGTCCTCCCTGATGCGCTCGGCGCCCCGCAGCCGGGCCGGGGCGGCCCTGCGGTTCTCGGCGACCTCTTCCTCGGTGGGAAGTTCGGCACCGCGCGTGAGCAGCTTGAGCCGCGGCTGGTAGCGCTCGGGCACGACCGGCAGCCCGGGCGGCGCGGTGGACGCGGCGCCGGCCGCGAACACCTGCTTCACCAGCCGGTCCTCGAGCGAGTGGTACGACAGCACGGCGATGCGTCCGCCGACGCCGAGAGCCTTCACCGCGCCCGGGATCGCCCGCTCCAGCACGGACAGCTCGCCGTTGACCTCGATGCGCAGCGCCTGGAAGGTGCGCTTGGCCGGGTTGCCCCCGGTGCGCTTGGCGGCCTGCGGCAGCGCGTCCCGGATCAGCTCGACGAGCCGCGCGCTGTTGCTGAACGGCTCCTTCTCGCGCTCGCGGACGATCGCGGAGACGATCCGCTTGGCCTGTTTCTCCTCGCCGTACGCGCGCAGGATCCGGACCAGCTCGCCCGCCGGATAGGTGTTGAGGACCTCGGCGGCGCTGATGCCGGTCGTCTGGTCCATGCGCATGTCGAGGGGGGCGTCCTGGGCGTAGGCGAAGCCGCGGTCGGCCTCGTCCAGCTGCATGGAGGAGACGCCGAGGTCGAACAGGACGCCCTGCACACGCGGGATGCGCAGCCGGTCCAGTACGTCAGGCAGCTCGTCGTAGACCGCGTGCACCAGGGTGGCCCGGTCACCGAAGGGCGCGAGCCGCTCGCCGGACAGGCGCAGCGCCTCCTTGTCCCGGTCGAGGGCGACGAGCCGCACCTCGGGGAACTGCGTCAGCAGGGCCTCGCTGTGGCCGCCGAGGCCGAGGGTGCAGTCGACGACCACCGCTCCCGGCCGCTCCAGGGCGGGCGCCAGCAGATCCAGGCACCGCTGGAGCATCACCGGGACGTGTCGACTCTGGCTCAAGGGGGCCTCTCAGTTCCGGCGGGCCGTACGCACCGCCGGGTCCCCGCCCGCTCCGTGAAGGGGAGGCCTGCCGGCGCCGGAAGCGTCAGCCGACCGGGAGCGGGAGGAGGCCGAGCCGTACGTACGCGCCGCGCACGTGGGGAGACGGTCCGGGTGTGGGCCGGGGTCTCCGGGGATTTCACCAGCAGGGAGAGCCGCCCCTCCCGCTTCGCGTCACTTTAGTCCACCGTGTCTCGCGGTCAATCAACCGGCCTGCGCGTCGCGTACTGCACCTCGGGCGGAGTGGCAATTCGAAAAGATTCACCCGTCCGGCCCACGTTTGCCCTCCGTGTGGGTTACCTCACAACAAGCCACGATGACGTTCTTTGTCCGCTCTCACAGCGGGCCGGGACCGGGGGTGACCAGTAACGTCGTGGCTATGACGACTTCCGCAGCAGTTCCCACTGGATCCGAAGACGCCATAACCACCGGTGGCACCGTGACGGACCGCCTGGTGGAGGCCAACGAGCACTACGCCGAGGCCTTCACCGACCCCGGCATGGACGCCCGTCCGGTCCTGCACGTGGCCGTGGTGGCCTGTATGGACGCCCGGCTCGACCTGCACGCCGCCCTCGGCCTGCAGCTCGGCGACTGTCACACGATCCGCAACGCGGGCGGCGTGGTCACCGACGACGTGATCCGCTCCCTGACCATCAGCCAGCGCAAGCTCGGCACCCGCAGCATCGTCCTGATCCACCACACCGGCTGCGGCCTGGAGGCCCTCACCGAGGACTTCCGCACCGAGCTGGAGATGGAGGTCGGCCAGCGTCCGGCGTGGGCGGTGGAGTCCTTCCGGGACGTCGACCAGGACGTGCGTCAGTCGATGCAGCGGGTGCGCACCTCGCCGTTCCTGCTGCACGCCGACGACGTGCGCGGCTTCGTCTTCGACGTGCGCACCGGCCTGCTGCGCGAGGTCGACCCGGCCTGAGCGGGGGCCGTCGACCCACCCCGAACACCCTCGCGCCGGGAAAACATTCCCCCGCACGGCATCGAAAACAGTGGTCGAAAAGGCCGTAAGGCCGACATCGTGCGGGCAGTTGTCCACAGGCGAGTGACACGAATCGGTAACGGCAGCAAGAATGCGGGGTGTGGGCGTCGCGTGGAACCTTTTCCGCGCGGTGTCCGTGTTTTCGGGGTGGGCCGGTTTCGCATCGCAGAGCGTCGGCCCGAGTAAGAACGGGCCGAGGAGGGCCGGGTGACGACCTATGACGATCGAGCGAGCCTCACTGATCTGACCGCCACTGTGGAGCGTGTCCGCAGTTCGGTGGAGGGTGTGATCGAGGGCAAGCCCGAGGTCGTACGGCTTTCGCTGACCGTACTGCTCGCCGAGGGACACCTGTTGATCGAGGATGTCCCCGGCGTGGGCAAGACCATGCTCGCCAAGGCACTGGCGCGGTCCATCGACTGCTCCGTGCGGCGCATCCAGTTCACCCCCGACCTGCTGCCCTCGGACATCACCGGTGTGTCCATCTGGGACCAGCAGCGGCGGGACTTCGAGTTCAAGCCGGGCGCCATCTTCGCGCAGATCGTGATCGGCGACGAGATCAACCGCGCCTCGCCCAAGACCCAGTCGGCGCTGCTGGAGTCCATGGAGGAGCGCCAGGTCACCATCGACGGGCACAGCTACGAACTGCCCAGTCCCTTCATGGTGGTGGCCACGCAGAACCCGGTGGAGATGGAGGGCACCTATCCGCTGCCCGAGGCGCAGCGCGACCGCTTCATGGCCCGGGTCTCCGTCGGCTACCCGAGCATCGAGGCCGAGCTGCAGATGCTGGACGTGCACGGCGGGGTCTCCCCGCTGGAGGACCTCCAGCCGGTGGCGCACGCGCACGAGATCGTGAAGCTGATCGAGGCGGTGCGCGGGGTGCACGTCTCCGAGGCGGTGCGGCGGTACGCGGTGGAGCTGGTCGCGGCCACCCGCACGCACCCCGATCTCAGACTCGGCGCCTCCCCGCGCGCGACGCTGCATCTGCTGCGCGCGGCGAAGGCGTCCGCCGCCCTCAGCGGCCGGGAGTACGCGCTGCCGGACGACGTCCAGGCACTCGCCGTCGCCGTCCTCGCCCACCGGCTGCTGCCCACCGCCCAGGCCCAGCTCAACCGCCGGACGTCCGAACAGGTGGTGCTGGAGATCCTGCAGCACACCCCGGTGCCCGCGGCGCCGCAGCAGCAGAGCGGCTTCGGAGGTCTCGGCCGGGGTGTCCCGGCCTATCCGCAGCAGCCCCCCCGGAGTCTGTGATGAGCGCCGGGGGGACGGGGCAGGCGGAGCCAGACCGCGGGGAGGCGGGCGGGGTCCGGACGGCCCTGGCGGGGCTCACCACGCGCGGACGTTCCTTCCTGGCCGCCGGGATCGCGGCCTCGATCTGCGCGTACGTGCTGGGCCAGGAGGATCTGCTGCGGGTCGGCCTGCTGCTGGCCGTGCTGCCCCTGCTCTGCGCGACCGTGCTCTACCGCACGCGCTACCGGGTGGCCGGCAGCCGCCGGCTCTCCCCCGCGCGCGTGCCCGCGGGCAGCGAGGCCCGGGTGCACCTGCGGGTGGACAACGTCTCCCGGCTGCCCACGGGCCTGCTGATGCTCCAGGACCGGGTGCCCTACGTGCTCGGGCCCCGGCCGCGCTTCGTGCTGGACCGGGTGGAACCGGGCGGCCGCCGCGAGGTGTCCTACCGGGTCCGCTCGGACCTGCGCGGCCGCTATCCGCTGGGTCCGCTGCAGCTGCGGCTGACCGACCCGTTCGGGATGTGCGAACTCACCCGCGCCTTCTCGACGTTCGACTCGCTCACCGTCATACCGCGCGTGGAGCCGCTGTCGCCGGTCCGGTTCAGCGGTGAGGCCAAGGGGTACGGCGACGGGCGGCAGCGCTCGCTGGCCCTCGCGGGCGAGGACGACGTGATCCCGCGCGGGTACCGCTACGGCGACGACCTGCGCCGGGTGCACTGGCGCTCCACCGCGCGCTACGGCGAGCTGATGGTGCGCCGCGAGGAGCAGCCGCGCCGCTCGCGCTGCACGGTCCTGCTGGACACCCGGGGCATCGGCTACGAGGGTGCGGGCCCCGACTCGGCCTTCGAGTGGGCCGTCTCGGGCACCGCTTCGGTCCTGGTGCACATGCTCGAACGGGGCTTCACGGTCCGCCTGCTGACGGAGAACGGCAGCTCGGTGCCCGGCGAGGGCGCGGACGGGTTCGCGGGCGCCGGGCAGGACTCCGCGGACGCGGCCGGGCTGATGATGGACACCCTCGCGGTGATCGACCACTCCGACGGCACGAACCTGTCCCGGGCGTACGACGGGCTGCGCGGCGGGAACGAGGGGCTGCTGGTCGCCTTCCTGGGCGATCTCGACGAGGAACAGGCCGCGGTGGTCGCGAAGATGCGCCAACGCAGCGGCGGTGCGGTCGCGTTCGTGCTGGACCCGGACACCTGGGTGCGGGAGGCCACGGACGTACGGGGCCCGGGCGGCCGGCCGGACGAGCGGCTGCGCATGCTGCGCGAGGCGGGCTGGACGGCGCTGAGCGTGCCGCGCGGCGCCTCGCTGAACGATCTGTGGCGGCAGGCCGACCGGGAACGCTCGGGCCTGACCGCGGTGAGCGGGGAGGCACTGTGATGAGCGGGCGGGCACGACTTGCCCTCTGTGCCGCCGCGGCGACGCTGATGGCCGCGTGCGCACTGCTGCCCCTGGTCGACCAGCCCACGTGGCTGTTCCAGACCGTGCTGATGGTCGCCGTGCAGACCGGAGTGGGCGCGGCCGCCAGGCGGGTGCCGCTGGCGCGGCCGCTGACCGTGGCGGCGCAGGTCCTGGTCACGCTGATGATGCTGACCCTGGTCTTCGCCCGGCAGCAGGCGCTCGGCGGGCTGGTCCCCGGTCCGGAGGCCTTCCGGCACTTCGGCGACCTGCTCCAGCAGGGCTCCGACGACGTCAGCCGGTACGCGATACCGGCACCGCTGACCGACGGCATCAACCTGATGCTGATCGGCGGTGTCCTGGTGATCGGCCTGCTGGTGGACACCCTCGCGGTGACCTTCCGCAGCGCTGCCCCGGCCGGACTGCCGCTGCTCGCGCTGTACTCGGTGGCCGCGGGGCTGTCCGGCGGCGGCACCGACTGGCTGTGGTTCCTGGTCGCGGCGGCCGGCTATCTGATGCTGCTGCTCAGCGAGGGCCGGGAGCGGCTGGCCCAGTGGGGCCGGGTCTTCGGCGCCGCGGCCCGCGCCCCGGGCGACCCGGAGACCGGCGCGGTGGCCCCGGTGCGCTCCGGACGCCGGATCGGGGCGGTCGCCCTCGGTGTCGCCCTGGTGGTGCCGCTGGCCCTGCCCGCGATGCAGGGCGGCCTGCTGGACGGAGCCGGAGCGGGCGTCGGCCCGGGCAACGGGAACGGGGGCACGATCTCCGCGGTCAACCCCCTCGTGTCACTGCGCGACAGCCTGAACGTGGAGAACGACCGCCAGGTGCTCTCCCTGAAGACCAGTGCCGGCGATCTCTCGGACATGTACCTGCGGATCGTCTCGCTGGACGACTTCGACGGCACCACCTGGAAGCCGTCCCAACGGCACATCGTCGGCGTGCCCGACGTCCTCCCCACACCCGTCGGCCTGGGCACGGACGTCAAGCGCACCACCGTGAAGACGACGATCACGGCGGCGGACTGGTACGCGCAGGACTGGCTGCCGATGCCGTACCCGCCGAGCGGCGTGCGGGTCAGCGGCAACTGGCGGTACGAGCCCGTCGGCATGACGCTCGTCGGTGACCACGGCCAGAACACGCGGGGCGAGACCTACCGGGTGGACAGCCTGGACGTGCAGCCGACCGCCGAGCAGCTGGCCGCGGCCAAGCAGCCGCCGGCGGCGCTGCGGCGTGAGTACACCAAGGTGCCGTCCAGGCTGCCGAAGGTGGTGGCCAGGACCGCCGAGGAGATCACCGCGGGCTCGGCGAGCCACTACGAGGAGGCGGTCAAGCTCCAGGACTACTTCGCGGTGTCCGGCGGCTTCCAGTACGACACCCAGGTGGAGGTCGGCCGCGGCCCCGACGCGATCGCGACCTTCCTGAAGAAGAAGCAGGGCTTCTGCGTCCACTTCTCCTTCACGATGGCGGCGATGGCCCGCACGCTCGGCATCCCCGCCCGGGTCGCGGTGGGCTTCGCGCCCGGCACCCCGCAGGCGGACGGCACGGTCTCGGTGAGTCTGAAGGACGCGCACGCCTGGCCCGAGCTGTACTTCGAGGGCGTGGGCTGGACCCGCTTCGAGCCGACCCCGACCCGGGGCACCGTGCCGTCGTACACCCTGTCGAAGACGCCCGGCAGCTCCGAGCCGGACGAGGCCCTGCCGTCCCACGGGGCGTCGGCGGCGCCCTCGGTGTCGGCCTCGCCGAGCGAGGACTGCACGGCCCAGCTGCGGGGGCTCGATCCGTGCGGCAGCCCGTCCGCGGCGGTGGCCCTGGACAGCGGTGGCGGCGATTCGGGGCGCTGGCTGTGGTACGTGCTGATCGGGCTCGGCGGCTTGGTGGTGCTGGCGATCCCGCTGGCGCCCATGCTGTGGCGGGCGCGCGTGCGCTCCGTACGGCTCGGCGCGCACGCGCGGACCGAACAGGGCGCGGCGGCACACACGCTGGCGGCCTGGCACGAGCTGGTCGACAGCGCCTGGGACGTGGGCATCCTGCCGGACGAGTCGCAGACCCCGCGCAAGGCCGCGGCCCGGATCGTGCGGCTGGGAGATCTCGACCCGGCGGCCGGGGCCGCCGTGCACCGGGTGGCGGACGCACTGGAGCAGGTGCTGTACGCGCCCCGGCCGCGCCCGGTGGCGGGCCTGGCCGAGGACGCGCGCCGGGTGATCGCCGGCCTGAACGGCGGCGTGAGCGCTGGGACGCGGCTGCGGGCACGGTTCGCGCCGCGGTCGGCGGTGCGGGTGCTGTGGGCGGTGTCGGCCCGGTGGTCGGCGCTCAGGGCGCGTGCGGTGGCGGCCCGGCCGACGCTGCGCAGGCCCTCGGGGCAGCAGGGCTGAGACAGGAGAACGCGTGAGGGGTGACCACCGGCTGGTGGTCACCCCTCACGGATGTCTGCTGTGGTGTGCGCGAACCGGCGAACGGCTAGTGGCCCTGCTGCTCGTCCCTGCGGCGCTGCCAGCGCTGCTCGATCCGGTCCATCATGGAACGCTTCTGCCGTACCTGGCGGCGCGGGGCGGCCGCGGGCTGCTCACCCGGCTTGGGTGCCTTCCGCCAGCCTGTGACCGCGAGTACGGCACATCCCAGCATGACGAGGAAGCCCACCACGCTGACCCAGATCTGCTGTGCGACCATTCCGGCCATGAGGAGCGCGATACCCACGAGGAAGCCCACGACCGCCTGGTAGACCCGCCGCCGGGTGTACGTCCGCAGCCCACTTCCCTCAAGCGCCGACGCGAACTTGGGATCTTCGGCGTACAGCGCTCGCTCCATCTGCTCGAGCATGCGCTGCTCGTGCTCCGAGAGCGGCACGGAGTCCTCCTCATCGTGCAGTCGCCGGGGCGACCCGGGGGGTCCCTTCAGGATAGGCAGGGAATCGCCCCCGTGAAACCCGCCCCTCTACGCCAATAGGCCAACCGGAATCCGCCATGGCCGTCCCGGCTCGCTGAGGCTTCCATTCCCCGGCGGCCGAGCCGTCATGCCGGACGGTATACCTCGATCATACGGCGCAAACCGCTCGATCGGGGGTCTTGTGGCGTACTCCATCTGCCGCCAAGTCCCTGATCAGCGCCGGGTCCCGGAACGCCGCTCAGGTCCCCGCCGCCCCCCGCGTCTCACCGAGCACATGAAGCTGGGTGGCGACGGAGTGGAAGGCGGGCAGCTCGGCCGCCGCGGCCTCCAGCTTGAGCAGGGCGTCGAGGGCGCCGGGCTCGGTGTCCACGAGGACGCCGGGCACCAGGTCGGCGAAGACCCGCACGCCGTGCACCGCACCGACGCTCAGGCCCGCACCCTCGACCAGCGCGGTGAGCTGTTCCGCGGTGAAGCGGCGCGGCATCGGGTCGCCGGCGCCCCAGCGGCCCTCCGGGTTCTCCAGGGCCTGCTTGGCCTCCGTGAAGTGACCGGCGAGGGCCCGGGCGAGGACGGCACCGCCGAGACCGGCGGCGAGCACGCTGAGGACGCCCTCGGGGCGCAGCGCGGCGACCGCGTTGCGCAGGCCCTCGGCGGGGTCGTCGACGTACTCCAGGACGCCGTGGCACAGCACGGCGTCGTAGCCACCGCGCTCGACCACCTCGAACAGGCCGAGGGCATCGCCCTGGACACCCTTGACCCGGTCGGCGACACCGGCCTCGGCGGCTCGGCGCTCCAGTGCGAACAGCGCGTTCGGGCTGGGGTCGACGACGGTGACACGGTGACCGAGACGGGCGAGGGGCACGGCGAAGTTGCCGCTGCCGCCTCCGGTGTCGAGCACGTCCAGCGAGTCCCGCCCCGTGGCCTTGATCCGGCGGTCGAGGGCGTCCTGGAGGACCTCCCAGACCACGGCGGTACGGAGAGAGGCGCGGGGTCGGGAGGAGCCGGAGCGCAGCGACGTCGTGTGAGGGTGGTCGGGGGAGACGGGCGGGCGCATCGGGTCCGACACGGCAGTTGACTCCTCGGCAAGGCGGAAGGCTTCAGGCGGACTCCACCCTATTGCCTCCGTCGCCGTACCTGGTCACCGCGGAGGTGCACTGCCGTGTCCGTTCCGGCCGGTGGACCGCCGCCGGTCAGCCCGCGTCCGGGAGACCGCCGTGCGGGCCCGGGCCGCCGCGCTCGTCGGTGTCCTGCCGGGGCTGGGGCAGGACGGGCTGGAGCACCAGCATCCGCTCGACGATGCGGAGGAACATCGCCGCGTCGCGTATCAGGTCGTCGGCGTCCCGCTGTCCGGCCGCGCCCCGGATACCCGCCTCGGCGCGGGCCCGGCGGGCGGCGCCGGAGGCGAAGAGCGCGCTCCACTCGGTCAGTTCGGGGGCGATCTCGGGGAGCACCTCCCAGGCGCTGCGGATCCGGGCCCGGCGGCGCGGGGAGGTCTCGGGCCGGGCCCGGGCGGCGAGCACGGCGGCGGCGGTGCGCAGCGCGGCGAGGTGGGCCGTCGCATAGCGCTCGTTGGGGGTTTCCAGGGCGGCGGCCTCCTCGAGGCCGGACCTGGCCAGCGTCAGCAGGTCGAGGGCGGCGGGCGGGGCCGTGGCCCGGCGGAGCACGGGGTGCACATCGCTCGCCGGGCCGGTCAGTGAGGGGGCAGGGCCGGTGGCGCGGCGCCGGTGGGCGGCTGCGGACGAGTTGGCCATGACGAACCTCCTGTCGTCTGGGTGACGGCACAGGTGCCGTATGTGCCCATCGTGCGATATGGCACTGACAATCCGTTCTGGCCTGGGCTTTTGCTTCGATCGTAGGTTCGGGCGTATTTTTGCACTGACCAGTCAGTTCAAAATGATGCAAGCAGGCAGGGGGGCTTGTGGACGGCGTGGACGTCACAGCCGAGGGCCTAGGGCTCAAGGGGCCGCGGGGGTGGGCCTTCCGGGACATCACCTTCGACGCGAAGCCCGGTTCGCTGATCGCGATCGAGGGACCGTCCGGCTCCGGCCGTACGTGCCTCCTGCTCGCGCTCACGGGACGGATGAAGGCCACCGCGGGCACGGCCACCGTGGGCGGGTCCGGCATCCCGCGGCACCTGGCGGCCGTGCGCCGCGTCACCGCCGTGGCCAACGTGGCCGGTGTCACCGACCTGGAACCGGCCCTGACCGTCGGGGAGCACCTGCGGGAACGGGCCCTGCTGCAGCGCAGGTTCGGCGACTCGCCGCGCCTGCTGCTGCGCCGCCGGGCGGACCGGGCCCGTACGGCGCAGCAGCGCGTCGAAGCGGCCCTGGCCGCCGCCGGACTCGACCTCGACGCACTCCCCAAGGGCCCCCGCACGGCCGTACGCGATCTGGAGCGGCTCGAGGAGCTGCGCCTGTCCGTCGCGCTGGCTCTGCTCGGCCGGCCCGGGCTGCTCGGTGTGGACGACGTCGAGACGAAGCTCTCGGACGCCGAGCGCGCCGAGGTCTGGGACCTGCTGCGGTCCCTCGCGCGCGCGGGCACCACGGTCGTGGCGGTGTGCCGCACCGCCCCCGAGGACTGCGTCGTCGTCCCCACCCTGCGCGGCGAGGACAGGAGCGCCCTGCGCGGCGAGGACGAGAGCGGCCGGAGCGAAGCCGAGAGCGACGACAACAGCGCGAAGAACGAGACGAAGGAGGAGGCCGATGCGCTCGCCCAGGCTGGCCGCGCTTGAGCTGAGGCGCTTCGGACGCGGGAAGCTGCCGCGCGCCGCCCTGGTCGCGCTGCTCGTGCTGCCCCTGCTCTACGGCGCCCTGTACCTGTGGTCCTTCTGGGACCCGTACGGCCGTCTGGACCGCATCCCGGTGGCCCTGGTGAACGACGACAAGGGTGCCACGACGGGCGGGAAGAAGATCACGGCCGGCGACGACATCATGGCCGGGCTCCGCGACAGCAAGACCTTCGCGTGGCACGAGGTGAGCGACGCCGAGGCCCGCAGGGGCGTCGAGGACGGCACCTACTACCTGTCGCTGACGATGCCGGCCGACTTCAGTGACCGGATCGCCTCCAGCTCGGGGGACTCCCCGGAGACGGGCGCGCTGCGGGTGCGCACGAACGACGCGAACAACTACATCGTCGGCCAGATCTCCCGGACGGTCTTCAACGAGGTCCGCAGGGCCGCATCCACCCATGCGTCCCGGACCTTCCTGGACAAGATCTTCATCTCCTTCTCCGGCATCCACGACAAGACCGTGACGGCGGCCGAGGGCGCCGACCGGCTCAAGGGGGGCCTCGGGAAGGCGGAGAAGGGATCCAAGGATCTCGCCGACGGCCTGAAGGACGCCAAGGGCGGCAGCGGCAGGCTCTCCAAGGGCCTGACGAAGCTCACCCAGGGCTCGAGCGACCTGGAGAACGGCTCGCAGCGGGTCGCGGACGGCACCCAGACCCTCGCCGACAACGTCAACGGCGTCTACCGCAAGGCCGGACCGTTCCTGAAGGACAACGAGAAGACCATCGGGGACACCGCTCGGCTGGTCGCCGACTCGGCCGAGGCGGTCCGCCGCAACCTCGACGACCTGGTGAAGCTCGCGCCGGGCGCCGCACGGACGGCCCACGCGTCCGCGGCCGTCCTGGACGAGGTCTACCAGGCGCGCTGCGCGAGCGCGGCGATCCCCGACCCCGTCTGCCCCGACCTGAAGAAGGCCAGGCAGGCGGCGGCCGACGTGGCCACCGTCGCCGACGACCTCAACACCCTGATCGCCGACCAGAACGGCGACCTGAAGACGCTGCGGACCAACCTCACCAAGCTCCAGACGCAGGCCGAGGCCCTGGCCGAGCGCGCGCCGCACCTCTACGAGGACGTGAACGACGCCGTCACGAAGATCAACAAGCTGAACGGCGGCGCGGCCGAGGTCGCCGCCGGCGCCAAGAAGCTCCATGCCGGACTGGGTACCGCCGGCACCGGCGCGGTGAAGCTCGACCAGGGCATCGGGACGGCCGAGTCGGGCGCCCAGACCCTGAGCGGCGGCATGTACAAGCTGGTCGACGGCTCCGGAAAGCTCGCCGGCGGTCTGCACGACGGCGCGAAGAAGATCCCCGACTACGACAAGCAGGACCGCGACCAGCACACCGGCGTGATGGCCGACCCGGTCCAGCTCGCCACCCACGACCTGCACAAGGCGCCCAACTACGGCACCGGCTTCGCCCCTTACTTCATCCCCCTGTCCCTGTGGGTGGGCGCGATGGTGGCGTACATGCTGATCCCGCCGCTCAACCGGCGTGCCCTGGCGGCCGGTTCGCCGGCCTGGCGGATCGCGCTGGCCGGCTGGCTGCCGGTGGCCGCGGTGGGCGTGCTGCAGACGGCGGCCCTGATGTCCGTGCTGCACTGGGCGATCGGCCTGCAGATGGCGCGGGCGGCCGGCACGGTCGGCTTCCTGTTCCTGGTGACGGCGTGTTTCGCCGCGATCGTGCAGTGGCTCAACGCCCGCTTCGGTGCGGCCGGCCGGATCCTCGTGCTGGCCCTGCTGATGCTCCAGCTGACCTCGGCGGGCGGCACCTACCCGGTGCAGACCAGTCCGGGCTTCTTCAACGCCCTCCACCCGTTCCTGCCGATGAGCTACATCGTGGCGGCCCTGCGCCGGCTGATCACGGGCGGCGGGCTCGGCCCGGTGTGGCTGGCGTGCGGGGTACTGGCCGCGTTCACCGCGGGCGCCCTGGCCCTGACCGCGCTCGCGGCCCGGCGCCGCCAGGTGTGGACGCTGGACCGGCTGCACCCGGAGCTGAGCCTGTGATCGCCAAGACGCCCCTGCAGGCGCGCTTACCTGTGACAATCAGGGCCATGGAAAGCAGCAGCGCCACGTCCGGCACCAGCACGCGCCGCGAGGCGACCCGGCAGAAGCTCTACGAGGCGGCCGTCACACTCATCGCCGAGCAGGGCTTCTCCGCCACCACGGTGGACGAGATCGCCGAGCGGGCCGGAGTCGCGAAGGGCACGGTCTACTACAACTTCGCGAGCAAGTCGGTCCTCTTCGAGGAGCTGCTGCGGCACGGCGTGGGCCTCCTCACCGCCTCTCTGCGGGAGGCGGCCGAGCGGACCGCGGCCGAGGGCGGCAGCAAGGTGGACGCGCTGGACGCGATGGTCCGCGCCGGACTGGTCTTCATCGACCGCTACCCGGCCTTCACCCAGCTCTACGTGGCCGAACTGTGGCGCACCAACCGCGCCTGGCAGTCCACCTTGATGGTGGTGCGGCAGGAGGCCGTAGCGGTCGTCGAGGGGGTGCTGCGCGAGGGTGTGGCGGCCGGCGAGTTCAGCGACGAGATCGACGTCCAGCTGACGGCGGCCGCGCTGGTCGGCATGGTCCTGGTGGCCGCCCTGGACTGGAAGTCCTTCCAGCCGGAGCGCTCTCTGGACGACGTGCACGCGGCCCTGTCCCGGCTGCTCCAGGGGCGCGTGAGCGGGAAGGGCTGAGCCCACCGCGAGCACACGGAAGGCGCCGGTCCGTCGGCCGGACCGGCGCCTTCCCACTCCCCCGTACTTCCCGTACTCCCCCGTGCTCCCCCCGTACGGATTCCCCCTTCGGTCCCCCGTGGTGGTCTGCCCCGGGCCCCCCGTGCCTCGCTTCCGCCGACGGATCGGCGGAAGGAGCGGCCAGGGCGCGGGCGCCGCTCCGCCGCCCCGTGTCGGCGGTGCCGGTCCGCGCCCCCTTGCCGTGTCTCCACTCTCCCGTCCACGCCTGTCCCGCCCCATCCGCGCGCGTACTCATCTCGGTGCCTAGGTACGGATACTCACGCGTGTGTGCACGGGCCCACGACGCCGGCCCGCCGACTGGCTACGATCGCCTCCGTGTCCGTACTCCCCTTGGTCTTCACCAGCGGCTGGGCCAGCGGCATCAACGCCTATGCGGTGGTGCTGCTGCTCGGCCTCTTCGGCGTGACGGGGGTGAGCGACGACGTCCCGCAGGCGTTGCAGCGCCCCGAGGTGCTGATCGTGGCCGGCGTGCTGTTCCTGTGCGAGGCGGTGGCCGACAAGATCCCGTACGTCGACTCGGCGTGGGACTCCGTGCACACGGTCGTCCGGCCGCTCGCGGGCGCCTGGGTCGGGGCTCTGCTCGCCGGGCACAGCGGTTCGCTGTCGGACGTGGCGGCCGGGCTGATCGGCGGTTCGACCGCGCTGGCCAGTCACACCGTGAAGACCGGGACGCGGATGGCGGTCAACACCTCACCTGAGCCGGTCAGCAACTTCGTGCTGAGCCTCGCCGAGGATCTCGGGGTGGCCGGCCTCGTCACGTTCGCGATATTCCATCCGGAGGCCGCCGCGGTCGTCGCGGCGGTGCTGCTCGTCTCCGGGCTCGTGGTGCTGGTGTTCCTGATCTCGCGGATCCGGCGCTTCCTGCGGCGCCGGGCCCAGCGGCGGGAGGAACGGCGGCTGGCCCAGCAGGTGCCCGGACCGCCCGGCTGACCGCCCGCGGGCCGCGTTGTCGGTGGCGGTCGATAAAGTCGCAGGCATGGCACGGATTGCGGTGATCGGCGCCGGGATGGGCGCGATGGCGGCCGCTGCCCGGCTGGCCGTCGCGGGCCACCGGGTGGCGGTGTACGAGCGTACGGACACGTACGGCGGCGCGGTGCGCCGCTTCGAGCGGGACGGATTCGCCTTCGACACCGGCCCCGGGCTGCTGACGCTGCCCGCCGTGTACCGCGATCTGTTCGTCAAGACCGGCAAGGAGCCGCTGGAGGACGTCGTCGAGCTGGTCCAGGTCGACCCGGCCGCGCGGCACGTCTTCGCGGACGGCACGCGGGTGTCCCTGCCGAACGCCTCGCGCGCGGGTGTCGTCGCCGCCCTGGACGAGGCGCTGGGCGCGGGGGCCGGGCAGCGCTGGGGCGACTTCCTGGTGCGGGCCCGCGAGGCCTGGGACCGCACGCGCAGGCCGCTGCTGGAGGAGCCCCTGTGGCCCGACTGGCAGGTGCTGGCCGCGCGGGAGCCCTATCCGGCGGTCCCGCACAAGCGGCTGCTGCGCACGCGCCGGGCGGGCACGCCGGCCGAGATCGGTTCCTGGGAGCTGCGCGACGAGCGTCTGGCGGCCCTCCTGGAGAGCCATGTGCTCGGGTACGGCCTCGATCCCCGGACCGCTCCGGCGAGCGCGGCCGTGCTGCCGTACATGGAGCACGCCTTCGGCACCTGGTACGTGCGCGGGGGCATCCGGGAGCTGGCGCGCGCGGTGTACGAGCGGTGCCTGCGGCGGAGGGTCGAGTTCAGCTTCGGCGCCGAGGTGACCGGGATCCTGGAGAAGGACGGCCGGGCGGCGGGGGTGGAGCTTGCCGACGGCTCGGTGGCCGAGGCGGACCACGTGGTGGCGGACGTGGACCCGGCGCGGCTGCGGGCCCTGACGGAACATCCGCTGGACGCGGACGGGGACGTGCGGGCCGATGATCCGGTCCTGCCCCGGCCCGGACGGTTGACGGCCCTGCTGGCCCTGCGGGGCGGTCGCGAGTCCGGGGCCGTCCACCGCACGGTCGTCCACGCGCCGGACGCCGAGACCGAGCTGGACTTCCTGGCCTCGCCCGGCGGCGACCGGCCCGTGTGTCCCACGGTGACCGTGCTGCGCCCGGACGACCCCGCGCTCAGACCGGACGAAGCGCACGAGTCCGTGGTGGTGTCCGCCGTGGTGTCGGCCGAGGCCGCCTGGGAGGACGAGGGCACGGTCCGGAGCTACACGGACTTCCTGCTGGAAGCCGCCGAGCGCGCGGTGCCCGGGCTGCGGGAGCGCCTGCTGTGGCACGAGGTGCGCACACCCGTGCACACGGAGGAGGAGACGGGTGCCCGGTTCGGGGCCGTGCCCGCTCCCGCGCTCGCCGCCGGCCGGGGCCGTTACCTGTACCCGGCGAACACCACCCGCCTGCCCGGGCTGTACCGGGTGGGCGGCTGGTCGCACCCCGGCGGCGGTCTCCCGCACGCCGGCATGTCGGGTGCGCTGGTGGCCGGGCTGATCGTGGAGGGGCCGGAGTTCCGCGGCTCGCAGTGAGCCGCGGCAGGCCTCAGAAGCGGTACTGCTCGTCGTACCCGGAGCCGGGCTGGGGCTGCTGCTCGTGGCCCTGGTAGGGATACGGCTGCTCCTGCGGGAGTTCGCCGCCGTAGGTCTCGTCGTTGCGCTGCTGCGGGACCCAGACTCCGCCGGCCGGGGTCTCCCCGTAGCCGCCGGTGGCGTACGGGTCCTGGCCGTAGCCCTGCTGGGCGTACTGCTGCTGGTCGTAGCCGGTGCCGTACGAGGTGCCGCCGTAGGACTGGGTGCCGATGTACGGGTCGGAGTAGTTGGCGTAGCCCTGCTGCTGGCCGCCGGTGTCGTAGCCGTAGCCCTGCTGGGCGTAGCCCGAGTAGTCGTAGGCGTAGTTCTGCTCGGCGGCCTGGGCCTGGGCCGCACCCGCGTAGGCGGTGTCGCCGTAGACGCCGTAGGAGCCTGTGTCGTCCGGGAGGGGCTGGGGCTCGTAGACGGCGGTGGTCTCGGCTGCCGTGGGGTCGGCCGGGCGGCCCGGGGTGAAGACGTCGTCGTGGTCGTGGTCGTAGTCGTCCTCGCCGTAGGCCTGCTGGTCACGGCGGTAGTCGGCGTCGCGGTCGTCGCCGTCGGCGGCCTCCAGGTCGGAGACCTCGAGGCTCGGGTCTTGCCGGTCCGCCCTGCCGCGGCGGCGCTTGCTGCTCCCGCCCTCGGCCTCGGCGTCGGGACGCTTGACCGCCCAGCCGGCGGCGAAGCCGCGGCGGAAGGACAGCGTGACGTAGGTCTGGCCGAGCGCGAAGGCGATCGCGCCCACACCGATCACGATGACGGACGGCATGAGCACGCCGATCACGACACCGAGGAAGCCGACGAAGGCGAGCAGCCGCCAGCGCAGCCGTGCCTTGTACTGAAGCAGCACCTCGCCGAGCAACCACAGTGCGACGATGCCGAACGCGATGTAGAGGACCGTCCAGCCCATGTACGCCCCTCTCCCAGTGACCGCTACGCAGTGTGTCGTATCGCGGTGCGGCCGGTCTAGGCCTGCGGGGGGTGGTGCAGGCCCAGGTTCTCGTAGATTTCCAGGGTCGCCGTGGAGTTGTTCAGGGTGATGAAGTGCAGTCCGGGCACTCCCTCGTCCAGCAGCCGTGCGCAGAACTCCGTGGCGAACTCGATACCGATGGAGCGTACCGCCGCCGGATCGTCCTTCGCTGTGAGGATCCGCTCTTTCAGGGCGTCCGGGAACTGCGCCGTGCTGAGTTTGGGCAACCGTTCCAGCATCTTCACGCTGGTGACAGGAAGGACCTCGGGGATGACCGGGGTGTCGCAGCCCGCCGCTTCGACCCGGTCGCGCAGCCGCAGGTACGACTCCGGCTGGAAGAACATCTGCGTGATGGCGTAGTCGGCGCCCGCACGGCACTTGTCGACGAAGTGCGCGACATCGGTGTCCCAGTCGACGGACCGCGGGTGCATCTCCGGGAACGCGGCGACGCCCACGCAGAAGTCGCCCGACTCCTTGATGAGCCGGACGAGTTCGGCCGCGTACGTCAGGCCGCTCGGGTGCGGGACCCAGTCGCCCATCGGGTCGCCGGGCGGGTCGCCGCGGACGGCGAGCATGTTGCGGATGCCGGCGTCCGCGTACTGGCCGATGATGTTGCGCAGCTCGGCGATGGAGTGGTCGACCGCGGTGAGGTGGGCGACCGGGGTGAGCGTCGTGTCCACGACGATCTGCTGGGTCTCCTTGACCGTCGTCGTGCGCGTGGAGCCGCCGGCGCCGTAGGTGACCGAGACGAAGTCGGGGGCCACCGCCTCGACCCTCCGCAGCGCGTTCCACAGGTTCCGCTCACCCTTGGGGGTCTTGGGCGCGTAGAACTCGAACGAGTACGTCTTCTTGCCGGCGGCAAGGATGTCGCGCACGGTGCGTGCTCGATCAGTCCTGGTGGATGCGGTTCCGAGGGCCATACCGGCAGGTTAGCCAGGGGTGGGCGGTCCCCCAACCGGGCACCGGAAATTTGCCCGAATTGTCGGATTCCTGTCCACCCATTGGACAAAAACATGGACAGGAAGTGGACAGGCCCGGGTCCGGACCGGGACCGGGCCTACGCCTGCCGCAGTCGCTTCGCGAACTCCGCCGCCGCGGCCGCGGGGTCGTCGGCCTCGGTGATCGCACGGACCACGACCACCCGGCGGGCCCCCGCGTCCAGCACCTCGTCCAGGTTGCCGAGGTCGATGCCGCCGATCGCGAACCAGGGGCGGTCGGTGCCCAGGGCGGCGGTGTACCGGACCAGGTCGAGGCCCGGGGCGTGCCGGCCGGGCTTGGTGGGCGTGGGCCAGCAGGGCCCGGTGCAGAAGTAGTCCACGCCCTCCTGGGCGGCGGCCGCGGCCGCCTCGGACTCGGCGTGCGTGGAGCGGCCGATCAGGACGTCGTCGCCGAGGATCGCGCGGGCCGCGGGAACCGGGAGGTCGCCCTGGCCGAGGTGCAGCACGCCGGCGGAGGCGGCGTGGGCGACGTCGGCCCGGTCGTTGACCGCGAGCAGCTTGCCGTGCCGGGCGCAGGCGTCGGCGAAGACCGCCAGGTGCTCCAGCTCCTCGGCGGCCTCCATGCCCTTGTCGCGCAGCTGCACGATGTCGACACCGCCGGCCAGGACCGCGTCCAGGAACTCGGCGAGGTCGCCCTGCCGGCGGCGGGCGTCCGTGCAGAGGTAGAGGCGGGCCTCGGCGAGGCCGCCGCGGGCGGTGTCGGACATGCGTGGGTCCCCCGTCGTCGGTGTACATGGGCGGGCGAGCGGGTGGCGTACGGGCCGGAGCCCCTACGCCACCCGTGGTGCGGGTCGGTTCAGACGGCGAGCGCCTGGGCGCGGCGCTTCACCTCCGTGCCGCGATTCTCGCTCAGCGCCTGCGCGGGGGTGCCGGGCAGGGTCGGGTCGGGGGTGAAGAGCCACTCGATCATCTCTTCGTCGGTGAAGCCGTCGTCCCTCAGGAGCGTCAGGGTCCCGGACAGGCCCTTGACGACCTTGTCCCCGTCGATGAAGGCGGCGGGGACGTGCAGCGCCCGGTTCTCACCTCGGCGTACGGCGATGAGCTGGCCCTCCTTGACCAGCTGCCGCACACGCGTCACCTCGACGTCGAGCATCTCTGCGATGTCGGGGAGGGTGAGCCAGGCGGGGACGAGAGCATCGATCTTTGCGTCAATCTCGGTCACGGGACAAGCCTGCCATCCCCCACCGGCAGTCGGAAGTCAGGCCGGTCCGCCCGGGAGGACGTGCCTAGGGGGTTTCGTTTGGATCAGCCCGGGTCCGCGACGCCCGGCACGGCACCTCGCCGCGTTGTCGGACCACCCGAGTACGCCCAGTACGCGGGTGATCCTCCGCCTTGCGATGCACCGCACCGGACGCCGCGGCCTGATCCGACCCGATCCGAACGAAACCCCCTAGCCGACGGTGGCGTCCTTCAGGGGCCGCGCCAGGTCGGTCAGCGCCTGCGGATCCATGCGTCGGCCCGCCTCGATCAGACGGCGGCCCTGGGCCAGATCACGCGGCCGGCCCACGGCCAGCAGGGCCACCAGCCGGTCCTCGCGCAGCCAGCACACGGTCCAGGCCGGGGCCGCCGGGTCGCCGCGCCACACCATGCGGTCGGCCGCGGGGTGGTGCCCGGCGTACTGGACGAAACGGCCGAACTGCTCGGACCAGAAGTACGGCACCGGGTCGTAGACCACGGGGGTCCCGCCCAGGATGTTCGCGGCGACCGTGCGCGGGCCCTGCAGGGCGTTGTCCCAGTGGTGGACCAGCAGCCGGGTGCCGTACCGGGCCGAGGGGAAGGAGGCGCAGTCGCCGACCGCGTACACGTCCTCGACGCGGGTGCGCAGGTGGGCGTCGGCCACGACCTCGCCGTGCGCGCCCAGCTCGATGCCGGAGCCGGCCAGCCAGGCGGTGGCGGGGCGCGCGCCGATGCCGACGACGACGGCGTCCGCGGGCAGCCGCGTGCCGTCGGTGAGCACCACCGCGCCCGGCTCGACGTGCTCCACGCGCGCGTGGGTGCGCAGCTCGGCACCGCTGTCCGCGTACCAGGCGGCCATCGGGGCGGCCACCTCGGGCGGGAGCGCGCCCGCGAGCGGCCGGTCGGCGGCCTCGACGACGGTCACCGCGCAGCCCGCCTCGCGGGCCGCGGTGGCGAACTCGGCCCCGATCCACCCGGCTCCGACGACCACGATGGAGTGCTGCCGGGCGAGCACCGGGCGCAGCCGCTCGGCGTCGTCCAGGGTGCGCAGCAGGTGCACGCCGGGCACGCCCTCGGTGCCCGGCAGCGTGATCGGCTCGGCGCCGGTGGCGAGGACCAGCACGTCGTACGGGACGGGCCCGGCCTCGGTGTCCAGCTCGTGGTCGCCGGGGCGCACGCCCAGCACCTCGCAGCCGAGCCGCAGTTCGACGCCGAGCGCCTCGAAGTCGACGTCGAAGGCGGAACCCTCGGCCTTGCCGAGCAGCACGGCCTTGGACAGCGGCGGCCGGTCGTACGGCTGGTGGGGCTCGGCGCCGATCAGCGTGACGGTGCCCGTGAAGCCCTGCTCGCGCAGGGCGACCGCGGTCTGCACCCCGGCCATGCCCGCGCCCGCGACGACCACGCGCCGCTCCTGTGCCGTGCCCTGCTGCGGTGTCTGCTCGCTCACCCGATCACCATAGACAACTGACAATTCGTCAGTCAGCGGGCGTGCTCGGTGACCTGTTCCACAACGCTGGTCCCGGCGCCCGGCCGGGACTCCCACTCCCAGGTCTCCTCCAGCCGCACCCGCCCGTCCGGCAGCTCCACGACGGTGGACACGCAGTGCCCCGAGGCGGTGGTGCCGTCCTTCCTGAGCTGTACGTACCGGAAGTCCAGCCGGTCGCCCTCGCGGGTGCCGACCAGATGGCCCCGTACGACGTCGCCGCCCGCGTACTCGGCCCAGATCGCACCGTCCGTCTCGTGGTAGGCGAACCGGGTGCGGGTACCCACCTGACCTGGTGCCTGGTCCGTCACCGGGGCCAGGATCAGTCCGTCGAGCGAGCGGGCCATGGCCGGGGGCTCCCTTACGAGTGACGAGCGCTGCGGGCTAGGGTGGCCACCGTACAAGCACTCGCGGGAGCCCGGACGCACCGGGCTGAGAGGGAGGCTGGCGGCCTCCGACCGTACGAACCTGATCCGGGTCATGCCGGCGAAGGGAGGGGCTGGACGCCCATGTCGTCACGTACGTCCGACGTCCTCGTCATCGGGGGCGGAATCATCGGCCTGGTCACGGCCTGGCGGGCCGCGCAGCGCGGGCTCGCCACGACTGTGGTGGACCCCGGGCCCGGCGGCGGGGCCGCGCGGGTCGCGGCGGGCATGCTGGCCGCGGTCACCGAACTGCACTACGGCGAGGAGACGCTGCTCGCCCTGAACCTGGAATCCGCCCGCCGCTACCCGGACTTCGCGGCCGAGCTGACCGAACTGACCGGCCACGGCCTCGGCTACCGCCGCTGCGGCACGCTCGCCGTCGCGCTCGACGCCGACGACCGCGCCCACCTGCGCGAACTGCATGCGCTCCAGCAGCGTTCGGGCCTGGAGTCGGAGTGGCTGTCCGGGCGGGAGTGCCGGCGTCTGGAGCCGATGCTCGCGCCCGGGGTGCGCGGCGGACTGCGGGTCGACGGCGACCACCAGATCGACCCGAGGCGGCTGGCCACGGCCCTGGTGACCGCCTGCGAGCGGGCCGGGGTTGTCTTCCACCGGTCCTGGGCCGAGCGGCTCGACGTCGCGCGGGACCGGGCCACCGGGGTCACCACGGCGGACGGCACCGCGCTGGGCGCGGCACAGGTCGTCCTCGCGGGCGGCAGCCTGAGCGGGCGTCTCGCGGGCGTCCCGGACGACGTACTGCCCCCCGTGCGGCCGGTGAAGGGCCAGGTGCTGCGGCTGACCGTGCCGCGCCGGTACGCACCCTTCCTGAGCCGCACCGTACGGGCGATGGTGCGCGGCAGCCACGTCTACCTGGTGCCCCGGGAGAACGGCGAGCTGGTCGTCGGCGCCACCAGCGAGGAGCTGGGCTGGGACACGACCGTCACCGCCGGGGGCGTGTACGAACTGCTGCGCGACGCCCATGAGCTGGTGCCCGGGATCACCGAGCTGCCCCTCACCGAGACCCTGGCGGGGCTGCGCCCCGGCTCCCCGGACAATGCGCCGCTGCTCGGCCCGTCCGGGCTCGACGGGCTGCTGCTGGCCACCGGGCACTACCGCAACGGGGTGCTGCTCACGCCGGTCACCGGGGACGTGATGGCGGAGCTGCTGGTCGGCGGCGAACTGCCCGAACAGGCCCGTCCGTTCACGCCGAAGCGCTTCGGCGCCGCACTCATGGAGCAGCCCGCATGAACATCTCCGTCACCGTCTCCGTGAACGGGGAGCGCCATCAGGTCGCCCCCGGCACCGCGCTGGACGCCCTCGTGAAGACCCTCACGGTGGCGCCGTCCGGGGTGGCCGCCGCCGTCAACGAAACCGTCGTCCCGCGCGCGCAGTGGGCGACCACGGCCCTCGCCGAGGGCGACCGTGTCGAAGTCCTCACCGCCGTCCAAGGAGGCTGACCCATGGCCGACGATCCCTTCGTCCTCGGCGGTGTGCCCCTCGGCTCCCGGCTGATCATGGGCACCGGCGGCGCACCGAGCCTGGACGTGCTGGAGCGGGCGCTGGTCGCCTCCGGCACGGAGCTGACCACGGTGGCCATGCGACGGGTCGATCCCTCGGTGCACGGCTCGGTGCTGTCGGTGCTGGAGAAGCTGGGCATCAAGGTGCTGCCGAACACGGCGGGCTGTTTCACCGCCGGGGAGGCCGTGCTGACCGCCCGGCTGGCCCGGGAGGCGCTGGGCACCGACCTGGTCAAGCTGGAGGTCATCGCCGACGAGCGGACGCTGCTGCCGGACCCGGTGGAACTGCTGGAGGCGGCCGAGACGCTGGTCGACGACGGGTTCACGGTGCTGCCGTACACCAACGACGACCCCGTGCTCGCGCGCAAGCTGGAGGACGTGGGCTGTGCGGCGGTGATGCCGCTGGGCTCGCCGATCGGCTCCGGGCTCGGGATCCGCAACCCGCACAACTTCCAGCTGATCGTGGAGCACGCGCGCGTGCCGGTGATCCTGGACGCGGGGGCGGGTACGGCGTCGGACGTGGCGCTGGCGATGGAGCTGGGGTGCGCGGGTGTGATGCTCGCCTCGGCCGTCACCCGGGCGCAGCAGCCGGAGACGATGGCCGCCGCCATGAAGCACGCGGTGGAGGCGGGGCGGCTGGCGCGGCTGGCCGGCCGGATCCCGCGCAGGCACTTCGCGGAGGCCTCGTCCCCGGCCGAGGGCCGTGCGCACCTGGATCCGGAGCGCCCCGCCTTCTAGTTCCGGCCGTGTGCCTCCAGGGTCACAGCTCTGCTGCATTCCGTCCCCGGAACGGCCGAGCGGGCGGGACTGTCGGTCACCCCTCGTACACTCGCCTGCGTGGATACGACCCTTCAGGACCCCCTCGTCGGGCAGGTGCTCGACGGACGCTATCGCGTCGATGCGCGGATCGCGGTCGGTGGGATGGCCACGGTCTACCGGGCCCTGGACACCCGCCTGGACCGCGTTCTCGCGCTCAAGGTGATGCACCCGACCCTGGCGGCCGACGGGTCGTTCGTGGAGCGGTTCATCCGGGAGGCCAAGTCGGTCGCCCGGCTGGCCCACCCCAACGTGGTGCAGGTCTTCGACCAGGGCGCCGACGGGTCGTACGTGTACCTCGCGATGGAGTACATCGCCGGGTGCACCCTGCGGGACGTGCTGCGCGAGCGGGGCGCGCTGCAGCCGCGGGCGGCGCTGGACATCCTGGAGCCCGTGCTGGCCGCGCTCGGCGCCGCGCACCGGGCCGGGTTCGTGCACCGGGACATGAAGCCCGAGAACGTGCTGATAGGGGACGACGGCCGGGTCAAGGTCGCCGACTTCGGGCTCGTGCGGTCCGTGGACACCGTGACCAGCACGACGGGTGCCGTGCTCGGGACCGTGTCGTACCTCGCGCCCGAGCAGATAGAGCAGGGCACCGCCGATCCGCGTGTCGACGTGTACGCGTGCGGGGTCGTCCTCTACGAGATGCTGACCGGCGGCCGGCCGCACTCCGGGGACTCCCCCGCGCAGGTGCTGTACAAGCACATCCACGAGGACGTGCCGCCGCCCTCGGCGCAGGTGCCGGGGCTGCCGTACGAGCTGGACGAGCTGGTGGCCTCGGCGACCGCGCGCACCCCGGACGTCCGGCCGCAGGACGCGGCGGCGCTGCTCGGCCAGGTGCTGCGGGCGCGGGCCGGTCTGAGCGCCGAGCAGCTGGACGCGGTGCCGCCGCAGGCGCTGTCCGCGGAGCACGACAACGCCGAGGACCGTACGAGTGTGATCCCGCGCTCGCTGACCGTGCCCCGGCCGCTGCCCGTCAACGAGGACGAGGACCCGGTGGCGGCCGTCCAGCACACCAGCCGGCTGGACAGCCCGCCCGTCGCGCCCCGGCGACGGCCGGGGCGGCCCCGGCGCGGGCTCATCACGCTCATCGCGGCGGTCCTGGTGGTCTTCGGTGTCGGTGCCGGCGTCTGGTACATCAACTCGGGGCAGTTCACCGAGGTCCCGCAGCTGCTGGCCAAGACGCAGGCGCAGGCCCAGGCCAAGCTGACGGCGGCCGGGCTCGACGTCAAGCGGGTCAGGCTCGAGTACAGCGACACGGTCGAGCGGGGTGCGGTCATCCGTACCGACCCGGCCGCCGGGGCCCGGATCCGCAGCAACGACTCGGTGACGCTCGTCGTCTCCCGGGGCCCCGAGATCGTGAAGGTGCCGGACCTGACGGGCGTCCCGTTGGGCAAGGCGCAGGCCAAGCTGAAGGCGGCCGGTCTCGAGCCGGGCGTGGTCAGCCGGGCGTTCAGCGACAGCGTCCCGAGGGGCGCGGTGATCAGCACCGACCCGGAGACGGGCATCAAGCGGCACGCGGGCTCGGCGATCGCGCTCCTGGTCAGCAAGGGCAACCCGGTCGACGTGCCGGACGTCACCGGTGACGACTTGGACGACGCCAAGCGGGAGCTGGAGGGCGCCGGTCTGAAGGTGATCGTCTCCACCGAGCAGGTCAATTCCCAGTACGACAAGGGTCAGGTGGCCGAGCAGACCCCGGAGGGCGGCAAGCAGGCCGCCGAGGGCGACACGGTGACGCTGAAGCTGTCCAAGGGCCCGGAGATGATCGAGGTGCCGGACGTCGTCGGGGACAGCGTGGACGACGCGACGAAGGCGCTGGAGGACGCCGGCTTCCAGGTCGAGAAGGACCAGGGCCTGCTCGGGCTCTTCAGCGACACCGTGCGCAAGCAGTCGGTGGAGGGCGGCGAGAAGGCGCCCAAGGGGTCGACGATCACGATCACCATCCGGTGACCGGGGGCGGCGCGCCGCGTGACACCCTGAACGGGTGAGCATCGAGCCGTCCCGCCCCCTGTCCGGCAGCCCCGGAACCAGTCCCTCCCGCAATCCCGTCGGCGGTCACGTCCCCGTGGCCGGGGGTCTGCACTCCGTAGGGCTGTCGTACGCCCGTGACCTCGGGGCCGAGACCGTGCAGGTCTTCGTCGCCAACCCGCGCGGGTGGGCCACCCCGGCCGGGAACCCCCGGCAGGACGAGGCGTTCCGCAAGGCGTGCGCCGAGGAGTCGGTTCCGGCGTACGTGCACGCCCCCTATCTGATCAACTTCGGCTCGCACACCGAGGCGACCGTGGAGAAGTCGGTGGAGTCGCTGCGGCACTCGCTGCGGCGTGGGCGGGAGATCGGCGCGCTCGGCGTCGTCGTGCACACCGGCAGCGCGACCGGCGGGCGGGAGCGGTCCGTGGCGCTGAAGCAGGTGCGCGAGCACCTGCTGCCGCTGCTGGACGAGCTGACCCACGACGACGATCCGTACCTGCTGCTGGAGTCGACCGCCGGACAGGGCGCCTCGCTGTGCTCGCGCACCTGGGACTTCGGGCCGTACTTCGAGGCGCTGGACGCCCATCCGAAGCTCGGCGTGTGCCTGGACACCTGCCACATCTTCGCCGCCGGGCACGACCTGACCGGGCCGAACGGCATGCACCAGACCCTGGACCTGCTGGTCGACACCGTCGGCGAGGGGCGGCTGAAGCTGATCCACGCCAACGACTCCAAGGACGTGGTCGGCGCGCACAAGGACCGGCACGAGAACATCGGCTCAGGCCACATCGGCGAGGACCCGTTCCCGGCGCTGATGACCCACCCGGCGACCGCGGGCGTGCCGCTGATCATCGAGACGCCCGGCGGCAAGGAGGGGCACGCGGCGGATGTGGAGCGGCTGAAGAAACTGCGCGACGGATAACCCCTTTGGGAATACCCCTGGGGGGTATACGGTTCCTGCTCGATGCAGGAACCGTTGTCCGACAATGGGGGTCGTCATGCAGCACGAGGCGCACGCAGCACACCAGCAGCACGAGGCACACGCACACCACCAGCACGAGACGCACGACCACCACCGGCACGAAGCACACGCGCACCACCACGCGCCCGCCGCCACCTGGTCCGTGGCCGCCCTGGCCACCCTGCACTGCCTCACCGGCTGCGCCATCGGCGAGGTGCTGGGCATGGTCGTCGGCACGGCGTTCGGGTGGGGGAACCTGCCGACCATGCTGCTGGCGATCGTGCTGGCCTTCTTCTTCGGCTACTCGCTCACCCTGCGCGGAGTGCTGCGCGCCGGTGTCGACTTCCGTACGGCCCTGCGGGTGGCGCTGGCCGCGGACACCCTGTCCATCGTGGTGATGGAGCTGATCGACAACGGGGTGATCCTGGTCTGGCCGTCCGCGATGGACGCCACGCTGGGCGACGCTCTGTTCTGGATCTCACTGGCGATCTCGCTGGTGATCGCCTTCGCGGTGACCACGCCGGTCAACAAGTGGACGATCGCCCGCGGCAAGGGCCACGCGGTGGTGCACCGGTACCACCACTGACCGGCGCGCCAGGAGAAGTCAGAGCTCGGGGCCGTCCCCGGGCTCTTCCTGGTAGGAGTAGCGCTGTTCCTTCCAGGGGTCGCCGACGTTGTGATAGCCGCGCTCCTCCCAGAAGCCGCGGCGGTCGGCGGTCATGTACTCCACGCCCCGCACCCACTTGGGGCCCTTCCAGGCGTACAGATGGGGGACGATCAGGCGGACCGGAAAGCCGTGCTCGGCGGTGAGCAGCTCGCCGTCCTTGTGGGTGGCGAAGATCGTGCGGTCGGAGGCGAAGTCCGACAGGCGCAGGTTCGAGCTGAATCCGTACTCCGCCCAGACCATCACATGGGTGACGTCCGGCGCCGGCGGGGCGAGGTCGAGGATCGCGCGGGCCGGGACGCCGCCCCACTCGGCGCCGACCATGCTGAACTTCGTCACGCAGTGCAGATCGGCGACCACGGTGGTGTACGGCAGGGCCGTGAACTCCTCGTGGTTCCAGGTGCGCTTGTCACCGTCGGCGGTGGTACCGAAAACCCGGAACTCCCAGCGCTCGGGCCGGAACTTCGGTACCGGCCCGTAGTGCGTGACCGGCCAGCCACGCTGGAGTCGCTGCCCCGGCGGAAGCTCGGGCCCTGCCGCTGCTCCAGATTCGCGCTCCACCGGATGACCCATGTCTCCATCCTGACAGACCTGGGGCAGTGCCCTTGACCACCGTTCCGCAAATCGGACAACTGCTATCAAGTCGGCAGGTACTTACTAAGTACGCACTTACTGGACGATCTTCCTCACCGGTGCAATCATGCGGCCGCATACGCCACCTGTCCCACCGTGCGGAAGGAGCCGCTGCAATGCAGGGCGACCCCGAGGTCATCGAGTTCCTCAACGAGCAGCTCACCGGCGAGCTGACCGCGATCAACCAGTACTTCCTGCACGCGAAGATGCAGGAGAACTTCGGCTGGACGAAGCTCGCCAAGTACACGCGGCACGAGTCGTTCGACGAGATGAAGCACGCCGAGGTGCTGACCGACCGGATCCTGTTCCTGGAAGAGCTGCCCAACTACCAGAGGCTGTTCCATGTGCGGGTGGGCCAGACCGTCAAGGAGATGTTCGAGGCCGACCGGCAGATCGAGGTCGAGGCGATCGACCGGCTCAAGCGGGGCATCAAGGTGATGCGCGAGAAGGGCGACATCACGTCGGCGAACATCTTCGAGGACATCCTCGCCGACGAGGAGCACCACATCGACTACCTCGACACCCAGCTGGAGCTGCTGGAGAAGCTCGGGGAGGCGCTGTACCTCGCGCAGCTGATCGAGCAGCCGGAGAGCTAGGCGGCCTCGTCCAGGACGTCGGGGCCGGACAGCTCCGCCAGTACGGGCTTGCCCTGGTCGGCCAGGTCACGGCGCGGGCAGGAGCCGCGGCCGAGGATCGCCTGGATGCGCCGCACGCACGAGCCGCAGTCCGTGCCCGCCTTGGAGGCGGAGGCGATCTGCCGGGGGGTGCAGGCGCCGTCCTCCGCATGCTTCTTGACCTGGTCCTCGGTGATGCCGAAGCAACTGCAGACGTACACGCGGATTCACCTCCCGACGGGATTGATAGGTGTCGCCGTCCCGCTTGATCGGTGAGGCTTACCTAACCTTACCCGCCATGCCGAACCCGCAAAAGTGCGTCGGGGCGCGGATCCGGTGTGATCCGCGCCCCAACGCGACTAGCGATCCCTCGTGATCACTGGTCCCGGTACATCTCGGCGACCAGGAACGCCAGGTCCAGGGACTGGCTGCGGTTCAGGCGGGGGTCGCAGGCCGTCTCGTAGCGCTGGTGCAGGTCGTCGACGAAGATCTCGTCGCCGCCGCCCACGCACTCGGTGACGTCGTCACCGGTGAGCTCGACGTGGATGCCGCCCGGGTGGGTGCCGAGGGCCTTGTGGACCTCGAAGAAGCCCTTGACCTCGTCGAGCACGTCGTCGAAGCGCCGGGTCTTGTGCCCGGAGGCCGCCTCGAAGGTGTTGCCGTGCATCGGGTCGGTCACCCAGGCCACCGTCGCGCCGGACGCCGTGACCTTCTCCACCAGCTCGGGGAGCTTGTCGCGGATCTTGTCGGCGCCCATGCGGACGATGAAGGTCAGCCGGCCCGGCTCCCGCTCGGGGTCGAGGCGGTCGATGTACTGCAGCGCCTCCTCGGCCGTCGTCGTCGGACCGAGCTTGATGCCGATCGGGTTGCGGATCTGCGAGGCGAACTCGATGTGCGCGCCGTCCAGCTGCCGGGTGCGCTCACCGATCCACACCATGTGCGCCGAGACGTCGTACAGCCGGCCGGTGCGCGAGTCCACGCGGGTCAGCGCCGACTCGTAGTCCAGCAGCAGCGCCTCGTGCGAGGAGAAGAACTCGACCGTCTTGAACTCCTCCGGGTCCGTGCCGCAGGCCCGCATGAAGTTCAGCGCGTTGTCGATCTCCCGCGCCAGCTGCTCGTAGCGCTGCCCGGACGGGGAGGACTTCACGAAGTCCTGGTTCCAGGCGTGCACCTGGCGCAGGTCGGCGTAGCCGCCGGTGGTGAAGGCGCGCACCAGGTTCAGCGTCGAGGCGGACGCGTTGTACATCCGCTTCAGACGCTCGGGGTCCGGGATGCGGGCTGCCTCGTTGAAGTCGAAGCCGTTGACCGAGTCACCGCGGTAGGTGGGCAGCGTGACGCCGTCGCGGGTCTCGGTGCCCTTGGAGCGCGGCTTGGAGTACTGACCGGCGATGCGGCCGACCTTCACGACCGGCACCGAGGCGGCGTACGTCAGCACGGCGCCCATCTGGAGCAGCGTCTTGAGCTTGTTGCGGATGTGGTCGGCGGACACCGCGTCGAAGGCCTCGGCGCAGTCGCCGCCCTGGAGGAGGAACGCCTCTCCCTTGGCGACGGCCGCCATCCGGGCGCGCAGCTGGTCGCACTCGCCCGCAAAGACGAGCGGCGGATACGACTCGAGGTCCGCGATCACTGCGCGCAGAGCCTCGACGTCGGGGTACTCGGGCTGCTGCGCCGCGGGCAGGTTTCGCCAGGTGTTGCCAGCGCTCGGGCTGGTCTTAGCGTTCACGGTCACCTCGTAAACATTACGGGGTCGTGTCGCCATATTTTCCTCCGGCTCGACTGGTGAGACGGAGTGTTTGCCTCATGGACGCCACGGCCGTGCGGTAGGGTTCCTCGCATGTTCGCGCTTTCGACCCAGAACTGGTGGTGGACCGCTCATCCGGCGGCCCGCTGACTGCGCGTACTCAAGACTTCGCGAAGGCCGCCCGAGGGGCGGCCTTCGGCGTTTCCGGGGTCGTTCCTCTCCATCGAGAAGGATCACCCATGGATCTCCAGAACCTCTTGCACGACCCCCGCCCCTTCGCCCTGCTGCGCCGCCGCACCCCGGGCCGTGACGAGCACACGGTGGAGGTGCTGCTCGGTCCCGTCTCCTCCCGGGACCGTCTGGCCGACCTGCCCGCCGAGGGCCTCGCGCTGGTGCCGTTCCGGCAGATCCGCGAGCGCGGCTTCGACGTCCGTGACGACGGCACACCGCTGCTGGTACTGACGCCCGAGGAGTCGTACGAGATCCCGCTGGCCGAGGCCCTCCGGTCGCTGCCGGGCCATGACGTGCGGGTCGAGGGCGGGGGCTTCGACGTCGACGACGACGAGTACGCCGAGATCGTCGGGCAGGTGCTGCGCGAGGAGATCGGCCGGGGCGAGGGCGCGAACTTCGTGATCCGGCGGACGTACGAGGGTGAGATCCCGGGGTTCGGGCGGGCCGACGCGCTGGCGCTGTTCCGGCGGCTGCTGGAGGGCGAGCGGGGCGCGTACTGGACGTTCGTCGTGCACACCGGGGACCGGACGCTGGTCGGTGCCAGTCCCGAGGTCCATGTGCGGATGTCCGGCGGCACGGTCGTGATGAACCCGATCAGCGGGACGTACCGGTATCCGGCCGAGGGGCCGACGGCCGGGCACCTGCTGGACTTCCTCGCCGACGGCAAGGAGATCGAGGAGCTGTCCATGGTCGTCGACGAGGAACTGAAGATGATGTGCACCGTCGGCGACATGGGCGGGGTGGTCGTCGGCCCGCGGCTGAAGGAGATGGCGCACCTCGCGCACACCGAGTACGAGCTGCGCGGCAAGTCCTCGCTGGACGTGCGGGAGGTGCTGAAGGAGACCATGTTCGCGGCGACGGTCACCGGGTCTCCGGTACAGAACGCCTGCCGGGTGATCGAGCGGTACGAACCCCTCGGGCGGGACGGTGCCGGGCGCGGCTACTACGCGGGTGCGCTGGCCCTCATCGGCCGGGACTCCGGGGGCGCCCAGACCCTCGACTCCCCCATCCTGATCCGCACCGCCGACATCTCCGCCGGCGGCCGGCTGCGGGTCCCGGTCGGCGCGACGCTGGTGCGCGGCTCGGACCCGGCGGGCGAGGTGGCCGAGACGCACGCCAAGGCGGCGGGCGTCCTGGCGGCCCTGGGGGTGGGGCCGGCCCGGCCGCGCGACGAGCGGGAGCGGCCCCGGCTCTCCGACGACCCCCGGGTGCGGGCCGCGCTGGACGGGCGCCGCGCGTCGCTGGCGCCGTTCTGGCTGCGGATGCAGGAGCCCTCGGCGGTGCTGGAAGGGCATGCCCTGGTGGTCGACGGGGAGGACACCTTCACGGCGATGCTGGCGCACGTACTGCGCTCGGCCGGACTGGAGGTGACCGTGCGGCGCTACGACGAGCCGGGGCTGCGGGAGGCCGTGCGCGCGCACGAGGGGCCGGTCGTCCTCGGGCCCGGCCCGGGTGACCCCGGCGACCTGGACGATCCCAAGATGCGCTTCCTGCGGGCCTTGGCCGCAGAGGTCGTCCGGGAACACCGGCACGGTGTCCTCGGGGTCTGCCTGGGCCACGAGCTGATCGCGGCGGAGCTGGGGCTGGAGATCGTCCGGAAGGAGGTCCCCCACCAGGGGGCGCAGACCACGATCGACCTGTTCGGGCGGGCGCAGACCGTCGGCTTCTACAACAGCTTCGTGGCGCACTGCGACGAGGAGGCGGCACGGGAGCTGGCCGCGCACGGGGTGGAGGTGAGCCGGGCGGAGAACGGGGAGGTGCACGCGGTACGAGGTCCGGGCTTCGCCGGGGTGCAGTTCCACCCGGAGTCGGTGCTGAGCCTGGACGGGGCCGCGGTCGTACGGGAGCTGATGGGTCAGCTGCGCCGCACGACCGTGTAGCCGTCCGGGGTGGACGTCAGCCGAAGAACACCCCGACCTCCTCGTACAGCTTCGGGTCCACCGTCTTCAGTCTGGCCGTGGCCTCGGCGATCGGGACACGGACGATGTCGGTGCCGCGCAGGGCGACCATCTTGCCGAAGTCGCCGTCACGGACGCAGTCGACGGCGTGCAGACCGAAGCGGGTGGCGAGCCAGCGGTCGAAGGCGCTCGGGGTGCCGCCGCGCTGGATGTGCCCGAGGACCGTGGTGCGGGCCTCCTTGCCGGTGCGCTTCTCGATCTCCTTGGCCAGCCACTCGCCGACGCCGGAGAGGCGGACGTGCCCGAAGGAGTCGAGCGACCCGTCCTTGAGGACCATGTCGCCGTCCTTCGGCATGGCGCCCTCGGCGACGACGACGATCGGGGCGTACGACGCCTTGAAGCGGGAGGTGATCCAGGCGCACACCTGGTCGAGGTCGAAGCGCTGTTCGGGGATGAGGATGACGTTGGCGCCGCCGGCCAGGCCGGAGTGCAGGGCGATCCAGCCGGCGTGGCGGCCCATCACCTCGCAGACGAGGACCCGCATATGGGACTCGGCGGTGGTGTGCAGACGGTCGATGGCCTCGGTGGCGATGCCCACGGCGGTGTCGAAGCCGAAGGTGTAGTCGGTGGCGGACAGGTCGTTGTCGATGGTCTTGGGCACGCCGACACAGGGCACGCCGTACTCGTCGGACAGCCGCGCGGCGACGCCGAGCGTGTCCTCGCCGCCGATCGCGACGAGCGCCTCGACCTCCAGCTTGGCCAGGTTCTCCTTGATCCGGCGGATGCCGTTCTCCTGCTTGAGCGGATTGGTGCGCGAGGAGCCGAGGATGGTGCCGCCGCGGGGCAGGATGCCGCGTACGGCGGGGATGTCGAGGCGGACGGTGTCGCCTTCGAGAGGTCCGCGCCAGCCGTCCCGGAAGCCGACGAAGTCGTATCCGTACTCCTGAACGCCCTTGCGGACGATGCCCCGGATGACGGCGTTGAGCCCGGGGCAGTCGCCGCCTCCGGTCAGTACTCCGATCCGCATGGAAATGTCCCTTCGCCGCGGTTGCCTGACGCTCAGTCACGGTAATGGTGATTCGCGTCACACAGCGAGAGGCGGGAAGGGTGATTCCGGTGAATTGTCAGGAGGCGGCTTGACCAGGCGGTTTCACGCGTCGTCGAGCCCGCGCTCGATCGCGTACCGCACCAACTCCACCCGGTTGTGCAGCTGGAGCTTGCCGAGGGTGTTCTGGACGTGGTTCTGCACCGTGCGGTGGGAGATGACGAGGCGTTCGGCGATCTGCTTGTAGCTCAGGCCCTTGGCGACCAGCCGCAGCACCTCCGTCTCCCGCTCGGTCAGCCGGGGCGCCCCCGGCTCGTCGGCGTCCGGGGCGGGCGCGGGCTCGGAGGCCAGGCGCCGGTACTCGCCGAGGACCAGTCCGGCCAGGCCCGGCGTGAACACCGGGTCGCCGACCGCGGTACGGCGGACCGCGTCCAGGAGTTCCTCGGTGGAGGCCGACTTGAGCAGGTAGCCGGTCGCGCCGGACTTCACGGCCTCCAGCACGTCGGCGTGCTCGCCGCTCGCGGACAGGACCAGGACGCGCAGCGCGGGGTTGTGGCCGACCAGTTCCTTGCACACCTGGACGCCGGGCTTGGCGGGCAGGTTGAGGTCCAGCACGAGGACGTCGGGGGCGGCGGCCTTGGCCCGGCGGACCGCCTGCTCGCCGTCACCCGCGGTGGCGACCACCTCGAAGCCGGACTCGCCCAGGTCCCGGGCGACGGCGTCGCGCCACATGGGGTGGTCGTCGACCACCATGACCTTGATCGGGTCCTGCTGCTCGCTCATCGCTTCTCCGCCTCGTCCCGTGAGACCTTGGGTACCGTCAGTTCGACCTCCGTGCCCTGCCCGGGGACGGAGATCAGTTCGGCGCTGCCGCCGAGGTCGCGCAGTCGTCCCCGGATCGACTGGGCCACACCGAGCCGGCCCTCGCCCTCGGCCTGGGCGAGCCGGCCCTCGGGGATGCCGGGGCCGTCGTCCCGTACGGTGACGACGATCTCGTCGGGCTCGTCCTCGACGAGGATCCAGGCCCGGGCCTCGGCACCGGCGTGCCGGCGCACGTTGTCCAGGGCCGCCCCGACCGCGGCGGCCAGCTCCCGCGCCGCCGGTCGCGGCAGCGGCACCGGGGCACCGGGCTCGGCGAGGCTGACCCGGGCGCCGGCATGGGGGGCGAGCAGGATGCGCAGGTCGACGGGTCCGTCGGCCGGCTCGTCATCGGGCTCCTCGACCGCTCGGACGACGGCTCCGTCGGCCGTGTCCTCCGACACCCTGGAGACCGGCAGCAGCCCGCCGGAGACCAGCGTGCGCAGCGCCACCTCCTGCTCGCCCGCGAGGCGCCCCAGTTCGGCCGCCTCGCCGCCGATGACCGCGCCGCGCCGCTGCACCATGGCCAGCACCTGGAGCACGCTGTCGTGGATGTCCCGGGCCAGCCGCTCCCGTTCCCGGGTCGCGGCCTCGATCTCCAGGGCGCGGGCGAGGGTGCGCTCGGAGGCGCGGGCGACCTCCACCACGTAGCCGATGGCGATGGAGGCCACCCAGACCAGGATCACGTTGTGCACGGTGTCCCGGGCCGGGGTGCCGCGCTCGACCAGGTTGACGACGGCGACGGCCGTGGAGGCCACGGCGGCCCAGCGCCAGCCGCCCTTGATGGCGAAGGCCAGCACCGAGCCGGCGGTCCATATCGACGGCAGCGTCGGGCCGCCGCCCGCGATCCGCTCGTGGCTGTCGGCGAGCGGGGTGAGCATGATGCCGGCGAGGGCGATCGTCAGGTCGGCGGCCAGGAAGCGCCTGGTGCAGCTCGCCGCGTTCGCCACCCTGGGCAGGGTGGCCAGGGTCCAGCCGACCAGGACCGCGTAGTAGGCGACGGCGACCCAGGGGCGTACGAAATGGTCGTACGCCGTGGCGCACAGGCCAATGGCGTACAGCATGGTCAGCACCCGGTATCCGGCGAGCGCACGCCACAGCGGCAGCTCGACCGACATCCGCATGACCCGCTCGCGCTTCGGCATGCCCCCCCCCGCTCCCCCGGTTTCCCCCGCTAGCCCTCGGCCTGCTTCTTCTCCGCCTCCTTGGCGGCCTTCTCCGCTTCCCTGGCCGCCTTCGCCGCGTCCGCGATCTGCCGCTTGGCGGCGGTCGCGTACATGTCGACGTACTCCTGGCCGGAGAGCTTCATGATCTCGTACATGACCTCGTCGGTCACCGCGCGCAGCACGAAGCGGTCGTGCTCCATACCCTGGTAGCGGCTGAAGTCCAGCGGCTTGCCGATGCGGATGCCCGGTCGCATCAGCTTGGGCATCACCTTGCCCGGCGGCTGGATCTTCTCGGTGTCGATCATCGCCACGGGGATGACCGGCGCGCCGGTGGCGAGCGCCACGCGCGCGAGGCCGCCGGGCTTGCCCCGGTACAGCCGGCCGTCGGGAGAGCGGGTGCCCTCCGGGTAGATGCCGAACAGCTCACCGCGCTCCAGCACCTCTATACCGCTCTTGATCGCGGCCTCGCCGGCGCCGCGCGCCCCGGAGCGGTCCACCGGGAGCTGTCCGACGCCCTTGAAGAAGGCGGCCGTGAGGCGGCCCTTCACGCCCGGGGTGGTGAAATACTCGGCCTTCGCGATGAAGGTGACCTTGCGGTCGAGGATCGCGGGCAGGAAGAAGGAGTCCGAGAAGGACAGGTGATTGCTCGCCAGAATTGCGGCACCTTCGGCCGGAATGTTCTCCAGGCCCT
The DNA here is from genome assembly GCF_007827595.1 of Streptomyces sp. BK340. GTDB lineage: Bacteria > Actinomycetota > Actinomycetes > Streptomycetales > Streptomycetaceae > Streptomyces. Next base: position 433,254 of record NZ_VISR01000001.1, read on the forward strand.
CCACCCAAGGTCTGAAGGCGACCTTCAGCGGTCCTCCGATGGCGACCTTCATCGTGCCGTACAACACCCGCGTGCCTCCTGTTTCCGTGGATCAGACCTTAACCCGGACCGCCGTCAATGACCCCGACGACCCTGGTCGGTGTCAGTGCGGTCGCGTACGGTGAAGCACATCCGCCAGTTCTTCACGCCTTTCTCAGGAACAGGAGCCCGAAAGGTGCCGGTTCTCCCCGGAGCCGAGCCGTACCGCCGCGAGGGCGGGGAGGTGGGTGTTCTCCTCTGTCACGGCTTCACCGGCTCGCCCCAGTCGCTGCGTCCCTGGGCGGAGCACCACGCGGCGCACGGCCTGACCGTGTCGCTGCCGCTGCTGCCCGGGCACGGCACCCGCTGGGAGGACCTGCAGGTCACGGGCTGGGAGGACTGGTACGCGGAGGTGGACCGCGAGCTGCGGGCGCTCTCCGAGCGGTGCTCCCGGGTGTTCGTGGCGGGCCTGTCGATGGGCGGGGCGCTGGCGCTGCGGCTGGCGGCCCGAGGCGGCGAGCGGGTCGCCGGGGCGGTCGTCGTCAACCCGGCGACCCGGGTGCACGGCCTGTCGGCGTACGTCCTTCCGGTGGCCCGGCACCTGGTGCGGACGACCCGGGGCATCGCCAGCGACATCGCCAAGGGCGGCCCGGCGCTGCTCGGTTACGACCGGGTGCCGCTGCACGCGGCGCACTCCCTGCGGGTGTTCCTGCGCCGGCTGGACGGCGAGCTGCCCCAGGTGACCCAGCCGTTGCTGCTGCTGCGCAGCGCGCGGGACCATGTGGTCCCGGCGGCGGACTCGGTCCGGGTGCTGAGCCGGGTGTCCTCCGTGGACGTAACGGAGATCGTGCTGGAACAGAGTTACCACGTGGCGACGTTGGACCACGATGCGGACCGGATCTTCGAGGAGAGCCTCGCCTTCATCGGCCGGCTCGCACCCAGTGTCGGCAAGGAAGGGACGGCCGCAGTTGGCTGAGCACGACTCCGACCGCGAGGACCGCGAGCCGGACGAGAAGGGCGTGCCCTTCGACGAGGACGCCGCCTGGCGGGCCATCGTCGCAGGGTACGGCGACGAACCACCGGACCCGCCGGGTTCCAGGCCCTTCAGGCCGGTCGAGGATCTCGCGCTGCCCGAACCCGAGCCCCCGGCCGAGGGCCCGGCCGGCTCCGAGGAGCCGCGGCCCGCGAAGCCGCTCGGCAGCTCGATCTCGTTCGCGCCCGGCGTGGGCCCGCGTGACCACACCCCGCCGGAGCCGTCCGAGGACGACTTCGACGAGGACGACGAGGGCCACTTCGTACCGCCCGAGCCACCGCCGCTGCCGACCGCCGACACGACCGCGAGGTTCGCCTGGCTCGGGGTCCTCGGCGGCCCGGTGCTGCTCCTGGTGGCCGTGCTGCTCGGCTGGGAGATGACCTGGTGGCTGACGACCGCCGGGATCGGCGGGTTCCTGGGCGGATTCGCCACGCTGGTGATGCGGATGAAGACGGACGACGACGGGGACGACGAACCGGGACACGGCGCGGTCGTCTGACAGACCGGCTGAGGGCCCGTCCGGAGACGATCCGGACGGGCCCTCACGCATGTCCGCACGATCGGCCGCCCGCGCCGGACCCGGTGCGCAGCCCGGCTCGCACGGCCGGTGCGCCGAAAAGGGAACCCGATTCCGCCGACCGGCGAAGGAGAGATGAACAACCCGAACAAGCCCAAGCCTTCGAGGCGTTCAGACGAACGAAAGGAGCCCCGATGACCGTCGGACCACCGGGCGTCGGCACCCGCGGCAAGGTTCGCGAGGAGAGTGATGCCCGCGTGATCGCGCGGTCCCGGGACGAGCCCGAGCTGTTCGCCGCCCTCTACGACCGGTACGCCACCGCCGTGCACCGTTACGCGGCCCAGCGGCTCGGTCCCGAGGCGGCGGAGGATCTGATGGCGGAGACCTTCATCACCGCCTTCCAGCGGCGTCACACCTACGACCTCGGGCGGGACGACGCCCGCCCCTGGTTGTTCGGCATCGCGACGAACCTCATCGGTCGGCACCGCCGGACCGAGGCGCGCCGGTTCAAGGCGCTCGCGCGGCTGCCGGAGCCGGTGGAGCACGAGGAGCCGGTCGCGGACCGGGCGGTTTCCAGGGCCGGTGCCACGGGGGTGCGCCGGGAACTGGCAGCCGCGCTGACCGGGCTGTCCGCCCGGCACCGCGACGTGGTGCTGCTGGTGGCCTGGGCCGGCCTCGACTACGAGGAGGCGGCCCAGGCCCTCGGCGTGCCGGTCGGCACGGTCAGATCCCGGCTGCACCGGGCTCGCAGCAGATTGCGCGAAGCACTGGGCGGATCCGATCCGACGGCATTCCGAGAGGCAGACGCCCATGCATGACATCGACGAACTGCGCGAAGTGAGCGACTGCGCCCCGGGGACTCCCCCGCTCGACGACGCCACCCGGCACCGGGTACGGGCACGGCTGGTCGCCGCGATGGGCCGGCCCGCTCCGGTCGTACGGCCGCGGCGCCCCGTCCTGCGCATCGCCCTGACCGGCGCGCTCGCCGCGGCGGTCGCCGCCGGGGTCCTGGTCGTCCTACGGGACGATGACGGCGCGCACCGGGAGCGGACGGCGAACCCGCCGACGTCGAGTGCGCCCGCCATGCGGAATGTGAGCGCGCAGATGGTGCTGAACGGGGCCGCCGCCTACGAGCGCAAGCACGAGCGGACGGTCACCCCACGCGACGACCAGTTCATCTACACCAAGGAGATCATCAAGGAGACCAACCAGAAGACCGGCGGGACGAAGAGCTACGTCGACGAGAACTGGCGCTCGGTGGACGGCTCGAAGCCGTCCTGGATCATGGAGATCGGCAAGGGGTGGTGGTCGCCGCCGCTCAAGAAGAACGAGAGCGTCTGGCCGCCGCAGGACTGGGGAAGGCTGCGGAAGCTGCCGACCGATCCGAAGAGGCTGATCCTCGCGGTCGGCCGCGACGCGGGCATGCCCAGGAAGACCGACTCGCTGGACGACATCACCGACGAGCAGTGGTCGGAGATCCATTTCAGCCTCGCGGGGCTGCTCAAGCTGGTCCCGGTGATGCCGCAGGGGCTGCGCCCGGCGGCCTACGAGGCGCTGGGCATGGTGCCCGGGGTGAAGGCGGTGCCGAACCAGCGGGACGCGAAGGGACGCACCGGCGTGGCCATCACGTACGACGACCCCACGGCCCCTGAGGGGGTCGCGAGCTTCGGCGGCTACTTCATCTTCGACCCGGGGACGTACGCCTTCCTCGGCTTCCGTGACGAGCGCTCCTCGGGCGACGGCCCGGCCATGAAGAAGTACACCCAGCTCTCCTACCTCGACAGCTGGGCCGTTGTCGGCAAGGCGAAGCAGCGGCCCTAGCTACGCCGTGGCGGGCACCCTGAGGGCGGCGAGGACCGGAAGGTGGTCCGTGGCCGCCCTCAGGTCTGCCTCCGTGATCCCCGGCTGCTCCAGCGGCACGCCGCAGCCGAGCACCTCGATGCCCTTCGTGGCGAACACCGCGTCGATGCGCTGGTGGGGGTCGGCGGGGGTCGAGGTGAACTCGCCGCCCCAGGGGGCGGTGGTCCGGCAGTCCTGGAGGCTGTCGGAGAGGAGCCGGAAGGCGGGGCCGTCGGGGCGTTCGTTGAGATCGCCGCCGGCGACGGCGTGCTCCACGCCCAGGCCCGCGAGGCGGTCGAGGAGCATGCCTGCCTGCTCGTGGCGCTCGTCCTTCTGCAGGCTCAGGTGGCAGCTGATCACTCCGAGACGGGCGGCGCCGAAGCGGACCACCGCCGTGGCGAGGCCGCGGCGGTGCAGGCCGGGGGTGAGCGGGAGGAGTACGTCCTCCGTGCGCTCGACGGTGGCTCCCAGACTGCACAGGATCGCCGGTCCCGCTGCCGTCGCCCCTCCGGTGAGGATGACCTGGCCGGAGGCCGCCGCGAGCCGGGCCAGCTTCTTGCGCCAGCGGAAGAAGCGGGGGGCTTCCTGGACGAGGACCAGGTCGGGGGCGCAGGCGGTGATCACCCTCGCCAGGGCCCCGGTGTCGTCGCGCATCGAACGGATGTTGTAGCCGAGGACCCGGATGACGGCGGAACCATCGGGTTCCGTACGGGAGTTGGGAAGCAGCATGCCGATCAACATACGACGATGCCCGCCGTCCCGGGACGGGACGCGGCGGGCATCGTCGTGGTGGGGCCAGGCCTCACTACATGATCGGGTCGGGCTCGCGGGCCAGGTCGGCCGCGCCGACGAGGCCGGCCTTGTTGCCGAGTTGGGCGGCGATCACGTCGGCGACCGGACGCCAGTTGCCGCCGACCAGCCAGCGCTTGTAGGACTTGCGGATCGGGTCGAGGACCAGCTCGCCCTCCTCGGAGAGGCCGCCGCCGACGATGAACGCGGACGGGTCGAAGAGGGAGGCCAGGTCGGCGAGGCCGGCACCGGCCCAGCGGGCCAGCTCGCGGTAGGAGTCGACGGCGACCAGGTCGCCCTGGCGGGCGGCCATGGAGATGTGCTTGCCCTCGATGCCGTCCGGGGTGCCGTCTCCGAGGCCCAGCAGGATCTCGGCGTTCTCCGGGGTGGCGTTGGCGCGCTGCTTGGCGTAGCGGACCAGGGCGCGGCCGGAGGCGTACTGCTCCCAGCAGCCCTGGCTGCCGCAGCCGCACAGCAGGCCGTCCGGGACCATGCGGATGTGGCCGAACTCGGCGGCCACGCCGAAGTGGCCGCGGCGCAGCTTGTTGCCGATGATGATGCCGCCGCCGAGGCCGGTGCCGAGCGTGATGCAGATGACGTTGCGGTGGCCCTTGCCGGCGCCGAACTTGTACTCGCCCCAGGCGGCGGCGTTGGCGTCGTTCTCGACCACGACCGGGAGGCCGGTGCGGGCCTCGACCTTCTCCTTCAGCGGTTCGTTGCGCCAGTCGATGTTGGGGGCGAAGTACACCGTGGAGCGCTGCCGGTTCACGTAACCGGCAGCGCCGATGCCCACGCCGACGATCTCGTGCCCGGCGCGCGCGCCCTCGACGGCGGAGGCGATGGCGTCCACGATCGCCTCGGGCGTGCCCGGGGTCGGCACCTTGTAGGTCGAGAGGATGTTGCCTTCCTCATCGACCACGCCGGCCGCGATCTTCGTGCCGCCGATGTCGACGCCGATGGTGAGTCCCATGAATCCCTCAGTTTCGGTCGAGCCCCGCTACGGCCAACCGTACCCGAGGCCCTGCCCCGGGAGGGCTTCAGTCCAGGTCGATGCGCTCCCCCGGGCCGGTGCCCTCACCCCGGTCGCGGCGGTCGGACCAGTCGTTCTTCAGGTCGGGCGCGCCGGTGGTCCAGCGGTGCTCCTGGGCCTGGACCGCGGAGCGGTAGGCGGCCAGCAGTTCGTTGCCGGCCGCGGCGAGGTGGTCGAAGACCTCGGGGTTGCGCTCGATGACGGGCTCGACGGCGGCCTTCGCCTGCTCGACGACCTGGCGCACCACCTGCTGGGCGGCCGGTCCGGCGACGGCGCCGAGCAGCGGGGACTGGAGACCGGACAGCTTGTCGGCCACGGTGTCCACGAGTCTGCGCAGTTCCTCGGCGGCGGAGCCGGGGGGCGGGCCCTGCTCGGCGCGGCGGCGGGCCTTCTCGGCGGCCAGGTCCTCGGCGCAGGCCGTGGCCCAGGCGTCGTCGTCGGTCGCCCTTGCTCGAGCTTCCGACTGCGCTCCGGCAGGGGGCACCCCCACCCCGTGGACCTCCTCGGCCGGGTCGGGTGCGGGACGGTCTTCGCTCATGGCGGACTCCTGACTACGGTTCGCCCCTACGACGTTACCCGAACGGGCGTACGCGGTTCAGCGTCCGAAGGCGGGCCACAGGTCGGGATCGGGGGTGAAGCGGATGCGCAGCTCACCCTCGCGCAGGGCAGCCCCGGCAACGGTGCAGCGGCGCAGGGCGGAGGGAAGCGGAACGATACGCCGGAAGGGGCCCGCGGTGATCACCAGCTCGTCGCCGCGCCGGATCAGGTCCAGCTCGTCCCGTATCGCGCCGGGCAGCGGGACGTGCCAGACGAGCACGCCGTCCTCGCCGAGGCGGTCCGAGACGGGCCACTCGACCGGGGCGGGCACGGGGTTGACGCCGGGGACGGCGAGGGCGTGCAGGTCGTCGGTGCCGTGCGGGTCCCGGCCGAGGTGGGGGACGGTGTGGAGGTCGTACGGCTCGGCCCACTCGGCCAGGGTTTTGCGCTGCTGGGCGAGGAGGCCGGAGAGCCAGGGGTCGGGGGCGGCGTCGGGCAGGACGCGGTTGGCGATCAGGGCCTCGGTGCGCAGGCCGCGCAGGGCGAGGCCGAGGGTCGCGGTGTGCACGGCGGCGGCGCCGGCGGGGCCCGGTTCGGCGACCAGGCGTACGGCGGTGCGCCGGTCGGTGAGCACCGCCTCGACGGCGGCCAGCTCGACGTCCCAGCGGGCCGCCGTCTCGTACAGCCACTCGGCGGGCATGGGGACGCCGGCCAGCCGGCCGAGGACCGGGCGCAGGGCACGGGCCGCCTGCCGCTCGGGCGGGAGCAGACGGCGCAGGTAGCGGCGCAGCTCCTCGGGGAGGGCGAGCAGGGGAAGGGCCTGCGGGAGGGCCGGGAGGTCGACGACGAGGAGGTCGTAGCGCTCGGAGAGGGCGGCGTCCCGCAGGGCGCGCAGGAAGGACAGCTCCTCGGCGCCGGGCAGCGGGGTGACCTCCTCGCCGTCCAGCCGGGCGGCGCCGAGGAGGTCCAGGACGTTCGCGGCGCGGGTCTGGAAGGCGGTGAGGTCCTGCCGGAAGCGTTCCGTGGCGTCGGGGCGCCAGACGGTGAGGTTCCCGGTGACCCCGGTGGGGGCCGGTCCTGTCGCGGCGCCCAGTGCCGTGCCCGCGGTGTCCGTGCGGTCGGCGCTCAGGAGGAGGGTGCGGGTGCCTTCGCGGGCGGCGTCGACCGCAGTGGCGGCGGCCACGGTCGTACGACCGCTGCCGCCCGGGCCCGTGATCAGGATGGTGCGCATGAGGGTGAACGGTAACGGAGGGCAGGGGTGCCCGATGCTGCGGCTGCCCGGGGCGGCGGCAGCAGGACCGGGCGGCCGGAGATCAGCCGGCCGACTCGACCCTCTTCTTCAGGCCCGCCAGAGCGCGGTCGATGATGACCTTCTCCGCCTTGCGCTTGATCATGCCCAGCATGGGGATCTTGACGTCGACCGTGAGCTGGTAGGTGACCTCGGTGGCGCCCGCGCCGGCCGGCTTGAGGATGTAGGAGCCGTCCAGCGAGCGCAGCATCTGGGACTTCACCAGGGTCCAGGAGACCTCGTTGCCGCCGGTCCAGGTGTAGCCCAGGGTCTGGTCGTCCTTGATGGCCCCGGCGTCCATGACGAGGCGGACCTGCTCGGCGCGGCCCTGGTCGTCGGTCTTGAGGACCTCCGCCTCCTTCACCTCGCCGGTCCAGTCCGGGTAGCGGGCGAAGTCGGCGATCACCGCCATGACGTCGGCCGGAGCCGCCTCGATCGTGATGCTCGAACTGGTGTGTTCCGCCATCGCCGTGGCTCCTCCAGATACGGACCTAAGAGTGTGCAGCGTGAAGGCTACCGCGCCGCCGACCTGGAGCCTTCACCCCGTCCTTCACACTGTCCTGCACACCGCCGCCCGTCCCGCGCCCGCCGTCGCCGCCCGGTCCGTGACGATCACCATTCCAGGGCCCACGGCCTGCCCGTCCCCGCGAAGTGACCCACGTTCACACACTCCGTCGCCCCTATCCGCATCCGGCGCGCCAGTGGCTGATGGACGTGGCCGAAGAGGGAGTAGCGCGGGCGGGTGCGGCGGATCGCGTCCAGGAGCGCCCGGCTGCCGCGCTCGAAGCGGCGCGCGACCGTGTCGTAGACCAGCTCCGGGACCTCCGGCGGGATGTGCGTGCACAGCACGTCCACCTCGCCGACCGCCTCGATCTTCGCCGCGTACTCCTCGTCGTCGATCTCGTACGGCGTCCGCATCGGGGTGCGCAGTCCGCCGCCCACGAAGCCGAAGGTCCAGCCGCCGATCTCCACCCGCTCACCGTCCAGCACCGTGGTGCCGGGCCCCGCGTACTCGCTCCACAGGGGCGGCATGTCGACATTGCCGTAGGTGGCGTACGTCGGCGAGGGGAACGCGGCGAACAGCTCGGCGTACTGCTTGCGCACCGCCTTCTCGATGGCGGTGGCCCGGTCGGAGCCGATGCCGGCCCACAGCCGGGCCCCGAAGGCACGGGCCTCCTCGAAGCGGCGCGCGGTGCGCAGTTCCACGATGCGGTCGGCGTTCTCCTTGCCGAACAGGTCGGGGAAGATCCCGCGCGAGTGGTCGGCGTAGTCGAGGAAGAGAACGAGGTCGCCGAGGCAGATCAGGGCGTCCGCACCGTCCCCCGCCCGGGCCAGGTCACGCGCGTTGCCATGCACGTCGCTGACCACATGGACGCGTGTCCTCCGGTTGCCGGAGCGTGTGGGTGCCATGACGATCAAGCGTAGGCGCGTGGGGTGTGCGTGAACAGTGGCGACCTCGACCGGGGTTACTCGCCGGTCGCTTGAGCCGTGGACTACTGTGCGCGAAGGAACGCCATCCCGTGTGACGCAGCGAACATCTCGTCGGGACCCCCTGTCGTAGAAGCCATACCGGCGGGTAACGTCCGGGCCGTCCAGTCGTGCTCTGGATTTCAACATCTGAATGCCAGAGCATCCGCCCGAGCCTTGGACCGCACCGTCGCATCACACAGTGTCGTGGCGCCGGCGCCCTATGAGGAGCAGCAGTCTTGCGCGAGTTCAGCCTTCCGGCTTTGTACGAGGTCCCTGCGGACGGCAATCTGACCGACATCGTCCGCAGAAACGCCGCGCAGCATCCCGACGTCGCCGTCATCGCCCGCAAGGTGGGAGGCGCCTGGCAGGACGTGACGGCCACGGAGTTCCTGGCCGAGGTGCGCTCCGCCGCCAAGGGCCTCATCGCCTCCGGTGTGCAGCCGGGCGACCGGGTCGGCCTGATGTCCAGGACGCGGTACGAGTGGACGCTCCTCGACTTCGCGATCTGGAGCGCGGGCGCGGTCACCGTGCCGGTGTACGAGACCAGCTCGCCGGAGCAGGTGCAGTGGATCCTCTCCGACTCGGGCGCGACCGCCTGCATCGTGGAGCTGGACGGCCACGCGGCCGCCGTCGACTCGGTGCGCGACACCCTGCCCGCCCTCAAGCACGTCTGGCAGATCGAGGCCGGCGGCCTGGAGGAGCTGGGCCGGCTCGGGCAGGACGTCTCCGACGCGACCGTGGAGGAGCGCAGCTCGCTCGCCAAGGCCGACGACCCGGCGACCATCGTCTACACGAGCGGTACGACCGGTCGCCCCAAGGGCTGTGTCCTCACCCACCGCAGCTTCTTCGCCGAGTGCGGCAACATCGTGGAGCGGCTGCGCCCCCTGTTCCGCACCGGTGAGTGCTCGGTCCTCCTCTTCCTCCCGCTCGCGCACGTCTTCGGCCGGCTGGTGCAGATCGCGCCGATGATGGCGCCGATCAAGCTGGGCTGCGTCCCGGACATCAAGCACCTCACCGACGAGCTGGCCGCCTTCCGGCCGACGCTGATCCTCGGTGTCCCGCGCGTCTTCGAGAAGGTGTACAACTCCGCGCGCGCCAAGGCGCAGGCGGACGGCAAGGGCGCGATCTTCGACAAGGCCGCGGACACCGCGATCGCCTACAGCAAGGCGCAGGACACCCCGTCGGGCCCGTCCGTCGGCCTGAAGATCAAGCACAAGGTCTTCGACAAGCTGGTCTACAGCAAGCTGCGCGCGGTCCTCGGCGGCCGGGGCGAGTACGCGATCTCCGGCGGTGCCCCGCTGGGCGAGCGGCTCGGTCACTTCTTCCGCGGCATCGGCTTCACGGTGCTGGAGGGCTACGGTCTGACCGAGTCCTGCGCGGCGACCGCGTTCAACCCCTGGGACCGGCAGAAGATCGGCACGGTCGGCCAGCCGCTGCCCGGCTCGGTGGTCCGGATAGCTGACGACGGCGAGGTGCTGCTGCACGGCGAGCACCTGTTCAAGGAGTACTGGAACAACCCGGGCGCGACCGCGGAAGCGCTCGCCGACGGCTGGTTCCACACCGGTGACATCGGCACCCTCGACGAGGACGGCTACCTCAGGATCACCGGCCGCAAGAAGGAGATCATCGTCACCGCGGGCGGCAAGAACGTGGCCCCGGCCGTGATCGAGGACCGCATCCGCGCCCACGCGCTGGTCGCGGAGTGCATGGTGGTGGGCGACGGGCGGCCGTTCGTGGGCGCGCTGGTCACCATCGACGACGAGTTCCTCGGCCGTTGGGCCGCCGAGCACGGCAAGCCGGCGGGCTCCACCGCGGCGTCGCTGCGCGAGGACCCGGATCTGCTGGCGGCGATCCAGGCCGCGGTCGACGACGGCAACGCCGCGGTGTCGAAGGCGGAATCGGTGCGGAAGTTCCGCATTCTGTCCTCCCAGTTCACGGAGGAGTCGGGCCACCTCACCCCGTCGCTGAAGCTCAAGCGGAACGTGGTGGCGAAGGACTACTCGGACGAGATCGAGGCGATCTACGCGAAGTAGTACGCCTGCCGGAAGAGCGTCATGGCGCGGTGTCCTCGGCGAGGACCCGCGCCATCGTGCGTTCGGCGAGCGCGGTGATGGTGACGAACGGGTTCACGCCCGTCGAACCGGGCACGAGCGAGCCGTCGGTGATGTAGAGCCTGGAGTACCCCTTGACCCGGCCGTAGTCGTCGGTCGCCTTCCCGAGGACGCAGCCGCCCAGTGGGTGGTAGGTGAAGTCGTCCGCGAAGACCTTGCTGGTCGAGCCGAAGAGGTCGTACCGGTAGATGGTCAGGTTGGCCGCGTTGATCCGGTCGAAGAGCTTCTTGGCCATGGCGACCGACACGGCGCTCTGGGCCGGGGTCCAGCCGAGTTTCACCGCCCCGGACGTGGAGTCGTACGAGAACGACGCCCGTTCGGGGTTCTTGGTGATCGCCAGGTACAGGCTGATCCAGTGCTCGAACCCCATGGGCAGGGGGGCGATCTCGGCGAAGACCGGGTTGGCGGTGTTGGCCCAGTCGTCGATGCCCATGACGGGCATGGTCGCCTGGTTGGCGCCGACGGTGTCCCACACGTGGTTGGCGCGGCCGAGCATGGTGTTGCCGTTGGTGCCCCAGCCGGCGCCGACGCTGGAGTTCAGCGCGGGCAGGGTGCCCGTGTCCCTCGCCCGGACGAGGAGTTCGGTCGTACCGAGGCTGCCGCCGCCGAGGAAGAGGTACGTGCAGCTGTACTGCTTGGTCTCCACGACCTTGCCGGTGTTGTCGATGCGGTCGGCGGTCAGGACGTACGCCCCGTCGCCCGCCCTGGTGACCGTCCTGACCTTCTCCAGGGTGTTGATGGTGACGTTGCCGGTGCCGAGGGCCGCGGCCAGGTAGGTCTTGTCGAGGCTGCGCTTGCCGTAGTTGTTGCCGTAGATGACCTCCCCGGCGAGGGCGGACCTGGTGGCCGTGCCGGCGGCCTCGCGCTGCATGTAGCCGAAGTCGTAGACGTTCGGCACGAAGGTGGTCTTCAGGCCGGCGTTGGCGGCGGCCTTCCGGGAGGTGCGGGTGAACTGGTACCACTCCGTGGACTCGAACCAGGCCGGGTCGATGCTGTTGACGCCGAGCATGGAGCGGGCGCGCGGGAAGTAGGTGCCGTACATCTCCTCGGCATCCACGGTCGGGAACTGCTCGGCGAAGTAGGACTTCAGCGGGGTGACCGCCATCCCGCCGTTGACCAGCGAGCCGCCGCCGACGCCCCGGCCGACGTACACGGACATGTTGTCGTAGTGCACGCGGTCGAGGGCTCCGGGGTAGGCGCTGATGTCCTTGTTGACGAGGTCCAGCCAGAGGAAGGTGGCCAGCGGGGCCTCGGTGCGGGTGCGGAACCACATGGAGCGCTGGTCGGGTGCGCTGGTGGAGCAGAACACCTTGCCGTCGCTGCCGGCGGTGTTCCAGAGGCGGCCCATCTCCAGGACGAGGGTGCGGATGCCGGCCTGGCCGAGGCGGAGGGCGGCCACGGCGCCGCCGTAGCCCGAACCGACGACGATGGCCGGGGAGTTGTCGACGGCGGCCGGTTCGGCCGCCTGCGCGGACTGAAGACCGATGCGGGTGAGACCTGCCGTGGCGGCGGTCTGGAGGGCGATCATGCCCAGGATGTGACGTCGACTCAGCTGACGCTGCATCAGTTTTGCTGTCATGCGCGCAGCATGTGCGGATTTTCCCGTTCCGCCTAGAGCGGGGACGAGTTTTTGAAGACGGCTTTTAGAGCAGGTCCTTGAGCTTTTCGGCCAGCAGGTCCCAGCGCCACTTCTCCTCGACCCACTGGCGGCCCCGCTTGCCCATCCGGTCGCGGAGTTCCGCGTCCCCGAGGAGGGCGATGATGCGCTCCGCGGCCTCGGCGGGCTCACCGCCGCGGACGACCCAGCCCGTCTCGCCGTCGAGCACGGCGTCGGGGGCACCGCCCGAGTCGCCGGCCACGACCGGCAGTCCGGTGGCGGAGGCCTCCAGATAGACGATGCCGAGCCCTTCGACGTCCAGTCCGCCGCGGCGGGTGCGGCAGGGCATGGCGAAGACGTCGCCTGCGCCGTAATGCGCGGGCAGCTCGGACCAGGGCACCGCGCCGGTGAAGCGGACCGAGGCCTCGACGCCGGTCTCGCGGGCCAGTCGGCGCAGGTCCTGCTCGTAGGGGCCGCCGCCGACCACGAGCAGCACGGCGTCCGGCTCGGCGGCGAGGATCCGGGGCATGGCCTGGATCAGGGTGTCCTGGCCCTTGCGCGGCACCAGCCGGGAGACGCACACGACCACCGGCCGGTCGGTGAGCCCGAGCCGGGCCCGGACCTCGTCGCCGCCCGAGCCGGGGTGGAAGGTCTTCTCGTCGACCCCGGGTGGCAGCTGCACCATCCGCCGGGCCGCGTCCGGGGTCAGCGCGGTCGCTATCCGGGAGCGGGTGTACTCGCCGAGGTAGGTGATCGCGTCCGTGGAGTCCCCGATCCGGCGCAGCAGCTGCCGGGCGGCGGGCAGCTGGGCCCAGCCGGCCTCGTGCCCGTGGGTGGTGGCCACCAGTCGCTCGGCGCCGGCCCTGCGCAGCGCGGGCGCCATCAGACCGAGCGGCGCGGCCGCCCCGAACCAGACCGAGCCGCAGCCGTGCTCCCGCAGCAGCGAGACGGCCCGCCGGGTCGCGCCGGGCGTGGGCAGCAGCATGGTCGTACGGTCGCGTACGACGGTGAAGGGCTGCTCGGCGTCGAAGGCCGCCGTGGCCTCGACGCCCTCGCGACCACGCTTCCAGGTGGAGGCGTACACGACCAGCCGCCCGGGCTCCAGCCGCAGTGCCATGTTGTGCAGGAAGGCCTGGATGCCGCCCGGCCGGGGCGGAAAGTCGTTGGTCACGATCAGCGTCTTGTGCATCGTCGCCGACCCTACCGGGCGCGCTTCGTGGCACACACACAGGCGGGCAGGGGATCATGGGTCCGGACCGGGGCCGGTGTACGAACAGGGGTGCGGGTGAGCGGGAAGATAGCGGGACTGCTGGCGACTTGGTGCGCCACCCGGCTGGCGCTGCTCCTCTTCGTCTTCGGGGTCTACGTGTTCCCGGGCCCGGACGTCACCTCCGACGTGTCGGTGATCTACCAGGGCTGGTACGAGGTACTGCGCCAAGGAACGTTTCCGCTGGCCGATGTGACCTGGCAGTACCCGCCCGCCGCCGCGCTCGCGATCCTCTCCCCCGCCGCCCTGCCGTCCCTGAGCTACCCGCACGCCTTCTTCGTGCTGGTGTGCCTGGCCGACCTGGCCGGGCTGGCCCTGCTGGTGCACGCGGGCCGGCGGCCCGGCCGCTCGCTGCGCGGGGCGTGGACCTGGGTGGCGGGTGTGCCCCTGCTCGGCCCGACGGTGTACGCCCGCTACGACCTGATGGTGACCGTGGTGGCCGTGGCGGCCCTGCTCGCGGGGGTCCGGCACCCGCGGGTGATGGGCGCGCTGGTGGGTTTCGGGGCGCTGCTGAAGGTGTGGCCGGCGCTGCTCCTGGTGGGCGCCACCCGGCTGCGGGCGTGGATGTCGGCCGCGGTGACCGCGTGCGGCGTCGCGACCCTGTTCGCGGTGTCCATGCCGGGCGCCTTCGCCTTCCTCACCTTCCAGCGGGACCGGGGCACCGAGGTGGAGTCACTGGGCAGCCTGGTCTTCCACGTGGCCCGGCACCACGGCTGGCAGGGGCAGGTGATGCTGAACTACGGGTCGATCGAGTTCGTCGGCCCGTACGTCGGGCTGGTCAGCAATGTCGCGATGGCACTGAGCGGGGCGGCGGTCGGCTGGCTGGTGCTGTGGCGGCGACGGGCGTCCCGGTTCGAGGCGCACACGCTCGCGGACGCGGCCCTCACGGCGGTGCTGCTGTTCACGGTCACCAGCCGGGTGATCAGCCCGCAGTACCTGGTGTGGCTGATCGGGCTGGCCGCCGTGTGCCTGTGCTCCCGGGCGAGCCGCATGGGCGTCCCCGCCCTGATGGTCCTCGCCGCGACCTTCCTGACGGTCCTCGAGTTCCCGATCGGCTTCGTGCACGTGGTCGTGAGCGACACGTACGGCGTCACGCTGCTGGTCCTGCGCAACGGCCTGCTCGTCGCCGCCGCGCTCATGGCGGCCCGCCGGCTGTGGCGCTCCACCGTCCCCGTGGACACCGCGACACCGCCGGCGCCTCAGCCGGCTCCCGCGAGGGAGACCTCGGCCTCCTGACGGCGGGCCCGCCGGAACACCGCCACCGCCCCGCACCGCGCGGCCATCGCGAGCGCCATGGCCGGGCCGACTCCGGGCAGGCCGAGCCCGGAGAGCAGGTACACCAGGGGCAGCTGGACGGCGGCGCCGAGTTGAACTACCTCGTTTAGATGTAGCTCGATAAGAGCTAGCATGAGTCCCACGCCCGCTGCAAAGGAGGACTTCTCGTGCTGGAGCTGTCGATCCTGGGGTTCCTCGCCGAGGAACCCCTGCACGGCTACGAGCTGAAGGAGCGCATCAAGGCGCTGAGCGGGCACGTCCGGCCGGTCAGCGACGGTGCCCTCTACCCGGCCATCAACCGGCTGGTCGCCGCGGGCAAGCTCGACCAGCGCACCGAGGAGGGCACGAGCGCCGCCCCGCGCCGGGTGCTGTCCCTGACCGGGAAGGGCCGCGCGGACCTGCTGGAGCGGCTGCGCACCCCCAAGCAGGCCGAGATCACCGACCAGGTCCGCTTCAACACCGTCCTCGCCTTCCTGCGGCACCTGGACGACCCGGCGGAGCAGGCCGCGGTGCTGCGCCGCCGCCTGGACTTCCTGGAGACCCCCGCGAGCTTCTTCCACCGGGACGGGGAGCCGGTGCGCGCGGAGGAGGCGGGCGACCTGTTCCGGCAGGGGATGCTGCGGGTCGCCCGGGCCACCGGCAAGGCCGAGCGGGAGTGGCTGCGCGAGGCGGTCGAGGTGCTCGGTCAGCGCAGCTGAGCGCGCACGTACCGGCGCCACTCGGCGGTGAACGCCTCGGGCGTGGCCCCGAGCACCTTCTTCAGCGCCGCCTCGACCGCGCCCGCCCGCGCCCGGTGGGCGCCGACGGCCCGGTAGAAGGCGCCGAGCCGGTCCGCGCCCCAGTGCCCGGCGATCATCCGGCAGGCGAGCCAGCCGCTCTCGTAGGACTGCGCGAGGCGGGCGGGGTCGGTGCTGAAGCGGAAGTCCCTGTCGGCGGGGAGGCTCGCGGGCACCTTGCCGTCCTGGACCGCGCGGGCCAGCTCCGGTGCGGCCTGGGCGGGCGTGCGGCCGGTGCCGAGGTAGCCGATCCAGTCGGCGTACCCCTCGGAGAGCCACAGCGGGGTGGCGGCGTCGGTGTGCGCGCGGGTGGCCACATGGGTGGTCTCGTGGGTGAGCACGACCTGCTTGCCGAGGCTGCCCAGCATCACGTACGCCTCCGGGTTGACGACCACCCGGTCCGCGGGCGCCCTGCCCGCCCCGCCCACCTCGCCGGTGGTGACGGCGGCGATGCCCCGGTAGTCGGCGGCGGGCGAGCCGAGCAGCCCCGCCATGCCCTCCAGCGTGCGCGGGACGAGGACGACGACCCGGCGGGTCCAGTCGGTGCCCCACGCGCGGGAGACGGCCGGGACCGCGCGGTCGGCGAGCCTGGCGTAGGCGCGCAGGTCGCCGGCGCTCTGACCGGCGCCCAGCACCAGGCTGTGCGCACCCTTGACGGTGGTCACCGTGCCCTGGTCCCACAGCTGCTGCCCGGCCTTGCGCGCCGGCTTGTCGGCGGTCACGTACCACTTGCCGTCGGCGGTGCGGCTGAGCGCGAGGGTGCGGCGGACGCTGACCGGGGCGCGGTCGTAGCCGGAGATCCGGTAGCGCAGCTCGGCGTCGGCGGTGGCACCCGGGCCGTCACCGTGCACGGCGGTCACCCGGTAGGTCCAGGAGGCCAGCGGAAGCGCGCGCAGGCGGACGAACCCGGTCCGGGTGCCCGTCGTGCCGTACGCGGCCTCGTCGTGCCCGAGCAGGGCCGTGGAGCGCCGGTCGAGCACCTGCTGCACCTCGGCCGTGGCCGGATCGGCCGCGGTCCGCCCGCCGCATCCGGCGAGGGGCGCCGCGAGCAGCAGACAGAGTCCCGCCGCAGCGGCACGCCACACCCTTCCACGACCGGCCATTTCCCGATCGTACGGTGCGCGCGGGAGGTCAGGGACGGGTGACCGAGGAGATCGGCATCATGCCGACCGGGTCGTAGCGCACCGGCGCGCCCGGGTAGGGGGCGTGGATGACCCGGCCGTTGCCGACGTACATCGCCACATGGCTGGCGTCGGAGCGGTAGACGACCAGATCGCCGGGGCGCGCCTGCGAGAGCGGGATCTGCCGGCCGGCGTACCGCTGCTCCTGGGAGGTGCGCGGCAGGTGGATGCCGGCGTGCCCGTACGACCACTGCATCAGGCCCGAGCAGTCGAAGCCGGAAGGGCCGGTCGCGCCCCACACGTAGGGGCGGCCGAGGGCGGAGCGGGCGGCGGCGACGGCGGCGGCCGCGCGGGCGTCGGGGGCGACGACGCCGGACAGGTCGGGCAGGTCGACGCGGTCGGAGCCGTCGGAGCGGGAGGCCCGGTCGTAGGCGGCCCGCTCGGCGGCGGGCAGGGAGTTGAGCAGCTGCCGGGCCCTGGCGAGCTTCTTCTCCACGGTCCGCTTGTGCGTGGCGACCGCCCTGCGGCTCTGCTCCAGCGCGGCGAGCTTCCCGGCGGCCTCGGCTCGCTCCTGGGTCAGCTCACGCATCGCCGCGCTCAACTCGCGCAGCCGGTCCTCCTGCTGGGCGCCGATGCGGTCGAGGGTGGCCGCCTTGTCCAGGTAGTCGTCGGGGTCGTCGGAGAAGAGCAGCGCGACGGCCGGGTCGATGCCGCCGGCGCGGTACTGGGCGCCGGCCAGCGAACCGAGCCGCTCGCGCATGGTGTTGATGCGCTGCTGCTGCCGGGCGATGTGGTCCTGGGCGTCCCGGACCTCCCGGCGCAGCACGTCGGCGCGCTCGTCGGCCTTGTCGTAGGCCTGGGTCGCCCTCTCGGCCTCCTCGTAGAGGCGGTCCACCTCGGCACGGGTGTCCCCGTGCGGCGCCGCTTGGGCGGGTACGCCGCCGAGCGCGGCGGCCGCGGCCGACAACACGCACAGGGCGACGCCGGCGCCCCGGTTGAACCCGGACAGTGCAAGGCGGCGATGGGACCCCACGGCAGTCCTTCTGCTGGCGGACGAGGACAGCTTCCCCGGCGCGGGGGACGGGGAGGCCCCTGCGCCGGGGAATCGCGGCAGACAGTAGCCGTGCGGAAGGACCCCGCCGAACGCCGTCGGGCGGCGCGCAAACGCGACGTCCCGCCCCTGACGCAGGTCATGGGCGGGACGTGGAGTCAGTCTCGGTTCACCGGATTCGCCCGTTCGGGCGCCACCGAGTCAGCGTCGCGAAGTTGTCAGACCCGGACGCCGAACTGGAACGGCATGTTGCCGATGGCCTCGTAGCGGACCACGGCGCCGGTGTGCGGGGCGTGCAGCACCTGGCCGTTGCCGGCGTAGAGGCCGACGTGGTGCAGGTCGCCGTAGAAGAACACCAGGTCGCCGACCTTGAGGTCGCTCTGGCTGGAGATCCGGGTGCCGATGTTCGCCTGCGCCTCGGAGGTGCGCGGTATGGAGACGCCGGCCTGGGCATAGGCCCAGGAGGTCAGGCCCGAGCAGTCGAACGAGGAGGGGCCGGAGGCGCCGTAGACGTACGGCGTACCGATCTTGCTCTGGGCGGCGGAGAACGCGGCCGAGGCGCGGTTGGAGGCGGGCGGGGCGTCGCCGAGGTCCACCCGCTCGGTGGAGGAGCGGTTGGCCCGCGCCTGCTCGGCGGCGAGCGCGGCCTTCTCCTTGGCGGTCAGGGTGTTGAGCAGCTTCTGCGCCTCGGCGAGCTTGCCCTGGACTTCCTGCTTCTTGTTGCCCAGCTCGGTGCGGGTGGCGGCGAGGTCCTTGAGCTTATCGGTGGCCTCGGCGCGCTCCTGGGCGAGTTCGCGCTGTTTGTCCTGAATCTTCTTCAGGGCCTCGACCTGCTGGCTGCTCAACTGGTCGAGCGTGGAGGCCTTGTCGAGGAAGTCGTCCGGGTTGGAGGACAGGAAGAGCTGGACCGAGGAATCTATGCCACCGGAGCGGTACTGGGCGGTCGCCAGCGAACCCAGGCCGTCGCGGAGCTTGTTGAGCTCCTGCTGGCCGCGGGCCACGTTGTCCTGGATGGTGGAGATTTCCTTCTGCAGCTTCTGCTGCTTCTCCTTGGCCCCGTTGTACTTCTCGGTGGCCTGCTCAGCCTGCTCGTAGAGCTTGTCGACCTTTGCCTTGACCTCGTCCTTGCCGAGCTTCTCGCTCGGCGCGGCATTGGCGGCGTTCGCGCTGAGCGCGACGGCAGCGGCGGCTGCGGTGGTCAGCACGGTGACACGCGTGCGGCTCGGCTGCTTGGGTCGACGATGGGACGCCACGGAGGACGAACTCCTTCTTGTGAGTGATCACCCGTTCGGAGGTTCGAGCCCAGACCCTAGTGACCCAGCTGTGATCAGTTCAAATCCTCGCGGCAAAAAACCCTGTGACGCAATGCATTCTTTGCACATAACTCACGTGCAGTGAGGCGCGATTGACCCTACGTGGCGTGAGAGTCGGGCCAATTCGGGCATTGCATATGTGCGTTGGACCTTCAGGACAGTCGCTTCAGAAGTACCGCAGAGGCGACGGGACGGGCACCGGCCCTGGCGACCCCGTCGGCCACCTCCCGGTCGGTCGAGGCGACGATGACCGGACGGCCCGGCGGCTCCGCGCGCACCAGCTGGCGGATCAGCTCGTCGGCCGTGACCCCCGGCTTGGAGAACAGCACCCGCACCCCGCGCGGCGGCGCGAGCAGCACCGGCGCGGCCAGTTCGGCGCCGTCGAAGACGCAGGTCACCTCGGCGCCGGTCTGCGCGGCGAGCGCCGAGAGCTGCCCCAGGAGCCGCAGCCGCTGCTTCTCCAGCGGCATCTGCGGATAGCCGGTCTTGGTGACGTTGTAGCCGTCGACGACCAGATGCGCCTGCGGCAGCGCGAGCAGCTGGTCCAGGATCGCCGGGTCGTTCTCGGACAGGGCACGGGCCGCGATGTCCTTCGGGGTCATACGCCCCGGTTCGACCGCGTCCACGGTCTCGGCCGGGCGCACGGAGACCGGGGGCAGGGCGAGTTCGCGCCGCAGCCCCTGGGTGGCGTCCAGCAGGGTGTCGAGCAGCAGGCGAACCCGCATGTCCTCGACGCTGCGCCCCTCGCGGGCCGCCCGGCGGGTGGCCTCCAGCCCGGCCTCGGCCTCGGTCAGACGGGCCTTGAGCCGGCGGGACTCGCTCTCGGCGGCCGACAGCTGTGCCTGCCCCTCGGCGCGCACGGCCTCGATCTCGCCCTGGACCTTGCGCAGCGCGGCCTCGCCGCGCTTGACGTCGCTCAGCGCGGCACGGAGCTTGCGGTGCAGCGACTCCGCTTCCCTCTTCGCCGACTCCAGTTCGCCGCGCAGCCGTTCGGTCTCGGTCCGGGTCTGCGCCCGGGCCTCGGCCAGTTCCTCGCGCAGCCGCTCCAGCTCGGCCCGGCTCTCCTCGTCGGCCCGCTCGGCGTCCGCGCGCTGGGCCTCCTCGCCGGCCGCGGTGACCAGCTTCACCCAGCCCGCCGGACGCAGTACGTAGGCCGCGGCCGCCACGTCTAGCGGATCCGCGGCCGGGGGCGGCGAGCCGGAGTCGAGGGCGCCGGACAGCTCCGGCTGCGCCTCTCTGAACTTCTCTCCGATCCGCTGCCGGAAGAGCGGATCGGTCTCCAGCGCGGCCGCCATCGCGTTCCCGGCGAACTTGGCCCGCCGATTCGGGGCGAACCGGGCGTACTGCCGCAATTGGGCGGGCAGTTCCGCCAGGGTCAGGCCGCCGAATCCGTCCGAGACGATCTGCACGACCCGTCGGCGCACTCCGTCGGGCAGCGGACGGTCAAGCACCTCAGCGGTGCCGTCGCCCGGCCCCCCGCCTGCGGTCTCCACCATCCGTCACACCCCAATACCTGTACGGGGCCCGCTCCGCTCAGGAGCCGGCGCCCGGCCTGTCCACGAGTTCCACCTGGTCCACCGCGTTGCACCAGCGGCAGCGCACCGAGTCGATGGTCTCACTGACCACCTCGCGCTCCTCGACCGTCGGCTCACCGGCGAGGTCGAGGTGGACGTACTCGACGACCTTCGACGAGCGGGTCACGTCGAAGCGGGTGAGGTTGCCGCAGAGGGTGCAGCGCCATCGCGTCGTGGCGGTCGGCAGGGGAACCGTCATCGTGACTGTTCGCTTCCTTCTCGGGTCGGTCCGCGCCGCTCCTCGACGCGTTGGCTCGTAACCCTACGGCCTGGCGGGTCCTCACCGCCCGTCCGTCCGCGGCGGCGAGGCGGTCTGTCAGGTTGCGTCCCCTTACGTCATGCTCTGTAGTCATGATCAACACCTGGAGCACGACGGCCGGCCGCACACTCAGGGCGTTCCGGGGCGCCCCCGCGCCGATGACGTACGCCCTCATCGCCGTGTGCTCCCTGATCTTCGTCCTGGGCCCGGCCTCCGGACTCACTCCGGCGTACGGCTCCACGGACGCGCTGCCGGCCGCGCAGCGCGCGTACTTCCGGCACTGGGGGGTGGTCCCGGCGCGGCTGTTCGACGAACCCGTCCGGGAGGCCCTGACCCCGGTCACCGCGCTGTTCGTGCACGGCAGCTGGGTGCACCTGATCGGCAACATGCTCTTCCTCTTCGTCTTCGGGATCATGACCGAGGAACGAATGGGCCGGGTGGAGTTCACCCTCTTCTACGTCTGCTGCGGTTACCTGGCCCTGCTGGGCTACGCGGCCGCCAACGCCACCTCCGAGCAGTCCCTGGTGGGCGCGTCCGGGGCCATCTCGGCGGTTCTCGGCGCGTTCCTCTATCTGTTTCCCCGCGCCCGTGTCACCAGTCTGCTCCCGTTCCTGTTCTTCCTGCCGATGCGCTTCCCGGCCTGGGTGGTGCTGCCCTTCTGGGCGGCGCTGCAGTGGCTGGCGGCGGGGCGCGCCGTCGAGGGACCGGGGGTCGCCTACCTGGCGCACCTGGTCGGCTTCGGGGTGGGGTTCGGTTACGCATGGGTGCGATACCGGCGTACCACTAAGGTTGAGTGCGCACCGGCTCCGGCACCCGAGGGAGAGAACCCGTCGTGATCACCGCGATCGTCCTGATCAAGACCAGCGTGGACCGGATCCCCGAGATCGCGGAGCAGGTCGCTTCGCTGGACTCGGTGAGCGAGGTCTTCTCCGTCACCGGTACGTACGACCTGATCGCCATGGTGCGGGTGCGCCGGCACGAGGATCTGGCCGACGTGATTCCGGGGCGGATCAGCAAGATCCCCGGGGTCGAGGCCACGGACACGCACGTCGCTTTCCGTACGTACTCGCAGCACGACCTCGAGGCGGCCTTCTCGATCGGTCTGGACAACTGATCGGCTGAAGACCGCCCCACCAGGCGTTCAGAGACTCACACCGCCGGGACGCAGCGGCCCTCCTCCGTGCGGTACGTCCACTTCGCGCCCTCGGTCACCAGTTCCTTCACCGCCGCGACGAAGCGCTCCACGTGCTCGTCGGGGGTGCCCGCGCCGAAGCTCACGCGGATCGCGTTCAGGGACTCCTCGCCCGGCGCGGCCTCGGGGGCGCCGCACTCGCCCTGGGTCTGGGGGTCGGAGCCGAGGAGGGTGCGGACCAGGGGGTGGGCGCAGAACAGGCCGTCGCGGACGCCGATGCCGTACTCGGCGGAGAGTGCGGCGGCGAAGTGGGAGCTGTTCCAGCCGTCCACGACGAAGCTGATCACGCCGACGCGGGGGGCGTCGTCCCCGAAGAGGGACAGGACCCGGACCTCGGGCACCTCGGCCAGGCCCGCTCGCACCTTCGCGATCAGGTGCTGCTCGCGGGCGACCAGCGCGTCGAAGCCGGCCTCCGCCAGCGCCTTGCAGGCGGAGGCGATGGAGTAGGCGCCGATGACGTTCGGGGAGCCTGCCTCGTGGCGGGCGGCGCTCTCGTGCCACTCCACGGCCACTCCCCCGTCCTCGCGCCGGGTCACCTTGCGGCTGGCGCCGCCGCCCGCCAGGTACGGCTCGGCCGCGACCAGCCAGTCGGCGCGGCCGGCCAGGACGCCGGAGCCGAAGGGGGCGTACAGCTTGTGGCCGGAGAAGGCGACCCAGTCGACGTCGAGGTCCTGGACCGACACGGGGTGGTGCGGGGCCAGCTGGGCGGCGTCCAGGACGATCCGGGCGCCGTGCGCGTGCGCCGCGGCGGCCAGCTCGCGCACCGGCCACAGCTCGCCGGTGACGTTGGAGGCGCCGGTGACGCAGACCAGGGCCGGGCCGTGCGGCTCACGGTCGGCGAGGGCCCGCTCCAGGGTCTCGACGGCCTGCCGTGGGGTGCGCGGGGCGTCGAGGCAGGTGACGCGGGCGTCCCGCCAGGGCAGCAGGGAGGCGTGGTGCTCGGTCTCGAAGACGAAGACCTGGCAGCCGGCGGGCAGGGCGGCGGCGAGGAGGTTCAGGGAGTCCGTGGTCGAGCGGGTGAAGACCACCTGGTCGGCCGCACGGCAGTCGAGGAACTCGGCGACCGTCCTGCGGGCGTTCTCGAACAGGTCGGTGGAGAGCTGGGAGAGGTAGCCGGCCCCGCGGTGGACGCTGCCGTAGTACGGCGCGTAGGCCGCCACGTCGTCCCAGACGCGCTGGAGGGCGGGGGCGCTGGCCGCGTAGTCGAGCGCCGCGTAGGTGACTGCGCCGCCGGTCACGAGCGGAACGGTGACGTCACTGCCCAGAACGGGCAGAGGGGCACAAACGGACTGGTCGGCGGCAGCGGTGAAGACGGACATGGCGAGCTCCTGTGAGAGGAATGCGGAACCACCACGTGAGCGCGTACGGCTCGAACGTGGGGAAGGTGAAAGGGGTACGCGGAGGCGGGGCTCTACGCCCTATCGCATTCGCTTGCTCACAGAAGGCTCCCTCGACGACCAGGACCCCTGGTTTGCGAGGGGTCCGCGCTTGCCGTGGACCTCGCTGCCCACGGCCCGGTCTTCACCCGGGGCACCCCGCCACGGACGGAGGGTTGCCGGACAGTCGGCCGGGGCCTCATGACTGTCACTCATGACCTGATCAGGAACGTAGCCGAGCCGATCGCCGCCGCGCAACTTCTGTCCGGATCCCGGGACACCGCCGCGACGGCGATCAGCCACCCGCTACTTGTTGCTGGCCGCCACCCACCGCTCCAGCGTCCGCTTCGCCTCGCCCGAGTCGATCGACACGGCCGCCCTGGCCATGCCGGCGCGGAGCTGCTCGGCCAGGGGGGCCCCGGTCGGTTCGAGGGCCACCAGGGCGGCCGCCGAGTTCAGCAGGACCGCGTCCCGTACCGGCCCCTGCTCGCCGTCCAGCACGCGGCGGGCGACCTCCGCGTTGTACGACGCGTCGGCGCCGCGCAGGGCCTCCACGGGGACGAGGTCGATGCCGACGTCCCGCGGATCGAAGCTCTCCTCCGCGACCTTGCCGTCCCGGACCACCCACACCCTGGAGGTGGACGTGGTCGTCAGCTCGTCCAGGCCGTCGTCGCCGCGGAAGACCAGCGCGGAGTTGCCGCGCTCGGCGAGGACCCCGGCCACGATCGGCGCCATCCGGGGGTCGGCGACACCGACCGCCTGGGCGCGCACCTTGGCCGGGTTGGTGAGCGGGCCGAGCACGTTGAAGGTCGTACGGATACCCAACTGGCCGCGCGCCGCGGCGACATGACGCAGCGCCGGGTGGAACTTCACCGCGAAGCAGATGGTGATGCCGGCCTCGTCGGCGACCTCGGCGACCCGCTTCGGGGTCAGGTTCAGGTTGATCCCGAGCTTCTCCAGGACGTCGGAGGACCCGGAGGCGGAGGACGCGGCACGGTTGCCGTGCTTGACGACCTTCGCTCCGGTGCCGGCGACGACGATCGACGACATCGTGGAGATGTTGACCGTCTTGGCGCCGTCACCGCCGGTGCCGACGATGTCGACGGCGGGCCCGGGTACCTCGATCACGTTGGCGTGCTCGTACATGGTCCGCACGAGTCCGGTGATCTCCTCCACCGTCTCGCCCTTGGACCGCAGGGCCACCAGGAACCCGGCGATCTGCGCGTCGGTCGCCTCGCCGCGCATGATCAGGTCCATCGCCCAGGCCGTGTCGTCGGCGGACAGGTCCTGGCCGTCCAGCAGCCCGTTCAGCAGGGCGGGCCAGGAACGGCCCGCCGCGGTGTCGCCTCCAGCGGGGGTCACAGCGCTCATAGCCGCTCCTGGGTGTCTAGAAGAACAGTGTGGTCCCACCCTATCCAGCCCGGGACACGGCGAAGGGCCCCGTCCGCAACACGGACGGGGCCCTTCGGCGTGGCGTGGCGACGCGAGGATCAGTGGTGGCCGTGGCCGCTCGTGATCTCCTTGTACTCGTCGACAGTCGGCTTCGGGATCTGGTTGTCCTCGCCGTAGTAGGCGTTGCTGAGCTTGGCGCGCAGCTTCTCGGACCCCTTCACCTTGCGCTCGACACCGTTCTCGTCGACCGTCGGGCCGATCTCGGCCGGCTCGTACTGGTGGTGAGCCGTGAGGGTGTGCAGCTGCTCCTGGCTGAGCGGCTCGTGCACCTCGATGAACTCACCGTGCGGCAGGCGCTTGATGATGCCGGTCTCGCGACCGTGCAGCACCTTGTCGCGGTCGCGGCGCTGCAGGCCGAGGCAGATCCGCTTGGTGGTGATGAACGCGATGACCGGTCCGGCGAAGAAGAAGATCCGGACGAACCAGGTCACGTCGTTGATCGACAGGTGGAAGTGGGTGGCGATGAGGTCGTTGCCACCACCGATCAGGCCGACCATGTACACGGTGACCCAGGCGACACCGAACGCGGTACGGGTCGGGGCGTTGCGCGGGCGGTCCAGGATGTGGTGCTCGCTCTTGTCGCCGGTGACCCAGGACTCGATGAACGGGTAGAGCGCGATCGCGGCCAGGACGAGGCCGAAGAGCACCAGCGGGATGAACACGCCCAGGACGAGCGTGTGACCCCAGAAGTTGATCTCCCAGCCCGGCATGTAGCGGACCAGACCCTCGGCGAAGCCCATGTACCAGTCGGGCTGGGCGCCGGTGGACACCTGGTCGGGGCGGTAGGGACCCATGGCCCAGATCGGGTTGATCTGCGTCACCGCGGCGATGGCCGCGATCACACCGAAGACCAGGAAGAAGAAGCCTCCGGCCTTGGCCATGTAGACCGGCAGCAGCGGCATGCCGACGACGTTGTTGTTCGTCTTTCCGGGACCCGCGAACTGCGTGTGCTTGTGGTAGAAGACCAGGATCAGGTGGCCCACCATCAGGCCGAGCATGATGCCCGGCAGCAGCAGGATGTGGATCGAGTAGAACCGGGCGACGAAGTCGTG
Organism: Streptomyces sp. BK340; assembly: GCF_007827595.1. Taxonomy (GTDB): domain Bacteria; phylum Actinomycetota; class Actinomycetes; order Streptomycetales; family Streptomycetaceae; genus Streptomyces. Next base: position 459,191 of record NZ_VISR01000001.1, read on the forward strand.
ACCGGGGAACTCGCCGCCGAAGAGGAAGAACGAGATGTAGGTGCCGACGATCGGCATCGACAGGATCGCGCCCTCGGTGAAGCGGACACCGGTGCCGGAGAGCAGGTCGTCCGGGAGCGAGTAACCGGTGAAGCCGGTGAACATGCCCAGGACGAACAGCAGGAAGCCGAACAGCCAGTTGATCTCACGCGGCTTGCGGAACGCGCCGGTGAAGAACACGCGCATCATGTGCACGAACATGCCGGCGAGGAAGATCAGCGCGGCCCAGTGGTGGATCTGCCGGATGAGCAGACCACCGCGCACGTCGAAGGAGATGTGCAGGGTCGAGTTGAACGCCTCGGACATCAGCTGTCCCTGGAGCGGGACGTAGCTGCCGTGGTACTCCACCTCGTTCATCGACGGGTGGAAGAACAGCGTCAGGTAGACACCGGTCAGGATGATGATGAGGAAGCTGTACATGCAGACTTCGCCCAACATGAACGACCAGTGGTCGGGGAAGATCTTGCGCATGTTGGACTTGGCCAGGGAGTAGATCCCGAGCCGTCCGTCGGCCCAGTCGGCCACCCGCTCGCCGGCCGGCGCCTTGCCGCGTCGCTCGTTGTTCTCGTTGGTGCTCATCCGCGCTCCCAGAATGCAGGACCGACGGGCTCTTCGAAGTCGCCGAGCGCCTCGAGGTAGCCCTCGTCGTTCACGCCGATGCGGAGCTGCGGCAGGGCGTGACCGGCGGGGCCGAAGATCACTCGGGCACCGTCGGAGAGGTCGAAGGTGGACTGGTGGCACGGGCACAGCACGTGGTGCGTCTGCTGCTCGTACAGGGAGATCGGGCAGCCCACGTGGGTGCAGATCTTCGAGAACGCGACGATGCCCTGGTGCGACCACTCGAGCTCGCGCTTGTCCTTGATGTTGTCCGGCTGCAGCCGGATGATCATCAGGGCCGCCTTGGCGATCTCGTTCTGGAAGTCCTCCTGTGCCTCCTCCAGGCCCTCGGGCTTGGCGAAGGTCAGCGAACCGACGGCGACGTCCTCCGGACGCAGCGGCTGGTTCGTGTTCATGTTGACGAGCAGCTTGCCCTTGGCCCACAGCGTGTGGCGCAGCGAGGTGCCGGGCAGCGGACCGAGGTCGCGCAGCAGCATGACGCCGGAGAGCGGCACCATGGCCAGCGCACCGAACATCGTGTTGCGGATCAGCTTGCGGCGGCCGAGCGCCGACTCCTTGGCACCCTGCTTGAAGTCCGCGTGGACCTTCGCACGGACCTCGGGGGAGGCGGCGATCGGGTGCCGCTCGTCGGCGACCTCGACGTCGGACATCAGGGTGCGGGCCCAGTGGACCGCGCCCGCGCCGATGCAGAACAGCGCCGTACCGAGGGTCAGGCCGAGCGCGAAGTTCAGCGCGCTGATGTGGCCCAGCGGGAAGACGAAGATCGCCTTGTCCTGCGGGATCGCCACGTACGAGGCGATGAAGCCGACGGTGGCCAGCATCGACACCGTGAACAGCAGGGCGACGAAGCGCTCGGACCGCTTGGCGGCCCGCTCGTCGATGTCCTGGATCCGGTGCTCGTGGGGCGGCAGCCCCGGGTCCGCGAACGGGTTCTGCTCGTCCGCGACGCTCACGGCGCCGTGCGCGTGCTCCTGCTCAGCGGGCAGGTTCTCTTCTGGAATGTCTTGGCTACTCATGACTTCTTGGCCTTTGCGGTCCGAGCGGCGACCCAGACGGCTACCGCGATCAGCGCACCGAGGCCGAAGACCCATGCGAACAGGCCCTCAGTGACCGGACCGAGGCCACCCAGCTCCATGCCGCCCGGCTGCTCCGTCTCGCTGCTGTTGATCGCGTGCAGGTACGCGATGATGTCCTTCTTGTTCTTCTCCGACAGCGTGGTGTCGGGGAAGGACGGCATGTTCTGCGGGCCCGTCTGCATGGCCTCGTAGATGTGCTTCGGGTCGACGCCCGTCAGGTCCGGGGCGAACTTGCCCTTGGTGAGGGCACCACCCTTGCCGGTGAAGTTGTGGCACTGCGCGCAGTTGGTACGGAACAGCTCGCCACCCTTGGCGATGTCCGCACCCTCCGGGCCGTACTGCTGCTTCGTCGGCACCTCGGGACCGGCGCCCAGCGAGGCGACGTACGCCGCGAGCTGGTCGATCTGGTCCTGGGTGTAGATGTTCTTCTTCTTCACGACCTGCGGGCCCTGCGAGGTGGCGGCCGGCATACGGCCGGTCGCGACCTGGAAGTCGACCGCCGCGGCGCCCACGCCGACCAGGCTCGGGCCGTCGGAGGAGCCCTGGCCACCGGTGCCGTGGCAGCTGGCGCAGCCGACCTCGTAGAGCTTCTTGCCCTCCTTGATGGTCAGGGACTGGGAGGTTTCATCGGCCTGCGCCTTGCTCGCGGGCGCGAACGCGGCGTACAGCCCCCCAGTGGCCGCCAGCGCGAAGAGTAGGACGACGACCGCCGCCAGCGGATGGCGTCGTCGTGCGGAGAGCTTTTTCACGGATTACCCCGGTGTCAGGATCTTCTGCGTCGATGCTTCTGGATGTGCGGGAGCGGTCCCGGCTACTTGATCAGGTAGATCGTGGCGAAAAGGCCGATCCAGACCACATCGACGAAGTGCCAGTAGTAGGACACGACGATGGCGGCGGTCGCCTGCTCGTGAGTGAACCTCTTGGCCATGTAGGTGCGGCCCAGGACAAACAGGAAGGCGATGAGACCGCCCGTCACGTGCATGCCGTGGAAGCCGGTGGTCAGGTAGAACACCGAGCCGTACGGGTCGGAGGACAGGGAGATCCCGTCCTTCTTCACCAGCTCGGTGTACTCGTAGATCTGACCGCCGATGAAGATCGCACCCATGATGAAGGTGAGGATGAACCAGCCACGGAGCTTCTTCACGTCCCCGCGCTCGGCGGCGAACACGCCGAGCTGGCAGGTGAGCGAGGAGAGCACCAGGATCGTGGTGTTCGTCGCGGAGAACGGCACATTGAGCGCCTCCGCCTGCTCCTTCCAGTGCGCCGGACCGGTCACCGATCGGAGGGTGAAGTACATCGCGAAGAGGGCCGCGAAGAACATCAGCTCGGAACTCAGCCAGATGATGGTTCCGACGCTGGTGAGGTTCGGTCGATTGACCGACGGGTGCGCGTGCCCGGTTTCTACTGTCGTTGCTGTCGCCACGACCGACATTATGTCGGTCGCTTATCCCGCCCTCACTCCGGGGGGTGCCGTTCGGAGTGTTGCTGCCCGCCGAACCGGTGTTGACGTGGTGTTCATGGGAGTAACATCCGCCCCGAACGGCCCTGTCCGTACGACGCTGACGTCTCGGAGGAAGCATGCAGCCGACCGCTACGGTGCTGGTGTACAGCGACGACTCCAACACCCGGGAACAGGTGCGGTTGGCCGCCGGCCGCAGGCCGGCTCCCGATGTGCCCCAGGTCGAGTTCGTGGAGTGCGCGACTCCCGAAGCGGTGGTGCGGGAGCTCGCCAAGGGCGGCATCGACGTGTGCGTGCTCGACGGTGAGGCCGTGCCCATGGGGGGCATGGGGGTGTGCCGGCAGATCAAGGACGAGGTGTTCAACTGCCCGCCTGTGCTGCTGTTGATGGGACGGCCTCAGGATGCGTGGCTCGCCACGTGGAGCCGGGCCGATGCGGCGGTCACCCTGCCGGTGGACCCGGTGGAGTTCGCGGCCGCCCTGGCCGGTCTGCTGCGTCAGAAGCGGTTGCTGAGCGCCTAGCGGAGCGGGGCGCGGGGCCGCACGTCGGTACGGCCCCGCGCCCCCTGGCCGCTCACACGGCCGTCGGCTGCAGGCGCAGGGCGTCCTGCGGAGCAGGGCCGTCCGGGGTGCCGTTGACGAGGGCGCTGCCCGTGCGCCACTTCTTCCAGTCGACGTTCCAGTCGCCGAAGCCGTTGCCGAAGGGCTCCATCGGGTTGCCGTTGGAGTTGACGACCTTGACGATGTCGCCCTCGTGGATGTTGTTGAAGAACCACTCGGCGTTGGACGTGCTCATGCCGGTGCAGCCGTGGCTGACGTTCTCGTAGCCCTGGGAGCCCACTGACCAGGGCGCGGCGTGGACGTACTCGCCCGACCAGGTGACCCGGGTGGCGTAGTAGACCGGCAGGTCGTACGAGTCGGAGCTGCCCTCGGCGATGCCGACCGTGGTGCCGCGCATGCGTACGAAGTACTGCTTGGCCAGTACGACCTTGACCCCGTTGCGGGTCTCGAAGCCGGGCTTGCCGGTGGTGACGGGGATCGACTGGACCGCCTGGCCGTTCTTGTAGAACGTCAGCTGGTGCGCCGCGGCGTCCGTGACGGCCTCGATCCGGTCACCGATGGTGATCTTCAGCGCCTTGGACTTGCCGCCCCAGAGACGGTCGCCGATCTTCACACCGTCGAGGTTGCTGTGCACCTGGATGGTGGCGTGCGCGGGCCAGTACTCCTTGGGGCGGTAGTGGAGTTCCTTGTCGCTCACCCAGTACCAGGCGCCCTGGACGGCCGGGGTGGCGTCCACCCTGAGGCCGCGCTCCACGACGGCCCGCTGCGCCTTGTCCTTGACCTCGTGGTCGAGTTGGGCGGTGATGGGCTGCCCGACGCCGTACTGGCCCGAGTCCGGCCCGAACGTGACGTTCAGGCGCTTGGTGGTCGAGGGTTTGGTGGTGTCGAAGCTGAGGGTCTTGCGGCCGGGCGCACCGTCCTCGTCCTCCGTGCTCACCACGACCGTGTAGTGGGCGTTGGCGGCCAGCGGGGAGGTGCTGTGCCACCGGCTGCCGTCGGCCGCGAGTTCGCCCGCCACGAAGCGCCCTGTGGCGTCGTAGGCGGTGACGTCCGTGATCCGGCCGTCGTCGGTGCTGGTGGTGATCTCCAGGGGCTTGTCCGGGTCGGCCTGCTTCCCGGTGCCCGTGGGGCCGTTGAAGGAGATCTGGTCCGCTGCGTCGTACGGCTTGGCCGACAGGGGGTTGCCGTCCGAACCGCAGCCGGTGACGCCCGCGCCGAGGGCGGCCACCAGCAGGGTGCAGCTGACGACGGTGCGGGTACGCGGAGTGTGGTTCATATGATCACGTTATGAGACTCAGACCCCATTTGCGCGCCATGTAACCCTTACGAGGGACGGACCTGCGCAAAAGCAGGAGCCCGGACCCTCCTGACGGAGTGTCCGGGCTCCCGGTGCGCTACTGCGTGCTACTGGGTGCGGTTCTCACCGTGGTAGTACTCGAACACCCAGCCGAACAGGCCGACCAGGATGAACGGTGCGCCGAAGTACAGCAGCCACCAGCCGACCGCGACACCGAGGAAGGCCAGCGCGCCACCGAAGCCGAGGGCGAGCGGCTGCCAGCTGTGCGGGCTGAAGAAGCCCAGCTCGCCCGCGTCGTCCGCGACGTCGGCCTCCTTGTCGTCCTGCGCACCCGCGTCGACCCGCCGGGCGGTGAAGCCCAGGTAGAAGCCGATCATGATGCACAGGCCGAAGGCCAGGAAGAGCGCCGTGGTACCGGCCGGCTCCTTCGACCACACGCCGTACACGACGGCCATGATCAGGACGAAGAAGCTCAGCCAGATGAACATCCGGCCCTGGATCTTCACTTGCCGGCCTCCTTGCTGCCCTCGATGGCGCTGCCGTGACCGGCGTACTCGAGCTGCTCGAGCGCGGCGATCTCGGGGTGGTGCAGGTCGAACGCCGGGGATTCACTGCGGATCCGCGGCAGGGTGAGGAAGTTGTGCCGCGGCGGCGGGCAGGAGGTCGCCCACTCGAGCGAACGGCCGTAGCCCCACGGGTCGTCCACGCCGACCGGCTTGCCGTACTTGGCCGTCTTCCACACGTTGTAGAGGAACGGCAGGATCGACAGGCCGAGCAGGAACGAACCGATCGTCGAGATCGTGTTCAGCGTGGTGAAGCCGTCGGCCGCCAGGTAGTCGGCGTAACGGCGCGGCATGCCTTCCGCACCCAGCCAGTGCTGGACCAGGAAGGTGGTGTGGAAGCCGATGAACAGCGTCCAGAAGGTGATCTTGCCGAGGCGCTCGTCCAGCATCTTGCCGGTCATCTTCGGCCACCAGAAGTGGAAGCCGGAGAACATGGCGAAGACGACCGTGCCGAAGACCACGTAGTGGAAGTGGGCCACCACGAAGTACGAGTCGGAGACGTGGAAGTCCATCGGGGGCGAGGCCAGGATGACGCCGGTCAGACCACCGAACGTGAAGGTGATCAGGAAGCCGACGGCCCAGAGCATCGGAGTCTCGAAGGACAGCGAGCCCTTCCACATCGTGCCGATCCAGTTGAAGAACTTCACACCGGTCGGTACGGCGATCAGGAACGTCATGAAGGAGAAGAACGGCAGCAGCACACCGCCGGTGACGTACATGTGGTGGGCCCACACGGTCACGGACAGACCGGCGATCGCGATGGTGGCCGCGATCAGACCCATGTAGCCGAACATCGGCTTGCGGGAGAAGACCGGGATGACCTCGGAGATGATGCCGAAGAACGGCAGCGCGATGATGTACACCTCTGGATGGCCGAAGAACCAGAAGAGGTGCTGCCAGAGCAGGGCTCCGCCATTTGCCGCGTCGAACACATGCGCACCGAATTTACGGTCCGCCTCCAGGGCGAACAGCGCGGCCGCGAGGACCGGGAAGGCGAGCAGGACCAGGACGGCGGTCAGCAGCACGTTCCACACGAAGATCGGCATGCGGAACATGGTCATGCCCGGGGCACGCATGCAGATGATCGTGGTGATGAAGTTGACCGCGCCGAGGATGGTGCCGAAGCCGGAGAAGGCCAGACCCATGATCCACATGTCGGCGCCGATGCCCGGGCTGCGGACCGCGTCCGACAGCGGGGAGTAGGCGAACCAGCCGAAGTCGGCCGCACCCTGCGGGGTGAGGAAGCCGCCCACGGCGATGGTCGAGCCGAACAGGTAGAGCCAGTAGGCGAACATGTTCAGCCGCGGGAACGCCACGTCGGGCGCGCCGATCTGCAGCGGCATGATCCAGTTCGTGAAACCGGCGAACAGCGGCGTCGCGAACATCAGCAGCATGATCGTGCCGTGCATCGTGAACGCCTGGTTGAACTGCTCGTTCGACATGATCTGCAGGCCCGGACGGGCCAGCTCGGCGCGCATGAGGAGCGCCATCACGCCGCCGATCAGGAAGAACGCGAAGGACGTGACCAGATACAGCGTTCCGATGGTCTTGTGGTCGGTGGTGGTGAGCCACTTGACCACGACATTGCCGGGCTGCTTGCGCCTGACCGGCAGCTCGTTCTCGTACGAGTCCTCAGCTGCCGCGGCACCCTGGGGTTCGTTGAGGATGCTCACAGGTTGTTCGTCTCCCGGTTCTTCTCGTGCGGCGTCTGCGCGATGCCGGCGGGAATGTAACCGGTCTGCCCCTTCTTGGCGAGGTCCTTGAGGTGCTGCTCGTAGCGCTCGGGGGAGACGACCTTCACGTTGAACAGCATCCGGGAGTGGTCGACGCCGCAGAGCTCGGCGCACTTGCCCAGGAAGGTGCCCTGATGGTTGGGAACCACCTGGAAGGCGTTGGTGTGGCCCGGGATCACGTCCTGCTTCATCAGGAACGGCACCACCCAGAAGGAGTGGATGACGTCACGCGAGGTGAGGATGAAGCGGACCGTCTTGCCCTCGGGAAGCCAGAGGGTCGGGCCGGGGTTACCGGTCTGGGGGTTCTTCGTGCCCGGCGTACCGACGTCGTAGACACCGCCGGCGTTCGCCGGGAACTCCTTGCGGAACCGGTCCGGAATGGCGAGCAGTTCCTTGGACGTCTTGGCATTGCCGGGGGAACCGGGAACGTCCGCGATGTAGTTGAAGCCCCAGCTCCACTGGAAGCCGACCACGTTGACCGTGACGTCGGGCTTCTTGTCGAGGCTGAGGAGCTTCGTCTCGTCCCGGGCCGTGAAGTAGAACAGCACCGAGATGATGATGATCGGGACCACCGTGTACAGGGCCTCGATCGGCATGTTGTACCGAGTCTGCGGAGGTACCTCGACCTTGGTGCGGCTGCGCCGGTGGAAGAAAGCACTCCACAGGATCAGGCCCCACACCAGCACGCCGGTGGCCAGCGCGGCCGCCCAGGATCCCTGCCACAGGGAGAGGATCCGCGGAGCCTCTTCCGTGACCGGGGTGGGCATGCCAAGGCGGGGGAAGTCCTTGTATGTGCAACCGGTTGCGGTCGCAAGGACCAGGCCCGCGGTCAGTGCCTGCAGCAGCTTCCGCCGCATCGGGCGCCGCGGCGAGCGGTCGGAGCCGTTGGGACTCACGTAGCGCCTTCCCGAGAGTCTCGCCCGCGCGGTTCGGCTGCGGCCTTCTCGCTGGTCGGTCGCCGCCCTGCGTCGGGCAGGGGTTTGGATGTTTATGCGGACCAAACCCTAGCCGACGCCCTCCGGGGGTTCGCGGGGAGGGTGGCATACGCGCCGCCTATCACTCCGTAGGGGTGGGATTGGGCGCCTAATAGCTCGGGTTGTCGCGGTTTGGCGGGCGGGTGCCGGGTGCGTTGTCGCTGGTCGCGCCGTTCCTCGCGCCCCTGCGGTGGTTGCCCTCACCGAAGTTTTAACGTTGAGGGGTGTCCTACTTCGACGCTGCTTCCGCGGCTCCCCTCCATCCCGTTGCCCGCCAGGCATTGTTGGCCTCTTTGGATGAAGGGTGGGCCGATCCCGCTCGGTTGTACCGGGAGGGGCGCAGGGCGCGGATGCTGCTCGACGCGGCTCGGGAGGCGGCGGCCGAGGCGGTGGGGTGCCGGGCGGACGAGGTGGTGTTCACGCCGTCCGGGACGCGGGCCGTACACACCGGTGTCGCGGGGGCGTTGGCCGGGCGGCGGCGGGTGGGACGCCACCTGATCGTGTCCGCCGTCGAACACTCCTCGGTACTCCATTCGGCTGAAGCATTCGAGGCCGAGGGCGGCTCGGTGAGCACCGTGGCCGTCGACCGGGCGGGAGCCGTCGCCCCGTCGGACTTCGCGGCCGCGCTCCGGCAGGACACCGCGCTGGCCTGTCTGCAGTCGGCCAACCATGAGGTCGGGACCGTGCAGCCGGTGGCCGAGGTGGCCGAGGTGTGCCGGGCGGCGGGAGTGCCGCTGCTCGTGGACGCCGCCCAGTCGCTGGGGTGGGGGCCGGTCGAAGGCGGCTGGTCGCTGCTGGCGGCGAGCGCCCACAAGTGGGGAGGGCCCTCGGGGGTGGGACTGCTCGTCGTGAAGAAGGGAGTGCGGTTCGCGCCGCAAGCTCCCGTGGACGAGCGCGAGTCGGGTCGCGCCGCCGGGTTCGAGAACCTCCCGGCCATCGTCGCGGCCGTGGCCTCCCTGCGTGCGGTACGGGCGGAGGCGGCCCAGGAAGCGGTACGACTGCGGGAGCTGACGGAGCGGATCCGGCTGCGGGTGCCGCGGCTGGTGCCGGATGTCGAGGTGGTCGGCGATCCGGAACGGCGGCTGCCGGGGATCGTCACCTTCTCCTGTCTCTATGTCGACGGAGAGGCCCTGCTGCACGAGTTGGACCGGGAGGGTTTCTCCGTGTCGTCCGGGTCGTCCTGCACGAGCAGCACGCTGACGCCCAGCCATGTGCTGAGGGCGATGGGGGTGCTGAGCGAGGGCAATGTGCGGGTGTCGCTGCCGTCCGGGGTGGCGGAGGAGGACGTGGAGCGGTTCCTGGCGGTGCTGCCGGGAGCCGTGGCCGGGGTGCGGGAGAAGCTGGGGGCGCCCGCCCCGGCGACCGTGACCGTGGTCCGCGCGCAGGAACTGGTCGTCGACTCCCTCGGCAAGCGGTGCCCGATCCCGGTCATCGAGCTGGCCAAGGTGATCGGGGACGTGCCGGTGGGCGGCACGGTGCGAGTTCTCTCGGACGACGAGGCGGCCCGGCTGGACATCCCCGCGTGGTGCGAGATGCGGGGGCAGGAGTACCTGGGCGAGGAGCCTGCGGAAAAGGGCTCGGCCTATGTGGTCCGCCGGGTGAGCTGAAGAGGGGGCCGGGGGGCGAGCCCCCCGGGAAGGGGCGCGGGTCTGTGCCGATGTGCGGCTCCGCCGCGTGGGCGCGACCGGCCCCCACGCACCCGCGCCCGGGAGGCGGACGTCAGCCCAGGTGAGTACGGACCTCCTCGGCGGCCTCGTCCCCGTACGCCTTGGTGAACCGGTCCATGAAGTGTCCTCGCCGCAGCTGGTACTCCTGTGTCCCCACCGTCTCGATGACGAGGGTCGCCAGCATGCAGCCGACCTGCGCCGCGCGCTCCAGGGAGACCCCCCAGGCCAGGCCGGAGAGGAAGCCGGCGCGGAAGGCGTCGCCGACGCCCGTGGGGTCGGCCTTGCGCTCCTCCTCGGCACAGCCGACCTCGATCGGGTCCTCGCCGGCCCGCTCGATGCGCACGCCCCGCGAGCCGAGCGTGGTGACGCGGTGGCCGACCTTGGAGAGGATCTCGGCGTCGGTCCAGCCGGTCTTGGACTCGATGAGCCCCTTCTCGTACTCGTTGGAGAAGAGGTAGGTCGCCCCGTCCAGCAGTATCCGGATCTCCTCGCCCTCCATACGGGCGATCTGCTGGGAGAAGTCGGCGGCGAACGGGATGTCCCGGGAGCGGCACTCCTCCGTGTGGCGGAGCATCGCCTCCGGGTCGTCGGCGCCGATCAGGACCAGGTCGAGGCTGCCGACGCGGTCGGCGACCGTCTTCAGCTCGATGAGGCGGGCCTCGCTCATCGCACCGGTGTAGAAGGAGCCGATCTGGTTGTGGTCGGCGTCGGTGGTGCACACGAAGCGGGCGGTGTGCAGGGTCTCGGAGATACGGACCGAGTCGGTGTCCACGCCGTGGCGGTCCAGCCAGGCTCGGTACTGGTCGAAGTCGAAGCCGGCGGCTCCGACGAGGATGGGCCTGGTCCCGAGCTGGCCCATGCCGAAGGCGATGTTCGCGCCGACGCCGCCCCGGCGAACGTCCAGATTGTCGACCAGGAAGGAGAGCGAGACCGTGTGCAGCTGGTCCGCGACGAACTGGTCGGCGAAGCGGCCGGGGAAGGTCATGAGGTGGTCGGTGGCGATGGAGCCGGTGACTGCGATGCGCACGACAGGCATTCTCCTGCGGGAGGCTGGATTGACAGTTCACGCTACCCGCTCATGGGCAGCCACTGAAGCTGGCAAAACTACCCGATAGTAGATCTTTCTTCGCGAGGCTCGGCATGCCTACGGTGCCATCATGACGAACCTTAAGGTCCACTCCTCCGCTCCGGCCGATCTCGAGGGTGACCTCGCCTCGCTGCGCGGGGACTGCGCCCGGATGGCCCCGCACTGGACGGTTCCCCGGCACGCCGACTCCCGCCCGGTGCCGCCGTCGCTGATCCACGGGGTGACGGTGCCGAAGAGGTCCGCCCGGCTGCTGGACGCCATGTCGGACTACGGCGACTGACGCCCGGCCGTACCGCGGGAACCGCACGCTCCCCTCACCCGTCCCATCGCCGTCCCCCGTGCCGGGGGCGTGGGACGCGATCCAGCGAGGAGCGATGCGGTGAACACCGAGCGACCTGAGAATTCCGAGGAGCCCGAGGTCTCCGCGGTCTCCGACGCGACCGAGAGCGCCGAGGAGCCCGGGGCCCCGGACGTCTCGAAGGACTCCCTGGCCCCGAAGGAAGCCCTGACCGCGAAGGAGCCCCTGACCGCGGAGACCTCCGACGCCCCTGAGTCTTCCGACGCCCCTGAGGCCTCCGGCGTCTCCGCGGTGCCGGGGAGCGGCGAGGGTGCCGGAACCCCGCACGACGAGGTCGGCGAGGGCGACGAGGCCCCTGAGATCGGCGAGGTCCTCGAGGCCGGTGACGCCGGCACCGGCGAGCGGTCCGGGCGGCGGCGCTCCCCCATGGTCGTGGTCTCGGTCGCGGCGGCCGTCCTGCTGGTCGGGGGCGGGGGCGCGATCCTCTCCGCGAACCACTCCTCGGACGGCCGTACGGGCGCCGGCGGGTCCGGCGGTGGCGGTACTCCCCCGCCCCTCGTCCTGGACGGCTGGACGCAGGGCGGAACGGGCGGCATCGCGCCGGGTGAGCCGGATCCGTACGGGGCGACATACGTGGCCGCGGGGAAGCTGGCCGAGGGTCCCGGCTCGGCGCCGGTGTACGCGCCGAAGGGCGAGGTCGGCAAGGACGACGTGGCCCGGCTGGCCAAGGCCCTCGGGGTCGACGGCACGCCGGTGGCCGAGGGACCGGGCTGGCGGGTCGGCGGCAAGGACGGCTCCGGGCCGACGCTCCGGGTCACCAGGGACGCCCCGGGCAGCTGGACCTTCAGCCGGTACGCGCCCGGCACCGACAACTGCAAGAAGATCACCGTCTGCGTGCAGGACCCGGGTGCCCCGGCCGGCGAGCCGGTGAGCGTGGCTGTCGCCGAGAAGGCGGCGGCGCCGGTGCTGAAGGCGCTCGGGCAGGACGACGCGAAGGTCGACGCGGGCCAGATCATGGGCGCCCAGCGGGTGGTCAACGCCGATCCGGTGGTGGGCGGGCTGCCCACCTACGGCTGGACGACCGGCCTGACCGTCGACAAGCAGGGTGACGTCGTCGGCGGCCACGGGCTGCTGGTCGCGCCGGCCGAGGGGAACACGTACCCCGTGCTCGGCGCGGAGAAGACGCTGGCGCTGATGAACTCGGGGCACGAGCACGGGCACCGGATGGGCATCGGCGGCTGCGCGAGTCCCGTCCCGCTGAAGAACCGGCTGGAGCAGCCGTGCGGCACGTCCACGACGGCGTCCGGGGCGGCCGCGGTCACCGTAGAGAAGGCGGTGTTCGGGCTGGCCGCGCACTCGGTCGCCGGGCGGCAGACGCTGGTGCCGTCCTGGCTGTTCGAGGTGCGGGGGTCGGCTGCGCGGGGCACCTTCACGGTGGCGTATCCGGCGGTGGACCCGAAGTACCTGACCTCGCCGTCGGACGCGGCGCCGTCCCCGGAGCCGTCCTCGCCGTCCTCGGCGCCGAAGACGCATGACGTGAAGGTCGGCGGCTACACCGCCGAAGGCCGCGCGCTGAAGGTGAGCTTCTCGGGCGGGGTGTGCGCCGACTACAAGGCGGCGGCCAAGGAGAGCGCGGACCGGGTGACGGTGACGGTGACCGAGAAGGTCTGGCCGGACAACGTCTGTGTCGCCATGGCCCGGATGTACGTGAGGACCGTACGGCTGGACGCGCCGCTGGACGGACGGAAGGTGGTCGGCCCGGACGGGGCGCAGATCCCGAGGGCGAAGTCCGGCGTGGTGCTGCCCCAGGCCCGGTAGCGCCCCCCGGACACACGAAGGCGGCGGCCCCCCGGAGGGGGTCGCCGCCTTCGTCGTCAGGCTGTGACCGGTTCGGCCGTCAGGCCGTGGCCGGCTCAGCTGAAGGAATCGCCGCAGGCGCAGGAGCCCGTCGCGTTCGGGTTGTCGATCGTGAAGCCCTGCTTCTCGATCGTGTCCACGAAGTCGACGGTGGCGCCGCCCAGGTAGGGGGCGCTCATACGGTCGGTGACGACCTTGACCCCGCCGAAGTCCTTCTCCACGTCGCCGTCGAGCGAGCGCTCGTCGAAGAAGAGCTGGTAGCGCAGGCCGGAGCAGCCGCCGGGCTGGACGGCGACGCGCAGGGCGAGGTCGTCACGGCCTTCCTGGTCGAGCAGGGCCTTGACCTTGGACGCTGCGGCGTCGGTCAGAACGATGCCGTCGGTGACGGTGGTGGTCTCGTCCGATACGGACATCTACATCTCTCCCGGGTTGTACGGAGACTGCTTGCCGACCAGTGCAACCGGCGTTTCCGCGGATTCATTCCGGGCCGGGCGTTCGCGTGGTCGCGTTTTCCTACCGACCTCATGCTCGCACATGCCCGAGAGGGCGGACAGCGGCCCGAAGAGGGACCCGGGGGACCCGGGCGGGATTCACGTCACATCGACGCTATGGCCATCGTCAAAGTGACGTGAACCAGTTATGATAGATAGCGTCAGTTAGACGAAAAGTAGAAAGGGTGCGTGACGTGACCACCGCCCAGACCCCGGAGCTCGACGTACAGCCGTCCCCGCTCGCCCTCCTGCTTCTCGGCCGGGAGGCCGATCCGAAGAGCGAGCGGGGCGTCGAGTGTCCCGGTGACCTGCCCTCGCCGTCCGACCCCGACCTGGTCGAGCGCGCCCGCGCGGCCAAGGAGAAGCTCGGCGACAAGGTCTTCGTGCTCGGCCACCACTACCAGCGCGACGAGGTGATCCAGTTCGCCGACGTCACGGGCGACTCCTTCAAGCTGGCCCGGGACGCGGCCGCGCGCCCGGAGGCCGAGTACATCGTCTTCTGCGGTGTGCACTTCATGGCCGAGTCGGCGGACATCCTGACGTCCGACGACCAGAAGGTCGTCCTCCCGGACCTGGCCGCCGGCTGCTCGATGGCCGACATGGCCACGGCCGAGCAGGTCGCCGAGTGCTGGGACGTGCTGACCGAGGCGGGCATCGCCGAGCAGGTCGTGCCGGTCTCGTACATGAACTCCTCGGCCGACATCAAGGCGTTCACCGGCAAGCACGGCGGGACCATCTGCACCTCGTCGAACGCGAAGCGCGCCCTGGACTGGGCCTTCGAGCAGGGTGAGAAGGTCCTCTTCCTGCCCGACCAGCACCTGGGCCGCAACACCGCGGTGCGGGACATGGGCATGTCCCTGGACGACTGCGTGGTCTACAACCCGCACAAGCCGAACGGCGGCCTGACGGCCGACGAGCTGCGGGCCGCGAAGATGATCCTGTGGCGCGGTCACTGCTCGGTCCACGGCCGTTTCAGCCTGGACTCGGTGAACGACGTGCGCGAGCGCATCCCGGGCGTGAACGTCCTGGTCCACCCCGAGTGCCGGCACGAGGTCGTGGCCGCGGCGGACTACGTCGGCTCGACGGAGTACATCATCAAGGCCCTGGAGGCCGCTCCGGCCGGCTCCAAGTGGGCCATCGGCACCGAGCTGAACCTGGTCCGCCGCCTGGCGAACCGTTTCGCTCCCGAGGGCAAGGAGATCGTCTTCCTCGACAAGACGGTCTGCTTCTGCTCGACCATGAACCGCATCGACCTGCCCCACCTGGTCTGGGCCCTGGAGTCCCTGGCCGAGGGCAAGCCGGTCAACCGCATCGAGGTCGACAAGGAGACGGAGGCGTTCGCCAAGCTGGCGCTGGAGCGGATGCTGGCGTTGCCGTAGCCGTCCGACGGAGTCCGGCGTCGGCGTGCGTCCGTCATGTCGACGCCGGTTTCCGTTCGGGGTGGGCCGGATCCACTGTGAAGAGCGTGCCGTCGGGGGTCGCCACCACCAGGGAACCGCCGTTGACGAACAGCTCCGGCGAGCTGTAGTCGCCGCTCAGCACCCTGCCCGCGCGGGGATGGGACTCCCACAGCAGGCGCCCGGTGCGGGCGTCGAGCGCGGCGACCCGGCCGCTCGCGCTGTACATGAACACGCTGCTCCGCTTGTCCGCGACCGGCGCGGCCGGTTGCTCAAGGGTCGTCGCGGTCTGCCACACGCCCTTACCGGTCACCGGTGAGACGCCGCTCATCCGGCCGTCCGAGGCCGCGAAGCAGAGCACCCCGTGCACCATCGCCGCCCGACCGAGGTGTTCCTCGGACAGGGTGCGGGTCTCGCGGGTGCCGGTGCGCGGGTCGATCACCTCGACGCGGGCGTACGGGTTGTCGCCGGCCGTCGGGTCGTTGATGCGCCTGCCCACATAGACCAGCCGTCCGTCCAGGGTTCCGGCGTAGTCCGCGACCACCGAGGGTGCGGTTGCCTGCCGCCGCGTGGAACCGTCGGCCGGATCGACGGCGATCAGCAGGCGCTGGGCGCCGGAGGCGGTGTGGTAGCCGGTGCAGTCCGCGTACACGCCGTCGTCCACGCCGAGGAAGTCGCAGTGGTATCCACCGGCCGGCAGGAGCATCGTCCAGCGCGCGGCACCGTCGCGTGGGGAACGGGCGGTCACGGTCAGGCCGTCCGGCGTGAGGACCAGGCCACCCACGAGCGTGGGGGACGCGCTCCCCACCCTTGTCGGGTGGGACCACAACCGCTGTCCGCTGTCGACGCCGTACGCGACGACGGAGGACGCCGTGAGGTTGGCCGCTGTCTTCAGGACGCTCTCGTGCACGAGCACGACGCCCTCGTGCACCCCGATGATCCTGCTGTCGTAGTTGTCGCGGTCGAGCCCCGGCGGCTGGGTGTCGGCGCGCCAGAGCGTGCGGCCGGTGACGGCGTCGACGCGGACCGGCAGGGTCCCGTTGCCCCCGCAGTAGACCGAGCCACCGTCCAGCACGCAGGACGGCTGCACGGCGGGGTCGGACCCGTTCGTTGGCGCCGAGGGACGCTTGACGCCGCGGGCGGCGACCGCGTGCAGTGTCGTCTGCCAGGGGCGCCAGTGCGCAGGGAGGGCGCCCCATCGGGTGGTCGCCGGGTGCGGTGTGCTCGCCTCGGTCCTTTCGCCGCCTTCGAGCGGCCCGAGCAGAACGGCCATGACCGCGGTGACCAGCACACCCACCACTCCGGCGGCGTAGGGCAGCCGACGACTGCGTGCCCGGGGCGTGGGGGTGTCGGGTGCGAACGCGGCCTCGGCGGGGACGAGTCCGGCGGCCGACGGAGGGCGGGTCGGTTCCGGGTTCCGAGGACGTTGTGGAACGGTGCGGGACTCGCCGTCGGGCTGCTCGGGCAGGGCGGCCGCGAACTCCGCGGACAGGGTGTCCAGGGCGGGGCGGGCGGTCGGGTCCTTGGACAGGCAGCGGGACAGGATCGTGCGCAGCGGCTCGTTGACGACCGCCAGGTCCGGCTCCTCGTTCATCACCCGGTACGCCGTCAGATACGGGTTGTCGGCGTCGAAGGGACCGCTTCCGGTCGCGGCGAAGACGACCAGCGCGGCGAGCGAGAAGACGTCGGACGCGGGGCCCGCCGACCGGGCATCCGTGAGCTGCTCCGGAGACATGAACGGCGGGGTGCCCATCATGTGCCCGGTCTCGGTCAGCGCCTGGTTCTCCGCCGCGCGCGAGATGCCGAAGTCGATGACCCGAGGGCCGTCGTCGGCCATCAGCACGTTGGCCGGTTTCAGGTCGCGGTGCACGACCCCGGCCCGGTGGATGTCGCGCAGCGCCTCCACCAGGCCGAGGACGAGCCGTCGTAGCTCGGCGCCGCGCAGCGGGCCGTCGGCGCGAACGTCCGCGGAGAGCGAGCGGCCGGGGACGTACTGGGTGGCCATCCAGGGCCGGGGGGCCTCCGGGTCGGCGTCCACGACCGGTGCGGTGAAGGCGCCGCTCACCTTGCGCACGGCGGCGATCTCCTGCCGGAAACGGGCCCGGAAGACCGGGTCCTCGGCGTACTGGGCGTGGACGACCTTGACGGCCACCTCGCGGCCCGACCGGGCCCTCGCCCGGTAGACCACCCCCATACCGCCGGCCCCGAGCCGGTCGACGATCCGGTATCCGCCGAGCGACCCGGGGTCACCCTCGTGCAACGCCACCGCCCCGTTCCCCCTCCCCCGAAGAGCAGTTCCTGATCACAGGATAGGAAAGCCCAGTGAGGGAGGGGACGCCGGTGCCGGAGTCAGACTCCCGCCGGCTCCGGCTCTTCGGAGGCGGACTCCGTCGGGGAGGAGAGGCCCTTCTTCGCGGCCCGCTTCTTGGCCCGCCGTTCCTTGCGGAGCTCCAGCATCGCGTACAGCGTCGGGACGAGGAGCAGGGTGAGCAGCGTGGACGAGATCAGGCCGCCGATCACGACCACCGCCAGCGGCTGGGCGATGAAGCCGCCCTCACCGGTGACTCCCAGCGCCATCGGGAGCAGGGCGAAGATCGTCGCCAGGGCCGTCATGAGGATCGGGCGGAGCCGGTGACGGCCGCCCTCGATCACGGCCTCGACGACGCCGTGGCCCTGCCTGCGGTACTGGTTGATCAGGTCGATCAGCACGATCGCGTTGGTGACCACGATGCCGATCAGCATCAGCATGCCGATCATCGCCGGGACGCCCATTGGGGTGCCGGTGGCCACGAGGAGGCCGATGGCGCCCGTCGCCGCGAACGGGATCGAGACCAGCAGGATCAGCGGCTGGACCAGCGAGCGGAACGTCGCCACCAGCAGCATGAAGACGATCGCGATGGCCGCCAGCATGGCCAGGCCCAGGTTCTTGAAGGCGTCGTCCTGGTCCGAGGACACACCGCCGATCTCCGCCTCGGCCCCCGCCGGGAGCTTGAGGGCCTTGATCTTCGACTGGAGCTGGGTGCTGACCGCGCCCGTGTTGTCGCCGGTCGGCCGGGCCGTGATGGTGGCGGCACGCCGGCCGTCGATACGGGTCATGGACACGGGCCCGTCGACCAGCTTGACGGTGGCGATGTCACCGAGCTTCACCGGGCCGAGGCGCAGCGCCTTCAGCTGGGCCAGGGTGGTGGCGGGCTTGGCCGACTTCACGACGACGTCGCGCTCGGTGTCGTCGAGGATCGCCTTCGCCGCCGTCGTACCGCGCACGGCCTGCGCGACCGCGGCGCCCAGCTTCTGGTCGTCGAACCCGGCCGCGGCCGCCTTGGAGTTGGCCTTGACCGAGATCCGCGGCACGCTCTGGGAGAGGTCGCTGGTGACGTCGGTGACGTGGTCGAGGCCGGCCACGGTGGAGAGCACCCGGTCGGAGGCCTCGCTGAGCACCTGCGCGTCGGACGCCTTCACCACGACCTTGAGGTCCTGGTTGCCGAAGCCGTCACCGGCGGACACCGTCGTCGTGCCGACGCCGTCGAGCTTCTTCAGCCCGGCCTCCAGGCGCTTCTGCACGTCGCCGTAGGACGCCGAGTCCTTCAGCATGACCTGGTACGACGCCTGGTTGGTGTCGGTGCCGCCGCCGAAGGCCGCCATGAAGCCGGAGGAGCCGATGGTGACCTGGTAGTCCTTGACGCCGTCGGTGGAGGCGAGCAGCTTCTCGACCTTCCTGGCCTGCGCGTCCGTGGCCGCGAGGCTGGTGCCGGGCTTCAGCTCCTGCTTGACCGTGAGGACTTCCTGGTCGCCCTGGTCGAAGAAGTTGGTCTTCAGCAGTCCGCCCATGCCGAACGTGAGGACGAGGACGACCACGGCGATCAGCACGCTGGTGAGGCGGCGGCGGGTGGCGAAGCGCAGGACGGGGACGTAGAGGCGCTGGAGGCGGCTCTTCGCCTCCTTCTCCTCGGCCCGGCGGCGGGCCTCCTCGGCGTCCTCGGGGGTGCCCTTGGGGGCGCGCAGGAACCAGTAGGACAGGACGGGCACGACCGTCAGCGAGACGAGGAGGGAGGCCAGCAGGGCCGCCGTCACCGTGATGCTGAACGAGCCGAACAGGGCGCCCACCATGCCGCCGACCAGGCCGATCGGCAGGAAGACGGCGACCGTGGTGAGGGTGGAGGAGGTGACCGCTCCGGCCACCTCGCGGACCGCGCCCAGGATCGCTTCCCTGCGCTCCTCGCCGTAGCCGAGGTGCCGCTTGATGTTCTCCAGGACCACGATCGAGTCGTCGACGACCCGGCCGATGGCGATGGTCAGCGCGCCCAGGGTGAGCATGTTGAGCGACAGGTCGCGGGTCCACAGCACGATCAGGGCGAGGACGACCGACAGCGGGATGGACACCGCCGTGACCAGCGTGGAACGGATCGAGGCCAGGAAGACCAGGATCACCAGGACCGCGAAGAGCAGACCGAGCGCGCCCTCCGTGGTCAGGCCCTCGATGGACTTGGAGACGGCCGGGCCCTGGTCGCTGACGACCGTGAGCTCGGCGCCGGAGCCGAGGTCCCGCCGCAGGCCGGGCAGCTTGTCCTCGACCGCGTTCGAGATGGCGACCGCGCTGCCGTCGTGGTCCATGGTCACGTTGACGGCGAGGCTGGGCCGGCCGTCGGTGCGGGTGATGGAGTCGGCGGGGGCCGGCTGCTGCTTCACGGTGGCCACGTCACCGAGGCGCACCGGCTTGCGGACGCCCTCGCCGGTGACCATCAGGTCCTTGATCTGCTGCAGCGAGGTGAAGCCGCCGCCGACCTGGACGGTGCGGTTGGCGCCGTCCTCGTCGAAGGAGCCGGCCGGGACGGTCGCGCCGCCCGCCTGCAGGGCCTGGCCGAGCGCGGCGGAGGTGAGGCCCGCCCGCGCGAGCTTGGCGTCGTTCGGGGTGACGGCGACCTGGAGGTCGCGGACGCCGGTGACCTGGACACGGCCGACGCCGTCGATGTCCTTCAGCGCCGGTACGACCGTCGTGTCGAGCTGGTCGGCCAGGGCCTGCTGGTCCTTGGGGGAGGTGACGGCGAGCACCACGGTCGGCATGTCGTCCGTGGAGCCGGCGACGACCTGCGGGTCGACGTCGTCCGGCAGCTGGGCACGGGCCCGGTTGACGGCCTGCTGGACGTCGGAGACGAGCCGCTTGGTGTCGTTGCCGTAGTCGAAGGACGCCATGATCACGGCGTTGCCCTCGCCGGCGGTGGAGGTGACACCGGTGATGCCGTCGACGCCCTGGAGGTTGTCCTCGATGGGCTCGACGACCTGCTTCTCGACGACGTCCGGTGCGGCGCCCTGGTACGGCGCGACGACCGACACCATGGGAAGTTCGATGGTGGGCAGCAGTTGCTGCTTGATCTGGGGTATCGCGATCAGCCCGAAGACGAGCGCGATGAGCGACATCAGGCCGATCAGGGCCCGTTGCGCGAGGCTGAATCTCGACAGCCAGGACATGGGTCGGGGTCTCTCTTCCGTGAGCGGCAGAACCTGCTGCGGGGCGTGCACGTGTGAGCGCCCACCCCAACACCCTGAGCCATGCCGGAGGACGAATTCGTAGGCCCCAGGTCCCGTTCCTTATCCGGGCCCTACTCCGCGCGCAGTACGCGCGGGTGGAGATCAGTCCGTCCTCGGACGTACCAGTCCCGACTCGTACGCGATGACGACGAGCTGAGCCCTGTCCCGGGCGCCCAGCTTGGCCATGGCCCGGTTGACGTGCGTCTTCACCGTCAGCGGGCTGACTTCCAGGCGTTCGGCGATCTCGTCGTTGGAGTGGCCGCCGGCGACCTGGACGAGCACCTCCCGCTCCCGGCCGGTGAGCGCGTCGAGGCGCTCCGAGCGGGCGGGGTCGCGGCCGTCGTCGCCGTCGCCCTGGGCGAGGAAGCGCGCGATCAGGCCCTTGGTCGCGGCCGGGGACAGCAGCGCCTCGCCGCCCGCGGCGACCCGGATGGCGTTCAGCAGCTCCTCGGGCTCGCTGCCCTTGCCGAGGAAGCCGGAGGCCCCGGCGCGCAGGGACTGCACCACGTAGTCGTCGACCTCGAAGGTCGTCAGGATGACCACGCGGACGTGGGCGAGCGCCGGGTCGGCGCTGATCAGACGGGTGGCGGCGAGGCCGTCGGTGCCGGGCATCCGGATGTCCATGAGGACGATGTCGGGGCCGTGCTCCTTGGCCAGCCGGACCGCCTCGGCACCGTCGGAGGCCTCCCCGACGACCTCCATGTCGGGCTCGGAGTCGACCAGCACCCGGAACGCGCTGCGCAGCAGTGCCTGGTCGTCGGCGAGCAGGACACGGATCGTCATGCGGGCCCTCCCGGTGCCGTCGTACGGGTCTGGACCGGCAGGATCGCATGGACGCGGAAGCCGCCGCCGTAGCGGGGTCCGGTGGTGAGGGTGCCACGCAGCGCGGTGACCCGCTCGCGCATGCCGAGCAGCCCGTGCCCGCCGCCGGCCCCGGGTTCGGCGGCCTCGCCCGAGCCGTCGTCCAGGACGGTGACCTCGATGTTCGGTCCGACGCGTACGACGCTGACCTCGGCCTTGGCGTCGGTGCCCGCGTGCTTCTGCACGTTGGTCAGGGCCTCCTGGACGATCCGGTAGGCGGCCAGGTCGACGGCGGCCGGGAGCTCGGTGCCGTGGTCGGTGCGGGCCACCTCGACGGGGAGTCCGGCGCTGCGGAAGGTGCCGGCGAGGTCCTCCAGACGGCTGAGGCCGGGTGCGGGCTCGGTGGGGGCCTCGGGATCGCCGGACTGACGGAGCAGGCCGACGGTGGCGCGCAGTTCGTCCAGCGCGGAGCGGCTGGCCTCGCGGACGTGGGCGAGGGCCTCCTTGGCCTGGTCGGGCCGTCGGTCCATGACGTGGGCGGCGACTCCGGCCTGCACGTTGACCAGCGCGATGTGGTGGGCGACGACGTCGTGCAGATCGCGGGCGATGCGCAGCCGCTCCTCGGCGACCCGGCGGCGGGCCTCCTCCTCGCGGGTGCGCTCGGCCCGCTCGGCGCGCTCCCGCATGGCCTGGACGACCGCGCGGCGGCTGCGCACCGCGTCCCCGGCGGTGGCGCCGATGCCGGTCCAGGCGAGCACGCCAAGGTTCTCCTGCGCGTACCAGGGCAGGGGGCCGCCGAGCATGGCGGCGGCGGTCAGCACGGTCATGGTGAGCAGGCCCACGCGCCAGGTCGTGGTGCGGTCGGTGGCCGAGGCGACGGTGTAGAGGGCGACCACGGCGGACATGGCGACCGGTGCGCGCGGGTCGCCGGTGACGCACTCGATCAGGGCGAGGGTGCCGGTGACGGCGAGGACCGTCTTGGGCGCGCGGCGGCGGAAGACGAGGGCGGCGGCGCCGAGGGTCATCAGGAGCAGGCTGAGCGGGTCCGGGCTGCGGACGCCCCAGCTGACGCCGTTCTCCCCGCGGGGGTCCACGAAGGAGCCGGCCACCATGCACATCAGCACGCCCGCCGCGATGGCCGCGTCCAGCGCGAGGGGGTGCGCCTTCAGGCTGCACCGAGCGCGTTCGAGAGTGCTCACCCGGTGAGGGTACGGGGCCCGGCGGGGTGCCGGAACAGAGCGAGGCACAGCTCACCCGCCGCCGGCTGTCGAGCGCTGTTCGCGCGGCGTACGGTGGCCGGACGCCCGGTGTTGGCCCCACCGCCGACTCCGGCTCGGCCGCGGCCGCCTCGGTCACCTCGGTCACCTTCGGCAGCGCCGGGCAGAGCGTGCGCGACGACCTGGTGGCCTGGGACGAGGCGAACGGCGACCGCTACGGCTTCGCCGCGGGGACGGCCGACGGCCAGACCCCGAGGCAGGTGGACGGCTTCGACGTGGAGGGCCTGGAGTTCGCGCCGGGCTCCTCCCCCACCGCCTACGTCGGCTTCCGCGCCCCGGTAGTGCCGCCGTAGACGGGCGGGACGGCGCTGATCGTGCCGGTGACCGACATGGACAAGGTGGGCACGGCACGAAGGCCACGTTCGGCGCCCCCGTCGAGCTGGACCTCGGCGGGCTGTCCCTCCGTGACCTGCGCCGAGGCACCCAGGGCCGGTTCCTGATCCTGGCCGGGTCCTGGGCGGCCGACGACAACAGCGGCCCGCGGGCCCTGTACGGCTGGGACGGCGTGGCGGGACACCGGCCGGTGAAGGTGCCGGACCTGCCGGCCTCGGACGCCGGGGCCCGGGAGTCCGTCGTGTCCGTGACCGGCCTGGACGCCGCCGACGGCCGGGTGCGGCTGATCACCGACGACGGTGCCGCCGAGCTCTGCGGCGACGCCACCGCGGCGAAGGACCTCAGCCACCCGAAGTGGCAGAAGTCCCGCACCGCCTGGTTCACCCCGAGCCGGCCCCGGCCGGGCTCAGCCCGGGATCAGTCCGTCGTCGCTCAGCAGCTCCCGGACCTCCGCGAGCGTCGCGTCCGGGGACGGGAGGATCAGCTCCGAGGGTTCCAGGGAATCGTCCGGCAGCGGGGTGCCGAGCCGGCGGACGGCGTCCAGGAGAGCGGTGAGCGTGCGGCGGAAGCCCGCGTCGTCGCCGCTCTGCACCTCGGCCAGCAGGTCGTCGTCCAGCTTGTTCAGCTCGGTGAAGTGGGCGTCGTCCAGCTTCACCTGGCCCTCCCCCATGATCCGTACGATCACGTCGGCCTCCTCGGCTCGGGGTCCCGGCGCCCGGCTACTGCTTGTCGAAGCGCGGGGTGTCCTGCGGCTGCTGCTGGGACTGCCCCTGGCCGTTGCCGCCCTCGATCGCCTGCTGCGGCGAGCCTCCGGCCAGCTCCGCCTTCATGCGCTGCAGTTCCAGCTCTACATCCGTACCACCGGAGATCCGGTCCAGCTCGGCCTGGAGGTCGTCCTTGGCCATGCCGGTGGGGTCGTCCAGGGCGCCGGAAGCGAGCAGCTCGTCGATGGCGCCGGCCCGGGCCTGGAGCTGGGCGGTCTTGTCCTCGGCGCGCTGGATGGCCAGGCCGACGTCGCCCATCTCCTCGGAGATGCCGGTGAAGGCCTCGCCGATGCGGGTCTGGGCCTGGGCGGCGGTGTAGGTGGCCTTGATGGTCTCCTTCTTCGTACGGAAGGCGTCCACCTTGGCCTGCAGGCGCTGGGCCGCGAGGGTGAGCTTCTCCTCCTCGCCCTGGAGGGTCGCGTGCTGCGTCTCGAGGTCCGTGACCTGCTGCTGGAGGGCGGCACGGCGGGACAGCGCCTCCCGGGCCAGGTCCTCACGGCCGAGCGCGAGCGCCTTGCGGCCCTGGTCCTCCAGCTTGGAGGACTGCTGCTGCAACTGGTTGAGCTGGAGTTCCAGGCGCTTGCGGGAGGTCGCCACGTCGGCCACACCGCGGCGCACCTTCTGCAGCAGCTCCAGCTGCTTCTGGTACGAGTAATCGAGGGTCTCGCGCGGGTCCTCGGCCCGGTCAAGGGCCTTGTTCGCCTTCGCGCGGAAGATCATCCCCATACGCTTCATGACACCGCTCATGGGCTTCGCGCGCCCCCTTCTGACGGACTCCAGCTCACAGATCCTGCGACAGAACCCACAGTACGGGCCCTGACTCCATTACCGCACTGTTCGGGGAGTGATGAGCTCATCCCCAAGAACGACTGCGGACGGTACCGCTCCGGCGTGAGGAGTAGGTGGACCTCGGGGTGGGCTCCTCGGGACCCTTCGGTGACGGCCGGATGAAGCGTCTGCAACGTCCCCTCTGTCCCCCTACAGACGCCCGGTGTTGCCGGATCGTTCCCGGGTGGACTGGGGTCCATGCCCGGGGAGCCCGTACCCTTGGGTTTTGTGTTCCGTAGCCGTGCCAAGGAAGAGAAGGCCCCCGCCGACAAGGCGCAGGTGACCGACTCCAAGCAGCCCCGTGACCCGCAGGCCCCGAAAGGCAGGCCCACGCCCAAGCGCAGTGAGGCCCAGTCCCAGCGCCGCAGTGTCGCCAACACGCCGATGACGCGCAAGGACGCCTCCAAGCGTCAGCGCGAGGAGCGCCGGCAGGCGCTCGAACGGCAGCGCCAGGCGCTCGCCGGCGGCGACGAGCGTTACCTGCCCGCCCGGGACAAGGGTCCGGTGCGCAGGTTCGCGCGCGACTGGGTCGACTCTCGGTTCAACGTGGCGGAGTTCTTCCTGCCGCTGGCCGTGGTCATCCTGGTGCTCAGCGTGGTGCGGGTGCCGGCGATCCAGAACGTCGCGCTGCTGCTGTGGCTGATCGTGATCGTGCTGATCGTGCTCGACGCGGCCGTCAGCGGCTTCCGGCTGAAGAAGCGGCTGGCCGAGCGCTTCCCCGACCAGAACCGCCGTGGCGCCGTCGCCTACGCCCTGATGCGCTCCCTCCAGATGCGCCGGCTCCGGCTGCCGAAGCCGCAGGTCAAGCGCGGAGAGCGGCCCTGAGCGCAAAGGCATTCACCGGGGGCGCGGCAGACGCCTGGCTGAACAAGCTGGGCGGGCTGCGTGATGTCGTACGACAGGAGCTGGTGGCCCGGCAGCTCGACGAGCAGATAGCCGGGCGGTTCCCGGTGGGGCAGCGCCTTCGCGTGCTCGACGTGGGGATGGGCCAGGGCACGCAGGCGCTGCGGCTGGCCCGGCTCGGCCACCAGGTGACCGGTGTCGAGCAGGACGCGACGATGATCGCGGCCGCGCGCGAGGCGCTCGCCGGTGAGCCGGACGGCATCCGCGAGCGGGTCCGGCTGGTGCAGGGTGACGGCCGGGACACCGGTGTGCACTTCCTGCCCGGCAGTTTCGACGTGGTGCTGTGCCACGGGGTCCTGATGTACGTCGAGGAGCCCGACCCGCTGGTGGCGGGTCTGGCCCGGATGCTCGCGCCGGGCGGACTGCTGTCCCTGCTGGTGCGCAACGGCGACGCGCTCGCCGTGCGGCCGGGCCTGTCCGGTGACTGGGCGGGCGCGCTGGCCGCCTTCGACACCACCACCTACCGCAACCGCCTCGGCCTGGACGTACGGGCGGACCGTCTCTCGGCGCTCACCGCCACGCTCGCCGGTATCGGCGCCCCGCTGCACGCCTGGTACGGCGTACGGATCTTCACCGACACGGCGGCGGACGACGCGCGGATACCGGACGACCTGGAGACGCTGCTGGCCGCCGAGGAGCGGGCCGGGCGGACGGATCCGTACCGGGGGGTCGCGGCGCTGCTGCATCTGTGCGGGGTACGGGGCTGAGTCAGGCCCCGCGGAGTACGGGGAGTACGGTCTGAGTCCGTTCGGACGTACACGACAAGTCCGTACATTCACCCCGAAGGGACACTCGGGGCATGGACGCTCCCCGTACCCGTGCCCTCAGGCGGGGCACCGTCGTCCCGCTGCTCGTCGCCGCCGCGCTCGTGGCGGCCGGCTGTACGGCCCCGGGCTCGTCGGCGAAGCAGGACGGCGCGACCGCCCGGGCGGCCCTCCCCCTGTCCGTGAACGACCTGCAGAACCAGTACCTGAAGGTCATCAAGCGGGTGCTGCCGTCGGTCGTGCAGATCCAGGCGAGCCAGGACCTGGGCTCCGGGGTGGTGTACGACGACCAGGGGCACATCGTCACCAACGCGCACGTGGTCGGCACCGAGAAGACCTTCAAGGTGACCACGGCCAGCAGCGAGGAGCCGCTCACCGCGAGCCTGGTGTACTCCTACCCGGACCAGGACCTCGCGGTGATCAAGCTCGACAGGGTGCCGGCCGGGCTGCGGGCGGCGGCGTTCGGGAACTCCGAGAAGGTGCAGGTCGGTCACATCGTGCTGGCGATGGGCTCGCCGCTCGGGCTGTCGTCCAGCGTGACCCAGGGCATCGTCTCGGCGACCGGACGGACCGTCAGCGAGGGCAGCGCGGGCGGGGGTACGGGCGCGACCATCGCGAACATGGTGCAGACGTCGGCCGACATCAACCCGGGCAACAGCGGGGGCGCCCTGGTCAACCTGGACGGGGAGATCATCGGCATCCCGACGCTGGCCGCCACCGACCCGAACCTCAGTGGCGGCGCGGCGCCCGGCATCGGGTTCGCCATCCCGGCGTCGATGGTGCGGACGGTCGCCGACCAGATCATCAGGAGCGGCAAGGTCGTCGACTCGGGGCGGGCCGCGCTCGGCGTCTCCGCGCGGACGGTCCTGGACGACAGCTACCAGCCGGCCGGGGCCGCGGTGGTCGCCGTCAGCAGCGGCGGCGCGGCCGGCCGGGCGGGGCTGCGGGCCGGTGATGTGATCACCAGGCTGGGCAGGGCCCCGGTGACCACCACCACGGAGCTGTCCGAGGCGCTGGCTGCTCTGCGGCCGGGGCAGAAGACGACGGTGACCTACCAGCGTGACGGCGTCGAGAAGACAGTGGAGGTGACGCTGGGCGAGGTGTGAGGAGGGCGGCCACTGGCGAGGGCGGCCACTCCTCACCCCCCGATCGGGTTACGCCTCGTCGGCGTGCAGGCTCATCGGGCCGTAGATCTCGGTGGTCTCCTCGAACAGCCGCACCTGGTCCGCGCCGCCCTCCTTGAGGGCCTTCCAGTGCTCCCCGATCCAGGACTCGGCGTCCCCCTGCGTGGTGAACTCCTCCGGCTGCACCGCGGGCTGGACCTCCGTCCCGTCGGCCGTCTCGAACCGCCACGTCCATGCCGTCATGTGGGCCTCCCTTTGATCCAACTCTGCCCCGGAAGCGTATTCGCTCCGCCGGGTCGGCCGTTAGATGCTGTGGATCACCTGCTGGCCGGTGGGGGCCGGTCGCGCCCACGCGGCGGAGCCGCACGGCCCCGCGCCCCTTCACTGGTGCCCCTTCGGGGCTGCCAGGAGCGCGATACCTGCTCGGGCAAGGGAAAATCGATCTCGTGGAAGTGACTCTGCTCGGTACCGGTGCCCCCGCGGGACTCCCCCGCCTCGACTGTCCCTGTGCCGTCTGCGCGACGGCACTCGGGCCGGACACGCGGGCGGCCACCGCGCTGCTCGTGGACGGGACGCTGCTCCTCGACCTGACGCCAGGGGCGGCGTTCGCGGCCGCGCGGTCGGGGCATTCGCTGAGCGGGGTGCGGCAGGTGCTGCTGTCCCATCCGCACGACGGCCCGGCGGTGGAGGTGCCGGCCGGGCTGCCGCAGCCCGGGCGGGTGCCGGACGGGCGGGAGTTGGCACTGCTGACGGGGCATCGGGTGCGGGCCGTGGCGATGGACGCGGGCGGCACCGGGTACGCGGTGACCGGGCCGGACGGGCAGCGGCTGCTGTACCTGCCGCCGGGCGGGGCGCCGGCCGGTCTGGAGGGGGTGCCGGCGGAGACGTACCAGATCGTCCTCGCCGATGTCGTGGGACGCCCGGACGCGCTGGCCCGGCTGCGGGCGGTCGGTTCGGTGGGGCCGACCACGGACGTCGTCGCCGTCCATCTCGACCACGACGTGCCGCAGGGCCCGGAGTTGCGCCGCCGGCTCGCGGCGGCCGGGGCGCGGGCGGTGCCGGACGGTACGACGCTGCTGGCCGGCGTGTACGAGGACGTCCCGGACGTGCCGCGCCGGACGCTGGTGCTGGGCGGGGCGCGCTCGGGCAAGTCCGTGGAGGCCGAGCGGCGGCTGGAGTCCTTCCCGGAGGTGCTGTACGTGGCGACGGGCGGGACGCGGGGCGGGGACACCGAGTGGGCGGACCGGGTGGCCGTGCACCGGGAGCGGCGGCCGGGGTCGTGGCGTACGACGGAGACGACCGATCTGGTGCCGCTGCTGACCGTGGACGGGCCGCCGGTGCTGATCGACTGTCTGTCGCTGTGGCTGACGGATGCCATGGACGCCGTGGGGGCGTGGGACGACGCGGAGTGGGCCGGGGGCGGGGAGAAGGCGCTGCGCGAGCGGGTGCGGGAGCTGACGGAGGCGGTGCGGGCCACTCGGCGGACCGTGGTGGCGGTGTCCAACGAGGTGGGGTCGGGGATCGTGCCTGCCACCGCGTCCGGGCGGCGGTACCGGGATGAACTCGGGCGGCTGAACTCGGCGTTCGCGACGGAGTGCGAGCAGGTGCTGCTGGTCGTCGCCGGGCAGGCCGTGGTGCTGCGGGGTTGAGGGCGCGGCACGGCTGCCCGCGGCCAGGGGGTTTCGTTCGGATCAGGTCGGATCGGGCCGCGGCGTCCGGTGCGGTGCATCGCAGGGCGGAGGAGCACCCGCGTACTGGGCGTACCCCGGTGGTCCGACAACGCGGCGAGGTGCCGTGCCGGACGCCTCGGCCCCGGGCTGAACCGAACGAAACCCCCTAGGTCCTGTCGTCAAATTCCCGTCGTCGCCCGAAGGGCGGCCTCGCGGCGTCTGGTGCGTGCTCTCGGCGTGCCGGGCGGAAGTCCTCGTACTGGACGTACTTGGGCTTTCGCCCGGTGCGGCGAGAGTGCGTGCCAGGCGTCGTGGGGCAGACGGGAATTTGACGACAGGGCCTAGGCGGGCCGGCTGTCCTTCCGGGCCACCAGGCGGTACGCGTTGGAGAGCCCGAGGTGGGGGGCCAGGGGGGCCAGGACGTGGTCCAGGATCGCGGCCACGTCGAGCACCGGGGCGGCCATGGCCCTGAGGAGGGGGTGGAGATGGGCGAGGGTCAGGGAGAGGGCCGCCGAGAGGTCGTAGGGGACGTGGGGTGCCCTGCGGTCGGTGACGAGGATCGTGCAGCCCCGGGACTCCAGTTCGGCGCGGAGGTTGGGCAGGGGCGGCAGGTGGAGATGGCGGGGCTGGCCGTAGGGGAGCCACCGCTTGCCGAGGAGGGCGGCGAACGCGCTCTGCGGGTCGGGGACTTCGACGACGAGGTGGCCGCCGGGACGCAGCACGGTGAGCGCGGCGCGTAGTTCGGCGCGTGGGTCGGGGGCGTGCTCCAGGTGGTGGAACATGCTGACCACGTCGTAGCGGGAGCGCAGGCGGGCCGCCAGTCCCGGGGTGGTGAGACAGCCGCGGTGGGCCTCCTCCACCCGGCTCTCCATCAGGGCCTGTTCCACCCGGGCCGTCGGGTCCAGGCCGTCGAAGCTGGTGTAGGGGAAGAACTCCTTCGCCGCCTCGGGGAAGCGGGCGTGCCCGGTGCCCACGTCCAGCCAGCTCTCCGGTTCGCGCAGCGCCGACAGCGCGAAGGCGGCGGAGCGGTGCCTGCGGCGGACCGCGCGGTCGGAGAGGACGCGCTCGGTGAACTCCGCCAGCTGCCTCTCGTAGAAGTCCCGGTGGTAGAAGGCGAATCCCTCCGCCGTGAGCCGGGGGTTCTGGAAGACGTGCGCGCAGTCGCCGCACTCGTCGAGGGCGAAGGTGCCCGGCCGCTGCCGCAGCGGGTCGGGGGCCCGCAGCCGGGTCCGCAGCCGAGGGGAACCGCACCAGGGGCAGTCCTCGCGGCGCGGCTCCTGGAAGGGGTCGCGCGGCTCGATGACCTGGGGGGCGAGGGGCGAGGTCTGCATGGGCGACTCCATGGGCGACAATCCACTGCAAACCGGAACGTATGGGATACCCCTCCCGGGTGCAAAGACGTCGTGACCATGAGGTGGCGGTGTGGCGCGGAGGTGTTCGTTGACGGGCGGTACTGTTCGGCGAATGAGCAGCCTTAATCTGGACGACTTCACCGATCTGATCGAGCGCCCGGACGGGGGCGTGCGCCGTGACGCCGAGGCCCGCCGGGAGCGCCAGATCGTGCCGCCCGGCTCGCTCGGGCGCCTGGACGAGCTGGGCGAGTGGCTGGCCGCCGCACAGGGTGCCGTACCGGTACGGCCGGTCGAACGGCCGCGGGTGATTCTCTTCGCGGGCGACCACGGGATCGCCGAACTCGGTGTCTCCGCACGGCCCGCGGGCAGCGCCGACGAGCTGGTGCGGGCGGTGCTGGAGGGCGCCGCCCCGGTGTCGGTGCTCGCGCGCCGGCTCGATGTGCCCGTGCGGGTCGTGGACATGGCTCTGGACTGCCCGCCGGAGGCCTTCCCGGAGGAGGTCGTGCGGCACCGGGTGCGGCGCGGCAGCGGTCGTATCGACATCGAGGACGCGCTGACCGCCGACGAGGCCGAGGCGGCCTTCCGGGCAGGGGTGGCGGTCGCCGACGAGGAGGCCGACTCGGGCACGGACCTGGTGGTGCTCGGCGATGTGAGCGTCGGCGGGACCACGGCGGCCGCGGTGCTGATCGCCGCGCTGTGCGGGACCGACGCCTCCGTGGTGACCGGGCGGGGCGGGCGCGCCGTCGACGACCTGGCGTGGATGCGCAAGTGTGCGGCGATCCGGGACGCGCTGCGGCGGGCGCGGCCGGTGCTCGGGGACCAGTTGCAGCTGCTCGCGACCGTGGGCGGGGCCGATCTGGCCGCGATGACCGGGTTCCTGTTGCAGTGCGCGGTGCGGAAGTTGCCGGTGATCCTGGACGGCGTGGTGGCCGCCGCGTGTGCGCTGGTCGCCCAGCGGGTCGCGTTCCGCGCGCCGGACTGGTGGCTGGCCGGGCACGACAGCGGGGAGCCGGGCCAGGCGAAGGCACTGGACCGGATGGCGCTGGAGCCGCTGCTCGAGCAGGGCGTGAAGGTCGGCGAGGGCGTGGGCGCGCTGCTGTCGCTCCCGCTGGTCCAGGCCGCGGCGGCGCTGGCCGCGGAGCTTCCCGAGCGGGAGGCGGCGGAGGAGAAGGAGTAGCCGCAGCCGGAAAAGAATGGTTCGCCGGGGCAGCCCCCATATGATCCTCCTCCATGGGAGATGCCCGAATTGCCGTGGAGCAGCGTGCCGAGCCGGAGCGGCGGTCCAGCGGGGTCTCCCGTCGGGGCGCCGCCTTCGCCGTCTGGTATCTGCGGGCCGTCGCCTTCATCAACTTCCTCAGCGCGGTCTGGGTCTCACTGGGCCAGGACGTGCGCCGGCACAACCAGGAGAACTACTTCACGCCGTACCTGCTGACGGCCGGCTTCGCCTCGGGCGTGTTCACCGCGTTCCTGGCGATCACCATGCGCCGGCGCAAGCGGGCCGCGTGGATCCTGAACCTGGTGCTGAGCGGCTCGTTCCTGGCCCTGTTCGCGTTCGCCATGGCGTTCCCGGAGATCCGGCGGCACGCACAGAACTGGGTCTCCCTGGTGCTGACGGCCGCCTTCGTCGGCGCACTGCTGATCGGGCGCCGCGAGTTCTACGCGAAGGGTGACCGGTCCAACCCACGGCTCGCCGCGACCGTCGCCGTCGGCGGCGGGCTCGTCGCCTCGCTGCTCGCCGGGCTGCTGATCACCGTCACCAACACGGCCCCGGACGCGGCCCGTTCGACGTTCCTGGAGCGCTGGCACTACGGCACCCTGCGGCTGGTGTCGGTGGCCGCCGAGGAATCCCGCTTCCCCGGCATCGACCCGCCCAACTGGGCCAACGTGGCGGTCAACGTGATCAGCACGCTGCTCGTCCTCGCCGTGTTCTACGCCGCCTTCCGGTCCCGGCGGGCCGTCGACCCGCTCACCGAGGACGACGAGAAGCGGCTGCGGGTGCTGCTGGAGCGGCACGGCGAGCGGGACTCGCTCGGCTACTTCGCGCTGCGCCGGGAGAAGAGCGTGGTGTGGTCGCCGACCGGGAAGGCGGCCGTCGCCTACCGCGTCGTCGGCGGGGTGAGCCTGGCCTCCGGGGATCCGCTGGGCGATCCGGAGGCGTGGCCCGGGGCGATCGCGCCCTGGCTGGTGGAGGCGCGGGCGCACGGGTGGATCCCGGCGGTGATGGGGGCGAGCGAGGAAGCGGGGACGGTCTACGCCCGGCACGGCCTGGACGCGCTGGAACTCGGTGACGAGGCGCTAGTGGAGGTGGCCGAGTTCACCCTGGAGGGGCGGGCGATGCGCACCGTGCGGCAGGCGTACAACCGGGTGAAGCGGGCCGGGTACCGGGTGCGCATCCGGCGGCACGCGGACATCCCGGCAGACGAGATGGCGTATCTCCTCGAGCGTGCCGACGACTGGCGGGACGGCGCGACCGAACGCGGGTTCAGCATGGCTCTCGGGCGGCTCGGGGACCCCGAGGACGGCCGGTGCGTGATGCTGGAGTGCACGGACGCCGACGGGAAACTGCGCGCGCTGCTCTCCTTCGTCCCCTGGGGGCCGCACGGGCTGTCCCTGGACCTGATGCGACGGGACCGGGACTGCGACAACGGGCTGATGGAGTTCATGGTCATCGAACTCCTGCGCCGGGCCCACGAGATCGAGATCACCCAGGTCTCACTCAACTTCGCCATGTTCCGATCAGTCTTCGAACGTGGGGCGCGCCTCGGTGCCGGACCGGTGCTGAGGCTGTGGCGGTCGCTGCTCAGCTTCTTCTCCCGCTGGTGGCAGATCGAGTCGCTGTACCGCGCCAACGCCAAGTACCGGCCCATCTGGGAGCCGCGGTTCCTGCTCTTCGAGAAGAGCGCGGACCTGCCGCGCATCGGCCTCGCGTCGGCGCGCGCGGAGGGCTTCCTGGAGGCGCCGGGGCTGCCGAAGTGGCTGCACCGCAGGCACCTGGACACGCACCGTTGAGGAACGTCTGATGAGGAACGTCTGATGAGGACGCTCGCCCGCTGGGCCCGTGCCGAGTGGGGGCTGTTGTACGTCACCGTGCGCGACCCCCTGCTCAAACACCGCTGGCGGGTGACCCCCATGACGCTGACGGTGGTGTGCCTGACCGCGCTGCTGCAGTTCGTGCAGAACCGGCCGTGGGGCTACCAGATCGTGCAGGAGACGGGAGCCGTACGGGCCCAGGACCCGCTGGGGCTTGCGCTGCTGCGCACTCCCCTGTCGCTGTTCGTCCCGGCGCTGGACCTGCCCGTGTGGGGGGCGCTCGCGCAGATCCTGTTCGTGTTCGGCATCGCCGAGGTGTGCCTGGGCTGGTGGCGGACGCTGGCCATCGCGTACGTGGCCACGCTCGCCGGGACGCTGTTCGCGCGCCTGGGCATCGCGCTCGGCGCGCATGCCCCGTTCGGTCTGCCCTGGACGGACGCGCAGGTCGTGGACACCGGCCCGTCGGCGGCCGTGGTGGGGCTCGCCGTCTATGTGAGCTGGCGGTACGGCGCCTATGTGACGGCGGGCGCGGTGACCATGTCGATGGTGGTCGAGGTGCTGCTCAAGGAGAACCTGGCGGGCAAGGAGCATCTGGCCGCGCTGATGGGGGTGGGGACGCTGTGCCTGCTGGCGGCGGTGCGGCACCGGCACCAGTGGCCGCCGTGGCGCCGTCAGTGGCGGTCGGGCAGGCGGACCGGGCGCGGGTCGGGCTTGCCGCCGATCCAGTCCTGAAGGGCGCGGCGGGGCCCGGCCCAGCGGCGGTCGTGGTGGTAGGCGCGCAGGGTCGCCCGGGCGCGGGCGCGGGGGCGGCGGCCGTAGAAGCGGCGGGCCCAGGGCGAGTCGGGGCGGGCCAGCCGGACGGCACCGACCAGCGCGACCAGCGGCACGATCACGCCGAAGATCGCGACCCGGGTCTTGCCCTTGCTCAGGGCGATCAGGGACAGGAGGAAGTTCCCCGCGATGTTGGCGATGACAGTGCCCCGGTCCTGGAGTTCCTCCGGGGACAGGTCGTTGACGCCGAACGGCGCGAACCCGGCGAGCAGCAGGCCGACGAGGGCCGCGGTGAGCACGACGACCTCGACGCTCTTGCGGCCCTCCTCGGTCCAGTAGACGTCGTCGAGGTGCAGGATCAGCGCGAACTCGTCCAGGACGAGCCCCGTCCCCATGCCGAAGACGACGGCGGAGACTGCCGCGGCCGCGCCGTGCCGGTCGCTGGCGACGGCGCCGAAGCCGCCGACGACGGTGAGGACGACCCCGGGGACCACGTGGTGGATGTGCAGCCCGCCCGCCTTGACGTTGCCGAAGGGGCCCTTGCCGGCCCGGATCAGCCGGACGATCACACGCGTGACGAGGAAGGTGACGACGAAGGCCGTCAGAGCCAGCAGCAGCGGAAGCTTCCCCGGCTCCACGATGTTCCGCTCCCACCAGTGCCCCATGTGCGCACTTTAGTCCCGGCCGCGGTGAGGAGCCCGGCGACGGCCCGGTAACCTGCGCCGGTGCTCAAGTCCTCCCCTCTCGACGGCCTCCGCTTCGCCTTCGGCACGCTCTGCGTGCTGCCTGTCCGGGTGCACCGGTGGGACCGGGAGGCCGCCCGCGGGGGCATGCTGAACGCCCCGGTCGTCGGACTGGTCGTCGGCTGCTGCGCGGCGGGGCTCGGACTGCTGCTGCTCCTGCTGGGTGCCGGCCCGTTGCTCGCCGCCGTCGCCTCCGTCGCCGTACCGGCCGCGCTGACCCGTGGGCTGCATCTGGACGGGCTCGCCGACACGGCGGACGGGCTCGGCAGCGGGAAGCCCGCGGAGGACGCGCTGCGGATCATGAAGCAGTCGGACATCGGGCCGTTCGGGGTACTGACCCTCGTCCTGGTGCTGCTGGCCCAGGTCGCCGCGCTGGCGCAGCTCTACGCCGGTTCCTGGGTGCGGGGCGCCGCCGCGGCGGTGACCGCGGCGGTCGCGGCCCGGCTCGCGCTCACCCTGGCCGCGCGCACCGGGGTGCCCGCGGCCCGTCCGGAGGGTCTCGGGGCGGCGGTCGCCGGCGTGGTGCCGGTGCCGGGCGCGCTGGCCGTCACGGCGTCCTTCACGGTCGTCTCGGCCGCCTGGGGTACGGCCCAGGGCATGTACGGCGCCCTCCGCGCGGCGGCCGCGGTCCTGCTGTCCCTGGCCACCTCCGAACTCCTGCTGCGCCGTTGCGTCCGCCGCTTCGGCGGGGTCACCGGGGACGTCTTCGGCGCCCTCGCGGAGACGGCGGCGACGGCCGCGCTCGTGCTGCTGTCCCTGGGCCGCTAGGTCCTGTCGTCAAATTCCCGTCGTCGCCCGAAGGGCGGCCTCGCGGCGTCTGGTGCGTGCTCTCGGCGTGCCGGGCGGAAGTCCTCGTACTGGACGTACTTGGGCTTTCGCCCGGTGCGGCGAGAGTGCGTGCCAGGCGTCGTGGGGCAGACGGGAATTTGACGACAGGGCCTAGGGGGGTCCCGTCGTCCAGGCCGTGGGGCAGCGTGCCCCAGGGGTGAGCGCCCGTGCCGGGAACCGCGCAGTGCACGGTGGCGCCGCGCTCCCGGGCGGCCCCGGCCATGTCCGCGTCCGCCGGGACGCCGCGGACCAGGTGGCAGACCCGCACCCCGGCCGGGTAGTGCCGGGCCTGCGGGGGCGTGCGCAGATAGGTCGCCCAGGAGCCCTCGAAGGTGACCAGGAGGTCGGCGAGTGCCGCGTACACCGGGTGCGGCGGGGTGCCGTGGTTCAGCGCGAGCGTGACACAGCCGAAGGTCCGGGCGGCCGTGGTGAGCCGCTCGTAGTGCCCTGACTCACCCGTCCCGGAGGGCACTTGGTCGAGGAACGCGCCCTGGGTACCATACCACTCGCGGTGCCGGCGCAGATCCCGTACGACGTCCTCGTACGGCCGCCTGCCGTAGCCGGTGTCGGTGTAGCCGAGCAGGGTCACCCCCGCTGCCCGCAGCCGGGCGGCGGTCTCGGCGAAGGCCGCGTCGGGGTGGTCGCCGGGGCCGCTGGCCGAATAACTGGTGACTGATTTATGGGCCGTAGTTGGCCGTCACGTCCCTCGTGCGGGTGAACAAAGCCAGTTCTCGGGGCCGAGCAGGCGCTTGGAACGAATAGCGCTCCAAAGAGGGCGTGCGGGGCTACGCCGACCAGAACGAACGGGTTCAGAAGCAACGCCACATGCAGGTGCTTAAGGCCCGGCTCGCCGCTGTGGAGCAGAAGATCGCCGCCGGGCGACCATCGATCACGGTCGGCGGACGCAGCCTGGCACGACTGCGGCACCATCTCGCCGATGCCCACTTGACCGAGGCCGATTGGCGTCAACGCTGGGAAGCCGGGCGGCTGTTCCTCACCGCCGACGGCGAGTCCGGTGCTCCGCACGGCAACTGCACGATCACCGTCGACCCGTCCGACGGCTCGGTGACCCTGGTACTGCCCGAGCCGCTGCAGCACCTGGCCAATGCACCCCAGGGCCGCTATCGGCTCGCGGGCAGCGTGTCCTTCCAGCACCGGCACGGCGAGTGGCTCGACCGGATTACCGCCCACCGGTCGGTGCGCTACGACATCGTCTGCAGCCCGAGCCGTGGCAAGTGGTATCTGGATGCCTCCTGGTCCGCCGACAAGACGGTGTTGCCCACCTTGGACGAGCTCAAAGCCTTGGGTGCGCGGCTGCTGGGGGTCGATCTGAACGCCGACCACCTCGCTGCGTACATGCTCGATCCACACGGCAACCCGATCGGCGAACCCGATCACGGTCCCGCTGGATCTGACCGGCCCCACGGCCACCCGGGACGGTCGGCTGCGCGCCGCGATCAGCGAGCTGATCGCCCTCGCTCACAAGCACGGCTGCGCCGGGATAGCGTCGGAAGGCGCGCCCTCGGTCACGGGATCCGGCGTCGGCCAGGTGTGACCCCCGCTCACCGGAGGATGAACACGGGGAGAGCTACCGGCCAGGCCGAATCCATGCCGAGGGCGTGCGGGACCGCGAACCCACGCAGGACAGCGGGCACGCCCACCCAGGGCGGCAAGACCCGACCGCGCCAAGGTGACCAACTCGCGCTGTTCCCAGGCCCTCAGGACCGTTCGGAGGGCCACCGGACCATCTCCGGCCCGGTTCGTGGCGAATTGGCCAACGCTGGCCAACAACCCCAGAAACGGTGAACCACACCTACACCCAGCCAGGACAACTCCCGCGAGTCCGAGCCGTGGGTCGTGCGCAGCAGCGCGCTCATGTTCATGCCGCCCAGCAGTACCTGGCCCTGTCCGCGAGCAGCCGGCCGGTGAGGGCGTCGGTGCCGCCGTTCTCGCTCTTCCACTCCTCGCCGGCGCCCGCGTTGAACGCCATGTCCAGCGTGAAGCCGTGGCTCTGCTCCCAGGAGGCCGCGTACCGGGCGTCGTCGGCGGTCATCCGGATCGGCGTGGTGGTGTCGGTGCCGCCGCTGCCGCAGTCGATGTCCCCAGGCGTGCAGTTGCGCTCGGTGTCCCAGCGGGCGTCCGGCGCGAAGACGTCGTCGACGTGGACGGCGAAGTAGTTGCGGGCCTGGCCGAGGTGCACGCCCCGGGTCAGCCATTCCACGATGCCCCGCGCCAGCACCCGGAACTGCTGCTGGTACTGGTTGTAGGCGAACGTCACCACCAGCTCGCGCCGCCCGTCGTGGGCGTACTCGCCGAGCAGGCTGCCGGTGCCGCTGCCGTCCGGCACGGGGACGTCGACATAGCTGGTGAAGCCGGTGCGGGGCCGGGCGACGAAGCCGTAGCTCTCCTGCACGGAGGGCGAGTTGTCCTCGAAGCCGAAGGCGCCGTCCAGGTAGCCGAAGGGTCCCGCCCTGCCGGCCGCGGTGACGCCGGCGGTCCGCCCGTCGAGGCTGCCGGCGTAGCCGCCCTGGTCGGTGTAGTCCAGGCCGACCTCGGGGTGGGCCCAGGTGTAGGCGTCGACCTGCGGGATGCCGTACGTCCTCTCGTACGTCTCCAGGGCCGTCTGCTCGGCGGAGCCCGCGCCGAACGGGGCCTCGTTCGGCAGCACGACGCCCTGGAACTTGGCGCGGGGCCGGCCGCCCAGGGTGTCGCTGAGGAACGTGTCGGTGATGGCGGGCCGGCCGGAGTCGTCCAGGTCGACCGTGGTGTACGGGATGCCCTCGCTCCTGAGCTGTGCGGTGATCGCACCGACGGAGCTGCCGCCGTCGTCGACGACCAGGACGCGCAGATCGATGCGCGGGTCGGTGGCGGCGGAGGCGGGCGGGGCGGCGAGCCCCAGTGCGATCAGGCCCGCGGCCGTCGCGGTGACGGCCGGCGCTCTCCAGCGCCGCACGCGGTGTGCCATGGCAGGTCCTTCCCCCCAGAAGATCCCTCAGTGGTGAATTCGCGGAGGATCAGTGGAAATCATGCGAAGTGACGGGCAGCGGCCCGCCGGAACCCGATGAGTGTGGCTCAGCTCACCGGCGTCCGGGGGGCGAGAAGTGGCCACGACGCCACGCACAGGTGAACACCCGCAGGCATGAGCGAACGGTCACACGCGCGTAGTCTCGTCACGGGTGTTCGCCGACAGGGTGAAGGCCCCGGTTGCCACATGCCCCCAGGCCTGGACCTAGGGTCGGCTCTCGGGCCCGGTCGACCCACCCCTCATCGGCCACAGCAACTTCACATCGGAAGCGAGATTTCACCACCGTGACTGCTCTGACTCTCAGCACCGCCGCGGCGCCCGGCCTCCGGGCCGACGCGATCGTGATCGGTGTCGCCAAGGGCGCCAAGGGACCCGTCGTCGCGCCCGGCGCCGACGCCGTGGACAACGCGTACGACGGCAGGCTGGCCGGCGTCCTGGAGACCCTCGGTGCCTCGGGTGCCGAGGGCGAGCTGACGAAGCTGCCCGCCCCGGCCGGCTTCAAGGCGCCGCTCGTGGTGGCGGTGGGCCTGGGCGCGGAGCCCGGGAAGGACGCCGGGTACGACGCCGAGGTGCTGCGCAAGGCCGCCGGCCTCGCCGCCCGTGCGCTCGCCGGCTCCAAGAAGGCCGCGTTCGCGCTGCCCGTCGACGACGCGGGCGCCGTCGGCGCGATCGGGGAGGGCGTCCTGCTCGGCGCCTACGCCTTCGACGCGTACAAGGACTCCGGCAAGGACGCCAAGGCCAAGAACGGCAAGGCCCCGCTGGCCGAGGCCGCGCTGCTCGGCGGCAAGCCGCGGGACGCCGCCCACAAGAGCGCCGTGGCCCGGGCCGTCGCGGTCTCCGAGGAGCTGAACCGCTCCCGTGACCTGATCAACATGCCGCCGAACGACCTCACCCCGGCGATCTTCGCCGCCGAGGCGCAGGCCGCGGCCAAGGAGCACGGCCTCAAGGTGCAGGTGCTCGACGACAAGGCCCTGGTCAAGGGTGGCTACGGCGGCATCCTGGGCGTCGGCGGCGGTTCGGCCGCGACCCCGCGCCTGGTCAAGCTGACGTACACGCACCCGAACGCGGAGAAGCACCTGGCCTTCGTCGGCAAGGGCATCACCTACGACTCGGGCGGCATCTCCCTGAAGCCGGCCGGCCACAACGAGACGATGAAGTGCGACATGAGCGGTGCCGCCGCCGTGTTCGCCGCGGTCGTCGCCGCCGCCCGCCTCGGCCTGGAGGTCAACGTCACCGGCTGGCTGGCGCTGGCCGAGAACATGCCCTCCGGCTCCGCCGTGCGCCCCGGTGACGTGCTGCGCATGTACAGCGGCAAGACCGTCGAGGTGCTGAACACCGACGCCGAGGGCCGGTTGGTCCTGGCCGACGCGCTGTGGGCGGCCTCGCTGGAGAAGCCGGACGCGATCGTGGACGTGGCCACGCTGACCGGCGCGATGATGCTGGCGCTGGGCAGCCGGACGTTCGGTGTCATGGCCAACGACGACGCCTTCCGCACGGCGGTGTACGAGGCCGCGGAGGAGGTCGGCGAGCCGGCGTGGCCGATGCCGCTGCCGGAGCACCTGCGCAAGGGCATGGACTCCACCGTCGCGGACATCGCCAACATGGGTGAGCGGATGGGCGGCGGGCTGGTCGCCGGTCTGTTCCTGCGCGAGTTCGTGGGCGAGGGGATCACCTGGGCGCACCTCGACATCGCGGGCCCCGCGTTCAACGAGGGGGGTGCCTTCGGGTACACGCCGAAGGGCGGTACCGGCTCCGCGGTGCGGACGCTGGTGCGGCTTGCGGAGCTGACGGCCGCGGGTGAGCTGGGCTGAGTCGCCCGATGGCTCGGTCGATTCCGTAGTACGGATCCGCCGCGTGGGGGCTGTTCGCGCCCGCGCGGCGGAGCCGCATATCGATACAGCCCCGCGCCCCTTTTGGGCCGGCTGCCGCCGGATACGGCCCCGCGCCCCTTCGGGTTCGCCGCCCCGAGCCTTCCTTTCAAGTGAGCGTGGGGTGTCTCACACTCCAGCCCGGCGTCTCGTCCGCCTCGAACAAGTGCAAAGATGGAGCCCGGCAGGACAGGGCCCCCACCGAAGGGCCGAAGCATCAAGCGGCCGGACACCAGCCGCCTGCCGGTCATCGGAGACCGGCGTACGGCGCACATGCATGGAGGACGTGACGTGGCGAACGACGCCAGCACCGTTTTCGACCTAGTGATCCTCGGCGGTGGTAGCGGTGGTTACGCCGCGGCCCTGCGCGGAGCGCAGCTGGGCCTGGACGTCGCCCTGATCGAGAAGGACAAGGTCGGCGGCACCTGCCTGCACCGGGGTTGCATCCCCACCAAGGCCCTGCTGCACGCGGGCGAGATCGCCGACCAGGCTCGCGAGAGCGAGCAGTTCGGCGTCAAGGCCACCTTCGAGGGCATCGACGTCCCG
This sequence comes from Streptomyces sp. BK340, assembly GCF_007827595.1. Taxonomy (GTDB): domain Bacteria; phylum Actinomycetota; class Actinomycetes; order Streptomycetales; family Streptomycetaceae; genus Streptomyces. The sequence goes on from NZ_VISR01000001.1 coordinate 500,460, forward strand.
GCCGTCCACAAGTACAAGGACGGTGTCATCGCCGGCCTGTACAAGGGTCTGCAGGGCCTGATCGCCTCCCGCAAGGTGACCTACATCGAGGGTGAGGGCCGGCTGTCCTCCCCGACCTCCGTCGACGTGAACGGCCAGCGCATCCAGGGCCGCCACGTCCTGCTGGCGACCGGCTCCGTGCCGAAGTCGCTGCCGGGCCTGGAGATCGACGGCAACCGGATCATCTCGTCCGACCACGCCCTCGTCCTGGACCGCGTGCCCAAGTCCGCGATCATCCTGGGCGGCGGTGTGATCGGCGTCGAGTTCGCCTCGGCGTGGAAGTCCTTCGGCTCGGACGTCACGGTCATCGAGGGCCTCAAGCACCTCGTCCCGGTCGAGGACGAGAACTCCTCCAAGCTTCTTGAGCGCGCGTTCCGCAAGCGCGGCATCAAGTTCAACCTGGGCACCTTCTTCCAGAAGGCCGAGTACACCCAGGACGGTGTGAAGGTCACCCTCGCGGACGGCAAGGAGTTCGAGGCCGAGGTCCTCCTCGTCGCCGTCGGCCGTGGCCCGGTCTCCCAGGGCATCGGCTACGAGGAGCAGGGTGTCGCCATGGACCGGGGCTACGTCCTGGTCGACGAGTACATGCGCACCAACGTTCCGACCATCTCCGCCGTCGGTGACCTCGTCCCGACCCTCCAGCTCGCGCACGTCGGCTTCGCCGAGGGCATCCTGGTGGCGGAGCGTCTGGCCGGTCTGAAGGTCGTTCCGATCGACTACGACGGTGTCCCGCGGGTGACGTACTGCCACCCGGAGGTCGCCTCCGTCGGTATCACCGAGGCCAAGGCCAAGGAGATCTACGGCGCGGACAAGGTCGTCGCTCTGAAGTACAACCTGGCGGGCAACGGCAAGAGCAAGATCCTCAACACCGCGGGCGAGATCAAGCTCGTCCAGGTGAAGGACGGTGCCGTGGTCGGCGTCCACATGGTCGGCGACCGCATGGGTGAGCAGGTCGGCGAGGCCCAGCTGATCTACAACTGGGAGGCGCTGCCGGCCGAGGTCGCCCAGCTCATCCACGCCCACCCGACGCAGAACGAGGCGATGGGCGAGGCGCACCTGGCGCTCGCCGGCAAGCCCCTGCACTCCCACGACTGAGCCTTCGGTCCACGGGCGCGACGACACAGACTTCCGCAAATTCCTAAGGAGAAACCGAAACCATGGCGGTTTCCGTAACCCTTCCGGCGCTCGGTGAGAGCGTCACCGAGGGCACTGTCACCCGCTGGCTGAAGGCCGAAGGCGAGCGCGTCGAGGCCGACGAGCCGCTGCTCGAGGTGTCGACCGACAAGGTCGACACCGAGATCCCCTCGCCCGCCTCCGGCGTGCTGGCCTCCATCAAGGTCGCCGAGGACGAGACCGTCGAGGTCGGCGCCGAGCTGGCGGTCATCGACGACGGCACGGGTGCGCCCGTTGCCGCTCCGGCCCCCGCGGCCGCCGAGGCTCCGGCCCCGGCCCCCGTCGCCGAGGCCCCCGCCGCTCCGGCCCCGGCCCCCGAGGCCCCGGCCGCCCCCGCTGCCGCCCCGGCCGGTGGCGCCCAGGGCACGGACGTGGTCCTGCCCGCGCTCGGTGAGTCCGTCACCGAGGGCACCGTCACCCGCTGGCTGAAGTCGGTCGGCGACTCCGTCGAGGCCGACGAGCCGCTGCTCGAGGTCTCCACGGACAAGGTCGACACCGAGATCCCGGCGCCCGCCTCCGGCGTGCTGCTCGAGATCGTGGTCGGCGAGGACGAGACCGCCGAGGTCGGCGCCAAGCTCGCCGTCATCGGCGCCGCGGGTGCGGCTCCGGCCGCCGCCCCGGCCCCGGCTGCCCCGGCTCCGGCCCCCGCCGCTCCGGCCCCGGCTCCGGCCGCCCCGGTGGCTCCGGCCGCCCCGGCCCCGGCTGCTCCGGCCCCCGCGCCCGCCCCGGTCGCCGCCGCTCCGGCTCCGGCCGCCCCGGCCCCCGCGCCGGTGGCTCCGGCTCCGGTCACCCCGGCTCCGGCCGCCGCCCAGGCGACCGACGAGGGCGCCTACGTCACCCCGCTGGTGCGCAAGCTCGCCGCCGAGAACGGCGTCGACCTGGCCGCCGTCAAGGGCACCGGCGTCGGCGGCCGCATCCGCAAGCAGGACGTCATCGCCGCCGCCGAGGCCGCGAAGGCTGCCGCAGCCGCTCCGGCTCCGGCCGCCGCTCCGGCCGCCGCCAAGAAGGCCCCGGCCCTCGAGGTCTCCCCGCTGCGCGGCCAGACCGTCAAGATGACCCGCATCCGCAAGGTCATCGGCGACAACATGGTCAAGGCGCTGCACGAGCAGGCCCAGCTGTCCTCGGTCGTCGAGGTCGACGTCACCCGCCTGATGAAGCTGCGCGGCAAGGCGAAGGACTCCTTCGCCGCCCGTGAGGGCGTCAAGCTCTCCCCGATGCCGTTCTTCGTCAAGGCCGCCGCCCAGGCGCTGAAGGCCCACCCGGTCATCAACGCCCGGATCAACGAGGCCGAGGGCACGATCACCTACTTCGACACCGAGAACGTCGGTATCGCGGTGGACTCGGAGAAGGGCCTGATGACCCCGGTCATCAAGGGTGCGGGCGACCTGAACATCGCCGGCATCGCCAAGGCCACGGCCGACCTGGCGGGCAAGGTCCGCGCCAACAAGATCACCCCGGACGAGCTGTCCGGCGCGACCTTCACCATCTCCAACACCGGTTCGCGCGGCGCGCTGTTCGACACGATCATCGTGCCGCCGAACCAGGTCGCGATCCTCGGCATCGGTGCCACGGTCAAGCGTCCGGCCGTCATCGAGACCGAGGAGGGCACGGTCATCGGCGTCCGCGACATGACCTACCTGACCCTCTCCTACGACCACCGCCTGGTCGACGGCGCCGACGCGGCCCGTTACCTGACGGCGGTCAAGACGATCCTGGAGGCGGGCGAGTTCGAGGTCGAGCTCGGCCTCTGATCCCCCGATCAGGCAGTACGGAGCCCCGCCCGGAACCTTCCGGGCGGGGCTCCGCCGTTTCAACGGGGCAAGCCGCAACTCCCAGGGACGCGGGCGACCACCAGGAACCCCAGGTCGCCCGAAGACCGTCCGCACCGAGCCGTCAGGCGCCGCAGGCCCCATGTGCGCCTCGTCTCACCTGCACGAAAGCACCCCCATGCATCCCTCCGAAGCGCCGCACGGCTTTATTGTCTAAACGTCAGCCCCTCCGGAAGGAGCCCTCATGACCGCCCCCGTCATCCACTCGCTGCGCGAACAGATCCGCGAGCACATCGTGGAGGGAATCGTCAGCGGTCGCTGGCAGCCGGGCGAGCGCATCGTGGAGCGGCGGATCGCCACCGAGCTGGAGGTCAGCCAGACTCCGGTCCGGGAGGCCCTGCGCGAGCTGGAGTCCCTGCGGCTGATCGAGTCCGCGCCGAACAAGGGCGTACGCGTCCGGAACCTGACCGCGGCCGATCTGGAGGAGAGCTACCCCGTCCGGGCCGGCCTGGAGGCCATCGCGGCGGAGCTGGCGGCCGAACGCCTCGCGGAGGACTGCTCGGCCCTGGAACCGCACGTCCTGGCCCTGTACGAGGCCGACCGCAGGGCCGACGGCACGGCCCAGGTCCGCCACACGGTCGGCTTCCACCGCGAGCTGGTCCGCGCGGCGGACAACTCGGTGCTGCTGCACACCTGGGAGGGCCTGGGCATCGAGGTCTTCACGGCGCTGTCGATCCGCTGGCTGGGCACGGTCCAGCAGTCCTACGCGGAGGAGCACGAGGAGCTGGTGCAGGCCTTCAAGCGCAGGGATCCGCGCATCGCCGAGCTGGTGAAGGCGCACGTCCTGGGCTGCGCCCCGAGGGCCTGATTCACCCGAGCATACCGTCGCTCACCTGCGAAAACCCGGGTCGGATGCGGCACCGGGTGCCCATTTCAAAGGCACCGGGTGCCTACTTTCTCGAAATCGAGAAGTTTTGCCCCGTACCCCTTTGATCGATCATCGATCAGGGAGTTACAGTCGCCGACGGACTTCCACCGAAGTCCGCTGCCCTGTCCTGCCAAAGACCAAGGGCACCCCCGAACCCTTACCGATGAGGGAACCCCCTTCGACTGAGGAAGGCGGCGACATGACCGACCCCAACGCCATCCAGCCGAGCGCGCTCGACCAGCTCCCCGACCGCGACCCCGAGGAGACCGCCGAATGGCAGGCCTCCCTGGACGCCGTCGCCAGGGAGGCCGGGCCGCACCGCGCCGCATACCTGATGCGTCGCACGCTGGAGCGCGCCGAGGCGGGCGGCATCGCGCTGCCGAAGCTCCTCGAGACCGACTACGTCAACACGATCCCCACCGCCGCCGAGCCGGGCATTCCCGGTGACGAGGCGATGGAGGCCCGGATCACCGCGTGGAACCGCTGGAACGCGGCCGCCATGGTGACCCGCGGCTCGAAGTACGGCGTCGGCGGCCACATCGCCACCTTCGCCTCGGCGGCCTGGCTCTACGAGACGGGCTTCAACCACTTCTTCCAGGGCAAGGAGGCCGACGGGTCCGGCGACCAGCTCTACATCCAGGGCCACGCCTCCCCCGGCATCTACGCCCGCGCCTTCCTGGACGGCCGGCTGAACGAGGGCCACCTCGACAACTTCCGCCAGGAGTCCGGCGGCAACGGCCTGCCCTCCTACCCGCACCCGCGCCGGCTGCCCTGGCTGTGGGAGTTCCCGACGGTGTCGATGGGCCTCGGCCCGCTGTCGGCGATCTACCAGGCGCGCTTCAACCGGTACCTCACCAACCGCGCCATCAAGGACGTCTCCGCCTCGCACGTGTGGGCGTTCCTCGGCGACGGCGAGATGGACGAGCCGGAGTCGACGGCGGCCCTCGCGCTCGCGGCGCGTGAGGAGCTGGACAACCTCACCTTCGTCATCAACTGCAACCTGCAGCGCCTCGACGGCCCGGTGCGCGCCAACTTCAAGATCGTGCAGGAGCTGGAGGCCCAGTTCCGCGGCGCCGGCTGGAACGTCATCAAGACGCTGTGGGGCTCGGCCTGGGACGAGCTGTTCCAGCTCGACACCACCGGCGCGCTGGTACGCCGTCTGCGCGAGGTACCGGACGCGCAGATCCAGACGTACCAGACCCGCGACGCCGCCTACATCCGCGCCGACTTCTTCGGCAAGGACCAGGCGCTCGCCGAGATGGCGAAGCTGCTGAGCGACGACAAGATCCTCGAGTGCTTCCACCTCTCGCGCGGCGGTCACGAGGCCCGCAAGGTCTACGCCGCCTACAAGGCCGCCGTCGAGCACAAGGGCGCGCCGACCGTGATCCTGGCCCAGACGGTCAAGGGCCACACCCTCGGCGAGGGCTTCGCGTCGAAGAACGCCAACCACCAGATGAAGAAGCTGACGGTGGACGAGTTCAAGACGATGCGGGACCTGCTGGACCTGCCGATCAAGGACAGCGACTTCGCCGACGGCGTGGTGCCCTACGGCCACCCGGGCGCCGACTCCCCCGAGGTCCGCTACCTCCAGGAGCGCCGCGCGGCCCTGGGCGGCCCGGCCCCGGCCCGCCGCACGCACGCGCTGGCCCCGCTGCCCGCCCCCGCCGAGAAGGCCTTCGCCTCCTTCGACAAGGGCTCCGGCTCCCAGAACGTGGCCACCACCATGGCCTTCGTCCGTCTGGTCAAGGACCTGGTCCGCGACAAGGAGACCGGCAAGCGCTGGGTGCCGATCGTCCCCGACGAGGCGCGCACCTTCGGCATGGAGAGCCTCTTCCCGTCCCTGGGCATCTACTCGCCCAAGGGTCAGACGTACGAGCCGGTCGACCGCGACCAGCTGATGTACTACAAGGAGGCCAAGAACGGCCAGATCCTCAACGAGGGGATCACCGAGGCCGGTTCGATGGCCGACTTCATCGCCGCGTCCAGCGCGTACGCCACGCACGGCGAAGCGATGATCCCGTTCTACATCTTCTACTCGATGTTCGGCTGGCAGCGCACGGCCGACCAGATGTGGCAGCTCGGCGACCAGCTCGGCCGCGGCTTCCTCGTCGGCGCGACGGCGGGCCGTACGACCCTGACGGGCGAGGGCCTCCAGCACGCCGACGGCCACTCCCCGGTGATCGCGGCCACCAACCCGGCCGCCCTCACCTACGACCCGGCGTTCGCGTACGAGATCGCGGTCGTCGTCCGTGAGGGTCTGCGCCGGATGTACGGCGAGGCCAAGCCGGGCGAGGACCAGAACGTCTTCTACTACCTGACGGTCTACAACGAGCCGCTGCCGCAGCCGGCCAAGCCGGCCGGGCCCGGTATCGACGAGGGCATCGTCAAGGGCCTGTACCGCTTCAACACGGCGGAGTCCGCGGGCGTGACCGCCCCGGCCAACGCCCCGCGCATCCAGCTGCTCGGCTCCGGCACGGCGATCCACTGGGCCCTGGAGGCGCAGCGGCTGCTCGCCGAGGAGTGGGGCGTGGCCGCCGACGTGTGGTCCGCGACCTCCTGGTCCGAGCTGCGCCGCGACGCGCTGGAGGCCGACGCGGCCCTGCTGCGCGGCGAGGAGCGCGTGCCGTACGTCCGCCAGGCGCTGCAGGGCGCCGAGGGCCCGGTCCTGGCCGTCTCCGACTACATGCGCCAGGTCCCGGACCAGATCGCGCAGTGGGTCGAGCAGGACTGGTCCTCGCTGGGCGCCGACGGCTTCGGCCTGTCCGACACCCGCGAGGCCGCCCGCCGCCACTTCGGCGTCGACGCCCAGTCGATCGTCGTCGCGGCCCTGGCCCAGCTCGCCAAGCGCGGCGAGGTCAAGGCGACCGCGGTGAAGGAAGCCCGGGAGAAGTACGGGCTGTAGTCGTCCGAGTCCTGGGAAGGGGTACGGCAGCTGCCGTACCCCTTCTTCGTCGTTCTCTGCCGGTGGCCCCCGGCATCATGAGACGCATGCGTGCGGCCCGGCTCATCAAGATGGTGCTCCTCCTCCAGTCCCGCCCCTCCATGACCGCCGCCGAGCTGGCCCGGGAGCTGGAGGTGTCGGAGCGGACGGTCACGCGGGACGCGCAGGCGCTCTCGGAGGCCGGGGTGCCCGTGTACGCCGACCGGGGGCGGGCCGGCGGGTACCGGCTGATCGGCGGGTACCGCACACGGCTGACGGGGCTCGCCCGGAGCGAGGCCGAGGCCCTGTTCCTGAGCGGGGTGCCGGGGGCGCTGCGGGAGATGGGGCTGGACGACGTCGCCTCCGCCGCCCGGCTGAAGGTCTCCGCGGCCCTGCTGCCCTCCCTGCGGGACGCCCCGGACAGCGCCGCCCAGCGGTTCCATCTGGACGCGCCCGCCTGGTTCCGCGAGCCGGCGACACCCGCGCTGCTGCCCGTGGTCGCCGAGGCGGTGTGGGACGACCGGCGGATCGGGGCCGTGTACCGGCGCGGGGAGACCGTCGTCGAGCGGGACCTGGAGCCGTACGGGCTCGTGCTGAAGGCGGGCGTCTGGTACCTGTGTGCGCGGGTGGGCGACGGCGGCGCCTTCCGGACGTACCGGATCGACCGGTTCGACGCCGTCGAGGTACGTGACGAGCACTTCGACCGCGATCCGGAGTTCGGCCTCCCCCGGTACTGGGCCGAGCAGGCCGAACGGTTCGCCCGGTCGATCCTGCGCGCCGAGGTCGTCGTACGGCTGTCCCCGGACGGTGTGCGCAGGCTGCCGTACGCCGTCGATCCGCTCTCCGCGCGCGAGGCGCTCGCGGGCGCGGGCGGGCCGGACGCCGAGGGGTGGGTGACGGTGACCGTGCCGGTGGAGTCGGAGGAGGTCGCGCACACCCAGCTGACGGCGCTGGGGCCGGAGGCCGAGGTGCTGGCGCCGGGGAGCCTGCGGGATCGGTTCGCGGCGGACGCGGCCCGGCTCGCCGCGCGCTACGGCCGTGGAGAGGTCTCATAACGATCCGCGGCACTCCGGGCGACTCCGCGTGCGCCCCGCCGGCTCAGGCCCGATGCTGGACCCGTGATGGAAGAGTCGGAGTTCTGGGAGCTGATCGACACCACCCGCGAGGCCGCCGAGGGCGACCCCGAGGAGCAGGCCGACCTGCTCGTGGACCGGCTGCTCCAGCTGGACCCGGAGACGGTCCTGGACTTCGCCCGTCACTTCGAGTCCCGTTACAACCGTGCCTACCACTGGGACCTGTGGGGCGCCTCCTGGGTGCTGCTCGGCGGGGCCAGTGACGACGCGTTCGACTACTTCCGGTGCTGGCTCATCGGCCAGGGCCGAGACGTCTTCGAGGGCGCCCTGCACGCCCCGGACTCGCTGGCCGAGCTGCTGCGGGACTTCGACGAGGAGATCGACGGCGACGGAGAGGAACTGGGGTACGCGGCGGACGAGGCGTACGAGCAGCTCACCGGCGCCGTCGCCCCGGACCTCGGCATCGCGCCGGCGCCCGTCGAACCGGAGGGCACTCCGATCGACTTCGAGAACGAGGCGGCCCTCGCCGAGCTGTATCCCCGGCTTTGGGCACGTTTCAAGGGCTGACTCCGGGAGCGTGCAGGGGTGGCGCCGCGTTGGCCAGATCGAGTGCGGAGGCCGTAGCGGCGGCCGGCCCGACCACGACCGCCGCGACCACGCGGACGACGGTCCAGGGGCGGCGCACCGCCCGGGTCCACACGGAGGCCGCCGGCCCCGACCGCCGGGCCTGCTCGTCCTGCTGCCGTGTACCGCTCATCGTCTCCCCGCCTCCGGTCGGCGCATCTCCCGCTGAGTGCGTGCCCCGACGGTAGGGCGGCGGCCTCAGCGGGTGCCGTGAGTCGCCTGTGGCGCTCCTGTGGCCACGGGCCGGGCGGGGACACGGCCCTGCAGGCGGGCGGCGGACTGTCTGATCTCCGGGAGCCGGGCGGTCAGGGCGGCGCCCGGGCAGCTGGTCATGAAGCCCTCGCCGTGGCCGGCCACGGCGGGCAGGGTGGCGGTGCTGCCGGCCTTGTAGCGGCTGAGGCCGTTGCTGGAGACCAGGCGGGCGCGGGAGCGCGGGTCGACGTCGGCGAGGCCGAGCTTCCAGGCGGTGAGGGCGGCGATCGCGTCGGTCATGGCCCGCGGCACGTCGACTCCGGCGGTGAAGGTGCCGAGGGCGGCGATGCCGGTGGTGCGGTGGTTGAAGCCCTGGGTGTGGGCGCCGGTGACGGGCCGCTCGACGCCTCCGGCGCGGCCCTCGTAGATGGTGCCGCAGCGGTCGACGAGGAAGTTGTAGCCGATGTCGTCCCAGCGGCGCAGGCCGGTCTGGCCGGCGTACAGGTCGCGGATGATGCGGGGCGCCTCGGCGCAGTCGTAGTGGTTGGGCGAGTCGGTGTGGTGGACGAAGACGGCGACCACCTTGTCGTCGTAGCGCGGGGGCGGCTGGCTGTGCGCGGCCGCGGTGCGGTCCAGCCAGGCGGAGCGGGGCACGATCCGCGGCCGGGGGGCGTGATGGGCCGGCTGGGGCCGGTCCGCGGCGGGCTGGCCGAGACCCAGCTCGCCGGGGCGCTCGACACCGCGGGCGAACAGGGCCAGCGCGAGGATGGCGGTCAGGCCGGGCAGAGCGCCCAGCAGCACCAGTACGGCACTGGGCACGTGCACGCCCCGCCGCTTCCGCGTCCCTCGCGATCTTCGGAAGGCAGGCATGAGCCCACTGTCGGGCCGGTCCGCCGGGCTCGCGATGTGTGCTGTGCCACCCGGTGGAACCATCGTCCTGGTGGAGGACGTTTCTGGGGATATACGCACACGTGGCCGGTTCGCCGTCGGGTGGGCGCTCGCGCGCGTGCGTGACTGATCATCGGGCCCGTCCCGGCCGTATTAGGGGGTCCGAGAGAAAGGCGGCTCCGTGGACCTGCTCGACCTGGTGCTCGCACTGGTGATCCTCGTCTACGCGGCGTCGGGGTACCGGCGCGGCCTGGTGGCCGGATGCGTGTCCCTGGCCGGGTTCGTGGGCGGCGCGGTCGTCGGTGTGTGGGCGCTGCCGTGGGTGACCGGCCTGGTGGCGCGCGGCTCGGCGACCGCGACCGTGCTGGCGGTGCTGACGGTGCTGGTGCCGGGGGCGGTGGGGCACGAGCTGGCGGGCCGGCTGGCGCTGCGGCTGCGCCGGGAGCTGGACCGGGAGGGCCGGGGTCCGCTGCGGGTGGCGGACGGGATAGGGGGTGCGGCGGCCAACTCGGTCGCGGTGCTGATCGTGGCCTGGGTCGCGGCGAGCGTGCTGGGCGCGTCCTCGTCGCAGACCCTGACGACGGCCATACGGAACTCGGCGTTGCTGGGCGCGGTGCAGCAGACGATGCCGGAGACGACCCCGGTGTGGTTCTCGCGGGCGACGTCCGCCCTGACCGAGGCGGGCTTCCCACAGGTCTTCAACCCGTTCGAGAACGAGTCGACGGCGCAGGTGCCCCGGCCCACGGGCGACAGTGTGACGCCGGCCGCGACCGGTGCCGCCAAGCGGAGCACGGTGAAGATCGAGGGCGCCTCCGGTACCGAGGGCCGGGAGGGCAGCGGCTTCGTGTACGCGCCGCGGCACGTGATGACGAACGCCCACGTGGTGGCGGGCATCGACCACCCGAGCGTGCGGGTGGGCGGGGTCGGGCGGTCGTACGAGGCCCGGGTGGTGCTCTTCGACCCCGACCGGGACGTGGCGGTGCTGTACGTGCCCGATCTGCGTGCCCCGGTGCTGCGGTTCGACCGGAGTGCCGCACGCGGCGACTCGGCGGTGGTCGCGGGCTATCCGCAGGACGGGAACCTGAACCTGCAGGCGGCGACGGTGGCGAACCGGGTGCGGGCGACCGGCCAGAACATCTACAGCAATCACACGGTCACCCGGGAGATCTACTCGATCCGCTCGACGGTCCGGCCGGGCAACTCCGGCGGCCCGCTGCTGACCACCGGCGGGCGGGTGTTCGGTGTGGTCTTCGCCCGCTCCACCTCGGACGCCGAGACGGGGTACGTGCTGACCGCGGCCGAGGTGGCGGGCGACGCCGGACGCGCGGCCTCGGCGACCGCGCCGGTGGACACGGGCCAGCTGGTCACGTCGTAGCGCGTCGTCGCCGCGTGACGGTCTTCTCGGGGGCGAGGGGGGAAGGATGGGGCGCATGGAACCTTCGCGAATCGCGGTGGCCGGTGCGTCCGGTCTCATCGGCAGCGCCCTGGTGCGGTCCCTGACCGCGGACGGGCACGAGGTGGTGCGTCTGGTCCGCCGTGCGCCCCGGGACGGCAGCGAGGTCCGCTGGGACCCCGAGCGGCAGCAGGTGGACGCGGCCGGTCTGGTCGGCTGCGACGTGGTGGTCAACCTCGCGGGGGCGGGGATCGGCGACCGGCGCTGGACACCGGAGTACAAGCGGCTGGTCCGGGACAGCCGGGTGCTCGGCACGGCGGCGCTGGCGGAGGCTGTGGCCTCGCTGGACACACCGCCGCGGGTCTTCGTGAACGGCAGCGCGATCGGCTTCTACGGCGACACGGGCGACCGGGCCGTGGACGAGGACGCGCCGCCCGGCGACGGGTTCCTGCCATCGCTGTGCGTGGAGTGGGAGGAGGCGGCTGCGCCCGTGCAGGAGGCGGGCGTGCGGACGGTCTTCGTGCGCACGGGGCTGGTGGTGGCGCGCGGCGGCGGGGCCTGGGGCCGGCTGTTCCCGCTGTTCAAGGCCGGGCTCGGGGGGCGGATGGGCGACGGACGGCAGTACTGGTCGTACATCGCGCTGCACGACGAGGTCGCCGCGATCCGGTATCTCATCGACCAGGACACCCTGTCCGGGCCGTTCAACCTCACCGCGCCCCAGCCGCTGACGAACCGTGAGATCACCGAGGCGATGGGGCGGGTGCTGCACCGGCCGACGCTGTTCGCCGTCCCGGCGCCGGTCCTGCGGACGGCGCTCGGCGAGATGGCCGGGGAGGTGCTGGGCAGCCTGCGGGTGGTGCCGAAGCGGCTGCTGGAGTCGGGGTTCACCTTTGCGTTCCCGGGGATCGACGACGCGATCCGCGCGGCCTGAGAGGACGCCGCGCACGCCGGCTGACATGACGTCAGGAAGCTCTGGGATCTCCTGTGACCTCTTGTGACCGTATGCGACCGTCGTGCGACCGTGCTCTGTTGATGCGCGACTGTTCCTGACCGATCACGGCCCTAACCTCGACCCGAACTCGGGTATCCCCGGAGCCTGTTGGGGGCATGACGTCTCCACCGGCCGCGCAACCACAGGAGGGGCCTCGTGCTTGAGCCCGCGTACCAGGTGGACGTCGTCATCGTGGGAGCCGGAATCGCCGGACTCTCGGCGGCTCATCGGCTCACCAGCGCAGGAGTAACAACCGTAGTCCTGGAAGCCGCCCCTTATGCGGGCGGCCGCATGTCGACCGAGAAGGTCGACGGCTTCCGGCTCGACCGCATCGGACAGCTGCTGTCCACGTCCTATCCCGAGCTCCGCCGCACCCCGGGACTCGGCTCGCTCACCCTGCGCCGCTTCGCGCCGGGCGTACTGCTGCACCGCGACGGACAGACCCATCGCACGGGCGCACCGGCGACCGGAGGGAGCGCAAGGGGCGCACTCCATGTGGTGCGCGCCCTGGCAAGCGCCCCCAGGGGCCCGGCGGCCGCACCGGGCCGTGCCGGTGCGCCGGTGGGCGGCGCGGTCGACCAGGCCCGCCTCGGCGCCGCCCTGGGCCGGATCGCCGCCACTCCCGTCGAACGCCTGCTGTCCCGGCCCGAGCTGCCCGCCGCGCAGGCCCTCGCGGCCCGCGGGATGCCCGCCCGGACCGTCGACGGCTTCCTGCGCCCGCTGCTCGCCGCGCTGCTGTGCGACCCGGAGCTGACCACCTCCAGCCGGTGCGCCGACCTGGCGCTGCACTCCTTCGCGAGCGGCCGGCTGTGCGTGCCGGAGGGCGGTGCGGAGGCGCTGCCGGAGCTGCTGGCCGGCACGCTGGCGCCCGGCACCGTGCGCACCGGGGTGCGGGTCACCTCCGTGTCCACGACCTCGGTGACCACGGCCGAGCACGGTGAGATCCGCTGCCGTGCGGTGCTGCTGGCGACCGACGCGCGGGCCGCGGCCGAGCTGCTGCCGGGCCTGCGGGTACCGGACTTCCATCCGGTGACGGTCGTTCACCACACCACGGACGAACCGGCCGCGGTCCTCGCGACGGGCACGTCGCTGCTGCTGGACGCCGACCGCGGCGGACCGGTCGCACACACGGCGGTGCTCAGCAACGTCGACCCGAGCCGCGCGCCGGCCGGCCGGGTGCTGATCTCGTCGACCGTGCTGGGCACCCCGCCCGACGACGTCGACACCGCCGTCCGCATCCACCTCTCGCGGCTCTACGGGACCTCGACACGCCGCTGGGAGACGCTCGCCGTGCACCACACCCCGCAGGCGGTACCGGCGATGCGCCCCCCGCACGACCTGCGCCGCCCGGTACGCCTGCTGGCCGGCCTGTACGTCTGCGGCGACCACCGCGACACCAGCACCGTCCAGGGCGCCCTGCACTCGGCCCACCGGGCCGCGGCGGCGATCCTGGCGGACCTGGGAGCGGCGGGACCGATGCACAGGGCGGATCCGGCACCCACGCTGCCTCGAGCGGCCTAGTCCGTCAGCCCAGCGCGGCGACCCTCTCCCGGTACCCCCTCACCGGCGCCGCGTCCTTGTACGGCTCCAGTCTGCGTTCGAAGTCCTTCACGTACTCGATCGCGCGAGCGCTCCGCATCTCCGCCGCCTGGCCGGCGGCCTCGGCGGCCAGTGCGCAGGCCTGGTCGAGTTCGCCGAGGCCGAGCCGGGCGGTGGCGAGGACGACCCGGCAGAACAGTCGGCTGCGGGCGTACGAGGGCGCGCGCAGCTGGAGGGAGCGCTCCGCGTGCTGGGCGGCGGCCCGGAACTGCTGCAGGTCGCGGTGGCAGTGCCCGAACTCGTCGGCGAGCTGCGCCTCGTCGAAGAACCGGGCCCAGTACGGCACCTCGTCCCCGGGCCGGGCCGCCTCCAGGGCGCGCTCGGCCCGCACCAGCGACCCGGTGCACGCCCGCACCTCCCCGAGCACCCCGTGCGCGCGGGCCTCGGAGGCGTGCAGCAGCGCCTGCACGACCGGTGGTGCGCCGGTGCCGACCCCCTGCTGGGCCACCCGTGCCAGCTGTACGGCCTCCCTGCCGTGCCCGAGGTAGACGGCCTGACGGCTCATGGTGACCAGTACGTAGGAGCCGTAGGACCGGTCACCGGCCGCCTGGGAGAGGCGCAGGGCCTGCACGAAGTAGCGCTGGGCGAGTCCGTGCGCGGCGATGTCGTACGAGGTCCAGCCGGCGAGCCGGGTGAGGTCGGCGGCCGCGGCGAACAGGCGGCGGCCGGTCTGCTCGTCGTAGACGCCGCGCAGCATGGGCTCGCACTCGTGCTCCAGGTAGCGCACCAGGGCCTGCCGCGCGTGGCCGCCGCCGTAGGCGTCGTCGAGGGTGCGGAACAGCTCGCCGACCGAGCGCAGCGCGGCGATGTCACCGCCGGTGACCTTGTGGCCGGGAGCGCGGGCGGCGTGTCCGCGGGGCCGGGGCGGAGCGGGTACGGCTTCCGGCCGGTCCCGGACGGCGGGCCGGGCCTGCGCGGGCACCCGGGGGGCCGACTCCCGGGCCACCCGGTCGTCGGCCTTGCCGATCAGCCAGTCCCGGCTGGGCACGACCAGCCCCGCCGGGGTGAAGGCGATCTTGCGCAGCTCGGCGTGACTGCCCGAGTCCTTGCGCCACAGACCGCTGACGATGTCGACGGCCTCTTCGGGGGTGGCCGCGAACTCGAGCCCGGCGTACACCGGCGCACAGGCGTCCAGGCCGAGGTCCTGGGCCGTGAGCCGGCGTCCGAGCCGGCGGGTGAACACCTCGGCGATCAGGGCGGGCGTGGTGCCCCGGGGCTGCTGCCCACGGAGCCAGCGGGTGACCGAGGTCTTGTCGTATCTGAGGTCCAGCCCGTGCTCCAGACCGAGCTGGTCGACGCGACGAGCCAGACCCGCGTTGGAAAACCCCGCTTCTGCGATGAGCGCGGCGAGCTGGCGGTTGGGGGTGCGCTGCGCGGGTCGGTCCGTCATCTGCGGTGCGGTCTCCTGCCTTCCGGCGCCTGAAGTGCCGGGATTGCCTGTGAGCAGCCCTTATGGCCTCGTGAACGGCGCGAATGTAGCGGAGAGTGAGTAGACGATCACATACTTCGCCGCTCATTCATCCGATCGTGTGAGGATTGCCCCCAGGGCTGACGTGCCCCGGGCGGACGTACAGTGGCGTGGGCGCGTTATGTGCCTGACACACCCATTGCTGAGGGAGGCGCTTGCCGTGAGTGAGTTGCGGTTCGTCCACATGGGGTTCGGCGCGGACGCCGTCGAGTACCAGGAGGCGTGGGACGAGCAGCGCCGGGTGCACGCGGCCCGGTTCGCCGACGAGATCCCCGACACCGTGCTGCTCCTGGAGCACCCCCCGGTGTACACGGCGGGCCGCCGGACCGAGGACGGCGAGCGCCCGCTGGACGGCACCCCCGTCATCGACGTGGACCGCGGCGGCAAGATCACCTGGCACGGCCCCGGTCAGCTGGTGGGCTACCCGATCCAGAAGCTGCCCCGCCCGGTGGACGTGGTCGCCCACGTGCGCCGCCTCGAGGAGGCACTCATCCGCACCTGCACCGAGTTCGGCGTGGAGAGCACCCGGGTCGAGGGCCGCAGCGGCGTGTGGGTGCTCGGCGACCCGGTCGAGCAGCGGCCGGCCCTCGGCGGGCTCGCCCTCGACTTCGACCCGCGGCTCCAGGACGAGGAGTTCGACCCCCGCCTGAACGGCCCGGAGTACGCCCCCTCCAACGCCGGCCAGCGCCGCGAGGACCGCAAGATCGCCGCGATCGGCATCCGCGTCGCCAAGGGCGTCACGATGCACGGCTTCTCCTTCAACGTGAACCCGGACAACCGCTGGTTCGACCGGATCATCCCGTGCGGCATCCGTGACGCGGGGGTGGCCTCCCTGGCCGGCGAGCTGGGCCGCGCCATCACCGTCGAGGAGGTCCTGCCGGTGGTGGAGCGCCATCTTCGGGACATTCTTGAGAACGCGGAGCCGAAGCCGCGGGAGATCGAGAAGGCATCCGCCTGATCGGGGAATGCGCCCCATGGCTGTGAGGTTGGCCTCACCCGTAGGGCTCAGTTAACACGGGCGTACCCTGGTGTGCGCCGAAGAATCGAAGATTTCGTCTAAGCAATCAGCAGGGAGCCGGTCGTGTCCGCAGTCGCACCCGACGGACGCAAGATGCTGCGCCTGGAGGTCCGCAACAGCCAGACCCCCATCGAGCGCAAGCCCGAGTGGATCAAGACTCGGGCGAAAATGGGCCCCGAGTACACGGCGATGCAGAAGCTCGTGAAGAGCGAGGGTCTGCACACCGTCTGCCAGGAAGCCGGCTGCCCGAACATCTACGAGTGCTGGGAGGACCGCGAGGCGACCTTCCTCATCGGCGGCGACCAGTGCACCCGGCGCTGTGACTTCTGCCAGATCGACACCGGCAAGCCCGAGGCCCTCGACCGTGACGAGCCGCGCCGGGTCGGCGAGTCCGTGGTCACCATGGACCTGAACTACGCCACCATCACCGGCGTCGCCCGCGACGACCTGGAGGACGGCGGCGCCTGGCTGTACGCGGAGACCGTGCGCCAGATCCACCAGCAGACCGCCGGGCGCGAGGCCGGCCGGACCAAGGTCGAGCTGCTGGCCCCCGACTTCAACGCGGTCCCCGAGCAGCTCGCCGAGGTCTTCTCCTCCCGTCCCGAGGTCTTCGCGCACAACGTCGAGACCGTGCCGCGGATCTTCAAGCGGATCCGCCCGGGCTTCCGCTACGAGCGCTCGCTGAAGGTCATCACCGAGGCCCGCGACTTCGGCCTGGTCACCAAGTCCAACCTGATCCTCGGCATGGGCGAGACCCGCGAGGAGGTCAGCGAGGCGCTCAGGCAGCTGCACGAGGCGGGCTGCGAGCTGATCACCATCACCCAGTACCTGCGCCCCTCGGTGCGCCACCACCCGGTGGAGCGCTGGGTGAAGCCGCAGGAGTTCGTGGAGCTGAAGGAGGAGGCCGAGCAGATCGGCTTCGCCGGTGTGATGTCCGGCCCGCTGGTCCGGTCCTCGTACCGCGCCGGGCGCCTGTACCAGATGGCGATGGAACAGCGCCGGTCCGCTGCTCCGCAGCCGGGCGGCGGCTCCATCGCGGCCCAGGCTGTGTGAATTCACGCACAAGCTGTTACTGGCCAGTAATGGCCGAGTCGACGCGGTCCTGACCGTCCTCGCTGATGAGGACGACCGTCAGGGCCGCGTCAGCGTTTCGGCGCTCCGTATCAAGGCTTCATTGGCGTTTGACCGGCCGGTCACGCCCTGGTAACACCAATCAGTGACTCTGGTATCACGCGACGTACACCCGACCGAGGGGGGACCTCGATCATGCAGGCCGCGCCCGTCCGCGCCACCGCCATTCCGTCCTTCACCGACGCGCTGCGCGCCGTGGAGTCCCTGCTCATGAGCGGCGGCCAGCGCACCGCCCGCCGCAACGCCTGGACCTCCGTGCTGGAGGACCGCCGCCGCGCCAAGGACCGGGTCGAGGCGCAGCGCGTGCTCGAACAGGCCCGTACCCGCTCCTGAAACCTCTCCTCGCCGGGCACTGCCGTCGTGGGCACTCCCGGGGGCACGTAGACTTCGTGGCATGGCGAGGAAGGAAACCGCGGCGGACGCCGCGAACGCAGGGCGACTGAAGCAGATCGCCCTTACGTACAAGATGACCCGTAAGGCCGACAAGAAGATCGGTCTTGTGCTGGCGGCCGTCGGTATCGGCACCCTCGGTGTCTTCCTCGCGATCGGCTTCGTGACCGGCTACCCGGTCTATCTCGGCATCCTGGGCCTGCTGCTGGCCTTCCTGGCGACGGCGATCGTTTTCGGCCGCCGCGCCGAGCGTGCCGCGTTCGGGCAGATGGAGGGCCAGCCGGGCGCCGCAGCGGCCGTGCTGGACAACATCGGCCGGGGCTGGACGACGACTCCGGCGGTGGCGATGAACCGCAGCCAGGACGTGGTGCACCGCGCGGTCGGCAAGGCCGGCATCGTGCTGGTCGCCGAGGGCAACCCGAACCGGGTGAAGAGCCTGCTGGCCGCCGAGAAGAAGAAGATGAACCGCATCGTGGCGGACGTGCCGGTGCACGACGTGATCGTGGGCAACGGCGAGGGCCAGATCGAGCTGAAGAAGCTGCGCACGACCATGCTGAAGTACCCGCGCGTACTGACCGGCCCCCAGGTGACCACGACCAACGACCGGCTGCGCGCCATGGGCGACCTGATGAGCAACATGCCGCTGCCGAAGGGTCCGATGCCGAAGGGCATGCGGATGCCGAAGGGCGGGCCGAAGGCCCGCTAGTCCTCCTCGTACGAGAAAGGGGGCGCCCGACCACTGGTCGGGCGCCCCCTTCGTCGTACGAGGTCCGGCTTCGTCGTACGAGGTTCAGCTCCGGACTTCCACGGTCTTCGCGACCCGGTCGTGCAGGCCGCGGCCGTCCCGGTCCCAGATCAGGGCGGGGATCGCCAGGCACAGCAGGACCGTCCGCAGCAGGGCGCGCGGCGGGTTGACCGTGCCGGTCTGCAGGGCCACGACCCGGATGCCGAAGAGACGCTTGCCCGGGGTGAAGCCGATCGTGCCGACCGTGAGGGCGCTCATCACGAAGAAGATGAGCAGGGCCCAGTTGCTGGTGGCGGGGCTGTTGCCATGCGTGATCAGGCCGTATGCGATCAACACGCACAGCCCCCAGTCCACGGCCAGGGCACCGAGCCGCCTGCCGGGCCGTGCGATCGAGTTCGGTCCGTCCTGCGGGAGGCCGAGCTGCTCGCCCCGGTACCCGAAGTCGGCGCCGGCTTCTTCCATGGCCGCGCGCGGCCCGGAGAGCCACGACCCCATTGCTTGCCTGTTGTCCACCCGTCCACGGTACGCGCCCGGAATCGGGCCGGGCGCACAGGGGTGTGTCGGCGCTACGGTGGAACAGTGGCCGGTTAACTTCTGCGAAACAAACGGGTCACGCCCGAGAAATCACCCGTCCCTAGGGTCGGATGCAGCGTGTGCCACCGCACTGGCCGCACGAACGATCTACCACCCCGGCGGGACGGTCGGGAGTAGGAGGAGCTGGATGTTCCAGAACGCCGACGAGGCCAAGAAGTTCATCGCGGACGAGGACGTCAAGTTCGTCGACGTCCGTTTCTGCGACCTGCCGGGCGTCATGCAGCACTTCACCGTGCCCGTCGAGGCGTTCGACCCGGACGAGGAGCTGGCCTTCGACGGATCGTCGATCCGTGGTTTCCAGGCCATCCACGAGTCCGACATGGCTCTGCGCGCCGACCTCTCCACGGCCCGTGTGGACCCGTTCCGCCGCGACAAGACCCTCAACGTCAACTTCTTCATCCACGACCCGATCACGGGCGAGCAGTACTCCCGTGACCCGCGCAACGTGGCCAAGAAGGCCGAGGCCTACCTCGCGTCGACCGGTATCGCGGACACCGCGTACTTCGGTCCCGAGGCCGAGTTCTACGTCTTCGACTCCGTCCGCTTCGCCACCAGCGCGAACGAGTCCTTCTACCACATCGACTCCGAGGCGGGTGCCTGGAACACCGGCGCCGTGGAGAACAACCGTGGCTACAAGGTCCGCTACAAGGGCGGCTACTTCCCGGTCCCGCCGGTCGACCACTTCGCCGACCTGCGCGCCGAGATCTCCCTGGAGCTGGACAGGCAGGGCCTGAAGGTCGAGCGCCAGCACCACGAGGTCGGCACCGCCGGCCAGGCCGAGATCAACTACAAGTTCAACACGCTGCTCGCCGCGGCCGACGACCTCCAGCTCTTCAAGTACATCGTGAAGAACGTGGCCTGGCGCAACGGCAAGACCGCGACCTTCATGCCGAAGCCGATCTTCGGTGACAACGGCTCGGGCATGCACGTGCACCAGTCGCTGTGGACCAACGGCGACCCGCTGTTCTACGACGAGGCCGGTTACGCGGGCCTGTCGGACACCGCCCGCTACTACATCGGCGGCATCCTCAAGCACGCCCCGTCGCTGCTGGCCTTCACCAACCCGACGGTGAACTCCTACCACCGTCTGGTCCCGGGCTTCGAGGCGCCGATCAACCTGGTGTACTCGCAGCGCAACCGCTCCGCCGCGATGCGCATCCCGATCACGGGCTCCAACCCGAAGGCCAAGCGCGTCGAGTTCCGCGCGCCCGACTCCTCCGGCAACCCGTACCTCGCCTTCTCGGCGCTGCTCCTCGCGGGCCTCGACGGCATCAAGAACAAGATCGAGCCGGCCGAGCCGATCGACAAGGACCTCTACGAGCTGGCTCCCGAGGAGCACGCGAACGTGGCCCAGGTCCCGACCTCGCTGCCGGCCGTCCTCGACTCGCTCGAGGCCGACCACGAGTTCCTCCTCCAGGGCGACGTGTTCACGCCGGACCTGATCGAGACGTGGATCGACCTCAAGCGCACCACCGAGATCGCGCCGCTGCAGCTGCGTCCGCACCCGCACGAGTTCGAGCTGTACTTCGACGTGTGATATAGCCCCAGGTCGGAGCGGTCATTCGCTCCCCTGAGCCGTCCGTGGGCCGTCGGCCGGCTCTCCCAGCACGGGAGAGCCGGCCGACGGCCTTTTCGGCCCCAGGGTGCCAGGGCCCGGCTCAGGCCGCGTCGTCCTGGCGCTCGTCGGGCACGGCGCCGGATGCCGTCGGCCGTCAGGCGCGGGGTGTCTCTCCCGCCTTCCCCCGCCAGTGGGCGAGCTCGTTGCCGGTGATCAGGGTGTGGGGGTGGTCCTCACCCAGCACCCGAACCTGGTCGGCCAGCAGCAGCTCGCACGCGGCTGCGGCACCGGCCGTTCACGACACGGCCGCCACCGGGAACGACGCTCCCGGTGGCGGCCCTTGGCCGTTGTTCACGACCCGTGTCCTTCCGGCTGTGGCCTCAGCCCACCACGACCACCACGACGGGAGTGTTGAACCCGTTGTTGAAGCCGAAGCCGTTGTTGAAGCCGAAGAAGCCGTTGTTGCCGAAGCAGTTGCCCCGCCAGCCGTTGTTGAAGCAGCCACGGTTGGTGGACACGTGGGTCGAGGTTGCTGCCGACGCGGTACCTGCCGTGCTGATCGCTGCTCCGCCGAGCATCAGGACGCCGACGGCGGACACTGCGGCTATGCGCCGCGCACGATGTGCATTCATGGATCCACCTTCCTTCCACCCCTCGTGCGGCTTTCCGGGCACGAGACGGATGGCCGCGACCAGGGAGTGAGGAGTCCCGCGCGGGTAGGGGGTGCCGCACGACGAGTGGGAGAAGCAGGGCAGACGACGTCGGACACCCTGCGGTGCGGCTCTCACCCGAAATGCTAGCCGTTCGGCGACCACCCAGCATCCCGGGCAACCTTTGCCGCTTCCCATGCTTCCTACTCTCGGGGGATCATCCTCCTGGTTCTGTCCGACGAGAGAGGTTGAACGGGGATGTCCGAACAGGACGGCTGGGAGCGCGATTTCGATCACAGATGGGCGAACTCCGCCGAGCACAAGGAGCCCTCCGCACGGGCCCGGATGCTCGCCGCCCGCTGGAAGGAGAACCCTCCGGACCCGGCGCCGTTCCGCGCCGACCCGGACCCGGTGGGGCCGCGGCGGTCGTCGTGGGTGTCGACGGTCGTGGTGCTGGGCTGCGTGGCCGCGGTGATAGTGCTGCTCGGGTACGCGCAGATGCGTTCTCCGTACTAGAGACAACGGGAGTTCAGGGGATGCGCGAGGGGGCCCGGGCCGCGCGACGGCTGGCCGAGGGCGCGGTGCTGCGGGACGTGATCGACACGAGCGACCCGAGCGCCTGGCTGGGGCTGGACGAGCAGGTGCGGGCGGAGGAGTGGTACTTCCCGCCGTACGTCGCACCCGCCTGGGAGGAGACGGCCGGCGGGCGTTCGCTGACGGCCGCCCTGCGCGCCGGCGGCCCGCTCACCGAGGGGCAGCTCGCACTCGCCCTGTGTCACCGGGACGGCCGGATCCGGCACCGGGCGCTGGGCCGGGTCGCCGGGTTTCCCGCGCTGCTGCCGCTGGTGGCCGTGCGGTGTACCGACTGGGCTCAGCCGGTGCGGGATCGGGCCAGGGAGCGGTTCGCCGAGGCGCTGGACGCGGAGGCGGCCGCACGGCTCGCCCCGCTGGTCCGGCGCCTCGCCGACCGCCACCGGGGCGACTTCGCCCTCGGCCTGCTGGGCGAGGTGCTGCGGCAGGCGCCCGGCGAGCGGCTGGCGCCCCTCCTCGCCTCCCCCGACCGCCCGGTACGCCGCTTCGCGTACCGCCTCTCCGTCGAGGAGGGGCTGCTCTCCCCCGCCGAGCTGGCCCGCGCGGCCGCCCGGGACGACGACGCCGTCGTCCAGAACCTGTGCGCCGATGCCGCCCTGGCGGCCGTGGGGGAAGCGGACGCGGAGGAGGTGCTGGGGGCGCTGCTCGGCGCCCGCAGTCCGCGGGCCCGGTCCGCCGGGGTGACCGCGCTGCGGCGCCTGGAGCGGCCCGGGCCGGCCGTCGGGTTCCTGGCGGACCGGTCCGCGCTGGTGCGGGCCTGCGCCCGGTATGTCGTACGGCAGAACGGGACGGATCCGCTGCCCTGGTACCGGGACCGGTGCGCCGACCCCGGTGACCCCGCGCTGCCGCCGGGTGCCGCGATCGGGCTGGCGGAGTGCGGGACCCACGCGGACGCCGCCCTGCTGTGGCCGCTGCTGGACCACCCGGTGCCCGGCGTGCGGGCCAGGGCGGTGGCCGGGCTGCGCGCGCTGGACGTGACGGACCTGCCGCGGATGCGGCGGCTGCTGGACGATCCGGCGCCCGGGGTCGTCGGCGAGGCCACCCTCGCCCTGCTCCCCTCGGCCGGACTGCTGCCCGAGCCGTGGCTGGCGGAGCGGCTGGCGGCGGGGCGGCCGCGCTGGGTACGGGTGTCGGCGTACCGGTTGCTGGACGCGCACGGAGGCGTCGCACGGCTGCGGGCGGCCGTGGCGCTGCTCGGTGACACGGACGAGCGGCTGCGCACACGGGCCGAACTGGCCGTGCGGCGGACCCGGCCGTGGGGAGCGGACGCCGAGGTCGCGGAGCTGCTCGGCCGGGCCCGCGCCCACCTGGGCTGAGGTGCCCGCACGCGCAGGAAGCCTTTGCTGCCCCTAGGTGTGCTCGCGACCTCCTCATGGCATTCCGCAGGTGCACACTGGACATCGGGACGAGTGCCTGACTGCGGGGTGATGCAAGATGCAGAGCCGCTTCCGGAGCGATCGGCGTCTGACCGTGCGAATGACGGTCACGATGTTCCTGCTCGGGCTGCTGTACGTGGCCTTCGTCGCCGCGTTGATCGTGTTGCTGAAGTCCTGGCTGCTGGTCGTGGTCCTGGTCGGGGCGATGTTCGTGGCGCAGTTCTGGTTCTCCGACCGGATCGCGATGTTCGCCATGCACGGGCAGGTCGTGGAACGCGAGGAGTACCCCGAGCTGCACGCGGTGGTCGACCGGCTCTGCGCGATCGCGGACATGCCGAAGCCGGTGGTCGCCGTCTCCAACATGGACATGCCGAACGCGTTCGCGACCGGGCGCAATCCCGACCACGCCGTGGTCTGTGTGACCACCGGGCTGCTGCGGCGGCTGGAGCCCGCGGAGCTTGAGGGTGTGCTCGCGCACGAGCTGTCGCACGTGGCGCACAAGGACGTCGCCGTGATCACGATCGCGTCCTTCCTCGGGGTGATCGCGGGGCTGATCGTCCGGTTCGCCTTCTACTCGCAGCTCTTCGGTGGCCGCAGGGACCAGAACACCGCCGTCGTGTTCGCGGCCGTGATGGGGGTCTCGGCGGCCGTGTACGCGATCAGCTTCCTGCTGATCCGGGCCCTGTCCCGGTACCGGGAACTGGCGGCGGACCGCGCGGCCGCTCTGCTGACCGGCCGGCCCTCGGCGCTGGCGTCGGCGCTCACCAAGGTCACCGGGGACATCGCCCGGATCCCGACCAAGGACCTGCGCACGGCACAGGCCTTCAACGCCTTCTACTTCACCCCGGCGACGGGCAAGGAGCCCGGCATCGAGCGGTTCTTCTCCACCCACCCGACCCTGGAGCAGCGGCTGGAGCAGCTCGGGCGGATCTCCGCGGAGCTGGGTGAGGCGACCGCTCCCGGAAAGGCGGGCTGAAAACTTGAGACGGCTGCGGAAGGCGGGCTGAACCTTGGGGCTGCTGGACATCCTGCTCGGGCGCACGAAGCCCGTCGCGCCCGACCTCGACCAGCTGTTCGCGCTGCCGTCGGCGGCCGTGACGCTCGAGGCCGCGGCCGGGTTCACGCCGACCGGCGAGGGCGCGGTGTGCTTCGCCACGGTCGAGGGCGCGGCTTTCGAACAGACCCGCCGGGAGGTCCAGGCGCTGCTCGACGCGGACGCGGAGCGTGGAGGAGGCCCCCCGGTGGAACTCGTCCAGGACGGCTACGGCTATTCCTGGCTGGTCTCCCGGCGGACCCCCGACCAGCTGCCCCAGCTGGTCAACGACCTGCACGCGGTGAACAGCTCGCTGGAGGTGAACGGCTTCGGGCCGCAGCTGCTGTGCTCCCTCGCCGCGTTCCAGGACGAGCGGGAACGGCGTCTGGCCCTCGTCTACCTCTACAAGCGCGGCACCTTCTACCCCTTCGCGCCCCTGCCCGGCGCCGCCGAACGCCGGGACAGCGCGCTGGAGTTGCAGGTGAAGGCCGTGCTCGCGAACGACCTCAGGACCGAGCAGGACCTGAGCCGCTGGTTCCCGGTGTGGGGAGCCCCCGGCCTGTGACCGGGAGCTCGGCTGCTCACCTGCTCTTCTCGCGCTCCTGACGCCGGGCCTCGAAGGGCCGCTCGCGCCGGTAGCGGCGCTCCCACCTGGCCTGACGGTCCCGGCGCTCGCGGTAGGCCTGATAAGTGGCGGGGCCGCCCGGCTGTCCCCCTCCGGTGGACGCGGTCCGGCCCCGTCCGTACCGCAGGTGGAGGAGGAGCACGGCGACGGCGGCGAGCCACCAGGTGTGGTTCCCGAATCCGAGGATCACCAGGACGGCGGTCCCGGACAGGACGATGGTGCCCATGGCGGTCCTCCGTTCGCGTGGATGTGTGATCGGCGTGAATCCAGCGTAGGGACGCCGTCACTCGGAGTGCATCCCGATTTCCGTGAGTGAATGGGTGTCATGAGCGAGCCGATCTCCTTCACTCACGAGTACGACGGCGAACGCCTCAGCGGTCTGTACGGCGGCGGCTCCGGACGGGCCACCGTCGTCCTCCTGCACGGCGCGGGCAACGGCAGCAAGGAGCGGCTGCGGCCGCTGCTCGCCGAGGCCGCAGCGCACGGCTGCCGCGCTCTGGCCTTCGACTTCTCCGGGCACGGCGAAAGCAGCGGCGCGCTGGGCGAGTCGAGCCTGCGCCGGCGGTTCGAGCAGGCGGTCGCGGTGCTCGACGCGCACGCTCCGGGGGACGACCCGCTGGTCCTGGTCGGGTTCAGCATGAGCGGGCAGACGGTCGCGGATCTCGTACGGCACTACGGTCCGCGCGTGGCCGCCGTGGGCCTGTCCGCGCCCGCGGTGTACGCGCCGGAGGCCCATGACGTGCCCTTCGGGAACAGCGAGGGGAGATTCAGCGAGATCATCCGTACGCCCGGCAGCTGGCGGAACTCTCCCGCGCTCACGGCCCTGCGGGCGTACGAGGGCCGGGCGGTGCTCGCGGTACCGGGCACGGACGCGGTGATCCCGCCGGAGGTGACGGAGGCCGTCCAGGACGCGCTGGCGGCGCGCTCCCAGTACACCCGCTTCGAACTCCCGGACGCCGAGCACCGGTTGGGGCTGTGGTTCCGAGACCACGCCGAGGACCGGCGGGAGTTCGTCGCCGCCCTGCTGTGCGGGCTCGAGGAACAGGGCTGGGCGGCGACGCGGCGGTGGGTGGCCGGGCGGCTTCCGCAGGGCCGTACGGTCGCCGGCTCCCGCCCGCTCCAGGGGGGTTGGTCCTCGCAGATACGCGGGCTCACCCTCGACGACGGTGAGGAGCTGGTGCTGCGCACGTTCGTGAAGCCCTTCTTCCGGCGGCACGCCCCGGGCCTGCTGTCCCGGGAGGCGGGTGTGCTCAGCCTGTTGGCGGGACAGGAGGGCATCCCGGCCCCGGCGCTGGTCGCCGTGGACGCGACCGGCGAACACTGCGACCATCCCTCGCTGCTGATGACCCGGCTGCCGGGTCTGGTACGGGTGGACGAGGAGGACCCGGAGTCCCTGCACCGGCGCCTGGACCTGCTCGCCGCCCAGCTGGTCCGGATCCACACGGTCGTACCGCGTGAGCGGCCGCGCTCGTACCAGGCGTGGACCTCGCCCGAGCGGGCGCGTACACCGGACGGACCGATGTGGGAGCGAGCGGTGGACGTGATCCGCCGCGACCCGCCGCCGTACGAGGGCCGCTTCCTGCACCGGGACTTCCACCCCGGGAACGTGCTCTTCACGGGCGCCGGGGAGGGACTGTGCATCAGCGGGGTCGTCGACTGGGTGGAGACCTCGTGGGGTCCCGCCGACCTGGACGTCGCCCACTGCTCGACGGCCCTGGCCCTGCTGCACGGCCCGGCGTACGGCCTCGCCTTCCGGGACCGGTACGAGGAGCTGGGCGGCGCCCGGCTCGCGGACGGGCCCGACCACCTGTACTGGCGGCTGCTCGACGCGCTGGCCTACTCCCCCGACGCGCAGAAGCTGGCCGGTCCCTGGCGGGAGCTGGGGCGCACGGATCTGACGCCGGAGGTGCTGGCCGGGCGGCTGGAGGCGTATGTGCGCGGGCTGCTGGAGCGGTACGGCTGAGCGGCCGTCACACCCCCGGCTCGGCCTGCACCACCCCCGCCGCGATGGCCGCGCCGAGGGTGGCGTGGTCGGCGGTGGTCCGGTCGGCGTAGGACACGGCGAAGTCGGCGACGGCGTGGTCGAAGGTGTCGGCACCGCCGAGGTAGGCGGCGATGGCGATGCGGTCGCCGGAACGGGCGTGGGCGCGGGCCAGGGTGGTGCCGCACAGCCGGGCGTAGGCGAGCAGGCCGGCCGGGTCCAGGCCGGCGACCTCGGCGGAGCCCTTCATGTCGCGCAGCTGGCGCCAGTAGAAGGAGCGGCCCTGCGGCCCGCTCATCCAGCCGAGGAAGATGTCGGTGGCGGACTGCAGCAGCCGCTGCCCGGCGACCACCCGGTGCCCGGGATGGACGTACGGCCCGCTCGGCAGGTGTTCCTCGAGCACCGAGGACCGTGCCTCCTTGATCTGCAGGAACAGCGGGTCGTCGGCGTCGCGCCCGGCGAGCAGCACGATGAAGCAGCGCGTGCCGACGCTGCCGACGCCGACGACCTTGCGGGCGGCGTCGACGAAGCGGTAGCGGTCGAGGAGATGGCGGCGCTCCTCGGCGAGGGTGGAGCGGTAGTCGCAGAAGATCTTGCGCAGGGAGGCCATGTCCGGCGCGCCCGCGGGTTCCAGGAGCGGCGGGTCGTGGACGATCCGGCGCTGCCCGTCCACCACCTCGGTCAGGCTGCCCAGCGCCTGGAGGCTGGTGCGGCGGCGGGCCCGGGTGAGGGTGGACTCCAGGCGGCGCCGGCGGCGGGCGGAGCGGACGAGCGGCAGCAGGCTCTCGGCGTCGACCTGCTCGTACCAGACGGCCAGCTCCCCGAGTCCGGCCATGCGGCGTATGGCCGTGCGGTACCCGGCGGCGGCCGCCCGGGCCGCGGCCCGTTCCCCGGCCCTGGTGTGGCCGTTCTCCCGGGCGGCCACGGCCACACTGGCCGCGAGCCGTTTGACGTCCCACTCGAAGGGCCCGGGGTGGGTCTCGTCGAAGTCGTTGAGGTCGAAGAGCAGGCGGCGTTCCGGGGAGGCGTAGAGCCCGAAGTTGAGCAGGTGGGCGTCGCCGCACAGCTGCACGGTGAGTCCGGTGTGCGGCTGGGCGGCGAGGTCGGCGGTCATCACCGCGGCGGCGCCGCGCAGGAAGGCCAGCGGCGAGCCGGCCATCCGCCCGTACCGGATCGGCAGCAGCTCCGGCAGCCGGTCCCGGCCCTGCCGCTCCAGTACGGCGACGGGATCGCTCCGGCCGGCGGGCGGGAGCCAGAGGGCGTGTGCGGAGCGGGGGGCGTGCTTCCGGGCCGCTTTGCCGCGCCGGGCCCGCTCCTCGGGGGTACCGCGCCGGAAGTGCTCGTCGGGGATGCTCATACGGCAGCCTCTCTCTGCGGGGGCCTCACCCTTCCCGTCACCTCCTGTTCGCAGTGAAGGGCGTGGGGGTGGGCGTGCGCATGCCGGGCACGCCGATCGGGTGACGGTGCCGACTGTCAGTGGCGTGGGCGACGATGCGGGCAAGGCACGGTGGACCGACGGGGAGGTCGGCATGGGTGACGGACGGCGGCACATCGACGTGGCGGAGCGGCGGGCCCGGCTCGCCCTGCGGCACCGTCTGGCGGGCCCGGCGCGGGCGGCGCGGCCCGAGGAGGTCGCCGAATCGCTGGTGGCCCTGCACGGCACGGACCCGGCGACGGTGTACCTGGCGGTGGCGGCACGGCTCGCCGACCCGGCGAAGGCGGTGCCGCAGACGGAGCGGGCGCTGTACGAGGACCGCACGCTGGTCCGGATGCACGGCATGCGGCACACGGTGTTCGTGTTCCCGACCGGGCTGACGGCCGTCGTCCACGCGTCGACGGGCCTGACGGTGGCCGCCCGCGAACGGGCCTCCCTGCTCAAGGACATGGCCAAGGCGGGCGCCCCGGACGCGGACTGGCTGGCGGAGGTCGAGGCGTCCGCGCTGGCCGCGCTGGGCCGGCGCGGCCAGGCGACGGCGGCGGAGCTGACGGCGGACGAGCCGCGTCTGCGCGAGCAGTTCGTGTACGCGGCCGGGAAGAGCTACGAGGGCGTCCACACGGTCTCCTCCCGCCTGCTGCGGGTGCTCGGCGTCGAGGGCAAGGTGGTCCGCGGCCGCCCGCTCGGCTCCTGGACGTCCGGCCAGTTCCGCTGGGCGCCGGCGCCCGAGCACCCCGAGCTGGACGCGGCGCGGTCCCAGGCGGACCTGCTGGAGCGCTGGCTGCGGGCGTGCGGTCCGGCGACGGAGGCGGACCTGAAGTGGTGGACGGGCTGGCGGGTCACCGAGGTCCGGCGCGCCCTGTCCGAGATCGGCGCCCAGGAGGTCTCCCTGGACGGGGGCACGGGTTACGTCGCCGACGGCGACACGGAGCCGGTCGCGGCCCCCGGGGAATCCTGGGCGGCCCTGCTCCCGGGGCTGGACCCGACCGCCATGGCCTGGCAGCAGCGCGACTGGTACCTCGCCCCGGAGCTGCGCCCCCGTCTCTTCGACCGCAGCGGCAACGTGGGTCCGACGGTGTGGTGGGACGGCAGGGTGGTGGGCGGCTGGGCCCAGCGGGCGGACGGGGAGATCGTCTGGAGCATCACCGAGCCGGGCGTACGCCGGGAGGCCGAGGCGGCGGTCGCGGCGGAGGCGGAGCGGCTGCGGGGGTGGCTGGGGGCGACGAAGGTGACTCCGCGCTTCCGGACACCTCTGGAGCGGGAGTTGTCGGCGTGAGGTGCCGGGTGCCCCGCGCGGTCGCGCGCGGGGCACCCGGCACCTCGGCTCAGCGCGAGTACCGCATGAACGCCCGCACCATGTGGCACGTCGTGTCCGACGGCGGGTGCACGCCGATCTTCTCCGCCGTGCTGCGGATCGTCTCGTTGCGCGCCTGGTCGGGCAGGTAGATCCCCAGGTCGAGCAGGGCTATGGCCAGGCGCATGGCCTTCAGGCGCCGGTTGTGCGTGACGTACCACTCGCGCGGCCGCCCGGCCGGCAGGGCACGCTTCTGCATCGGCACGTAGGGCGAGTCGAGCTGGACGGAACGCTTGGCGGTGGACTGGGTCGGCGACGGCTTGGTCTTCAGGGCGGCAGCGGGCACGGGCATCCTCCTGTCGCGGTCAGGGCAGCACCGGAAGGCTCCGGCGATTCCCTCGAACACTGCCTCCAGTTTACTGCCGGGCACTGACAATCAGGGAGTCCGAACGTCAGCCAAAGGTCCAGGTCAGCAAGGAAATTGTCACCGCGTCACCGTAGGTTCGGGAGGTGCGTGCGAGACGGCAGAAATTCGAACAGAGCCGATCGTGACCGCAGGCGGGCAACGGGGTTCACGTACCGTGGGCCGCATGGAAATCTGGATCAATCCGGCCTGCTCCAAGTGCCGCAGCGCGCTCGGCCTTCTCGACGCCGAGGGGGCCGACTACACCGTCCGCCGTTATCTGGAGGACGTGCCCCGCGAGGACGAGATCAGGGCCGTGCTCGACCGGCTCGGGCTCGAACCGTGGGACATCACCCGCACCCAGGAAGCCGCGGCCGAGGAGCTGGGGCTCAAGGACTGGGCGCGCGACGACGCCTCTCGGGACCGGTGGATCACGGCCCTCGCCGAGCACCCGGGGCTCATCCAGCGCCCGATCATCACGGCGGACGACGGAACCGCCCTGGTCGCCCGCACCGAGGAGGCCGTGCAGGAGGCACTCTCCCGAAAGAAGAGCTGAGCGACGCTCAACTCCCCTGTGATGCAGGTTACTTCGGCAAAGTCCCGCAACCGCTGAGTAACCCCGTTCGGGATCTCGTACATAGCGGCGTACGCTCCCCTACCTCTTCAGGAGGCGCGGATGTCGCGCAGGAGAACTCTCGGCACGAAGAAGAAGATCGCGCTGCTCGTCAGCGCCGCGGCGGTGGCGGGCGGCGGAGCCTTCGCGCTGGCGACCACCTCGAACGCCGCACAGAGCCCGCAGAACGCCAAGACGCTGTCCGCCGGGGACTCGACCGTGTGCCAGGGGCTGGCCACGGCCCACGGCAACAACGACAAGTTCATCGCGGACCAGAAGGCGAAGCCGGACGCGCAGTCGGCGGCCCGGATCGCCAACCGCGAAGCGGTCATCAAGCAGATCGAGGTCCAGCAGAAGGCTGCCGGATGCACCGTCGGGGAGTCGGCTCAGGGCTCTCAGGCGGCTCAGGGCAACGCCGGTCAGCAGGGCAACGCGGGCCAGCAGGGCAACGCGGGCCAGCAGGGCAACGCGGGCAAGCAGGGCAACCAGCAGGCCGGCAACGCGGGGAACAACGGCGGCGGCGCTGCCGCGGCCTCCGGTCAACAGGTGTGCAACGGCTCCACCGTCACGCTCTCCGGCGAGGGCGGTGCCCCGGCGGCGTCCAGCAACCAGTTCCCGGCGGGCACCACACTGAAGGTCACCAACCTGGACAACAACAAGTCCACGACGGTGAAGGTCACCTCGGTCTCCGGCAGCTGTGTGCTGCTGAACAACGCGGCCTTCGAACAGGTCCGGGAGCCGGGCAAGTTCCTCATCCGCCGCGCGGTGATCGAGAAGGTGGGGTGAGGTTCAGCCACCGGACAGGAAATCGGTGAGGTGACGGGCCAGGCCGGGCGAGGCCGCCTGCGGCAGCGCGTGGTGGGAGACACCGGGCAGTACGACGGTCTCCACGTGCGGCAGCATCGCCGCGGCCCGGCCCGTCACCGTGGTGGGGATGGGGGTCCCCCCGCTCGAGCGAAGCCGAGAGTGGGGGAGGGTCCTGCTGTTCGCTGCCACGAGCAGCAGGACCGGCACCTCCAGGGCGCGCAGCGCGTCCGGTGCCGGGCGGGGTCCGGTCACCGGCTTCGCGGACGGGAAGCCCGCGGCCGCCTCCTGGAGGGCCAGCCACTCGGGGTCGAGGGACGCTCCCCCGGTCTCCCACTCCAGGAACGCGCGGACCCGGCGGGGCGTGGGCCGCAGCAGCATGGGCAGGGCGTGGAGCAGGTACGCCGTCTTGTATCCGGCGAAGCACAGGGTCGGATCGAGGAGGAACAGGCGGCGTACCCGAGCGGGTGCGCGCAGGGCGTGATGCAGCGCGATCCAGGCACCGTACGAGTGCGCGCCCACATCGGCCGACGTCACGCCGAGGCCGTCCAGCAGGGCGTCCAGCCAGGAAGCCAGGTCGGCGACCGTACGGGGGTGGCGGTCGGTGGCCGGGATGCTCAGGCCGGGGGCGCCGATCAGGTCCGGGGCGTAGAGGCGCCGGACGCGGGCCAGGTCGGCGGCCTGGGCGTACCAGGAAGCGGAGGTCGCGGTGCCGCCACCCGGCAGCAGGAGCAGCGGCGGCGCCTCGCGCGGGCCGCAGACGTTGACCCGGGTGTCACCGAAGGGCGTGGCGACGGTGAGCGCCTCGCGGTCCGCCGGCCATTTCGCCAGCACCTTGTCGTACGCAACCCGGAAGGCGTCGGCGTCGTACACGTTCGTCCTCGGCACGGAGGAACCCCCTATTATCTCGCTGAGCAAGATACTCGTTGAGCGAGATGATACGCCGGAGGATCCGTATGCCGACCCCGCCCCGCCCCGACGCGGCGCCCGGGATGGAGACCGTCCATCTGCTGCGGGCCGTCGCCGTCGAACTCGGCCTGCACAGCGCCCGGTTCGCGAACCAGAACGGTATGCACCCCACCGACGTCCGCGCCCTGATCGCCCTCATGGACGCGCGGCGCGCGGGCCAGGAGGTGACCGCCGGGCGGCTCGGGGCCGAGCTGGGGCTCAACTCGGCGGGGACCACCGCGCTCGTGGACCGGCTGGAGCGGGCCGGGCAGGTCCGGCGGGTGCGCGGGGAGCGGGACCGGCGACGGGTCGTGGTGGAGGTGGAGGAGCGCGCGATCGAGCTGGGCCAGGCGTTCTTCGGGCCGCTGATCGAGCGGTCGCTGGAGCTCCTGCGTGGGTACGACGACCGGCAACTGGCGGCGATCCGGGGCTTCCTGGAGGGAGTCCGGGAGGCCGCGGCCGAGGGGCGCGAGTGAGCGCCCATACCCCGCGGGTCCGGCCCTCACAACGTGACCCGGGACACAGAACCACCAGGTAACACGGGGTTCACACAAGAGCAACGACCGGGAAATCGCCTGTTGACAGGCTGCGCGGCAGATCGACGCGGCGCCCCAGTGCCGCAGCGCCGCAGGCACCCGCGAGTGCACCCGCACCCACCCCCGAAGGATGTGGCCCCGTGACCTTCAAGGCTGAGTACATCTGGATCGACGGCACCGAGCCGACGGCCAAGCTGCGTTCCAAGACGAAGATCATCACGGGTTCCCCCGCCGGTCTCGACGCGCTGCCGATCTGGGGCTTCGACGGTTCCTCGACCAACCAGGCCGAGGGGCACTCCTCGGACCGTGTGCTCAAGCCGGTCTTCACCTGCCCGGACCCGATCCGCGGCGGCGACGACATCCTCGTCCTGTGCGAGGTCCTCGACATCGACATGACCCCGCACTCCTCCAACACGCGTGCCGCGCTGGCCGAGGTCGCGGAGAGGTTCGCCGCGCAGGAGCCCATCTTCGGCATAGAGCAGGAGTACACCTTCTTCGACGGCGCCCGCCCGCTGGGCTTCCCCGAGGGCGGCTTCCCGGCCCCCCAGGGCGGCTACTACTGCGGTGTCGGCGCCGACGAGATCTTCGGCCGCGAGATCGTCGAGGCCCACCTGGACAACTGCCTGAAGGCGGGCCTGGGCCTGTCCGGCATCAACGCCGAGGTCATGCCCGGCCAGTGGGAGTTCCAGGTCGGTCCGCTGGCCCCGCTGGAGGTCTCCGACCAGCTGTGGGTGGCCCGTTGGCTGCTCTACCGCACCGCCGAGGACTTCGGCATCTCCGCCACCCTCGACCCCAAGCCGGTCAAGGGCGACTGGAACGGCGCGGGCGCGCACACCAACTTCTCCACCAAGGCGATGCGCGAGGGCTACGACGCGATCATCACCGCCTGCGAGTCGCTCGGTGAGGGCTCCAAGCCGCTCGACCACGTCAAGAACTACGGCGCCGGCATCGACGACCGCCTGACGGGTCTGCACGAGACCGCCCCGTGGAACGAGTACTCCTACGGCGTCTCTAACCGCGGTGCCTCGGTCCGCATCCCGTGGCAGGTCGAGAAGGACCGCAAGGGCTACATCGAGGACCGCCGCCCGAACGCCAACGTCGACCCGTACGTGGTGACCCGTCTCCTGGTGGACACCTGCTGCTCCGCCCTGGAGAAGGCCGGCCAGGTCTGATCCCCGACTCCGAAAGGGGCGCCCGCCGACCGGCGGGCGCCCCTTTCGCGTACCCCCCTGTCCAAAGAGTGAGACGGCAAATCGGCAGGTCAGGTACGCAACGTCAACTTCATGCCAAGGAAGCGTCCAAGCAGTGAGAGGAGGCTCCTGTCCGGCGCACTCGTCTGCTTCAATGAGCACATGGCCAGCTTCCAGAAGCACATCGCGACAGGTCGCCATGACCTTGAGCCGTTCTGGCCTTCCCGTCAGCACCACGACTTCGACCGGGTGTGTTGCCGCGCGACGAACGCGCGGGCCCTCTAAAGCCGTACACCCCGGCCTTCGGCCAGCGCGGAACGACGTACGTCCCCCGGCGCGCCCGACCACGAATCGCGGCCGTCGTCCTGCCCGACGAACTTCTCGCGCGAAAGAGCTGACCTCTCATGGCGACCACTCGTTCTCTCTCCACCGCCACCCTCACCCCCCAGGCCCAGAGCGGCACCCGGCACCGGCTGCGGGCCGTCGACCGGGACGAGGTCGTAAACGTGGCGGAGTTCCTGCCGCCGGGCGCCACCTGGCTGCCCGCGCCGCAGCACAGCCTGCCCGCCCTGCCCGGCCAGCCGCCGATGGTCGGCTACCTGGTGCTGGTCCCGGCCGACCAGCGGCCCCCGTTCCTGCCGGTCGCGGTGCCGGACCAGCCGGAGGCGGTCGCGCAGGCGGACGGCGACCCGCTGGTACAAATCGACTCCGTGCAGCGCACCGCGAGCGTCGACGGACTCGAACTCGACCTCACCTACCTGGAGTTCGAGCTGCTCGCACACCTGGTGGCGCACCCGCACCGGGTGCACACCCGCGACCAGCTGGTCACCACCGTGTGGGGGTACGGCCACGTCGGCGACGGCCGCACCGTCGACGTCCACGTCGCCCGGCTGCGCCGCAAGCTGGGCGCCCAGCACCGCCAGACGATCCAGACCGTGCGCCGGGTCGGCTACAAGTACACCCCGCCGACCGGGCGTTGACCCGGCCTGTCTGCCGACGGCAGACAGCCCTTCCCTCCCGGGCCCGTACCGGGCACGCTCCCCGGCATGAGACTTCTCGTGCTGGGCGGTACGGAGTTCGTGGGGCGGGCCGTCGTGGAGGCCGCGCTCGGGCGCGGCTGGGAGGTGACCGTCTTCCACCGGGGGCGGCACCGGCCTCCCGAGGGGGTGCGGTCGCTGCACGGCGACCGCACCACCGCCGGCGGCCTGGCCGCCCTCGCCGCGGACGACGGCACCTGGGACGCCGTGGTCGACACCTGGTCGGCCGCGCCGCGTGCCGTGCACGAGGCGGCACGGCTGCTGCGGGGCCGCGCCGGACGGTACGTGTACGTCTCCAGCCGGTCGGTGTACTCCTGGCCCTGGCCCGCGGGAGCCGGCGAGGACACCGCGCTGGTGGAAGGAGCCGCCGCCGACGCGGAGGCGACCGACTACGCACGCGACAAACGGGGCGGTGAACTGGCCGCCGTGGAGGCCTTCGGCGCGGACGGCTCGCTGCTGGTGCGGGCCGGGCTGATCCTCGGCCCGTACGAGAACGTCGGCAGACTCCCCTGGTGGCTGACCCGGATCGCCCGCGGCGGCCCGGTCCTGGCACCCGGCCCGCGCGAGCTGCCGGTGCAGTACATCGACGTGCGCGACCTCGCCGACTGGCTCCTGGGCGCGGTGGATCAGAAACTGAGCGGGCCCTGCAACCTGGTGAGCCCGCCCGGCCACACCACGATGGGTGAGCTGCTGCGGGCGTGCGTCGACGTCACCGGCGCGGACGCCGAACTGCGCTGGACCGACCCGGAGGTGATCCTGGACGCCGGGATCGAGCCGTGGACCGATCTGCCGGTGTGGGTGCCGCCCGGCGGCGAGATGTACGACGCGGTGCACCGCGCGGACGTGTCCCGCGCGCTGGCCACGGGACTGGTGTGCCGGCCGGCCGGCGAGACCGTCGCGGACACCTGGCGCTGGCTCACGGAGATCGGCGGCACCGCGCCGCAGCGCCCGGACCGGACGGGCAACGGCCTGGCCCCGGAGGTGGAGGCGAAGGTGCTGGCAGCGGGCGGGGGTGTAGCCGGCACCACCCCCTGACATGGGTCTTCGGCCCACTGACCGGGGCCCACGGGTCGGCGAGACTTACGGCATGAACACCGAACCGAAGAGTGGCCGTGCCCGGGCGCGGACCCGAGAGGTACTGCTGGCCGCCGTGCAGGGACTCGCGCTGGCCGTGGCCGTGCTGCCCCTCTCGGTGCTGTTCCTGGTCCTGGCCCTCGTCTCCGTCGCGTTCGTCCCGCTCGGCGTCGGCATCGTCACGACTCCGCCGGTCCTGGCCGCGGTGCGGGCCCTCGCGGACAAGCGCCGGGAACTCGCGGCCGAGTGGTGCGGGATACGGATACCGTCGGCCTACCGGCCGGTCCCCGCGGGCGCCAACCCGTGGACGCGGACCCTCGCCCTGCTGCGCGACCCGCAGGTCCGGCGGGACGTGCTGTGGCTGCCGGTGGACATGACGGCCGGTTTCGTGACGGCGCTGCTGCCGGCCGTCCTGCTCTTCTACCCCTTCGAGGGATTCGCGGTGGCGGCCGGGCTGTGGCGGGTGGTCGCGAAGGACGGGACGTACTGGTACGGCTTCGTGCCGGTCACCGGCCAGCCGTCCGCGTTCGGCGCCGCCGCCACCGGCGCGGTCCTGCTGGTCGCCGCCTACCGCCTCACCCCGCGCCTGCTGACGGTCCACTTCCGGCTCACCCGGGCCGTCCTCGGCGCAGGCCAGAAGGAACTCGCCGAGCGGGTACGTGTGTTGACCGAGACCCGGCGCGACGCCGTGGACACCTCGGCCGCCGAGCTGCGCCGCATCGAACGGGACCTGCACGACGGGGCGCAGGCCCGGCTGGTCGCGATGGGCATGGACCTCGGCACGATCGAGATGCTGCTGGACAGGGACCCGGCGCAGGCCAGGCAGCTCCTCTCCCAGGCCCGCCGGAACTCGGTGGAGGCCCTGGAGGAACTGCGCGACCTGGTCCGCGGCATCCATCCGCCGGTGCTGGCCGAGCGCGGACTCGGGGACGCCGTGCGGGCGTTGGCGCTGCGGCTGCCCCTGCCGAGCGAGGTGAGCGTGGAGCTGTCCGGCCGCGCGGACGCGCCCGTCGAGTCGGCCGCCTACTTCGCGGTCAGCGAGGTGCTCACCAACGCCGTCAAGCACTCCGGTGCCGACCGGCTCTGGGTGGACCTGCACCACGCCGGCACCACGCTGCGGATCACGGTCACCGACAACGGCAGGGGCGGTGCCGCGATCGGGGCGGGCTCCGGGCTCGCCGGCGTGGAGCGGCGGCTCGGTACATTCGACGGCGTCCTGGCCGTCAGCAGCCCCGCGGGCGGTCCCACCCTGGTGACCATGGAGATCCCGTGCGTGTTGTCCTAGCCGAAGACCTCTTCCTGCTGCGCGACGGACTGGTCCGGCTGCTGGAGGCCTACGGCTTCGAGATCGCGGCGGCCGTCGAGTCCGGGCCCGAACTCACCCGGGCGCTGGCCGAGTCGCAGCCGGACGTCGCCGTGGTCGACGTACGGCTGCCGCCCACGCACACCGACGAAGGGCTGCAGTGCGCGCTGCAGGCGAGGCGGGAGCGGCCCGGGCTGCCGGTGCTGGTCCTCTCCCAGCACGTGGAGCAGCTGTACGCGCGGGAGCTGCTCGCCGACGGCACCGGCGGAGTGGGCTATCTGCTCAAGGACCGGGTCTTCGACGCCGACCAGTTCGTGGACGCCGTACGGCGGGTGGCCGCGGGCGGCACGGCGATGGACCCGCAGGTGATCCAGCAGCTGCTGTCGCGGCGGGCGGCCGACGACCGGCCGCTCGGCAACCTCACCCCGCGGGAGCGGGAGGTGCTGGAGCTGATGGCGCAGGGCCGGTCCAACGCGGCCATCGCGGCCCAACTGGTGGTGACGGAACGGGCCATCGCCAAACACACCTCCAACATCTTCGGCAAACTGGGCCTCGAGGTGTCGGACGACGACAATCGGCGCGTTCTGGCCGTGCTCGCCCACCTCGACCGCGACCGTTGAGCGAAAATTCAACTTCCGCTGCTCAGGGGGCATTTGAACCCCTGCTGCGGGGTAATCCTCTGACTAATTTGTGAGACGGCTGAACACCTCTGAGGCGGCGTCCGTATGGATGGACGCCGCTTCACTCCTGTCGGGCGCCCCGATGCTGCCCCGCAAGGAAGTCAGAGGAGTTCCATGGGACGCAACACACGAAAACGCCGTACGCCGCTGGCCACCAAGGCCATAGCCGCATCGGCGGCCCTAGCGCTCGGTGGGGGCGGGCTGATCTGGGCGAACTTCTACGCCTCGGCGCACGAGTCGAACAACCAGTCGTGGGGAGGCAACCAGACCAAGGCCGCGACGGCGCAGGTCGCTACGATCTCCTGCCCGGACGTCGGCCAGAAGCTGACGAACGTGCCGAACCAGGCCCGCCAGGGCGTGGCGATGGAGCTGGCGAACCTCGACAAGCAGATCACCGAGGCCTACTCCAGGCTCGCCTCCACCCGGCAGTCGCAGACGAACGATCCGAGCTTCGTGCAGAACGCGATCGTCGGGCCCCTCAAGGAGAAGCGGGCAGCGACGATCGACCGGATCAGGATCGACATCCAGCGGGTCGGCGGTTCCTTCGACAACTCGCTCAAGCAGCTCGCCGCCTGTACGACGCAGACCGCCAACCAGACCACCGCCGGTGGTCAGCAGCAGAACGGCGGACAGCAGCAGAACACCGGTGGCCAGCAGCAGCAGAACGGTGGCCAGCAGCAGAACGGTGGTCAGCAGCAGGCCGGCGGGCAGCAGCAGAACATCGGCGGACAGGCCGGCAACGGCCCGGTCGCGGCCGACTTCGTGGACATCACGAAGGTCGCCGCGAACGTCCAGGGCAAGCCGGTGCGCGGCAACAACGCCTCGACCGGCACCTTCACCACCCGCTGCGGTGTGAACGCGAACAAGAACCACAACACCGACAACGTGATCGTGGCGCCCGGCGTGGCCAACGGCGCGCACCACCTGCACGACTACGTCGGCAACCAGAAGGTCAACGCGTTCTCCAGCAACCAGACGTTCCTGCAGGGCGGCACCAGCTGCCAGAACCGGAACGACCTGTCGTCGTACTACTGGCCGGTGGTCCGCGTGCAGGACGGCACGCAGGACTTCGACCAGAACAAGGACGGCGGTGGCAAGGAAGGCAACGTCGGCAAGATCCTGACGCCGGTCTCGGCGCAGATCAAGTACGTCGGCAGCCCGGCCAGCAAGGTCGTCGCGATGCCGCAGTTCCTGCGCATCATCACCGGTGACGCCAAGACCACCACCAACGGTCTGGCCAACGCCAACGCGCACTGGAGCTGCACCGGCTTCGAGAACAAGGTGCAGCTGACGTCGCAGTACCCGATCTGCCCGCAGGGCAGCAAGGTGGTGCGTACGTTCGCCTTCCAGAGCTGCTGGGACGGCCAGAACATCGACAGCGCCAACCACCGCACGCACGTGGCCTTCGCCGACCCGGCGAGCGGTGTCTGCGGGAACGGCTTCAAGGCGATCCCGCAGCTGACGATGCGCCTGGTGTACAACATCACCCCGCCGACCATTCAGAACGGTCAGGTGAAGAACGCCTACGCGGTGGACGGCTTCCCGGAGCAGCTCCACAAGCCGGCCACCGACCACGACGACTTCATCAGCGTCACGACCGGCGGCCTGGCGAACAAGATCGCGAACTGCATCAACAACGGTCAGCGATGCGCGTAGCGACCACGTGGTGACACCCCCCTGGGAAAGCGGGCGGTGGGAATCTCCCACCGCCCGCTTTTCTTGTGCTCCGTCTTGTCCTGTGCCGCGTCTTCCTCGTGCCCCGGACAGGTCAGCCGCTGTGCGCGTGGTGGTCCGTGCCCACCTCGAGGTCACCGCCGAGCGTGCCGCGCAGCGCCTTGACGACCCCGTCGTCGCCGACGGCGACCCACTTGCGGCCGACGAGGTAGAAACCGCCGTAGTCCTTCGCGTCGTTGATCCACTCGCGCTGGCCGCGGTCGGTGGCGAAGGTGGCGAGGATGAACTGCCCGTCGGTGTTCTTGCAGATGGCCTGGCGGATCTCGTCGGCGTCGGTCTGCATGTTCGGCTTGCACTTCACCTCGGCGGCCAGGCTCTCCAGACTGCCCGTGGCGGTGGGCGGCACCGCCTTCGTGCCGCCGCCCGACCCGCAGCCCGCCAGGGTCAGTGCCGCAGCGGCGCCGATCATCAGTCGCGTCAACCTCATCCGTTCCTCCGGTCCTGGTGGGCCAAGCATGCCCCAGCCCCTTCGGATACGGCTGCGGGTCGCGGTGCGCTCAAATCCGCTACCGAGGTGTGCACAGGTGTGCGAGGGTGACCCGGTGAACCAAGACTGGGAAGACCGCGTGACCGCCGCCTGGGCGACCTTCGACGAGTACCCCGAGGAGCGGGCGGCCGAGTTCCGCGCCCTGATCGGCGAGCTCGTCGCCGAGCTGCCCGAGGGCAGTCCGCTGGCCCCGTTCGAGCAGGCCTGCGCCTGGGACTCCACCGGGCACTCGGACAAGGCGGCGCCGCTGTACCGGGAGGCACTGGCAGGCGGGCTGAGCGGTTACAAGGGGCGCCGGGCCAAGATCCAGTTGTCGTCCTCCCTGCGGAACATCGGGCAGGCCGAGGAGGGCGTCAAGCTCCTCACCCCCGAACTGGACGCGCCCTCCGACGAGTTGGACGACGCGGTACGGGGCTGCCTCGCCCTGTGCCTGTCCAGCCTGGGCCGCGACCGCGAGGGCCTCTCCCTCGTGCTCGGCGCCCTCGCCCCTCATCTGCCCCGCTACCAGCGGTCGATGGCCAACTACGCGCGGCTGCTGGTCGAACCGGAGGAGTGAGTCACCCGCTTGGCGGTGACCAATCAACGGCTCACTCGTTCTCCCGGACGTGCAGTCACAGGATGTAGCCCAGCGTCACGCACCCTCCTCCGCCGGGGCCACCGGCCCGGTCGTCGACGTCGAACAGGCCGAGGCAGCGCTCGTCGAGCACTACCCACGGCTGGTCCGGCTCGCCCACCTGGTGCTGCCGCCGGCCCTCGGCCGCAGCCGCCGGGTACTGACGGCCCACGCACTGGTCCAGCGCGCCCTGCCCCGGGGCCGCAAGCAGACGTCCGTGATCCCGGCCCAGTCCACGGGCCGGGAGGGCGACCCCGGGTACGCGTTCCTGCGGCTGCGGGTCCTGCGTGCGGCGCTGGAGGCGGCCCGCCCCCGCAAGGGCCTGCCGCGGCTCTCCCAGCTGCCGCCGCTGCTCCCCCAGGTGTGGGGACTGCGCCTGTTCCCGCGCTCCGGCGGCGCCGACGAGCTGGCCCTGGACCAGCGGCTGTCCACCCTGTCCGGCCCGGCCCGTGCCGCCTACGGGCTGCGCGGCCTGGAGAAGCTGCCCGACGCGGACATCCGCAGGATCCTCAAGTCCGCCGGGGTCGACCGTCCCGAGTCCGCACTGGCGGAGGCCAACGGGGTACCCGCGCAGGACGCCCTGCTCGCCTCCCCCGAGTTCGACCCCTGCTGTCTGCAGGCCCGCCCCACCGACCTGATGCGCCGCCGCCAGCACACCAAGGCCGCGCTCGCCGCGGCGGCCGCGCTCGCGGTGTGCGGGGCGCTGGTGGCCATGCCGGGCGGCGGCTGGGGTCCCGACGGCGCCGCCGCACCCGTCTACGCGGAGAACCCGGCGGCCGAGGCCGCCCTGGACCCCGGCAAGCTCACCCGCGTCGCCCCGACCGCGTGGGAGTCGGCGGCCCGCGACGACTTCTCCGTGTGGCCCGCGCGCGGCCCCCTCACCGGCGACGAGGCCCTGCTGCGCCGCGCCCTCGCCGTCTGGGCCCGGCCCGGAGAGACGGTCCGCGTCTCCGCCACCCCCGGCACCCAGACCGGCGCCCCGGCCGGCCCGCCCCAGCTGCTGTACGCGGGCGAGGTGGACAACGCGCGCGTGGCGGTCCTCTACGACGGCCTGCGCATCGTCCGCTACGCCGAGCCCACGGACGGCACCGCGGGCGCCGCCCTCGACTTCGCCCGCGTCGACGGCGCGACCGGCGCCGAGGCGAGCGTGCTGGTGCTCGGCCGCTCCGACGGCAACGTCCGTTATCTGATCGCCCCTTGGGTGAAGAAGGCCGCCGAGCGGGACCTGACGAAGCCGGCCGCGGCCGCGGCACCCCTCACCGTCAGCGACGGCGTCACCACACCGATGGCCAGCTCCGCCCTGCAGCCCGGCAGCTGCACCTCGTGGCACGTGCTCCAGCTGACCGACGCCTCCGGCACTCGGCTCGCCACGGACCTCGGTGAGCTGGTCCCGGTCCACCTCACCGCCGGACGTCCGGGCGCCACGGGTGAGGCGTCCGGCGCGGAGGGCCTGCGCGCCTGGGCGCCGTTCGCCTGCTCGCTCTCCGCGGAGCGATCCGCGGGGGTGCGCAGCGTCAACGCCTGGGCGTTCGCGAGCCAGCCGTTGCCCGACGGGAGCGGGGCGGCCGAGTGGGTGTGCACCAGGGCCGAGACCTGGCGCGGCGACGGTACGGCCGCAATGGCCCAGTTCCGGACCCCGGGCGGGCCGGTCGGCGCTGTCGTGGCCAAGGGCACGGACCCACGGTCCTGCGGTCCGCGCGACCCGCATGTGCTGGCCGGGGTGCTGTGGAAGTCCCGTGCCGGGAACTGGTACCTGCTGGCCGCGGGCAGCCAGGACACCGCGTCGATCCGGGCGACGGGCGGGGTCACCGCGTCCGGTCCGGGACCGCTGCTGGTGGCCCGGGCCGAACAGGGGGCGCAGGCACAGCTGAAGGGAACCCTGAAGGACGGCCGGCAGGTCGGCGGACTGCGCTAGCTGACACTCGCGTCAACAAGGTGCCGCACGGGGGTTCTCAGATGACCTACCCGTCAGTACATTGACGCCATGTCTAACACGCAGGCCCGGCCGGTGGAGTCCGAGCGCATACCGCTCAAGGCCCGCAACGTGTCCTTCTCCTGGGAGGACACACCGCTGCACTGGGTGCCCGGCGACCCGTTCACCACGCACACAATCAACGTGCTGCACCTGCTGCTGCCCGCCGGCGAGCGGTGGTTCGTGCATGTGTACAAGCAGGTGCTGCCGCTCATCCGGGACGACCGGCTCCGCGAGGACGTCGTCGGTTTCATCGGGCAGGAGGCGATGCACTCCCAGGCCCATGACGAGGTCCTGCCGCATCTGAGGGAGCAGGGGCTCGACCCGACGCCGTACACCGCGCAGGTCGACTGGTTCTTCGAGAAGCTGCTCGGCGACCGCACTCCCCCACTGCTCAACGCGTGGGTGGTACCCCCATCGCCGGGCAGGGCGCGCCGCTGGTGGCTGCTGGAGCGGGTCGCGCTGATCGCGGCCATCGAGCACTACACCGCCTTCCTCGGCGACTGGGTGCTCAACGCCGCCGAACTGGACCGGCGCGGCGCCGACCCGACCATGCTGGACCTGCTGCGCTGGCACGGTGCCGAGGAGGTCGAGCACCGCTCCGTCGCCTTCGACCTGTTCATGCATGTCGACGGCAGCTACCGGCGCCGGGTGCGCACCTGGGCGACGGCCTTCAGCGCGCTGGTGTTCCTGTGGCAGCGCGGGACCCGCTTCTTCATGGAGAACGACCCCACCCTGGTGGACGGCAAGGCCTCCTTCAAGGAGTTCCACCGGAGCGGCCGCCGGGGCACCCTGCCCACGACCGGTGCCATGCTCAGGTCCATCCCGCGCTACCTGAGCCACGCCTACCACCCCTCCCAGGAAGGCTCCACCGCCCAGGCGGTGGCCTACCTGGCCTCCTCCCCCGCCGCGCTCGCGGCCGAAAAGACAGGGTCGTGATGCCGAAGCTGCGCACCGTCGCGCTCGTCGCGGGCGCCGCCCTGCTGACCCGGCGGGCCCTGCGCCGCCGCGTCCGGGTCTCGCCGCTGTGGCCGCTGCCCGCGCTGGACCCGCCTGTCTCCGGCCGCCCCCGCTCGCGGGCGCTGCGGCTGCTGCTCACCGGGCACGAGACGGTCGCCGACGGGGTCGTGCAACTGCGCCTGGAAGGCGGCGGATTGCCGCGCTGGGAGCCCGGCGCACATCTCGACCTGGTGCTGCCGTCGGGGCTCGTACGGCAGTACTCGCTGTGCGGGGACCCGGAGGACGGGTCCTCCTACACGGTGGCCACCCGGCTGGTCGAGGGCGGCCGGGGTGGCTCGCGCGAGGTGCACGAGCAGCTCACCGAGGGCATGGAGCTGGAGGTGCGCGGGCCGAGGAACCGTTTCCCGCTGGTCGAGGCCCCCTCGTACGTCTTCGTCGCCGGCGGCATCGGCATC
Organism: Streptomyces sp. BK340; assembly: GCF_007827595.1. Taxonomy (GTDB): domain Bacteria; phylum Actinomycetota; class Actinomycetes; order Streptomycetales; family Streptomycetaceae; genus Streptomyces. The sequence goes on from NZ_VISR01000001.1 coordinate 544,747, forward strand.
ACACCGGTCCTGCCCATGCTGCGGGCCCTGCCGGACGGCACGGACTGGCGGCTGCTGTACGGCGGGCGGACGCGGGCCTCGATGCCGTTCCTGGAGGAGGTGCGGGGGCTCGCCGGGGACCGGCTGACGCTGGTCGCCGAGGACGAGGACGGACGGCCGGACCTGGAGGCGCTGTTCGCGGGTGTTCCGGAGGGGACCGCCGTCTACTGCTGTGGCCCGGAGGGCCTGATGGAGGCGGTGGAGGCACGGCTGCCCGAGGGTGCCACGCTGCACCTGGAGCGGTTCGCGCCGCGCACGTCGGCCGACGGCAACCACGCGTTCGAGGTGGAGCTGCGGCGCACCGGACGGACGTTGCCGGTCCCCGCGGGCTCCACCGTGCTGGCCGCCGTGCGCCGCGCACTGCCCGACACCGCCTACTCCTGCGAGCAGGGCTTCTGCGGGACCTGCCAACAGCGGGTGGTCGAGGGCGAGGTGGACCACCGGGACGAGCTGCTGACGGATGCGGAGCGTACCGACTCGATGCTCATCTGTGTGTCACGGGCCATAAGTGAGCGACTTGTGCTGGACATGTGACGGACTCGTGTGAACACCGGCGCTGGTCCGGCCCGTTCCAGGCCGGATTCGATCGGTAAGGTGTCCGCATGAGTACCGGGGTTCGCCGCAGGATGGGCGTAGAGGAGCGGCGGCAGCAGCTGATCGGTGTCGCACTCGACCTGTTCAGCCGCCGTTCGCCCGACGAGGTCTCGATCGACGAGATAGCGTCGGCGGCGGGCATCTCGCGCCCGCTCGTCTATCACTACTTTCCCGGCAAACTCAGCCTGTACGAGGCCGCGTTGAAGCGCGCCTCGGAGGATCTGTCGGCCCGCTTCGCGGAGCCGCACGAGGGTTCGCTCGGCGCCCGGCTGCTGCGCGTGATGCGCCGCTTCTTCGACTTCGTGGACGAGCACGGGCCCGGCTTCTCGGCTCTGATGCGCGGCGGCCCGGCCGTCGGCTCCTCGACGACCAACGCCCTCATCGACTCCGTACGGCAGGCCGCCTACGAGCAGATCCTGGCGCATCTGGGCGTCACCGAGGCATCCCCGCGCATGGAACTGGTCGTCCGCTCCTGGATCTCGCTCGCCGAGTCGACGGCGCTGATCTGGCTGGACGGCCGCCGCATCCCGCGCGCCGAGCTGGAGCTGCAGCTCGTGCACGACTTCGCCGCCCTGACGGCGGTGAGCGCCGCCTACGACACGGACATGGCCGCCCTGCTGCGCACCATGGCCGAGGACGAGCCGGCCGACGGGCCCTTCGCGGAGCTCGTCGGCCGGCTGCTGTTCCTGGCGCCCTGAGGAGCGCGGACCGCTACCGGTCGAACTTCCGGTACGACGGATCCAGGTCGCGGATCTCGGCGGAGGCGTGCAGGGCGAAGCGCTTGTCCGCCACATGCCCCCGGAGCAGCTCCAGCACGGTCTCCGTGAGCCTCGCCTTCGTCTCGTCGCTGCGGCCGGCGAGGAGCCCGATGGTCACGTGCACGATGGCGTGCCCGTGCTCCGCCGGGTCCTCGTACCCGTACGCCGTGAGTGCGCCCGGCCGGAACTGCGTCTTGCAGGCCTCCGGCTTGGCCGCCGCGATCTCCACGGTCGCCTCGTGCAGCGCCCGTGCGAAACCGGCGCGGTCGAAGGCGGCCTCCATCGTGTTCGAGTAGTCGACGGTGATCTGCGGCATGAGCTCTCCTGTTCTGGGGCGACGGGGCCGACCCTACTTCGCCGCCCGGGTGAAGACCGCCACCGTCCGCGCGGGTACGGTGAACGTGCCCGAGTCGGCCGCGTAGGAGGAGTTCTTCACCACCGCGTCCGTGCCGGCCGCCTGCACCGGGTGCAGCCGGTAGGCCGTCCCGGCGAGGGTGCCGATCCGCTGGTCCTGCTGCTGCGGGGTGGCGTTGAAGACCACGACCAGGTCACCGAGCCGCATGGTGATCACACCCGGCGTCTCGTCCTTGCCGGACAGCGGGAAGGACAGCCGGTCCTGCACCTGCGCGGCCGTGCCGAGGGAGAACGCCTTCTCCGTCGTACGGATCCTCAGCAGGTCCTGGTAGGCGGCCGAGGCACCCGTGATCTGCGGGCAGCCCACCTTCACCGCGCCGAGCAGCGGCTTGGCGTAGGTCCACTTGGACTGGTTGTCGGCCGCCATCGGCAGCCCTCGTCCGAAGCCGTTGCCGTCCGCGCAGTTCCAGTGGATGGCGTTGAACCAGTCGCCGCTGTCGAAGGAGTTGCGGTCCAGCGACTTCGAGCGCAGCAGGTCGGTGCCCGCCTGGGAGAGGGACGGCCCCTGCGAGAGGGCGGCCGTGGCCATCGCCAGCACCTGCATCCGGGCCCGGTCGGACGCCGGGGTGTCCTTGGGCAGCTTGTAGGTGAGGGCGTCGAACAGCGACTCGTTGTCGTGCGCGTCCACGTAGGCGAGGGCGTCGCCGGGTGCGTCCGCGTATCCGGCGGGCGAGCCGTTGTAGTCGACCTCGGAGCCCTTGACCTGCTTGCCGTCGGTGTCGGTGAAGGCGAAGGACTTCAGGTTGCCGGTCAGACCGACCTTGATCAGGTCCTGGTAGTGCAGCAGCCGGGCCTTCTGCTCGGCCGAGGTGCCGTTCGCCGTGGATCCGTTGGGGTCGGTGTAGAGCCCGGACGCGAATCCCTGGACGCCGGGGTCCGAGTCGAAGGGGCCGCCACCGCGCACGGCGTCACGGGCGCGGTCGGAGAAGGTGGCGATCCCGGTGCCGGCCATGTTCTGCTGCGTGGCCTGCACGAACCGGGCGTCGTTCGCGACCTCTCCGAAGTTCCAGCCCTCGCCGTACAGGATGATCTTCTTGCCGTCGACGCCGTCCTTCTCGAGGGTCAGCGCGTCGAGGGCCTTGCGCACCGCCAGGATGTTGGCCTTCGGGTGGTGGCCCATGAGGTCGAAACGGAACCCGTCGACCTTGTACTCCTTGGCCCAGGTGACGATCGAGTCCACGACCAGCTTGCCCATCATCGCGTTCTCGGGCGCGGTGTTGGCGCAGCAGGTGCTGTTGGCCACGCTGCCGTCGGCGAGGAGCCGCTGGTAGTAGCCGGGCACGACCTTGTCCAGGACGGAGGTGTCCGCCTGGCCGCTGGCCGCCGTGTGGTTGTAGACGACGTCCATCACGACCCGCAGGCCGTCGTCGTTGAGCGCCTTGACCATCCTGCGGAACTGGACCGTACGGGCGGTGCCGTCCGGGTCCGTGGCGTACGAGCCCTCGGGGACCGTGTAGTGGTACGGGTCGTAGCCCCAGTTGAAGGCGTCCTTCGCGGCGATCTTCGCCACGCACTCCTGCTGCTTGTCGGAGTCGGCCGGGTAGGAGGCCAGGTCGCAGTCGGTGGTCGCCTGGTCGGCCTTCTTCTCGGGGATGGTGGCGATGTCGAAGGCGGGCAGCAGGTGCACGTACGAGGTGCCCGACTTCGCCAGCTGCCGCAGGTGCCTGGAGCCGTCGCTGTTCTTGTCGGTGAAGGCCAGGTAGGTGCCTTGGTCCTTCGCCGGGACGGTCTTGTCGGCGACCGAGAAGTCCCGGATGTGCAGCTCCTGGATCTGCGCGTCCTTCAGCGGTACGGCCCTGGGCTTGTGCAGACCCGTCCAGCCGCTCGGGGCGAGGGACCTGTCGTTCAGGTCGACGACCAGGCTGCGCTCGGAGTTCGCGGTGAGCGCGACCGAGTACGGGTCGGTGACCTTGTTGGTGACCACCTTGCGGACGCTGGGCGCCCAGACCTTCACGACGTACCGGTAGGGCTTGCCCTTCCAGGACGCGGGGCCGGTGACGGACCAGACGCCGGTGGTGGCGTTGCGGTGCATCTTCACGGCCGTGCCGGCCAGGTCCAGGTGGACCGACTGTGCCGTCGGAGCCCACACAGACAGGGTCGGCCGCCCGTCGTGGAAGACCGGGCCGAGGCTGCTCTTCGTCGCGCCGGAGTACAGGTCGTCCAGCACGCCGGCGATCTGCACCCCGGTCGCGGCCAGCACGGCACCGTTCGCCGCGCGCTGCGAGGCCACGAGCTGTCCGCCGAGCGCCGAGCGGACCCGGTCGCGGTCACGCGGGTCGACGGACCAGGCGGTGTAGTCCTTCAGGTGCGGGAACTTCGCCTTCTGGGCGTCGGTGAGGGTGGTCTTCGTCAGCCGCAGCCACCGCTCGTCGTCGCTGGTCAGCGCCCCGTCCTTGACGGCGATGGAGCCGTCGTGGGAGTAGAGCAGCTGGGTGGAGACGGCGCCGTCGACGCCGTTCCAGGCGACCGTGTCCCGGTCGATCCAGACCGCCTTGGACGTGGTCAGGTCGAGGGCGGCCGCGCTGCCCGCGGGCTGCGGCAGCAGGTACTTCTCCTGGCCGTTCAACAGCCACACCTCGTAGCCGTTGGACTTGAGGTCCAGCGACTGGTCGGCGGGGAGATCCTTGTCGTCGCCCTTGTGGATGATGTAGCTGAGGCTGGTGGCACCCTCGGTGAGTGGCACCTCGAAGACCGCGCCATAGGCATCAGTCTTCACCGGCTTCAGCGGGTTCGACCAGTCGGTGGGGTTCGCGGCACCCGTCCAGTCGTGCAGGCCCCAGCCGTCGTAGTTCCCGTCGGCGCGGTGGTAGTGGATGACCGCCTTGGTCTTGTCCTGCGCGGGGTAGTCGGGCCGCTGCGTGAGGACGTCCGTCTTGCCCTGCTCGACCCAGACCTCACCCGTCTTGGTGACGTCGATGGTCCGGTCGGCGGAGACGTCCTTGTTGCCGTCCTTGTCGATGACCAGGAAGCCGACGTTCGAGGCGCCCGGCTTCAGCTTGACGTAGGCGAAGGCACCGTAGGCGTCGCGGCCGGTGAAGGGGTGGCTGTTCGGCCAGCTGGTCGACTCGCCGTCGGCGAGGTCGCCCCAGGCGTACAGGCCCCAGTTGTCGTAGTCGCCGTCGGTGCGCTTGTAGTGGACGATCGCGTAGTCCCGGGAGGAGGCCGTGGGGACCTCGGGGGCCGCCGGGGTGCCGGTGGTGCTGCTCGCCAGGGTGCTCGCGGTGCGCCCGGCCGAGTCGATCACGACCGCCTTGTAGCGCAGGGCGGTCCCGGCGGGTACGTCCTTGCCGATGGCCTGGGTGACCTTGTAGGGGGCGTGGTCGGCGGAGCCGAGCGTCTTCCACGCGCCGTTGCCGACCTGGGCGGCGAAGACCACGCGGTCGAGCTGACCGCCGTCGACGTCCGCGGTGACGTCGACCGTGCCGGTGGCTCCGGCGGCCGGGGCCTTCAGCGTCACGGCCGGCTTGGCGGCGGGCGCGGCGAGGCTGCCGGTGGCCTTGAGGACCACGGCGGAACCCGCCGGGACGGTGACCGCGAGCTTGCGGTCGGCATCGGACTTCACCGTGCCGGAGGTGCCGTAGACACCCTGGTACGCCATGTCCGCCGACCCGGTGGCGAAGGTCGCGGACTTCTCGCTGTCGGCGTTGTTGAAGGCGACGACGTACTCGGCGCCGGTCTTCGCGTCCGTACGGGTGAAGGCGTAGACGCCGGCCCCGTCGGCCGCGTACCGCTCCGTCTGGACACCGTCCGTCAGCGCCGGGTTGTTCTTCCGGAGCTTCGAGAGGGCGGCGATCTCCTTGTAGAGCGGTGCCTTGGTGTCGTACGCGTCGCTCGCGTGGGTGCGGTCGGTGCCGATCTCGTCGTCGTCCAGGTAGTCGGCGACCTTGGAGGCGAACATCGTCTGGCGGGCGTCCTTGTCACCGCCGGAGCCGGTGAAGCCCTGCTCGTCGCCGTAGTAGACGACCGGGTTGCCGCGGCTGAGGAACATCAGCTCGTTGGCGAGCCTGTCCTTGCGCAGGATCTCGGCGTCACCGGCCTTCGGGTTGTCCTGCTTCAGGAAGTACCCGATGCGGCCCATGTCGTGGTTGCCGAGGAACGTGACCTGCTCGTACGCGTTGGCCTTGTCGGTCGTGTACTTGTAGTCGTCACCGAAGACGCTCGCCAGCCGCTGTGCGCTGCCGCCCTGGGAGGCGTAGGAGCGGGCCGCGTCCTGGAAGGGGAAGTCCAGGGTGGCGTCCAGGCGGCCCTGGGTGACGTACGGGGAGGTGATGGACGTGTCCGCCGAGTACACCTCGCCGAACATGAAGAAGTTCTTCCGCCCGTGCGCGGCCGCGTACTTGTCGAGCGCGGTGGCCCACTGGGTCCAGAAGTCCATGTCCACGTGCTTGACGGTGTCGATCCGGAAGCCGTCGACGCCGAAGTCCTTCACCCAGCGCTCGTAGATCTTCTCCATGCCGTGGACGACCTCGGGACGCTCGGTCCACAGGTCGTCCAGGCCGGAGAAGTCGCCGTAGGTGGTGGACTCGCCCGCGTACGTCGAGTCGCCCCGGTTGTGGTACATCGTCGGGTCGTTGAGCCAGGCCGGAACCTTGCTCCTGCTGGTCACCTTCGGCGTGCGCGGGAAGGAGTCCGCGTCGACGGCCGGGAATCTCCTGCTGCCGTCGGCGTAGTCGGCGTCGTCGAAGGGCCGGCCGTCCTCGGTCAGGTACGGGAAGGCACCCTTGGAGAGGTAGTCGTACGACTTCTCCTTGTAGTCCACGACGTCGGCGGTGTGGTTGGTGATGACGTCGAAGAAGACCTTCATACCCTTGGCGTGCGCCTTGGAGATGAGGGTCTGGAGGTCCTTGTTCGTCCCGAAGTGCGGGTCGACCTGGGTGAAGTCGGTGATCCAGTAGCCGTGGTAGCCGGCGGAGGCGTTGCTGCCCGTGCCCTGGACCGGGCGGTTCTTGAAGATCGGCGCCATCCAGATGGCCGTGGTGCCGAGGTTCTTGATGTAGTCGAGCCGCTTGGTCAGGCCCTTGAGGTCGCCGCCCTGGTAGAAGCCCTTGTCGGTGGGGTCGTAGCCGGTGCTGAGGCGTGAACCGGTCAGCCCGCCCCGGTCGTTGGACCTGTCACCGTTGGCGAAACGGTCCGGCATGACGAAGTAGAACTGCTCGCGGGTGTCGTCGTGCCGGGCGGGCTGGGCCGCGAGCCTGGCGTCCGAAGGGGGCGGGGGCGGGGTGTCCGCGTGGGCCGCGAGCGGCGTCACGAGGGCGGCGGCGAGCGCGGCGACAGCTACGGCCGCGACCCGTCTGACGTGGGCGGTTCGGCGCGTCGGGGGCGCCGGCCATCTCGGTATCACAGGCGGGAACTCCTTGCGATTGCGGCTCTCTTGGGTCCGACCCCGCGCGACCGTACCGCCGTCGAAAGGTTTACAGCAAGACCCTTGAAATTCATAGCAAGAAGTTTCAGCGTCAACCTTGATGCCTCCTTCCCAACAGCCGCACTCTCACGGGTTGTTGAACTCGGACCGCGACACGGCGGTCGTCGGCATGGTGGCCTGGCACCACGCCGTCGACACGGCGGCCGTCTCCGACCGGCAGACCAAGTCGTCGTCCGTGAGCGGCTTCGGCTCCGGGAACGTGACCCGGGAGTCCGGGACGAACCGCTCGTACACGACGGGCAGTTCGTCCGGCTGCACCACCCGCGACACCTGGAAGTAGTGCCCCGGGCTCAGCAGCTCGACTTGCCGGCGTAGATCGCGAGCGCCGTGTTCGAGCCCAAGGTGGCGGTGAACTGCCCCGCGGAGTTCACCGCCACCGTCGTGTTGTTCTGGACGTTGCAGTAGGTGCCCGCGGGCAGCGAGGTCTGGTACGTGCGGGTCAGGGACGAGGACTCGTGGTTGATCGCCACATAGCCCTTGCCGCCCCGGCCGAAGGCGATCGCGTTGTTGCCGTTGTCCCACCAGTCGGAGACGGCCTGGCCTCGGGTCGCGTTGCGGAAGGCGACCATGCGGATGATCTCCGGCCAGGCGTGCTGGCACTTCCAGCCGTCCTGCCAGCAGGCGTTCACCGTACCGCCGTTGGGCGGCCCCGCGTCCACATCGGACCACTCGTAACCGGAGTTGATGTCCGGGGCTCCGTAGGGGTAGGCCAGCATGAAGACGTTGGCCAGGGTGTAGTTGGCGCCGTCCTTGTAGTTGAGGGTGGAGCCGTTGCGTTCCGTGTCGTGGTTGTCGACGAAGACGCCGGCCACCGAGCTGCTCAGGTAGCCCCAGCCCTCGCCGTAGTTGGTCAGATAGGCGAGCTTCTCGTTGTTGAAGACACGCTTGAGGTCGTAGGCGTAGCGGAACTCCTGGACGTCTCCGTTGCCGGTGTACTCGGAGGGCTGGACGGCCTCGTTCGCGCCGTAGATGACCTCCTGCTTCCAGTAGACGGAGGGGTTGGCCAGACGGCTCTTGATGTTGGCCAGGTCGTCGGCCGGGATGTGCTTGGCGGCGTCGATCCGGAAGCCGTCGACCCCCAGCGTGAGCAGGTCGTTCATATAGCCGGCGATCGTCTTGCGGACGTACTCCTCGCCCGTGTCCAGGTCGGCCAGGCCGACCAGTTCGCAGTGCTGGACGTTCCAGCGGTCCTGGTAGTTGGTGACCTGGGCGGTGCAGTCGTCGAGGTCGTAGGAGGAGTACAGACCGGGGTAGTTGTACTTCGTATACGACGAGCCGCCCGTGCCGGTGCCCGAGCCCGCCGCCATGTGGTTGACGACCGTGTCGACCACGACCTTCACGCCGGCCGCGTGGCACGTGTTCACCATGCTCTGGAAGGCGGTGCGGTCGCCGAGGCGGCCCGCGATCTTGTACGACACCGGCTGGTACGACGTCCACCACTGCGAGCCCTGTATGTGCTCGGCGGGCGGGGAGACCTGGACGTAGCCGTAGCCGGCGGGGCCGAGGGTGTTGGTGCACTCGCGGGCGACCGAGGAGTACTTCCACTCGAAGAGGACCGCGGTGACGTCCTTGGTGCCGGGCGGGGAGGCGTAAGCGGCGGTCCCTGGGGCGAGGACGGCCGCCGCCGCGGTGAGGGCGAGGGCACCCGAAACGATTCTGCTGCTGGCCATGTGGGGGTTCCTTCTCCGTTGAAGGCCTTGCCGAAATCTTTCAGAAACCTTGCGGTGGCCAGATGTTAAAGGCCCGCCACCCAAAAGGGCAGCGGGCCGTAAGAAGTTGACGGAAGAAGTTACCGAGCGGTTATCACGCCGTCGTCCACCACACGGTCGTGTCGGCGGGCACCTTCGCCTCGCCGTCGGCCTCGGTCACCTCACCGCTGGCGAGCAGGACACGGCCGTGGGACGGGGTCGTCACGGACTCGCCGGTGGTGTTCGCGACACACACGAACTCGCCCCGGCGGAAGGCCAGCACACCCTCCGGCGCGCGCAGCCACTCCACCGCCTCGCCCGCGCCCAGGTCGGGCTGCGACCGGCGGATGCCCAGCGCCGAGCGGTACAGCTCCAGCGTCGAACCGGGGACGCCCGACTGCGCCTCGACACTCAGCTCCGCCCAGGCCGACGGCTGGGGCAGCCAGCTGCCGCCGCTGCCGAAGCCGTACGAGGAGCCCTCGCGGGTCCACGGGATCGGCACCCGGCAGCCGTCGCGGAAGCCGTCCTGGCCGGCGCCGCGGAAGAACGCCGGGTCCTGGCGCACCTCGTCGGGCAGGTCCACGACGTCCGGGAGGCCCAGTTCCTCGCCCTGGTACACGTATGCCGAGCCGGGCAGGGCCAGCATGAGGAGGGTCGCCGCACGGGCCCTGCGAAGGCCCAGCTCGCGGTCGCCCGCCGTGCGGATCTGGGTGCCGAGACCCGGGGGGTTGGCGAAGCGCGTCGCGTGGCGGGTGACGTCGTGGTTGGACAGGACCCAGGTGGCGGGGGCGCCGACCGGGCGCATCGCCTCCAGGGTGCGGTCGATGACCGTCCGCAGTTCCTTCGCGTCCCACTCCGTGCCCAGGTACTGGAAGTTGAAGGCCTGGTGCAGCTCGTCCGGGCGGACGTAGTTGGCGGTGCGCTCGACGGTCGGGGTCCACGCCTCGGCCACGAAGATGCGCTCACCGGCGTACTCGTCGAGGACCACGCGCCACTGGCGGTAGATGGCGTGCACGCCGTCCTGGTCGAAGAACGGCATGACATCGTTGCCCAGCAGCTTGAGCTGGTCGTGGGAACCCAGGTCCGGGAGGCCGTCGGCCTTCACCAGTCCGTGGGCGACGTCGATGCGGAAGCCGTCCACGCCCATGTCCAGCCAGAAGCGCAGGATGGAGCGGAACTCGTCGCCGACCGCCGGGTGCTCCCAGTTGAAGTCGGGCTGCTCGGGCGCGAAGAGGTGGAGGTACCACTCGCCGTCCTCGACCCGGGTCCAGGCGGGGCCGCCGAAGATCGACTCCCAGTCGTTCGGCGGGAGTTCGCCGTTCTCGCCCTTGCCGGGGCGGAAGTGGTAGCGCTCGCGCAGGGGCGAGCCGGGGCCGTCCGCGAGGGCGCGCTTGAACCACTCGTGCTGGTCCGAGGAGTGGTTCGGGACCAGGTCGACGATCACCCGCAGACCCAGCTCGTGGGCGTCGCGGATCAGCGCGTCGGCGTCGAGCAGGTTGCCGAACATGGGGTCGACGGCGCGGTAGTCGGCGACGTCGTAGCCGGCGTCGGCCTGCGGGGAGGCGTAGAAGGGGCTGAGCCACACGGCGTCGACGCCGAGGTCGCGCAGGTACGGGAGTCGGGAGCGTACGCCTTCCAGGTCGCCCATGCCGTCGCCGTTGCTGTCGGCGAAGCTGCGCGGATAGACCTGGTAGATCACCGCGTCCCGCCACCAGTCGCGGTGCTTGGCGACGGTGGCGACGGCGGAGTCGTCGGCCGGGGCTGCGGAGTGCTGCTGGCTCATGGCGTCCTTGATGCTTAAGGGAGTTCGGGTCATGTAGTGGGTACGGCGACAGGGGCCAGGGGGCGTGCGAGGCGGCCGCGGTGTCAGCGGGGTCGGATGGACACCGCGGCCGCCTACCCGCGCGGACAGGCGCGCGGGAGTCCGGTGCGGAACGGGCCTCAGCCCTTGGTGCCGCCTGCGGTGAGACCGGTGACGAGGTTCTTCTGCACGAGGTAGAAGAACACCGACACGGGTATCGCGATCAGCACCGCGGTGGCGGCCATGTAGTTCCACTGCGCGTCGTGCTCGCTGACGAAGGTCTGCAGACCGACGGCGAAGGTGTACTTCGAGTCGTCGAGCATGAAGGTGGTCGCGAAGGCCACCTCACCGACGGCGGTGATGAAGTTGTAGAAGGCGGCGACGGCCAGCCCGGGGCGGGCCAGCGGCAGGATCAGCCGGAAGAAGGTGCCGAAGGGGCTGAGCCCGTCCACGCGTCCGGCCTCGTCGATCTCGAAGGGGATGGTGTCGAAGTACCCCTTGAGCAGCCACGCGCTGTAGGGCACGGCGGTGGTGCAGTTGATGACGATCAGCGACCAGTAGGTGTCGATGAGCCCGAGTTCGCTGAAGATCTCGTACATCGGCACGATCAGGATGGCGATCGGGAAGGCCTGGGTGAGCAGCAGCACCCACATCAGCGACTTGTAGCCGGGGAAGCGCATGCGGGAGACCGCGTATCCGGTGGTCGCGGCGACGAAGACACCGATCAGGGTGGTGCCGCCGGCCACGATCATCGTCGACTTGAACCAGTCGAAGAAGGCGGTGTGCTCCAGCACGAAGCTGTAGTTGGAGAAGGAGAGTTTGCCGGCGATCCTGCCGGGGTGCAGGTAGTCGTCCTTGTCCGGGCCGAGGGACAGGAAGAACAGCCAGGCCACCGGGGCAAGTGCGATGAGGCTCGCGACGACGAGGCCGCCGTGCAGGAGGGCTGCGCCGAGCGGGCTGCGCTCGCCGCGCCGGCGGGTCCGGCGCGGGGGCTGCGGGGCAGGCGTCGGCTCCGTCCGGGTCTTTTCGAGGGTCGTGGTGCTCATGGCGGCGGCTCCTGCGGCGTCAGACGGCGAGCTGGTCATTGCGCTTCAGCCAGCGGAAGTAGAAGGAGGTGAAGACGGTCAGGATCGACAGCAGCAGTACGCCGTACGCGGCGGACTGGGCGAAGTCGCGCGGCTGCTGTCCGAAGCCCAGGAAGTAGGCCCAGGTCACGAGGATCTGGGCGTCGGGCGCGCCGGTGGGGCCGAACAGCAGGAAGATGATCGCGAACTGGTTGAAGGTCCAGATGATGCCGAGCAGCACCACGGTGGAGCTGACCGAGCGCAGGCCGGGCAGGGTGACGTGCCGGAACTGCTGCCAGGCGCTGGCGCCGTCCATCTCCGCGGCCTCGTAGAGCGTGGAGTCGATGGACTGCAGGCCGCCGAGCAGCGAGAGCATCATGAACGGCACACCGCACCAGGTGTTGACCATGATCGCGGCGAACCGCTGCCAGAAGGTGTCCTCGAGCCACTGCGGCTGGGGCAGGTGGAGGGCGCCGAGGAGCTGGTTGAGCACGCCGGAGTCGGCGAGCATGATCCGCCAGGAGAAGACGGTGACGAAGGTCGGCACGGCCCAGGGCAGGACCAGCATCAGCCGGTAGAAGGTGCGGCCGCGCAGCTTCTGGTTGAGCATGAGCGCGAGGCCGAGGCCGATCGTGTAGTGCAGGAACACACAGGCCGCCGTCCAGAAGACGGTCCACAGGAAGTGCGACCAGAAGCGGTCGTACGCGGTCGGGCCGAACAGGATGTCCTTGTAGTTGTCCAGGCCGATGAACTTGTAGGTGGCGGCGATGTGGTTGACGCCGATCGTGCGCGCGGAGTTCAGGCTGTTGGCGTCGGTGAGGGTCAGGTAGAGGCCCCGCACCAGGGGGTAGCCCACGATGACACCGAGCACGATGACCACCGGGGCGATCATCGCGTAGGCGTACCAGTGTTTCTGGTAACCGTTCTTGATGCGCTGCCCCAGCCCAGGCCGAGGCGCGCGGTCACCGCGGCGCTTGCCGGTCGCGCGGTCGATGGCGACTGTCATGGTTCGACACCTTCTGATGGTTCAGGGGTTGGGCTGGGGCATAGGCCGATGGCCGCCGGATCCTTCCCCCGATGGGTGGGGGTCCCCCCGCGCGAGTTCATTCGAGCGTGGGGAAGATCCGGCGGCCAGGCGGGCTTACTTGCTGAAGTCCGGCACCAGCTTGGTCATGGCCAGCTCGGCGTTGCTCAGGCCCTTGTCCAGCGACTCCTTGCCACCGGCGATCTTGGGCAGCTCGGTGTCCAGCGGCCCCCACAGGGAGCTGTACTCGGGCAGCGCCGGGCGCGGCTGGGCGGCGGCGAGGACGCCCTGGTAGCCGGCGATGCCGGGGTCGGCCTTGACCTGGGCGGTGTAGGCGTCCGAGCGGGTCGGCAGCGTGGAGTTCTTCAGGGCGATGGTCTCCTGGGACTTCGCCGAGGTCATGAACTGCACGAACTTCAGCGCCGCGGCCTGGTGGGCCTTGTCGGAGCCGGCGTAGACCGAGAGGTTGTGGCCGCCGGTCGGGGCGCCCGCCTTGCCGGAGGAACCGGCCGGGACGGTGGCGATGCCCAGGTTGGACTTGTCCGAGAAGGCCGAGCCCTTGTAGAAGTTCGTGATCTCCCAGGGGCCCTGGATGATCGCGGCGACCTTGCCGTTGACGAACGCGTCCTGGATGTGGGCGTACGCGTCGGCGGTGGTGTCGGCCTTGTGCAGGCCCTTGCCGGAGAAGAGGCCCAGCCAGGTGCCGTACGCCTTCTTGGCGGCGTCGGAGTTCACCGTGATCTTCTTGGCGGCGGCGTCGACGGTGTCGGTGCCCTCGCCGTAGAGGAAGGACTGCGCGTAGTAGGCCTGGGTGGAGCCCCAGTAGCCGTCGACCTTCGTCTTGGCCTTGATCTTGGCGGCGTCGGACTTCAGCTCGTCCCAGGTCTTGGGGGCCTCGGTGATGCCGGCCTTCTTGAACAGGGCCTTGTTGTAGACCAGGGCGAGGGTGTCGGTGACGAACGGCACGCCGTAGGTCTTGCCCTCGTACTGGGCCTGCTTGATCAGGTTCGGCTGGAACTTGGCCTGGTCGGTGAGGGCGTCGGTGCCGTCCAGCGGCAGGAAGTAGCTCTTCTTCGCGAAGGCCGGGGTCCAGCCGACCTCGGAGCGCAGCACGTCCGGGGCGCCCTTGGAACCGGCGGCGGTGTCGAACTTGTTCTGCGCCTGGTCGAAGGGGACGTTGACGTACTTGACCTTGATGTTCTTGTTGGCGGCCTCGAACTGCTTGATCACGGCCTTGTACGTCGGCGCCTCATTGGTGGCGTTGGAGGTGTCCCACCAGGTGATGGTGACCGGGCCGTCCGACTTGCTGTCGCTGTCGCTCCCGCCGCACGCCGTCGCCGCCAGGGCGAGGGACGCCACCAGCGCGGAGGCCGCTATGCCACGCCGCATGAGTTCTCCTTGAGGGTTAAAGCCCGTGTGATGCAGGGAGGGCCCGTCCGCCGTCCCCGCGGTCTTGCCGACTGCGCCGTTGCGGCCGCCGGGCGACTGGAACGTAACAGCGATGTAAGACCTGCGAAAGACCTTGCAGAAAAAATGTGCAAGACACCACGATGGTTACCGGCCCGTGACCTCCCCTCGACACCCGTGTAACCGCTTATTGAAGCCGTTGAGCGGGCAGAGGGACACTTGTGCAAGACTCTGCAAGCTCTTGCCGCCACTGTTTCGAGGGAGTGCGATGACGCAGCAATCCACGGCAGGCCGTGCGACCGCCCGCGCGCGGCGTCCCGTCGGTGTGCAAGGCGCGGTGCGGCCGGTACAGTCCAGTGCCGTGACCACACGGCTTGCGGACATCGCTGCGCAGGCGGGGGTGAGCGAAGCGACCGTCAGCCGGGTCCTCAACGGGAAGCCGGGCGTCGCCGCCACCACCCGCCAGTCGGTGCTCGCCGCGCTGGACGTGCTCGGCTACGAGCGCCCGGTACGCCTGCGGCAGCGCAGCGAGGGCCTGGTGGGCCTGATCACACCGGAGCTGGAGAACCCGATATTCCCTGCCCTGGCCCAGGTCATCGGCCAGGCACTCACCCGGCAGGGCTACACCCCGGTGCTCGCCACCCAGACCCCGGGCGGGTCGACGGAGGACGAGCTGACCGAGATGCTGGTGGACCGCGGGGTGGCGGGGATCATCTACGTCTCCGGGCTGCACGCCGACACCACCGCCGACATGCAGCGCTACGAGCGGCTGCGGGCGCAGGGCGTGCCGTTCGTCCTGGTGGACGGGTTCTCGCCGCAGGTGCAGGCGCCGTTCATCTCCCCCGACGACCGGGCCGCGATGACGCTGGCGGTGACGCACCTGGCGTCGCTGGGCCACACCCGGATCGGTCTCGCGCTCGGCCCGAAGCGGTTCGTGCCGGTGCAGCGTAAGATCGAGGGCTTCGTACGGGCGATGCAGGAGCAGCTGGGGCTGAACGCCCAGACGGTGGAGACCGAGCTGATCCAGCACTCGCTGTACACGCTGGAGGGCGGCCAGGCGGCCGCGACCGCGCTGATCGAGCGCGACTGCACGGCGGTGGTGTGCGCGAGCGACATGATGGCGCTCGGTGCCATACGGGCCGCCCGGCAGCTGGGCCTGGAGGTGCCGCGGGACGTGTCCGTGGTGGGCTTCGACGACTCCCCGCTGATCGCCTTCACCGACCCGCCGCTGACCACGGTCCGCAAGCCGGTACCGGCGATGGGCCAGGCAGCGGTACGCACGCTGCTGGAGGAGATCGGCGGGACGCCCGCGCCGCACAGCGAGTTCGTGTTCATGCCGGAGCTGGTGGTGCGGGGTTCGACCGCATCGGCACCGAATGTCCTCCGTATGTCGTAGAACGTGCGGGGTGGACCCGACCTTGGGATGATCTGGCGAGGAAGCCTTTTCTGGCAGACTCTGTGGCTATGAGTGACTCGACCGTGACAGATTCGGAAGGTCGCGAGAAGGTGGCCGTTCCGCAGGCCGTCACGGGCGAGGGCAGACAGGGTCTGAGGGACCGGCTGCGCCACCCGCGCAGGCCCCGGCTGTGGTTCGAGATCCTGCTCATCGCGGTGAGTTACTGGACGTACTCCCTGATCCGCAACGCGGTCCCGGAGCAGAAGGCCCAGGCGCTGCGCAACGCCGACTGGGTCTGGCGTCTGGAGCACCGGCTGGGCGTCGCCGTCGAGGAGTCGGTCAACCACGCCGCGAACGCGGTGCATTGGCTGATCATCGGCATGAACTACTACTACGCCACCCTGCACTTCGTGGTCACGCTGGGTGTTCTGGTGTGGCTGTACCACTGGCATCCCGGCCGCTACGCGGCGACCCGGCTGGCCCTGTTCGCGACCACGGGTGTGGCGCTCGTCGGGTACTACCTGTTCCCGCTGGCCCCGCCCCGGCTGATGAACGGCGGCCGCTTCGTGGACACGGTGATGGTGCACCACACCTGGGGCTCGATGGCCTCGGGCGATCTGAAACACATGTCGAACCAGTACGCGGCGATGCCGTCCATGCACATCGGCTGGTCGCTGTGGTGCGGGCTGACCGTCTTCGCACTGGCCTCCGTGCCGTGGGTACGGGTCCTCGGGCTGCTCTACCCCGCGACCACACTGCTGGTGATCGTTGCCACGGCCAACCACTTCTGGCTGGACGCGGTGGGCGGCGTCCTCTGCCTGGCCTTCGGTTTCACGGCGGCCCGGCTCTGGTACGGCAGCCAGCCGTACGCCCTGCCGAGGCTGATGCCGGCCCCGGCCCGCACCGCCGAGCCGGCCCGGCAACCGTCCGCGTAGCAGGCCGAACCGGCCCGGCGACCGTCCGCGTGGAAGGCTCAGCCCCCGTCCGCGTAGAACAGGTCCTGCACGACCGTGCGTGCCTTCCGGGTCGTACGGCGGTAGGCGTCCAGCATGTCCCCGGCGTGCCCGGCGCCGTAGCCCAGGGCGCGGCCGACCGCGGCCAGCTCGCGGGGTTCGGTCGGGAAGGTGTCCCCGGCCCGGCCGCGGACCAGCATGACCGCGTTGCGCACCCGGGTGGCCAGCACCCACGCCTCGTCCAGCACGGCCGCGTCCTCGGCGGCGATCAGCCCGGCCGCGTGGGCGTGGGCCAGGGCCTCACGGGTACGGGTGGTGCGCAGGCCGGGCTCGTGCCAGCCGTGGCGCATCTGGATCAGCTGGACCGTCCACTCGACGTCGGACAGGCCGCCGGGACCGAGCTTGGTGTGCAGCCTGGGGTCGGCGCCGCGCGGCAGCCGCTCGGCCTCCATCCGTGCCTTCAGCCGGCGGATCTCACGCACCGCGTCGTCGCCCAGGCCACGCTCCGGGTAGCGCAGCGGGTCGATCAGCTCGGTGAAGCGGCGCCCCAGGTCCTCGTCCCCGGCGACCGGCTCGGCCCGCAGCAGCGCCTGCGACTCCCAGACCAGGGACCAGCGCCGGTAGTACGCCTCGTACGAGTTCAGGGTGCGCACCAGCGGCCCGGACTTGCCCTCGGGGCGCAGGTCCGCGTCGATGAGCAGCGGCGGGTCGGCGCTGGGCAGCTGCAGCAGGCGGCGCATCTCGGCGACGACCTTGTTCGCGGCCTGCGCGGCCTCCCGCTCGTCCACACCGTCCTGCGGCTCGTGCACGAACAGCACGTCGGCGTCGGAGCCGTAGCCCAGCTCGTGACCGCCGAAACGGCCCATCCCGATGATCGCGAACCGGGTCGGCAGGGTGTCGCCCCAGCCGTCGCGGACCACCGCGCGCAGGGTGCCCGCGAGGGTGGCCGCGGTCAGGTCGGAGACGGCGGCGCCGACCCGGTCCACCAGGGCACCCTGGTCCGCCTCGGCGGGGTTGGTCTCGGTGCCGTACGAGGACACGATGTCTCCGGCCGCAGTACGGAACAGCTCGCGCCGGCGGACCCCGCGGGCCGCGGTGACGCCCTGCTCGGCGTTGCCGGCGCGGCGCACGGCGGCGAGGATCTCCTGCTCCAGCGGGGCGCGCTCGCGCGGCTCCAGACCGCCGCCGTCGCCGTCGCCCAGCAGCGCCACCGCCTCCGGGGCGCGCATCAGCAGGTCCGGGGCGAGGCGGCCCGCCGACAGGACGCGGGCCAGGTTCTCGGCGGCCGCGCCCTCGTCCCTGAGCAGCCTGAGGTACCAGGGGGTCTTGCCGAGGGCGTCGGAGACCTTGCGGAAGTTGAGCAGGCCCGCGTCCGGGTCGGCGGAGTCCGCGAACCAGCCGAGGAGCACGGGCAGCAGGGTGCGCTGGATGGCCGCCTTGCGGGTCACGCCGGAGGCCAGGGCCTCCAGGTGGCGCAGGGCCGCCGCCGGGTCGGCGTAGCCCAGGGCGACCAGGCGCTCGCGGGCCGCCTCCGCGCTCAGCCTGGCCTCGCCGGGGGCCAGTTGCGCCACCGCGTCGAGCAGCGGTCGGTAGAACAGCTTCTCGTGCAGACGGCGTACGACACCGGTGTGCCGCTTCCACTCGCGCTGCAGCTCGGCCACCGGGTCGGTGCGCAGGCCCAGGGAGCGGCCGAGGCGGCGCAGGTCGGCCTCCGCCTCGGGGACGAGGTGGGTGCGGCGCAGCCGGTAGAGCTGGATGCGGTGCTCCATGGAGCGCAGGAAGCGGTAGGCCGCGTCGAGGCGGGCGGCGTCCTCACGGCCCACGTAGCCGCCGGCCGCGAGTGCCTGGAGCGCGTCGAGGGTGGTGCCGCTGCGCAGGGAGGGGTCGGTGCGGCCGTGCACCAGCTGGAGGAGCTGGACGGCGAACTCGACGTCTCGCAGGCCGCCCGGGCCCAGTTTCAGCTCGCGCTCGACCTCGGCGGCGGGGATGTTCTCCACCACCCTGCGGCGCATCTTCTGCACGTCGGCCACGAAGTTCTCGCGCTCGGCCGCCTTCCAGACGAGGGGTTCGAGCGCGTCGACGTACGCCTGGCCGAGGGTGGCGTCCCCGGCCACCGGGCGGGCCTTGAGCAGGGCCTGGAACTCCCAGGTCTTGGCCCAGCGTTGGTAGTAGGCGAGGTGGCTGCTGAGGGTGCGGACGAGCGGGCCGTTGCGGCCCTCGGGGCGGAGGTTGGCGTCCACCGGCCAGATCGAGCCCTCGACGGTCGTCTCGGAGCAGATCCGCATCATGTGCGAGGCCAGCTTGGTCGCGGACTTGAGAGCCTTGCCCTCGTCCGCGCCTTCGGCCGCCTCGGCCACGAAGATCACGTCCACGTCCGAGACGTAGTTCAGCTCGTGGCCGCCGCACTTGCCCATCGCGATCACCGCGAGACGGCAGACCGCGGCGTCCCCGGGGGCGCCCGCCACAGCCAGGGCCAAGGCCGCACGGAGAGTGGCTGTGGCAAGGTCGGCCAGTTCGGCGGCGGTCTCGTGGACGTCCGTCGTTCCGCACACGTCACGTGCCGCTATCGACAGCAGGCACCGGCGGTAGGCCACCCGCAGCGAGATGGGGTCGACGGCCTCCGCCAGGCCTCGCTCGAACTCCTCCACGCCGGGGTGCAGGTCCCGGGGCTCGTAGGTGACCAGCGCCTGCCAGTCGCTCGGGTGGCGGGCGAGGTGGTCGGCCAGGGCGGCGGAGGCACCGAGTACACCCAGGAGGCGGTCTCGGAGGGGCTTGGCCGCTATCAGGGTGTCCAGCAGTTCGCGGCGGGCGGCGGGGGCGGCCTGGGACTCCAGAAGCCGGACCAGGCCGTGCAGGGCGAGGTCGGGGTCGGCGGTGGCGCCCAGGGCCTCCAGGAGGACGGGGTCGTCACGGAGGGGGGCCAGCTCACCGCTGTCCAGGAGACGCTCGGCGGCGGATGGATCCGTGAAGCCGTGCCGCAGCAGTCGCGTGAAGGTACTGCTCCTGCGCCCCGGCGTCATCCGTGGCCTCCCCTGGATCTCGGTCGTCCTGGCCAGAGCCTAACCGCAGAGGGCGCCTGCGGCGCTTGGGCGGTGCTGTTGTGCGGGGTGCGTTGCGCCTGCGGCGGGCTGGGGGGTGCTGTGGTGCGGGTGCGGTTCGCGTGCGGCGGGCTGGGGGGGGGCTGTGGCGCGGGTGGGTTTCGCGTGCGGCGGGCTGGACGGTGTGTTGTGCGGGTGCGTTGCGCCTGCGGCGGACCGGGGGGTGCTGTGGCGCGGGTGCGGTTCGCGTGCGGCGGGCCGGGCGGTGCCGTGGCGCGGGGTGCGTTGCGCCTGCGGCGGGCTGGGGGGTGCTGTGGCGCGGGTGGGTTTCGCGTGCGGCGGGCTGGGCGGTGTGTTGTGCGGGTGCGTTGCGCCTGCGGCGGACCGGGGGGTGCTGTGGTGCGGGTGGGTTTCGCGTGCGGCGGGCCGGGCGGTGCCGTGGCGCGGGGTGCGTTGCGCCTGCCGCGGGCTGGGGGGTGCTGTGGTGCCGGTGCGCTGCGCCTGCTGCGGGCTGGGCGGTGCTGTGGCGCGGGTGGGTTTCGCGTGCGGCGGGCTGGGCGGTGCCCTGGCGCGGGTGCGGTTCGCGTGCGGCGGGCCGGGCCGTTGCCCTGGCGCGGGTGCGGTTCGCGTGCGGCGGGCCGGGCCGTTGCCCTGGCGCGGGTGCGTTACGCCTGCGGCGGGCCGGGCCGTTGCCCTGGCGCGGGTGCGTTACGCCTGCGGCGGGCCGGGCCGTTGCCTGGTGGGTTGCGCTCTTCGCCTGCCGCCGCCTGCGCGGGGGCGTTGCGGCTTGGCTCTGTGCCTGCGGCGGTCCATTCGCGTGCGTGGTGGGTTGCACCCCGTGCCCGCGGCGGGCCGCGCGGCCCCCTCATACCGACACCTTGCGCCCGCGGCGGGCCCCCCGGTGGGTTGCGCTCTTCGCCTGCGGCGGCCTGCGCGGGCGCGTTGCGGCTTGGCTCGGCGCCTGCGGCGGCCCGTTCGGGGGCTCCGTGGCTTGGGTCTCGCCCGCTGTGGTGGGTGGGTGGCGGCCGCGCCGGGCGGTGTCCGTCCTCGGTCCGGCGGGCTGTGGGGTGAGTCGTGACCGAGTTCTCGCCGGCCGCTGCGGGCGGACACCACCCGGCGCGTCCCCTTCCCGCCGTGCGCGGGTGCGGCACGTGGGGCCCGTGGTACGGCCGGACGGGTGGCCGCCATCCAGGAGTGCGCGCGGCGGATCACCGTGCCGCCGTGTCAGGGGCTCGCTGGACCGGCCCACCGGGAGCAGTAGTTCACGTGGTCTTCATTCCCCGGGTTGAGTGAGGTGGGGCTGGGGAATATTGGCGTGTGCATGCTCTGTCCGCACCGCCAACCCCGCCCCCCTACCCGGAGGTTGATGTGTCCGGCAGTTCCGTGTACCGCCGTGCCCGCACCGTCGTGGCGTCCGCTGCGGCCTTCACCGCGGCCGCGTTCGGCGTGTGGACCGGGCTCGGTGGTGAGACCGCGCACGCCGCGGGCGCCGTCCCCAGCCCGGACCACGTGGTCGTCGTGGTCTTCGAGAACCACGCCTACAGCCAGGTGATCGGCTCCTCCAGCGCCCCGTACATCAACTCGCTCAAGTCCGGCGGCGCCGGCCTGACCCAGTCCTACGCCATCACCCACCCGAGCCAGCCGAACTACTTCGCCCTGTTCTCCGGCTCCACGCAGGGAATCACGGACGACAGCTGTTACACCCCGGGCTTCTCCTCGGCGGCGAACCTGGCCTCCGAGCAGATCGCCGCCGGCCGCAGCTGGGCCAGCTACAACGAGACGCTGCCCAGCCAGGGTTCGACCACGTGCAGCAGCGGCAAGTACGCGCGCAAGCACAACCCCTGGTTCGGCTTCAGCAACGTGCCGACGTCGAGCGCCAAGACCTTCACGCAGTTCCCGTCCGACTACTCGACGCTGCCTCAGATGTCGTTCGTGGTCCCCAACCTGTGCAGCGACATGCACGACTGCTCGGTGTCGACCGGTGACACCTGGCTGAAGAACAACCTCGGTGCGTACGCCACTTGGGCCAAGACCCACAACAGTCTGCTCGTCGTCACCTTCGACGAGGACAACCGGCTCAGCGGCAACCGGATCCCGACGGTGCTGTACGGCCAGCCGGTGGCGGCGGGGTCCTCCTCGTCCACCACCTACAACCACTACGACATGCTGCGCACCCTGGAGGACACCCAGGGCCTGACGACCCACGCGGGCAACGCGGCCTCCGCCCAGGACATCACCGGTATCTGGACGTCCTGACGTGTACGTAGCGGACAGCCGCGCCAACACTCCCGGTGCGCCGGCGTCCGCGGACGGTGCCGTCCGGCCTTCCGCCGGGCGGCACCGCGCCGTGGTCGCCCCCACGGTCCTCGCCCTCGGCACCGTCAGTCTCGTCACCGACGTGTCGTCCGAGATGGTCACCGCGGTGCTCCCGCTCTACCTGGTGACGGGGCTGGGTCTCAGTCCCCTGGGCTTCGGGCTGCTCGACGGGATCTACAACGGCTTCTCGGCACTCGTGCGGCTCGCGGGCGGGCATCTCGCCGACCGCGGGGGCGGGCGGCACAAGTGGGTGGCCGGCTTCGGCTACGGCGTCTCGGCGCTGTGCAAGCCGTTGTTGCTGGTCGCGCACTCGCTCACCCCCATCGGGCTGATCCTGGCCGCCGACCGCACCGGCAAGGGACTGCGTACGGCCCCGCGTGACGCGCTGATCTCACTCTCCAGCACGCCGGAGACCCGGGGCCGCGCCTTCGGTGTGCACCGGGCCATGGACACCGCGGGCGCCCTGCTCGGGCCGCTGGTGGCGTTCCTGATCCTGCGGGCCACGGTCGACGGCTACGACGCGGTGTTCACGGTCAGCTTCTGCGTGGCCGTGTTCGGGGTACTGGTGCTGGTGCTGTTCGTACCGGGTGGCCGCCGGAAGACCGAGGCCGGCGAGGACGACGCGCGGCCCACCCTGCGTGCCGCGGTGGGGCTGCTCGGCCGACGGGACCTGCGCCGGATCACCGTCTGTGCCCTGCTGCTGGGGCTGGCCACGGTCAGCGACTCCTTCGTCTATCTGCTGCTGCAGCGCCGGCTGGGCGTCCCCGACCGCTGGTTCGCGCTGCTGCCGCTCGGCACGGCGGCCGCGTTCCTGCTGCTGGCCGTCCCGCTCGGCCGGCTCGCCGACCGGGTGGGCCGGTGGGCCGTCTTCCTGGCCGGTCACGGAGCCCTGCTCGTCGCGTACGCGCTGCTGCTCACCTCCTGGCACGGCGCTGCCCTGCCGTACCTCGTCCTGGCCCTGCACGGCGGCTTCTACGCGGCAACGGACGGGGTGCTGATGGCGGCGGCCTCGCAGGGCGTGCCGGAGGCACTGCGCTCGTCCGGCCTGGCCGTCGTGCAGACCGGGCAGGCGCTGGCCCGGTTCGCCTGCTCGCTGCTGTTCGGCGCCGCCTGGACGGTGTGGGGCGACCGGGCCGCGCTGGCGGGTGCGGTGGTGGCCCTGGCCGGCTGTGCCGCGTTCTCCCTCACCCTGCGCCCGGAAGGCACCGTCACCGCATGACCGTACGCACCCGCATCCTGATCCTGCTCTCGGCCGTCGTCGCGCTGGCGGCGGTGGGGGTGGCGTCCGTCCTGCACGCGTCGGCGCGCGCGGACCGCCGCGACCAGACGCAGGCGGGCGGCCCGAAGGTCACGCCGGGCACGGTGTCCCTGACCGGGCACGGCCGCATGGTGTTCCGCAACATGGCGTGGGGACCGCACCGGGACGAGCTGACGACGGTCCCGGCCTCGGACCCGGCCGGGCCGCGCACCGCCTCGGGCGTCAAGTGCCTGCGTTTCTACGCCGCCTCGGGCACCGGCGTGTGCCTGCAGGCGGTGCACGGCCCGGTCTCGGACACCTACCGCGCCCTGATCCTGGACGACCGTCTCCGTGCCCGGGACCACTACGACGTCCCGGGCATCCCGTCCCGCGCCCGGGTCTCCCCCACCGGGCACTTCGCGGCCTGGACGGCGTTCGTCGGCGGTGACTCGTACGCCGGTACGAACTTCTCCACGCGCACGGCGATCGTGGACGCCCGCACGGGCGAGCTGATCCCGTCCCTGGAGGCCTTCCGGATCGTCAAGGACGGGCACTCGTACCGTGCGGCGGACACCAACTTCTGGGGCGTGACGTTCGCCGCCGACGACCGCACGTTCTACGCGACGCTGGCGACCAGGGGCAGCACCTATCTGGTGCGGGGCGACCTGCGCACGCGCACGGTCACCACCCTGCACGCGAACGTCGAGTGCCCGTCCCTCTCCCCCGACGGAACCCGCGTCGCGTACAAGAAACGGGTCAAGGGCCTGTCCAAGGACGCCCCTTGGCGCCTGTACGTCCTCGACCTGCACACGATGCGCGAGACTCCGCTCGCCGAGCCGCGGAGCGTGGACGACCAGGTGGTCTGGAAGGACACCCGCACGATCGTCTACGCCCTGCCCGGGGACTACGGCGCGGACCTGTACCAGGTCCCGGCGGACGGTTCGGGGCAGCCGCGGCGGATCAGCGAGGCGGCGGTGTCGCCCGCGTATCCGCACTGAGCGCATCGGCGGGCGGGTCACAGCGGGGGGCAGATGGCCCGGGAGGCCGGGGACATCGAGGCCGTCGTCCGACGGGGCACCAGGAACTCCCGCGCGGGCGTCGGTCAGGCGAGCGTCGAGGTGTCGATGACGAAGCGGTAGCGCACGTCCGAGGCGAGCATCCGCTCGAAGGCTTCGTTGATCTTCGCGGCCGGGATGATCTCGACCTCGGCGCCGACGCCGTGTGCGCCGCAGAAGTCGAGCATCTCCTGGGTCTCGCGGATGCCGCCGATGAGGGAACCGGCGCAGATGTGGCCGTGCATGACGAGGGAGAACGCGTTGAGCGAGAGCGCTTCGGGGGGAGCGCCGAGGTTGATGAAGGCTCCGCCCGGCTTCAGCAGCCCGAGGTGGGCGTCCAGGTCGATTCGCGCGCTGACCGTGTTGACGATGAGGTCGAAGGCGCCGGCGAGCTGCTCGAAGGTGGCCGGGTCGCTGGTGGCGAAGTACTCGCGTGCGCCGAGGCGCAGGCCGTCGTCCATCTTCTTCAGCGACTGGGACAGGACGGTGACCTCCGCGCCCAGGGCATGGCCGATCTTGACCGCCAGGTGGCCGAGTCCGCCGAGCCCGACGACCGCGGCCTTCTTGCCGGGTCCCGCGCCCCAGCGCCGCAGCGGGGAGTACGTGGTGATGCCCGCGCACAGCAGTGGAGCGGCCTCGTCGAGGGTGAGCGTCTCGGGGAGACGGAGCACGAAGTCGTCGTTGACGACGACGTGCGTGGAGTAGCCGCCCTGTGTGAGGGTGCCGTCCTCGTCGACGGATCCGTACGTGAGGGTGTTGCCGTTCAGGCAGTACTGCTCCTCACCCCTCAGACAGAGTTCGCACACCCGGCAGGAGTTGACCATGCAGCCGACGCCGGCACGGTCGCCGGGAGCGTACCCGGTGACCTCGGAGCCGACCTCGGCGACGACACCGGCTATCTCGTGGCCGGGGACCATCGGATAGGACGCCGGGCCCCACTCGCTGCGGGCGTTGTGGATGTCCGAGTGGCAGATACCGACGTACTTGATCTCCATCAGGACGTCGTGCGGCCCCAGGTCCCGTCGCTCGACGGTCGTGGGGGTGAGCGGTTCGGTCGCGGACGTCGCGGCGTAGGCGGGAACGGTGAGCACGTGTCCCTCCCGTACTTCGAGGGTTCGTGGTGGGCAACGGCGGAACACATCCACCCTGCGCCACAGCCCGGTCCGGAGCCACCTGAACGGGGTGGCGGCCGGCTTCGGGGGCCGCTTGGGCACTGGGTGACGCAGCAGGTCACGGCCAGTGCGACCCGGAACGTGTCAGCGCGATTGTGGTAGCCCACGCACTCCCGTCAGCTTGGCTCCCGCGAACTCCGTCCCGGTGACCTTGGCCCCGGTGAGGTTCGCCTGTGTGAGGTCGGCCTTCGTGAAGTCTGCATGACTGAGATCCGCTCCGGCCAAGTCGGCGGCGGTCAAGTCGGCGCCTCTGAGGTTCGCCCCTGGCAGGTGGGCGCCCCTGAGGTTCGACCGGCGCAGTACGGCGCCGGCCATGGTTGCGCAGTCGCTGCTGAAGGGAGAAGTCGAGTCTTCCTCAAGGCAGAAGATCGTCTCCGTGAGGTTCATGCCGAAGAGGCTTGCGTCGGTCAGGTTCGCGCCGGTCAAGTCCGCGCCGGTCAGATCGGCACAGTCCTGGTCGGCGGCCTTACCGTCCCTCTCGGCGCCGCCCGCCGGTCGGGATCGGCCCAGGCGTGCTGCCGGGGCTCTTCGGCTTCCTTGCGCGGGTTGAAAAAACACCTCACGGCAGAAGGACGTGCTGGTGAGATTTGCTCCGGACAAGTCGGCATCGGTCAAGCGTGAGTCAGACAGATCAGCGTTCGAGAGGTTTGCGTGCGTCAGGTATGCGTTGTCGAGCCGAGACGCCGTCAGTTCCGCCCCTGAGAGATTCACCTCGACCAGTGATGCGTTTCGGAGATCCACGTTCGAGAGCGTGGAGTCGCTGAGATCTGCTTTCGACAGATTCGCCCTGCGCAATGGGATCGCGCTTGATTCGCTTGTCAGCTGGACTCCACGCAGAGCAGTGTGGTCAAGGTCGACGATTGCGCCTTGGTCGCGATCGGCGCGGCGGTGGCCCAGCGCAGTCATCACCGCCTGGACGTCAGCTCGGGGAGTTGCGGTGTCGCCCGACTCGGCGGGTGCCCTCTTGGCGCCCTCGGCTGGAGTGGAGGCGTGTTGCCGCAGATACGCAGACAGAACCGAGATTATGGTGGGCTGGTCGCGAGCCGAGTCCTGCATGATCCGCTCCAGCGCGTAGATTCCGCCGAGTCGTAGATCCAGGGACGCCGAACCCAGGTTGTTGATCGCGGCGTTGAATCGGTTGGTGATCTGGCCCTGCTCGCTGATCCCGAGTTCTTTGTTGGTCTGTGTCACTTGCATCCAGGTAAACAGCAGCGCGAGCAGAGCGGCCAGCCCAGGCAGACTGGCGAGCACCAGTCCGCCCCAACGAGCCCGGTCGGCGCTTGGGGGGCTCGGGGCGCACAGTCGACGGATACGGCGCTGATGAGGCCGCCGCGCCGTTCGCCGCTGCGCGGTCCGGCGGAGCCGTGAAGAGTCCGGTGTCCGCGCCACATCTTCCATGGCATCCCGCGTGGACCGAGCCTGCCACTCGGGTGGATCTGATGCGCGTACTCAAGTCAGCCGGCGCACGTGGCCACGCCAAGGGCTGTGACACATGAGCCCGAGTGGGTGACTCCGCGAAGCAACATCGTCACACGCGGTAATCATGCCGTGGAGCCAGTCGGCATCCCGAGTGACCGCAGAGAGTCACCGAAGCATCACGGAAAGGAGCACCTGGAGTATGGCCAACGACCAGCTCATCTCCGCCGGAACCTTCACCATCCTGGGCCCTGGCGGGCACCTCACCCACATGGGCAAGGGGGAGGACATCGTAGTGCTGCCGCCGGACGGGAACGCGCAGCAGCTGTGGGAGGTGAAGCCCGAATCGGGCACCTACACCCTGCGCAACGTCGCCACCGGCTACTACCTGGGCAGCGAAGGTGATCCCAACCAGCCCACCATGATGATCAGGGGAAGCAAGCAGCCGTACCCCTGGCGCACAGCCCAGGGCCCGGACGGCGATCCGGACACCTACCTGCTCGCCCCGGGCGCCTCGAACGACGGGCTGGTTCTGACCTACAGCCTCCTTCGCATCTTCCCGCCGCGCGTCGCCATCCTGCCCAGCTCCGAATACCGCGACCCGGAATGGTGCTTCAGGGCCGTCTAGCCAGGCCGAACCGCCTCACAACCCACCGCCCACCCCAGCTCCCCTCCCGGTGCCGGCCGATCCCCCGCCGGAGGCATGGTTCCGGCCGTGGCTCTGCCGGTCCCCAGATCTCACCACAGGGCCGTAGCCCGCTTGCGGCCCCAGGGGCAGTGAGACGCGATGGGGCCGACGGTCCACGACCGTCGGCCCCACGGGATCGTTTCGCCGGGAAACCGGCTCCGACCTGCCCCTACAGCACCGGCAGGTTCTTCCGCAGCTCGAACGCCGTCACCTCGGAGCGGTACTCCTCCCACTCCGACTTCTTGTTGCGCAGGAAGAAGTCGAAGACGTGCTCGCCGAGGGTCTCGGCGACCAGGTCGCTGCGCTCCATCAGGGTCAGGGCCTCGCCGAGGTTCTGCGGGAGGGGTTCGATGCCCATGGCGCGGCGCTCGGCGTCCGAGAGGGCCCAGACGTCGTCCTCGGCGCCCGGCGGGAGTTCGTAGCCCTCCTCGATGCCCTTGAGGCCGGCGGCCAGCAGCAGAGCGTAGGCCAGGTACGGGTTGGCGCCGGAGTCCAGGGAGCGGACCTCCACGCGCGCGGAGCCGGTCTTGCCGGGCTTGTACATCGGGACGCGGACCAGGGCCGAGCGGTTGTTGTGGCCCCAGCAGATGTAGGAGGGGGCCTCGCCGCCGGCGCCGGCCGTGCGCTCGGAGCCGCCCCAGATGCGCTTGTAGGAGTTCACCCACTGGTTGGTGACCGCGGAGATCTCCGCCGCGTGCTTGAGCAGGCCCGCGATGAAGGAGCGGCCGACCTTGGAGAGCTGGTACTCCGAGCCGGACTCGTAGAACGCGTTCCGGTCGCCCTCGAAGAGGGAGAGGTGCGTGTGCATGCCGCTGCCGGGGTGCTCGGAGAAGGGCTTCGGCATGAAGGTCGCGTGGACCCCCTGCTCCAGGGCCACCTGCTTCATGACCAGGCGGAACGTCATGATGTTGTCGGCCGTGGAGAGCGCGTCGGCGTAGCGCAGGTCGATCTCCTGCTGGCCGGGGGCGCCCTCGTGGTGGGAGAACTCGACCGAGATGCCCATCGACTCCAGCATGGTGATCGCCTGGCGGCGGAAGTCCATGCCGACGTTGGTCGGGGTGTGGTCGAAGTAGCCCGAGTTGTCGGCCGGGATGGGGCGGGTGCCGTCCAGCGGGCGGTCCTTCAGCAGGAAGAACTCGATCTCGGGGTGGGTGTAGAAGGTGAAGCCCAGGTCGGAGGTGCGGGCCAGGGCGCGCTTGAGCACGTAGCGCGGGTCCGCGAAGGACGGGGAGCCGTCCGGCATGAGGATGTCGCAGAACATGCGGGCCGTGCCGGGGGTCTCCGCACGCCACGGCAGGACCTGGAACGTGGAGGGGTCCGGCTTGGCGATCATGTCGGACTCGTAGACCCGGGCGAAGCCCTCGATGGCGGAGCCGTCGAAGCCGATGCCCTCGTCGAAGGCCTGCTCCAGTTCGGCCGGGGCCACGGCGACGGACTTCAGGAAGCCCAGCACGTCCGTGAACCACAGGCGTACGAACCGGATGTCGCGCTCCTCCAAGGTCCGGAGCACGAACTCCTGCTGCTTGTCCATCTTCCGCTTCCCCATCCTTGCTGGTCAGGCCGCCTGGGAACATCCCACCACAACACCGTTTCAAGCGCGTTGCGGACCTTGATCGCCCCGGCGTCCCGGGCCTGAACGCCTGTCGTACGGCAGGTGTACTGCTCTGCCGCCCATCTTGCCTTCTCTCGCCGACATCCGTAATGGCCGGTCCGCTTCCCCCGTGAGCGACACCACGCCCATTTAATTTGCATCTCAGATGCAAGTTTTCATAGCGTGCTGACCAGCAGAGCCGATCCGTCGAGCCGATCCGTCGAGCCGTGAGGAGTCACGATGCTGTCCGAGCAGTCCGCAGTCACCGTCCGCGCCAGCCTTCCCGCCGTCGGCGCGGCCATCGGCGAGATCACCGAGCGCTTCTACACCCGGCTCTTCGCCGCCCACCCCGAACTGCTGCGCGACCTCTTCAACCGCGGCAACCAGGCCGCCGGCACCCAGAAGCAGGCCCTCGCCGGCTCCATCGCGGCCTTCGCCACCCACCTGCTGGAGCACCCGGACCGGCGGCCGGACGCCCTGCTGGGCCGGATCGCCCACAAGCACGCCTCGCTGGGCGTGGCCCCCGAGCAGTACGCGGTGGTCCACGAACACCTCTTCGCCGCCATCGCCGAGGTCCTGGGCGAGGCCGTCACGGCCGAGGTCGCCGCCGCCTGGGACGAGGTGTACTGGCTGATGGCGAACGCGCTCATCGCCATCGAGAAGCGGCTGTACGAGGAGAGCGGCAGCACGCGGCGGCGGCCGTGGGAGGTCGTCGAGCGCGTCGCGGAGACGGCGGACGTCGTCACCTTCCGGCTGCGGCCCGCCGACGGCGGCCCGGTGCGTGACTTCCGCGCCGGCCAGTACGTCTCCGTCCAGGTCGAACTGGCCGACGGAGCCCGGCAGATACGGCAGTACAGCCTCTCCGGCGCGCCCGGTGAGACGCTCCGCCAGTTCAGTGTCAAGCGTGTCCGGGGCGACGCCGCGTCGCCCGACGGCGAGGTCTCGGACCACCTTCACGCGCACGTGCGCGAGGGTGACGTCCTCGACCTCTCCGAGCCGTACGGCGACCTCGTGCTCGGGGACAGCGCCGGC
Source organism: Streptomyces sp. BK340 (assembly GCF_007827595.1). Classification (GTDB taxonomy): domain Bacteria; phylum Actinomycetota; class Actinomycetes; order Streptomycetales; family Streptomycetaceae; genus Streptomyces. The sequence continues at coordinate 574,852 of NZ_VISR01000001.1, forward strand.
CGGCCGCTCCTGCTCGCCTCGGCGGGCATCGGCGTCACCCCGATGACCTCGATGCTCGCCGCACTGGCGGCCGACGGCCACGGGGCCCCGGTCACCGTCGTGCACGGCGACCGCTCCCCCGCCGACCACGCCCTGCGTGCCGACCACGAGGCCTACGCCGCCAAGCTCCCGGACGCGTCCACGCACTTCTTCTACGAGCGTGACGCCGAGCCCGGCACCCGCAGCGGCCTGGTCGACCTCACCGGCGTCACCGTGCACCCCGGCACGTGCGCGTACCTGTGCGGCCCGCTGCCCTTCATGCGCGCGGTGCGCACCCAGCTGATCGAGCGGGGCGTGGCCCCGGCGGACATCCACTACGAGGTGTTCGGGCCGGACCTCTGGCTCGCCCAGGGCTGAGGGGCCGGCCCGGGCCACCGCCGCGCAGTCCGTGCGTGACGGTGGCCCACAGGGTGCTCAGGCCCCGAAGCGCCGCGCCCCCTCCCGGCCGATCTCCTGGTTCTCGGTCACGTACGGGCGCAGTTCCTGCTCGTAGGACGCGAAGGCCTTGGTGTGGTCACCGGAGGCGGCGAGGTGGCGGGCGAGGGTGTGGGCGCCGATCAGGGCCTGGGAGGTGCCCATGCCGGAGGTCGGGGCGGCGCAGTGGCCCGCATCACCCACCAGGACCACGCGGCCCTCGGACCAGCGGTCCAGGTGCACCTGGCAGGCCGAGGAGAAGTAGAAGTCGGTGGCGGCGGACATGTCCTCCAGCAGGCGGGGCAGCAGCCAGCCCGCGCCGGCCATCCGGTCCCGGGTGATGCGCTCCTGTTCCGCGCGGTCCAGCAGGTCCAGTGCCGGGGAGTCGCTGGCGAAGGACAGGCTGACGGACATCCGGTCCCGGTCCGCCGCACTGAACACGTAGACCGCACGGCCCGGGGTCTGCCACAGCGCTCCCCGGTGGTCCAGGCCGAGGTGGTTCGCCGTGCTGAAGCCGGCGCCCGAGAGCCCGAGGTGGCGGATCGCCTCGGAGTGCGGGGCGAAGACGAGGCGGCGCACCACGGAGTAGATGCCGTCGGCGCCGACCACCAGGTCGTACGTGTCCGGGGCGGACCGCTCGAAGCCGACCCGGACACCGGTCGCGTCCTGTTCGATGCGGTCGATCGAGTCGTCGAAGACGTATCGCACCGTCCGGGCCGTGTGCTCGTGGAGGATGCGGGTCACCTCGCGCTTGGGGACCTCCAGCTCACCGGCGAAGATCTCGGGCGGCAACGCGCCGGCGTGGGCGCCGTCGGCGTCCAGGAGGTCGGTGCCCGTCATGCCGGTGGCGTGCGCGCGGACCTCCTCCAGGATGCCCAGCTCCTCCAGCACCTCGAAGGCCGGTCCCCGGAAGTCGACGGCGTAACCGCTGTCGCGCAGGGCCGGGGCCCTCTCGACGACGGTCACCTCGTGCCCGTCGCGGTGCAGGAACCAGGCCAGGGCGGGTCCGGCGACACTCGCGCCGGAGATCAGGATCTTCATTCGTACCCCCGTGGTCGATCCGTACGGAGGTCCCAGCCTTCACGAGGCCCGAGCCGGCGATCAACGGCCCTTCCGGCCAAACGGCGGCCCCTCAGCCGCCCCGCGGCCCCCTGGAGATGCCCAACAACAGGGGCCCCGTCGGTTCCGCCACCATGTCCCCCACCGTCACCGGGTCGAGCGTCGCGAAGAACGCCTCCTGGGCCCGGCGCAGGGCGCCGCGCAGGCGGCAGGCGGAGTTCAGGGGGCAGGGGGTCGTGCCGCCCTCGCAGTCGACGACGTCGCCGTCCCCCTCGAAAGTACGCACGACCGTACCCACGGACGCCGTACGGCCCCGTTCGGTGAGGGCGAGGCCGCCGCCCCTGCCGCGGCGGGCGTCGACCAGGCCCAGGTGCTGGAGTTCCGCCACGACCTTCGCGGCATGGGTGTACGGCACGTCCATGTCCGCCGCGACCTGGCGGGTCGTGGGGGTGGTGTCGCCGGCGACAGCGAGCCGCATGAGGACTCGCAGGGCCAGGTCGGTGGAGCGCAGCAACCGCATACCGCGAGGGTAGGTAATGCGCATCCGCGATTCAAATTATCCGGTTGTGATGCCCTCCCTACGGACAGGCACTCCTTGCGCACTACGATCAGCGAGCCCCACCATCCACGTCCCTTTCCCCCAAGAAGGACACCTCATGGGTTCCGCGAAGAACAGCAGCAGCGCGGCACGCAAGGCGCGCATCGAGGAGTTGCGGCGCGCCGAGCGCGCCCGGGAGCGCCGCAACCGGGCGCTCACCATCGCCGCCAGCGTGGTGGTCGTCGGCGGTCTCGTCGTCGGTGGCGTGGTGCTCGTGAACTCGCAGTCGGACAAGTCCGCCAAGAACGACACGGTCTCCGGCGGCGACGCGAAGGGCTCCGGGGACTCCGGGCACTTCACCACCGGCAAGGACGGCGTGCAGACCTGGTCCGGGAAGCTGGCGCGGACGCACGTGACGAACAAGGTGTCGTACCCGATGCACCCGCCGGTCGGCGGCAACCACAACCCGGTGTGGCTCAACTGCAACGGCGACGTCTACACCAAGCCGGTGCAGGACGAGAACGCCGTGCACGCGCTGGAGCACGGCGCGGTCTGGGTGACGTACACCGGCAAGGCGCAGAAGGCCGACGTGGACGCGCTCGCGGCCAAGGTGAAGAAGACGCCGTACTCGCTGATGAGCCCGTACGAGAACCAGGCCGCCCCGCTGATCCTGTCTGCCTGGGGCCACCAGGTGGCCGTGAAGAGCGCGAGCGACCCCGAGGTGAACAAGTTCTTCGCCTCCTACGTGCAGGGCGCCCAGACGCCCGAGCCGGGCGCTTCGTGCACCGGCGGGGTCATGAAGTGAGGCGGCAGCACATCGGCTGGGTGGCGGGCGCCGCGGCGGCGGCGCTCGTCGCGGCCGGGGCGATCACGTACGCGGTCGCCGAGGACGGCGGATCGGGTCCGAGGACGCCCACGGCCGAGTCCGCGGACGCGGGATTCGCGCGGGACATGGCCGTCCATCACCAGCAGGCCGTCGAGATGTCGTACATCGTGCGCGACCGCACGAAGAACGAGGAGGTGCGGCGGCTCGCGTACGACATCGCGCAGACGCAGGCCAACCAGCGCGGGATGCTGCTGGGCTGGCTGGATCTGTGGGAGCTGCCGAAGGTGTCGGCCGATCCGCCGATGACATGGATGGGCATGGGCGACATGGCCGCCGGCAAGGACGGCGCGCTGATGCCGGGCATGGCGACCAACACCGAGCTGAACAAGCTCCAGTCGCTGAGCGGGAAGCAGGCGGAGATCCTCTATCTCCAGCTGATGACGGACCATCACAAGGGCGGTATCCACATGGCCGAGGGGTGTGTGGCCAAGTGCACCGTCGGGGTGGAGAAGCGGCTCGCGCAGGGCATGGTCGACGCGCAGCAGTCGGAGATCGAGCTGATGGCCGGCATGCTCAAGGAACGGGGCGCAAAACCCCGTTCATAAGCCACCGCGCGGACGAAAGCCTCAAAACGCCCTGCATGACGGTTACTTGAGCTTCTCTTGACCTTTGCGTTCCCCTGGCATGAACGGTTCATCGAAAGAGTGGCCCCCATCGTGTGATCCCTTCGCGGGCCGACGCCGCCGCGGGCCGGTGTGCGGATCCACGACGTACCGACCACTACATGCATGCGAACCGCATCGCAGGGGGTTCTATGAGATCCAACCGCGCCAAGGTGCGCGCCGGCGTGAGCATGGCAGCGACACTGCCCATGATCGCCGGAGCGCTGGCGTTCGGTATATCCGCGGCGCACGCCGCGGACAACCCGGCCCGTGACGCACTGGCGGGCACCAAGCCCGCGTGGGCCACGGCCAAGGCGGACAAGGGTGCCACCGCCGACAACGCGCAGGTCAAGGCCCGCGTGTACCTGGCCGGCCGGGACCGGGCCGGACTCGCCGCCTATGCCAAGGCCGTGTCCGACCCCAGCTCGCCGCACTACGGCAAGTACCTGAGCGCCAAGAAGGCGCAGGCCCGCTTCGGGGCCACCAAGGCCCAGGTGGCCGCGGTCAAGTCCTGGCTGAAGGCCGCCGGGCTCCAGGTCACCGAGGTCACCTCGCACTACGTCGCCGTCTCCGGTGACGTCGCCGCCGCCGAGAAGGCGTTCGGCACCCAGCTGCACAACTTCACCAAGGGGTCGAAGACCTACCGCGCCCCGGCGAAGACCGCCTCGGCGCCGGCCGGTCTGCAGGGTGCCGTCCTGACCGTCACCGGTCTGGACAACGCCCCGCACAAGTCGACCCACGACGAGCAGCTGCCGCCTCCGGACGCCGTGTTCAAGAACTCCGGGCCGTTCTCCTCGTACTTCGGCTCGAACATCGCGACCACGCTGCCCGACGCGTACGGCCAGAAGATCCCGTACGCGATCAAGGGCTACACCGGCAAGCAGCTGCGTGCCGCCTACGGCGCGGGCGACTACACCGGCAAGGACGTGCGCATCGCGATCACCGACGCGTACGCCTCGCCGACCATCGCCTACGACGCGGGCAAGTACGCGCTGAAGCACGGTGACGCGGCCTGGAAGACCGGCCAGCTGCACCAGTCGCTGCCGAAGAACTACACGAAGACCAAGGAGTGCGGCGCGGCCGGCTGGTACGGCGAGGAGACCCTCGACGTCGAGGCCGTGCACGCGGTCGCGCCGGCCGCCGACGTCACCTACGTGGGCGCCGCGTCCTGCTTCGACGACGACCTGCTCGACTCGCTCAGCAAGGTCGTCGACAACCACCTGGCCGACATCGTCTCCAACTCCTGGGGCGACATCGAGGCCAACCAGACGCCGGACCTCGCGGCCGCCTACGACCAGGTCTTCCAGCTGGGCGCGGTCCAGGGCATCGGCTTCTACTTCTCCTCCGGTGACAACGGCGACGAGGTCGCCAACACCGGCACGAAGCAGGTCGACACCCCGGCCAACTCGGCATGGGTGACCGCGGTCGGCGGTACCTCGCTGGCCGTCGGCAAGGGCGACACGTACCAGTGGGAGACCGGCTGGGGCACCCAGAAGGCTCTGCTGTCGGCCGACGGCAAGAGCTGGACGAACTTCCCCGGCGCGTACACCTCGGGCGCGGGCGGCGGCACCAGCAAGACGGTGGCGCAGCCGTACTACCAGAAGGGCGTCGTCCCGGACTCGCTCGCCAAGGCCAACAGCGCCGACGGCAACCGCGTCGTCCCGGACATCGCGGCCATCGCCGACCCGAACACCGGCTTCCTGGTCGGCCAGACCCAGACCTTCCCGGACGGCACCCAGCAGTACAGCGAGTACCGCATCGGCGGCACCTCGCTGGCCGCCCCGGTGATCGCCGCGGTCCAGGCCCTGGCCCAGGAGGCGCACGGCGGCAAGGCGATCGGATTCGCCAACCCGTCCATCTACGCCAAGTACGGCAAGAAGGGCGTGTTCCACGACGTCACGGACGACCCGACCGGCTCCGGCCTGGCGGTGGCCCGTATCGACTTCGTGAACGGCCTCGACGCCTCCGGCGGCCTCGCGACCTCGGTCCGCAGCCTCGGCAAGGACAGCTCGCTGTCCGCGGTGAAGGGCTACGACGACGTCACCGGCGTGGGCTCGCCCGCGGGCGGCTACGTCCAGTCGTACCGCCGTCACTGATCGGCAGACGCCGATCGGCAGACGCCGATCCGCTGACGCCGATCCGCTGACGCGGTAGGCGCCGCAGGGGGGCGTGGGGTATTCAACACCCCACGCCCCCCATTGCGTCGCTCTGACGATTACACTGGGCCAGTGCCTCCGTTGAACTTCTGGTCGATCTATCAGCATGGCTTCGCACGCGTCGCCGCATGTACGGGTCACACCGTCATCGCGGACCCGCACGCCAACGCCGAAGCGGTCCTGCGCCACGCACGCCGGTGCGCCGACGAGGGGGTCGCCGTCGCCGTCTTCCCGGAGATGGTGCTGTGCGGCTACTCGATCGAGGACCTGCTGCTGCAGGACGCCCTGCTCGATCAGGTCGAGGAGGCGCTCCAGGAAGTGGTGGCCGGGTCGGCGGACCTGCTGCCGGTGCTGGTCGTCGGTGCCCCGCTGCGCCACCGCAACCGGATCTACAACTGCGCGGTGATCGTCCACCGCGGCCGGATCCTCGGCGTGGTCCCCAAGTCGTACCCGCCGAACTACCGGGAGTTCTACGAGCGCCGGCAGATCGGCGACGGCGCCGACGAGCGCGGCGGATCGATCCGGTTCGGCGGCGAGACCGTACCGTTCGGCGTGGATCTGCTGTTCGCGGCGGAGGACGTTCCCGGTCTCGTGCTCCATGCCGAGATCTGCGAGGACATGTGGGTGCCGGTGCCGCCCAGCGCGGAGGCGGCCCTCGCCGGCGCGACCGTCCTCGTCAATCTCTCGGGCAGTCCGATCACGGTCGGACGGGCCGAGGACCGCAAACTGCTGTGCCGCTCGGCGTCCTCCCGTTGCATCGCCGCGTACGTCTACGCGGCGGCCGGCCTCGGCGAGTCGACCACCGACCTGTCCTGGGACGGACAGACCATGATCTACGAGAACGGCACGCTGCTGGCCGAGACCGAGCGGTTCCCGCTCGGCGACAGCTACGCGGTGGCCGACGTGGACCTCGACCTGCTGCGGCAGGAACGGCAGCGGACGGGCACGTTCGACGACAACCGCCGTACGCACAGGGCGCGGACGAGTGACTTCCGGACGGTAGGGTTCGAACTCGACCCGCCGCTCACCGACCTGGGTCTGCGCCGTCGCCTGGAACGCTTCCCGTTCGTGCCGGCCGACCCCGACCGCCTCGCCCAGGACTGCTACGAGGCGTACAACATCCAGGTCGAGGGCCTCCAGCAGCGACTCGCGTCGATCGGCGGCGCGAAGGTGGTCATCGGGGTGTCCGGCGGCCTGGACTCCACGCACGCGCTGATCGTCGCCGCCCGCGCGATGGACCGCGCGGGCCGCCCGCGCAGCGACATCCTGGCCTGGACGCTGCCCGGCTTCGCCACCAGCGACCACACCAAGGACAACGCCCACAAGCTGATGAACTCGCTCGGCGTCACCGCGGCCGAGCTGGACATCACGCCGACCGCACGGCTGATGCTGCAGGAGATGGGCCACCCGTTCGCCTCCGGCGAGCCGGTGTACGACGTCACCTTCGAGAACGTGCAGGCGGGTCTGCGCACGGACTATCTCTTCCGGCTGGCCAACCAGCGCGGCGGCATCGTGCTCGGCACCGGTGACCTCTCGGAGCTGGCGCTCGGCTGGTCCACGTACGGCGTGGGCGACCAGATGAGCCACTACAACGTCAACTCGGGCGTGCCGAAGACGCTGATCCAGCATCTGATCCGCTGGGTCATCAGCAGCGGCCAGTTCGGCGAGGAGACCGGCAGGACACTCGCCGCGATCCTCGACACGGAGATCAGTCCGGAGCTGGTACCGGGCGAGGAGATGCAGTCGACCGAGTCGAAGATCGGCCCGTACGCGCTGCACGACTTCACGCTCTTCCACGTCCTGCGGTACGGCTTCCGGCCGTCGAAGATCGCCTTCCTGGCGTGGCACGCCTGGCACGACGCGGAGGGCGGTGCCTGGCCGCCGAACTTCCCGGAGGCCAAGCGGGTGGCGTACGACCTGCCGGAGATCCGACGCTGGCTGGAGGTCTTCTGCCGCCGCTTCTTCGGGTTCGCACAGTTCAAGCGCTCGGCCATGCCGAACGGGCCGAAGGTCTCGGCCGGCGGTTCGCTCTCCCCGCGGGGTGACTGGCGTGCGCCGTCGGACAGTTCGGCCGGGGCGTGGCTGCGGGACCTGGATCGGTTCGACATCCCGGAGGCGTGAGGGTGGGGACCCACTGGGCCCCTACCCGGTATCGGTCCTCTGGAGCCGAACTCAGCTCAGCTTCTGGCGACACTCATCGAGCGCGAACTCCCCGAAACTGTCCGCGACCTTCTCCATGAGCCCGCCGTCCGGCACGCCCGGGTTCCACGCGAAGACCGGGTACTCGCCGTTCTGGTCCGGCCGAGAGGTGTCGAGGACGACGACTCCCAGGACGTCGTCGTGCATGACGACCAAGAAGTGGTGCGGCAGTCCCATCTGCGCGCGGTCCTCCAGGGTGTACGCGGATGAGCCCAGCAGCTCTTCTCCTCCGGCGGGAGTCCGGTACACGCCGGGAAACTCGGCGGGCGGGATGTCCCACGTGCCGAATTCCTCGATCAGACGCCGGTACGAGGGCGGGAAGGCGAGGGCCATCTCAGCCTCTGCTCGTGCGATCACCTCTGCGGAGCAGCCATCGCCATGATGCGCGAGGTCCTCGTTCTCACGCACGAGGTCGATCACCTGCTCGGCTGCCTGCAGACCGCTCGTCATCCGAATCCCTTCGCCCTGCAAGGTCCGTTGAAAGGCATCTCTGGCATCCACTGGGGGAACTGCGCGACGCGCGACAGCTCCCCGCCCAGAACATCCCGCCGCTGCTCTCCCGGATCGCGTATGGAGGTGAGGACACCGCCCGCCTCGCGATCGACGAACTCGGCGACTGCATCTGCGCGTTGGGGTTCGTAGTCGGCGAGGCGACCGCCTCGCCGGTCCCGTTCCTCCTGGAACTCGCCGGTGCTCACGAACTGCACAGTCTCGTTGGGTGTGGCCACGGAGGCACCTGGGTCAGTCGTCGTCGTTGACTACCTCCACGACCTCCCTGACATCCGGGTCGGGGTCGTCCGCGAGGCCTTGCAGCAGCTCGGCGACGCCCGGCGTGGACCAGCCGGCGACCGCCCACACCAGCGCCTCCCGCACCCCGGGGTCGGGGTGGGCTGCCAGGTGGGCAAGTTGGGCGAGCGGGCCGCGGCGCCGCATGCCGAACCAGTGCAGAGCCTCCCGCAGCACGGCGGGGTCTCCCGGGTCGCCGGCCGCCGCGACCCTGGCGAGCAGCACCCTCGCCGATGGCGCTGGGCCGTCCAGCGGATGCGGCAACCGCTCGCGCAGGCGCCGCGCCCCGTACCCGCCGCGCACCCGGCAGCCGAAGCAGGTGCAGGGGCGCACACCATGCGCGTCGGGCAGGTACCGCCACCCCGCCACCTGCGGCGCGGTACGGATCCGGTGCACTTCGCGCGGCCCGATCGCCCGGGGTACGAAGACCTCCCACCCGCGCGGGTCCTCCAGCACCGCGATCCGCCGCACCGCCTCGGCTGCGGCCACGGTGGCCTGGGTGCCCCGTCTCCGGTCCCCGTACCGCCCGACCAGCACCTCCTGGTCGTCGTCCAGCCGCACATGCACGGCGACAAGCCCTCCCCGACTGCCGAAACGGCCCAGCTCGCGCAGCCATTGGTGGGTGAGCGTGTACGACGGCAGCACCGGGAAGCAGAACACCCCGCGCGCACCGCCCTGTCCGTCACTGACGGCACGGATCCCGGACCGCCGGATACGCGGCGCGTTCGCCGCCGACGTCAAGTGCACGAACATCGCCATGGGCGGCATGTTAGGTGCCCGGTGTAGCCGTTTCTGCCCACCCACCCGCCCGACTCGGTCGGCTGAGAAGCCGGGGCACCGGGGGCTCCGCCCCCAGACCCCCGTGCGTTCAGCGAACGCCGGGCTCCGACTTGAGCGCGTCGACGAAGGGGGCCCAGGCGACGGCGGTGAGGATGAGGGCGGGGCCGTGGGGGGCCTTTGAGTCACGGACGGGGACGAGTCCGGGGATGTTGTCGGCGACTTCGACGCAGTTGCCGCCGTCCCCGTTGCTGTAGCTCGACTTGCGCCAGAGGGCGGCGCCGGGGAAGTCGCCGGCCACTTCGACGCAATCCCCGCCGTCCCCGTTGCTATAGCTGCTCTTGAACCAGAGCGCGTCAGTCAAGTCGATCCGGTTGCTTGCCATTTCGGTAATCCTCTGCCGCTGCCTTGATCATGTCGAGGGACGTGTCTGGTGACAGCGCGACAGCCCTGAGCCGATCGTATGCCTTGCGGTACTGCTTCACGAGGGCCGGATCGTCGATGGTGTCACCGCTGTAGGACGCCTCGATGTAGAGCAGCGGCGGCGCGTCCTGGAAGGTCATGACCTTGATGGAGGCAGCCATCAGGGGATACGGGCCGGACGTCCGCGGAACGATCTGCGGAGTGATCCGGCGCCGCTCGGCCAACTCCACGACTCGGTCCAACTGTTCGGCCATCTCCAGCGGAGGAAGGATCGGATCCGCGATCAGCAACTCGTGCAGGACCGCCCAGTACTCCGGGGTGGAGTGATCCTCCTCAAAGAGGCGGGCGCGGGCGATTCGGGCCGCCACCTTCTCCTCGACCCAGTCGTCAAAGGCCGCCGGGTGAGCTGACCGGACGAGCGTCCGAGCGTACGGAGCGGTCTGAAGCAGCCCGGGGATGATGATGGGGCACCACTCCTCAATGGACTCCGCGTACTTCTCCGCCTCCAGGACCTTCTCGAAGTACGCGGCATGCGGCCCCCTCCGCGCCTTCCGCACATCCTCACAGTGCCGCTCGAAGAACCCGTCGGTGTTGAGCACCCGGTCCGCATGCCGAGCCAGATCGATCGGCATCCTCCGCTCCCCGCGCTCGATGTCACTGAGGTACGTCTTGCCGTAGAAGCTGCCTTCAAGGAACGTCTCCAACGACATCCCCGCCGCCTCCCGCTTCCACCTCAACTCCTTGCCGTAGAAGGTCGGGACGCTCATCGAGCCGTCGATGTCCTTGCGCCTTGCCATCGTTCACCTTCCGCTGTCCCGGTCGCGAACGCGAAACCCCTTTCACCGTAGCGATCCTGACGACAGCCTGTGAGGTGTTCGTCACACAACGCACAGGAAGAGGAAGGCGCCACGCATGCCCGACCACTCCCCCACGGCCTACGACGTGACCCTCTGCGTGGAGGAACTCCGCGCCGCCCTCGCCCTGCACGGCATCACACTGCCCTCCTTGCGCGTAGACCTCCCGAGCTTTGCCGGTACGTACACCCCACCCGCCGGCCTCATCGCACTCGGGAACTGCAACATCGCGACGGCCCGGGCGCTGGCCACCGCTCTCCGGAAGGCGGCAGCCGGGAAATGACCTTCGAATTCGATCTGCTCGCCACCCCGAGGGCCGTACCGGAACTCCGCCACCACCTCCGCACCCACGACTTCGAAGTCCGCTTGTGTGCAACGGAGTTACTGACGAACGTCATCGACCACCTCGGGGAGGGCAACCCAGTGACCATCCGCGTCACCGACACGGACATCGGCCATACCCGCATCGAGGTCACGGACCCCGACCCGCACACCTTGCCCGCCCTCGTGTCCGCTACCGGCACGGCCGAGTCCGGCCGCGGTCTGGCCCTGGTCGACCAGCTCTCCCGGCGCTGGGGCGTGGACCAGGGAGCGGACCGCAAGACGGTCTGGTGCGAGCTGGCCGAGCCTGGGCAGCGGTCAACCCCCAGGCTCGGCAGCGCGAACACATCGGGATCGAAAATCAGTCGCCTGTGATCACCTATCGCACCCCGCCAGTCACCCAAACACACAGAAGCCTCACAGGAAAAGCACAGGCAGCCTGCGAGTGGCCACCCCCTTCCAGCAGGCTGACCTGCCGAAAGGTTCACGCCATCAGTCCGCCATACGAAAGTGTGCCTAGAGTGTCGGCGTGCACCGGCGGAGCCTGACCACTCCGTACGCGCACACCAGTCAGCGACCGGGGGAACGCCGTCGCTCACGGGGAGGGGTTGCATCGCCATGCCGTCGCACCGGCCATCCGCGTGCGTGAGCCCGGCCAGGGATCTGCGCTTCTGAGTCTTCGTGAGAGTTCTTGCAATTCACTGCTCTGCGGAGCATCGGCCGATCAACCGGCGCATACACACTCTGAAGAAAGTGATGCTCCGTTGCCTTCCCGACCAGGAAGATCGCTCATACCAACGCCAGGCCGTTCAGGACTACTTGCCCGAATCATTCTTCTGCTGACCGCAGTTGCGGTCGTCGTCGGCCTTGCTGTGCGACCCGACCTCGCCGGCCTCTCGGACCACGACGATGCAAGCCTCGTAGGGGATTCCTATGACGGCTACGACACCAAGGCCGCGGAACAGCTGCGCGGGGACCAGTGCGTGGCTGTCGACGCCCTGCGCAAGGGCGGACCGAACCTGTTCGCCCTGGCTCAGGGCGCCGTCGGGCTGCCGTCCGACCAGCTCCATCAGAAGCTGAACCGGGACCTGCACGACGTCAGGACCCCCCTGCACCAGGCCTTCGATGCCGATGAGGACAACAGCGGCCAATGGCAGAAGAAGGTCGAAGACCAAGGACAGGCGTGGACCAACGCCGTCAGTGGCCTGGATTCGTACCCCGGCGCGCCGCAGGGAGCGAACAAGATCTACGACAAGATCGGGCTGCTTCCGTGGATCTACCAGACGTGGGGCCGGGGCATCGACCTGTTCTCGCCCTTCTACGAACCCTCTCCCACTGCTGACGACAGCACGAAGGCTGCCGCGGTCGCGATCGGTGACCAGCTGTACACCACCGGGGGGACACCGGAGGAGCAGCAGGCGTGGGCGCTGTGGAAGAAGAACTCCGGGAAGATCGAACCCAACCAGTTGTTCGTTCCCAGGGTGTTCGCCGATGACGCCCGCATCTTCCTGTCCGCGGGCGGCTTCCCCCGCACCGCTCCGGCGCCGGACACCCCGGAGTTCCGCGTCGCGGTCGAGGACCTGAAGGCCCGCTTCGCCGCGTGCGCGTGGCACGACCCGATCGACCCGGACCGGGTTCTCGGCAAGGAAGTGGCCCAGGCGTCCGCCGAGTGGCAGCAGGAGATCGCTTCGCAGGCCACGCAGCGACAGCAGATCCTCGCCGCCAACGTCACCGCCACGAAGGCGTTGCAGGACGGCACCTTCGCCCTGGGCAAGCTCCTGGGCCAGTCGTGGATCGCGGACTATTCCACCCGCTGGCTGGACCACTACACCGAGGGCGGCATCAACTGGATCGGTGACGCCCCGCTGGAGATCCAGGTGCCGGGCGCTGCCGGCAAGTGCCTCGACGTCCAGGGATCCGGGAAGGCCAACGGCACCCCGGTCCAGATCTACACCTGCAACGGCAGCAGCGCCCAGAAGTGGCAGCTGTGGGGGGTCTACGACGGCCACTACACCCTCCTGAACGTCAACGCGCAGAAGTGCCTGGAGGTGCTGAACGGCGCCAATGCCAACGGCACGAAGATCCAGATCCGGGACTGCGGCAGCAGCAAGGCACAGCAGTGGACGTTCAACGTCCGCGCCGCGGACGAGCTGCGCAACATCGCCACGGACAAGTGCCTGAACCTGGCCGCGTTCGACAACGGCAAAGACGCCCAGCTGAACACGTGCAACGGCTCCACCGCACAGAAGCTCCGCGTCGTCCCCAAGGGCCACACCGGCAGCGCGCCGTCGAAGGCCGACGTGGACAAGGCCAAGGCGAACGTCACGAGTGCGCAGTCGGAGGCGAAGAAGCAGCTCGCCGCGGTCAAGGCACAACTCGCCACGGCGCAGAAGGCCGCCACGACGTCGGACTCGGCCATCCAGGCCGCCTACGGCATCGCGGACACCAACGGCGCGCCGCGGGGTCGTGGTCTGCTGGTCGGCCAGCAGAAGGACCAGGTGACCAGGGGTTCGGTCGCCGCACTACAGGCGATGGAGAAGGCCGCCGAGACCGCCGAGGCCGCCACCCGCGCCTCCGCCGGCGACACCCAGACCATCACGCAGCGTGCCCTGGCCCAGGCCGCCCAGTCGAAGGCCGAGTTCCGCAAGGAGGCCGCCAAGGCGGCCGCGTGGCAGGCGAAGGCTGCCGCCGACGCGGCGAAGATCCACCGGGACAACGCGAAGAAGGACAAGGAGACCGCGGAGGCCAAGCTCGCCGACGCGCTGAAGGCCGAGGGTGACGCGAAGGCGGCCGCCGCCGACGCGCACGCCAAGCGGCTCGCGGCGGAGGCCGAGGAGAAGACGGCCAAGGCGGAGAAGGAGAACGCCGCCGCCAGCCGGGCCGAGGCCGCCGAGCACCGCAGGAACGCCGAGTCCCAGGCGGCGAAGGCGAAGGACGCCAAGGACAGGGCCGAGGCCGCCGAGAAGACCGCCGGGGACCGGCGGGACGACGCGGTCAAGGCGAGCGATCACGCCAAGTCCATGCGCGACGACGCGTGGGACGCCGAGCAGAAGGCCGACGCCGCACGCGCCAAGGCCGACGCCAAGGACGCCTACGCCGACAAGCTTGACTCCGGGGACGCCGCTGACGCCGCCAGGGCCGCCGCAAACGACGCCGACAAGCACGCCGACGACGCCGAAGCCGCCGCGACCAAGGCCCGCTCCGAGGCCGACGCCGCCACCCAGGCGGCCGCCGACGCCGACGCCGCCGCCACCCGCGCCGAGGCCGCCGCCAAGCGGGCCCGATCCGACGCGGACGCCGCCCAGGCCGACAAGCTCAAGGCCGACGCCGCGGTGAAGACCGCGACCAGCGCCGTCGCCGACGCCATCAAGGCCTCCCAGGACGCCTCCGCCGAGGCCAAGACGGCCGTCAAGCTCGCCGACGAGGCCGAACAGCACGCCAGGGACGCCAAGACCCAGGCGGACGCGGCCGACAAGGAGGCCGGCAACGCCCTCGCGGCCGCCGCGAAGGCCGCCGGCTACGCCCACGTCACCGCCCAGGCGGCCGTGGACGCCGGTGAAGCGGCCAAGCAGGTCGCCAACCCGGCCAACGACGCGATCCAGCTCGGCTCCCCGTATGTCGACACCGACTCGGCCGCCGGCCTGGTCGTACTGACCGGGCAGGCGTCGAAGACGATCGCCGAGCAGCAGCAGGCGGTCGCCGATGCGCACGCCAAGAACGCGGCAGCCGAGGCGGAAGCGGCCAAGAACCTCGCCGACCAGGCCAAGGGCGACGCCAAGGAGGCCTACCAGCACGCGGCCAACGCCGCCCAGTACGCCGCCGACGCCCGCACCTACTCCAAGGACGCCCTCGGCTACGCCGCCGACGCCGCCAAGGCCGCGGCGGCGGCCTCAGCGTCCCTGGCCCGCACCGTCGAGTACGACAAGCAGGCCGCCGACGACGCCGCAGCCGCCGACAAGGCGGCCGGACGCGCCGAGGGCTACGCCAAGGACGCCCGCGACTCGGCAGACGCCGCCGAACTCGACGCCGAAGCCGCCCGCTCCGCGGCGGCCCAGGCCGAACAGGACGCCAAGGACGCCCGCGCCGCCGCCGACCGCGCCGACACCGCCGCAACCGAGGCCGAACAGGCCGCCAAGGACGCCGACAAGTACGCCAAGGAAGCCCAGGATGCAGCCGACCGCACCGAGCGGGAGGACGCCAACAAGCAGGTACAGACGGGTGCGGCGACCGGTGTCGGAGGGGTCTTCTCCGTCATCGACGACATCAAGCAGCACGGCGAGCCGGAACGCCTCCCCAACGAGTGCCACGGCATCAACTGCAACACGCTGGTGTTCATTGCGCACTTCGACGCGGTGGTCAGCTTCTACCTGTGCACCAATCCGGATGTGCCCGCCACCGAGGCCGGCTGTCCGGCCGAGGACACGGTCTTCCTGAAGACGCAGACGGTTCCGGACCTGACCAAGAAGATCAAGGTCTCTGCGTGGGACGTGACCGTGGACCTGTGGAAGGGAATCGCCAAGTCGATCAAGGGCGACTTCACAGGCTGCTACCACAAGCTCAACGGTGACGGCAGCGGAAGCTTCGGCGACTGCGCCTGGGCCGCCACCTGGCTGCCCATCGGCGGTGCGATCACAAAGATCACCGAGGCGATCCGTGCCCTCGACATCGCCATGCGGTCCGGTGAAGGGGTCCGCGACGCCCTGAAGGCGCTGAAGGCGCTTGACGTCGACGCCCAGACGATGGCCGAAATGGAGCGGTCCGTCGAGGTGTACGAGGAGTTGCAGACGGCATGCCGGGTCAACAGCTTCCCCGCCACCACCGAAGTCGTCCTGGCCGACGGCAGCCGCAAGGCGATCCAGGAGGTACGCACCAATGACCGCCTGCTGGCCGCCGACCCGGCGACCGGACGCACTCAGGGCCAGCCGGTCACGCGCACCTTCCACCACACCGCCGTCGACCTAGTCGACGTCACCCTGGAGGACGGCGGACGCCTCACCAGCACGCCCGGACACGCCTTCTTCGTCACCGACCGCGGCTGGACGCTGGCCTCCGACCTGCGCCCCGGAGACGCCCTGCGTACTCCGGACGGAACCCCTCGCACGGTGGCCGGGCTGCGCGAGCGGGATCACCCGGCACCCCAGGCGGTATACGACCTGACCGTGTCGGGCCTGCACACCTTCTACGCAGTGGCGGGCGGCACCCCGGTCCTGGTCCACAATTGCGACGATCTCGTGGCCGACGCGCAGAAGTTCCCCGGGCAGGCTCACATCCTCGATGATCACGTGAACCCGACGCAGTCGGAAGCACTCAGGCTCGCTGTGCAGAAGGGCGAGAAGAACAGTGTGTTCGTCGACTTCCAAACGGCTCAACAGGTCGTCGACTACGCCTTGGCGAACAAGGCGGGCGAAATCACCAGGTGGCTTCGCGGCAACGCCCAGCAGAAGACACTGAGGGGGACGTTCGGGGCGAGGACTCCCCTCGGCTTTGTCGCCCACCCGGACGGCAGGACGATCACACAGGCCGGCAACCAGTACGTGATCATCCTTAAGCGTGCGCCGGGGCACAGGTTCGGCTACTACGTCTACACCGGCTATCCGGTCTGAGGAGGAGGCGCCCGATGCATCGGTCTACGGAGTTCACGTTCGGCATCCCGTGGATCATGAGTTTCTTCCACCAGGACTGGACACTGGACGCCTCCACCGAAGCAGAGGCAGTGGCGAATCAGTTCGTGGAGGAGTTGGAGCCGGCGTCGGTGCTGCTGGTGCGGCGTGACGCCCGGCTCCTCCTCGACAACCTCAGCTCGGACCAGATCAAGGTGCTGTGGGAAGGCTGCGCCGACGGAGGGGAGTACTTCTTCCGCCGCGGCCGTGTCGCTGAAGGCGCCGAGTGGATGCGAGACGTGATCGCGGTGTGCGATACGTGGCTCTCCCACCGCTCGGCCCCTACGACGCTCACCGACGCAGACGCATACGAGGGGAGAGAGCTGGCCGACCAGATCCTGGCCTCGGTGCAGGAGTTCAGGAGCATCCTCGCTCCCGAGGTGGCGGATGCGCTCGGCGCATGCTCCCGCTCCTGCACCCCCGATCTCGCATTCCGGCTGCTCCTGAGGGCCCTGGTCGAACGGAGTGCGTCGCGGTCCCCGGGACACGTGTCGCTGTCCGAGTACCAGTACGCGAGGCTGAACAGGCTCGGGTCGGCATTCAACTACGGTGAGTTCGTCGTGAGCGATGTGAGGTACCTGGTCGAAGGCGGTTAGCGGAAGCCCTTCATCCGCCCTATCTCAGAGGGGGGTGGGCGTGACGCGCCCCACCCCCCACCCCGTTCAAACTCCGTTGACAATGGACTGTGCTCTCACCGGTCTCCTTGATGTCCCGGAGCGCCCACCGGCCCAGGCCGGAGGCGACTCCCTACGTCGACCTCACCCGTACCGAGTGGAGCGCCCTACGCGACAAGACCCGCTGCCACTCACCTCTATCTGCCTCCCTGAACCGGCTGTCACGGCCCAAGCCCCGGTGAGCGCGCGATGCGGAATCTCACCTCGTCATTCCGGAAGGCAGGGGGGTGCGCCGCCTCGCTGATGCCCGGCAGCTCCGGGATGGGAGTGTGAAGGACGCCGCCAACGTGTACCTCATCAAACTCGTGCGAGCCAAGGGGCACAAGGACGGCTACTTCGTGCAGACGTGCCATCCGAAACCTCCCCTCGGGGACGCTCGAGGTGCTGTGGGAGGCCGGAAAGGAGTACATGGCGAACTGGGAGCGGCTCGGGAATGGCGCGCAGTGGATCCGGGCCGCCGTCGACCTGTGCGACGCCCGGCTGTCCACGGCAACGGACGTACGCCCGCTCACCGATGCGGACACCGAGGACGGCATGGCCTGCCTCGACGCGGTCGTGGCCGAGATCGAGGCAACCCGGTTCCTGGCTCCTGACGTGCGGGCGGCGCTCGTCGACTGCGCGCGCTGGTGCACTCCGGACCTGGCTTCCGGGTGCTGCTGAGAGCGATCAGCTGCGCCACGGATGTCCCGCTGTCCCCGGACCGGTACACGAGGCTGGAGGCCATCGGATCGGCTCTCCAATACGGCGAATTCGTCGTGGACTTCGTCAAGTACCTGGTCGAGAACGACTAGCCACTGGCTAGAACCTGGGCGCGTTACGGGACCGCTGCACCCGCGTGGTGCGGCAGTCCTTCGCGGTCCACCAGGACTTGGCGACAAGGGTGTTGCAGCCACCACCAGGCACTCGGCAGGGATTCGGCTACGGCGAGCATCACGTCACCGAGGGACTGGGACAGCTGGTGCGGCGCGGCTGACCGCCGGGCGGCCGAGGCAGACGTGACGCACCGCATCCACCACCCCGTTCGCACTCCGTCAACTCCACAGCAAAGACCAACGCTCGCGAACTTGGCGATACAAACCCGTCGGCTAGTCGTGCGGCGTCAGCAAGCGCGTCGCCCGTTCCGTGCGCAGATGCAGCGCCGTGCGCCCCCGGCGCTGCGTCGTCACCAGCCCCGCCCCGCGCAGTGCGCCCAGGTGCTGTGACACCGCGCTCGGGGTGACGCCCAGGCGGTCGGCCAGGGTCGCTGTCGTCAGGGGTTCGGCCAGGGCCGTGAGCAGGGCCGTCCTGGTGCGGCCGAGGACCGGGACCAGTCCTGCCAGGGCCGGCGGGGGTGGTTCCCAGAGCAGGCCGACGCCCACGGCCGGGTAGCGGATCGATGCGGCGGTGAGCGGTGACTTGTCGACGCCCACGTGCGGCCAGTTGAAGACACTGGGCAGCAGGACCAGGCCGTGCCCACCCGTGTCCACCGTCCAGACCGAGTGCGGGGTGCGCCGGCCGTGCACCACCAACTGGCCGCCGTCCCACGCGATGTCCCGGTGCAGCTCGGTGAAGAGCGCCTGGATCCCGCCGTCCACCAGGGTGAGCGCACGCCTGCCGATGTCCGCCTCCAGAACGGCCCGCATCCGGCCCCAGTGAGGTGCAACGACCAGTTCGTGGCAGCGGTGCAGCGCTGCGGCGAGCCGCGGCAGTACCGCCTCCGGCTCGGGAGCCTCCTCCTGCGGGACGCCCAGGACCGCCGCGTACTCCTGCCGGAAGAAGGCGTCCTCCGTGGCCCGCAGCACCTCCAGCTCCGCCGCCATCGACGGCAGCCGCTCCTGCGGTACCGGGAACAGGAACGACGGCAGCGGCCCGGCGATCAGCGCCCGCAGCAGCGGCAGTTCACGCTCGTCCGCCAGCACCGGCCGTGCCCCGCGCGCCCACGGCTCGTGCACCGCGTGGCCGCCCGTACCGAGCAGGATCCGCAGCGCCAGCACCGTCTCACCCAGCGGCGAGAGAGCGAACCTCACCCTCGCCACCGAGGCTGCGGTGAACCGGATCTCTACCGCCATACCGCCATCCGTGCCGCCGCCCCGTCATCCCCATCATGTAGCTGGAGCTAAACGATAGTCGGGCGCCCGCCGTCACCCCCAGGCTGCCCGGCATGGACTTGGACTTCTTCACCTCGTACGACGGCACGAAGCTCGCCCACCACGCGGCCGGCGACGGCCCCGCCCTCATCTGCCTGCCCGGCGGGCCGATGCAGGACTCCGCCTATCTCGGCGACCTCGGCGGCCTCGCCGCCCGCCGTCGGCTGATCCGGCTCGATCTGCGCGGCACCGGGCGGTCCGCACGGCCGGAGGACTCCGCCGGCTACCGCTGCGACCGTCTCGTCGACGACGTGGAGGCCCTTCGCCGGCACCTGGGCCTCGACCGGATCGATCTGCTCGCGCACTGTGCCGGCGCGAATCTGGCCGTGTCGTACGCGACCCGCCACCCGGAACGGGTCGGCAGGCTCGCGCTGATCACGCCGAGCGTGCTGGCCGTCGGTGTCACGATCGACGGAGGGGACCGGCTGCGGGCCGCGCGGCTGCGCCGGGGCGAGCCGTGGTTCCCGGCGGCGTCCGCGGCCCTGGAGGCGGTCGTCGCCGGGCAGGGTACGGCTGCCTCCTGGCGGGCCGTCGCACCCTTCTGGTACGGCCGCTGGGACGACGCCGCCCGCGCCCACCAGGCCGCGCAGGACGCGCAGCGCAACGCCGAGGCTGCGGCCGCCTACGCGGCACCCGGTGCCTTCACCCCGGACATCACGCGTGCGGCCCTGGCGCGCTTCCGGTCGCCGGTGCTGGTGCTCGCCGGGGAGGCCGACGTGGCGGGCCCGCCCCGCGCGATGGCCGAGGTGGCCGGGCTCTTTCCCCACGGCCGGCTGGTGATCCAGCCCGGGACCGCCCATTTCCCGTGGCTGGACGACGGGCCCCGTTTCGTGGCAACGGTCACGAACTTCCTGAACGAGACCGAGACCCCATGAGTCAGTGCTGCAGCGCCCCCGACTGCTCGGGCACGTGAGCCGCGACGACCCGGCCCCCCGAGGCAGCCTCCCGCCGCCGGTCCACCAGGTGAGCCGCACTCGCCACACCCAGCCCCAGCACGGCCAGCGCCGCCCCGGCAACCGCAGGCGACGTGACCCCGAACCCCGCCGCCAGCGCCAGCCCCCCGATCCAGGCGCCGCCGGCATTCGCCAGGTTGAACGCCGCCTGGTTGGCGGAGGAGGCGAGGGAGGGAGCCGCGGCGGCCTTCTCCATGACCATCAGCTGGAGCGGGGATCCGGTGACGAACGCCGCCATGCCGAGCAGCGCCACGGCGAGGGCGGCGCTCCACTCCGCCCGCATCAGCACAGGGAAGAGCAGCAGTACGGCCACCATCGAGGCGAGCCCGCCGAACAGCGTGCCTCGCATCGACTGGTCGGCCAGGCGTCCGCCCAGCAGGTTGCCCGCCGTCGCACCCACACCGAACAGGGCGAGCAGCACCGTCACGCTGCTCTCGGCGAACCCGGCGGAGTCCGTCAGCATCGGGGTGACGTAGCTGTACGCCGAGAAGAGCGCGCCGAAGCCCGCCACCGTCGTACCGAGGGCCAGCCAGACCGGCAGGGACCGCAGGGCGGCCAGTTCGCCGCGCAGGCCGGTGGCGGGGGCGGCGACGCGGTCGCGCGGGATCAGGAGGGCCAGCGAAGCTATCGCCGCGAGGCCGATCGCGCTCACGCCGAGGAAGGTCGCCCGCCATCCCAGGTGCTGCCCCATCAGCGTGGCGACGGGGACGCCCGCGATGTTGGCGACGGTCAGGCCGAGGAACATCAGGGACACGGAGCGGGCCTTGCGCTCCGGCGCGACCATGTTCGTGGCGACGACCGCGCCCACCCCGAAGAAGGCGCCGTGCGGCAGGCCGCTGAGGAAACGGGCGGCGAGCAGGGAGTCGTAGCCGGGCGCGAACGCCGAGAGCGCGTTGCCCACGACGAACAGGGCCATCAGGCCGATGAGCACCGTGCGGCGGGCCGTCCGGGCGGTGAGCGCGGCCAGCAGCGGGGCGCCGATGACGACGCCCAGCGCGTACGCCGAGACCAGGTGCCCGGCGGCGGGGATCGAGATGTGCAGGTCGTCCGCGACATCGGGCAGCAGGCCCATCATCACGAACTCGGTGGTACCGATACCGAAGGCGCCGACGGCCAGAGCGAGCAGGGCCAGAGGCATTGAGGGCCTGTGCCTTTCGAGGTAGGAGAGCGGGGTTCCGTCACCAGTTTATGTTCAACTGCGGAACAAAGTCTCCCGGGCCCAGTATTCCGGCCGGTTACGAGGACGTGTCCACCTTCACACGAGCAGCCACCGGGAGGTGGTCACTGTTCGTGCGCGGCAGCGTCCAGGAGCTCTCCGGCTCGATGCCCCTGACCATGATCTGGTCGATGCGCGCCATCGGGAACGAGGCCGGCCAGCTGAACCCGAAGCCGCTGCCCGCCGCGCCCTGGGTGGAGCGCAGCTGGGAGGTGACGGCGTTGAGCGAGCGGTCGTTCATCGTGCCGTTCAGGTCGCCGAGCAGCACGACCCGCTGCAGGCTCTCGTGGGCGATGGCCTCGCCGAGCGCGTCGGCGCTCTTGTCCCGCTGCCGGGCGGTGAAACCGGCCTCGACCTTCACCCGCACCGAGGGGAGATGCGCCACGTAGACGGCGAGCGGACCCTCGGGGGTCGCGACGGTCGCGCGCATCGCGCGCTTCCAGCCGAGCTTGATGTCCACGTCCCGGACGTCGGTCATCGGGTACTTGCTCCACAGGCCGACCGTGCCGACGACCGAGTGGTACTTGTACGTCGACGCCAGCGCCTTCTCGTACACCGGGACGGCGGACGCGGGCAGCTCCTCCAGCGCCAGCAGGTCGGCCCCGGAGGCCGCGACGTCCTGGGCCGTCGCGGCCGGGTCGGGGTTGTCGGCGTTCACGTTGTGGGTGGCCACCATGAGATCGCCGCCGGTGCCCGTCCTGTCGGCGAGCAGCCCGCCGAAGAGGTTCAGCCACACGATCGCCGGGAGCAGGATCGCGAGCAGGGCGGTCGCCGACTTCCGGAGCACACCGAGGACCAGCAGGACCGGGATGGCCAGCCCCAGCCAGGGCAGGAAGGTCTCCGTGAGGCTGCCCAGGTTGCCCACCCGGTTCGGGATGTGCGAGTGCAGCAGCATCACCAGCGCGAGCAGCAGCGCGAGGACGGCGAGGACGATGCCCCGGCGCCAGATGCGTGGATCGCCGCGCCAGCCGCCGAAGAGGCGGTGCATCAGGCGCCGAAGCCGGGATCCCGGTCGCTCGGGCCCCGAGCCGCCGTTGTCCGTCTCCGTCATGTACGCCTGCTGCGCCATACCGTCTGCCTCACTGCCTGCCGTGCACACCGTCGTTCCCCTGTGTTCATCCGACCCTAGGGGATGATCGACCCCGTTCCCGCCGTCCCATGGCGGCCGTACGGAAGACGAGGACGAACGAGTCGGTGCCCGGGGTTCCGGTTACCCCCGGGACCGGCGTGGTCTGTGACGAAACGTGCACATACGTGCTACGAGCCTGTCGAGCTGACGGGTCGTAGGCCTTCCAGGACCGTGTCGACGATCTGTTCCGCGAGCCCCTCCGGCAGGTCGTCGTCCGGGCGCATGACGGAGCGCACGAGCATGGGGCCCATGAACATGTCGTTGGCCAGCTCCAGGTCGACGTCCGCCCGGAGTTCGCCGCTCTGCCGCGCGCGGCGCAGCACTTCCAGGGAGAGCGCGCGCCGGGGCGCTATGACGCCGGCGTGGTAGGCCGCCCAGATCTTGGGGCTGCTCTTCATCTGGGCGTACACGTTGTGCAGGATCGCCGACGAGCGGCTGGCCAGGCCGCGTTGGCGCAGGGACTCCAGCAGCACGATCAGGTCGTCGCGCAGACAGGTGCCGGGGAGTACGGGGTCGGGGGGTTCGGCGGCGCGCACGACGTCGACGAACAGCTCTTCCTTTCCGCTCCAGCGGCGGTAGATGGTGGCCTTGCCGACCCCGGCCGTGCGCGCGACGCGCTCGATGGAGAGCTCGGCAAGGGGCACGCCGTCCTCCAGGAGCTTCACGACGCCCTCCAGGATGGCGCGTTCCACGGCCTCACTGCGCGGCCGGCCCCGCACGGGCCCGTCCGGTCGCGGCCGGCTGTCGGCAAGGCTCACTCGTCCGTCCTTTCACTGTGCTGCGGGAATTCTCCCGCAACACCCTCCTTCCCCCGTGGACCCGTCGGTTTCGGTCAGTCAGCGGCTACGACCAACTCCTGCTCCTTCTCGTCCTCCTGACCGGCCGACGGCTTGCCGGGCAGGAAGAGGGCCGTCACCAGGGCGCCGATGAGCGCCACGCCCGTACCGCACAGGGCGGTGATGTGCATGGCGTGCAGGAAGGCGTCGTTGGCGGGGGTGACGAGGGCCTTGCCCGGCGCGCCGAGCTTCTCGGCGACGCCGAGCGTGGCCTCGATGGACTCGCCGGCCGTGTCCCGGAGGCCGGGCGGCAGCAGGCCGAGCTTGCCCTCGATGCCGTTGCGGTACGAGGTGGAGAGCACCGAGCCGAGGACGGCGATACCGAGGGCGCCGCCGACCTGGCGGAAGGTGTTGCTGAGCGCGGAGGCGGAGCCGGCCTTCTCGCGGGGCAGGGCCTGCATGATGACGACGGAGGTCGGCGTCATGATGTGCGCCATGCCGGTGCCCATGAGGAAGAAGACGACCTCCAGCACCCAGATCGGCGTGTCGGCCTCGAAGGAGGAGAACGCGGCCAGCGTCGCCGCGATCAGCACCAGGCCCGCGGTGGTCGTGGCCTTGTTGCCGAACCGGTCGACCAGCAGCCGGGCCCGCGGCGCGAAGATCATCTGGGCGGCGGCCAGCGGCAGCATCATCAGACCGGACTGGAACGGCGAGTAGCCGCGGACGCTCTGCATGTAGAAGACCGAGAAGAACGTCACGCCCATCAGCGCGAAGAAGACGAGCGCGATGGCGGCCATGGCGGACGAGAACACCTTGTTCTTGAAGTAGGTGACGTCCAGCGACGGGTGGTCGCTGCGCTTCTCGAAGATCACGAAGCCGGTGAGGACGGCGAGACCGGCGATGATGGTCGCCAGTACCTTGGCGTCGGTGAAGTCGGCGAGCTCGCCGCCCTTGATGATGCCGTAGACCAGCAGGACCAGGCCGACGACGGACAGGACCACGCCGACGGGGTCGAGCCGGCCGGGCCGGGGATCGCGCGAGTCGGGCACGAGCCACACCATCAGGGTGAGCGCGATGATCACGATCGGCACGTTGATCAGGAAGACCGAGCCCCACCAGAAGTGGTCGAGGAGAGCGCCGCCGGTGATCGGGCCGATGGCGATGGCGAGGCCGACGCCGCCGGCCCAGATGCCGATCGCCTTGGGCTGCTCCTCGCGCTCGAAGACGTTCATGAGCACGGCGAGGGTGGCGGGCATCACGAAGGCGGCACCGAGGGCCATCAGGGCACGGTAGGCGATCAGCTGGTTCGGGGAGCCCGACTCGGCGGCCAGGGCCGAGCCGACGCCGAACACGACGAGGCCGCCGAGCAGGACCTTCTTGCGGCCGAGGCGGTCGCCGATGAGGCCGGCGGTGAACAGCAGGCCGGCGAAGACCAGGGTGTAGGCGTTGATCGCCCACTCGATCTCGCTCTGGGTGGCGCCGATGCCGGTGGGCGCCGGAGTGGAGATGGTCTTGATCGCGACGTTCAGGATCGAATTGTCGAGCACCACGATGAGCAGGCTCAGCATCAGCACGCCGAGGATCGCCCATCGGCGCCGGTGTACCGCTTCCGGTATCCGGGGGGCAGGGACGGAACTTGTCATGTCTCCGAGCCTACGATCATTCCGATACGGAACCGTCTCGTATCTTATTTCTTTACCGAGGCCTTACGCAGCGGTGTCGGGGCCGTGACCCGCCGAAGGGATCACAGGGGGCTCCTCTGGCCCTCGCTGGCACGAGGTGCCACCATGGAAACGATCCGGGGACGCCGTCAGGGCGCCTCGAGATGACTGAAGGAGCCGTTGCCATGACGCAGCTTTCGGCTGCCCAGAACAAGCCTTCCGACGGCAGCAAGACGCTGTACGGGGGGAAGGGCACCCGCCGCATCACCGTCCGCGACATCGCCCTCGCCAAGGAACGCGGCGAGAAGTGGCCCATGCTCACCGCCTACGACGCGATGACCGCGTCGGTCTTCGACGAGGCCGGGATCCCGGTGATGCTGGTCGGCGACTCGGCGGGCAACTGTCACCTCGGGTACGAGACCACCGTGCCCGTCACCCTCGACGAGATGACCATGCTGTCGGCGGCCGTCGTACGCGGCACCCAGCGCTCCCTGATCGTGGGCGACCTGCCCTTCGGCTCGTACCAGGAGGGCCCGGTGCAGGCGCTGCGCTCGGCGACCCGGCTGGTGAAGGAGGCGGGCGTCGGAGCGGTCAAGCTGGAGGGCGGCGAGCGCTCGCACGAGCAGATCCGGCTCCTCGTCGAGTCCGGAATCCCGGTGATGGCGCACATCGGGCTGACCCCGCAGTCCGTCAACGCGATGGGCTACCGCGTACAGGGCCGGGGCGAGGAGGCGGCTGCGCAGCTGCTGCGCGACGCGAAGGCCGTGCAGGACGCGGGCGCGTTCGCGGTGGTGCTGGAGCTGGTTCCGGCGGAGCTGGCGGCCGAGGTGACGCGGGTGCTGCACATCCCGACCGTGGGCATCGGCGCCGGACCGGAGACGGACGCGCAGGTACTGGTGTGGACCGACATGCTCGGGCTGACGTCCGGCCGCGTCCCGAAGTTCGTGAAGAAGTACGCGAACCTGCGTGAGGTCATGGGCGACGCGGCGAAGGCGTTCGCCGAGGACGTCGTCGGCGGAACGTTCCCGCTGGAGGAGCACTCCGTCCACTAGCCACTGCGGCAACACCCCGGACGGCCCGCCGATCTTCCCCCGTCGGCGGGCCGTCCCTTTTTTGCGCCTAAGCCGGCGCCGCTCTCGCGTAGGTGGTTGCTCGCCGTCGTGGTTGCTCAATTGATGGTTGCGGTGGTCGACGGCAGGTTGTCGGTGGCTGTAGGTGCCCTGTCGGTGGTTTGTCGGTGGGGCCTGGCACCTTCATGGGCATGACGCGAATCGAACACAACCCCGTCGGCGCAAGCCACGCCGTGACGGTACGGGGACTGGTCAAGCACTATGGCGAGACCAAGGCGCTGGACGGGGTCGACCTGGATGTGCGGGAGGGCACCGTGATGGGGGTGCTCGGGCCGAACGGCGCCGGGAAGACCACCCTCGTACGCATCCTCTCCACCCTGATCACGCCGGACGCCGGGCAGGCCACCGTGGCCGGCTACGACGTCGTACGGCAGCCCCGGCAGCTGCGCCGGGTGATCGGCCTGACCGGGCAGTACGCCTCGGTCGACGAGAAGCTGCCCGGCTGGGAGAACCTCTACATGATCGGGCGGCTGCTCGACCTCTCCCGCAAGGACGCCCGCGCCCGCGCCGACGAACTGCTGGAGCGGTTCTCGCTGACGGAGGCCGCCCGGCGCCCGGTGAGCACGTACTCCGGCGGTATGCGGCGGCGGCTGGACCTGGCCGCCTCCATGATCGGCCGGCCGGCCGTCCTGTACCTCGACGAACCGACCACCGGGCTCGACCCGCGCACCCGCAACGAGGTGTGGGACGAGGTCAAGGCGATGGTCGGTGAGGGCGTCACCGTGCTGCTCACCACCCAGTACATGGAGGAGGCCGAGCAGCTCGCCTCCGAGCTGACCGTCGTGGACCGCGGGAAGGTCATCGCGAACGGCGGCATCGAGGAACTGAAGGCCAGGGTCGGCGGACGCACGCTGCGCGTGCGGCCGTTGGACCCGCTGCAGCTGCGGCCCCTCGCCGCCATGCTGGACGAGCTGGGCATCACCGGGCTCGCGGCCACCACCGTGGACCCCGAGTCCGGGACGCTGCTGGTGCCGATCCTCAGCGACGAGCAGCTGACCGCCGTGGTCGGCGCGGTCACCGCGCGCGGCATCACGATCTCCTCCATCACCACCGAACTGCCCAGCCTGGACGAGGTGTTCCTCTCCCTCACCGGCCACCGTGCCGGTGCCCCGCAGGACGCCGCGCCCACCAAGACCCGCGAGGAGGTCGCCGTATGACCGCCGCCACTCTGACCCCGACCGCCGCCGCGAAGGGCGACACGCCCATCCCGCTGCGTGCCCACCTGCGCCACACCGGCGCGCTCATCCGCCGCAACCTGCTGTGGATCCGGCAGGACCCGGAGTCGATGTTCGACGCCATCCTGTTCCCGGTCATCTTCACCCTGCTGTTCGTGTACGTCTTCGGCGGCTCCATCGGGCAGTCCCTGGGCGGCGGTCAGGAGCGGTACGTGCAGTACGTCGTGCCCGGCCTGATGGCCATGATGGGCATGAACATGGCCCAGGGCGTGGGCACCGGCTTCAACCAGGACTTCAACTCGGGTGTCATGGACCGCTTCCGGTCGCTGCCGATCGGGCGCGGCTCCGTGCTGTTCGCCAAGATCGCGGTGGAGCTGATGCGGATGCTCTTCGCCACCGTCGTGCTGATGATCGTCGGCGTGCTGGTGGGCTTCCACATCACCAACTGGCCGGGCCTGCTCGCCTCGGTGGGCCTGTCCGCGCTGTTCGGCTCGGCCCTGATGTGGGTGTTCCTGACCCTCGGCGTGGTGATGAAGAGCGCGCAGTCCGTGCAGGCCATGGGCTTCCTGGTGCTGATGCCGCTGCAGTTCGGCTCGTCGATCTTCGCGCCGACCCGCTCGATGCCGGGCTGGCTGCAGAACTTCACGGACTACAACCCGCTGTCCGCCCTGGCGGACGCCGCGCGCGGCCTGATGGTCGGCGGCCCGGTCGCCCACGGTCTGTGGGTGACCCTGGCCTGGTCGGCCGGCCTCACCGCGGTGATGGCCCCGGTCGCGATCCACAAGTTCCGCACGAAGAGCTGACGCACGAAGAACCGCCGTACCAGGAACAGACGTACGAAGAGCCGACGCTCAGCGGCTCACAGCAGGGCGGTGGCCTCCGCGAGGGAGAGGCCACCGCCCTCGGCGTACGCGGCCGCGTACGCGGGGCCCTCCAGCGTCTCGCGGATCCGGGACTCGGTCAGCTCGTACGTCCGGCGCTCCAGACCGGAGAGGACGTGCTCGGCCGGCAGCAGGGCGTCCGCGGCGGCCAGGCAGCGGGCGGCGTCCGCGGCGCGGGTGCCGCCGTCCAGGCCCGCCAGGGCCATCGCCCCGATGGTGAGGCAGATGGAGCCCAGATGCGGGGTGACCACCCGGGACAGCGGGTCGTCGGCGCGCCGCAGTGCCGTGCGGACCCGGTCCAGTGACTCCTCGGAGCGGCGGTCGAGGGCCTCCAGCCAGGCCTCCTGGCTGAGGATCATGACGTCGAAGACGACGAAGTGCGCGATCGTGAACTCCTCGCGCAGCAGCCGGAGTTGCTCGCGCGCCTCCTCGGTGCGCCCGGTCAGGCCGAGCCAGGCGGCGAGGAAGAGGCGGGCGGCCGGCATCGCCTCGTTGACGGCGCCCTCCTGGTTGGCGATGACGTCCCGCAGCATGCGCTCGCCGCGTTCGGCGTCGCCCCCCTCCAGGAGCACGCTGCCGAGCCGGGCGCTGAGCACGGCCATCTGGGCGCGGGCACCGAGGCGTTCGGCGTGGACGATGGCCGCCTCGTAGTCGGCGGCGGCCGCGCGGTAGGCGCCCTTGCGTTCGTTGGCCTCGCCGCGCGCGGACAGCGCCTCGGCGATGCCCCACTGGTCGCCGAGACGGCCGTAGATCTCCAGGGCCTCGTCGGCGTCGCGGGTCGCGTCGCCCGCCCAGGCGGTGCGGTTGGCCAGCAGGTTGGCGCGCAGTTGCAGGGCGCCGGCCAGCTCCCACTCGAAGCCGGGGGTGTCCCGGCAGGTCTGAATGGTGGCGTCGGAGATCGTGCGCATCCGGTCCGCGCCGTCGGTGAGGATGACGGCGTAGAACCATATGGCGCCCGGGGCGCGGCAGGTCTGCGGCAGGCCGGGCTCGTACACCTGGGCCATGACCCGCAGCTTGGCCTGGGCCTCGGGGGTCTGCCAGCTGTTGATCTCGGTGTCCATGCAGGCCAGATGGGCGAGGTGGACGCCGCGCCGGGCCTCGGCGAGGAGCTCGCCGGTGAACGGGGGCGGGGTGTCGGTGCAGCGCTCCCAGACCGGGAGGGCGGGGCGGACCGGCTCGGCGAACGGGTCGGGGCCGAGGGCCATGGCCTCCTCGCACCAGGTGCGGCACTCGATGCGCAGGTCGCGCATCTGCCAGTACCAGACCAGCGACAGCACCAGGCTGAGCGCCTCCTGCTCGTCGCCGAGGGCGACGGCGTGCCGCAGGGCGGTGCGCAGGTTCTCGTACTCCAGCTGGAACCTGGCGATGGCGGCGCGCTGTTCGCGGCCGCGCAGCAACGGGTCGGTGGTGCGGGCGAGTTCGCGGTAGTACGTCAGATGGGCGCGCTCGGCCTCGGTCCGGCGGCCGGTCTCGTCCAGCCGTTCGGACGCGTACTCGGCGACCGTCTCCAGCAGCCGGTACCGCATCCCGCCGTCCGTCGACGGGGAGGCCACGACCAGGGACTTGTCGACCAGGGAGCCGAGTGCGTCCAGGGCGGCCGGGCCGCACACGCCCTCGGCGGCGGCGAGGTCGCAGCCGCCCGCGAAGAGCGACAGCCGGCACAGGACGTCCCGCTCGTCCGCGTCGAGCAGGTCCCAGGACCAGTCCACGACGGCGCGCAGGGTCTGCTGGCGGGGCAGCACGGTGCGGCTGCCGCCGGTGAGCAGCCGGAAGCGGTCGTCCAGCCGGCCGGCTATCTGGCGCGGGGTCAGCATACGCAGGCGGGCGGCCGCCAGCTCGATGGCGAGGGGCAGACCGTCGAGCCGCCGGCAGATCTCGGCGCAGGCCTCGGGGTCCTCCTCCAGGCGGAAGCCGGACCGGGCCGCCGCACCTCGCTCGGCGAACAGCCGCAGCGCGACCGGTTCGGGCAGCGGCTCCACGGGCCGCACCAACTCCCCGGGCACGCCGAGCGGTTCGCGGCTGGTGGCGAGCACGGTCAGCTGCGGGCAACGGGCCAGCAGCCGCTCGGCCAGCCGGGCGGCCGCCTCGACGACGTGCTCGCAGTTGTCGAGGATCAGCACCATCCGGCGGCGGGCGCAGTACTCCACGAGCCGGTCGACCGGGTCGTCCACGTCGGTGATCGCGCGCATGGCCTCGACGCCGGCGCCGTGCAGCACGGTCTCGCGGGCGCCGATCGCGGTCAGCACGGCCTGCGGTACGGCGTCCGGGTCGTCGACGGGTGCCAGCTCGGCCAGCCACACCCCGTCCCGGGCGGTGTGCCGTACGGCCTCGGCGGCCTCCTGGGACAGCCGGGTCTTGCCCGCTCCGCCGGGCCCGAGCAGGGTGACCAGCCGGGCGGCCGCGAGGTCGGCGCCGATGGCCGCGATGTCGTTCTCCCGGCCGACGAAGGAGGTGAGCCGGGCGGGCAGGTTGCCGAGGGCGACGGGCGGCGCGGGCTGCGGTTCCGGCTCGGTCTCGGTGAGCAGTTCGGTGTACAGGGCGCGCAGTTCCGGGCCGGGGTCGGAGCCGAGCCGGTCCACGAGGAGCTGTCGTACGTCCTCGTAGGCGGCCAGCGCCTGGGCCGGGCGGCCCGCGTCGCGCAGGGCGCGCAGCCGCAGCGCCTGGAGCGGCTCGTCCAGGGGATGGCTGTCGCACAGCGCGGCCAGTTCGGGCAGGGACTGCTCGGCCCGGCCGAGGGCGAGGGCGGCGGTGTGCCGGGCGCGCAGGGCGTCCAGGCGGCGGGTCTCCCAGCGGGCCGCGTCGGCGGTGTGGCCGGGCAGGTCGGCGAGGGCGGGGCCGTGCCACAGGGCGAGCGCGTCGTCCAGGACGGCGGCGGCCTTGGCGGGGTCACCGTCGGCCAGGGCGCCCAGGCCCTCGCCGGTCAGCCGGTCGAACCGGCCCAGGTCGATGTCGTCGGGGGCGGCGGAGAGCCGGTAGCCGCCCTCGGCGGAGGCGACCGCGTCGGCGCCGAGGGCCCTGCGCAGCCGGCCGACCAGCGCCTGCAGCGCGCCCGTGGCGTCGGCGGGCGGCTCGGCCCCCCACACCTCGTCCACCAGCAGGTCGGTCGGGACGGTCCGGCCGGCCCGCAGCGCGAGCACGCTCAGCAGGGCACGCAGGCGCGCCCCGCCGACCGGGACGGGCGTGCCGTCGGGGCGGAGTGCCTGGGTGGGGCCGAGGAGGCGGTAGCGCACGGGGTTCATTGTCTCCGGAACGGTCGGTACGGGTCACCGGGTTCAGGCGGCGTGCCGCCCGGGACCTCCGGGGTCGTCCGGGATCTCCAGGGTGACGAGGACGCCGACGGCGCGGCGCACGCGGTAGGGAACCCGGCGCGGAGGCTGTTCCTCCTCCTCGAAGCCGCCGAACCACCTCGGGCAGCTGTCGACGGGCTCCAGGGTCCGTGCGCCGGGCACCGGCTCCAGACTGCGCCCGGTCGACCGGAAGACCACCGTGCCGGGCTCCACGTCGGCCAGGGCGACGGGTTCGGTGGCGCGCGGGTCGTGGTGGGCGGCGTAGTACTGGTGGACCAGGTCGATGGCGCGCACGCGGCCGACGGTCTCGTGGTCCGGACCCCCGTGGTTCTCCACCCATGCCTCGGCGCCCTGCCAGTGGCCGTTCCCGGCCTCGTCCTCGGCCTCGTCGACGGCGACCAGCCGCCAGCCGACTTCCTGGCCCACGCTGAAGGGCTTTCCGCAGCACTCCATCTGCCAGTCCTCGTAGAACACCTTCATCACTGCCATTCCCCCACCCTCCAGGAACCGGACGGCCACCGCGAGACGTTTTCCTGGTGAGTCCCCGGCCGGTACGGTCGGCCTCCCGACCGTACCTGCCCACAGGAGCCGCTCATGACGACCGCCACCACCCGCCGCGGCGAGCGCCGGATCAGCCCCGTGTTCGTCGGGATCGCGGCCGTCACGGCGGTGACCGGCTGGGCCACCTGGACCGGGTTCGCCGAGCAGCCGGGTATCGCGGTGTTCCTGTTCGTGACGGCGGCCTGGATCGTCTCCCTGTGCCTGCACGAGTACGCGCACGCGCGCACCGCCCTGCACAGCGGGGACATCACGGTCGGCGCGAAGGGCTACCTGACGCTGAACCCGCTGAAGTACACGCACGCGCTGCTGAGCATCGTGCTCCCGGTGCTGTTCGTGATCATGGGCGGGATCGGCCTGCCGGGCGGTGCGGTCTTCATCGAACGAAGCCGCATCCGGGGCCGCTGGCGGCACAGCCTCATCTCGGCGGCGGGCCCACTGACCAACGTGCTGTTCGCTGCGGTGTGCACGGCGCCCTTCTGGCTGCACACGCTGGACGGGGTGCCCCGCGACTTCCGGTACGCGCTGGCGTTCCTCGCCCTGCTCCAGGTGACGGCGGCGATCCTGAACTTCCTGCCGGTGCCGGGCCTGGACGGGTACGGGGTGATCGAGCCGTGGCTGTCGTACCAGGTGAAGCGGCAGGTGGAGCCGTTCGCGCCGTTCGGGCTGCTGTTCGTGTTCGCACTACTGTGGGTGCCGTCGATCAACAGCGTGTTCTTCGACGCGATCGACGCGATCCTGCGCGGGCTGGGCATCGACGGCTTCTCCCGCGCCTGCGGCTATGAGCTCTACCGCTTCTGGCGCGGCGCCCCGGAGATCTGCACGATCAGCCCGTGACCGACTTCTGCTGCGCCGCGGCGGCCCGGCCGCGCTTGACGTAGTACCAGGTCATGTTGGACGACAGACCCGCCAGCAGCACCCAGACGATCCCCAGCCAGCTGCCCTGGACGAACGAGACGACCGCCGCGGCGACGGCCAGGAGGCACACGGCGAGGGTGTAGAGAGCGATGCGGGGCATGGGGGTCGGCTCCTTGCGGGGGACACTGCTACGACGAACAGTGTCCCCCATGCCCTCAGACGTCCGTGACGCGGAGCCCGGCGTGTGCCTTGTACCGGCGGTTGACGGAGATCAGGTTCGCGACCAGCGACTCGACCTGGTGCGCGCCCCGCAGCCGGCCGGCGAAGATGCCGCGCATGCCGGGGATGCGTCCGGCCAGCGCCTGGACGATCTCCACGTCGGCGCGCGCCTCGCCGAGCACCATCACGTCGGTGTCGATCTCCTCGATGTCCGGGTCCTGGAGCAGCACGGCCGACAGGTGGTGGAAGGCGGCGGCGACCCGGGAGTCCGGCAGCAGGGCGGCGGCCTGCTGCGCCGCGCTGCCCTCCTCCGGCTTCAGCGCGTAGGCGCCCTGCTTGTCGAAGCCCAGCGGGTTCACGCAGTCGACGACGAGCTTGCCGGCCAGCTCCTCGCGCAGGGACTCCAGCGTCTTGCCGTGGCCGTCCCACGGTACGGCGACGATCACGATGTCACTGCGGCGCGCGGTCTCGGCGTTGTCGGCGCCCTCGACGCCGTACCCCAGCTCCTCGGCGGCGGCCTGGGCGCGCTCGGTGGCGCGCGAGCCGATGATCACCTTCTGGCCGGCCCGGGCGAGCCGGTAGGCGAGGCCCTTGCCCTGCGGGCCGGTGCCGCCGAGCACGCCGACGACCAGCCCGGAGACGTCGGGCAGGTCCCAGGGGTCCTTGGCGGGGGCCTTCGCGGGAGTCTGTGCGCTGTCGGTAGAGGTCATGGGCCGACTCTAGTGCCCCGGCAGGCAACGTCTGCCCGTCAAGGGGCGGCGTCCGGTGCGTGCTCTCGGTGCGGCGGACGGCACCGGGTCAGGTGAGCCGCGTCACGGGTACCCGGCGGAAGGTGATGGTCTCGTAGGCGCTGAAGTCCCCTGTCTCGTAGAGGAGTCCGACCGTGCCGTGGTCGACGCGGACCAGGTCGGAGTAGGCGGCGGGCAGGCCGTCCACGGAGAGGGCCTTGCGCCAGGTCGTGCCGCCGTCGCCGGAGGCGCGAATGGTCATCAGGGCGCGGGCGGCGGGGTCGGCCGGGGCGGAGAAGAGCAGCAGGTCGGGGTCGCGGAGCTGCAGGACGGAGGCCTCGCAGACCGGGGTGGTGAGCCCGGCCTGCGGGCGGAAGGGCTTCACCAGCGTCCTGCCACCGTCCCCGGAGTGGGCGTCGGCCCGGTTGCCGGGCGAGGGCGAGTCGTTGCGGGTGTTGAAGTAGACGCGGCCGTCGGGGAGTTCGGCGGCGGTGGTCTCGTTCACGTTGATGTAGCCGTCGGTGTTCTCGTCCAGGTAGCCGAGGTGCCATGTCTCGCCGCGGTCATCGCTGAGCAGGCAGTGGCCGCTGTTGTACCTGGCCTCGGCGCCGGTGTCGGTGCCGGTCGGCGGCAGGGTGTGGTTGCCGGGGACGAGCACTCGGCCGGAGCGGAGCTGGATGGCGTGGCCGGGGGTGGTGGCGTACCAGCGCCAGCCGGGCTTCTTCACCTGCGCGGTGATCTCCTTCGGCCTGGACCAGGTCACGCCGTCGTCGTCGCTGTGCTGCACCCACACCCGGCGGCCGTCGGCGTCGCTGATCCGGCCGCGCAGGATGTCGGCCTCGGTGGCACCGGCCGCGGCGCGTACGTGCGCCAGCAGGATGCGTCCGGTGTCGAGGACGACCGGGGCGGGATTTCCGGCGAGGTTCTTCCCGTTGCTCGCGGCGATCCGCAGCGGGCCCCAGGTACGGCCGCCGTCCGTGGACCGCTTCAGCACGATGTCGATGTGCCCGTGGTCGGCGGCGGAGTCGACCCGCCCCTCACAGAAGGCGAGCAGCGTGCCCTTGTTGGTGGCCACGACGGCCGGGATGCGGAAGCCGGCGTAGCCCTCCTGGCCGGCGCGGAAGGGGACGGACACGTCGGTCATGGGGCGGCTCCTCACACGGAAACGGGCGGTGACGGGCCGTCAACATCCCCAGGTTGGGCGAATTCGGGGTGAACACCGCGTCACGAGTGACCGGTTGGGGCAGGATGCGGTCGCATGGACGCCGTACGGGTCGCGCTGCTGCGTGAAGTACTCGCCGGGACCGAGTGGTTGGGGGCCACCCGGCGGTTCGCGGGCATGCTGCGCGGCTCCGTGGTGGCGCACGGGGGCGGGCTGCTGCTGGTGGGGACGCCCGAGTACGAGCCCTGGCATCTGGCCGCGCATCTGGTGGACGAGGCGGCCTGGTCCGGCACTCCCGAGCTGGCTCCGACCCTCGTACGACACCACGCGCGCCCCTCCGATCCCGCGCACCTCGCTGTCGGACCCGGCCGGATCGAGGAGGCGCGGCGCGGCGAGACCCTGCTCGTGGTCGCCCCCGAGGAGCCGGCGGAGCTGCTGGAGCGGGTGCACGCGGCCCGGCGGGCCGGGGTCACGGTGCTGGCGCTCGGCGCGGGCGGGCCCGAGCTGTCCGCGATGGCCCACGACACGCTGGCCGTGCCGGAGGGGGCGGAGCTGGACCTGGACAGCGTGCAGCACCTGGTGAGCGCTGCGGCCGGCGAGAACGGGGGCTCTCCGAGGGTTCGGCGGGGGTTCCGGGACCGTCTGTCACGGCTGGCGGAGATTTTGACGGCACCGCCTGCTGCACCTTGGTGACTTTCCCACCCGCCCGTCCCGGTCGGCTACCTGCCTTCGGCAGAACGACTTTCAGCCGACGGAGACGAGTGGCCGGGCGGAGAGAGTGGGGCGGGCGGGAAACCCGATGGGGCACCTTCTCAGCCAACCGAGTCGGGCG
Organism: Streptomyces sp. BK340; assembly: GCF_007827595.1. Taxonomy (GTDB): domain Bacteria; phylum Actinomycetota; class Actinomycetes; order Streptomycetales; family Streptomycetaceae; genus Streptomyces. Next base: position 610,931 of record NZ_VISR01000001.1, read on the forward strand.
GGTGGGTGGGTGGGCGGGAAACGGGGTCCGGGGCGGAGCCCCGGGCGGTGCCTGCGAAAAGCAGTTGCCCCGCACCCCCGCGGAGCAGAGCATGCCCCCGTGCCCCAAGCTCTCCTCCCCGACCTCGCCCCCTGGAAGGCCTCCGCCGACTTCCGCAGACTCTGGGCATCCGGTCTGATCAGCAACTTCGGCAGCTTCCTGACCTTCGTCGCCCTGCCGGTCCAGCTGAAGGACCTCACCGGCTCGGCAGCGGCCGTGGGCGCGATCGGAGCAGTGGAGCTGATCCCCCTCATCGTCTTCGGCCTCTACGGCGGCGCCCTCGCGGACGCGCTCGACAAGCGGCAGCTGATCGTGTGGTCGGAGGCCGGCCAGGGCCTCCTCAGCGCCGCCCTGCTGGTCAACGCCCTGCTGCCCGGCCCCGCGGTCTGGCCGCTCTACCTGGTGGCCGCCCTCTCCTCCGCCCTGGTCTCGGTGCAGCGCCCCGCCCTGGACTCCCTGCTCCCCCGGATCGTCGCCCACGACGACCTGCCCGCGGCGTCCTCCCTGAACTCCCTGCGCTGGACGGTCGGCGGAGTGGCCGGCCCGGCGATCGCGGGCGTGGTCGTCGCCTACGCGGGCCTCGGCTGGGCCTACGCGGCCGACCTGCTGACGTTCGCCGTGTCCCTGCTCTTCATCGTCCGCATCGCCCCCTCCCCCGCCTCCTACGAAGCCGCGAAGCCGGATCTGCGGGCCATCGCCGAGGGTGCCCGCTACGCCTGGAGCCGCAAGGAACTCCTCGGCACCTACGTCGTCGACCTCGCCGCGATGTTCCTGGCCATGCCCCTCGCCGTCCTGCCGTTCCTCGCCGACGAGCTGCACGCCGAGTGGGCGCTCGGCCTGATGTACGCGAGCGTCCCGCTGGGCGCGATGGTGGTGGGCCTGACCAGCGGCTGGACCTCCCGGGTGCACGCGCACGGACGCATGGTGGTGCTGGCGGCCGCGCTGTGGGGTGTGGCGGTGGCGGCCGCGGGGGTCGTCGGCAACGTGTGGCTGGTGCTGCTGCTCCTGACCGTCGCCGGCGGCTGCGACATGGTCAGCGGGGTCTTCCGGGCCGCGATGTGGAACCAGACGATCCCCGACGAGCTGCGCGGCCGCCTCGCCGGCATCGAACTGCTGTCGTACTCGGTGGGCCCGACGCTGGGCCAGGTCCGCTCGGGCGGGGTCGCCGCGTGGGCGGGCGTACGCACGTCCGTGTGGTCGGGCGGACTGCTGTGCGTGGGCGCGATGGGGCTGCTGGCCCTGTGTCTGCCGGGGCTGATGACCTACGACGTCCGGACCAACGAGCACGCGGTGCGGCTGCGCGAGCAGCGCACCGCCGCCGCACCCACGCAGGTGTGATCAGTCCTGGCCGGCGTCCTGGTCACCGCGTGCCGAGGCGTCGTGCCAGCGGGGGTCGGTGTCCCACTGCAGGTTGCGCTCGGCCGCCGTGTCCATCGCGTGCTGGGCCTCCTCCCGGGAGGCGTACGGCCCGAAGCGGTCCTTGCCCGGGCACTCCGGGCCCTCTTCGACCTTCTTGTGCTCCAGGCAGTAGTACCACTCGCCCGGCTTGCCGACGGTGCGCTTCTTGAACAGGGGCATGAACAGCTCCTCTCGCCACGGACATGTTCCCCCATGCCCGCTGGTTAGACTCGCTGGCATGTCTGGCCAGTCGCTGCTCGTACCAGGGGAGCTGTCTCCCACCCGTTCGGTACCCGGAAACATCCGCCGCCCCGAGTATGTCGGCAAGCCCGCGCCGACGCCGTACACCGGACCGGAGGTGCAGACCCCCGAGACCGTGGAGGCGATGCGCGTCGCCGGCCGTGTCGCCGCGCAGGCGATGGCGGAGGCCGCGAAGATCATCGCGCCGGGTGTCACCACCGACCAGCTGGACAAGGTGGCCCACGAGTACATGTGCGACCACGGGGCCTACCCGTCCACGCTCGGTTACCGCGGCTTCCCGAAGTCGCTGTGCACCTCGGTCAACGAGGTCATCTGCCACGGCATCCCGGACTCGACGGTCCTCAACGACGGCGACATCGTCAACCTGGACGTGACGGCGTACATCGGCGGGGTGCACGGCGACAACAACGCCACGTACCTCGTGGGTGACGTGGACGAGGAGTCGCGGCTGCTGGTGGAGCGGACCCGGGAGTCACTCAACCGGGCGATCAAGGCGGTCCGGCCGGGCCGGCAGATCAACGTCATCGGCCGGGTCATCGAGTCGTACGCCAAGCGCTTCGGCTACGGGGTGGTACGGGACTTCACCGGGCACGGCATCAGCTCGTCGTTCCACTCGGGCCTGATCATCCCGCACTACGACAGCCCGCACGCGACGACCGTCATGCAGCCCGGCATGACCTTCACCATCGAGCCGATGCTGACGCTGGGCACGCACGAGTACGACATGTGGGACGACGGCTGGACGGTCGTGACCAAGGACCGCAAGCGGACGGCCCAGTTCGAGCACACGCTGGTCGTGACGGACACGGGTGCGGAGATCCTCACCCTGCCGTAACCGCCGCCGCCCTCCCGCAGCCCGCCCCGGCCCCCGGGGCGGGCTTTTCTCTGCCCGGATGTTTTACCGACAGCCTGTCGGTAAACTTATCGACAGCAGGTCGGCAAACCGAGGAGAGCCCATGGAGCCGTTCTCGTCCCTCATCCGCACCGCGTCCCACGAGCAGCACGTGGAGGCGGAGACGTCGACGTTCATGAGCGACCTGCTCGGCGGCCGGCTGGGCGTGACCGCGTACGCCCGCTACACCGAGCAACTGTGGTTCGTGTACGAGGCGTTGGAGAGCACGGCCGAGCGACTGGCGGCGGATCCGGTGGCGGGGCCGTTCGTACGCCCCGAGTTGTTCCGGCTGGCCGCGCTGGAGCGGGACCTGGCGCATCTGCGGGGGTCCGGGTGGCGAGCGGGACTGAGCCCGCTCCCGGCGACGCGGGCGTACGCGGACCGGGTGCGGGAGTGCGCCGAGCGCTGGCCGGGCGGGTACGTCGCCCACCACTACACCCGCTACCTCGGCGACCTCTCCGGCGGGCAGATCATCCGCGACCGGGCGGAGAAGGCGTGGGGCTTCGCCCGGAAGGGCGACGGGGTCCGCTTCTACGTGTTCGAGGGGATCGCCAACCCGGCGGCCTTCAAGCGTGACTACCGGGGCCTGCTGGACGGCGTCACGGCGGACGACCTGGAGAAGCAGCGCATCGTGGCGGAGTGCAGGCAGGCGTTCGCGCTGAACACCGCCGTCTTCCGGGCCCTGGGCGAGGAGTTCCCGCTGAGCGCCTAACGCTCCAGAAAGACCCGCCCGCCGATCTCCACCCACCCGTGCGGCTGAGGCGCCGCGAGGATCTGGGACCCCTTGCCCTGCGTGATGTTCAGCGCCCGGCCGAGCCGGTCGGTGAGCAGCAGCGCCGCCGCACCGGTCGCCTCGTCCTCCTCGATCCCGTCACCACGCCCGGGGAAGCCGCGGGCGCGAATCCGGCCGGCCGCCTCGTCCTCCCACGCCCAGGCATAGACCCACTCACCGGGCGGCGGCACGTCGAGGGCGTCGACCTCGGCGGCGGTGGAGTACTGACGCAGGGTGCGCGGCGGCGCCCACTCCGCCCGGGCCTCGATCCAGCTGAACTCGCCGTCCAGCCGGGCCCCCACCACCCCGGCGGGCGTGACCAGTTCGGGCACGTCCAGCAGCCAGGCCGTGCCTACACACGGGTGCCCCGCGAAGGGCAGACGCAGGGTGGGGGTGTAGATGTCGATCACCCCGCGCTCGGGGTCGTCCACGAACACGGTCTCGCTGAAGCCGAGTTTCGCGGCCAGCTCCTGCCGCTCACTCCGCTCGGACAGCACCGACCCGTCCCGGACGACACCGAGCTCGTTGCCGTAGCCGCCGTTCGGCGCACAGAACACACGGAGCACGTCGTAATCAGTCACTCCGGAATTGAAACATCGCGACACGAGCGAACTCACCCTTGACCATCCCTTTACCTCCCCTTGGTATCTCTTTTGAGACGTCGAGATCAAGCCGTGCCTGTGAGATTTTCACCAGAGCTGAATCACGACCCGGGCGGGTAGTGGTGAGGTAAGCCTCATGTAAGTTAGGGCAGCCTCACCACACCGTTCCCGCTTGGAGCCTGCATGCGAGCCGTCCGACTCACCGTCACCGCCGCCGCCACCGTGGCCGCTCTGACCGCCCTCTCGGCGTGCACGGCGAAGAGCGACGCCAAGGACGGTGACGCGATCCAGGTGACCGCCGCCGACTCGAAGTGCGAGACCTCCGCCAAGTCGGTCCCGGCCGGGCAGGTCACGCTGAAGATCGAGAACAAGGGCTCGAAGGCCACCGAGGTCGAGATCCTGTTCCCGGACGACCGGATCGTCTCCGAGAAGGAGAACATCGGGCCGGGTACGAAGTACACGCTGACGGCCGAGGTGAAGGCCGGCTCGTACGAGATCGCCTGCGTGCCGGGCATGAAGGGCAAGGGCGTCCGGCAGAAGCTCACGGTCACCGGCTCCGGCAAGGCGGCCCAGCGCGACCCGCAGCTGGACAAGGCGGTCGCCGACTACCGCGCCTACGCCCAGCAGCAGGCCGACGACACGCTGCCGCTCGTCGAGACCTTCGTGAAGGCGGTCAAGGACGGCGACATCGAGGCCGCCAAGAAGGCGTACGCCCCCTCGCGCCTCGGCTGGGAGCGCACCGAGCCGGTCGCCGAGTCCTTCGGTGACATCGACCCGAAGGTCGACGTCCGCGAGGACGGCCTGGAGGACGGTCAGAAGTGGACCGGCTGGCACCGTCTGGAGAAGGCCCTCTGGGCGGACAAGAAGATCGGTGCCGAGGAGAAGACCCTGGCCGACCAGCTGGTGACCGACCTGAAGGACTGGCAGGGCCGGGTCGGCAAGGCCGAGATCACCCCGACCTCCATGGCCAACGGCGCCAAGGAGCTGCTCGACGAGGTCGCCACCGGCAAGGTCACCGGCGAGGAGGAGCGCTACTCGCACACCGACCTGGTCGACTTCAAGGGCAACGTCGAGGGCGCGCAGAAGTCGTACGAGCTGCTGAAGCCGGTCGCGCAGAAGAACGACGCCGCGCTGGCCACCGAGCTGGACAAGCAGTTCGCGGCGCTGAACACGCTGCTCGACAAGTACCGCTCGGACAAGAACTCGTACGACTTCACCTCGTACGACAAGGTCGGCAAGGGCGAGCAGAAGCAGCTCTCGGACGCGGTCAACGCCCTCGCGGAGCCGCTGTCCAAGCTCGCCGCCGCGGTTGTGAAGTAAGGGGAGACGCGTCATGACCGAGACCCCGGAAAGCCAGGACGGCCAGGAAAGCCAGGACGGCCAGGGCGGCTCCTCCCCCTCGCGCCGGACACTGATCGGCTGGGGCGGTGCCGGCCTCGCGCTCGGTGCCGCCGCGGCCGGCGGCGCCGTGGCGGCGGCCAGGGCGGGCAACGACGTGGAACCGGCCGGCGCCGAGGTGGGCGCCGCCGTGGAGTTCCACGGCGCCCACCAGGCCGGCATCTCCACGCCGGTTCAGGACCGGCTGCACTTCGCCGCGTTCGACGTGAAGACCGAGGACCGCGCCGAGTTCGTCCAGATGCTGAAGGACTGGACCGAGGCCGCGCGCCGGATGACCGCCGGGAAGGCGGTCGGTGAGGGCGCGTACGGCGGACTCGCCGAGGCGCCGCCGGACGACACCGGTGAGGCCCTGGGCCTGAAGCCCTCGCGGCTGACGCTCACCATCGGCTTCGGCCCCTCGTTCTTCGACAGGTTCGGGCTGTCCGGCAAGCGGCCCGAGGCGCTGGTCGACCTGCCCAAGTTCCCGGGCGACAACCTCGATCGGACCCGCACCGACGGCGACCTGTGCGTCCAGGCCTGCGCGGACGACCCGCAGGTCGCCGTGCACGCCATCCGCAACCTGGCCCGCATCGGCTTCGGCAAGGTCGCCATCCGCTGGTCCCAGCTCGGCTTCGGCAAGACCTCCTCGACGACTCCGGACGCCCAGACGCCCCGCAACCTCATGGGGTTCAAGGACGGCACCCGCAACATCGCGGGCACCGAGACGGACCGGCTGAAGAAGTTCGTGTGGGTCGGCGAGGGCGACGGCACGAAGTGGATGACCGGCGGCTCGTACCTGGTCGCCCGGCGCATCCGGATGAACATCGAGACCTGGGACCGGACCTCGCTGCAGGAGCAGGAGGACGTCTTCGGCCGCGACAAGGGCGAGGGCGCCCCGGTAGGCAAGGCCAAGGAGCACGACAAGCCGTTCCTGAAGGCGATGAAGCCCGACGCGCACGTGCGCCTCGCGCACCCCGACGCCAACAACGGGATCACGATCCTGCGCCGCGGCTACTCCTTCACCGACGGCACGGACGGCCTCGGCCGTCTCGACGCGGGCCTGTTCTTCCTGGCCTACCAGCGTGACGTGCGCAAGGGGTTCATCCCGCTGCAGCGGCAGCTGTCGGCCAAGGACGCGCTCAACGAGTACATCCAGCACGTGGGTTCGGCCGTCTTCGCCGTCCCGCCCGGCGTCCGGGACAAGGACGACTGGTGGGGCCGCACGCTGTTCTCCGAGGAGGCGTAACCGGTGTTCTCCAACTACCTGATCGGCCTGCGCGAGGGCCTGGAGGCGTCGCTCGTCGTCTGCATCCTCATCGCCTACCTGGTCAAGACGGACCGCAGGGACGCCCTGAAGCCGATCTGGATCGGCATCGGCATCGCGGTCGCCATCGCGATGGGCTTCGGCTGCGCCCTCGAATTCGGCTCGCAGGAGCTGACGTTCGAGGCACAGGAGGCGCTGGGCGGCTCGCTGTCCGTCGTCGCCGTCGTCCTGGTGACCTGGATGGTGTTCTGGATGCGGCGCACCGCCCGGCACCTGAAGTCCGAGCTGCACGGCAAGCTGGACGCGGCCCTCGCCATGGGCACGGGCGCGCTGGTCGCCACCGCGTTCCTGGCCGTCGGCCGGGAGGGCCTGGAGACCGCCCTGTTCGTGTGGGCCTCGGTGCACGCGGCGAGCGACGGCACCCCGCGCCCGCTGATCGGCGTGGCCCTGGGCCTCGCCACGGCGGTCGTCCTCGGCTGGCTGTTCTACCGGGGCGCGCTGAAGATCAACCTGGCGAAGTTCTTCACCTGGACCGGCGGCATGCTGGTCGTGGTCGCGGCGGGCGTGCTCGCGTACGGCTTCCACGACCTGCAGGAGGCCAACTGGATCCCGGGCATCCGGGACCTGGCCTTCGACATCAGCGACACGATCGAGCCGGACAGCTGGTACGGCACGCTGCTGAAGGGCGTGTTCAACTTCCAGCCCGACCCGACCGTGGTCCAGGTCACGGTGTGGCTGCTGTACTTGGTCCCGACACTCGCGATCTTCCTCGCCCCGGTAGGGTTCGCCTCCGGGAAGGGGAAGGTGAAGGCACCTCATGACCAGGGAACGCAGCCGTCGAAGGCTCCGCAGGCGTGACCGGAACGCGCTCATAGCGGTCTCACTGTCCGTCATGTCACTGACGGCGAGCGGATGTGTGGTGGTGCACGGGGAGCGCGAGATGCTTCCCGCCACCACCCGCGCCGAGGCCGCCAAGGCGCTCACCCAGTTCACGGACGCGTACAACAGGGCCGACAAGGCCTATGACCGCTCCCTGGACGAGGACCACGTCACCGGCGCCCTCGCCGACATCGACGGCGCCCGGCTGAAGGCCGGGCACGCCAACAGCCCGTCGGGCAACGCACATCATGTGCAGCTCACGCTGACGGACGCCCGTTTCACGATCCCGAAGAAGGCGGGCTGGCCGCGCTGGTTCGTCGCGGACGCCAAGGGCAACCTGGGGAGCAGCAACGCCCGTTGGCTGCTGGTGTTCACCCGCGACGGCCTCGGCGATCCGTGGCGGGTGGCCTATCTGACGCTGGTCGCGGCCGGTGACGTACCGCAGTTCAAGAAGGACGAGGACGGCTGGGCCGAGGCCGTGCCCGCCGACTCCACGCAACTGGCCGTGCCGCCCGCCGATCTGAGCAAGGGCTACGCGGCCTATCTGAAGAACGCCGGCCCGGTGTTCGCGGACGGCCGGTACACCAGCGGCCTGCGCGCGGACCGCAAGAAGCAGACGACGAAGCCCGGCCTGGTCCGGCAGTACATCGACGAGCCGCTGACCCACGGCGACTACGCGCCGCTCGCGCTGCGCACGGCAGACGGCGGGGCGCTGGTCTTCTTCACCACGCACCACTACGAGAAGCAGACCGCCGCCGCGGGCACCTCCGTGCCGACCCCGAACAAGGACGTGCAGGCCCTGACCAAGGGCGAGATCAAGCAGTCGCTGACCCTGGAGATCATCTCCAACGAGGCCGCCCTCGACCCGGCGGGCAGCGGCCCCGTGTCCGTCCTGGGACGGGTGCAGGGCCTGACGGCGGCACAGGGCGAGTAGAACGCCCCAAAGGGGCGCGGGGCTGTATCGATCATGCGGCTCCGCCGCGTGGGCACGACCAGCCACAACGGACCCGCAGCCGCCCGACGGTCTGCCGCGGCACCCCGCGAGCGCCCGCCTCGCCCCCGCGGAGCGCTCAGTGCCGCAGCGGCCAGGCGGTGCCCGCGTGGTCGGCCTCGGTGCCGGCGTGGCGGGCGCAGGCGTCCGTGAGCGCTTCCAGCAGGCTCAGCGGGTCGGTCAGCGCGTGCTCCGGGCCACGGACCCAGCGCACCTGCTGGTCGTCGCCGGGCAGCCGCGCGGGCGGTACGAGGACGTAGGAGCCGCGGCAGTGCCAGCGCAGCCCCGGGTGCTCGTCCATGGTCTCGGGGTGGCAGTCAAGCGCGCAGGGCCACCACTCGTCCTCGTCCTCGGGGGTGCCCCGGGTGAGGGTGAAGAACAGCATGCGGCCGTCGTCGCTCTCGGCGACCGGGCCGACCTCCACACCGTCGCCGAGGAGGCGGTCCAGCGCCTCCCGGCCGGCTTCCAGGGGCACGTCGAGGACGTCGTGCACCATGCCGGTGGCGGTGATGAAGTTGGCCTGCGGCTGGTGCCGGGCCCAGCGCTCGATCTGCGCGCGGTCCGTCGTGGACTGCGTCTGCCAGGCGAACGACACCGGGTGCCGGGCCGGGGTGGGACAGCCGACGCGGTCGCAGGAGCAGCGGTAGTCGGGGGCGGGGTACGCGGCGGGCGCCAGGGGCAGTCCCGCCGCGGCGGCGGCGAGCAGCAGGGCCTCACGGCCGTCGTCGCCGACGGCGGCGGTCTCCTTCGGACGGCGTCCGCGCAGCCACTGGGAGAGTCTGCCCTGCCGGCCGGTCCGGCCGCCGAACGTCCCGCTCATCTAGCTCCTCAAACTCGTGGTCGCCTCGCTGATGTGCGGACAGCATGCCCTATCGTCCCATCTTCCAATGCTTCGGGGGGCCGGAGCGGCGATCCGGAGGAACCGGACGAGACGCGCCTCACAGCACCTCAGCGGGGGGTGAGTCCGTACAGGGCGTAGTCGACCAGGGCGTCCGTGTAGGCGTACGAGATCGGCCCGGTGTGCTGCAGCCAGCGCTGGGCGAGCGGTGAGACGAACAGCTCCAGCGCGATGCGCGGGTCGACGTCGGGGCGCACCGCGCCGCTGTCCTGCGCGGAGCGCAGCCGGTCGACGTACAGCTGGAGCTGGGGTTCGAGGAGCTTGGTGACGAACTCGCGGCCGAGCTGTTCGTTGACCACGCCCTCGGCGGCCAGCGCGCGGCTGGGTGCCTCGAAGCGGGGGTCGTACAGCTGGTCGACGGTGAGCCGCAGCACCGCCCTGAGGTCGGCGGCGAGATCGCCGGTGTCCGGGATGACGTAGGGCTCCTGTCCCGCCGCCCGGGCCGCCTGCTCGCCGAGGTCCACGAAGGCCTCCATCAGCACGTCCGCCTTGGACGCCCACCAGCGGTAGATCGTCTGCTTGCCGACCCCGGCACGGGCGGCGATCCCCTCGACCGTGGTCTTCGGGTATCCGACCTCGGCGACCAGTGCGAGGGCGGCCTCGTAGATCGCTCTGCGGGACTTCTCACTGCGGCGGGTGGCGTCGGGGGCGGGCTTCTTGACCATGGGGTGACGTTAACAAGCCCCGGCCGGCCGGGCGGTCGGGTCCTCCGGCGGCCACGCGTCGCCCCAGTCGGCGTCCCGAGCCGCCTTGTAGAGGTCGCCGTGGCGCTTGGTGACCGTGGTGCGGCGCAGTTGCTCGTCGGCCTCGCACAGGTCGAGGAGCACCTGGCCCTTGCGGATCTGCGGTCGCCGGACCACCCGGGCGGGGGCGGGCGCGGCGGGCAGCCGGGTGGCGGCGACGTAGCTGAACTTCTCGTCCTCGTACGCCAGGGAGCCGCCCTTGACCTGGCGGTGCAGGGAGGAGCGGCTGACCCGGGCGGAGAAGTGGCACCAGTCCGTGCCGGGCACGATGGGGCAGGCGGCGCTGTGCGGGCAGGGCGCGGCGATGCGGAACCCGGCGCGGACGAGGCGGTCGCGGGCCTCGATGACCCGGGCGTAGCCGGCGGGGGTGCCGGCTTCCACGATCACGACGGACTGCGCGGCGGCCGCGGCCGCGTCGACGAGGGCGGCGCGGTCGGCCTCGGCGAGTTCGTTGAGGACGTACGAGACCGTGACGAGGTCGGCGCTGTCGAGGGTGAGCGCCGTGCCGATCCGGGCCCGCTGCCAGCGGGCGTCCCGCAGCGCGGGGTTGGCTTGGGCGATCTCCCGGCCGAGGGCGAGTGCGGGCTCGGCCCAGTCCAGCACGGTGACGCGGCGCTCGCCGGGCCAGGTCGCGGTGACGGCCCAGGTGGCGGCGCCGGTGCCACCGCCGACGTCGACATGGCTGCCGGGCGTCCAGTCGGGCACGGCGTCCGCGAACGCCTCCAGCGCCGAGCGGACCGCCTCGAAGGTGGCCGGCATGCGGTAGGCGGCGTACGCGGCGACGTCGGCGCGGTCGCGCAGGATCGGGGCGTCGGTCGGGGTGGCCCCGCGGTAGTTGGCGATCAGCCGTTCCACGGCGCCGGCGGCTTGCGATGGCGGTAGCCCCGCGAGCAGGTCGGCAAGGGTGGCGCGGAGTTGCTCGGCCGGGCGTACGGGGTCGTTCACCCGGCGATTCTACGGCGCCCGGTGCCGGTGCCGGCCTTGCTGGGGGTTCCGCCCCCCGGACCCCGGCCCATGCCCACCCGCCACCCGTCCCGGTCGGCTGGAAAGGCACCGCCACGGGGTCCGGCTCGGGCCGCCGGGAGGTGCGCTTCAGACCACCGCTCTCGCCAGACGCGTGGCCACAGCCGCCCTGGGCCGGCTGTCCGGCGGCCTGCGTACGGGATGCACGGTGTTCGCCAGCAGCACCAGGAACGTGTCCGTCGCCGGGTCGAGGACCAGCGAGGTCCCCGTGAACCCCGTGTGCCCCGCCGCTCCCCTGCCTGCCAGCTCGCCCATGAACCACGGCTGGTCCAGGCCGAAGCCCAGGCCCGGCGGGGTGAACAGGAGTTCCACGAAGTCGGGGCCGAGGACGCGCGCGGGACCGTACCCGCCGCCCGCGAGCAGGGCGCGGCAGAAGACCGCCAGGTCGTGGGCGGTGGAGAAGAGGCCGGCGTGGCCCGCCACCCCGCCGAGCGCCCAGGCGTTCTCGTCGTGGACCTCGCCGCGCAGCATTCCACGGTCGGCCTTGGCCCAGGGCCGCCGTTGGTCCTCGGTGGCCGCCGCGCCGGGGCAGGGGCCGAAGGCGGTCGCCGTCATCCCGAGCGGGCGGGTGATGCCGTCCTCGATCAGGACGTCGAGGGGCCGGCCCGTGATCCGCTCCAGGACGAACTGGAGCAGGATCATGTTCAGGTCCGAGTAGAGGTGGCGGCCGGGCTCGGACGTGGGGGCCTCCGCGCGGAGCATCGCGAGGCGGGCGGTGGCGTCCGGGCAGTCGTACAGCGGGAGTTCGGGGCGCAGCCCGGAGGTGTGGGTGAGCAGCTGCCGTACGGTGACGCCGTGTGCGGCGGCCGCGGTGAACTCGGGCAGGTAGGCGCCGATCCGGGCGTCCATGCCGAGGGTGCCGCGCTCGATCTGCTGCACGGCGGCGACGGACGTGAAGAGCTTGGTGAGGGAGGCCAGGTCGAACGGGGTGTCGACGGTCATCGGGACCCGGGCGGCGGGCGGCAGTTCGACGCCGGTGCCGGTCCCGGGGTCGTAGGAGGCGTAGCGGACCGCCCAGCCCGCGGCCTCGGCCACGGCGATCACGGGCCCGCGTCCGGCCATGAGGACGGCACCGGCGGCCCAGGGGCGAGCTCCGGTGGTGAGGGCGAGCACCTCGCCGGCCAGGTGCCCGAGTTGCCCGGGGTCGAGCCCGGCGCGTTCGGGTGTGCCGGCGCGCAGTCTGGGTGCGCTCAGTTGTCCTCTCCCTCCGACCCCGCACGGGTGTTCCAGGGACGGCACATTCCCACGAAGCAGGCCGCCGCTACCAGTGCTCCCGCCAGTTGGACGATCGCCATGGGCACGGCGGTGTGCTCCCCGGCGACGCCGACGAGCGGCGAGGCGACCGCTCCGACGAGGAAGGAGGTGGCGCCGAGCAGGGCGGAGGCGGAGCCCGCGGCGTGCCGGGTGCGCAGCAGGGCGAGGGTCTGGGCGTTGGGCAGGGTGATGCCCATCGCGGACATGAGGACGAACAGGGCGGCGGCGATCGGCGCCAGGCCGACCTCGCCGAAGGTGCCCGCGGTCATCAGCAGCAGGGCGGTCGCGGCGAGCACGATGATCGCGAGGCCGGTGCCGAGCACCTTGTCCAGGCTGACCCGGCCGACCAGGATCCGGCCGTTGACCTGCCCGGCGATCATCAGTCCGACCGAGTTGACGCCGAAGAGCAGGCTGAAGGTCTGCGGGGAGGCGCCGTAGATCTCCTGGACGACGAAGGGGGAGGCGGATATGTAGGCGAACAGCGCGGCGAAGGCGAAGCCGCCGGCCAGCATGTAGCCGGTGAAGGGCAGGTCGGCGAGCAGGCCGCGCATCGAGCGCAGCGCCTGCCGCACTCCCCCGCCGGGCCTCCCCCGCTCCCGGCTCCGCTCGAGCGCGGGGACCCCCGTGGCGGGCGGCAGGGTCTCGGGCAGCCGCAGCCAGACGAGGGCGGCGAGCGCGGCTCCGACCACGGTGAGGACGACGAACACGCCCCGCCAGTCCGTCACCCGGAGGATCTGCCCGCCGATCAGGGGCGCCACGATGGGCGCGGCCCCGGAGATCAGCATCAGGGTGGAGAAGAAGCGGGCCATGGCCACACCGTCGTAGAGGTCGCGTACGACGGCCCGCGCGATGACGATGCCGGCCGCGCCCGCGAGACCCTGGGCGAGCCGGAAGGCGACCAGCGCCTCGACGGTGGGCGCGAGGGCGCACAGGGCGGTGGCGACGAGGTAGACGGCGAGGCCGGTGAGCAGCGGACGGCGGCGGCCCCAGCGGTCGCTCATCGGGCCCACGACCAGCTGCCCGAGCGCCATGCCGGCCAGGCACGCGGTGAGGGTGAGCTGGACGGTGGCGGCCGAGGCGTGCAGGGAGCGGGTGACCGCGGGCAGGGCCGGGAGGTACATGTCCATCGCCAGCGGGGGTGTGGCGGTGAGGCCGCCGAGGACGAAGGTGACGAGCAGACCGGTGCGGCGGGTGGCGGCGGCCGGTACGGGTGCGGTGGTGGACTGGCGCTCCGTTTCCGGTGTCGGTGCCGCCGCGTGCTCGGGCATGTGTCCCTCCCTCTCCTGCTGGATCGGCCTCTATGCTCGCAGCTCGTACACACTGCCGTGGCACAGATGAACGAGGGCGGGGCGGGATGGCGGAGCAGAGCGTGCGGTGGGGGATCCTGGCGACCGGCGGGATCGCGGCCTCGTTCGCGGCGGACCTGGTGGACCTGCCGGACGCGGAGATCGTGGCCGTGGCCTCGCGCAGCCGGGAGTCGGCCCGGGCGTTCGCCGAGCGGTTCGGGGTCACGCGGGCGTACGGCGACTGGGAGTCCCTGGCCGCGGACCCGGACATCGACGTGGTGTACGTCGCCACCCCGCACTCGGCGCACCGGGCGGCGGCCGGGCTGTGCCTGACGGCCGGGCGGAACGTGCTGTGCGAGAAGGCGTTCACGCTCAACCTCCGCCAGGCCGAGGAACTGGTGGCGCTGGCGAAGGAGCACGACCGCTTCCTGATGGAGGCGATGTGGATGTACTGCAATCCGCTGGTCCGGCGGCTGACGGCGCTGGTGGCGGACGGCGCGATCGGCGAGGTGCGCACGGTGCAGGCCGACTTCGGTCTCGCGGGTCCCTTCCCGCCGGCGCACCGGCTGCGGAATCCGGCACTGGGCGGCGGGGCACTGCTGGACCTCGGGGTGTATCCGGTGTCGTTCGCCCAGTTGCTGCTGGGTGAGCCGGACGAGGTCGCGGCGCGGGCGGTGCTGTCCGACGAGGGCGTCGACCTCCAGACGGGCGCGCTGCTGTCCTGGGAGAGCGGGGCGCTGGCCTCGGTGCACTGCTCGATCGTCGGCGGTACGGGGGTCACCGCCTCGGTGACCGGTTCGCGCGGCCGCATCGACATCCCGTCCGGCTTCTTCCACCCCGACCGCTTCGTACTGCACCGCGACGGCCATGACCCCGAGGAGTTCACCGCCGATCCCGCCGACGGCCCGCGCACCAGCCTGCGGCACGAGGCCGAGGAGGTCATGCGGGCACTGCGGGCGGGCGAGAAGGAGTCACCGCTGGTGCCGCTGACGGGCAGCCTCGCGGTGATGCGGACGCTGGACGCGATACGGGAGCGGATCGGGGTGCGGTATCCCGGGGAGGCGCGCGGGGAGGCCGTGGCCACCGTCACCGGGTAGTCGTATGGCGGACATTGCATTCCGTATCCCGGACTTCCCGCCTACGCTGCGGACCCATGACTGACAGGCAATCGAAGATCGCGGTGGTGACCGGCGCCGGCTCCGGCATCGGGCGGGCCGTCGCCGTCGAGCTGTTGCACGCCGGCTGGTCGGTGGCGCTGGCCGGCCGGCGCGTCGAGACGCTGGAGGAGACGGCGGCGCTGGTGCCCGGGGCGCCCTCGCTCGCCGTGCGCACCGACGTGTCCCGGCCCGAGGACGTGGAGGCGCTGTTCGCTGCGGCCGTGGACCGGTTCGGGCGCATCGACCTGCTGTTCAACAACGCCGGGACGTTCGGCCCGGGCGGGGTGCCGGTCGAGGAGCTGCCCTACGAGGCCTGGCGGCACGTGGTGGACACCAACCTCAACGGGGCGTTCCTGTGCGCGCAGGCGGCGTACCGGAGGATGAAGGAGCAGGACCCGCAGGGGGGCCGGATCATCAACAACGGATCCATCTCCGCCCACACGCCCCGCCCGCACTCGGTCGCCTACACCGCGACCAAACACGCGCTGACCGGCCTGACCAAGTCGCTGTCGCTGGACGGGCGGCCGTACCGGATCGCGGTCGGGCAGATCGACATCGGGAACGCGGCCACCGACATGACGGCCCGGATGCAGACCGGGGCACTGCAGGCGAACGGCGAGGTGGCCCCGGAACCGGTGATGGACGTGGCCGACGTGGCGCGCACCGTGCGGCACATGGCCGAGCTGCCGCTGGAGGCGAACGTGCAGTTCGCGACGGTCCTGGCGACGGCGATGCCGTACGTCGGACGAGGCTGAGGACAGGGCTCGGGACCGACCCCGCGGCGGGGCGGAATCGAACCCCCCAAGTTACACAAACGGAATTTCAACGTCCGCCCTATTGCGGCCCGTCGGCCGCATATGCTCAACTTTCCTCCACAAGAACTTCACACTTGGAGTACGGGGGTTCCGTAGCCACACCGAGGGGGGAGTCGGCAGTCGTTCCACCGGACCGGAGTTGGGGGTGGACCTCGCGTGGGACCGCGGGGTACGCACCGGTCGGTGGAACGGCTGCCGCTGTCTCGGTCCGGTGTCTCAGCGGCGGTGCCGTGGACCCGACCCGGGATCCGGCTCCACATCGGCCAGAGTCTCTTCAGCCCCGGCCTCTTCAGCCCGGGCCTCTTCTGCCCGGGCAGTCCTGGCCCGGGCGGCCTCGGCCCGGGCCGCCTTGGCACGCACCACGCGTCGCCGCAGCGCCCACGCACCCGCTCCCAGCAGTGCCGCCGTCCCGGCCGCGCCCTCCAGCAGCCGCCACGACGAGGGGTGCCCGGACGACGCCGAGCCGGGAGCACCGGCCGCGGCCCGCCCCGGCTTCCCCTGGGGCGCCGGGCTCGCGCTCGCCCCGCCCTCGCTGACCGGCTCGACGAGCGTGCCCACGGCCTGCGCCGAACGCCCGGCCCCGAAGCCCCAGTCGAGCAGCGCGGCGGTCTGCTCGTAGACGGCGTTGCTGCCCTCGGCCGGATGCATCACGGTGACCAGCAGGGTGCGGCCGCCCCGGGTGGCCGCCCCGGTGAAGGTGTTGCCGGCATGGCTGGTGTAGCCGTTCTTCACGCCGATCAGACCGTCGTAGGTGTGCAGCCCCCAGGCACCCGTGAGCAGGCGGTCGGTGTTCTGGATCTGGAAGGTCTTCTTGCCGCCGGCCGGGAAGTCGGCGGTCCTGGTGCCGCAGTAGCCGCGGAAGTCGGCGTCCTTGAGGCCGTGCCGGGCGAAGAGCGTGAGGTCGTACGCCGAGGAGAGCTGGCCCTTGTGGTCGAAGCCGTCGGGGCTCACCACATGGGTGTCCAGGGCCTGCAGGTCCTCGGCCAGGGCCTGCATCTCGGCGACCGTCTTGGCCACGCCCCCGTTCATGTGCGCGAGCACGTGCACGGCGTCGTTGCCGGAGCGCAGGAACACGCCCTGCCACAGCTGCTCCACGGTGTAGGTGATGCCGGGCTTGACGCCGACGAGGCTGGAGCCGGCCGGGATGTCGGCGAGGTCGGCGTCGGTGACCTTGTACCGCTCGGTCCGCTCGAACTTCTTCAGCACGGTGTCCGCGAACAGCATCTTCAGCGTGGACGCGGGCGCCAGGCGCCGGTGCGCGTCGAAGGAGGCGAGCACCTCGCCGGTCTCGGCGTCGGCGACCAGCCACGAGCGGGCGGTGAGCTTCTTGGGCAGGCCGCCGGCGCCGCGCACCTGGACTCCGCCACGGGCCAGCCGCTCACCGCCGATCACGGTCGCGGCGGAGGCGGGGGCGGCCACGGACAGGGGGAGGGCGGCGGCCGTCAGCCCGAGGGCGGCACGCCGGCTGAGCCGGGAACATTCACGCACCCGGGGACCGTACACCGCACCCAACAGGCATTTCCTGGCAGGAGGCCCTCCCAGGCATAGGAATTTGCTGTCTTATGAAAATTTGAACCCCCATCCTGCTTTCTCAGCTCTGACACATCCTTTACCCAGCGCGCTTCAAAGGTTCCTCCCTAGCTTGTGGCAGCGCCCACAGCGGGCGCCAAGAACCTTCGAGGAACGGGATGTTTGGCATCTATCTCAGGCGTGAGCTGAGCCGCCGCAAGAAGGCCGCTCTGGTCATCGCGATGGGTCTGGCGCTCGGTATCGCACTGGTCATCACCGTCAACTCGGTGTCGGCCGGTATGACGCAGGCGCAGGACAAGGTCCTGAAGTCGCTCTACGGCCTCGGCACCGACATGACGGTCACCAAGGCGCAGTCGGCCCCCAAGGCCGGCGGCTCGCAGGGCCCGGACTTCAAGTTCGACGCCAAGTCCAGCGGCAAGACCTCGCAGAGCTCGGACCGGGTGATGACACAGGGCGGTCAGGCCCTGAAGTCCTCACTGGTCGAGAAGGTCGCGGCGCAGAAGGGTGTGGCGAGCGCGGTGGGCGCCCTCTCCCTGAACGTCACCAAGGTCGACGGCTCCTTCACCCAGGGCAAGGCGAAGTCGTCCACATCCTCCGGAAGCTCCCAGCAGCAGGGCGGCCCCGGCGGGGGAAGTGGCGGGCAGCCGCAGGTGCAGGGCGGCGGCGCCGACTTCAACGTCAACAGCTACTCGGTGGCCGGCGTCGACGTCACCGACCAGGCCCTCGGCCCGCTGGCCACGATGAAGGTCACCTCCGGGAAGACCTTCACCTCGGCACAGACCGACGCGAAGGCGGCGGTCGTCAGCAAGTCGTACGCCAAGGAGAAGAAGTACAAGGTCGGCTCGCCCTTCAAGATCTCCGGCACCACGTTCACGGTCATCGGCATCGCCACCCCGGACAGCAGCGAGTCCACCACCGACGTCTACCTGCCGCTGAAGCAGGCCCAGTCGCTCGGTGACGCCAAGAACAAGGTCACCACGATCTACGTCAAGGCGACCGACTCCAAGCAGATCTCCACCGTCAAGAAGACGATCCGGAGCAACATCTCGGGTACGACGGTCACCACCTCCTCCGACCTCGCCTCCACCGTCTCCGGCTCGCTGTCCACGGCCTCGAACCTGGCCGGCAGCGTCGGCAAGTGGCTCTCGATCACCGTCCTGGTCGCCGCGTTCCTGGTGGCCGCGCTGCTCACCTCCTCGGCCGTGTCCCGGCGGGTGCGCGAGTTCGGCACGCTGAAGGCGCTCGGCTGGCCGAGCCGCAAGGTGACCCGGCAGGTGGTCGGCGAGTCCATGGTCAACGGCCTCATCGGCGGCGGCCTCGGCATCGCCCTGGGCCTCGCGGCCGCCTACACGGTCACCGCGATCAGCCCGAAGCTGCAGGCCGAGCTGGGCAGCAGCGGCGGTGGCGGCATGGGCGGTGGCATGGGCGGCGGCCCCGGTGGCCCCGGTGGCCCCGGCCAACAGGCCACCAAGAACACCCTGGAGATCGCCCTGACCGCGCCCGTCTCCCTGACCACCATCGCCCTGGCCGTCGGCCTAGCGGTCGCCGGCGGTCTGATCGCCGGCGCCATGGGCGGCTGGCGCGCCTCCCGGATGCGCCCGGCCGACGCCCTGCGCAGCGTCTCCTGACCCGCTCTTCTGTCTCATCTTCTGTCTCACTCACGGAGCACCCATGTACAGACTCACCGGCGTCACCAAGCGGTACACGCGGGGCAAGGAGACGGTGGAGGCGCTGCGCGGCGTCGACCTCACCATCGCCGACGGCGACCAGCTGGTCATCCAGGGCCCGACGGGCGGCGGCAAGTCCACCCTCCTGCAGATGATCGGCGGCCTCGACCGCCCGTCGTCCGGCAGCGTCGAACTGGACGGCGTCGACCTCGCCACGATCAGCGAGGCCAAGCTGACCCGGCTGCGCGCCGAGAAGATCGGCATCATCTTCCAGGCGTTCAACCTCATCCCGACGCTGACCGCGCAGGAGAACGTCGAGACGGCCCTGGTCCCGCTCGGCGTCAAGCCGGACGAGCGCCGCGAACGGGCGGCCGAGGCGCTGCGCTCGGTGGGCCTCGGCGAGCGGCTCTCGCACGTCCCCTCGGAAATGTCGGGGGGCCAGCAGCAGCGCGTCGCCATCGCCCGCGCGCTGGTGAAGAACCCGAAGGTGCTGCTGGCCGACGAGCCCACCGGCAACCTGGACGAAGGCACCCGCGACGACATCATGGCCCTGCTGGAGGGCCTGTGGCGGGAGCACGGGCTGACCTTCGTCATGGTCACCCACGACTCGTCCATCGCCCGCCGCGCCCCGCGCCTGGCCACCATCAAGGCGGGGCAGATCACGCTCACGGAGCAGGGCGGCGGCGGGGCGGCACGGCAGCATGCGTCCGGCGGGCAGTCCCAAGGCCGGCATGCTTACGGCTGGCACACGCAGCAGGAACAGTACGCGCAGCAGCAGTACGGCGGTCACGGCTACTGACCCTTGGTCGTACACGGCCCGTCGGGGCCGCTCATCGCCCGAGCAGGCGGTCGATCTCGGCCAACTGCTCCGCGGTGAGCGGCCCCTTCGCGATCGCGCCGGCGTTGTCCTCGGCCTGGGCCACGGACCGGAAGCCAGGGATCGGCACGGTACGCGGGCTGCGCGCCCACAGCCAGGCCAGGGCGCCCTGGGCAGGGGTGCGGCCCTCACTGGTGAGGATGTCCCGCAGGGCCTCGACCCGGCTCACCCACTCGGGATCGGAGCCGGACCCGTCGCCCCCGAACCCCTGGAGCCAGGCGGGCGGCCTGCTCCGGATGTCCCCGGCTTCCAGGGAGGTGTGCCGCTTACCCGTCAGCAGCCCCATCGCGAGCGGGCTGCGGTTGATGCCGGCGAGGTCCAGCCGCTCGCACAGGGCCAGCATGTCGGGCGCGTCCTGCAGCACGTTGAGCGCGTGCTGCACGGCCGTGCAGTGCTCCCCCTCGGCGAAGACGGCGGCGCGGGCGGGGTCGTCGGTACTCCAGGCGTAGGCCCGGACGAGCCCCTCCTTGACGAACTCCTCGCAGATGTCACGGAGTTGAGAAGCCCGCTCCGGCTCGGCGTCGGAGAGGTGCAACTGGTAGAGGTCGACGTGGTCGGTGCCGAGGCGCCGCAGGGAAGCGGTCAGGGCCCGGCGGGCGTACTCCGGGGAGTCGTCGGCGCCGGTGAGGGTGCGGGTGTCCGGGTCGAAGACGTTGCCCCACTTGGTGGCGACGACGACCTGGTCCCGGCGCTTGCCCAGCGCACGGCCCAGGACCTCCTCGCTGTGCCCGGTGCCGTAGACGTCGGCGGTGTCGAAGAAGGTGACGCCCAGGTCGAGGGCACGGCGGACGGCCCGTACCGACTCCTCGTCGTCGACCTTCCCCCACCCGAGGGGCTGCCCGTCGGGTGTCTGCCACTCACCGCCGATGGCCCAGCACCCGAAGCCGAGCGCGCTGACCTCGATACCGCTGCGTCCCAGTGTCCTGCTGGTGGTCTCCATGCCGCGGAACGCTAGGAGTTGGAGCGCACACGAGGGCAAGCGGTTGCGCACGTAACTTGTGCTGGAACTACGCCTGGCCGGTCTCGAACCGCGAGATGCTGCCGTCGTCCTCGATCTCGAAGTGCCACTTGGTGCGCATCTCGCCCCAGGCGTCGTTGCGGTAGCGGGCGATGAGGTCGCGGCCGCCGCGGGACTCGTTGTCGACGTCGATGTGGCCGTTGGAGGAGAAGATCTCCTGGTCGATCCACTCGGCGAGGTCGCGGTCGGAGCCGTCGTCGGACATCGTCGCGCCCGGCGACAGGAGGGACATGAAGCCCTCGCGGTCGCGCGAGTTCACGGCGTTGACGAAGGCCCGGACGGACGGATCGCTGAGCTTGGCTGGCTGAATCGTCATGGCGTCAGACTCACACCGCTCCCCCGCACCCGCCACCCGAACGCCCTCCACGACAGGCCCGCACGAGCGCCGGATGCGACGGTGAAAGGGGACTTCATAGGCGCTGACAGGAGTGACGACCGTGACCTGTTACGACCGACGTGATCTGGGCCTGCTGCTGCTCCGGCTGGGGACGGGCGGGGTGCTCGTCGCCCACGGCTCGCAGAAGCTGTTCGGCTGGTTCGGCGGCCACGGCCTGGAGGGCACGGGCCAGTTCATGGAGTCCGTCGGCTACGCGCCCGGCAAGGCGAGCGCGACGGCGGCGGGCCTGGCGGAGGCGGGCGGCGGCACCTTGCTGGCGCTGGGCCTGGCGACCCCGGCGGCGGGCGCGGCGGCGGCCGGCGCGATGGCCGGGGCGGCGGCGGTCCACAAGCCCAACGGCTTCTTCGCCCAGGAGGGCGGCTACGAGTACGCGGCGACCCTGGGCCTGTGCGCAGCCGGCCTGGCCATCGCGGGCCCGGGCCGCCTCTCCCTCGACCACGCGTCCGGGCATGTTTTCGACCGGGGGTGGATGGTGCCGCTGGCGCTGGGAGTGACGGCGGCGGCCACGGCGGTCGTGGTGGGGGCGCGGAACCGTCGGGTCCGGCAGAAGACGGAGGGCGAGCAGGAGGTGCTGTTCGAGGACTAGCCCTGTCCGGGGCATGAGGTGCTGTTCGAGAACTGGCCCACCTGGGGGCATGCCAAGCTTCTGGGCATGAGCGACCAGGACATCTCCCCCGCCCTCTGGCCGACGATCGACGAACTCTGGGACCGCCTGGAGGCGACTCGCAGGCACGCCGGCCCGGAGGGCGTACTGCTCCGCATCCTCAAGTTGTCGGAGGAGGTGGGCGAGGTGGCCGAGGCGGTGATCGGCGCGACGGGCCAGAACCCGCGTAAGGGGGTCACCCACACGTGGGAGGACGTCCAGTCCGAACTGTGCGATGTGGCGATCACGGCGCTGGTGGCGCTGCGGACGCTGACGCCGGAGGCGCGAGAGGTCTTCGACGCCCACTTGAAGGGTGTGCGGGAACGACCGCTGACTCCTCCTGTCTGAGCACGCGCCCACGGCTGCCCTCGGCCAACGAGGCAGCCCCGCACTGTAAGCCTGATCGGCAGCGTCATCGAGAGGTGTCGAGGGAGCGTGCCCCGGGGTCAGGGCACGGACTGGAGGTGGCCGCTGGTGATGACGCCGTCGCTGACGTTGTAGATGCCGGTGAACCGTTTGACGGAACCGTCGGTCTGGGTCGCTGTCAGGTCGACGGAGGACTGGGTCGGGCCTGTGTCCTGCGCGGTGACGGCGTCGTGGGTGGTGGTGGCGAAGCCGTGGACGAACGAGGCGAAACTGCCGCCGAGGTTGTCGCCGCCGAGTTTCCAAGCCGTGGTGTAGTCCTGTTTGTTGATGGCGGCGTAGTAGGCAAGGACGATGCCGGAGGGGCTGGTCGCGGAGGCCGATTCCGAGGGACTCTTGGGAGAGGACGTCCCAGGGGAGAGCGACGGACTCGGTGTCGGCGGGATGGTGGTTGCCGCGGAGGCAGGCACTGGGCTGGTGACAGCAGGGGCGGGCGTGGTGGGGAGGGCGCGTGGGCGCTGCGTGTGGGCGTGGCTCGGGTGGTCGTTCGGTAGTAACCAGTGCACGACACCGATGGTGATGCCGGTTGCTGCGACGACCGCTGCGACTGCCGGCAGCCAGGCACTGCGGATGCGGAAGCCGCCGCCTCGTGGGGGCAGTGCGTGGACGCCGTGGCTGCTCGGCCCGGGGGCGACGGAGCCGGCTGTTGATCCCTCTTTTCGGAGGGGGGCGAGCCGGTCGTACGCCGGCCCGGCGCTGACGGTCCTGGCGTCGGCGAGCGCGGTGCGCTCCGCTGAGGGCGATGGGAGTGTGGACGCCTCCGTCACTTCCTCGCGGCTGACGTCACGGCCGTCGGTCGCAGGTGCGGCTCGCTGTCTGAGTGTGTCGGGGTGAAGGGTGTGCGCCGGCGGGGTGCCGTCGGGCGCGGCCGTGCCCAGTGCCGCCGCCGCGCTCAGCGCCGCGGCGGCGAGCTTGGCCGCCGGGTCGGCGAGGTGCAGCGTGACGTCGGGCACGGGCACCGTACCGGAGGCAGACGCAGGGATCTCCCGCGCGGCGGGCAGGCGGAACGTCGCGTCGTCCGGCGGTACGAGCGCTCCCAGCGCGGCCGCCTCCTCGGGGCGGTCACAGACGAAGGCCGTCAGTCCCAGCTCGGTGCGCACCCGGTCGGCCGCACCCGGGAGCAGCGCGGCCTGCCCGGTGAGGTAGACCGCGGCGAGTCGTCCCGGCCCCAGGGCCGCGTGATCGATGCCGGACGCGCTCTCGTCGATCACCCGGCGGCGGGCCTGGTCGAGTCGGCCGGGCCCGGCATCGTCCGGCGTCATGCCCGGGAAGATGTCCTGGGCCACCGGCTGCAGGCCGGTGGCCGTATGGCTCTGCACGGAGACCTCGGCGGACTTGCGGCGCGCATCGTAGACGGCGAGGCAGGCCCCCTCCGGCAGGGCGAGCCGGGCGCGGAAGTACCTGGCCAGCGCCGACACGCCCGACGTGAAATGTGGATCGGGCAGATCCGCGGCGCGCGCCTGAAGCTGCGCCTGGCTGAACTCCGCCTCCGTCCAGCCGAGCGGGTGCACGATCACCAGTCCGGCGACCGTGTGACCGCGGGCCGCGGCCGTCTCGGCCGCGGTGCGAAGCAGTTGCTCAGCCGTGGCCACCGGGCCGTTCAGGTCCAACGCCGTGATCCGTCCGTGCGCCGCGATGGCGGCGCACGGACGGAGTGCGGTGGCATCCACGGCGAGCTTCCACTGAGCCATCGCGCTCGTCCCCCCAGAGTGGTCGATGGTGTCGGCGGCCTCAGCCGCCGAAGAGCCTGAGGACGACCGCCTGCAGTTTCGCCAGCGAGTCGACCAGGGTGGTGGCACTCGCGGCCAGGGTGCCGCCGGCCGTGGTCAGCGAGGTCGCCGAGGTCAGGGCGTCCACCGCGAAGGAGAGGTGACGCCGGATCACACCGGGCCGCGGTTCCTCCTGAACCACCTCGTCCCCCACCCGGTCGAGCGAGCAAAGGGCCTCGTCCGCCTCGTCGTCCGGGAGGGTGCCGGCGCCCGTCTCCCGCAGCCGCGCCAGATCGTCGCGTACGGCCTGGAGCGCGGTGAGCAGGTCAGCGACGGTGACCTGCTCGGGCAGGGTGGGCGGGGTGGCGAAGTGCTGGGTGAGGGTGTTGCGCTCCCCGACAGCCTGGTTGCCCTGGTTGGGGGAGTCGATGTTGACGATGCCGGGCTGGTGCTGCCAGCCCGGTGCGGTCGGGTCGGGATGCACGAAGCTCCTCCACGCGGGGGATCGAATCAAGGGACCTTGGTCTGGCGCAGGTTGTTGACCCGGCCGACGGCCTGGTTGCCGGAGTTGGGCGAGTTGACGTTCTGGATCCCGGTGCTGATGTTCATGTTCCCGGCGACGAGCAGCTGGACAGCCTGCTCGAACTCCGAGGTGTCGTACCCCGCACGCCGTAGCTCCGCGAGGACCGCGGTGAAGGCCCGCTCGCGGATGCTGGTGAAGAACCTGCGCACGTCCAGCTCCTGGAAGAGCTGCTGGTAGTACGGCTCGGCACCGAGCTCGCGCAGGCTGACCTGGGGGCTGTGGTCGACCGGCCGACCGAGCTCGTGCATCCGCCGGTACCAGCGGCGGCGGGCGGCGGTACGGACCGCCGACCGGAGTATCGCCCAGGGCTCCACGGCGGCGGTGCACACGTCCAGGGCGAAGGAACGCACCGCGCGCCACAGCGCGTGGCCGCCGTCCTCCAGCGGACGGGGAGGCAGGATGTCGTCCACCACACGGTATCGCTCGGCCACCGGCGGCAGGAGGAAGGCCAGGCCCTCTACCTGGAGCAGGCCGCCCTGGACGTTGGCACGCAGGAAGAGCGCCGCGACCAACTGACGCTGCCACAGCTCGGCGCGCACCTCGAGGAAGTGCCGGATCCGCTCGTGCGATCCGAGGTCCAGCAGGTCGGCCCAGGCAGGCGCGAGTGTCTGCACACCGGATACCGGGTCGGCGACGCTGAGGGCGCCGTACCAGTTCTCGGGCGCGTCCGGTCGTCGTCCGGCGCGGAAGACCCGGTCCCGCACCGTCAGATGGTGTAGGAAATCCCCAGGGTAGAGGTCACCCTGCGAGAGCTCGGCCACAGCCGCGGTGATGCTGCGGTGCAGGGTGGGAAGTTCGAGGGGTACCAGTGGGGCACTCCCGTTGCGCTGCTGTGTGCTGGGGCGCAGTTCGATGGGGAATGACCACCCCTCGTGCTCCAGACGCAGGCCGGCACCGACGAACGGGGAGAAGTCGCTGTAGAGAGTCTCCGCCTCGGCAGGGCGTTCCTGTAGGCGGGCGAAGACCGGCGAGAGACGTGTGGACTGCGGGCCGGGCTCGGTGCCGCCGGGCTCATGCAGGGCGGCCAGGTGGAGGTGCCGGCGGTAGCGCAGGACGGCGCCGATGGCGACCCACGCCAGCAGGAAGGCGGCGATGCCCAGCAGTGACGGGTTCCACGTTGCTCCTTGGGCCACCACTCCGCCCGAGTCCGGGGGCACTCCGGTGGTCGTTGAGGAGAGCCCTTGGCCGATGGCGGCGATCACCAGGAGGACCAGGCCGGCCGAGAAGAGGAGGCACAGGCCCAGAGCGGCCAGGCCTCGGCGGAGCAGCAGCCGCCAAAGGGTGCCCCGGTCGAATCTGCCCTTGCCGATGAACGGTCCGAACGACCAGGTGACGGCGCGGACGAGGAGCACCACGAGCAGGGCGAGGGCGAAGTCGGCACGGTCGGTGAGCAGTCCGACGAAGGCGACCAGGATGATCAGGCCGCCGGCCACCGCGCCCTCCCACCGCGCCCGCAGACATGCGGCGAGCACCGCCGCCATGTCGACCCCGGGCGACGCGGCCGGCACCCGGTGCTGCTCCTCCACCAGTTCTCTGATGGCCGCCTGACGGAACGTCCGGTCCAGGAAGGCCGCCGCGCACAGGTGCCGCGTCGCGTCCCCGCCGGGTGGTCCGGCCTGGTGTTCCAGCAGATCGCGCGCGTCTGCAGGACCGGGTCTCCCCGAAACGGTCCCCATTGGCATGCCCATAGGTCGGTACCCCCGCATCCCCATGGTGCGCACACGCGTGACGCACACAGAACAAATCGCCTGATCCCCGCGAAGAGGACGGGATCGGCCAACTCAGAGTAGAACTGATCTGTGGGCGCAGAGAGGGATTCGACGCACTTTCCGTCCCAGATGGAAACCGCGACGCCGAGTGGGGTCCTATGGCGACGCTTTCACGCACCACTGATCTGACGGGACACCAGATCCTTTATGAAAAACCGGTGTTGGGACGGGTTCTTCGGCAGGAAGGCACTGGAGCGCCTGTCTGCCACAGGCCGTGGCGGTGCAGCCGATCGCGTATACCGGGCAGGAACCGGGAGTCGGCGGCGGTGACCTGAGCGGTCGCCACGTCCGTGCTCACGTTGACGCCGTCGGCCGTGCAGGTGCGCAAGCGAGGGTCCGTGGTCCTCAGTACCGGATCTCGACGACGCGCCCTTCCACGTCCAGCTCAGGCATCTCAGGAATCCGCCCCGCGACCCCCAGCCCGATCCGGTGCGCCGACCAGGCCGCCGCAGCGGCATCGAGGACATCGTCCACAGGAACACGATCCGCCTCGCCGAGTTCATCCGGCAGCACGATCCCAGCTGCGGCCAGCAACCGGCGACGTGCATTCTGCCCACGCCACGTCTTCTTGGCGTGATCCAACGGCACCCCTCCCGCCAGGGCGAAGAAGGACACCTCGGGGTGCACCTCATGGATCCGCTCGTCGGCGAGCCAGCACGCGCGGGCCTCGAGGAGTTTCGGAGCGAGAGCCCACGCCTGTCGGCTCAGTCGGTGGCCGGTGAGTTCATGGCAGCGGTCGCCGGCCGAGAGGTAATCCGGTTCCCGCCATGCCGGGCGCGGTGCCACGAGGAAGACACTGTTGCGCCGTGCTCCGAGGAGCGCCCTCGCGCCGAGATCAGCCGCGCGCCAGCCCTTCTCGATCAGGCCCAGCGGCATGTCCACCGCGATCGCCTCTGCCCCGGCGGCACGCTTGATCAGTACATCGAGACGGAGGCCCACGAGGCTGCCCGCGAACGTGCCGTCCGTGAGTCTGATCCCTGTCCACCCCGGCCTGCCGCAGGCATCGACCCCCAGGACTTCCATCCCGCCTCGCCTCTCGCGCAGGAGGAACAAGAAGGAGAGGCAGACGAGTCGGGCTGTACGCCGGGTTCTGTTCCCCGGGTTCCTCGCGGAGCCCAGGGCGACGGCCATCCATCTAGGGCCGACGTTGCCGCCGGCCTCGTGCGGTCTACCCGCGGACTCGGGCGGGCAGCCCTCGAACGTCCGCGCAGAGCCGCCTTTTACAGCGGCTCCTCTTGACCTTGCTCCGGGTGGGGTTTACCTAGCTGCCCAGGTCACCCTGGGCACTGGTGGTCTCTTACACCACCGTTTCACCCTTACCGAGGGCCGAAGCCCCCGGCGGTTTGCTTTCTGTGGCACTGTCCCGCGGGTCACCCCGGGTGGCCGTTAGCCACCACCCTGCCCTGTGGAGCCCGGACGTTCCTCGGGAAGCCCCCCTAGGGGGACTCCACGCGGCCGTCCGCCCGGCTCGTCTGCCGTGTCGACCATGGTACCGGGCGTGCGGGGCGGCGTGGGCCGGCGGTCGCCGTGGCCAGTACCGAGCCCGCCAGGATCAGGGTGAAGGCGATCAGGATGCCGGAGGTCAGCGGCTCGTTCAGGAACAGGGCTCCCGCCGCCACCGCCACCGCCGGGTTGACGTACGTGATGACCGTCGAGCGGGTCGGGCCGACCTCCTTGATCAGTTCCAGGAAGGCCACGAAGGCCAGCGCCGTGCAGATGACGCCCAGGCCGGCGAGGGAGGCCAGGACCTGGCCCGACGGCACGGTGGACGGCCAGGTGGCCGCTGCCGCGGGGGCGTAGACCAGGGCGGCCAGGGTCAGGCACGGGGCCGTGAGCTGGAGGGTGGGGACGTCCTTCAGCCATCGCGCGGCTATCAGCGGGGCCGTCGCATAGCCCAGGACGGTCAGCAGGACCTCGCCGAGCGAGCGTGCGTCGCCGCCGGTGAGGTGGGGAACGGTGAGGACCGCCACGCCTGCGAGGCCCAGGGCCAGGCCCGCGACCCGCCGTGCGCCGAGGCGTTCCGTGTCGCCGAAGAAGCGGGCGAGGAGGACTCCGACTATCGGTACGCCCGCTATCAGCAGGCCCGCCGTGGAGCTGGACAGGTGCCGTTCGGCGTCGGTGAGGGTGAACCACGGGCCGACGATCTCGATGCACGCGAACGCCAGCATGGGACGCCAGTGCGTGCGGACCACACTGATCAGGCGGCCCTGGCGGATCGCGAACGGGAGCAGGAGGAGCGCGCCGAGCGCACAGCGCGTGAACACCACCATGGCGGGAGACAGGTCACCCACCGCCACCTTGATCATCAGATAGGGAATGCCCCAGACCACTCCCATCAGGGAGAACAGGAACCAGCCACGTGCAGTCATGGGGTCGAGTTTCGGCTGTCCCCCGCCCAGGTGTCTTGAACGCTGTTGCGGTACGCCGCCGGGGTCACCCCCAGTACGCGGCGGAACCAGCGGGTGAGGTGCGCCTGGTCCGCGAAGCCCACCAGGCCCGCCACCTCGGCCGGGCGCAGTCCGGCCTCCAGCAGGGTGCGTGCCCGCGTCACCCGGTACTGGGCCAGCCAGGCGTACGGCGGTACCCCCATCGTCGTACGGAAGGCCCGCAGGAGCTGGTAGCGGGAGAGGCCGAGGTCGGCCGCGAGGTGGGAGAGGGAGGGCGGGGCCGTCAGTTCGTCCGCCAGACGGTCCCGGACCGTCAGGGCAAGGGTGGTGGCGCCCGGGATGTGGTGCGGGATCTGTCGTGCCGTGGAGTGGCGCTGGGACAGGGCCGTCAGGAGCCAGGGGAGGCGGGATTCGACTTCCAGGGGGTCGGGGCACGTGCTGAGTTCCGTGTGGGTCACGCGTAGGGCCCTGGCCAGTTCGGGGTCCTCCAGGAGCGGTTCGCGGAAGTGCGGGAGGGTGCCGAGGGTGCCGTCCGCCAGCAGGGACGGCTCCGCGTACAGGGCTCGGTAGGCGTAGCCGTCGGTGGGGGTGCCGGGGCCGCCGGTGTGCATCTCGCCCGGCTCGAGGACGACGATCGTGCCGGGGCCGGTGCGGATGTGGCCGCCGCGGTAGTCGATCACCTCGGAGCCGCCCACGCAGACGCCGATCGTGTACTCGTCGTGGGCGTGCGGGGCGTAGGTGTGCTGATGGAAGTTCGCGGTCAGGAGGTCGAGCGGGGGGCCGCAACGGCCCAGTCGCGCTCTCGTCCACAGCGCCTGTTCCGCCATCGCCCACTCCCCTGCCGTATTCCCTGCTAAGGGTGCAACGCCTTCAGGCCCCGCTTCCATGCCGCTTCCAGCTCGGCGTCGGCCGGAAACCGGCCGTGGATCTCCAGGATCACCATGCCGTGGGCGAAGGCCCAGGTCGCGCGGGCCAGGTCGAGGTCCCCGGCACAGGCCCGCAGGAGTGGCAGGGCGGCCCGGTCCTCCAGGCCTTCGGGGAGTTCGGTGCGCGGGAGGGGCTGTTCCGTGGCCAGGCAGTACAGGTGGGGGTGAGCGAGGGCGTAGGCGCGGTAGGCCCCGGCCAGCGCCTCCAGGGAGCCGGGGGTGTGGGTCTCGGCGGCTTCCAGGGCCTCGGCCGACTCGGTCAGCATCTGCGCCGTCAGCTCGACCTCTACGGCGTGCTTGTCGGGGAAGTGCTTGTAGAGGGACGGGGCCTTGATACCGAGGCGGTCGGCCAGGGCGCGCATGGTGAGGGCCGCGCCCCCCGACTCCTCCAGGAGGGCCCGCGCCGCCGTCGCGATCTCCCGTGCCCTCGGCGTCAGACGCTCAGCCACGCTGGAAGCCCTCCTTCGTCCGCAGTCCGTATCCGAAGGCGCGATCGTACGAGATGTGGGCCAGCCAGCCGCACAGGGCCGCGAATGCGGGGGCCCAGGCGAAGGGGCCGACCATGTACGCCGCCATCAGCGCCAGCGGGACCAGAGCCCGGTGCATCGCGTTGTAGTACGGCACCGCGCGCGGCGCCAGTTGGCCCTTCGCCATGTGGGGGGCGTCGTCCAGGGCGAACAGGAAGGTGAGGTCCGGCAGGACGAGGAAGACGAGCGCGAGGGTGCCGGCGAGCCAGCCGTGGTTCATGGCCTCCAGTACAGCGAAGGCCGACCAGAACAGGGCTGCCGCGAGCCAGGCCGTGCGGCGCAGGACGGTGAGGGGCGAAGTGGCGCTCGTGGTCGTGGCGGACATGGCTGCCTCCGGGGTCGTACGGCGTCGGGCCGGATTGGCTAACGCCGTTAGCCACGACGGTATGGCTAACGGTGTTAGCTGTCAACCGCCGACCGGCCGCAGCGCCCCGGGCCTGGAGCTCGGCGACAGCGCCCGGCCCGCCGCTTGACCCTGCCGCGACGTCAACGTCTGTACTTGGTCCCATGCGGATCGGAGAACTCGCCGCCACCGCCGGCGTCACGACGCGCGCGGTTCGGCACTACCACCACCTGGGCCTGCTGCCCGAACCCGAGCGGTTGTCCAACGGGTACCGGCACTACACCCTCCGGCACGCCGTCGTCCTCGCCCGGATCCGGCGGCTGACGGAGCTGGGGATGGGCCTGACCGAGGTGCGGGACGTGCTCGCCGACGACGCCGGCAAGGACCTGGTCGAGGTGCTCACCGAGCTGGACGAGGACCTGGCCCGGCAGGAGGCGGAGATCAGGGAGCGCCGGCAGCGGCTGCGGGCGCTCCTGGAGGCCGGGGAACTGCCCGCCGAGGGGCCGTTCTCGCCCGAGCTGACCGGGCTGCTCGCCGGCCTGCCGGGCAGCGACTCCCCCACGGCCGCCAAGGACCGCGAGATCCTCGCGCTGCTCGACACGGGTGCCGCGCCCGAGGAGCGGGAGCGGTTGCTGTCCGCCCTGCGCCGCGCCCTGGACGGCCCGGACGCCCTGGCGCGGGCGCAGGAGGCGTACGCGTTGCTCGACGCGCTCGCGGACGCCGCGCCGGACGACCCGCGCGTGGAGCAGGCCGCGCGGACGCTGGCCGGCCTGCTCCCCGCGGAACTGATGTCCGCGACCGACCTCGGCCCGGACAACGCCTTCCTGCACGCCCTGTACGCCGACTTCGCGCCTGCGCAGGCCGAGGTGATCCGGCGGGTCCTGCGGATCCTCGCCGGGGAACGGCCGTGAGGAGACGGGGATGGCTCACGCGGGTGTGAACAGGATCTTCGCGGTGCCCGGATCCGCCCGGGCGAGGCGGACCCGCAGGCGTTCGCCGAGCGGCAGGTGTTCGCCCTCGATCCGGCCGATCACGGCCGGGGACTCCAACTGCACGGTGCCGACGGCCGGTTCGTGGTCGGAGAGGTCCACCACGCAGCCGTCGAAGACGTCTCCTACCCGGCCCTTGAGCAGCGCGGCCTCGACGATGTCGACGCACTCCCGCTCGACCGTGCCCGCGCGGCGGGTGCCGTCGGCCATCTGCCGGGGCAGCGTGTCGAGCGCGGCGAGGACCCAGTCGGGCGGGGCGTGGCCGGCGGCGGCCGCGAGGCAGAGTTCGGCGGCGTAGCGGTCGGCGAGGCGGCGCAGCGGGGCGGTGCAGTGGGCGTAGGGGGCGGCGACGGCGGCGTGGGTGGTGATCGCGGGCAGGTTTCCGTCCCGGAAGACGGTGTAGCCGGCGCCGCGCAGCAGGGTCGTGCACTCCTGGAGGAAGGCCGCGTGGTGCGGGTCGTGCGGGTCGAGGGTGCGGATCAGCGCCGCGTACGACACGTGGTGCGGCCAGTCGATGTGCAGGGCGACCGCGGTGCGGCGCAGCCGGGCCACGGCGCCGTCGGGAGCGGCCGGCAGGGTGCGCAGGATGCCGGTGCCGGTGGCCACCATCAGGTCGGCCGCGGCCATGCCGGTGAGCAGGGAGATCTGGGCGTTCCAGCTGTCGGCGGGCAGCGGGGCGCGGAAGGCCAGCTCGTAGGTGTGGTCCCGTTCGGTGATCTCCTGCTCGGGGACGCCCAGCGAGATGCCGCCGCGCTCCGCCTCCAGGCGCTCCCGGGCCTGCCCGATCTCCCTGAGCAGCGCGACCGGTTCCTCGGCCGTGCCGCTGTCGATCTGCCGCTGCACGCCCGCGTAGTCGAGCTTCGCCCGGCTGCGGACCAGGGCCCGGCGCACGTCGACGGCGACGGTACGGCCCTCCCCGTCCAGGTCGATCGTCCACAGCACGGCGGGCCGGGTCCGGTCGGGCAGCAGGCTCCCGGCGCCCTCGCTGAGCACCGTGGGGTGCAGCGGGACCCGCTGGTCGGGGAAGTAGAGGGTGTTCACCCTCTTGTGCGCCTCCGCGTCCAGTGGTCCGCCGGGTGCGACGAAGGCGGCGACGTCGGCGATGGCGTACCGGACCCGGTAGCCGGTGCCCCGCCGGGAGAGGTGCGTCGCCTGGTCGAGGTCGGTGGAGCCGGGCGGGTCGACGGTGAAGAAGGGGAGGTCCGTGGCGTCGTACGACGGCAGGGTGGGTGCCTGCGCCGACCGCTCGGCCTCCGCCTGGACCTCGGCCGGGAAGGCCTCCGGTACGCCCAGTTCGGCGCGGAGCGCGGCAAGGGCGGCCCGGAGAGGTGCCTTGGGGGCGCCGGTCACGCGGATCTTGCGGCAGGGCATGTGTCGAGCGTAGGTCGAAGGGGCTGGGGCAGCACCCCGTACCCTGGCGCAGAACCGGAGAGAAGGAGTAGTACCCGTGCTTGTCCTGCTGCCGCCCTCGGAAGGCAAGGCGTCCTCGGGCCGTGGCGCCCCGCTGAAGCCGGAGTCGCTGTCCCTGCCAGGGCTGACCGACGCGCGGGAGGCCGTCCTCGCGGAGCTGGTCGAGCTGTGCGCCGGCGACGAGGACAAGGCGCGCGAGGTGCTCGGGCTGAGCGAGGGGCTGCGCGGCGAGGTCGCGAAGAACGCCGGACTGCGTACGGCCGGGGCGCGGCCCGCCGGGGAGATCTACACGGGTGTGCTGTACGACGCCCTCGACCTGGCTTCCCTCGACGCGGCCGCGAAGAAGCGGGCCGCACGGTCCCTGCTCGTGTTCTCGGGGCTGTGGGGCGTGGTCCGCGTGACCGACCGCATCCCCTCCTACCGGTGCTCGATGGGTGTGAAGCTGCCGGGGCTCGGGGCGCTGGGCGCCCACTGGCGGACGCCGATGGCGGCGGTGCTGCCCGAGGTCGCCGGGGACGGGCTGGTCCTGGACCTGCGGTCCGCCGCGTACGCGGCCGCGTGGAAGCCGAAGGGCGAGGTGGCCGGGCGTACGGCGACCGTGCGGGTGCTGCACGCGCCGACCCGGAAGGTCGTCAGCCACTTCAACAAGGCGACGAAGGGGCGGATCGTACGGAGCCTGCTGTCGGACGGAGCCGCGCCGAAGGGGCCGGCCGAACTGGTGGAGGCGCTGCGGGACCTCGGGTACACCGTGGAGGCCCAGTCGCCGGCGAAGGCGGGGCAGGCGTGGTCGCTGGACGTGCTGGTGGAGGAGATCCACTGAGCCCTCTCTGAGGGCACCCCTCTTGGCGTTGCAGCATGCGCAATGTCTTTTGCGCACCCTGCATCAGGTCTGCAGGATGAGCGGCATGCCCTCGTCTGTGCTGGACCTCGCGTCCGTCGTGCCCGTCGTCGTCGTCGAGGACGCCGCCGATGCCGTACCGCTCGCCCGTGCGCTGGTGGCGGGCGGACTGCCCGCGATCGAGGTGACGCTGCGGACACCGGCCGCGCTGGACGCGATCCGGGCGGTCGCCGCCGAGGTGCCGGACGCGGTGGTCGGGGCGGGGACGGTCATCGCGCCGGAGCAGGTGGGTGAGTGTGTGGCGGCCGGGGCCCGGTTCCTGGTCAGTCCCGGGTGGACGGACGCGCTGCTGACGGCGATGCGGGCGTCCGGGGTGCCGTTCCTGCCGGGGGTGTCGACCACCTCGGAGGTGGTGGCGCTGCTGGAGCGCGGGGTGCGGGAGATGAAGTTCTTCCCGGCGCAGGCGGCGGGCGGTACCGCCTATCTGAAGTCGCTGGCCGGTCCGCTGCCGCAGGCCCGCTTCTGTCCGACGGGCGGGATCGGGCCCGCGACCGCGCCGGAGTATCTGTCCCTGCCCAACGTCGGCTGTGTGGGCGGGAGCTGGATGGTCCCGGCGGATGCGGTGGCCGCCGGGGACTGGGCCCGGGTCGAGGAGCTGGCGCGGGCCGCCGCCGGGCTCAGGGACGCAGGTGGGACGTGTCGTTGAACAGCCGCACGCTCGCGTTGCCGTCCGCGTAGTACGCCACCGCCGACAGGGAGGCGGCGGAGAGTTCCATGCGGAACAGCGACTCGGGCGGGGCGCCCAGGGCGAGCCGCACCAGGGTCTTGATCGGGGTGACGTGGGTGACCAGCAGGACCGTGCGGCCCGCGTGGGCCGCGACCAGCTTCTCCCTGGTGGCCTCCATCCGGGTGGCGGTCTCCGCGAAGCTCTCGCCGCCGCCGGTGGGGTGGGCCTCGGGGTCGGCCAGCCAGGCGTTCAGGTCTTCGGGGTGGCGCTCGCGGACCTCGCCGAAGGTGAGGCCCTCCCAGGCGCCGAAGTCGGTTTCCCGCAGGCCGTCCTCGATCGTGACGTCCAGGCCGAGGCGGGCGGCGACGATGCCGGCGGTTTCGCGGGTGCGGGCGAGGGGGGAGGCGAGGATCGCCTGGATCGTCCCCCGCTTGGCGAGTGCCTCTGCCGCTCGGTGGGCCTGCTCGCGGCCGGCGTCCGAGAGGGAGGGGTTGGTGCCGCCGCTGCCGGAGAAGCGTTTCTGGGGGGTGAGCGGGGTTTCGCCGTGGCGGAGGAGGACGAAGGTGGCGGGGGCGCCCATGTCTGCGGCGGCGCTCCAGCCGGGGGTGGAGGGGCGCTGCTCACCGGACGTCGAGGGGTGCTGCTCGCTGGGGGTGACCGTGCGTTCCCCTCCGGCACTGGAAAGGTGCTGCTCGTCGGGGGCTGTGGGGCGCTGCTCACCGGACGTCGAGGGGTGCTGCTCGCTGGGGGTGACCGTGCGTTCCCCTCCGGCACTGGAAAGGTGCTGCTCGTCGGGGGCTGTG
>NZ_VISR01000001.1:646244-684887 GCF_007827595.1 Streptomyces sp. BK340
GTGGGGCGCTGCTCGCTGTGAGGTGCGCCTTTCTTCGGGACGGGTGCCGCCCCAGCGGCACGACTGCCCGCAGCTACGGCGGATGCCTGGGCGTCCGCCAGTGCCGCCCGTGCCTTCGCCGCGCCCGCCGCCGCGTCCCCGGGCGGCCCCGACGGCTCGGGTACGGCGCGCGGGGTGTCCAGCGCCGCCCTGGAGCCGGACGGGGACCACTGGCCCCCCTTGGCTCCCGCGTCCATGGCCTCGTTGGCCAGACGGTCGGCGTGCTTGTTCTGCTCCCGGGGGATCCACTCGTAGGTGAGCTGGTCCGCGGGGAAGATCCGGCCCGCCTCCGCCGCCAGGGGCTTCATGGAGGGGTGCTTGATCTTCCAGCGGCCCGACATCTGCTCGATGACGAGCTTGGAGTCCATGCGGACGTGGATCCGGGCGGTGGGGTCGAGGTCGTACGCGGCGCGCAGGCCCGCCAGCAGGCCCCGGTACTCGGCCACGTTGTTCGTGGCGATGCCGATGTACTCCGCGGTCTCCGCCAGGGCCTCCCCCGTCGCCGCGTCGATCACCACGGATCCGTAGCCCGCGGGCCCCGGGTTGCCCCGCGACCCGCCGTCGGCCTCGACGATGAACTCCCGCACCGCCCCGGCCCCTTACAGACCCGACTCGGCCGTACGCACCAGGATGCGGCGGCAGTTCTCGCAGCGGACCACCGTGTCCGGCGCCGCCGAACGGATCTCGTTCAGCTCGGTGATGGCCAGCTCCTGGCGGCAGCCCTGGCAGGTGCGGGCGTACAGCTTGGCCGCGCCGATGCCGCCCTGCTGCTCGCGCAGCTTGTCGTACAGCTTGAGCAGGTCCGCGGGGACGGAGGCGGCGATGACCTCGCGCTCCTTGGTCACCGAGGCGGCCTCGCCGTCGATCTCCTCGAAGGCCGAGCCCCGGCGGGCGCTCGCGTCGTCGATCCGCGACTGCACGGAGCCGACCCGCTCGGTCAGCTCGGTCACCCGCTCCTGCGCGGCCTCACGGCGCTCCATGACCTCGAGGACGACGTCCTCCAGGTCGCCCTGGCGCTTGGCGAGGGAGGTGATCTCGTGCTGGAGGTTGGACAGGTCCTTCGGCGAGGTGACGGCGCCGGAGTCCAGGCGCTGCTGGTCGCGGGCGGCGCGCTGGCGCACCTGGTCCACGTCCTGCTCGGCCTTGGTCTGCTCGCGGGCGCAGTCGCTCTCCTCGGTCTGCGCGGCCACCAGCAGGTCGCGGATCTGCGTCAGGTCCTTGTTCAGCGACTCGATCTCGGCGTGCTCGGGCAGCGACCTCCGCTTGTGTGCCAGCTGCTGCAGGCGGACGTCGAGGGCCTGGACGTCGAGGAGTCGGATCTGGTCGGCGGGCGCGGCGTTCAGTTGGGGGCTCCCGGTTAACTAGTGGTGACGTTGGACGCCGCGTGGGCGGTCCAGGGGTCGGTGACCGTCTTGGACACGTGGACGCGCAGGTCCCAGCCGTGGCGGTCGGAGATCTCGTCGAGCTGGGCTGCGGCCAGCTCGCACCAGGGCCACTCGGTGGCCCAGTGCGCCGCGTCGAGCAGCGCGAGGGGACTTTGTGCCACCGCCTCGGAGACGGGGTGGTGGCGCAGGTCGGAGGTGAGGAAGGCGTCGACGCCGGCCGCGCGGACCTGGTCGAAGAGGCTGTCGCCGGAGCCGCCGCTGACGGCGACCGTGCGGACGACGGCCTCGGGGTCGCCGGCCACCCGGATGCCCTGGGCGGTGGCGGGCAGCCGCTCGGCGGCGCGGGCGGCCAGCTCGCGCACGGTCAGCGGGTGGTCGAGCTCGCAGACGCGGCCCAGGCCCCGGCGGCCCTCGGGGTCGGTCGGGTCCGGCACGAGGGGCCGTACGACACGGAGGTCGAGCGCGCCGGCGAGGGCGTCCGAGACGCCCGGGTCGGCGGTGTCGGCGTTGGTGTGGGCGACGTGCAGCGCGATGTCGTTCTTGATCAGCGTGTGCACGGCCCGGCCCTTGAAGTGCGAGGCCGCGACCGTGGTCGTACCGCGCAGGTAGAGCGGGTGGTGGGTGACGAGCAGGTCGGCGCCCAGCTGCACCGCCTCGTCGACGATGTCCTGCACCGGGTCGACGGCGAACAGGACCCGGCCGACCTCCTGGTCGGGGTCGCCCACGACCGTGCCGACCGCGTCCCAGGACTCGGCCCGCTCGGCGGGCCACAGGTTCTCCAGCGCGGCGATGACTTCAGACAGACGGGGCACGGGGAAAGGCTACCTGGCTGTTCTGCCGGGCTGTACCGCATCCGCTCCCGCTGGTCCCGCTCAGCACAAACGCCCCGGTCTCCTCAGAGGAATCGCTTCTGCGCCACCCGTATGTGTGAAGCCGGGGCCGGGTGGTGCCACGCCTGCGCGTACGAAAACTAGCTTCGTCGCCGGAGGTGACCGAACGATGACTGCCTGTGCGATCGAAACCCCCTCCACCGCCGAGGACGACGGTGTGCCGGGGACGCGGTGCGCCATCACGGCGGACGGCGCGTACGCCGCCCGCCTCGCGCTGGACGGCGACTGCTGGTTCCCGGAGCGCTGGACCCTGGACGGCCCGGAGCCGTACGCGGTGCCGCTGCCCGGCAACCAGCCGGAGGAGCCCGGCACCCAGGTGCAGCCGATGGCGGACGGACGGGTGCTGATCCAGCGGCTGGTGGAGCGCCGGCACACCTTCTCGCTGCTGTACCCGGCCGGTCCCGGCACCGGCGAGCTGCCGCTGGGCGCGGTGGAGTGCCCGGAGCCGGGCACCCGGCTCCGGCTGCTGCCGCCGGCGCCGGGCGGGGCGCGCGCTTACGCCCTCGCGGTCGGGCCGCGCTCCAGCGCGGTGTGGCTGGTGGCGGGCGGCGCCTTCGGGCCCGAGCGGCTGGCGGAGGTGCCGGGGCGCTGCTCGGGCGGGGTCTGGCTGGACCGTGGCGGGCGGATGCTCGCGCTGGACCGGGAGCTCGGCGGGCGCACCAAGACGGTCGTCGTCGACCTGGAGCGCGGCGGCGAGATCTCGCCCCTGCTGCAGATCACGGAGGGCAGCGACGACCGGTTGCTGCTCGCCGACCCGGACAGCGGGCTGGTGCTGATCTCCTCGGACGCGCCCTCCCCCGGGCAGGAACGATTGGGCTGGGGGGTCATGGGCAGCACGCTGCCGGTGCGCTTCCCGGAGTGCCTGCGGCTCCAGGACTGTGCGGTGACGCCGTTCGCGATCCAGCCGGGGCAGGTGCTGACGCCGGAGAGCTGCGCGGTGGCGCTGTGCGTCGAGGGGCCGGTGGGCAGCTGGGTCGGTGTCTGGCGGCCGGCCGAGCGGCAGGTGTGCCATCTCGCCGGGCCCGAGGGGTGGTTGACGGGGTCCGGGTCATGGACACAGGACGGGGTGCTGCGGCTGCCGTACGCCACGGGGGAGGTCCGGTGCGGCGTGG
Source organism: Streptomyces sp. BK340 (assembly GCF_007827595.1). Classification (GTDB taxonomy): domain Bacteria; phylum Actinomycetota; class Actinomycetes; order Streptomycetales; family Streptomycetaceae; genus Streptomyces. The sequence goes on from NZ_VISR01000001.1 coordinate 649,671, forward strand.
CGGAGCTGACGGCGCCCAGGGGGGACGCGGGCCCGGGGGATCCGGTCCGGAACGGCACGGCTGCCGGGGTGCCCGAGGCGCTCCGGGAGGCGGCGGAACCGGATCCTCCGGGACCGGTGACGGTCCGTCCGGTACCCCTGCAACAGGCGCCCCTCGGGGGCGAGTAGGAACCGCGCGGAGAGCGCAGTTCGGCGTCGCATGATGTGGCACCCGGGCTGAACCGGCTGGTCACTGTGGCGCGTGGATGAGGTGAGTGCCCCAAGGGTGGGGTTGGTGCGCTCGGACGTGGAGCGGTTCTCGGAGCGGTACAGCAGAGTGTGCCCTGCGTCCGCGAGGCGCGGGCCGAACTGGTGGCCGAGGAGCCGGAACAGGCCGAAGATCATCGGTCCAGGAACGCCGTCATCTGCGCGACCGGCAGCGACGGGCTGGTGGCCCCGGCCCCGCCCACGTGGGGCAGTGCGCACGCGGCCACCGCGTCCGAATGGCTCACCGCACCGGGCCTACAAGAGGCGCGGGCCGACGGTGGCACCTACCTTCACCAGAGGGCGACAGCTCCCGCAATTCTGACAAAGGTGCAAGGGGCGCGAGGAGACGGGACATGGCGGAGAGACGACCGGGGGCTCGCCGGGAGAGAAGACGGCTGAGCCGCACCACAGGGGCCTGCGTGCTGGCCGCGGGGTTGGCCTTCGCCATCTGCTCGCCCCCCGCCGCGGCCGGTCCCCGACCGGACCGGCCGCGGCTGTGCGCGACGAAGCCCGCTCCCCCGACCGGCAGTGCGACCACCCCGCCGCCGATCACTTCGGGCAGCGACGTGTGGAGCTTCGTCTCCGCGCCGGAGCTTCACCCCCAGAAGGTCACGGTGACTGCGCACAAGCCCGGAACGGCGCCCGGCAAGATCTTCGTCGGCCCCTATGCCATCGGCGCCCCCGTGGTCGGTCAGACGGGGGCACTGATCTCCGACAACTCCGGCGATCCGGTCTGGTACCGCCCCCTGTCCTCCCCCGACCTCCAGAACGCCGACTTCAAGGTTCAGACCTATCACCATCCCGAGAGCGGCAAAGCTCAGCCGGTGCTGACCTGGTGGCAGGGATCCATCGCCATTCCGCCCACGTACACGAACCTGCCGGGCGGCGCTCCCGAACCGGGCGGGTGCTACTACATCTACGACAATCACTACGGCCTGATCACCACGGTCTCCGCCCAGCACGGCTTCAACGCGGACGAGCACGAATTCCTCCTGACCCGCAGGGGGACCGCACTGTTCATCGCGACCAAGCCGGTCCCCATGGATCTCCGCCGCTACGGGGGTCCGAAGGACGGTGCCATCCTGGACAGCGAGATCCAGGAAGTCGACCTGAAAACAAGGAAGCTCGTCTTCTCATGGGACCTGCTGGACCACCTGGACCCCGCCGATTCCGAGGTGCCGGCCTCCGACGCGGCGACGTCAGGCGGGGTATGGGACGCCTACCACCTGAACTCGGTCGACGAGGGTTCCGGGGGTGAGCTGTTGATCTCGGTCCGGAACTTCTGGGCGATCTACGACATCTCCGGGAAGACGAAAAAGATCCGGTGGCAACTCGGCGGCAAGAAGAGCGACTTCGCCTTCGGACCCGACGCGAAATTCTACTGGCAGCACGACGCGCGATTCCGGCAGGGAAACCGGATCAGCCTGTTCGACGACGGCTGCTGCAACCAGCCCGGCGGCTCACCGGAACAGGAGTCCCACGGCCTGATCCTGGACCTGGACTTCGACAACCACACCGCGACCGCCGCGCGGACCTACTATCACCAGCCACCGCTGTTCTCGGCATCCCAAGGGAACACCCAGGCCCTTGCCAACGGTAACGAGTTCATCGGATGGGGCCAGAGTTCGTACTACTCGGAATACACCCACGCGGGAAACACGGAGGGCAACGGCTCGAAGAACCTGCTCTACGACGCGAAGATGCCGGGTTCGAACATCTCGTACCGGGCCTTCCGGAACAAGTGGGTGGGCGAGCCCTACTATCCGCCGAGGGCGGCGGCGAAGACCGTCGGCGGGCACAGTGTCGTCTACGCCTCCTGGAACGGTTCGACGCAGACCAGAGCGTGGCAGGTGCTCGCGGGACCAGACCCCGATTCCCTGTCGGTGGTCGCGCGGCACGCCGAACGGACCGGGTTCGAGACGGCGGTCCCGACGGCCGATCCAGGACCGTACTTCCAGGTCAAGGCGTTGGATGAAGAGGGGCACGTCCTCAAGTCCTCAGGCGTCGTGACCCTGACCCGCTGAAAGCCCGCCCATGGGCGAGCGAGCCGAGGTTCACCGGCTCCCCGTTCCACGCAGCGCGCCCCGCTCGGTCCTTCGAGGACGAGATCGGCAACACAGAGGTGAAGCGGCGGCGCGAGGTGCACGAGGGGCTTCGGAGGACGGCGAGCCTGCTCGGCGACGACCGCCCTTCTAGGCCGACTTGTAACGAAGTAGCACCGGTCGGCGTGCCCGCCTGGATTCGGCCCGTGGTGTGCCGGTTAAACTCGCCGCGCTGTAAGAGATCTTGTTGACGGGGTGAATTCTTCCGATGAGCGACACCAGCACGACTCAACCGCTGTCTGCCGACTCTCAGGACGCGGCCGGACACGGCCGACACCGGGGCCCGATCGCGGCCCAGGACGGAGAGACGGCGCCGCGTGGGCGTCACCGTAAGCCGGCCCAGGAGACCGCCGAGGCGGCCGCCTGACGGTAGATGAGAAAGAGGGGGTGCCCGCTGACCGGCGGGCACCCCCTCTCTCGTTCTCCCGTCTCGTTCGGCCCCGCTCGGGGTCCGGTCCTCAGCCGCGCCTGAGACCCAGCACCTCGGCCGCGGCGAACGTCTCCCGCGGCGGCCGCTGCGCGTAGTGCGGGGTGAGCAGCGCGTCCAGCTCGTCGTGGGTGAACGTCTCCTGCTTGCTGTCGAACTTCGCCTGCACCCGCGGCCGGTCCACCACGGCGACCATGCCGCCGTGGACGACGAGCAGCTGCCCGTTGACCCGGGCGGCGGCGGGTGAGGCCAGGTAGCCGACGAGCGGGGCGACGTGCTCGGGGGCGAGCGGGTCGAGGCTGCCCTCGTCCGGCTCCTGGAAGCCCTCGAAGACGTCCGCGGTCATCCGGGTCCGGGCGCGCGGGCAGATCACGTTGGCCGTGACGCCGTACTTGGCGAGGGCGAGGGCGGTGGAGGTGGTCAGACCGACGATCCCGCCCTTCGCCGCAGCGTAGTTGGGCTGTCCGGCGGAGCCGGCCAGGAACGCCTCCGAGGAGGTGTTCACGATCCGCCCGTACACCTGGGCCCCCGCCGCCTTGGCGCGGTCCCGCCAGTGCGCGGCGGCGAAGTGAGTGGTGTTGAAGTGTCCCTTGAGGTGGACGCGGATCACCGAGTCCCACTCGTCCTCGGTCATGGAGAAGATCATGCGGTCGCGCAGGATGCCCGCGTTGTTGACGAGGATGTCCAGCCTGCCGAACTCGGCGACGGCCAGGCCGACGAGTTCCCGGGCCTGCTGGAAGTCGGCGACGTCCCCGGTGTGCGCGACCGCCCGGCCGCCGCTCGCGCGTATCTCGGCGGCGACGTCCTCGGCGGGCCCGGCCGAGGCCTGGCCGGAGCCGTCGCGGCCCGGCCGGCCGTGGTCGTTGACGACGACGGCCGCGCCGAGCCGGGCGAGTTCGAGCGCCTCGGCCCGGCCGAGACCGCGCCCGGCGCCGGTGACGACGGCGGACAGTCCCTCAAGTGGCAGTGGCATTCCGGTCCGTCCTCAGATCTCGATGCACGTACGCAGGGCCGTCCCGGTACGCATCTGGTCCAGGGCCTCGTTGATCTCCGCCAGCGGCACCCGGTGGGTGATCAGGCCGGCCAGGTCGACGCGGCCCGCCCGCCACAGGGCGATGGTGCGCTCGTAGGAGCTGAGGACGTCCCCGCCGCCGTACATGGACGGCAGGATGCGCTTCTCGTCGAAGAACAGCTCGAACATGTTGAGCTGGAGGAAGTCGTCCATGGCGCCGGCGCCGACCACGACGAGGGTGCCGCCGCGCCGGGTGTTCTCGTACGCGGTGCGGGCGGTGGCGGACCTGCCGACGACCTCGAAGACGTAGTCGAAGCCCTCGCCGCCGGTGACCTGCTGCTTGGCACCGGCCAGCTCCTCCGGTGAAACGGCCTTCGTGGCACCGAACTTCAGCGCGGACTCGCGCCGGGAGGCGACCGGGTCCACGGCGACTATCTCGGCGGCGCCCTTGAGCCGCGCCCCCTGTACCGCGGAGATGCCGACGCCGCCGCAGCCGATGACGGCGACCGACGAACCGGCCTCCACGTCGGCGGTGTTGAGGGCGGCGCCGAGTCCGGTCGTCACCCCGCAGCCGATGAGGGCGGCGATGTCGAACGGCACGTCCTCCGGGATCGGCACCGCGCAGCCCGCGTCCACGACGACCTCCTCGGCGAAGGTGCCGGTGCCCGCGAAGCCGAAGACGTCACCGCCGGGACGCCTGAAGTTGGGGGTGCCCGCGTTCATGAACCCGGCCAGGCACAGCTCGGTCTGGCCGCGCCTGCAGGCGGGACAGGCGCCGCAGGCGGGCAGCCAGCAGATGACGACCCGGTCGCCGGGCTTCAGACGGGTCACCTGCTCGCCGACTTCGAGGATCTCGCCCGCGCCCTCGTGACCGGGCACGAACGGGGCCGGCTGGGGCAGCACCCCGTTCATCGCGGACAGGTCCGAGTGGCACAGCCCCGTGGCCCGCACCCGGACCCTCACCTTGCCGGGGCCGAAGCCCACCGCCTCGATGTCGTCGAGGATCTCCAGCTTTTCCTGGCCGATCTCGTGCAGTACGGCTGCGCGCATGGTGCGGCTCCCCTCGGAGGCTCTTCAGGAGTGCTGAACGATGGTGTCGGCCAGGACGGGCGCGTCCTCCCGCTCGACGGCGCCGACGGCGACCCTCACCCGGCCCTGCTCGCGCCACATCCGGATGCGCAGGGTCTCGCCCGGGTACACGACCCCGGCGAACCGCGTGGTGTACTCGCGCACCCGGGTCACGTCGCCGCCGAGCAGCGTGTCCACGACCGCCTTGAGCGTGATGCCGTAGGTGCACAGCCCGTGCAGGATGGGCCGGTCGAACCCGGCGAGTTTGGCGAACTCGGGGTCGGCGTGCAGGGGGTTGTAGTCGCCGGAGAGACGGTAGAGCAGGGCCTGGTCGGCGCGGACCGGGCGCTCGACGGTCCGGTCGGGTTCACCGGTGGGCGGCTCGAGTCGGGTCGAGGGGCCGCGGTCGCCGCCCCAGCCGCCTTCTCCGCGTACGAAGATCTGGGCGTCGTTGGTCCACAGCGGGCCCTCGGCGTCGGCGGCCTCGGTGCGCATGACGAGGACGGCGGCCTTGCCCTTGTCGTACACGGCGGCGATGCGGCCGGTGGCGGTGGCGGTGCCCTGGGCCGGCAGGGGCCGGTGGATCCGCAGGGCCTGGCCGCCGTGCAGGACCCGGGCCAGGTCGACGTCGACGCCGGGCATGGACAGGCCGCTGATCACCCCGGGCGAGCCGGCGCCGGCGACGGTGGCGAAACTCGGCAGCACGTGCAGCCGGGACTCCAGGGTGTAGCGCAGCTCGTCGGGGTCGGTGGCGGGGCTGTCCTTGTCCGGGTTCGCGCCGGCGCCGATGCCGAGGTGGTAGAGCTGGACGTCCTTGGTGGTCCAGGTGATCTCACCGGTCCGGGGTTCGGCGGCGAGGGCCAAGGCTGCGTCGATGGGCATGGGGCTCCTGACGGGGTCTCAAGACCTCGGTGCGGACGTCCGCACCGTCGGCCGCACCGAGGTCGTCCACGGGCGGATCTAGAACGCGTTCCAGTCCGGCGCCCCTTGTATAGCCCAGCGGTCACCACTTGTGAAGGCTCCTGACGCCGTGTCAGGTGATCGGGCAGTGACATTTGTACTGCCCGAGTGCGGACATCCGCATCTGCCGGGGCCGGGTCCGGGTTCCTATCGTCGTAGAGGCAGGGGCCCGGCCCCGATGCGATCATCGTGCTACCGCCGCGGGGCGGGGACCATCTGATCGGGGGACGAAGAGATGTCGTGGTGGACGCGGGCGAGAGGCCGTATCCGGGCCGTACGGGAGGCACGGGCCCGGTGGCAGGCGGACATGGAGCGGTTCAAGGTGGCGCAGCGGGCCGCCCGGAAGAGCGGGAACGCCGCGGACGTCGACCATCCGGGCCCGCCGCCCACCGGCTTCGCGCTGCTGCCCTGGCTGCTGATGGGGATGGGGTCGTTCTCCAACCTGCTGCAGGGCAGGACCCCGAACCCGTGGGTCGGCGGCCTGGGGCTGCTCGCCTTCAACTCGCTCTACATCTACGTCACCTTCCGCTCCTTCCACCGGGAGAAGCGCGAGGCGGTCTCCACCCGGGTGGCGCTGGGGCTGATGGCCCTGCTGACCACGGGCCTGGCCGTCGGATACGGCGGCAGCTGGCTGATGTTCTTCCCGCTGCTGGGCCTCGCGACCGGCGCCACCCTGCGCGGCCCCTGGCTGGGCCGCACCGGCGTGCTGCTCTCGGTGTACGCGGGAGCCGTCTCCGGCGTCCGGGACGGCTGGGGGGACGCGACGAACATCGGCTACGCCACCTTCCTGTCGAGCATGGTGACCGCCGCGATCCTCGGCCTGTCCGAGGCCGTGCGGGAGCTGCGCGCCGCCCGGGAGGAGCTGGCCCGGCGGGCCGTGGAGAAGGAGCGGCTGCGCTTCTCCCGCGATCTGCACGACCTGCTCGGCCACACCCTGTCGGTGATCGTGGTGAAGTCGGAGGCCGCCCGGCGGCTGGCCCCACGCGACATGGACGCGGCGCTCACGCAGATCGGTGACATCGAGTCGGTGAGCCGGCAGGCGCTCACCGAGATCCGCGAGGCGGTGACCGGCTACCGCGAGGGCAGCCTGGCCACCGAGCTGACCCGGGCCCGCTCGGCGCTGTCCGCGTCCAGCGTGGAGCCCGTGGTGCGCCAGTCCGGGACGCCGCTGGCCCCGCAGACCGAGGCCCTGCTCGGCTGGGTGGTGCGCGAGGCGGTCACCAACGTGGTCCGGCACAGCGACGCCGGCCGCTGCGAGATCACCATCGAGAGCACGACCGAGCAGGCCCGGCTCACCGTGACCGACAACGGCACCGGCAAGACGGTCACGCGTCCCGCGGAGGGCATCGGCGGCACCGGCCTGACGGGCCTGACCGAGCGCCTCGCGGCGGCGGGCGGCTCCCTCAGGGCCGGCCCGTCGCCGCGCGGCGGCTTCACGGTCACCGCCGAACTCCCGGTGGAGCCGACGGAACCGACCGCCGTGGCAGCGGCTACGGCGCCCAGGGCGAGCTGACCGCCCAGCTGACGTCGTCGCTCCACGAGGTGCTGCTGTCCCAGGCGTTGGAGCCGCCGTTGCTCGCCGCGTAGACGTTGAGGTTGTAGTGGCGCAGGTATCTCGTCGGGTAGTTGTACGAGGCGAACGAGGTGCCCGTGCCGCTCTTGCCGGTCTGCGGGCAGAAGGTGGCGTCGGCCCGGAACTGACTGGTGCCGTCCATGGGCTGCCGGTAGAGCCGGTAGTTGTAGTGGCGCAGGAAGTCGCCCGGGTAGTTCCGCGACTCGAAGGAGACACAGGAACTGCCGGCGAGCCCCCGGCGCACGATCCAGGTCGCGTCGCTCCTGTCGAGGGACGAACTGCCCGACGTGACCGGGGAGATGACGGCCGCGTCGTTCTGGTGGCGGACGTAGTCGGTGGTGCAGCAGGAGGTCGTCGCACGCAGTGAGATCTCCGAGCCGGCGGCCAGCGTGCCGCTGCTGCCGGTCGGGCCGCCGTAGCCGGCGGAGACGATGTCGGACTGGACGGCGTCGTCGGCGGCGTCGGTCGGGATGCCGGAGGTCATCACGCCCTCGAAGAAGGACCCGATGGAGCCGTTGCTGTTGTCGCCGCCGGTGCCGAGGACGATCGCGCCCTCCTGATGCATCGGTGAGTAGCCGCCGCCGGTCGGCTCACCGCCGGAATAGGTCGTGGTGAGTCCGCCGGACTGCGCATTGCCGTATTTCAGCGCGAAATGGTTCTGCCCGTTGTTCTTCAGCAGCGCGGTCACGAACGGCAGCGGTCCGGTGCCGGTGTCGGAGGTGTTCCTGCTGTACCCGGCGTCGGACTGGAACAGCCCGTTCTCCAGGTCGGCCTGCACCCACGGCCCCTGCCCGTAGCAGGGCGAGAACCAGCACTCGGTGCCGAAGTTGATGGCGTCCATGTGGCCGTTGCCGGTGTCCAGGTTGTTCGTCTCGGCGTTGCCGTAGTCGAAGCAGCAGCGGCCGTTGACGTGGGTGCCGGAGGTCACCATGTACATCCCCTCGGCCTGCCCGTTCACGGCCACGCCCGAGGTGGAGTTGTCGCGGTAGCCCATGCCGGCGGAGATCTCCAGGCCGTAGACCTGGTGACCGCCGACGGTCACCGGCAGGGCGTCCGCCGGCGCTCCGACGTCGGCGGCACCCGCCCCGCCCGCGCCCTCGACGGTGAGGTCGTTGTGGCGCGCGGACTGGTCGTAGATCTCGGTGACGATGCAGGTCGTGCCGGAGCAGAACGAGTCCTGGGCGGCCGCGTCGGCGTAACCGCCGGCGGCCAGCAGGCCGATGTTCGCGGTGGCGCCGTCGGAGGCCCGCTTCACCCGGTAGAGCGAGCCGCCGTACGACGAGTACAGCGCCCGGACCAGGCTGTGGGCGGCGACGCAGGGCGTGCCCGCGGCCGCGTAGACGTCACACGGCAGCGAACTCGCGGCGGCGGCCTGCGGGGCGCCCACGCCGACGACGAGCGCGGCGACGGTCGCGAAGGCCGCCAGCACGGACAGGGCGGCTTTTCCGAGCCGTGGCGGACATGAGCGCAGGAGTGTGGGGAGCACGTGCACCTCATTCGGTTCCTCGTAGGGCGGTGCGGGGGACGCCGAGTTGATCGGTATACCGAACGTCGTTCGACCGAAATACCGAACCAATCCGACGTCGAAATACCGAACAATTACCGGAAATGCAGAGGCGATTGTTTGCGCGTTCCCGTGGACCGTCAACCCCTGCGGACTCGAACCATGACGAGTCTTTGATTTCCCGTTCTTGGCTACGCTGGGACCGTGAAGAACATCCGGGTCCTCCTCGCCGAGGACCAGGGCATGATGCGCGGTGCGCTCGCCCTGTTGCTCGGCATGGAGGACGACATCGAGGTGGTCGCCCAGGTCGCGACCGGTGACGCGATCGTGGCGGCCGCGCTGCTGCACCGGCCGGACGTGGCTCTGCTGGACATCGAACTCCCGGGCATCAGCGGCCTGGACGCGGCCGCCGAGCTGCGCGAGCAGGCGCCGGACTGCCGGGTGCTGATCCTGACCACCTTCGGCCGGCCCGGCTATCTGCGCCGGGCCATGGAGGCCGGAGCGGCCGGATTCCTGGTCAAGGACGGGCCGGTGGAGGAGCTGGCCCAGGCGATCCGGCGCGTGCTCACCGGGGAGACCGTGGTCGATCCGGCGCTGGCCGCGGCCGCGCTCAGCGCCGGGCCCAATCCGCTGACCGCCCGGGAGTGCGATGTGCTCAAGGCCTCGGCGGACGGGGCGACGGTCACCGACATCGCCGGCCGGCTCCATCTGTCCGAGTCCACGGTCCGCAACTACCTGTCGTCCGCGATCGGTAAGACCGGCACGCGGAACCGGGCGGAGGCGGTGCGGGAGGCCCGGCAGCAGGGGTGGCTGTGAGCCTCCGGCGGTGCTACTTCGTCACCTCCGCCGACCCGTAGGACGTCCCCGCCGGCGCCGTGCACACGAACCAGTTGGCTCCCTGGAAGCCGTCGATCACGCGGATCGCCGACCCCGTGTCGTGGGCGGAGAAGCCGTCGGCCGGCTCGGCCACGGCCGTCGTGCCGTCCTTCCAGTGGCAGGTGACCTGCCGGGCGGTCTTGGCGACGATGCCGATCACCAGCCGGCCGGAGCTCTCGCCGCCATACCCCAGCCGGGTCGCGGCGGCCGTGAGGTCCGTGCCCGAGAAGCGCTCGAACTTCTCGACCGAGTTGAACATCACCTGCTGCGGCCGGTTCTCGCCCCAGCCCCGGGTCGCGAAGTACGAGATCTTGCCGATCAGGTCGGCGGGCTTGCGAGCGTCCGCCGGCTGGATGCCCAGCCCGGCCATGGCCTCGAACTGCCGGGCCGCCTCGTCCTTGTTGCGCGGCGCCCCCCACACCTGGACGACGACGTGCCATTCCCTGCCCTTGTAGACGCCCCGCGCCAGCTCGGTCCGCTGCGGCTCGTAGACGTGCCGGGCCTCCGCCGACGCCGGGGGCTTCGCCACATGCGCCTGCCGGTCGGCCGGGCCGGCGCCCGGCAGCCCCGTCACCGCGAGGGCGCCCGTCGTCCCGGCCACCACCAGCGCCGTGGCCGAAGCCATCGCCCAGCGCCGTGCTCTGCGTCGCCGGCCGCCGCGGATGACCGCCTGCACCGGGGCTGTACCGATCTCGACCTCGTCCGCGGCGTCCGCGAGGAGGAGGGCGATGTCCGTCTGGCTCATGTCGTGGTTCCTGTTCCGGTCCTCGCTCATCACTTGCGCCCTCCCTGCGTCACCATCTCGGCCAGTCCCGGTACGGCGCGGAGTTTCGCGATCCCCTTGGCCGCGTTGCTCTTCACCGTGCCGACCGAGCAGCCCATCGCCTCCGCCGTCTGGGTCTCCGTCAGGTCCTCCCAGTAGCGCAGGACCACCGCCTCGCGCTGCCGCGCGGGCAGTTGGGCGAGCGCCTTGAGCAGGGCGCTGCGGTCGTCGGCCTGCGCGATGCGGTCGCCCGTGTCGGGCACCTCGTGCACCAGGCCCGAGTCGTCCTTCGGCGCGAGGAACTCCTTCAGCCTTCTTCTGTGTCTGCGCGCATGCGCGTTGATCATCACGCGCCGCACGTACGCCTCCGGGTCGTCGGCCGAACCGACCCTGCGCCAGGCCACGTAGACCTTCTCGAGGGTCGACTGGACCAGGTCCTCCGCGGCGTGCTGTTCTCCCGTGAGGAGAAACGCCGTACGCATCAGCCGCGGCCAGCGGCCGATCATGAAGCTCTGGAACTCCTCGTTCCGAGCCTGCTTCCCGTCCCCCATGGGCACCTCCTAGATGTCAGAAGGAGTCCACGGGCCGCCCGGACCGTTGCCTCACCGCGCGGAACTCACCGAGATTTTCTTCGGCAGCCACAGCAGCATGAGCAGCACCCCGCCCAGCAGCACCCCGGTCCCGGTCCGGAAGGCCAGCGCGTACCCCTCGGTCAGGGCCTCGGCCCCGGTGCCGTTCCCGGTGTGCGCCGTACGTGCCGCCGCGATGGTCGACATCACCGCGAGCCCCAGCGAACCGCCCATCGTGCGCGAGGTGTTGACCAGTCCGGACACCAGCCCGGCGTCGGAGGCCGACGCTCCCGAGGTGGCGAGCGCGGCCAGTGGCGTCGCCGAGAGCCCGGCGCCCAGCATCATGAGGATGCCCGGGCCCATGACGGAGGTCGGGTAGGCGCCGTGCGCGGTCATCGTCGACTGCCAGGCGAATCCGGCGGCCGCGATCAACGCCCCCGCCACGGCCACGGTGCGCGCGCCCAGTGCCGGCAGGAAGCGGGGCGCCAGCTTGGAGCCGAGCACCACCGCGAGGGAGCTGGGCACCAGCGCGAGTCCGGCGACCAGCGGGGAGTAGCCGAGCACGTTCTGCGCGTACAGCGTCATGAAGAACCACATGCAGAACATCGCCGAACCGCTCAGGAACATCGCCGTGTTCGCCGACGCCACCGAACGCAGCCGGAACAGTCCGAGCGGCATCAGCGGGGCCGGGGTGCGGGCCTCGACGGCCAGGAACAGTCCGACCAGCGCGAGCCCGGCGACCAGCGGCACCAGCGTGGCCGCCGCCGTCCACCCCTCGGACTCGGTCCGCGAGATGCCGTACGCCAGCGTCGCCAGACCCGCCGTCACCAGCAGTGCGCCCGGCAGGTCGAGCCGCCGCCTGTCCCCCGCCCGGCTCTCCGGCAGCCACCTCAGCGAGCCGGCGAGCACCACCGCGCCGACGGGCACGTTGATCAGCAGCACCCACCGCCAGTCCAGCACGTCCACCAGGGCCCCGCCGACCAGTCCGCCCGCGGCACCGCCACCGGCGCCCACCGCGGTCCAGGTCGCGATCGCCCGGGCCCGGGCCGGACCCTCGGGCACCGCGGCCGTCAGCAGCGTCAGTGTCGAGGGCGCCAGCACCGCCGCGCCCAGCCCCTGCACGGCCCGTGCCAGCAGCAGCTGCCAGCCGTCCTGGGCCAGCCCGCCGGCCAGCGACGCCAGCGTGAACAGGCCCAGCCCGACGAGGAACATCCGCTTGCGGCCGTAGAGGTCGCCGGCCCGTCCGCCGAGCAGCATGAACCCGGCGAAGGCGATGGCATACGCGTTCACCACCCACTGGAGGCCCGAGGTGCTCAGCCCGAGGTCGGTGCGCATCGACGGCAGGGCGACGTTCACCACGGACACGTCGAGCACGACCAGGAACTGTCCGGCACAGGCCAGCGCCACCACCAGCCAGGTGGGCAGGGCGACGCGGCGGGATATGAGGGGCGAGGTGTCGGCGGCTTCCAGCATGGGTGTCATGCTCTCAACCCGGTTACGGTCCTTGCATCGGCATTTCGGACCACCGGGTCCTGGGTCGTACGGCCTACACCCGGCCTACGCCGCCCGCAGCAGTGTGACCACCGCCGCACCGCCCAGGCCGATGTTGTGGGCGAGGCCCACCCGGGCTCCGGGCACCTGCCGCTCCCCCGCCTCGCCGCGCAGCTGCCAGACCAGTTCGGCCGCCTGCGCGAGTCCGGTCGCGCCCAGCGGGTGCCCCTTGGAGATCAGCCCGCCGGAGGGGTTCACCACCCAGCGGCCGCCGTACGTCGTCGCACCCGACTCCACGAGCTTGCCGGACTCGCCCACCGGACACATGCCGAGCGCCTCGTACGTCAGCAGTTCGTTGACGGAGAAGCAGTCGTGCAGCTCCACGACGTCCACGTCCTCGATGCCGAGCCCGGCCCGCTCGTACGCCTGCCGTGCCGCCGCGCGGGACATGGGCTGTCCGACGACGTCGATGCACGAGCCGGACGCGAACGACTCCTCGGTGTCGGTGGTCATGGCCTGCCCGGCGATCTCGACCAGGCCGGTCAGCGAGCGCGCCCCGGCGAACCGCTCCGACACCACCACGGCCGCCGCCGCGCCGTCCGAGGTCGGCGAGCACTGCAGTTTGGTCAGCGGCCGGTGCACCGTGCGCGCGGCGAGGATGTCGTCCACCTCGTACACGTCCCGGAACTGGGCGTAGGGGTTGTGCGCCGAGTGGCGGTGGTTCTTGGCGGCGACCGCGGCTAGCTGGGCCTCGGTGGTGCCGTACCGCTCCATGTGCTCGCGGGCCGCGTCGCCGAAGATCTGCGCGGTCGGCGGGGTCGTCTCGAAGCCGTGCCGGGCGGCCATGATCCCGTAGTGCCGGGCGACGGGTGATGTCGTGAAGTCTCCGGAGTCGGCCCCTCCCCCGAGCGCCCCCTTCTTCATCTTCTCGAAGCCGAGCGCCAGCACGCAGTCGCAGGAACCGCCCTCGACCAGCTGGCGGGCCAGCATCAGCGCGGTGGCGCCGGTCGCGCAGTTGTTGTTGACGTTGTAGACGGGGACCCCGGTCAGGCCGAGTTCGTAGGCGGCGCGCTGGCCGGCGGTCGAGGGCTGGAAGCAGTAGCCGACGGGAACCTGTTCCACATCGGTGTACGCGACCCCGGCATCGGCGAGCGCCGCACCCCCTGCCTCTCGCACCATGTCCCAGTACTGCCATTCCCGGGTCTCGGGCTTCTCGAAGCGGGTCATTCCGACCCCGGCGACATAGGCCTTCATGGCGCGCCAGAGTAGAACGTGTTCCATCAACACACCAGAGCCTGACGGAAGATCAGAAACCCATGGACCGGTCAAGGATTCATTAGAGGCCCGAAGCAACGGAATAGTTGCCTGTGCATACGAGGTTTACCTACCACTCATGTCACGCGGGAGGCCTCACTCAATGACGCACACGACGACCGCCCAGCCCCACCGGAGGGCCGGCGGAGCCGTGGTCCCGGTGCTCGCCTTCGCGGGCATCGTGGTCGCGGTGATGCAGACGCTGCTGGTACCGGTCATCAAGGACCTGCCGCAGCTGCTGGACACCGCCCCCAGCAACGCCACCTGGGTCCTCACCTCGACCCTGCTGTCCGGCGCCGTGGCCACCCCGATCATGGGCCGGCTCGGCGACCTCTACGGCAAGCGGCGCATGCTGATCCTCAGCCTCGCCGTGATGGTGGCCGGCGCCCTGGTCAGCGCGGTCACCAGCCAGCTGCTCACGATGATCGTGGGCCGCGCCCTGCAGGGCTTCGCCATGGGCGCGATCCCGCTCGGCATCGGCCTGATGCGGGACATGCTGCCGCGCGAGAAGCTCGGCTCGGCCATGGCCCTGATGAGCTCCTCGATCGGCGTCGGCGGCGGCCTCGCGCTGCCCGCCGCGGCCCTGGTCGCCCAGCACATGAACTGGCACGCCCTGTTCTACGGCGCCGCCGGCCTCGGCGCCCTCTCCATCGTCGTGACCCTCCTCGTCGTACCGGAGTCCCCGATGCGCGCCGAGGGCTCCTTCGACCTGCTGGGCGCGATAGGCCTGTCCACCGGTCTGGTGCTGCTCCTGCTGCCCATCACCAAGGGCAGCGACTGGGGCTGGTCCTCCGGCACGACCCTCGGCCTGTTCGCCGCGTCCGCCGTCGTCCTCGTCCTGTGGGGCCTGTTCGAGCTGCGCGTCCAGGCGCCCCTGGTCGACCTGCGCACCACCGCCCGCCGCGAGGTGCTGCTCACCAACCTCGCCTCGATCATGGTCGGCGTCAGCTTCTACGTCGTCTCGCTCGTCCTGCCCCAACTGCTCCAGCTGCCGAAGGCGACCGGCTACGGCCTCGGCCAGTCCATGGTCGTCGCGGGCCTGTGCGTGGCCCCGCTGGGCCTGACGATGATGTTCACGGCGCCGGTGTACGCCCGCCTGTCCGCCCGCTACGGCCCCAAGGTCACCCTGATCATCGGCCTGATGATCATCGCCGTCGGCTACGGCGGCGGCCTCGGCCTGATGGACGCGGCCTGGCAGACCATCGTCACGTCCGTGGTCCTCGGCGCCGGCATCGGTCTGGCCTACTCCTCCCTCCCCGCGCTGATCGTCGGCGCGGTCCCGGCCTCGGAGACCGGCGCGGCCAACGGCCTGAACACCCTGATGCGCTCCATCGGTACGTCCGTCTCCAGCGCCGTCATCGGCATGGTGCTGGCCAACACGGCCGACAACGTGGGCGGGCTCGCGATCCCGACCATGCACGGCTTCCGCGTCTCCTTCCTGATCGCGACGGCCGCGGTGGCGGTGGGCCTGCTGCTGGCCCTCTTCCTGCCGAAGCCCGACCGCGCACCGCAGCTGCGGGCCAGCAGCGAGGAGGACGCGAACCTGCGGCGCGCGGAGGAGGTCCTGCGGGGCTTTCGCGGGCGGGTCCTGGACGCCGAGGGCACTCCGGTCGCCCGGGCCAAGGTCACGCTGATCGACCGGCGGGGGCGGCAGGCGGGCGCGACGCTCTCCGAGGCGGACGGCAGCTACGCCCTGGCGGTGCCGGCCGAGGGTGCGTATGTGCTGGCCGCGAGGGCTTCCGGGCATGGGCCGCTGGCTTCGTCCGCGACGCACCACGGTGAGGAACGGGCGGTCGACCTGGATCTTTCCCTGCCGGGTGAGAGCGTCAGCGCTTAGCGCTCCACCACGGTGCCACCGTGTCGCGTCCGGCGGCTGCGGCACCGTCGTGGCTTGCCGCGCAGTTCCCCGCGCCCCCTGAGGGACGCTTCGCGCACCCCCTGTCGTCAGGCGACCGGGGGTGCGGCAGCATGGGCGGCCAGACAGCCGTACGACCGAAGGGCCGCCATGACCGCCGCACCCAAGCCCCAGATCCTGGCCGCGTTCGAGGCGGCGAAGGGCTTCATGCCCGTGGACGAGGGACTGGCGCTCTACGCGGCCGCGGTGGAGGCGGGCCGGCTGGGGCTGCCCCTGCTGGAGGTCGGCACGTACTGCGGCCGCTCCACGATCCTGCTCGCCGACGCGGCGCGCGAGGCCGGCGTCACCGCGCTCACCGTCGACCACCACCGGGGCAGCGAGGAGCAGCAGCCGGGCTGGGACTACCACGACCCGGAGACCGTCGACCCCGAGATCGGCCTGATGGACACGCTGCCGGCCTTCCGCCGGACCCTGCACAGGGCCGGCCTGGAGGAGCACGTGGTCGCGCTGGTCGGCCGTTCGCCGCAGATCGCGGCGATCTGGAACTCCCCCCTCGGCTTCGTGTTCGTCGACGGCGGCCACACCGACGAGCACGCCACCGCCGACTACGAGGGCTGGGCACCGCACGTCGCCGAGGGCGGCCTGCTCCTCATCCACGACGTCTTCCCGCACCCCGAGGACGAGTTCACCGGCCAGGCGCCGTACCGCGTCTATCTGCGCGCGCTGGAGTCGGGCGCGTTCACGGAGGTCTCCGTGACCGGATCACTGCGCGTACTGCGGCGGACCGGAACGGGCATCTGACCCGGGCTCGCCCCGGCCCGGCCACCCACCTGGCCCTCTCGGCCATGTGAAGGACCTGCGTGGCCGCTAGGGTGGCAGGCGTGTCGTACGTAGGCCCGGACTTCGATCCCCCGCAGCCCCGCCGGCCCCGGCGAGGGCCGCTGACCGTCGCGCTCGCCGCGCTCGTGCCCGGTGCCCTGCTGGGCTGGGTGGTGTACGAGGCGGTGGGCGGGTCCGGGAGTTCGGGCTCCGGCTCCACCACGGCGGGCCCGCGGACCTCCGCCGCCTCGCCGAGCACCGCCGAGCCCTGGTCGGCGCCCGCCACCGACGACGGCAAACAGAAGAGTCCCTCGCCGTCGCACACGTCGCGCGCGTCGACCGCCGACGGCCCGCTCAAGGGCAAGGTCGTCGTCATCGACCCGGGCCACAACCCCGGCAACTTCTCCCACGCGGCCGAGATCAACCGCCAGGTGGACATCGGCACGAACAAGAAGGAGTGCGACACCACCGGCACGTCCACCAACGCGGGTTACACGGAAGCCCGGTTCTCGCTGGACGTGGCCCACCGGCTGCGCACGATCCTGGAACAGCAGGGCGCCACGGTGAAGTTGACGCACGACGGCGACTCCCCGCCCTGGGGGCCCTGCGTCGACGAGCGGGCCCGGATCGGCAACACGGCGCACGCGGACGCCGCCATCTCCATCCATGCCGACGGCTCCGCGGAGGGCGACCGCGGCTTCCACGTCATCCTCCCGGCATCCGTGCACGCGGGTGCCGCGGACACCCGCCCGATCGTCGGCCCCTCCCGCGACCTCGGCGAGCGTGTGGCGGGCAACTTCCTTCGTGTCACCGGTGAACCGCCGTCCAACTACGTCGGCAAAGGTACCGGTCTCGTCACACGTCAGGACCTGGGCGGTCTCAATCTGTCAACGGTTCCCAAGGTCTTCATCGAGTGCGGCAACATGCGCGATAGCAAGGACGCGGCACTGCTGACCAGTGGCGCCTGGCGGCAGAAGGCCGCGCAGGGGATCTCTGAGGGAATCGTGAGTTTCCTGCGCGAGTCGTGACCGGCGGGCGGAACCGGGCGGACAGGCCGATCTTGCGGACGATAGTGTCTACCGACGACGAGACGACTCACGAAGGACCTGTTGTGAATATCCGCTCCCTCACTAGAGGCGACGGCGTGGTGATCGGAGCAGCGGTGTTGCTGTTCATCGCGTCGTTCCTCGACAACTACTCCGATGACAAGCTGCCGGACGGCTTCGACATCCCGAACCTGTGGGAAAGCGGACCGGTTCTGCTCAGTGTCGTCCTGGCGGGGATCATCGGCGCAGGGCTCGTCGTCTTCGCCCGGACCAAGTCGCAGCCGCTCAAGGTGGCGGGCCTGGACCTCGGCCAGTTCGGCGTGGCGTTCACCGTCTTCGCCGCGTGGAGCGCCCTCGGCAACGTCATCGACCCGTCCGGCGGCGCGAACAACATCGGCAGCACCTCCACCGACGGGCCGGGCGCCGGCACGGGCCTGGTCATCGCGCTCATCGCCACCCTGGTGATGGCCGCCGCCGCCATCGCCACCCCCCTGGTCCCCGCCCTGCAGGCCGCTCTGGTCCCGGCTCCCAAGCCGGCCGCCCCGCAGCCCTACGGCGCCCAGCCGCCCGGTGGTTACGGCTACCCGGGCGCGCCCCAGCCGCAGCAGCCGTACGGTGCCCAGCCGCAGCCGGGCCAGCCGTTCGGGCAGCAGCCGGCTCCGCAGGCCGCGGCCGCCCCGGCGCCGCAGCCGGCCGCCGGCGGGGACTTCTCTCCGTTCTGGTTCGCCGTGCCGGTGCCGCGGCAGCTGTTCGCCGAGGACGGTTCGCCGACGCCGATCGCCGAACTGGCTCCGGGTACCTGGTACTTGGCCGTCGAGCAGCGTGGTGCCACGCTGGTCGCGCAGACCCAGGACGGCCGCCGTGGCGTACTGCAGGACACCTCCGGTATCCAGCGCGGCTGAGCCCCACCCGTACCGTCGCCGACGGCCCCTCGCCCTTCCGGGCGGGGGGCCGTTGCCGTACAGTCGCCTCCCGCGCATTGACTGACGGAGCGTCAGGAGGCAGGCATGCGGCTCGGTCTCGCACTCGGCTACTGGGGCCGCGGCCCCTCCCCGGACCATGTGCCGCTCGCGCAGGAAGCGGAACGGCTCGGGTATCACTCCGTGTGGACGGCCGAGTCCTGGGGGTCGGACGCCTTCACCCCGCTCACCTGGATCGCCGCGCAGACCTCGACGATCAGGCTGGGTACGGCCGTTGCCCAGATGGCGGCCCGTTCGCCGACCGCTACCGCGATGCACGCGCTCACCCTGGACCATCTCTCCGGGGGGCGGATGATGCTGGGGCTGGGCCTGTCGGGGCCGCAGGTGGTGGAGGGCTGGTACGGCCGCCCGTTCCCGAAGTCGCCGCTGACGGCTACCAGGGAGTACGTGGACGTCGTACGGCAGGTGCTGCTGCGGGCGGCGCCGGTGGAGTCGGAGGGCCGCTTCCATCCGCTGCCGTACCGGGGGCCGGACGGCACGGGACTGGGCAGGCCGCTGAAGCCGATCACCCATCCCCTGCGGCACGACCTGCCCGTTCTGCTGGGTGCGGAGGGCCCCGGGAACGTGGCGCAGACGGCCCGGATCGCCGACGGCTGGCTGCCGCTGTACTGGGCGCCGAGCCGGCCCGAGGTGTACGGGGACGTGGTGCGGGAGCTGCCCGAGGGGTTCCTGGTGGCGCCGATGGCACGGGTGAAGGTGTGCGACGACGTGGCCGAGGGTCTGCTGCCGGTGAAGGCCATGCTCGGCTTCTACATCGGCGGGATGGGCCACGCGGCCCGCAACTTCCACGCCGACCTCATGGCGCGCATGGGCTACGAGGAGGAGGCCCGGCGGATCCAGGAGCTGTTCCTGGCCGGGCGCCGTGAGGAGGCCGTGCTGGCCGTGCCGGACGCCTTCGCCGACGAGATCTCCCTGGTCGGCCCGCGCGAACGGGTCGCGGAACGCCTGGAGTTGTGGCGCAAGGGTCCGGTGACGGACCTGCTGGCCCTGTCACCGGACCCGCACACCCTCAGGGTGCTGGCGGAGCTCAACGCCTAGCCGCCGCTCAGCTGCGAGGCGGACGGAACCTGGTTCTTGACGGGGGCGCCGGCGCTCTGGCCCGCGTCCTTCACCTTGTTGATGATGTCGTCGAAAGCACCGGCCGCGCCCTCGTCCCCGCTGCGCAGTTTGGCCGGCAGGCTCTTCAGGCCCGCGATGCCCGCGGTGAGCGGTGCCAGGGCCTTGGAGAGCAGCGGATCTCCCTGGGCGTTCTTCTGTGCCGCCTTGAGCCGGTTGTAGGCGAAGGCGCCGGCCAGACCGGCTTTCACCAGGGTCAGCTTGCGGCCCTTGGCACCCTTCTTGAACTTGCCCTCCTTCGCGGGCTTGACGATCCACTGGTAGACCGCGCCTGCCGCGAGGCCCGCGTTCGCCACGAACCGGGTCTTGGCGAACTTCTGGCGCTCGGCCGACGTGCTCGGACTGGGCGTGGCCGCGTTGGCGGCGGCCACCTGCGTGGTGTCCTTCGTACTGGTCTTCTCGCTGCTGCCGCAGGCCGTCGAACCGGCCAGCAGCGCGCAGCACAGGGTGAGCGCCACACAGAGACGCCGTATCGGTACGGGCACGAGGTCCTCCGGACGTGTCTCCCCGAGCGGGTACTTCCTCCGGAAGCCTCACCCGGACGGCCGGTGTCCGCCACTCGGGCGACGCCGTCCGGGTTCCCGGCCGCGTTTCGCCGCCCCGATCGGGGCAATCCGAAGTGCATGTCTCGATATCGCAACAGTGCGAACCAGGCCGGGACGGTCATCGCGATCGTCGCCGACATCATGGCGTTCATCCTCGGCCTGTGGATTCTGATGTACCTGCTGGAAGCGAACCGGGCCAACAGCCTCGTCCAGTTCGTGCACGGCGCCGCCGGCTGGCTGGCCGGCTGGTCCCACGACCTCTTCACGTTCGACGAGGCCTGGGCCCGGGTGGTGGCCGGATACGGTCTCGCCGCCGTGGTCTACCTGTTCGTGGGCCACGCCGTCGCCAACCGGATACACCGGCACTGACCGCTCAGCGGCAGCAGTCCGGGTCCAGGCCGGACGGCAGGTGTTCCCCTCCGAAGACCGCGCAGGTGGCGTCGTGGCCGCCCAGGGCCGCGACGGCCAGCAGGAGGGAGCCTGCCGTCCAGGTGGTGAGCTCGCAGGGCCAGATCGCCTCGTCGTCGAAGACGTAGCCCGTCCAGTACAGGCCGCTCTCCGCGTCGCGCAGGTGCTGGATGGACTGGAGGATCTCCAGGGCGCGGTCGGACTCGCCCATGGCCCACAGGGCCAGGGCCAGCTCGCTGGACTCGCCGCCGGTCACCCAGGGGTTGGGGACCACGCAGCGCACGCCGAGGCCGGGTACGACGAAGCGGTCCCAGTCCGCCTCGATGCGGGACTTGGCCTCCGCTCCGGTCAGGGCGCCGCCGAGGACCGGGTAGTACCAGTCCATGGAGTAGCGGTCCTTGTCGAGGAAGCGCTCGGGGTGCAGGCGGATCGCGTGGCGCAGGGCGCCCACCGCCAGCTCCCAGTCCGGCTGCGGCTCCTCACGCTGGTCGGCGATGGCGAGGGCACAGCGCAGGGCGTGGTGGATGGAGGAACTGCCGGTGAGCAGCGCGTCCGTGGTGGGCGTGCCGTCGTCGTCGCGGCGCCAGCCGATCTGGCCGCCGGGCTGCTGCAGCCGCAGCACCCACTCCATGGCCGCGTAGACGGTGGGCCACATGCGGTCCAGGAAGGTGTCGTCGCCGGTCGACAGGTAATGGTGCCAGACGCCGACGGCTATGTAGGCGACGAAGTTCGACTCGCGGGCGCGGTCGGTGACGTCGTCGTGGGCGCCGTCGGCGTAGGCGGCGAACCAGGAGCCGTCCTCGTTCTGGTGGGCGGCGAGCCAGGTGTACGCCCGCTCGGCGGCCTCGTGCTCGCCGGCCGCGTCCAGGGCCATGGCGGCCTCGGTGTGGTCCCACGGGTCGAGGTGGTGGCCCCGGAACCACGGGATCGCGCCGTCCTCCCGCTGTACGGCGAGGATGCCGCGCACGGTCGCGGCAGCCTGCTCGGCGGTGAGGACCCCGGGCAGGACGAGGTGTTCTGTCCGGGGCGTCGTCACTTGGCGGACGCCCCGTCCGTCTCGGCGAGCCGGGGCAGGTGCGGCTTGGTCGCGTAGGCCACGAAGCTCTTGCCGATCAGCGGGTTCAGCGCCTGCTCGGCGACCCGGGTGGCGAGCGGCTTCTTCATGATGTCCCAGACCAGCAGCTTGTGGTACGCCCGCACCGGCAGCGCCTTGTCGTTGTCCACGCCGAACGCGCACTTCAGCCACCAGTACGGCGAGTGCAGGGCGTGCGCGTGGTGGGTGCCGTACGGCCTGAGGCCCGCTTCGCGGATCTTGGCGAGCAGTTCGTCGGCCTTGTAGATGCGGATGTGGCCGCCCTCGACCTCGTGGTAGGCGTCGGAGAGCGTCCAGCAGACCTTCTCGGGGCCGTAGCGGGGCACGGTGATGGCGATGCGGCCGCCGGGCTTGAGGACGCGGACCATCTCGGCGAGCACGCCCTTGTCGTCGGGGATGTGCTCCATCACCTCGGAGATGATGACGACGTCGAAGGACTCGTCCGGGAAGGGCAGCGCCAGCGCGTCGCCCTCCATGGCGGTGGCGGTGGCGCCCGCGGGGGCCTCGCCGGCCTCCTTCATCGCGGCGAACCACTTGGCGACCTCGCGGATCTCCTCGCCGTTCTGGTCGAGGGCCACGACGTGCGCGCCGCGCCGGTAGCACTCGAAGGCGTGCCGGCCGGCCCCGCAGCCGAGGTCCAGGACACGGTCGCCCGGGGCGAGCGGGAACCGGGAGAAGTCGACGGTCAGCACGTGGCCCTGCTTTCGGAAGAGATGCCGGTGTCGGTCGTGGCGGCTGCCGGGGCAGCGTTCGCTGCGGTCGCGAAGCGGCCGGGTTCCGCGACCTCGGCGCGGTGGACGCCTGCCGCGGAGCGGGCGATGGCCTCGCGGTAGCGGGACACCGTTCCCTCGGCGGCACGGGCCCAGGTGAACCGCTCCAGCACGCGCGCGCGGCCCGCCGCGCCGAGCCGCGCGCGCAGCTGGGGGTCTCCCAGCAGCCGGCCGAGACCTGCGGCCAGTGCGCCCGCATCGCCGGGCGGTACGGCCAGGCAGGTCTCGCCGTCGCGTCCGGCGACCTCGGGGATCGCGCCGCCGGTGGTGGCGACCAGCGGGGTGCCGGTGGCCATGGCCTCGGCGGCGGGCAGCGAGAAGCCCTCGTAGAGCGAGGGCACGCAGGCGACCTCGGCCGAGCGGATCAGGTCGACGAGTTCGGCGTCGGAGATGCCCTTGACGAAGTCGACGGCGCCTTCGAGGCCGTAGCGCTCGACGGCCTGGGCGACCGGGCCCTCCGTGGGGCGCTTGCCGACGACGACGAGGTGGGCGGCCGGGTGCTCGGTGCGCACCTTCGCGAGGGCCTCGACGAGGAAGACCAGGCCCTTGAGGGGCACGTCCGCGCTGGAGGTGGTGACGATCCGGCCGGGCACCTCGGCCACGGCCGGATTCGGCGAGAACAGGTTGGTGTCGGCGCCGATGTGGACGACGTGGATGCGGTCGTCCCGGACGCCGAGGTGGTCGACGATCTCCTGGCGTGAGGTGCCGGAGACGGTGAGTACGGAGGGCAGGCGGCGGGCGACGCGCTTCTGCATGCGGGTGAAGGCGTACCAGCGGCGCACCGAGTAGCGGCGCTGCCAGCCCTCGGCCGCGTCCAGCTCCAGCTGCCGGTCGACGGTGATGGGGTGGTGGATGGTGGTGACCAGGGGGGCGCCGATGTCCCCCAGCAGCCCGTAGCCGAGCGTCTGGTTGTCGTGGACGACGTCGAACTCGCCGCGGCGGGCGCGCAGATGGCGGCGGGCGCGCAGGGAGAAGGTCACCGGCTCGGGGAAGCCGCCGGTCCACATGGTCGCGACTTCGAGGGCGTCGACCCAGTCCCGGTACTCGTCGCGCCCGGGGGTGCGGAAGGGGTCGGGCTGGCGGTAGAGGTCGAGGCTGGGCAGCTCGGTCAGGGTCAGGCTCGGGTACCCCTCGTCCAGGACGGGATAGGGCTGTGAACCGATGACCTCCACCCGGTGGCCGAGGCGGGCCAGCTCGCGGGAGAGGTGGCGTACGTAGACGCCCTGGCCGCCGCAGAACGGGTTCCCTTTATAGGTGAGAAGCGCGATGTTGAGCGGTCGCTCGCCGTCGGCTGCGAGGTCCGGTCGGGGACCCGCCTGACTGGCCTCAGCGGTCACTCTGGGCCCCCTTCTCCCTGCACTGTCCCGCGAGACTACGACGGGACGCTAATCTAGAACAAGTTTCAGACTTGATCGTTCAAGAGGCTCTGAATCTACCGGCAGGTAGGGGCCAGGTGAGCAGTGGATCAGGTGATTCACGCCACGACGAGGACCCCCTGCGTGCAGGATGATCACAAGCCCCAACAGACACCCTCACCGACTGTCACGGAACGGGACCCATGCCTGCGGAATCCAAGCTGGAAGCCAGTAGCGTCCGGCCCCCTTCGGCGCCGCTGACCGAGCGGCAGGAGGCCCGCCGCCGCCGGATCCTGCACGCGAGCGCACAACTGGCCAGCCGGGGCGGTTTCGACGCCGTACAGATGCGCGAGGTCGCCGAGTCCTCGCAGGTGGCCCTCGGCACGCTGTACCGCTACTTCCCGTCCAAGGTGCATCTGCTGGTCGCCACCATGCAGGACCAGCTGGAGCACATGCACGGGACGCTGCGCAAGAAGCCGCCGGCGGGCGACACGGCGGCCGAGCGGGTGGCGGAGACCCTGATGCGGGCCTTCCGCGCGCTGCAGCGCGAGCCGCACCTGGCCGACGCGATGGTCCGCGCCCTGACCTTCGCCGACCGGAGCGTCTCCCCCGAGGTCGACCAGGTCTCCCGGCAGACCACGGCGATCATCCTGGACGCGGTGGGCCTGGAGCACCCGACCCCCGAGCAGCTCTCCGCGGTTCGGGTCATCGAGCACACCTGGCACTCGGCCCTGATCACCTGGCTCTCGGGCCGCGCCTCCATCGCCCAGGTGAAGATCGACATCGAGACGGTGTGCCGGCTGATCGACCTGACGGAGCCGGACGCGACGAACCGTCGCTGAACGCACGAGACCTACGAGACGGGTTCCCTTCGCCGGCATGGTCCGGATCAGGTGATGGGGGTCGCCGTCGAGCCTGACTGCTGCTTTTCGGCCTCTCAGCCCTACCGTCGCTGTCGGCCTCGGCGGATGCATGTACCTCGCGCCAAAGTCGGCTACTCCGGTCGGACTCCCTCACTCGCCTCGTAGGCTGCTTTCAGGATAATCCCGATGCCGCACGAAAGAGCCGGACAAATGGGATTATTTTTCGCACCGACACTGACCTGCGGCCACGCCAGGAGACCGGTTCCAGCCCGCTCCGGCTTCGCCCCAGCAGCACCTCGCCGGCCCACTGCTCCAGCAGGCGACGGGCCTCGGCCCCGGGAGCGGCCAGGGACACGCTCTGTGCCGCCGCGTGGACCGTGCGCTCCTGTTCGTGGGTGCCCTCGCTGCAGCGGCCGCACAGGACCTCGAAGCTGCTCGCGGGGGCGCGGGCGGCGGCCTCGCGGCCCGGCTCGTACGCCTTCGCCCAGTTGCGCAGGAACTTGTGGGCCGGCGCGGCGTCGTACCACCACACCGCGCTGCGCTTCTCGTCCGGGTGGTGCGCGAGGACCCGCTCCGGCAGGCCGGCCGCGGTGAGCCACTCCTCGGCGTTCCACGCCTCGTAGGCCTCGTCGATCAGCCGCTCGGCCTCGGACTCACGCACGCTTTTCCACCCTGGTCGGTACGAAGATCTTCGGAACCGCAGGAGAGCACCCCGCGGCTCCGACATCGCTAGTCCTCGGGCGGGAACACCGGCTCCGCGCTGCCCACCAGCGTGATCATGATGGCCTCCACGGGGCAGTTCTCGGCGGCCTCCAGGACCTGTTCGCTCGCGTCGGTGTCCGGTTCGACCGGATGGGACTGGCGGGCGGAGTCGAGGCGGAAACCGTCCGGTGCGTGGTGGAGGCACTGGGCCGAGCCGATGCACACGGACCGGTCGACCTCGACGTGCCAGCGGTCGCCCATCCCTAAGCCCCCGCCGGCAGGTGGATCATCTTGTGTTCGAGGAACTCGCCGTAGCCCTCGGGGCCGAACTCCCGCCCCAGCCCGGAGTTCTTGTAGCCGCCGAACGGGCCGAGCATGTCCAGGCTGAAGGTGTTGACGGAGTAGGTTCCGGTGCGGACCTGCCGGGCGACCTCGATGCCGTGCTCGACGTCGGCCGTCCACACGCTGCCGGACAGGCCGTAGTCCGAGTCGTTGGCGATCTTCACGGCCTCCTGCTCGTCGCCGTACGGCAGCAGGCAGATCACGGGGCCGAAGATCTCCTCGCGGGCGATGCGCATGGAGTTGTCGACGTCGCCGAAGAGGGTCGGTTCGACGTACCAGCCGCGTTCCAGGCCGGCCGGGCGGCCGCCGCCGGTGAGGATCTTGGCTCCCTCCTCCTGGCCGATGCGGATGTAGTCGAGGTTGCGCTGCTGCTGGCGCCGGGCGACCAGGGGGCCGACCTGGGTGGCCGGGTCCAGCGGGTCGCCGACCTTCAGGGCGTTCGCCGCCTGCGCGAAGGCGTCGGCGAACTCGTCGTAGCGGGGGCGCGGGACGAGGATGCGGGTCTGGGCGACACACGCCTGCCCGTTGTTCATCCAGGCCGCCGGGACGATGCCCGACACGGCCGCCTGGACGTCCGCGTCCGGGAGCACGACGGCCGCCGACTTGCCGCCCAGCTCCAGGGTGACCCGGGTGAGGTTGCGGGCGGCCACCTCCATCACCCGCTTGCCGGCCGCGACCGAGCCGGTGAAGGAGACCTTGTCGACGCCCGGGTGCCCGACCAGGTACTCGCTGACCTCGCGGTCGGCCGGGAGGATGGACAGGACGCCCTCCGGCAGCCCGGCCTCGCGTGCGATCTCGCCGAGGAGGTACGCGTCCAGCGGCGACTCCGGGGACGGCTTGAGGACGACCGTGCAGCCGGTCAGCAGCGCGGGCGCGAGCTTGGCGGCGGCGACGAACTGCGGGACGTTCCACGGGACGACGGCCGCGACCACGCCGACCGGTTCGCGCGTCACGAGGATCGGGCCGAGGACGCCGGCGCGGCGCTCCTCGTACGGGAAGTTCTGCGCGACCTTGATCGCCGAGTCCCACACCATCATCGCGCCGAGCGCCTGGGCGAGGACGCTCCAGGAGTACGGCGATCCGTTCTCCGAGGAGATCACGCGGGCGATCTCCTCGTGCCGGGCGAGGATGCCGTCCTTGATCCGGGTGACGACCTCGATCCGCTCGGCCAGCGAGGCGCGTGGCCAGGGGCCTTCGTCGAAGGCGCGGCGCGCGGAGGCCACCGCCCGGTCGACGTCCCCCTTGGAGGCGTGCGGCACCCGGCCGATGACCTCCTCGGTGTGCGGGGAGATCACCTCGATGACGTCCCCGCCCAGCGGGTCGGTCAACTCCCCGCCGATGAACAGCTGTCCGTGTTCCACGAGCTCGGTCATGGCCGACTGCCTCCCGCCGCACCGCCTGTTTCTGACGCTGTTTCAGACTGATACCAGTTCTAGTCGCGGTAGGCCAGACGTCAGAGGTCGAGCTGGTACTCGAACGTCGTGTGGGTCGGCGCGTAGCCGAGCGCGTCGTTGATGCGCATCATGTGCGGGTTGTTGTCGGCGGTGTCGGTCAGCAGGCCGCCCAGATCCGGGTGCCGTTCGAGGGCGTGCCGGATGGAGGCGGCCTTCATCCAGCGGCCGAGGTCATGACCGCGGTGCCGGGGGAGGACGCCGGTGCCGTAGTGCCGGCCGTCACCCTCGCCGTCGCCGGGGACCACCAGTTCGGTGAACCCGGCGATCGAGCCGTCCGACTCGTCGACGGCGGCGACGGTGTGCAGCAGGTCGCCCCGCTTCTCGATCGCCGCGGCGGCGGCCCTGACCCGTTCCAGGTCCCAGGTCACCGTGCCGAAGTCGGTGCTGCCCATCGGCATGTCGTCCATGGCGTGCCGGGACTCGACATACGTCTCGGCGAGGTCGTCGGGAACCGTGCCCTCCCAGGAGGTCAGCCGGTAGCCGGGGTGCGGCTCCTCGATGATCCGGGTGAGAGCCGTGACGTCCGCCCCGGCCGGCGGGAGCCGGGCGAAGACCAGGGTCAGGACCCTGCGGAAGCCCCGGGCCGGCAGGAACCCGTCGCCGGGAGAGCCGGCCTCGGCCTGGGTGACGACGCAGCGCCGGCCGTCCTCGCGCGCGGCGGCCACGGCCGCCTCCAGGAGCCGGGTGCCCGCACCCTTCCGCCGCTCGGCCGGGTGGACCCGCAGCTCCAGTTCGGCGAGATGCTCCTGCCCGGCCCTCGTGAAGAGGCGCAGGAACGCCGACCCGACGGGGACTGCGTCGGCGTCGGAGGCCAGCCACGCCAGACGGCGGGAGGACGGTCCCGCATCGGGGTCGGTCAGCGGGGTGATGCGCACGGTCAAGGTGGCTCCATCGGCCAGGGGGATCGGCGGCCCGGAGAACGTAGTCGCTCCGGCTCGGACGCGGCAAAGGGTTAAAAGCAGGCGCTCTTGCAGTATCTGACGCACAGTCAGGTCTGGTTATAGTGGGCAGCGGTCGTGGGGTGCGGACGGCGGGGTGGAGGACACATGACGGAGACGTTCGATCACGGCGGGGGCATACGGTCCATCCAGGTCCCCATCCCGGACAACCCGCTCGGGTACACGCTGGTGTACGTCGTGGACACCGACCGGGGCCCGGTGCTGGTGGACTCGGGCTGGGACGACCCGGCCTCCCGGGAGGTCCTGACCGCCGGGCTGGCGGCCTGCGGCACCTCGGTCACGGAGGTGCACGGGGTGGTCGTCACCCACCACCATCCGGACCACCACGGTCTTTCGGGGCAGGTCCGCGAGGCCTCCGGGGCATGGGTGGCGATGCACCCGGCCGACGCGGCGATCGTGCGCCGGACGCGCGAGACGCGTCCGGAGCGCTGGTACGCGTACATGGCCGCCAAGCTGACGGCGGCGGGAGCGCCCGCGGAACACGTCGCTCCGCTGCGCGCCGCCCGCCGCCGCACCTTCCCCGGACTCGCCCCCGCCCTGCCCGACCGCGAGATCGTCCCCGGCGAGCTCCTCGACCTGCCGGGCCGGCGGCTGCGTGCGATCTGGACCCCGGGCCACACACCCGGCCACGTCTGCCTGCACCTGGAGGAGGAGCATCCGGACCGACTTCCCGGCAGCGGACGCCTGTTCTCGGGCGACCACGTCCTCCCGGAGATCACCCCGCACATCGGCCTGTACGAGGACCCCGACGACGCCACGGTGACCGACCCTCTCGGCGACTACCTGGACTCCCTGGAGCGGGTCGGCCGCCTCACCCCGGCCGAGGTGCTCCCGGCCCACCAGTACGCCTTCACCGACGCACCGGCCCGGGTGCGACAGCTGCTCACCCACCACGAGGACCGTCTCACGGACCTGCTGGCCCTCCTCTCCGAGCCGCTCACACCCTGGCAGCTGGCCGAGCGCATGGAGTGGAACCGCCCCTGGCAGGAAATCCCGTACCCGTCGAGGAACATCGCGGTCTCGGAGGCCGAGGCCCACCTGCGGCGCCTGGTGAAGCTGGGGCGGGCGGAGCCGGTGGCGGGGAGCGAGCCGGTGGCGTACGTGGCGGTGTGAGTGGACGCGGGAGGGAGAGGGGGCTGTTGGATGGCCTCATGGACCCTTTGGAGCAACTCCTCGGCGAACGCGCCTGCGAGCGCCTGATCCTCGACTTCGTCCACCGGCTCGATCTGGGTGAGCCGTCTTCCGTGGCCGAGCTGTTCACCGAGGACGGCAGCTGGGCGTGGCCGGCGGGCGAACGCCTGGTCGAGGGCCGGGAGGCGCTGCGCGAGTACTTCGGCTCCCGCCCCGCCGACCGGCTCTCGCGCCGCCTGATGTCCAACGTCCTCGTCACCGTGACGTCCCCGGACACGGCCACCGCCATCTCGTACTTCTCGACCTACCGCGTCGACGGCCGTCGGGGCGGCCTCGTCCCCGCCGAACCGCCCGTCCAGGTCGGCCACTACCAGGACGCTTTCCGGCGGACCGACGGCCGATGGCTGCTGGAGAGCCGCGTTCTGCACCTGGCGTTCGCGGGTCCGACGCCGAAGGTCAGCTGAGCCCGGCCGCCTCCCGCTCGGTCCGGCTCAGCGGCGGGCCGGGCAGGGGGCCCCTGCGGGGCCCGAAGCAGATCGCCCAGAGCATGTCGGGGGCGAAGAGGCGGGTCGGCGGGGTCTTCAGGCTCATCACGTCCAGCAGGCCGCGCAGGGCGCGCGGGTTCCCGGAGCCGGCGGCGACCGCCTTGTCGACGTACGCGGTGAGCAGCCGCTCGACGGCGGTCGGCGGCTGGGGTGCGGCGCCGGGGTAGTACGCGTCCTGGCCCACCGCCAGGTTCCAGGCGTTGCCGACCGGCCGGGCCACCGCACGCTGGATGCGGCGGGCGGTGCCGGGGGCGGCGGGGCCGTGGCGGTCGAGGACCCGGCCGAGTTCCTGCACGCTCTGCGCGGCGACGGAGAGGCCGTGGCCGTAGACGGGGTTGTAGCCGGCGACAGCGTCCCCGATGACGGCGAAGCCGTCCGGCCAGGTCGCGCAACTCTCGTAGTAGCGGCGGCGGTTGGCGGTGCTGCGGGTGGTGACCGGGTCGGTGAGCGGCTTGGCCCCGGCGATGAGCCGGCCGATGATCGGGTCCTTGAGCCCGGTGAGCGCGAAGTGCTCGAACTCGTCGGGGTCGGCGGTCGGCCGGCCGCCACGGGTGCCCGAGAGGGTGACCAGCCAGCGGTCGTCCTCGATCGGTACGACGACTCCGCCCCGGCCGGGCGCGTCACGCGGGTCGGCCTGGACGTTCACGACCGGGTAGCGCAGGGCGGCCGTGCCGTCGGGGGCCGCGTAGACCCGGCTGGCGTAGGCGACGCCCGCGTCGACCACCCGCTCCTCCACCGGGGCGTGGCCCAGCTCCCGCAGCCACTTGTGGGCCTGGGAGGCGCGGCCACCGGCGTCGATCACCAAGTCGGCGTGGAGGGTGGCGAGTTGCCCGCGAGGTCCGTCCGGCACCCGGATTCCCGTCACTCGCCCCTTGTCACCCACGAGGCCCGCCACCCGTGTCCCGTCCCGCAGCGTGATCCGGCGGCGGCCGAGGACGTCGGCCCGGATCACCGCGTCCAGCAGGTCCCGGCTGCAGACGATCATGTGGTGCCGGGAGTCGGTGAACCGCCGGAACCACTGCCCCGAGGGCGCCTTGCTCACCAGGTCGGTCATCACGTCGATCAGCCCGGCGCCCCGGCCGACCAGCTCCCCGGTGACCCCCGGCAGCAGCTCCTCCAGCGCGGCCACCCCGCCGGACCACAGCAGATGGGCGTGGCGGGCCTGCGGCAGCCCCTTGCGCGGCTCGGGCCCCTCCGGCAGCCGGTCCGCCTCCACGATCACGACCTCGTGGAAGCGGCTCGCGAGCACGGAGGCGGCGAGCATGCCGGCCGTACTTCCGCCGATGACGATCGCGGTACGGCGGGCGCTGGCTCTGTCAGGCATGAATGGTGAGACCTTCTGTGGCGACCGCCTCGCGGCGGAACGTTTCGACAACCGACGAGTGGAACCGCAGAGCCTGCGCGATGCACTCCAGCTCGCTGTCGCGCTCCGGGCTGCCGCCGGACACGGGGCCGGTCCCGGACCCGGGTCCGCCCGCGGGCGCCGGCTCCATGGGCCCTGTCTCCGGCGGCTCGTCCCCGGTCGCCGGTGAGCGCAGGATGTCCGTGGCGATCAGGATGTCCACCGCTCCGGCGATGCCCCGGGCCGCGGAGTCGGAGTGACCGGCCGCCGTTGCGGCCTGGTGGGCCCGGTGGCGGCGGGCGGGGCTGAGGTGCGGGGAGAGTTTGAGGAGGCCGTCGTTGATGGCGGCCCGGCGCAGTTCCAGACGCAGGGCGGCGCCGCTGACCCGGCCGGTGGCCGGGGCGGCCGGGGGCGTGACGATGAGCATCGCCTGCCACAGGGGCTTGAGGCGCCGGTGGGTGCGGACGAGGGCGCGGCGCTCGTCGAGGACCGGGCCGGCCTGCCCGGCGATGAAGCCCACGGCGACCAGTGCCGCCTCGGCGATGGCGAACGGCGGGGCGACGTACGTCGACAGCCAGTCCCAGTCACGGCCGCTCCAGCGCGCGCCGATCGCGGCGAGCTTGGCGACGTCGAAGATGAGCCCGAGCGCGTAGGCGACCTGGAGGAAGACCACGGCCCGGCGCAGCCAGGTGTCCTCGACCTCCTGGAACCAGGCCCACAGGATGCCCGCGGCGACCAGGGCGGACACCATGTGCGCGACCAGGTAGAGCAGTGCGAACTCACGCATCCAGGGCGTGTTGGCGTAGTAGGTGTCGAGGTCCCGCAGCCGCTCCACGTGGTGGTCGCCGAGCAGGAACGTCGTCCACAGGCCGAGGATGATGGCGCCGTAGGCCATCCAGACCGTGCGGGTACGCCGGCTGCGCACCGTGGACGGCGGCTCGCGCCAGGTGATGATCAGCCAGAGGCAGGCCCCGCAGTAGGCGGTGAGGAGTGAATAGACCCAGAGGCCGGCGAAGTTGGGGACTCCGGTGATCTCGTTGATGCCGTGCAGGTTGCCCGGCGGCAGCGAGGCGAAGACGACCGCGCCGATGCCGAGCAGCAGCGCCGTGGCCCGCAGGATCGGGTCCTGCCAGGCCCGGCGCAGCAGCGGCAGCTTGATCACGAAGGCCACCGCGAGGAGCGCCGCGGGGACGGCGTAGGCGGCGAACGAACCCGCCATGTCCCAGCGCATCACGGGCCGCCGATGTTGCCCAGCGAGGACGACAGCCGGCCGGCGAGGGTGTCCTGCGTCGTCCGCCCGGCCGCCGCGCCCGGACCGACGACCTTGGAGAACTTGGCCGCCAGCCGCAGCCCGCACTCCTCGGCCTCCCACTCCGCCGCGGCCGCCGCCGCGGCGGGCGAGCGGGTGGCCATGGCGACCACCTGGTCCCAGGGGATGTCCCCCTCGGCCTGGGACAGCAGCCGGCGTGCCGCGGCGGGCATGCCGGCCGGGTAGTGCACGTCCAGCGTCTGGTAGTGGATGTGGCCGATCTCGTGCCCCGCGATGACGAACTTGTGCTCGTCGGGCGCCATGTCCTCGACCACGACGATGTACTGCTCGTCCATGGCGAAGGTGACCCCGGAGACGTCCAGGCCCGGCGGGAAGTTGACGAATTTCAGCCGGACCGGGCGGTCCAGCTGAGGGCTGAGCGTGGCGCAGACCGCGTGCAGGAACGCCTTCGGCTCGGTGGGCGGGGTCAGCGTCCGGGCGGTGTCACGGACGAGCCGGTCGAGGAACCGCTTCGGCGACCTGGCGGGTCTGCGGGACTTCGGCGCTCTGTCGGGGCTCATGCGTCGTCCTTGCGGTCGGCGGGGGTGCGGCGACCATAAGGCGGGGAAGACGGTAACGGCACGTTCCCGCACCCGCAACGATCATTTACGGCCAGATCTGGATCAGTTACGGCCGGAAGCGCATCAGGCACGCCCGGCGCCCTTCAGGTCCACGCCCTTCGCGTCCCCGGCGCCCACCGTCTCCCCGGCACCCCCGGCCTGCTCCGAGACGATGATCATCTCCGCCAGGTCCGCGAGCGTGGCCAGCTGACGGGCGTTCATCTGCGGGGCCCGCGCGGCCAGCCGGACCAGTCCGCTCTCCCGCAGCCGCAGCAGCGGGTCCGCCTCCGCCGCCAGGACCTGCAGCACCGGCCGCAACGCCTCGTGCAGCGCCTCCGGTTCGTCCGCGGTGAAGAAGCCCGCGGGCAGGCCGAAGAACCTGCGCAGCCGGTCGGTGTGTTCGAGACCCGGCATACCGCTCTTGCGCCACTCGCTCAGCCACTGCCGGCTGGTGCCGGCGATCCGGGCCAGCTCGTCCAGCGAGTACCGCTTGCCGTCGGGCCGGCGCCGGGTCTCGCGGATGAAGTCCAGGCGCTGCCGCACCCGTTCGGCGAGGCAGCCCTCCGTCGCCCGGCCGCCCGAGAGCAGCTCGACGACGGTGCCGACCGGGATGCCGGTGCGATGCGAGAGGCCGGCGACGTCCAGGACCTCCGGCAGCCGGCCGGGCCGGCCGGTCAGCTCGCCGAGGCGGTCGAGCACATCGGCCAGCAGGGCGTAGGCGTCACTCACCGAGGTCCCCCCTGGGCGTGTCGTCCGTTCCGTGGCTGAGCTGACGCGAGGCTACCCGGTCACCAGTGCGCCGACCAGACGTGACAACTTCCGCTGCGGAATTAGGCAGCAATCGTTGACAGTTGATGGTGCGGTGGGTGAGGATCGGGGCACAGAGAGCAAGATCGACCCGCCTCGGGTGCTGCCTATGGGGGAGCAGCATCCGGGGCGTCTCTGTCCGCCTTCTCCCCACGAAGGTGAGCCTTCGATGCCGCATGCCGTCCTCCTCCTCGGGGTGAGCCACCGGGCCGCGTACGACGCGTACCCGCTGGAGCGGATCGCGGCGGTCCACCCGGTGGTGCTGGTCGACCCGTCCCCGCCCGTCTGGGCGCGTCCGTACCTGGCCGGCCACATCGCGGCGGATCCCGGCCAGGACGCGGCCACCGCGGAGGCGGTCGCGCGCCACGCGTTACGGCTCGGGTTGAGCGGCGTACTGACCTGGACCAGGCGGTACCTGCCCGCCGCCGCGCACATCG
The DNA here is from genome assembly GCF_007827595.1 of Streptomyces sp. BK340. GTDB lineage: Bacteria > Actinomycetota > Actinomycetes > Streptomycetales > Streptomycetaceae > Streptomyces. The sequence goes on from NZ_VISR01000001.1 coordinate 684,013, forward strand.
CGGCCCGGCTGGGCCTGCCGGGCATCCCGCACGAGACGGCCGCCGCCTGCGCCGACCCGACCGCGTCACAGGTGCTGCTCGCCCGGCACGGAATTCCGCCGGCCGGCCGCGAGGACGCCGGGGCCCCGCTCGTCCGCGCCGAGACCGTCGTCCTGGACGACGAGGTCCGCATCGCCGCGCTGACCCGTACGGCACCGGGGCCGCCGCCCGCCCGGCAGCCGCTGCGGCACTCCGTGCACGCCCACGACGGGCTGCTGCACAACCGCTTCCTGCGGCAGACGGTCGAGCGGACCGTGCGCGCGCTCGGCCTCACGCACACCGTCGCCCACATCGGCCTGCGGCTCACGGCACGCGGCCCCCGCGTCACGGACGTCGTCCCGCACCTGCCCGGCGATCTGATCCCGCTGCTGGTCGAGCGGGCCACCGGTGTCGACCTCGCCCGGGCCGCCGCCGCTCTGGCCGTCGGCCGGCTCCCGGACGTGACGCCGACCCGACAGCGGGCGGCCTCGATCCAGTTCGCCTACCCGGCCACGACCGGCCGGCTGACCCATCTGGACATGGACCCGGCCGCCGCGTACGAGCCGTCCGCCGAGCGCATGGTCCTCACCCGGCAGCCCGGCGACCACGTCACGGAGGCCGCCCGGGCGGACCCCGAGGACCGCCTCGCGCACTGGGTGGCGGAGGGCGAGACCCCGGCGGACTGCGCACACACCCTGCGCCGCATGGCCCGCCATCTGTCCGTGGCCGTCACCCCGCCGGCCCGGCCGTTCGCGGCCTAGGTGTATTGACCCGCAGCGTTGTTCACTCGGCTGATCGGGGGCTGGCCTCCGAGTGCGGTGTGGCAGCGGTGGTGGTTGTAGGTGTGGAGAAAGTCT
>NZ_VISR01000002.1 GCF_007827595.1 Streptomyces sp. BK340
GGTTGATAGGCCAGATATGGAAGCCCGGTAACGGGTGGAGTTGACTGGTACTAATAGGCCGAGGGCTTGTCCATTGATGCTCGCGTTCACTGTGTTGGTTCTGAAACCACGAACAGCCCCGCTGTGACAGGCGGTGTGGCGTTCACAGTTTCATAGTGTTTCGGTGGTCATAGCGTGAGGGAAACGCCCGGTTACATTCCGAACCCGGAAGCTAAGCCTCACAGCGCCGATGGTACTGCAGGGGGGACCCTGTGGGAGAGTAGGACGCCGCCGAACAAATTTTGAGAAAACCCCCGCATCTTCGGATGCGGGGGTTTTCTGCGTTTATGGCCGGCTAGGTTTACGGTCGGCTAGAAGGTCACCTCAGCCGCCTTGGCGGTCCCGCCCTGACGACCGGGTGCGCTGTGCCAGCTCCAGTAGAGATTGGTGTGGGCGATGACCTGTTCCGGGGCGGGAGCGCCGTACTTGGACAGGTCCTCGGTGGTGTGGGCGTCGGCGACCAGCGTCGCGTCGTACCCGCGGACGATCGCGCCGTGCAGGGTCGAGCGGATGCACACGTCCGTCTGCGCGCCCGTGACGAGGAGCCGGCCCACCTTCCGGTCGGCAAGCACCGTCTCCAGTTCGGTGTCCTCGAAGGAGTCCGGGTACTTCTTGTGGACCAGGGACTCGCCGTCCTGGCGGGTCAGCTCCGGTACGTACTGCCAGGTCTCACTGCCGTACGTCAGTTCCTCGTCGGAGTGCTGCACCCAGATGACCGGCACGTCCGCCGTGCGGGCCTTGTCGATCAGGGTGTTGATGTTCGCGATGACGCCGTCGCGGTCGTGGGAGTTCGCCACCACACCGTTCTGGACGTCGATGACGAGCACTGCGGTGTTGGGTCGATCGGGAAGTGTGGTCATGGGGTCACACTAGGACCGGCCACTGACAGCGGGGCCTGAATATCGGGTGAGGCGGGTGGGGGGTGCGGGCTACCGTGGCTCCATGAGTAGCCCGACCAGCGATGACTACGTCGTCCGAGCGATACGACCCGACGAGTGGGCCGCCGTGAAGCAGTTGCGTCTGGACGCGCTGCGGGATCCGGTCGCGTCCATCGCCTTCCTGGAGACCTACGAGGACGCCATGGAAAGGCCGGACTCCTTCTACCAGGCGAGGGCCGTCGGATCCGCCGAGGAGACCGGCTCCGCACGGCAGTTCATCGCGGAGGCGCCGGACGGGAGCTGGGCCGGCACCGTCACCGTGCTCCTGGAGGAGCCCGGGACGAAGGACTGGGCCGGGTATCCGGTCGAGCGCCGGCAGGGACACGTGGTCGGTGTGTTCGTACGGCCGGAGCACCGTGGGAACGGGCTGATCAAGACCCTGTTCGACGCGGGTGTGTCCTGGGCGTGGGAGCGGGGTGCCGAGCGGGTACGGCTGTTCGTCCACACGGACAACGCGCGGGCGCAGGGTGCGTACCGCAAGGTGGGGTTCGCGCCGAGCGGGCTGGTCGTGTCCTTCGAGAAGGACGAGGCCGAGAACGAGCTGGAGTTCGTTCTGGAGCGGTAGTTCCGGAGCGGCTCTCGGGAGCCGGGGTCAGGCCGGCAGTTCCTGGTGGGGCCAGCGGGACCTGGCCTGCTCGCGGGAGCGGAGCAGGGCGAGGGTGGGCATGCCCCGGTCGGCGCCGGTGGCCAGCAGCTCCGGCAGCTGGGGGAGCGGCGCCACGGCTCCGACGTCGTCGAGGACCAGGGTGAGTGGTGGGTCGAGCCGACCGGAGGATGACCGTGCGGCCATGCGCCGGCCGTGCTCGACCACGCTGGAGACGAGGGCCGTCAGGAGGGGCATCGCACCAGGGTTGGTCCTGGGGTCCTCGATGGATTCACCTACCAGATAAAGCGTGCCCCCTTCGTCCACGAAGGAATCCAAGGCGAGCGCATCATTTCGGTTTGGTGTGCATGCTTCGCGGATGTTGACCGTGAAGAGGGCGGCGAGGGCCCGGCTGGTCAACTCCTGGGCCATGTCTCGGCGTTCCGGGTGCGCGGTGAGCGCGGCCTCGAGTTCGCCCGCGGCGCCGGGAGCGGCCTTGGGGTTGGTACGGAGGGTTCGTACGGCGTCCTGGACCTGGGTGCCCTGGGACCAGCGGTGGACGTGGCGGATGGTGCGGGACTCGAGGGCGGCGGCGTGCAGGTAGCTCCGCAGGAGCGTCGTCGCCGTGTCGGCGACCGCCTGGTCGATCCTGGCTGTGGGCTGGACGGGGCTGAGGAGGGCGGTGGCTCTCTGCACGGCCGTCTGCTTGTCCTCGCAGCCTGTGGTGGGGGACCAGTGGAGGCGGGCCGGGGTGTCGCAGAGGTGGGCGGGGTCGTAGAGGAGGGTGGGGCCCAGTTTGGCCCGGGCGTCCTTCGTGCCCTGCCAGAGGGCGGGGTTCGAGGTGACGACCAGAGTGGGGCCGGGGGCGTCCTGGATGGCCCTGGCTGCGGCTGAGTGGCGGCTTTCCCGTGTGCCGTAGTGCACCCCGCGTTCGGCGCGGCTCGTTTCCCACCCACCCACCTGTTCGCCGTCGGCTGGGAGGTGCTCCAACGACGCTGGCTCGGGCGCGGGTTCCGGTTCCGGCTCTGTGCGGGGCACCGGGACCTCGTGACGCTGTTCCGGTGCAGGAGATGGCGTCGGAGAGGGTGTCGGCGACTGGGCTCGCCCCTTCGCCGCCCCCCGGTCGAACGCCCGCCGTACCTTCCCGGCCCGCCACCGTGCCACCGTCCCCATCACGAACAGGGCCAGGACGAAGAGGACCATCAGCTGGCCGATGAACAGGCCCCAGAAGAGGCCCCAGCCGGAGAGTTGGCCGGCGGGGGTGTCCGGCCAGGCGCCGGTGATGTCGTGGGGCCTGCCGATGAGGTGGCGCATGGCCAGGGGGGTGTGGGTGAAGGTGACGCCCTCGGGCCAGGCGCCCTTGGTGAAGAGGCCTGCCAGACCCGTGGCCGTCCACACCAGCAGGGTCATGCCGAGGAGGAAGCCGAGTATGCCGATCAGCAGGCCGTCGGGGATGCCGCCCTGGCCTTCCCGACGGCTGTCACGGCTGTCGCGACGGTCGCGGTCGTCCGGTCTCACGCTCTCCCCCTACGCCACCGTCGATTCGGAGTCGCCCAGGTGCTGCTCCACGAAGGCCGCCGCCCGCTGCTCGGCCTCCAGTTCGGCCGCGTGCAGGGCGTCGTCGGCCACCAGGTCGCTGGAGGACTCGGTCATGGCGCGGTCGGTGAAGACCAGTGGGCGTTCCGTCTCCGTGACCAGGTGTTTGACCACCTGGACGTTGCCGTTGACGTCCCAGACGGCGATGCCGGGGGTGAGGGTGGGGATGATCTCCACGGCCCAGCGCGGGAGGCCCAGAACCCGGCCCGTGGCCCTCGCCTCGTCCGCCTTCTGGGCGTAGATGGTCCGGGTCGAGGCCATCTTCAGGATCGCCGCCGCCTCCTTCGCCGCCGCGCCGTCCACCACGTCGGACAGATGGTGGACGACCGCCACGAAGGACAGGCCCAGCCGTCGGCCGAACTTCAGCAGACGCTGGAACAGCTGTGCCACGAAGGGGCTGTTGATGATGTGCCAGGCCTCTTCGACGAGGAAGATGCGCTTCTTGCGGTCCGGGCGGATCCAGGTGTGCTCCAGCCACACACCGACGATCGCCATCAGGATCGGCATGGCGATGGAGTTGCGGTCGATGTGGGACAGGTCGAAGACGATCAGCGGGGCGTCGAGGTCGATGCCGACGGTCGTCGGGCCGTCGAACATGCCGCGCAGGTCACCGTCGACCAGGCGGTCCAGGACCAGGGCCACGTCCAGGCCCCATGCCCGTACGTCGTCTATGGCGACGTTCATCGCCTCCGCCGACTCCGGCTCCGGGTGCCGCAGCTGTTCCACGATGTCGGTGAGGACCGGCTGACGGTCGAGGATCGACTCGTTGACGTAGGAGTGGGCGACCTTGAGGGCGAAGCCGGAGCGTTCGTCCAGGCCGTGGCCCATGGCGACCTCGATGATGGTGCGCAGCAGCGCCAGCTGGCCCGTCGTCGTGATCGCGGGGTCCAGGGGGTTCAGACGGATGCCGTGGTTCAGGGCCGCCGTCGGGTCCAGGCGGATGGGAGTTATCCCCAGCTCCTCGGCGATGAGGTTCCATTCGCCGACCCCGTCCTCGCCCTGGGCGTCGAGGACGACGACCTGGCGGTCACGGAAGCGCAGCTGCCGTAGGACGTACGTCTTCTCCAGGGCCGACTTGCCGTTGCCGGACTCGCCGAGGACCAGCCAGTGCGGCGCCGGCAGCTGCTGGCCGTACAGCTGGAAGGGGTCGTAGATGTAGCCCTTCCCGGAGTACACCTCGCGGCCGATGATGACGCCGGAGTCGCCGAGGCCGGGCGCGGCGGTCGGCAGGTAGACCGCCTGGGCCTGGCCCGTGGAGGTGCGGACCGGCAGACGGGTCGTCTCGACCTTGCCGAAGAGGAAGGACGTGAAGGCGTCGGTGAGGACGGACAGCGGGTCCCGCATCAGCGCATCAGCCCCTACCTTCGAATGCCGGTGGCGAAGGGAAGTGTGTTCACGAAGGCCCGGTGGTGCTCACGGTCGCACCACTCCAGTTTCAGGTACGACTTTCCGGCGGAGGCCCTTATGGTCCGCTTGTCGCGGTTGAGGGCCTCCGGGGAGCGCGAGGACACGGTGATGTAGCCGACGAGGTTCACTCCCGCCGCGCCGCTCGCCAGGTCCTCGCCGCGCTGGTCGAGGCGGTTGTGGGCGGCGATGTCGCGCGGGTCGACGGTGCGGTTCATCTTGGCGGCGCGGGAGGCCTCGGCCTCGTCGTTGGTCTTCTCGGTCAGCATGCGTTCGATGGCCACCTCGGTGGGTTCGAGATCCATCGTCACGGCGACCGTGCGGATGACGTCCGGGGTGTGGACGAGCAGGGGTGCCAGGAAGTTGACGCCGACCGGGGTCATCGGCCACTCCTTCACCCAGGCGGTGGCGTGGCACCAGGGGGCGCGGGTGGCGGACTCGCGGGTCTTGGCCTGGAGGTAGGTGGGCTCCATGGCGTCCAGCTCGGCCGGCCAGGCGTTGCGCCGGGTCATCGCCTGGATGTGGTCGATGGGGTGGTCCGGGTCGTACATGGAGTGGATGAGGGAGGCGAGCCTGCCCTGCCCGAGGGGCTGGCGGACGCGGATGTCGGCCTCCTGGAGGCGTGAGCAGATGTCGGTCAGCTCACGGGCCATGACGACGGCCAGGCCCGCGTCCCGGTCCAGCTTGCGGCCGGCCTGGGGCCGCGCGGCCCGTGCCATGGCCTGGGCCTCGGAGGCCAGTTCGCGGGTGTAGTGCATGCAGGCGACGAGGTAGGCGCGGTGCTGCTCGCTGCTGGTGGACACCATGGACTGGAGCTGGTCGTAGGACCGTGACAGCCAGTCGGGTGCCTTCTCGTCGCCGCGCAGCGTGACGTCCTTGGCGTGGGCGTCGGGGTCGGCGGGGAGCGTGCGGGCGAGCATCTGCAGGCGGGTGACGAAGCCGTCGCCGTTGGCCACGTGCTTGAGGAGCGTGCCGAAGCGGTCGACGAGGGCTTCCTGGTCCTCGGAGTCGCGCAGGCCGACGCCGGGGCCCTCGATCTCGATGGCGGCCGTGACCGTCCTGCGGTCGGCGTGCAGGAGTACGGCGATCTCGTCGGGGCCGAAGGGCGCGGCGAGCCAGCTGATCCGCCCGATGCCCGGCGGCGGCCCGATCTCGACCTCGCGCCCGTCGAGCCGGGTTCCGGCCTCGACGGCACCGGAGCGGTATGCGGCGCCGCGCTTGACGGTCCGCTTGTACGAGCGGTTGATCTCGAACCACTTGTAGAACGTGCGGCGCTTGTACGGCACGTATACCGCGGCGAGCGCGAGCAGCGGGAAGCCCGTCAGGAGCACGATCCGCAGGGACAGGACCGGGACGAGGAGGCCGCACATCATGCCGAGGAACGCACCGGCGATGATCAGCGCGATCTCGCCGGACTCACGGTTCCGGCCGACGATCGCGTTCGGCCGGGCGCGGCCGATGAGATACGTACGGCGGGGCGTGACCGGATGGGACAGGTGGGACTCGGTCGTCAACGCCCTTCACCTCCCGAGCGGTTGCTGTTGCGGGTGTTGCTGGCGTGCGGGGTGTTGGCCGGGCTGGGTGCGCGCGGCGCGGGCGCGGCGGAGGGGACTGCTCCGCCGCCGCCCTGGGGGGTACGGCTGCTGTGGGCGGCGACGCCGCCGGAGGCGGGGTTGGCGGGGCGGGCGCTGCTGGAGCCGCCTCCGCCTCCTCCGTTGTTGTCGGCGCGGGTGCTGTGGGTCTTGATGCCCTGGGCGACCAGGGTGGCGGGCGAGCTGATGACGGCCGCTGCCTTGCCCTCGGCGCCCTGCATGATGCGGTTGTTGCGGCCGTTCGCGATCTCGTCGCCGAAGCCGGGGACGAAGCGGTAGATCATCGCGCTGGCGAAGATGGCGAGCAGGATGATGGCGAGGCCGGAGACGACGGCGGAGAAGGCGTCGGGGCCGCTGTCGCCGGAGAGGGCGCCGGCGAGGCCGAGCACGATGACGATCACCGGTTTGACCAGGATGACGGCGATCATGATCCCGGCCCAGCGCCTGACGTGCCCCCACAGGTTCTTGTCGACCAGGCCCGCGTAGACGACGGTGCCGAGGAGGGCGCCGACGTAGAGCAGGGCGGCGCGGATGACCAGCTCCAGCCAGAGGACGCCGGCGGCGAGGATGCTGACCAGGGAGACGACGATCAGCATGATCGGGCCGCCGCCGATGTTGTTTCCCTTGTTGAGGGCGCCGGAGAAGGTGCCGAAGAAGGTGTCCGTCTGGTCACCGGTTGTCTTCGCGAGTACGTCCGTCACGCCGTCCGTCGCCGATACGACGGTGTAGAGGATCAGCGGGGTGAAGGCGGAGGCGAGCACCGTCAGCCACAGGAAGCCGACGGCTTCGCCGATCGCGGTGGTCAGGGGCACCCCCCGCACGGCCCTCTTGGCCACGGCCAGCAGCCACAGCAGCAGGGTGAGGACCGTGGACGCCGCGAACACCACCGCGTACTGCTGCAGGAACTTCGTGTTCGTGAAGTCGACGTTCGCCGTCTCCTTCACGGCACCACTGAGCTTCCCGATGGTCCAGGAGGCGGCATCCGCACAGCCTTTGGCCAGGGAGGCGAGGGGGTCGAGGGTGGAGCCGAGGGGGCTGTCGGAGGTGAGGCCGGAGGAGCCTCCCTTCGAGCCGCTGTCCTTCTCACAGAACTGTTTTGCAGGGCCGACGATGAGGTCGCAGTTGTTGGACGATGGTGACGGTGTGGGGGCGGCGACGGCTCGAGTGGCCAGCAGGAGGACAGCGCCCTGCAGGGCGGAGACGGCGGCAGCGATCTTGAGTACTCGGCGCGGACTACCGGGCATAAGTGAAGCCTCCGTACTCCTCTACGGCCTTGGCCATCTGGTCGGCGCTGGATGCCTTGCTGTCACCGGGGACGGGAGCGGGACCGTCCTTCTGGGAGAAGCTGTTGACCTTCCAGTCACCGTTCTCCCAGCGCAGCTGGAGGGTCATGGTGAACCAGTCGCTGGTGACCGGATTGGTCGAGTCGTCACCGGCGGTGCCGAACACACCGGTGCACCAGACTTCGATCGTGGCGGTGGAGTCCGAGTAGTTCGTGAGCTTGGTGCCGAGGGGCGCCGTGCGTGAGACATAGGTGCGTCCGGCGGGTGCGTTGCCGTTCGCGTCCAGGCCGATGCTGCTCAGGAACTGCTTGCTGTACGCCTTGTTGAACTTTTCGGCCAGGGGAGCCTGCTGATCGGTGGTGAACACCTGCTTGACGATCTCGCTCCGCTGCGAAGGCTTGAGAATGTCGGCCGAAACCAGCACCACCGCATAATTGGCCGCCGCACTCTCCGCCCCCTGCCCGCTGTGCGCGAACCCGGAGGGAATGCCTGCGTTCTTCGTCCCCACCGGCTTCGTGCCGCTTGCTGCGGTGGCGGACGTTCGGGGCCGGTCGCTCTTGTCGGACGTGTTGTCGGCGGACGAACCGTCACCGCGGTTCGCGAAGGCGATCGCCGCGATGAGGAGGACGACCACGCCGACCACCGTGACCAGGCTCCGCGAGGAGGAGCGGCCGGTTCTGCGGGGTGCGCCGCCGTACGGGTCGCCGCCGGGCAGGCGGGTTCGGGTCTGGCCCGCTTCGGGGTAATCCTGCTCGTCTGTGGGACTCATGCCGCGTACGCCCCCTCCACCTTGTATACATACGACGGTAGCCGTGCTGGTTCCCGCGCGGGCGCGGTGTGGTGACTCGACATCAGGGAAACGCAACCTCTGCCGGTGGGCACGACGGGTGGGTGGGGTGGAGGGGACGACCGGGCGCGCCCGGGAGCAGAAGGGGCGTCAGACCGCCATGCCGTACACGATCGTGAACAGCGTGCCGAGGGAGCCGATGATGAAGACCCCGGTGAGGCCGGCGATGATCAGGCCCTTGCCCTGCTCCGCGCTGAAGGTGTCGCGCAAGGCTGTCGCGCCGATCCGCTGTTTGGCCGCACCCCAGACCGCGATGCCGAGGCAGAGCAGGATGGCCACGGCCATCACCACCTCGATCATCACTTTGGCCTCGTTGCCCAGGCTGCCGAAGGGGCCCCAGTCCGGAGCGATCCCGCCGATGATGGTGTTGATGTCTCCCTTGTCGGCCGCAAAGAGCATGTAAGTCACCGCCCCTGGTGGGTAGTTCCGCTGGACCCCGCGGTGTGCAGAGGTCAGGCATCATTCTCGCTGACAACGTCGCCGTCGTATGTCGACTTGACGTCATTGACTGGCGGGTTTCGTACGAATACCTCGTACGGTCACTCTGTGTATCACGGCAGGTCACGCCGGGCAACGAGGCCTGAGCGGAACCTGTCGTGTGGTTCCGTCGTTGACCCCCTTACGGCCTGGCAGGGTTTCTGACGGCCGGTCGGACAGGCAACGGTTGGCCGCGGTCGGCCGTCATCCCCCTCGGACGGGTGAATGGGGCCTGGCCGCGTTTATGGCAAGTGCTACGAAGGTACCGCTCGCTGCGTCCGGCCGCGCGGCCCCCCGGCCCGGTGAGCGTCTCCACCCGCACAACACGCTTCAGCCCTGGGCCGGGAACACGAAGAAGCCCTTCTGTGTGCTGATGTAGCCGTACCCCGACGGCTGCGAGAAGAGCGGGATGTTCTCCTCGGGCAGGCTCTTGGCGAGCACCTTCTTGGTACGGCCGTCGACTGCGAGGAACACGCTCGGGCTGAAGTCGTCCTTCGTGTTGCCGTAGAGGATGCCGTTCGGTGAGAAGCGCAGCGGCTGCATCGCCTTCTCGCCCTCCTTCTGTGCCCAGACCTCCTTGCCGTCGGCGGGCTGCCACACGGCGGTGCCCTGCTCCGTGTGAGCGGCGGCCAGAGAGTGGTCGGGCGTGAAGACGGAAGAGCCCTCGGTGTTGACGGTGTCGGCAGGGCTGTCCTCGTACGAGTACTTCGAGGAGCCGTCGACCTGTTTGCCGCTCGCGATGTCGTACGTCGCCGTCACCCAGGTGTCGGGAGAGAAGGCGCCCGCACCCCAGGCGGTGAGGACACGGCCGTCGCGCACGTCGAGGACCCGGAGGGCGCCGCTGGTGCGCTTCCCGTCCTCGTCCAGCTCCACGCCCGCCGGCGGGGTGACGTCCGCGGTGCTCCAGGCCTTCTTGCCGGTGGTGAGGTCCGTCCTGACGAGCTGTTCGGGATCGTTCTCGTAGGTGGACGCGTTCTCCACGTGGAAGGCGTACTTGCCGGTGATCAGGGGCGCGTGGGCCTGCCCGCCGTCGATCTCGTTGGTGCGCGCGTCGAAGGAGCAGTGCGCCAGCTGTCCGGTGCAGGTGACCTTGCGGGCGGCGCCGCCGTCGATGGGTGTGAGCTTCAGGCTCTCGTCACCGTCCTGCTCGATGATGTACCCCTCGTGGGTCGTCGGTGAAGTGGAGGGTGCCGACCGAGCCGTCGGCCGGCTCCCACGCGTATCCGTGACCGATGGGGTACTTGCCCTGGGCGTCCTTGGCGAACAGGAGGGTGTCACCGAGGTCGATGGCGTCGGCGGGCGGCAGGCTCCACGCGGGCCGGGCGGCAAGGCCGGGTATCGCGGGTCCGCTGTACGCGGGGCCTGTGGGCCGCGCGCCGGCCGGGCCGGCCGGGCCGGCCGGTGTCCGGCCGAGCCCGGCCAGCAGGCTCCGGAGATCTGCACGGGCTCGGCGCACACGGGACCGAGCGGGCCTGATGCAGAGCCGTTAGCGCGTGGTGCACTTGGGGTAGCGCGAACCCTCGGCGCAGTTGCCGTAGGCGCCGCTGCTGACGTCGACCTCTTCCTCGTCGCCGCTCTTCGTACGGACCGTCAACTCGTACTCGGTATGGCAGCTGCGGGTCTTCTTCCTGCCCTTCTTCTTCGTCGAGCACTCGTGGTCCGTGTCCTTGCTGACGACAGTGCCGGTGACGGTCTTCGGCTTACTGCTGCAACCGGCCAGCGGAGCGGTGAGTACGGCGACGGTGGCCAGGACCGCGAGAGTGCGCTTCATGTGGTCTTCCCCCAGGGCATCGTGGGTCAGGCGGCGTTCTCCGATGGTGCCCTGTGCACCGTCACGCCCGGAAGGCCGGGGGTCCGCACCGGTCGAGCCGGCAACGAGAACGGAAAAACGGGCCGCGGCCGGATGCCGTGGCCCGTCTTCCTCTTCCTTGCCGCCGAAGGGACCCACGTCCCCCTCGGACGGCGGCTCCCCGCGACCCGACGGGGTGGTTCGTGTGCGTGTCAGCCGGTGAAGGCATCCGTGCCCTGCGGGGTGGTCGCTGGAGCCCGGGGTGCCGGCCAGGGCGTAGACGCCGGCGATGATCGGGGCCGAGGCGCTGGTGCCGCCGTAGGTGTTCCAGCCGGTGCCGTAGATGGTCAGTTGCTCACCTGGGCCTGAGGCCGTGCAGCAGCAGATGGACGTGTTCGTCCAGGCCGGCCAGGGCCTCCTCCGCCTCCAGGGCGCAGCTGGCGATCAGGGCGGCGAGTCCGTGCAGGCTCGCGGCGGCGACCATCGTGAGGCGCTCGGGGTCGCCCTGGATGATCTCGCCCTGCTCCTGGGCGTCCGCCATCATCCGGGCGAAGGAGCCGAGGGACTCGTCGACGGCCGCCGCGAGCTGTGCGGAGCTGTCGGGGTCGTGCTTGCGCGCGAACATCAGCTCCAGGAGTTCCGGGTTCTCGACGGCGAAGCCGAGGTAGGCGCGGGCGAGCGCGGTCATCCGCTGCTCGAAGGTGAGGCCGGGCTGCCCGGCGGCGGCGCCCAGGGACTGGTTGAGGCGCTCGTACCCGTCCAGTGCGAGAGCGTCGAGCAGGGCCTGCTTGTCCTTGAAGTGCCGTCCCGGGGCGGCGTGACTCACGCCGATGTCGCGGGCCAGCTCGCGCAGCGACAGCGTGCCGACCCCCTTCTCCCGCAGGGTGCGCTCGGCGCTCCTGAGCAGGGCGGCGCGCAGATCTCCGTGGTGGTAGGGGCGGCTCGAGGGTGACGGGGACATGCGCGACATGGGCACCATCGTATCCCGATGTAGACGGCGTCAATTTAGTTGGCATCGCCATCATTGTTGTCATTGACAGCATTGTTGTCGATGCCTACATTGAGGGTATGACTGATACGAGCAAGACCACGCGCCCTGCGCACAAGTGGAACGCGACCCACCTGCCCGACCTCTCCGGCCGTACGGCCGTGATCACCGGCGCCAACAGCGGCCTCGGCCTCGCGACCGCCGAGGCGCTGGCCCGGGCCGGGGCGCATGTGGTGTTCGCCGTACGGGACCCCGCGCGCGGCGGCGCCGCGGCGGCGAACGTGAGCGGCAGCGTCGAGGTGCGCCGCCTGGACCTGGCGGACCTGGCCTCGGTACGGGAGTTCGCCGCCGGATGGCAGGGGCCGATCGACCTGCTGATCAACAACGCGGGCGTGATGATGCTGCCGGAGCAGCGCACCAAGGACGGCTTCGAGATGCAGTTCGGCACGAACCACCTCGGGCACTTCGCGCTCACCAACCTGCTGCTGCCGTACGTCACGGACCGAGTGGTGACGGTGTCCTCGGGCCTCCACCGCAGCGGCGACGGAGTGATCCACTTCGAGGACGTGAACCTGCGGGGGCGCTACTCCCCGACCCGCGCCTACGCCCAGTCCAAGCTGGCCAACCTCCTGTTCACCCTGGAACTCCAGCGCCGGCTGACCGAGGCGGGCTCCGCCGTACGTGCCCTGGCGGCCCACCCCGGTTACGCGGCGACCAACCTGCAGAGCCACACGGCGAACCCCTTCATGCGGGCGTTCATGGCCGTCGGCAACAAGGTCCTGGCCCAGGACGACCGGTCCGGCGCCCTGCCGACGCTCTACGCGGCCGGGCAGGATCTGCCGGGGGCTGCGTACGTGGGCCCGGACGGGCTGGGCGAGATGCGGGGCGCGCCGACGCTGGTGGGCCGCAGCGCGGCGGCGAGCGATCCCGAGGCGGCGCGGAGGCTGTGGACGCTGTCGGAGGAGATGACCGGGGTCGAGTGGGGCCTCGCCGCGGTGGCGGGGCCGTCCGGGGCGGAGGGGCTGCGCCAGGGCTGAGGGAGCACGTCAGGGCCGGTCCGTACGGGCGGCGGAACCGGGTCCCACGGAGTCCTGCGGAACCGAGTCCTACGGCCCGTTGGGCCCCTGCCCCGACTGGGTCTATCGTCGGAATCCTGGGGTCAGGACGAGGAGGACGGCCGGTGATGCCGCAGGACGAGGCCGTGATCGGCTGCACGGGAAAAGTACTCATCGGAACGCGTGGATCCGCGGGCCCCGGTGAGGTCCTGGTGCGGGTCAGAGGAGGCTCCGAGACCTTCCTCGCGTGGTCGGAGCAACCCCTGCCGACGGGCGCGACGGTACTCGTGATCGAATCCCGTGGATGCCGCGAGGTCGGTGTCATCGAGTGGGTGGATCCGTTGGATGCGCTCGGCGGCGACACCGCCGGCGCCGGCTGAGGAGTACAGGATGTTCGGATACCGCGTTCCCGCACCCGACGAGGCGATGTTGATCTCGGGCGGCAGGCGGGGACTGGGGGGCGCGCCGTTCCGAGTGGTCACGGGGCACGGGAAGTTCGTGCTGCCGGTCTTCCGGAAGGTCCGGTTCCTCACGCTGTCCATGTGCGAGTCCGAGGTCACCGAGACCTGTGTGACCCGCCAGGGCATCGCGTTGCACGTCCGCGCGGTCATCGCCTTCAAGGTCGGCAACGACCACGAGAGCATCATCAACGCGGGCCAGCGGTTCCTCTCCGACCAGGAGCAGATGTCGGTGCTGACCGGCCGGATCTTCGCCGGTCACCTGCGGGCCATCATCGGCTCGATGACGGTCGAGGAGATCGTCACCGAGCGGCAGAAGCTCGCCGCGGAGGTGCTGGACACCTCGAAGACGGAGATGGCGAAGATCGGCCTGATCGTCGACTCGCTGCAGATCCAGTCGATCGACGACGGTGACACCGGCTACATCGACGCGATGTCCGCGCCGCACAAGGCGGCCATCCAGCGGCAGGCGCAGATCGCTCAGGCGCAGGCCACCCAGGCCTCGGTCGAGGCGGAGCAGGTGGCGGCCCGCAACCAGGCCGAGTACGCCCGGCAGACCGCCATCGTCAAGGCGGAGTACTCGGCCGAGGTGGACCGTGCGCAGGCACAGGCCGCGCAGGCCGGACCGCTGGCGCAGGCGCACGCCCAGCAGGAGGTGCTCGCCGCCCAGACGGAGCTGGCCCAGCGTCAGGCCAAGCTGCGCCAGCAGCAGCTGGTGGCCGAGGTCGTGAAGCCCGCCGAGGCCGAGGCCGAGCGGGTCAGGATCCTCGCCGCCGCCGAGGCACAGCGGATGAAGATCCAGGCGGAGGCGGCGGCCTCGTACGACCGGGTCGCGCTCGACCGGATGCTGATCGACCAGCTCCCGCAGATCGTGAAGGAGGCCGCCGGTGGCCTCGCCGGTGCCAACGTCAACGTCCTCAACGGCGCGGACGGTCTCGGCGAGATCGCCGCGGGCCTGGTGTCCCAGGGCCTGACCATCCTCGACTCGGTCCGGCAGAACCTGCACGGACAGGACTCCGAGGGCCAGGACCGCCGCCCCGAGGAGAACAAGCTCAAGGGCCTGATCCAGCTGCCCGCGCGGAGCGAGAAGAAGTCGGACGACGGTCCGGTGGACGTCGACTAGGAGCCCTCTCCGGACGCCCGTTGACGGTCAGCGCTCCGTCAGCGGGCTGTCAGCGCCTCCGGGCACTCTTGTACTTGTGAACGGCACGGGAAACCGGAAGCCGGTCACGGGGAGAGGTGCCCGGAGTGGTTGATCGGGGACCAGCGAGCACGCCTCGAGGTCGGGCCCCGCAGGGGCCCACGCAGGTTCGAATCCTGCCCTCTCCGCCGGTACGGATCGTCGGCTCACCTTGATGGGTCGGTCCGTCTTGAGCTGCGCACGGCCGTCCTCTCCGAACGCAGGAAGCCGCCCGCAGCCTCATCGCCGTCCGGGACACCGACCCCCAGGGCTCAGGAGGGACCACGGGGGCATGTGCGGAGCGTGACGGATAGGCGGCGGAGGGTGTTGCGCAGTACGGTGGGGTCGGCGCCGAGTGGGATGTCGGGCTGCCACCGGGATCACCGGGACGTCCCGGTCCATGGACACGCCCAGCGGCCATAGGGACGGTTCACAGGAAAATCTCAGTGAAGTCGGGACGGGTTTCTCACCTTCATGGGAGAGAGTGACGCCTGATGAAGCGCATCTCACGCATCTGGCTCACTTCGCGTCCCGCCTTGCTGTGCGGCGTGGTGACGCTCGGCCTGACGTCGGCGTCCGTGGCCTCCGCGTCCGACGGGCCGGGGCCCTTCGGGGTCACCGCCGCCACGGCCGCATCGCGGCAGAGCGCGCGGGTCGGCGCGCTGTTCGGCGCGGACCGGGTCGGCAAGCTGGCCGGCGGGCACTTCTGCACCGCCTCGGTCGTGCACAGCCGGCAGCGGTATCTCATCGTCACGGCGGCGCATTGCGTGGACGGTGATTCCGGGGACCTGGTGTTCGCGCCGGGGTACCGGGACGGGCATGCGCCGTACGGGGTGTGGAAGGTGGGGAAGCGGTTCCTGCCCGACGGGTGGGCCAAGGGGCAGAACGAGGACAGCGACATCGCCTTCGCCTACGTCGACGAGCTGGGCGGCAAGCGGGTCGAGGACGTGGTGGGCGGGAACCGGTTCGTCACCGGGACCGCCACCGGCGCCACCGCCGTGACCGTCACCGGGTATCCGGACGAGCGCGAGGTGCCGATCACCTGCACCAACAAGCCGGCCCTGCACAGCCGTAGCCAGCAGCGGATCAACTGTCCCGAGTTCACCGGAGGGACCAGTGGCAGTCCCTGGGTGAACGGGGCCAGGCAGATCGTCGGGGTGCTGGGCGGGCATGAGCACGGCGGGGCCACCGCCGACATCTCCTACAGCGTGGTGCTGGGCGCGGAGGCGGCGGAGTTGTACAAGGACGCCACTGCCGGTCCGTGAGCCCGGCGGAGGCGGCAGCCGTGTCCGTTCGCGGCGAGCCGGGTCGGCGTGCCGGTGCCACCCCGCGTCCGGCCGCCCGGGTCCGGCGCCGCCGGGTCTTCGTCTCCGCGTTCTTCGGTGCTCAGCACGTCTCGGGCGTGCTCAGCCGGCCCTCCGATCTCGCCCAGCGGTACGTCGAGTTGCCACGGCCGTGCCGGAGGGGCCGCGCGATTAGGCGGGATCCCGACTGGACAGGGGCTTGACCAGGACCGGTTGCGGCCGCCTCGGGGACTCCCGGCCGTAGACTGACCCCCGGCGTACTCCCGGTCGGCGAGGGGCGGTTGACGGTGCGTAAGGCATGGATCGCGGCGGGGGCCGGTCTCGGTGCCGGGCTCGCGTTCGTGATGCTGCTGGTCGTCGGCGTGTACATCGTCGCCGGAAACCTCGTCAACACCGTGACCACAGGCAGCCGCGGGCTCGCCAAGGGAGCCGTGCCGGCCGCCTACAAGCAGCTCGTGCAGCAGTGGGGGAACCTCTGCCCCGCGCTCAGCCCGGCGCTGCTCGCCGCCCAGCTGTACCAGGAGAGCGGCTGGAACCCGACGATCGTCAGCCCCGCCGACGCGCGCGGCATCGCCCAGTTCATCCCGAGCACCTGGGCGACGCACGGCATCGACGGCAACGGCGACGGCAAGCGCGACATCTGGGACCCGAGTGACGCGATCCCGTCGGCCGCGTCGTACGACTGCGAACTCGCCAAGTACGTCAAGGACGTTCCCGGCAACGTCTCCGACAACATGCTCGCCGCCTACAACGCGGGTGCCTACCGGGTCATCAAGGCGGGCGGCGTCCCGGGCATCAGCGAGACGCAGAACTACGTCCAGCGGATCCGCAGCCTGGAGAAGAGCTTTGCCGCGCCGGTCCGGCGGATCGACCCCACCCGGCAGGCCGCGGGCGCCATCGCCTTCGCCCAGAGCAAGCTCGGCACGCCCTACCTGTGGGGCGGCAACGGCACCGCCGACCAGGGGGGACGCTTCGACTGCTCGGGTCTGACCAAGGCCGCGTACGAGAAGGTCGGCATCACCCTGCCCCGGGTCGCCAACGACCAGTACAACGCGGGCCCGCACCCCTCGCGCGACCAACTGCTCCCCGGTGACCTCGTCTTCTTCTCCGACAACCTCACCGACTCACGGGCCATCCGGCACGTGGGAATCTATGTGGGCGGCGGGTACATGATCGACGCGCCGCGGTCGGGCGCCGTGATCCGGTTCGACCCGGTCGACACCCCCGACTACTTCGGTGCCACTCGGGTCACCGAAGATGGCGCGAAAGCGCTCCCGACCGCGGTGTGAACCGAGCGTGAACCAACCCCCTGAGCTGCGGTGATGAGTCTCTCTTCGATAACGTCTGAGTGATCATTCGGTGGAGAGTGGAACGTATCAATGGGGGCTGTGCGTTCCTGTTGACGTAGCCGAGCGGACGTCAGCTGCAGTGCAGCGGAAGCGGATCTACGAACCACGGGGGGCTGGAGCGACGCACACGAGGTGCGTCCGGGAAAACGACGAAGGGGCCGCAGCACGATGGCTGTACTCGCCGAATCCGGATCGAACCCCGACGTCGACCTGCTCTACGACATCAACGGCCTGGCCAAGGACGCGCCGCACTGGTTCGACCGGGTCATGGAGTTCGTCGGTGAGTACGGACTGCTTCTGGCCATGGTGCTGCTCGTGCTGTGGTGCTGGTGGTCGGTGCGCCGCCGGTCCGAGGAGGACGCCGCGTCCTCCGTCGCCGCGCTGGTGTGGGCGCCGCTCGCGGCCGGTATCGCGGTGCTGGTGAACGTACCGATCCGCGGCTTCGTCGAACGCCCGCGCCCCTTCGTCGACCACCGGGGCCTGGACGTCCTGGTCACCGGCAAGACCGACTTCTCCTTCGTCAGCGACCACGCGACGATCACCATGGCCCTCGGCGTCGGCCTCTTCGTGGCCAACCGCCGCTTCGGCCTCGCGGGCATCGGCCTGGCGCTGCTGGAGGGTTTCTGCCGGGTGTACATGGGCGTCCACTACCCGACCGACGTGGTCGGCGGCTTCGCCCTGGGCACGGCGGTCGTACTGCTCCTCTCCCCGCTGGCCTCGGCCCTGCTGACCCCGCTGATGAAGGCGGTCGAGCGGTCGCCGCGGGCGGGGTGGATCGTCCGCCGCCGGCCGGCGAGCGGGGCTCAGGACGATGCGCTGGTGTCCGGTGCGCGCCGACCGGTGGAGTCCGAGGAGAAGGACCTGGCCGCGTAGCCCGGTACGGCTGCCGGGCGGGCGCGGGGGCCTGCGGGCCGGCTCTCACCGGCCCGCAGGTACCCGCGATCCCTCATCGCCCCCGTTACAGCCCCTGCGCGTAGGAGAAGAACCTCTCCGGGTCGTACTGCTTCTTCACCTTGCCGAGGCGGGTCGCCGCGTCGCCGTAGTACGCCTTGCGCCAGTTCGTCAGCGTCGGGTCGGTGTAGTTCTGGTAGGCGGCGCCGGAGGCGTACGGCTTCATCGCGTCGTGCGCGGACGTGAGCCACGACTGGGCCGTGCTGCCGGAGGCACCCGCGCCCCAGGAGGCTATGTACTGGGTCAGCATGCGGGAGCGGCGGTGCACGAAGGCCGTCGCCGTGGGGCTGACCCGGTTGACCGCGCCGCCGAGGGCGGTGAAGGCGATGCTGCCCCCGCCGCCCCGGACGGAACCGATCTGCTTCAGCAGGGTCTGGATGCCCGCCGCGGACAGGGAGTGGTCGAAGAAGTCGGACCGGGCCGCGTAGGTCTCCCGGCCCAGCCGGCCCTGGGGCGAGCGGCCGGGGGTGGAGCCCGGCAGGTGGCACTGGGCGTCCGTGGAGAAGGAGGAGCAGCCGGCGTAGATCTCCATCGCCTCCTCGTAGCCGCGACGGCGCAGGGAGACGCTCCGGGCGTTCGCCCCCGCCTGGTGCGCGAGGCGGTCCACCGCGTTCTGGAGTTCGCCGTAGGTGCCGAGGGAGAAGCAGGCCACGGAGATCGTCGGCGTGCCGCCCGGGGTGTTCGACAGGTGGAGGGAGGACCAGATCTCGTCCGGCTGGCTCGGCCCCCACTCCTGCCAGGCCTTGATCACCGTGGCCGCCTTGGACCAGGACCACGTCATGTACGCGGTCACCGCCTGCGGCGCCGCGTGGGTCTTGAACTGCAGCTCGGTGACGACACCGAAGTTGCCGTTGCCCGCGCCGCGCAGTGCCCAGAAGAGGTCGGAGTGGGAGGTGGCGTTCGCGGTGACCTGGGTGCCGTCCGCCGTGATCACCGTCGCCTGGGTGAGGCTGTCGCAGGTCAGGCCGTAGGCGCGGGAGGCGACCCCGTGGCCGCCGCCGAGGACCAGGCCGGAGACGCCGACCGTGGGGCAGGAGCCCGCGGGTATGGTCACGCCCTTCGCGCCCAGCGCCCGGTAGACGTCGATCAGCTTGGAGCCGGCGCCGACCACCGCCGTCCCGCCGCTCACGCGGACGCGGTTCAGCTTGGACACGTCGAGGATCAGCCGGTTGTCGCCCGAGGAGTAGCCGGCGTAGGAGTGGCCGCCGTTGCGGATCGACACGCGTATCCCGTGGGACTGGGCGTAGGACAGGGTCGTGCGGATGTCGTCGGCGTGGGCGACATAGGCGACCGCGGCCGGCTTCAGGCCGTCGAAGCGGGTGTTGTACAGCTGGTGGGCGGTCTTCCAGGTCGCGTCCCCGGGGCGCACCAGGGGGCCGTCGAGGTCGCGGGCGAGGGCCGCCCAGTTCGCGGCGGCCGCCTGGCTGGTGGTCTTCAGTGCCGTACCGGACGATGTCAGGGTGTGGGCCGAGGACCTGGCGGAGGCGCCCGAGCCGGTGCTGCACCCGGCCAGCGCGGTCGCCGCCACAGCGGCCGCGCCGCCCGAGATGAACGTACGCCGTTCCATGTGTTCGTCGCCTTTCCTCGGCTCTCCTGGAACGAGACGACGCCATGCGCACAGGGGTTCCAGCCGACAGAGGAACGAGTCTCGAATATCCGTCCGGTTAACCTGGCTGTCGGAACCTGCGCGTGCCCTCCCCGTAAGCATTCCGTGACCTCACCGCACCGACGGCAGGGGTTCACCCGCCGTTCACTTCTGGCCATCGGCCGCTTCATCTCATCTGCCTAATTTCGGCCTTACCCGGTGCGGGGGCGGTTCAGGAATGCCTCGCGCACAAAGTGCTTCGCACGCCGCCGACTGCCTGCGGCGGCTCCTGGAAGGAACTCCCGAAAGTGATGCTTCAGCGCAAGAACCGGCTGCGCGCCCTGTCTCTCGGTGCTCTCGCCGTCTCCGGCGCCCTGGCCCTGACGGCGTGCGGCTCGGACGACAACGGCAACAACACGGGCTCCGGCAAGCCGGCCTCCTCGGCCAGCGCGGGCTCCATCAAGTGCGACAACGCCAAGGGCCAGCTGCTCGCCGACGGCTCCTCCGCGCAGAAGAACGCGATCGACGCCTGGGTCAAGAACTTCTCGCAGGCCTGTGGCGTGCAGATCAACTACAAGGGTGGCGGCTCCGGTGCCGGTGTCACCGCGTTCACCCAGGGCCAGGTGGCCTTCGCCGGTTCCGACTCGGCGCTGAAGCCCGAAGAGGTCGCCGCCTCCAAGAAGATCTGCAACGGCGGCCAGGGCATCGACCTCCCGATGGTCGGCGGCCCGATCGCGCTCGGCTACAACGTCCCGGGTGTCGACAACCTGGTTCTGGACGCCCCGACGCTCGCCAAGATCTTCGACAGCAAGATCACCAACTGGAACGACAAGGCGATCGCCAAGCTCAACCCGGGCGTCAAGCTGCCCAACCTGAAGATCCAGGCGTTCCACCGCTCGGACGAGTCCGGCACCACGGACAACTTCACCAAGTACCTGATCGCCACCACCCCGGGCAACTGGAAGTACTCCGGCGGCAAGGCCTGGCAGGCGAAGGGCGGCCAGTCCGCTCCGCAGTCCGCGGGTGTCGCCCAGCAGGTCAAGCAGACCTCCGGCGCCATCGGCTACTTCGAGCTGTCCTACGTCAAGGACGGCATCAAGGCCGTCTCCATCAACACGGGTGCCAGCAAGCCGGTCGCCCCCAGCACCGAGAGCGCCACCGCCGACATCGCCGCCGCGAAGGTCGTCGGCACCGGCAAGGACCTCACGCTCCAGCTGGACTACAAGACCAAGGCCGACGGCGCCTACCCGATCACCCTGGTCACCTACGAGATCGCCTGTGACAAGGGCAACAAGGCGGACACCCTGCCCGCCACCAAGGCGTTCCTGCGCTACATCGCCAGCGAGGACGGCCAGAAGATCCTCTCCACGATCGACTACGCGCCCGTCCCCGACGAGATCATCGCCAAGGTCCGCACCACCATCGAGGGCCTGAGCTGACCTGATCCGAGAGTGCGGCCCGGTTCTCATCGATCCGGGCCGCACCGTCCGGTGCACCGCCGCCCGGAGTCGCTCCCCGTACCTTTGGGGGAGCGTCTCCATGGAGCCGCCCACCGCGCGGCTCCGCAGACCGGAGAACCCGATGGACATATCGACGCAGACAACAGACGCATCTCCTCCCACCCCCCAGCCGAAAGCGGCCCAGCACAAGAGCAGGTCCCGCTCCGCGAACCGCGCCGGTGACCGCATCTTCCTCGGTCTGTCGCGCGGCTCGGGCATCCTGCTGCTCGCGATCATGGCTGCGATCGCGATCTTCCTCGCCTATCGCGCCTCGCTCGCGATCAGCAAGGACCACGGCAACTTCCTGACCACCTTCGAGTGGAACACCAACATCCTCCCGCCGACCTTCGGCATCGCGGTGCTGGCCTTCGGCACGATCGTCTCCTCGATCATCGCCATGGCCCTCGCGGTCCCGGTCGCGGTCTCCATCGCGCTGTTCATCACGCACTACGCACCGCGCCGGATGGCCGGCCCCGTCGCGTACGTGATCGACCTGCTCGCCGCCGTGCCCTCCATCGTGTACGGCCTGTGGGGCGCGCTGATCCTCGTGCCGCACATGAACGGCCTCTACGGCTGGCTCAACGACTTCTTCGGCTGGACCGGCCTCTTCTCCTGGGACCAGGGCGCCCCGCGCTCGATGCTCACGGTCGGCATCCTGCTCGCGATCATGATCCTGCCGATCATCACCAACGTGAGCCGTGAGGTCTTCCGTCAGGTCCCGCGGATGCACGAGGAGGCGGCCCTGGCCCTCGGCGCCACGCGCTGGGAGGTCATCCGCATGGCCGTGCTGCCCTTCGGCCGCTCCGGCGTGATCTCCGCGTCGATGCTCGGCCTCGGCCGCGCGCTCGGCGAGACGATGGCCGTGGCCACCGTGCTCTCCCCGTCCTTCGACATCCAGGCCAGCCTGCTCAACCCGGGCGGCGGCACCTTCGCCCAGAACATCGCCAGCAAGTTCAGCGAGGCGAACGAGTTCGGCCGGGACGCGCTCATCGCGTCCGGTCTCGTCCTGTTCGTCATCACACTGCTGGTCAACGGCGCGGCCCGGCTGATCATCGCCCGTCGCGCGGAGTACTCGGGGGCCAACGCATGAGCACCGCAGCCGTCACCGACAAGCGCCCCAGCACGCTGCGCGCCGCCAACCTGCCCAAGTGGTCCCCGTGGGCGATCGCCGCGGGCTCCATCGCCCTGGGCATCGGCATCTCGCTGGCCGCCGGTCTCGACAGCAAGATCCAGTGGGGTCTGATCGCCGCGGTCCTGTTCGTCCTCGGCACGTATGTGATCGCCGCGAGCGTCGAGGGCCGCCGGCAGGCCAAGGACCGCATCGCGACCAGCCTGGTCTGGGTCGCCTTCGTGATCGCCGTGGTGCCGCTGGTCTCCCTGATCTGGGTGACCGTCGCGCGCGGTGTGAAGGTCCTGAACGTCTACTTCCTGACCCACTCGATGGGCGTCGTCGCCGACACCGAGCCCGGCGGCGGCATCTACCACGCCATCATCGGCAGCCTGGAGCAGGTCGGCCTCGCCACCCTGATCGGCGCCCCGATCGGCGTGATGACCGCGATCTACCTCGTGGAGTACGGGCGGGGCAAGCTCGCCAAGTCGGTCACCTTCTTCGTCGACGTCATGACGGGCATCCCGTCGATCGTCGCGGGTCTGTTCATCCTCAGCCTGATGCTCATCTTCAAGATGCAGCCGTTCGGCTTCGCCGGTTCGCTGGCCCTGGCCATCCTGATGATGCCGGTCGTCGTCCGGTCCACCGAGGAGATGCTCAAGCTCGTTCCGAACGAGCTGCGCGAGGCGTCCCTGGCGCTCGGCGTGCCGAAGTGGCGCACCATCCTGAAGGTGGTCCTGCCGACCTCCATCGGCGGCATCACCACCGGTGTCATGCTGGCAGTGGCCCGCATCGCCGGTGAGACCGCGCCGGTGCTGCTGCTGGTGTTCGGCAACCCGTTCATCAACAACAACCCCTTCGAGGGTGCGCAGGCTTCGCTGCCGCTGTACATCTACCAGCAGTTCGCGAACAGCGCGGGTTCCGGAGCGGCGTACGACAGGGCTTGGGCGGCATCGCTCACGCTGATCGCCTTCGTGATGATCCTCAACCTGGTGGCCCGGGCGATCGCCCGCTGGAAGGCCCCGAAGACCGGTCGCTAAAGCATCGATTAGCGGCTAACGCCGCGTGGCGGCCCACACAGCGACCGAGCTTGAATTTCTGGAAGTGAAGTAGACATGGCCAAGCGAATCGACGTAAGCGGACTCACCGCCTACTACGGCTCCCACAAGGCGATCGAAGACATCTCGATGACCGTCGAGCCCCGCTCGGTGACGGCGTTCATCGGCCCCTCCGGCTGTGGCAAGTCGACGTTCCTGCGCACGCTGAACCGTATGCACGAGGTCACGCCCGGTGGCCGCGTCGAGGGCAAGGTGCTGCTCGACGACGAGGACCTGTACGGCGCCGGCGTCGACCCGGTGTCGGTGCGCCGCGAGGTCGGCATGGTCTTCCAGCGCCCGAACCCGTTCCCGACGATGTCGATCTTCGAGAACGTGGCGGCGGGGCTGCGGCTGAACGGCAGCTACAAGAAGTCCCAGCTGAACGAGATCGTCGAGAAGTCCCTCAAGGGCGCGAACCTCTGGAACGAGGTGAAGGACCGCCTGAACAAGCCGGGCTCCGGTCTGTCCGGCGGTCAGCAGCAGCGGCTCTGCATCGCCCGTGCGATCGCGGTCGAGCCGAAGGTGCTGCTCATGGACGAGCCGTGCTCGGCCCTGGACCCGATCTCGACGCTCGCGATCGAGGACCTGATCGGTGAGCTGAAGGAACGGTTCACGATCGTCATCGTGACGCACAACATGCAGCAGGCCGCGCGTGTGTCCGACCGTACGGCGTTCTTCAACCTCGCCGCGGTCGGTCAGCCGGGCCGGCTGATCGAGATCGACGACACCGAGCGGATCTTCTCGAACCCCTCGGTCCAGGCTACGGAGGACTACATCTCGGGCCGCTTCGGCTGAGCCTCCCCAGTCCCCTCGCGGTGCTGCATGGCGGTGCCACCGCGAGGATGCAAGAGGGCCCGCCCCTGGTTCCCGGGGGCGGGCCCACTGCGTTCGGCTTCGGCGGCGGTTCCGGGTGGCTCCGCCTGTCAGGCCATGGCCGTCCGGCCGGCCCGCTGCCCGCCCACCTCGAACCACAGCAGTTTGCCTGCGTGGCGGTCCAGCGGGCTGTCCCCGAGGGCCAGGCCGCCCCATGAGTCGGCGTATTCCTGTACGAGGTGCAGCCCACGCCCTTGCTCAGTGTCGACCGGCGCGGGCGGAACCCGATCCCAGGGCGGTTCTCCGAAGGGCGCGGGAATCCGCGGATGCCGGTCCCACACCCCGACCCGAAGTCGCCCGTCCGCGAGGGCGGTGAGTCGTAGGGAGGCGGGGCCGTTGGTGTGCCGATAGGTGTTGCTCACCAGCTCGGACGTCAACAACTCGACTGAGTCCAGGTCTTCGTGTCTCCCGTGACTGTTCAGCGCCGCTCGTACGGTCATACGTGCGACGCGTGCCGCGCGGGGATCATGGGGCAGACGAAGGGCGTACACCCAGGTGTCGGGCAGGGATACGGTGCCCATGAAAACCTCCGTCGAGAGAAGGGACTCGGGCTCGCTCAACTGATCACGCCGGGCGGTGGCTCTGCCTGGGAGAGGTGCGCTTCCGGCTTACTGACGTGGGGAGTTGGGCGGCTGACGCAGTTAAGGTAGCGAGGGTCTTGGTAGTTCTTCCATGGAACTGGGGAAGATCTACCAATAGCCACCCGTGTGAGTGACACAGAAGGTCCGCGTCGAGGAGAGAACCCCGCCATGCCACCCGCCCCTACCGCGACCCTGCGTCAGCAGCGCCTCGGCGCCGAGCTGCGCAAGCTCCGTGAGCGCGCCGGGCTCACGTCAACCGCGGCCGCCGCGCTGCTCGGCGCGCCACAGGCCCGACTCAGCAACATCGAGGCCGGGCGCTATGCGGTGAGTGCCGACCGTGTGCGCACGCTGGCCCGTAACTACAGTTGCGCGGACGAGCCTTACGTCGACGCCCTGGCCGGCATGACGGGCGCACGGCAACGGGGCTGGTGGGAGGAATACCGCGACAACCTTCCATCCGGTCTGCTGGACCTCGCCGAACTCGAACACCATGCCCATGCGATGCGGGTGGCTGTCACCGTCCACATGCCGGGCCTGCTCCAGACGCTGGAGCACGCCCGTGCCACCATGCGCGAAGCCGTACCGCCGCTACGTCCGCACGAGATCGAGCACCGCGTCTCCTACCGGGTGAAGCGCCAGGCCGTCCTGTTCGAGGACGCGCCGACTCCGTACACGGCCATCGTCCATGAGGCGGCCCTGCGGATGGGGTTCGGCGGCCAGGATGTCGCCCGCGCCCAGCTCCACCATCTCCTGAAAATGAGCGAGGAGCCCACGATCACCTTGCTTGCCTTGCCCTTCGGGCAGACAGGTTTTCCCGCCTCCGGCCAGCCCATCACCTACGCGACCGGGCCGGTCCCGCAACTCGACACGGTCGTCCTGGACACCGATCACGGCTGCGAATTCCTGGATGCCGAGGCGCAGTTGCACCGCTACCGCTCCGTGCTGGACCGCATGGATTCGCGCGCCTTGCCCGAACCCGCGTCCCGGGATCTCATCCACCGCATCGCCAAAGAACTCTGAGGAGCCCGTCATGCCCGAGACCAACTGGCAGAGGTCCACGTACAGCGCGGAAGCCGCCAACTGTGTCGAGATAGCGGCCAGCCCTACCGCGATCCACATCCGCGACTCGAAGATCCCTGCCAACCCCCACCTCACCGTCACACCCGCCACCTGGACGGACTTCCTCTCGTACGCGACCGAAGCCGGAGGCACTTCCGCTTCGTGTTGACGGTTTCCAGAAGCGGAAACCAGGAACTCTTGCCGACCGCGCGGCACGATCGGGACGATCAGTGGTGACGACCGGTCCACGTGTGGGAGGAGTCTGCGGTGGTAAAGCTGACGCGGCTGGTGGGTGAGTGCGACGAGGGCGAGTGCCCGACGCTGTACGCCACCGACCGGGGGACCTTAGTTGTGCAGGGAGACCTTCTGGCCGACCACGGCCGGGAAATCCCGGAGCACGAAGCCCTCGTCGAAATCCCTGTCGAACTGATCCGAAAGGCTGTCCGTGGCGACCTCATCTAGCTGGACGTTGGGGGAGTGGCTCACGGCGTTCGAGCGCGAAGCGTTCCGGCTGGAGACGTTGGACGACTACAGCCAGTCGGGGGGAACCGACGCCTATCTGGCGTTCCTGGCAGGGCGGGAGCAGCCGGAGTCGTACAAGACAGCCGCATGGCTGACGACAGTGGGCGACGCCACCAAGGCCGGGAAGCGCGTGTATCGCGTACATGTTCTGTCCCGCCCGCTCACGGACTATCTCCGGTTCGAGCTGTCCTGGGGGTATCGGCGCAACATGACCGTCGGTGAGGAGTTCTTCATCCTCGACACCACCGAGCAGGCGAACCCGATCCCTGACGCGCCCGACTTCTGGATGTTCGACGGTACGGCTGCGGCTGTGATGGCGTACGACGGTGCCGGGAAGTACCTCGGGAGCCAATTCGCAGAGGAAGGCCGGCTGGCCGAGTTCCGGGCTTACCGAGACACGGCGCTCGCGCACGCCGTGCCGTTCGCGGAATGGTGGGTACGGCACGGGGAGTGAACAAGGCTGAGCTGGGGTCCGCGTTGCGGGCGCTGCGGCAGGCATCCGGAAAGGAAGCCAAGACCGTCGCCCGCAGGGCGGCCATGTCCAGTTCGAAGCTGTCCAAAATCGAGAACGGCAGCGTCATGCCGAGCGTCGTGGACGTGGAACAGATCCTGACCGCCATAGGGGTTTCCGAAGACGTCAAGGCCGAGTACATGTCGGTCGCTCGGGCGGCGGCGACCGAGGCGACGGCCTGGCGCCTTTACCGGCGGCTCGGATACCACCGGAAACAACAGCAGATCCAGGCGATCGAATCCCGTACGACTCTGTTGCGGCTCTTTCAACCCGCGCTCGTACCCGGCCTGCTGCAGACGCCGGAATATATCCAGGCAGTCCTTGGCCGCAAGAACCTCACCGCGGACCAACTCGCACGAGCAGTAGGTGCCCGGCTTGCGAGGCAGAGCATCCTGTACGAGCCGGGGCGGCAGCTTCGCTTCATTGTTACTGAGCCAGTGCTGCGGTGGAGAATCGTCCCGCCTCTTGTGATGGCCGGGCAACTCGACAAGCTCATTTCTGTTTCCCGGCTTCCTGGCGTCGACCTCCGCGTTGTTCCGTTGTCGGTTCGGCAGGCCGATTTTCCCAGTCATTCATTCTCGATCAAGGATGATCGCATGGTGACGGTAGAAACCGTTC
The DNA here is from genome assembly GCF_007827595.1 of Streptomyces sp. BK340. GTDB lineage: Bacteria > Actinomycetota > Actinomycetes > Streptomycetales > Streptomycetaceae > Streptomyces. The sequence continues at coordinate 27,287 of NZ_VISR01000002.1, forward strand.
ACGCAGAGCTGGCAGTGACCGATCCGCGAGATGTCGCCCTTTACGTCGAAAAATTTGAAGGGTTTGCGGACGTTTCCGTTTCCGGAGATGTCATGCGAGGCATGGTCGAGGAAATCCGGGATGAATTCTTGCTGGAACAGGAAACCGGCTAGATCGGCATCTGTGGTCTTCCGAAGATAGGGCCTTGGAGGATTTCAATGTGCTGCTGCGCCGACCCCAGGCACAGGCGCACTGGCGGACCTGAGAGGACTTCCGAATGACTGTGGCACCTGAAACGCCGGCCATCGCACTGCGGCACGGCCGGGACCTCATGTCGCCCGAGCTGTTCGCGCGGCTGGCGGACTTCTGCGCCGAGGAGTACGGGCACGAGCGGTCCATGGCCGAGCGGATCATGAACGAGGCCATCACCCTGTGCTACGTGATGGGCAGCACCAACGCGGGCGACGTGATGGCCCCGAGCAAGGCTGTGGACCCCGGTTGGCACACGTTCATGCTCCACACCGAGGACTACGCCAAGTGGTGCACCGAGAACTTCGGCTACTTCCTGCATCACCGGCCGAACAGCAAGGTCCGTACGCAGGGCCTCATGGTCGACGTCGTCGGGCGCATCAGGGCCGAGGGCTTCGAGATCGACGAGCGTCTCTGGGGCACCGCGGCGGAGTGCAACGCGCCGACGTGCTGCGGCGACGGTCCTTGCTGCTGATACCGGCCACTGTCAGTGCCAGCCGCTAGAGTCCCGGCCCTCACGGTCCGGGACTCTAGGCGCAAAAGGGAGTTTTCATGGCAACTGCCGAAGGAACCAAGGGGCGGGGGCGGGTAACCGTCTTCTCCCGTGTTCGGGCCCGTCTTCGGCTACGCAACCACTCTCGTGGATGATCAGCAGCTTGCCCACGTGGGGCCGCTGACTCCCGGTGTCGGGTGGCGCCTGCTCTGGAAGATGGCGGAGAGGTGCCACAACGACGGGGCGACGGAAGCCAGAAAGGCCGAGTGGATCGTCTCGCAGGCATCCCGAGCGTTCATCTGTGGCAGCGGCGTTGTCGTGAAGCTCTCCGACGCTGATTGGGAGATGGAACCTGGTGGCTGGCTCGTGGAGCTTGGCGGCTCCTGGTGCAACCAAGACGTGTTGGTCACTGGCAACCTCACGGTGCCGGCACTCACGGCCGAGCAGACGGGCCCGAAGCACACCTACTACCCGCAGTACGCGGACTGACGACCCACTCGATCGGCCGGGCTCACTCCCGGCGGCCAAGCAACGAGGGAGCCAACAGAACACGCCGCGCTGAGCTGAGCGGCGCCGATCCGGCCCCGGCCACCTCCCCTGCTGAAGATGGCCGGGGTCTCGCCGCGCTCCCGGGAGACCGGGCCGTTGGCCGGAGGCGGGGTGGTGGGGCGGGGAGGGCTCGCTTGTCGGCGAGCCGAGGCGGGTGGGCGGAACGGGGCTACAGCGCCACCAGCTTGACGACGCCGAAAGCGAGCGCCGCGACCAGTGCGGCTGCCGGCATCGTGATGAACCAGCCCATGACGATGTTCTTGGCCACGCCCCAGCGGACGGCGTTCACACGCTTTGTCGCGCCGACACCCATGATCGCCGAGGTGATCACGTGAGTGGTCGAGATCGGCGCCTTGAAGAGGTACGCCGTCGCGAACATGATCGACGCGCCGGTCGTCTCGGCGGCGAAACCCTGCGGGGGATCGAGTTCGATGATCTTGCGGCCCAGCGTGCGCATGATGCGCCAGCCGCCCGCGTAGGTGCCGAGGGACAGCATCACCGCCGACACGATCTTCACCCACACCGGGATCGGCTCGCCGAACGTCTCGTGGCCGGAAATCACCAGGGCCATGACCACCACGCCCATGGTCTTCTGGGCGTCCTGGAGGCCGTGGCCCAGTGCCATGCCCGCCGCCGAGACCGTCTGCGCTATACGGAAGCCCCGCTTGGCCTTGTGCGGGTTGGCCCGGCGGAAGATCCACATGATCGCCAGCATGACCAGGTAGCCGACGATCAGGCCCACGACCGGCGACAGGAACATCGGGATGACGACCTTGTCGAGGACGCCGTTCCAGAGGACGTCCGTACCGCCCGCCAGCGCCGCCCCTACCAGGCCGCCGAACAGTGCATGGGAGGAGGAAGAGGGCAGACCGAAGTACCAGGTGATCAGGTTCCAGGTGATCGCGCCAGTCAGGGCCGCGAAGAGGATCCCCATCCCGGTCGACCCCGAGGGCGTCTCGATCAGGCCCTCACTGACGGTCTTGGCGACCCCGGTTCCGAAGAACGCGCCGGCCATGTTCATGACCGCGGCCATGGCGAGCGCCGCCCGCGGGGTCAGCGCCCGCGTCGACACCGACGTCGCGATCGCGTTCGCGGAGTCGTGGAAACCGTTCGTGTACGTGAAGAAGAGCGCGACCGCGATGGTCACGATGAGAGCGAGGGTGTCCATCGACGCCTCAGGACTCCTTGACGGCGATGGTCTCCACCGTGTTCGCCACGTGCTCGAACGCGTCCGCGGCCTCTTCCAGGACGTCCACGATCTGCTTGAGCTTGAGCACCTCGATCGCGTCGTACTTGCCGTTGAAGAGGTGGGCCAGCAGCTTGCGGTGGATCTGGTCCGCCTGGTTCTCCAGACGGTTCACCTCGATCCAGTACTCGGTGAGGTTGTCCATCGTGCGCAGGTTGGGCATCGCTTCGGCCGTCAGCTCGGCAGCACGCGCCAGCACCTCGATCTGCTGCTCGACACCCTTCGGCAGCTCTTCGACGTTGTAGAGGACGACGAGGTCGACGGCCTCCTCCATGAAGTCCATGATGTCGTCCAGGGACCCGGCGAGGGCGTAGATGTCCTCGCGGTCGAACGGCGTGATGAACGAGGAGTTCAGCTGGTGGAAGATCGCGTGCGTGGCGTCGTCACCTGCGTGTTCCGCGGCCCGCATACGCTCTGCGATCTCGGCCCGGGCAGACGCGTCCGCCCCGAGCAGTTCCATCAGGAGTTTCGAGCCGGTGACGATGTTGTCCGCGGATGCGGCGAACATGTCGTAGAAGCTCGTCTCCCTGGGGGTCAGACGAAAGCGCACGTGTGGTCCTCGGGGTGCTTCGGTTTCGGTCAGGCTGATGCTAGGCGCAACATCCGGCCACGGCTATCGGGTCGTCCCCCAGTGTCACCCATCGGGCATGGTGATCAGCACCGGGGCGTACCAAGGGCCCTCTACCCAGCAAAATTCGTTACCATATACCCACCAGGGGTATATTTCCTCAGTTCGTCCCGAGATGGAGGCCCGCGATGACGACGACCGAGGCCGGCGCCACGCACGGTTACCACAAGCAGAAGGACGAGCACCTCAAGCGGCTGCGCCGGATCGAGGGGCAGATCCGCGGTCTGCAGCGCATGGTCGACGAGGACACCTACTGCATCGACATACTCACCCAGGTGTCCGCCTCCACCAAGGCCCTGCAGTCCTTCGCCCTGCAGCTGCTGGAGGAGCACCTGCGGCACTGTGTCGCGGACGCGGCCCTCAAGGGCGGGGACGAGATCGACGCGAAGGTGGACGAGGCCACGAAGGCGATCGGCCGGCTCCTGCGCACCTGACCCGAGCCGGCGGGGCGTGATCAGGTCCGGCAGGACCCGATCAGACTTCGGCGGACTCCCGTTCCTCGGCCACCCGCAGCACCTCGTCGATGCTCGCCAGGCTCAGCCGGTCCTCGGCGGCCGAGGCAGCGATGATCAGCTCTCCGCACAGCTCGATCTCGGCGAGGGCCACGTGGTCCTGAACTGCCGTACCGCCGACCGGAGCCACGTGCATCACCTCTTCTCAACCGTCACCGACTTCCTAGAGTAGGGAGCGGTCTACACACCGCGCATGGCACGGACGGGCTAGTTCGTGGGTGGCGACCCGGACTAGTGCGCCGGCCGGTTTTCGGCCGCGCTGTCGGCGATGCGGCCCGCGTAGATGTCCTTCGGGCTCGGCAGGCGCACGTCCACGGGGGCGCCGAAGTCGTACAGCAGGGTCGTCGAGGCGACCGCCACGGCGGTCTTCTCGCGGCCGTTGACGAAGCTGAAGTGCTGGCGCAGCTTGCGGATGCGGCCCGCGTCGTCCAGATAGGCGTCGAACGGAACCTCGGCCGTGGCGAACCCTTTCGCTGCCGCCGCCAGGGACGCCCGGTCGTCGGCCGAGGCGTGCTTCGACGCGTGGGACAGATCGGCCGTCCCGCGGTAGTGCCGCACCTGTGTGCCGCCGACCTCGGTCCGCCCCATGTACGTCGCCGTACGCGTCCCGCGCAGCACCTCCGCGGCGGCGTACGGGTCCGTCGCGCCGCCCGTGACGAGGTTGCCGTCGGACAGGCTCGCGGTGTCCACCCGCACCCACTTGTCGGTGGGCACCCCCGCGCCCCGGTTCTTCATGAAGAGGGCGCCGGGGGCGAGGAGTTCGGTGATGGGCCGGTGCTCGGAGGTGCCCGCGGGGTCCTCCGGCAGGATCACGGTCAGCTGTCCGAGCCGGTGCCGGTAGTCGTAGACGCCCCTGCCGCGGATGGTGACCCGGGTGCCGCCGGTCGCCATCTCCATGGATGTGGTGGCCTTGGAGCTGCCCGCGCCGCGCAGGGTGTCGGCGGCCCGCTGCAGGGTGGTCACGGGGTCGCCGCCCGCGCCGTTCACGCCCTCGGCCGCGGCCCCGCTGCTGGAGCACCCCGCGGCACCCGCGCCGAGCCCGATCATGATCCCCACCGTGACGGCCGTCCTGCCCGCGCGCCTCTGCTGCCGCCGATCCATCGCCTGCCTACCCCCAGCCGGTACGTCCGTCACGGGCCCCCTGTCGTTCCGGTTAACGACGAGTAGGGAGTGCCGTCACGCACTGCGGAAGGCTGGGAAAGGGCATACAAACGTTTTAACCGGGATGTCGGTAACGTTGTCGGCGTGGCGCAGCAGGAGGGGTCGGAGCGATTCCGGCAGGGGCAGGAGCACCTCACGACGACGATGGAGCAGGGGCGCTTCTGCGTGGCCCGCTGCACCTGCGGCTGGCGCGGCCCGGCCCGACGCGCGCGCAGCCAGGCCAGAACGGACGCGGAGGGCCACTCGGCGGCCGTGTGAGGGCCCGGCCGCTACCTGTGCTCGAACTCCCGCACGAGGGTGTCCACGAGGTCGCGGTCGCGGGGCTGGGTCAGCCGGCCCCGGGCCGCGGTGGGGGAGAGCCACAGGATGCGGTCCACCTCGTTGTTCGGGGCGAACCGCCCGGTGACCGCCTCGGCCGCCCAGTAACGCACCTGCTTGGGGCGGCCGTTGGCCAGGTAGTGCAGGGTCGGCAGTTCGTTGCCGGGCTCGGCGGCGTAACCCGTCTCCTCGGCGACCTCGCGCAGGGCACCCGCGAGCGCGTCCTCACCCCGCTTGAGCTTGCCCTTCGGGTGGGACCAGTCGTCGTACTTCGGCCGGTGGACCAGACAGACCTCCAGCTCGTCGTCCACCGGTGAGCGGCGCCACAGCACGCAGCCCGCGGCCAGGACCAAGGTGTCGTTCACACCGTCTCCTCCGGAGGGTTCAGGGTGCGTTGACCGTCTGCTTCTGCCACGCCTGCTGGAAGGCGAACCGGGCCGCCTCGACCTCGTGCCGCTGGTCGGCGTGGAGCACGCCGAGCGCGTACGCGGTCGCCGGTGCGATGCGGGGCGTACGGGCCGCCTGCGCGGCCGCGGCCGCCGCCTCCGAGGCGTCCCGGTGCCGGTTCAGGGCCTGGCCCGCCGCCAGCAGACGTACGTCCACGGGGATGCTGCCTCCGCACAGCACCTCGACGGCGTAGCGGTGCAGGCGCAGCAGCAGGCGGACCTGGTGCCAGGGGCCGTCCTGGGGGTGCGGGGACGGGTCCGGGGACAGGCCGTGGACGAGGGCCTCCGCGTTGTAGGGGTGGCCTGCGGTGAGCAGGGGGAGGGCGGCGACGGCGTCCGAGAGGCGTTCCTCGGCGGCGGCCGCGAGGGGGCGCAGCCCGGTGGTGGGGGCGGCCGGGGTGAGGGGGACCTCGCTGGCGAGTACGGCGACCTTGTCGGCGACGGCGTGGAAGCGGCTCGATCCCAGGGCCTGGAGGGCCGTGGAGTGGGCGCGGGTCCGGGCCAGGGTCAGCTGGCGGTCCAGCAGGGCGCCCGCCTTTGCCGCGCCGACCGTGAGGTTGCCGCGTTCCACGGTGGGCGCCGGGCGGGCCGGACCACCGGCGTTGGACGGCGCCGTCACCCGTGCCGCCCCGCCGGCTCGACCGCCCGCAGCCACGTCGACGGCGCCCACCGACGTCACCTGCGCGGGCAGCGCCGTGGAGCCGGACAATCGCTGCAGCGCCTGCAACAGCCGTTCCAGCCGGGACTCGTAGGCGTGTTCAAGGCCCAACGTGCCGGACAGCCAGGCCAGTTCGGGGCGCATCTCCTCCGACCAGCCGGCGTCGAGGAGAGGGCGGAACGTGTGCAGGCTGCCGCTGATGCGGCGGGCCGAGCGGCGCAGCGCCCGGGCCGCGTCGACGGACTCCTCCGCGCCGCCTGCCGCGCCCCCGTTCTCCCGCTGCAGGCGCAGCGCGCGGAGGAACTCCGTCGCCTGGGCGCGCAGATAGCCCGCCAGGGCGTCCCCCGTCACCTCCGTGGCGGTGGGGTCCGTCGGGTCAAGGTGTTGCTGTGCCACGCCGGCGCCTCCGGGCGTCTATGAGCATCTCCTGAACGTTGCGCAGGGGCTGTCCGTCCGCGTCGGTCGCGTGCCGGGTCCACTCGCCGTCGGGGCCGAGGTGCCAGGAGGCGGTGGTGTCGGACATGCCGGTGTCGAGCAGCCGGTTGAGGGCTGCCCGGTGGCCGGGGTCGGTGACCCGGACCAGGGCCTCTATCCGGCGGTCGAGGTTGCGGTGCATCATGTCGGCGCTGCCGATCCACACCTCGGGCTCGCCGCCGTTGCCGAAGGCGAACACCCGGGAGTGTTCGAGGAACCGGCCGAGGATCGAGCGGACCCGGACGTTCTCCGACAGACCCGCGACGCCGGGGCGGACGGCACAGATGCCACGCACCCAGATGTCGACCGGCACGCCCGCCTGGGACGCCCGGTAGCAGGCGTCGATGAGCGCCTCGTCGACTATCGAGTTGACCTTTATGCGGACGAAGGCCGGACGGCCCGCCCGGTGGTGCTGGACCTCCTTGTCGATCCGCGAGATCAGGCCGTCCCGCAGGGACTTGGGGGCGACCAGCAGCCGGCGGTACGTCTCGCGGCGGGAGTAGCCGGAGAGACGGTTGAAGAGGTCGGAGAGGTCCGCGCCGACCTGCGGGTCGGCGGTGAGCAGGCCGAGGTCCTCGTACAGGCGTGCCGTCTTCGGGTGGTAGTTGCCCGTGCCGACATGGCTGTAGCGCCGCAGTGTCTCGCCCTCCTGGCGGACCACCAGGGACAGCTTGCAGTGGGTCTTCAGACCGACCAGGCCGTACACGACGTGGCAGCCGGCCTCCTCCAGCCGCTTCGCCCACTTGATGTTGGCGTGCTCGTCGAAGCGGGCCTTGATCTCGACCAGGACCAGGACCTGCTTGCCGGCCTCGGCGGCGTCGATGAGCGCGTTGACTATCGGGGAGTCGCCGGAGGTCCGGTAGAGGGTCTGCTTGATCGCGAGGACGTCCGGGTCCTCGGCCGCCTGCTCGACGAAGGCCTGCACGGACGTCGAGAAGGAGTCGTACGGGTGGTGCAGCAGGACGTCCCGGCTGCGCAGGGCCGCGAAGATGTCGGGCGCGGACGCCGACTCGACCTCGGCGAGGTCACGGTGGGTGCCCGCGATGAACTTCGGGTACTTCAGCTCGGGACGGTCGATGCCGGCGATGCGGAAGAGACCGGTGAGGTCCAGGGGACCCGGCAGCGGGTACACCTCGGCCTCGCTGATCTTCAGCTCGCGCACCAGCAGGTCCAGCACCTCGCGGTCGATGGACTCCTCGACCTCCAGGCGCACCGGCGGCCCGAAGCGGCGCCGCATGAGCTCCTTCTCCAGGGCCTGGAGCAGGTTCTCGGCGTCGTCCTCCTCGACCTCCAGGTCCTCGTTCCTGGTCAGCCGGAAGGCGTGGTGCTCCACCACCTCCATGCCCGGGAACAGCTCCTCAAGGTGCGCGGCGATGACGTCCTCCAGCGGGACGTACCGGCCGGGCGCGGCCTCCAGGAAGCGGGACAGCAGCGGCGGCACCTTCACCCGGGCGAAGTGCTTGTGGCCGCTGACCGGGTTGCGTACGACGACGGCCAGGTTCAGGGAGAGGCCGGAGATGTACGGGAACGGGTGCGCGGGGTCCACGGCCAGCGGGGTGAGGACCGGGAAGATCTGGTGCCGGAAGAGCGTGAAGAGGCGCGCCTGCTCCTTCTCGGTCAGCTCGTTCCAGCGGACCAGGTGGATGCCCTCCTCCGCGAGCGCGGGGGCGACGTCCTCGTGGTAACAGGCGGCGTGCCGGGCCATCAGCTCGCGGGAGCGGGCCCAGATCATCTCCAGGACCTCGCGCGGCTGCAGTCCGGAGGCCGAACGGGTGGCGACGCCCGTCGCGATCCGGCGCTTCAGACCGGCCACCCGGACCATGAAGAACTCGTCCAGGTTGCTGGCGAAGATCGCGAGGAAGTTGGCGCGCTCCAGCAGGGGTGTGTTCGGGTCCTCGGCCAGCTCCAGGACGCGCTCGTTGAACGCGAGCCAGCTGCGCTCCCGGTCGAGGAAACGCCCCTGCGGCAGAGGTGCCCCCTCACCCGGTGCCTCCTCGTACGCGTCGAGGTCCGCATCGATGTCGGGCTCGAGGTCGGATACGTTCGCCGCCACGGTGTGTGGCCGGTGCGCGGCGATGGAGCCCACGGAGGGCTGGACGTGCTGGACCTCTGCCTGGGTGTCTTGCTGACTCATGAACCCATTCTTCCGCGCCAGGGGCGAGACAGGCGCGTCGGAACGTGCGGGAGGGAGCTTCACGGTCCCGTTTCCCGCGAGCCCCTCGGGGGGCGGCGAAGGCTCTGGCACGGCGGGGTTCATTGACTGAGCGTCGCAAGACCGTCTGAATCGATGGTTACGGAGACATGACGTGCGGGATATCGGGGGGCGGCTCGAAGGGGTCCGCGGTGGGCAGATGATGATCCGGTGGGCATGAGATCGACGTTTTGCCGGCGAGAACGACGGTCCCGTGCCGGCGAGAACGACGGTCCCGTACGTCACTCCCCCCGTGGAAGGGACGTACGGGACCGAAGGGGCGTACGGAGCCCCGGTTCGTCCCGGTGTCAGGCCGCCCGGCGGCGCAGTACCGCGTACGCGGCGGCGGTGGTCAGCGCCGCCGCGGTCAGGACGATGCCGGTCTCCACCCACTGGAGTGCCCAGAAGTGGGACGCGGGGTGGTAGACGGTGAAATAGCCGTCGGCGTTCCGTCCCCAGTTCACGCGCCAGACGTTGTAGGCCAGGTCCGGCTCGCTCGGCGAGGTGCGGGTGACCGCCGGCCACAGGTCGGCGCGGTAGCGGGTGAGCAGGAAGTTGAGCAGCCACATCGCGGCGAAGGCGGCGCCGAGCGCGGCCAGGGTGCGGCGCAGCAGCAGCGCGGCGAGCGCGCCGACGGCGAGGGCGCACAGGCCGTACGCCACCGTGAGCGGGCCGCGGGCCACGATGATGTCGCTCTGGTACCAGGTGGTGATGGGGATCAGGTCCTCGTTGGCCGACCAGCTCCAGCGGAACGCGAGGACCAGGGTCAGTCCCCCGGCGGCGACGGCAACGGCCGACAGGGCCAGTTTGGCGGTCAGCCAGCGCACCGGGGTGACGCCCTGCGTCCAGGCCAGCCGCGCCGTACCGGACTCCAGTTCGCGGCCGACGAGCGCGCCGCCCGCGAAGGCGGCGACGGCGAGGAAGGTGTAGCAGATGAGGGTGCCGATCCAGCCGACCGTGTTGCCGTAGTCGAAGCTGTCGAAGGCGTCGATGCACACGTCCGCGTGGGCGCAGGCCCGCTCGGCCCTGCGGGTGGCGGGCGCGGTGACCTCGTTGAGGTACACCAGCCAGCCGATCAGGCCGGCGACGACGGCGGCCCAGGCCAGCAGGGCGGTGCGGTGCAGCCGCAGCACGGTGCGGGGCAGGCCCTGGACGGCGGCGCTCATGCGGCGGCCTCCGGGGCGAGCCGGAGTGCGCCGGTGAGGCGGCGGAGCGCGAGGAACGCGGCCACCGTGAACAGTCCGGCGAGGGCCAGGACCAGGGCGCTGGTGGTCAGCTGGAGCGGCCAGTAGTGCGTGTCGGGGTGGTAGGTGTAGTAGAAGCCGACGCCACCCCGCTTCTCGAAGAGCCTCCGGCAGCCCTCCCACGTGTTCGCGTGGCAGCGGGGCTCGGGGATGTGGCCTCCGGTGCGCGTGACCAGGCCCTGGTCGACGCCCAGGCCGCCGGAGGAGTCGCCGAAGGCGTGCCCGAAGCCCGTCACGCGGGTGACGGTCGGCCACAGGTACGGCATGACCCACTGGGCGAGCCCCCACAGGCCCGCGACGGCGACGACGGCGGTGGCCAGCGCGGGCAGGGCGCGGCGCAGGACAAGGCCCGCCAGGGCGCCCACGGTCAGGGCGGCCAGCGCCAGGGCGACGATGGTGGGGCCGTTGGTCTGGAAGGTCCACACGTCCCACTGGCTCTTGACCGTGTCGACGCGGCCGCGAGCGGCCACCCACGCCCGGTCGTGCAGGAACGCCAGCAGGCCCGTCCCCGCGGTGACCGCGGCGGCCGGCAGCGCCAGCCTGGTCGCCAGCCAGCGGGCCGGGGTGACGCCCTGGGCCCAGGCCAGCTGCGCAGTGCCGGACTCCAGCTCGCGGCCGGTGAGGGCGGCGCCCGCCCAGGCCGCGACCAGGAGCGGCAGCGCGGCGAGGGAGAACGTGAGGTAGTTGTACACGTCCTTGTAGCGCAGGATCGCGTCCTGGTCGTAGGCGCACTTCTCGGACCAGTGGCAGGCCTTGTACTGCCGCCAGCCGTCCGCCGCCGCGTCGGTGAGCGGTCCCCCGAGCCACAGCAGCAGGGCGGCGCCGAGGACGGCCAGGCCTGCCCAGACGAGCAGCTCCGGCCGGTGCAGGCGCAGGACCCAGCGGGCGAGGTGCGGGCGGCGGACGGCCGCCGGTGTCGTCGCGGCGGTCACGCGGCACTCTCCTGGGTGACGGCCGGTGCGGCGCCGAGCGCGGGCGCCCCGGGGTTGCGCAGGTGGGCGAGGACCAGTTCCTCCAGCGAGGGCGTCGAGGTGCGCAGGTCGCCGGGGAGCGGTCCGGCCGGGCGGACCAGCGCGGTCAGCTGGCGGCCGGTGACCCGGGACTCGACCACGGTGTGCCCGCTCAGATCGGTGGACTCGGCGGCCCCGCTGACCCTCAGGTGGGCGGCGAGCAGGTCGTCGATCTCGCCGGCGAGGCGGATGCGGCCGCCGCCGACCAGCAGCAGGTGGTCGCAGGAGTCCTCCAGCTCGGCCACCACGTGCGAGGACATGACAATGGTGGTGCCGTGCTGCGCGGCCTCGGCCATCAGGGTGCCCATCAGCTCGTGCCGGGCCAGCGGGTCGAGATCGGCCATCGGCTCGTCCAGCAGCAGCAGTTCGGGCCGCTTGCCGAGCGCGAGGGCGAGCGCGACGCGGGTGCGCTGCCCGCCGGACAGGGATCGTATGCGGGACCTCGGGTTCAGGTCGCCGTCGGTCACGATCTGCTCGGCGGTGGCCGCGTCCCAGCGCTCGGGGTTGAGGTCGGCGCCCATCCGCAGCGTCTCGGCGACGGTGAGCTGCGGGTACAGCGGCTTGTCCTGGGCGACGAAGCCGACCCGGGCGCGGGCCCCGGCGGGCGTGCTGCCCAGTACCGTCAGCCGGCCCTCGGTGGGCGGGAGCAGTCCGGCGGCGAGGGCGAGCAGCGTCGACTTGCCGGCGCCGTTGGGTCCGACGAGGGCGCACACCCGCCCGGCGGGCAGCCGGAACGCGAACTCGCGCAGCGCCCAGCCTCCCCTGCGCCCGAAGCGCTTGCCGAGGCCGGTGGCCTCGAGAGCCGTGTCGCTCATGAACGTTCTCCCTGGAAGTGCGTGTCGAGTACGGCGGTGAAGAGGGCCGCCACGTCGTCCCGGTCCAGCCCCGCCTCGACGGCCCGCGCCGCCCACCCCTCCAGCTCCGCCCGCAGGGGGGAGTCGGCCGGGGCGGCGCCCAGGGACCGTCGGACGAAGGTGCCGAGCCCGCGCCGCGCCTCGACCAGACCCTCCCGCTCCAGCTCGCGGTAGGCCTTGAGGACGGTGTTGGGGTTGATGGCGGTGGCCTCGACGACCTCGCGGGCCGTCGGCAGCCGGTCGCCGGGCTGCAGCAGGCCCAGGCGGAGGGCCTGTTTGGTCTGCTGGACGATCTGGACGTAGGTGGCGACACCGCTGTGCCGGTCGATGCGGAATTCGACCACGCGCTGAACCACCCTTTCACTAATTGAGTAGTGAAAGGGTGATGCAAGAGAGGGGCGGCCGTCAAGACGGCCGCCCCTCGTGTGGGGTCATGTCACGTTTCTGCGCGGTACATCAGGTCGGTCTCGTGCGTGCCGAACCCCAGCCGCTCGTACACCGACACCGCGGCCTTGTTGTCCGCGTCGACGTACAGCATCGCCGTCGGCAGTCCCTGGGCGGCCAGATGGCGCAGGCCGATCGTGGTCAGGGCCTTGCCGAGGCCGCCGCCCTGCTCGCCCGGGCGGACCCCGAGCACGTACACCTCGCCGAGCCCCTCCTCGGCGTGCACCTTGGTCCAGTGGAAGCCGACCAGCTCCCCGGCCCGCTCGGCGAGGAAGAACCCGGCCGGGTCGAACCACGGTTCGGCCTTGCGGTCGTCCAGGTCGCGCTGGGTCAGCGAGCCCTGCTCCGGGTGGTGCGCGAAGGCGGCCGCGTTGACGGCGAGCCAGGCCGCGTCGTCCTTGCCGGACTCGAAGGCGCGCACGCTCACGCCCGGCGGCAGCACCGGATCGGGCAGTTCCAGATCGGTCAACGACCGCCGCATCTGCCGCAGTTCGCGGAAGAGGGTCAGTCCGAGCACCTGGGCGAGATGCCGGGCGGCGGAGTGCCCGCCGTGCGCCCACACCCGCAGCCGCTTGCCCGAGGCGGCGAGCAGGGCCGAGCCCAGCGCCCGCCCGTGCCCGTGCCCGCGATGCGCGGGGTGGACGACCAGTTCGGCGGCCGGTGCCTCGACCGGGTCGGTGTCCTCCAGCTGGGCGTAGCCGACGAGTTCGTCCCCGACGGTCAGCAGCAGATGCGACACTCCGGGGCGGGCGCCCCCGCGCAGCTGCAACCGCCCCTGCTCGGACACGGGCTGCTGTCCGTCGACACGGGCGGCCTCGGAGAGCAGCCCGAGCACGGCCTCGGCCCGGTCCGGGTCGAGTGCGGAGAAGGTCTCGATGGAGCGGGAGGGGAAGGGCCGTACGGCGTCGTCGCTGCTCATGCGTACGAGGGTACGGGGCGGGCGGGCCGAAGTGCCGACAGCGAAGCACGTAAAGGAATCACCAAAGGGAAACCAGGACGTAACCACGAACCCCCTGTCGCGCTACGCGCGTTGACCCTAGGCTGCGCCGGAACGGCCACTCGCCACAGCCGACCCACAGGGGGCCCCATGCCAGCCGCGCCCCGGCGCACCAGACGTCGTACCTACGCCTTCCTCGGCGCGACCGCGGCTCTCGCCACGGCCGCCGCCCTGGCCGCCGCGCTGCCCGCGCAGGCCCACGGTGGCAGGGGTCATCACCCGCTGCCGAGCCGCTACCAGGACGTTCAGCTCCTGTCCTTCAACGACCTGCACGGCAACCTCGAACCCCCGTCGGGCTCCTCCGGCCGGGTCACCGAACTCCAGCCGGACGGTACGACGAAGACGGTCGACGCGGGGGGCGTCGAGTACCTCGCCACGCACCTGCGCAAGGCCCGCCAGGGGCACCCGTACTCCATCACCGCGGCCGGCGGCGACATGGTCGGTGCCTCCCCGTTGCTGTCCGGTCTCTTCCACGACGAGCCCACCGTCGAGGCCCTCAACAAGCTGGACCTGGACGTCACCTCGGTCGGCAACCACGAGTTCGACGAGGGCGCACGGGAACTGGCCCGCCTGCAGAACGGCGGCTGCCACCCCACGGACGGCTGTTACAACGACGAGGAGTTCGAGGGCGCGGACTTCCCGTACCTGGCCGCGAACGTCCAGGACGAGAAGACCGGCAAGCCGATCCTGAAGCCGTACTGGGTCTGGAAGAAGAAGGACGTACGGATCGGCTTCATCGGCGTCACGCTCGAGGGCACCCCGGACATCGTCTCCGCCGACGGCGTCAAGGGGCTCGCCTTCAAGGACGAGGTCGAGACGATCAACAAGTACGCCAAGGTGCTGCAGCGCCAGGGCGTCCAGTCGATCGTGGCCCTGATCCACGAGGGCGGCTTCCCGGCCTCGGGCGCGTACAACTACGACTGTGACTCCGCGGGTGCGGGCTCGGGCATCTCGGGCCCGATCGTCGACATCGCGAAGAACGTGACCCCGGCGGTCGACGCCCTGGTCACCGGCCACACCCACCAGGCCTACGTCTGCACGGTCCCTGACCCGTCGGGCAAGCCCCGCACGGTCACCTCGGCGGCCTCCTTCGGCCGTCTGTACACCGACACCACGCTGACGTACGACCGCTTCACCGGCGACATCGCGCGTACGGCCGTGAAGTCCGCGAACCACGTGGTCACCCGGGACGTCCCGAAGGCCCCGGACATGACGGACCTGATCTCCCGCTGGAACACCCTGGCGGCCCCCATCGGCAACCGCGCCATCGGCTACATCTCGGCCGACATCAACAACACCGGCACCGAGTCCCCGATGGGCGACCTGATCGCCGACGCGCAGCTCGCCCACGGCCGGGAGCTGGACCCGAGGACCAGCCTCGCCCTGATGAACCCGGGCGGCGTGCGGGCGGGTCTGACCTACCAGGCCAAGGGCGCCGAGGGCGACGGGGTCGTCACCTACGCCGAGGGCTTCACCGTCCAGCCCTTCGCCAACACCGTGAACCTCCAGGACTTCACCGGCGCCCAGCTGATCCAGGTGCTCAAGGAGCAGGTGAGCGGGGCGAACGCGGCGGTCCCGAAGATCCTGCAGCCGTCGGCGGGTCTGACGTACACGCTGGACATGACGAAGACCGGCGCCGACCGCGTGGTCACCGGCTCCATCCGGCTGAACGGCGCGCCGGTCGACCCGGCGGCCACCTACCGCGTCGCCACCAACAGCTTCCTGGCGGGCGGCGGCGACGGCTTCCCGACCCTCGGTCAGGGCACCGACGACCTGGTGGGCGGGGACGACCTGGCCGCGCTGGAGAAGTACCTGACGGCGCACTCGTCGGCCGGCTCGCCCCTCGCGCCTCCGGCCGCGGACCGGATCACCGTCGTGCAGTAAAACCTGTGCGAATGGCACCGCGGTTCCGGAACAGCCCTGAGAATTTCTCTCAGGGCTGTTGCTGCGCCTCGGGGACCTGGGACTCCCAGCGCCAGTTCAGCAGTGCGGCGAGCACCGCGAACGTGCCCAGCGGAAGCCACAGGAACAGCAGGAACGTGGGCGGGTGGTCCGTGGTGAACAGGAACGCCACCCACAGCAGGAAGCCGCAGAAAAGGGCGACCATGCCGCCGATGGACGCCCGCTCCCACGCCTTGCGGTGCCCGGCCCGCCGCCGGATCAGCGCCTCCACCTGCGGCCGTCGCTCCCAGCCGGCGCCGCGGTGCAGGGCTGCGGCCTCGCGCAGCGCGGCGACCTCGGCGGGCACGTCGTCCAGCTGCCAGTCGTCCAGATGCGGCAGCACGAACCGGCGGCCTTCGGTGTCGTACAGGTACGTGAGCCACTTGCGGGCGGACGCGGGGGCCTTCGGAATCGGCTCGGCCCGGATGTCGTAGATCTCGTGCCAGGCCCGGCCGCGCTCGGTCACCGCCCGCCGTGCGGTGATCCCCCGGGCCCCGACGAGTGTGCGGCCGCGCCGCAGGTACAGGCCCATCTTGACGAACAGCACGACGTACAGCACGGCGAACGACACCGGAACCCAAGAGGGCGTGCTGTGCTGCCGCGCCATATGGAAGACGCTGGTCAGACCCAGCACCCCCATGCCGAGGGCGAAGGAGCGCGGTGTCTTCCTCCGCTTGCGGTACTCGCGTTCGATCCCGCCGCCGTACGTGTCCACGCCCCGCCCGCCTTCGTGTGCCGCCTCAGGTCCGCTTCCGCCGGTCGAACCAGATCGTGGCCGCCGTCGGCACCAGCCCCGCCCAGAAGATGATCTGCGGCACGGCCCGGTCCGTCCATGGGATCTGCGTGAGAAGCAGGGCACAGAACATCGCCCAGGCGGCCTGGCCCAGGACGATGCGGGGCCAGCGGCGGCGGTTGATCAGGGAGCGGAGGTGGTAGCGGACTCCCCTGCGCAGCCGGCGGCAGCGCAGCAGGGCACCCAGAGGTCGAGTCCGGCGGCGGCGAGGCAGACGCACAGCCCGGCGAGCCAGCGCACTCCGCGCAGCAGCCGGTACGAGGCGTCGTCCAGGCCCTGCAGTTCGGCCGACTCCTGGAGGAAGCGGTCCATGGCCTCCCGGGTGACCTCCCCGCCGTTGGCCTGCGGCGGGCCGGGCGGTGGCGGACGCCTTCGGCCGGGTGCCGGCACCGGAAGAGGCCGCAGGTCTTACCGGGCGGCGGTTTCCGGCGGAGCCGTGGGCGCGCCCGGCAGCCGCACCGTCGCCACCGTGCCGCCGCCGTCCGCCCGGGCGAGGGTGACCTCGCCGCCGGCCTGCTGGACCGTGCGGGCCACGATGGACAGGCCCAGGCCCGAGCCCGGCAGGGCCCGCGCGCTCGGCGAGCGCCAGAACCGGTCGAAGACGTGCGGCAGTTCGTCGGCGGGGATGCCGGGGCCGTGGTCGCGGACGGTCAGGACGCCGTCGGTCAGCTGGACGTCGATCGCACCGCCGTCCGGGCTGAACTTCACCGCGTTGTCGAGGACGTTGACGATCGCCCGCTCCAGGGCGGAGGGCTCCGCGCGTACGAACCAGGGCTTCAGGTCCGCCGTGATCGTCAGCTCCGGTCCGCGCAGCCGGGCCCGGTGCAGGGCGGCCTCGACGGTGTCCTGGAAGGCGACGACCTGGACGCGTTCGCCGCGCTGGCCCTCCGAGCGGGACAGCTCCTGCAGGTCGCCGATCAGGGCGGCCAGCTCCGTCATCTGCGCCTTCACCGAGGCGAGGAGCGCCTTGCGGTCCTCCGGCGGGATCGGGCGGCCCGTCTCCTCGCTGCGGGTGAGCAGTTCGATGTTGGTGCGCAGGGAGGTGAGGGGGGTGCGCAGTTCATGGCCGGCGTCCGCGATGAGCTGCTGCTGCAGGTCGCGGGAGCCGGCCAGGGCGGTGGTCATCGAGTTGAAGGACCGGGAGAGCCGGGCGACCTCGTCCTCGCTGTCGTCCTCCACGGGGATGCGGACACTCAGGTCCTCGGTCCGTGCGACGTGCTCGACGGCCTCGGTGAGCTTGTCGACCGGCCGCAGTCCCGCACGGGCCACCGCGAGACCCGCCGCACCGGCCCCGACCACTCCGATGCCGGAGACGGCGAGGAGGATCAGGGCGAGGTCGTTGAGCGTGTTCTGGGTGTTCTTCAGCGGTATCGCGACCTGGAGAGCAGTGTCCGGAACCAGCGTCGGCGGAGAGCCCAGACCGCTGGTGACGGTCAGGGGCTGGGTCAGCACGCGTACGGCGTTGCCCTCGGCGTCGGTGCCGTTGCGCATGAGCAACTTCTGGTGCAGGAGGCCGTCGTGGGCGGCCGCGTCGGTGATGACGGTGATGTCGGAAGCGGTGGTCCGCACCCGGCCCGCGGAGTTCGCGAACACACAGGCGGTGCCGTCGCGCTTCATGAGCTGGTAGTAGCTGCTGTGGATGTGGAAGCCGCCGAGGTCGGACCCGCTCGGCTTCTGCGGGCACGACTCCAGCGTGGACATCGCGTCCCCCGGCCGCTGCGGCGAGGAGGCCTTCTGCAGGTCGCTGTCGACCTGGTCGTAGAGCTTGCGCTCCACGATGAACCAGCACGTGACCGAGACCGCGGCCACCGCGAACGCCACCGCCGACGCCACCAGCATCGCCAGTCGCGCCCGGATCGGCAGGGCCCGGTACCTGCGGACCAGCTTGTTCACTCCGCGCCGCCCTGACGAAGGACGTACCCCACGCCCCGGACCGTGTGCACGAGCCGCGGCTCGCCGTCGGCCTCCGTCTTGCGGCGCAGGTACATGACATAGACGTCCAGGGAGTTGGACGACGGCTCGAAGTCGAAGCCCCACACCGCCTTGAGGATCTGCTCGCGGGTGAGGACCTGGCGCGGGTGGGCCATGAACATCTCCAGCAGGGTGAACTCCGTGCGGGTCAGTCCGACCTGGCGGCCGCCCCGGGTGACCTCGCGCGTCGCGAGGTCCATGCGCAGGTCGGCGAAGGTCAGCGCCTCGTCCTCCTGGGCCTCGGCGGACACGGACGACGCATAGGTGCTGCGGCGCAGCAGGGCGCGGATGCGGGCGAAGAGTTCGTCCAGCTCGAAGGGCTTGACCAGGTAGTCGTCGGCCCCGGCGTCCAGGCCCGTCACCCGGTCGCCGACCGTGTCGCGGGCCGTGAGCATGAGGATCGGGGTCGTGTCGCCGGCGCCCCGGATGCGGCGGGCGGCGGTCAGGCCGTCCATGCGGGGCATCTGGATGTCCAGGACGACCAGGTCGGGCCGGTAGGCCTGGGCCTTGTCCAGCGCGTCCGCGCCGTCGACGGCGACCTGCGTGTCGTACCCCTCGAACGCGAGGCTGCGCTGGAGTGCCTCGCGGACGGCGGGCTCGTCGTCGACGATCAGGATGCGCTGGGGGTCACGGTCGCCTTCGGCGGGGCTCATCGCTCGCGTTCCTCGGGGTGCGGTGGGTCGTGGACGGGTGTCTCTCAGCCTCGCACGAGTCGGGGCCGCCGGGCAGGTGCGCCGGGCTCAGACGCCCAGCGTGCTCAGCTCGCTGATCGCGGTGAGGCGGCGCAGCGGCACCTTGTGGCGGTGCGGGCGGCCGGCCGAGGTGCGCAGGCCCATCAGCTGGGGGACGGGCGGTACCTCCGGGGCGCGCGGGGCCGGCGTGTGCGGGGCCGGCGTGTGCAGTGCGTGCGCGACCGAGAGGGCCAGGACGAGGTCGGCCGGACCGGTGCTGGCGGCCTGGTGGGAAACCTGCTTGATCATGACGTACTCCCTCGTGCCCCGCGGGGGCTCAGCTGGTGGAGCCCGCCCGCAGCTTGGCCAGGTCGGACTTGACGGTGTTGACGGGGATCGCGAAGCCCAGGCCGATGCTGCCCGCGTCCGAGGACGACGAGGACTGCGAACTCGACGAGTACATCGCGGAGTTGATGCCGATGATGTGGCCGCTCGCGTCGATCAGCGCGCCACCGGAGTTGCCGGGGTTCAGCGAGGCGTCCGTCTGGATCGCCTTGTAGGTGGTCGTGGACGAGCCGGTGTCGCCGTTGAACTGGCGGCCGCCGAACTGGAACGGCCACTGTCCGTCGCCGCCCTGGTTCTGGCCCTGGTTCTCGTCCGTGGAGACGGTCACGTCACGGGCGAGCGCGGAGACGATGCCGCTGGTGACGGTGCCGGTCAGGCCCTCGGGGGAGCCGATCGCCACGACCGAGTCGCCGACCTGGACGCCGGAGGAGTCGCCGAGCGAGGCGGCCTTCAGACCGGAGGCGCCCTTCAGCTTGATCAGGGCGAGGTCCTTGGAGCTGTCGGTGCCGACGATCTCGGCGGTGTAGCTCTCGCCGTCGCTGGTGCGCACCTTGACGGAGGTGGCGCCGGAGACGACGTGGTTGTTGGTGACGATCTCGCCGTCACCGGTGATGACCACGCCGGAGCCGGTGGACGAGCCGCTGCCCAGCGTCGCCTGGATCTCGACCACGCTCGGGCTGACCGCGGCGGCGATCGCGGCGACGTCGCCCTTCTTGCTGGAGGGGACCACCGTGGTGGTCGTACCGGTGGAGGCGACCGTGTCCTTGCCGGTCAGCTCCTGGAAGGCGTAGGCCGTGCCGCCGCCGACCGCGGCGGCGACGATCGCCACCGCCGCGAGCAGCCCCATCGGGCCTCGGGTGCGCTTGCGCCTCGGCGCGGGGCCGGGCTCGGGAGCCGGCATCGTGGCCGTCGGGGGCTCGTACGGCGGCGGGGGCGGCCATTCGGGGTTCACGGGAGCGGAGTAGCTGTGCTGCTGCGGGCTGTACGCGCCCTGGCTCTCGGTCATGACAAGAGGATGTCCCGCAACCATGAGAGCTTCCTGAGTGCTCCCTGAGAAGCCCGGCAGAACCTCGTTTGCCCGATATAAAGAGACCTCTCGTGCCTGGGCCGGGCTCTCATGAGCCCTTCATGAAGGGCTCAGGCGCAGCCGCAGCTCGTGCGGACCACCAGCCGGGACGGGAAGGTCTTCAGCCGCTCGCGCCGCGAGCCCGGCACCCTGAGCCCGTCGTCCAGGACCAGGTCCACCGCGGCCCGGGCCATCGCCGAGCGGTCCGAGGCGATCGTCGTCAGCGGCGGGTCGGCGAGTGCCGCCTCCTTGATGTCGTCGAACCCGGCCACCGCCAGCTCGCCGGGCACGTCGATGCGCAGCTCGCGGGCGGCCCGCAGCAGGCCGATCGCCTGGTCGTCGGTGGAGCAGAAGACCGCGGGCGGGCGGTTCGGACCGGACAGGACCTCCAGGGCCACGCGGTAGGCGTCGTAGCGGTTGTACGGCGCCTCGAACAGCCGGCCCTCGGTGGAGATGCCCGCCTCGGCCATGGCCCGCTTCCAGCCCTCGACGTGGTCGGAGACCGGGTCGCCCACGGCCGGTGTCTCGGCCATGCCGCCCATACAGGCGACGTACTCGTAGCCGTGCTCCAGCAGGTGCCGTACGGCGAGCTGGGCGCCGCCCAGGTCGTCGGTGACGACGGCGACGTCGTCGATGGCCTCCGGGCGCTCGTGCAGCAGCACCACCCGGGCGTCCCAGGCCTCGATCTCGGCGGCCGCGAGGTCGTTCAGCGCGTGGCTGACCAGGATCAGGCCCGACACCCGCATACCGAGGAACGCGCGCAGGTAGTGCACCTCGCGTTCGCCGATGTAATCGGTGTTGCCGACGAGCACCATCTTTCCGCGCTCGGACGCGGCCTGCTCGACCGCGTGCGCCATCTCGCCGAAGAAGGGCTGGCGGGCGTCCGGGATGATCAGGCCTATGAGGTCGGTGCGCCTGGACGCCATCGCCTGGGCGACCCGGTCGGGCCGGTACCCCAGCTCCTTGATCGCGGCGAGGACACGCTCGCGCGTGGCCGGGGCGACCGGCCGGGGTCCGTTGTTGATGACATAACTGACGACGGCGGTGGAGGTCCCAGCCAGCCGTGCCACATCATCCCGAGTCACCTTGGCCACGCGCGGAGTCTACGCGGATGGACCCGCTCTGGGCAGGGCGTATCGCATGCCGACTGTGCGGTAGCAATGCCCTGCACAAGCGGTTCCCGTGCCTCCGCTATGCGTCCGCGTGGACCTCGGAGCCGTCCAGGACGGCGGATGCGCCCGCATCTTCCGCCTTTGCCCGGTCCGCCTTGGCCTTCGAGTCGTCACCGGACCGGTCGCCTTTTTCAGGCGTAACGAATCGATAACCGACGTTCCGGACGGTCCCGATCAGCGACTCGTGCTCGGGGCCGAGCTTGGCGCGCAGCCGCCGTACGTGCACGTCGACGGTCCGGGTGCCACCGAAGTAGTCGTAGCCCCACACCTCCTGCAGCAGCTGGGCGCGGGTGAAGACCCGGCCCGGGTGCTGGGCGAGGTACTTGAGGAGTTCGAACTCCTTGAAGGTGAGGTCCAGGACCCGGCCCTTGAGCTTGGCCGAGTAGGTCGCCTCGTCCACGGACAGGTCGCCGTTGCGGATCTCCATCGGGGAGTCGTCGTTGACGATCTGCTGCCGGCCCATCGCGAGCCGGAGCCGGGCCTCGACCTCGGCCGGGCCCGCGGTGTCGAGCAGCACGTCGTCGATGCCCCAGTCGGCGGTGACGGCGGCCAGGCCGCCCTCGGTGACGACGAGGAGAAGGGGGCAGCCGGGGCCGGTCGAGCGCAGCAGCTGACAGAGGCTGCGCACCTGTGGCAGGTCGCGGCGGCCGTCGATGAGGATGACGTCGGCGCCCGGGGTGTCGACCAGGGCGGGGCCCTCGGCCGGGGCGACCCGCACGTTGTGCAGGAGCAGACCGAGCGCGGGCAGCACCTCCGTCGACGGCTGGAGGGCGTTGGTCAGGAGCAGCAGAGAACTCATACGTCTGGTTCCTCCTCGGTCCCTGCGAGGACGTGTGCGGTACGGCACTGCGTCTGCGATCCCGAAGGCCCGTACACCCACGGTCACCTGAGGTTTCCCGCTTCGTATACAACGCTTCCGAAAGCACAAAAGGACCCGGGGGCTACGCTGCCCGAGTCCTCTGCCCAGCAGAATAGCCCACATGAGCAACCGTCCGGCAGGTCATACGGCACGTTCCACCGATCGTCCGAATCCCGAGACAGGCACACGGGGCTCTAACAGGACGTTTCTGCACACGGCCGACGGAGTTCCGGTCGATTCCGTATACAACCCGGCCGCGGTCGTATACGAAGCGGCGCCCGACACCTCATGTCCACCCTCCCGCGACCTGGTGTTCGTGATCGCCCACGGCTTCACCGGGGACGTGGACCGGCCGCATGTACGAAGGGTGGCGGGCGTGCTCGCCCGTTACGGCGCCGTCGTCACCTTCTCCTTCCGGGGCCACGGCGCCTCGGGCGGCCGGTCCACGGTCGGCGACAAGGAGGTGCTGGACCTGGCCGCCGCGGTGGAGTGGGCGCGCGGCCACGGGCACGCGCGCCTGGTGACCGTCGGCTTCTCCATGGGCGGCTCGGTGGTGCTGCGGCACGCGGCCCTGTACCCGGGCGCGGCCGACGCGGTGGTCTCGGTCAGTGCCCCCGCGCGCTGGTACTACCGGGGCACCGCCCCCATGCGCCGGCTGCACTGGCTGGTCACCCGCCCCGAGGGCCGCCTGGTCGGCCGCTACGGCCTGCGCACCCGCATCCACCACCGCGAGTGGGACCCGGTCCCGCTCTCCCCGGTGCAGGCGGTCCCGCGGATCGCGCCCACCCCGCTGCTCATCGTGCACGGCGACCGCGACGGCTACTTCCCGCTCGACCACCCCCGGATGCTCGCCGAGGCCGCCGGGGACCACGCCGAACTCTGGCTGGAGCCCGGCATGGGCCACGCCGAGCACGCGACGGGCGAGGCCCTGCTGGCCCGGATCGGCGACTGGGCCGTCGGGCACGCGCGTTCCGGCGCCGCCGGGGTGCCTTAGCCTGACACCGTCCGTCCCCAGTCTCTTGTCAGTTCTCCTGCCGTCGAGTGAGGAACCAGATGCCCAAGGTCACGGTCCGCTACTGGGCCGCTGCCAAGGCCGCGGCCCAGGTCGCCGAGGAGCCGTACGACGCGGCCACCCTCGCCGACGCGCTCGCCGCGGTGCGTGAGCAACACCCCGGTGAACTCACGCGCGTCCTGCAGCGATGCTCCTTCATCGTCGACGGTCACCCCGTGGGAACCCGCGCACATGAGACGGTACGGCTGGCCGAGGGCGGCACGGTCGAGGTGCTCCCGCCGTTCGCAGGAGGATGAGGCGTTGAGCGACCAGCCGTATCAGGGCGGGCCGTACGAGGGGTACGAGGGTTACGACCCGTACGGACAGCACCAGAACCAGAACCAGCAGCACCAGGCGGCTGCGCAGGCCTGGCCCGGGCAGCAGCCCCAGGCCGGGTACGACCAGTACGGCAACGGGCAGTACGGCGACGGGCAGGGCCAGTACGCCGACGCGTACCCGCACACGGGGTACGACCCGCAGGACACCCAGCAGTGGCAGGGCCAGACCTGGGAGACGCAGACGCACGGACACGTGCACGCGGCGGAGACGGCGTACCTGCCGGCGCAGGAGCCGCTCGCCTCGCAGGCACCGGCCGCCGAGCCCCGGCAGTACCAGCAGCAGCCCGCGCAGCAGCAGTACCAGCAGCAGCCCGCGCAGCAGCAGCAGCCCACGCCCACGCCCACGCCTGGGCCCGAGGCCGAGGCGGATCCCGCCTACGGCCCCGCCACCCTCGCCGGGAACTCCCGCATCACCGACGCGCAGCGGGCCCGTCTGGAGGGCCGCTCCCCGGTCATCGAGCCCGGTATGCAGCCGGCGCTGCTCACCGCCGGGCTCGGCCTGCTCCTGGCCGCGACGGCCCCCGTCGCCCCGTACGCCCTCGTCGTACCGCTGGTGCTGCTTCAGGCCGTGACGGCGGCGGGCTGGTTCCGGCTGAACGGCATGTGGCCCGCCCGCCAGGGCATCGCGCTGGCCTTCCTGGGCGCGCTCACCGCGGACGTGGCGGTCCTGGCCGCGGGCCGCGAGAACGCGCCGGCGGCGATCCTCGGCCCCCTCGGCCTCTGGGTCCTGCTGTCCCTGGTCCTCCAGCTGCGCTCGCACGCCTCGCCGGACGAGCGGATGTACGGCCTGATGGCGACCGTCGCCTCCTCGTCCCTCGCGGTCCTGGCGACGGGTTATCTCGCTGCCGACCCGCACGCGGTCTCGGTGGGCGCGGCGTCGGTCGCCGTGGCGATCCTGGCCCGCGCGCTGCCGCTGCCGACCCCGGCGTCCGTCGTGGTCTCGGTGCTGGCCGCAGCCGGCGCGGGCATCGCGGTGGGCGGTATGACGGGCCTCGGCGCGAAGGGCTCCGCCCTGGGAGCGGCGGCCGCGGTCTGCGCCCTGATCGGCCACAGGGTCGCCGGCTACGACTACCCGTCCCGCTTCGTCCACTTCACGGCGGGCGTGGCGCTTCCCCTGTCGGCGGCGGCGCCGGTGGTGTGGGTGCTGGGGCGCGCCCTGGGCTAGGCGCCGTTGGGTGTGGGAACCGTCGCCCGGCCGCGAGTGCGTGGGGGTTGCTCGCGCAGTTCCCCGCGCCCCTCAAGGTCGGTCAGCGCAAGCTACCTGAGGGGCGCGGGGAAGTGCGCGACCAGCCACAACGCACCCGTACCCGGCATGGAACCCCGACTCCCACGGCGCAACTCCGCACCCAGCCCCACCCCAGGGTGCCTGTCACAAGTGATCCACAATCCGGACCGGCCGAGCCCCGCAGGGTTACCGTGGCGTAGCTGGACACCGTCGCCGACCCGGGGGAACCTCCACATGCGCGCCCTGCGAATAATCCTGATCCTCGTCGTGATCCTGGGCGGGCTCTTCGTGATCGCCGACCGCGTCGCCGTGCACTTCGCCGAGGGGGAGGCCGCGGACAAGCTGAGGGCGACCGAGAACCTGACGTCGACCCCGGACGTGGACATCAAGGGCTTCCCCTTCCTCACCCAGGTCGCGGGCGGCTCCCTGGACGACGTCGAGGTCGGCATCAAGGACTACGAGGCGGCCACCGGCACCAACGGCAAGACCATCCGCATCGACGACCTCAAGGCCGACATGAAGGGCGTGGACTTCTCCGGCGACTACAGCTCCGCCACCGCGGCGACCGCCACCGGTACCGCGACGATCTCGTACGACGAGCTGCTGAAGACCGCCAAGTCCGAGCCCACCGAGGTCGCCCCGGGGATCACCGCCCGGGTCGTGGGCCTCTCCGACGGCGGCAACGGCAAGATCAAGGTCATGGTGGAGGGGACCGTCGCGTCGGTCGGGCTCAAGCAGACGGTGCCCGTCCTCAGCTCGGTGACCGTCGAGAACGACAAGGTCCGGGTGCACGCGGACAGCCTGCCCAAGCTGGGCGCCGCCGCGATCGCCGAGAACCGCATCCGCCAGATCACCGACTTCCAGCAGGCCGTCGACCAGCTGCCCGGCGGCATCAAGCTGGACAAGGTGCAGGCCGCCGAGGACGGCGTGGAGATCAGCGTGAAGGGTTCGAACGTCCGGCTGGCTGGGTAGTACGACAGCCGACCGAACGACGGGGTGTCCGACAGGCGAGACGCCCCCGTCCGCACCGTAGATGCACTGACCGGGACAAGCGCCCGGAGGCCGTCCCACGACGCCCCGGGCGCTTTCCATATCCCAACATCCGGACGATCTCGTCTCACAGTCCGACACGCCGGTGACACGCCCGCCCGTACGTCCCTACGATCGGGGCCATGAAGCGACAGGCGGATCTCACGAAGCGGCGGGCAGTCGACCTGTGCCGCGTTGCCGCCATGCTCTGTCGCCCCTTCTGAGCGAAAGTCCCCGACTTCCGCATCTCACCCCTGCCCTGCTGGAAGGGCACCCGTGCGCCTCCGGACGAACCGGAGCCGTACCCGTACGCACTCGCACGCCTCGCCGTAACTGCCCCGGAGGAGAGAAGAGCATGAGCCGCAGCGACGTCCTCGTCGACGCCGACTGGGTCCAGGACAACCTGGACAACCCCGGCATCGCGATCGTGGAGGTGGACGAGGACACGTCCGCCTACGAGAAGAACCACATCAAGAACGCGATCCGCATCGACTGGACCAAGGATCTGCAGGACCCGGTCCGCCGCGACTTCATCGACCAGGAGGGCTTCGAGAAGCTCCTGTCGAAGAAGGGCATCGCCAACGACACGCTGGTGATCCTCTACGGCGGCAACAACAACTGGTTCGCGTCGTACGCCTACTGGTACTTCAAGCTCTACGGCCACGAGAACGTCAAGCTCCTCGACGGCGGCCGCAAGAAGTGGGAGCTGGACGCCCGCGAGCTGGTCGACGGCGCCGACGTGCCCGAGCGCGCCGCGACCGACTACCGGGCCAAGGCCCAGGACACCTCGATCCGCGCCTTCCGCGACGACGTCGTGGCGGCCATCGGCTCGCAGAACCTCGTCGACGTCCGCTCGCCCGACGAGTTCTCCGGCAAGCTGCTCGCCCCGGCCCACCTCCCGCAGGAGCAGTCGCAGCGCCCGGGCCACGTCCCGACCGCCCGCAACATCCCGTGGTCGAAGAACGCCAACGACGACGGCACCTTCAAGTCGGACGACGCGCTCAAGGAGCTCTACGCCGCCGAGCAGGTGGACCTCGCCAAGGACACGATCGCCTACTGCCGTATCGGTGAGCGCTCGGCCCTGACCTGGTTCGTGCTGCACGAGCTGCTCGGCGTCCAGAACGTCAAGAACTACGACGGCTCCTGGACCGAGTACGGCTCCCTCGTCGGCGTGCCGATCGAGCTCGGCGCCAACAAGTAACCCACCGACCGACCTTCTGGTCAGACCCCTCTGGAGAAAGACATGTGTGGAGCGAAGGCCGGCGGCCCGGACGCCTCGACGATCAAGCCCGGTGAGACCACGATCCAGGGTCAGGTGACCCGCGACGGCGAGCCGGTGACCGGCTACGTCCGTCTGCTGGACTCGACCGGCGAGTTCACCGCGGAGGTCCCCACCTCCGCCACGGGACAGTTCCGCTTCTACGCGGCCGAGGGCACCTGGACCCTGCGTGCCCTCGTCCCCGGCGCCACCGCCGACCGCACGGTCGTGGCCCAGAAGGGCGGCCTCGCGGAGGTCGCGATCGCGGTCTGAGCAACCTCAGAACCGGCCGAAGGGCCGCACCCCCGGGTTGGACGCCTGGGGTGCGGCCCTTCGGCCTGTCCGGACCTACCCTGGAACCGTGCTCTCGAGGCGACGTCATCTGTACTTCGCCATGATGGGGACCTGCATCGGTCTCTTCGTCCTGGCGTGGGCGGTCGTGCGCCTCTGGTCGATCCCCGCGGCGGTCGGCATGTGCGTGGTCGCCATGGTCATCCCGCCCGTGGCCGCGATGGTGGCCAACCGGCGCGGCCCCGAGGACCGCTGGTGGGACGACCCCTCGGGGGACCCGCAGTCCGACGAGTGGTGGGACGAGCTGGACGGGAAGAAGCGGCCCAGGTCGTGAGACGGGCTGCTCAGTAGACGAGCGCCTGCGTCTCGTCCCCCAGCGCCTCCTGCACGAAGACCTGCGCGCCCGCGATCCGTACGCCCTCCAGGACGTCCTTCTCGGTGATCTCGCGCCGGGCGGCGCACTGCGTGCACAGCGTGATGCGGCCGGCCGCGAGGATCGAGTCGATCAGGTCCGGCAACGGCGCCGCGTGCGGCAGCTCGAACTCGGCGGCCCGCCCCGGCAGTGCGAACCAGGACGACTCCCCGGTCAGCCACAACGAGACCTCGACCCCGCTGGCCACGGCCACCGCCGCCACCGTGAACGCCTGTGAGCAGCGCTCGGGTGCGTCGGCCCCGGCGGTCACCTTGATCACGAGCTTCTTCGCCATGGCCGAATCGTAATCCTTTCCCCTGCAACTACATGCGCATGCCATGAGTCTCCTGTGCGCGCGGATGACGGAATCCACGCTTCCCGTGATCAGGGAGACGTCTTGGAAGCAACAGAAGAGAGATCCGACGCGCCGGTCGTGCCGGATGCGTCCGACCCGTCCCGGCCCCGCCGGCGCGGCCGTACGCCCCGGCTGGCCGGTGCCGCCGCCCTGCTCGGTGTGGTCGCCGGCACCTGCGCGGGGTATCTCGTGCAGGCCGACCGCGAGCCCACGAAGCTGCCGTCGCTCTCCCAGTCGGTGATCGAGCAGGCCAAGGGCGAGGTCGAACCGCTCTCGGCCGCGCAGGACCGCAAGGTCAGGACCGACGGCGACCTGCGCAAGCTGCTGCTGGCGAAGCCGCGCGGCACCCGGACGGCGGACTGGCTGCCCCGGGACGGCTGGATGGACCTGGCCGCGTACGCCGGCGACTACACCGACGCGGGCGCGGAGTTCAGCTCGCTCGTCACGGACCAGTTCCGCCGGGCGGCCGTCACCGGCTGGCGGGTCGGCCACGCGTACAGCGTGGAGATCCGGCTGGTCCAGTTCCGCCAGGAGGACTCCATGGCGGCCACCGACTCCAGCCACAACCTCCAGGACGACGCGGAGTCCGTGTCGCCGACCGACAGCTGGAGCATTCCCGGCACCGGGGACGGCAGGGCGTACGTGCACAACCACGCGCCGCTCTACAACGCCGAGGCGCATGCCTGGCGCGGGGACATAGCGATGGAGATCTGGGCCTACAGCTCCAAGCCGATCACCAGGAAGACGATCACGGACCTGGCCGAGCGGCAGATGGAGCGGCTGTGACCGAGAACCGGAACGAGCCCCGCCGCCGGGGCCGGGTCGCCGCCGTCGTCGGTTCCGTGCTGCTGGCCGGGGCCGTCGTCGCCGGGGTCGGCTACACCGTCGTGACCGTGCAGGGCGCCGACCGCGACGCGGGTGCTCCCGCGTGGAAGTTCCCCAGGGCCAAGGTCGACCAGGGCCGGGCGGAGTCGCGCAAGGGGCTCGCCGGCCTGCTCGTGCCGTACGGGACCGACAACTGGACCCGCGGCCCCGACATCGGACAGTTCGGTGCCGACGCACAGCTGAGCGGCGCGCAGGCCACGGCCCTGCGGAAGGAGTCGGTGAGCAGCCTGCCGCGGTCCCTGCGCAAGCGGATGGAGCAGCAGATCGACCGGCAGCACCTCAAGGGCATGGCGATGCGCAGCTACTACAGCGACCAGTCCAAGGCCTACCTGTGGAACGAGCAGATCTACTCGGTGAACATCGTGCTGGCCGAGATGGAGGACACGGCCGCGGTGCGCTCCGCCTCCAGGCTCCAGAACACGTTCCTCGACACCCTGGGCGTCCTGCGCGCGGGCCCGGGGATCAAGGGCCACGAGAACGCCAAGTGCTTCCGCTCGCCCAAGGCCTCCGACGAGGACCTCGGCATGATGCTGTGCTCCGGCTATGTCGGCGACATCCTGGTCAACGCCACCGCGTACGGCCCGAAGTCGCTCGACGCCGACGGAGTCGCGAAGCTCATGACCACCCAACTCGACCGCATCGCCGAACCGGGGAAGGCCGTATGAGCGAGCAGGAGACAACCGTCCCCCCGGAGCAGCCCGTGGCACAGGTCTTCTCCCCGGCCGCCGCCGGGGCCGAGGGCGGGCTCCAGACTCCGGCCCCCGGCAAGGACCGCCGCGCCCTGCGGGCCGTGCTGCGCTGGACCGCGGCCGTCGCGGTCTTCGCGGTGGCCGGGGCGGGAACGGCGTACGGGATCACCCGGATGGACCGGACGGACGTCCCCGGACTGGCCACCGCCTCGGACGGCCGCTGGGAGTACCCGGAGCTGACCAGGCCGCCGCTGCCCTCGGGCAGCCCCGGTCCGTTCGCCGACGGGAACCCGGCCGGCGCCCACTACGCCGACCTGCGCGCCCTGCTCCTGCCCGCGCCCGGGGGCGCGAGGGAGGACAAGGCGTTGCGCGGCTCGGACGGCTGGCTGGCGACGGAGGACTACCTGGCGGAGTACGCCGTCGAGGAGGAGCGGGACGAACTGCGGCAGAAGCTGGTCGACAACGGCCTGCGGCACATCGCGGCCCGCGGCTGGACCACCCCGGACGGCACCCGGACCCGTGTCTACCTGCTGCAGTTCGGCACGGCGAACGTCGTGGACAACCAGTTCGCGAGCGACAACGTCGCCTACGGCACCCCGGCCTACCAGGTGCGCGGCTCCGGCGCGGCCGTCTACGACGAGGGCTTCCCCGAGCGGGCCGCCGTCTCCGGGGTCGAGCGCACCGCCTACGTCGAGTCGAAGCCGTACGGCGCCGAGCAGGTCCGGCAGGCCTACGTCGCCGCCGGGGACGTCTTCGCGGTGATCCTGCAGTCCCGGAGGGGGACCGCCCCCGCCGTTCCCTTCCAGCAGACGGTCGTCCTGCAGAGCCAGCTGCTCGGCTGATCCCGAAGGGACGCCGGAGGGCGTACCTGACCGGGAGCTCCGGGCCCCGGACGCGTAAGCTGGGGCCCGGCTCTGTCGTACGCCCACCCTCGCTCAAGGAGCACCCGTGGAGATCTTCTTCGAAACCCTGCTGGTCCTGGTCTGCGTCGGCGTCCTCGCCTTCGCCGGGCTGACCGTGAAGAAGCTGTACCAGGGCCAGCGCTGACCCCCACCTAGGAACTGCCGCTCATGATCGAGATCCCGTCCGACCTCCACAAGGACCTGGTTCCCCTCGCCTTCCTGCTCGGGAACTGGGCCGGTGCGGGCGTCCACGACTTCCCCGGCTCGGAGAAGTGCAACTTCGGCCAGGAGGTCACCTTCACCCACGACGGCCGGGACTTCCTGGAGTACCGCTCCCACACCTGGGTGCTGGACAACGACGGGAACAAGGTCCGTCCGCTGGAGTCGGAGTCCGGCTTCTGGCGGATCGACGCGGGCCGCAAGGTCGAGGTCACGATGACCCGCGACGACGGTGTCATCGAGATCTGGTACGGCGAGCTGGCCGACAAGAAGCCCCAGATCGACCTGGTCACGGACGCCGTGGCGCGTACGGCCGCCTCGCAGCCCTACACCGGCGGCAAGCGCCTGTACGGCTACGTCAAGAGCGACCTCATGTGGGTCGGCGAGAAGCAGACCCCCGAGGTCGAGCTGCGCCCCTACATGTCGGCGCACCTGAAGAAGGTCGTCACCCCGGAGGAGGTCGAGCGCTGGGCCAAGGCCCTCCCGGACGACCTGCCCGACGACGGCATCGCGTTCTTCAAGTAGGCCTTCCACCGGGTGGCTCTAGACTTTCCAGTGTGGTGAGCACCGACTGGAAGAGCGACCTCAGGCAGCGCGGCTACCGGCTGACGCCGCAGCGGCAACTCGTGCTCGAAGCCGTGGACACCCTTGAGCACGCGACCCCCGACGACATCCTCGGTGAAGTGAGGAAGACCGCGTCGGGGGTCAACATTTCCACCGTGTACCGCACGCTGGAGCTGCTGGAGGAGCTGGGCCTGGTCAGCCACGCCCACCTCGGCCACGGTGCGCCCACGTACCACCTCGCCGACCGCCACCACCATCTGCACCTGGTGTGCCGCGACTGCGAGAACGTCATCGAGGCGGACGTGGACGTGGCCGCGGAGTTCACGGCCAAACTGCGGGGGCAGTTCGGCTTCGACACCGACATGAAGCACTTCGCGATCTTCGGGCGCTGCCAGGACTGTTCGCTCAAGGGTTCAAGTACCAAGTCGTAGGCTTACCCGTATGAAGAGCCCTCTGCTGTCCCTGCCCGGCGCCGTCCCCGCCGAGGGTGTGGACGAAGACGTCGCCGCCCACTACGGCGACCTGTTCCGCGAGCAGCGCGCCCTCGCCGACGGCACCGGATTCGTCGACCTCTCCCACCGCGGGGTCCTCACCGTGACCGGTGAGGACCGCCTCAGCTGGCTGCATCTCCTGCTCACCCAGCACGTCAGCGATCTGCCCGCGGGCGAGGCCACCGAGGCACTGATCCTCTCCGCGCACGGCCACATCGAGCACGCGCTGTATCTGGTGGACGACGGGACGACGGTCTGGGCCCATGTGGAGCCCGGCACCCAGGAGGCGCTGCTCGCGTACCTGGAGTCGATGAAGTTCTTCTACCGGGTCGACGTCGCCGACCGCACCGACGACTTCGCGGTCGTCAGCCTGCCGGCCGGCTCGATCGCCGAGGTGCCGGAGGGTGTCGTCGTACGCGAGACGGCGTACGGCCGTGACCTCTTCCTGCCCCGTGCCGACCTGGAGCCCTTCGCCGCCGCTGCCGGCCCCGCCGCCGGTCTGCTGGCCCACGAGGCGCTGCGCGTCGAGCACCACCGGCCCCGCGTCGGCTTCGAGACCGACCACCGCACGATCCCGCACGAGCTGGGCTGGATCGGCACCGCGGTCCACCTCCAGAAGGGCTGCTACCGAGGCCAGGAGACGGTGGCCCGCGTGCAGAACCTGGGCAAGCCGCCGCGCCGTCTGGTCTTCCTGCACCTGGACGGCAGCGACGTCCACCTGCCGGTCCACGGCACCGAGATCCACCTCGCGGACGAGGGCCCCGACGGCCGCAAGATCGGCTTCGTGACGACGTCGGTACGCCACCACGAACTGGGCCCGATCGCCCTGGCCCTGGTGAAGCGCAACGTCCCGACCGACGCGAGGCTCCTGGCCGGAGACACGGCCGCCGCGCAGGAGGTCGTGGTCAAGCCGTAGCTCACGGCCCCTGTGAAGGTGCGGCGCCGTCGGTTTTCGCGGCGCTAGATCTCCACCAGCACCGTGAACGGCCCGTCATTTGTCAACGACACCCGCATCCGGGCCCCGAACCGGCCCGTCGCCACCGTCGCGCCCAGGGCACGCAGCTGGGCGACGACCTCGTCGACCAGGGGCTCGGCGACGTCGCCGGGGGCCGCCGCGTTCCAGGTGGGGCGGCGGCCCTTGCGGGCGTCGCCGTAGAGGGTGAACTGGCTGATGACGAGCAGCGGGGCGTCGATGTCCGAGCAGGACTTCTCGTCGTGCAGCATGCGGATCGACCAGAGCTTGCGGGCCAGTTGGGCCGCCTTCTCCTTGGTGTCCTCGTGGGTCACCCCCACCAGGACGCACAGGCCCTCGCCCTCGATCGCGCCCACCGTCTCGCCGTCCACGACGACACTCGCGCCGTCCACTCTCTGCACCACCGCACGCATGCGCACCATCATGCCGGGTGCCCGGGACCCGGTCACAGGCGGTCCATTATTGCTCCTTAAGCCCCCATCTGGGGCCGTTCGGGGGCACTCGGTCACATAGTGGCCACTTGGGGTGGCACGATGCTTCCACACGCCGGTCGAGGGGACGGTCACACGCACATGAGCACACCGATTACCGGGTGGCTGGAGACGCACCGGCCGCCCGTGCAGCGCGGCGACGGCCCGTCCGGCCCGTCGCTGCCCGCGGAACCGCCCGAGCACGACCTGGCCCGGCTGAGCCTGCCCGAACTGCGCGTCCTGCGCCGTGACGCGCAGCGCGACGAGGCGGACCTCAGCTATGTGCGGCGGCTGCTGCAGGGCCGGATCGACATCCTGCGCGCGGAACTGGCCCGGCGCGGCCGGGCGTCCGTGCCGGCGCCCGCGGACGCCTCCGTGGTGGAGCGGCTCCCGGAGATCCTCACCGACGCCCCGGCCCGGCAGCGCTCCTCGGCCCGCCATGTCACACTCGGCACCCCGCACAACGAGGAGTACCGGCTGCTGGCCGCGGAGATGCTCGGCGAGGTCGAGCTGTCGGACCTCAAGGCCCGCACCGATCTGGAGCTGACCACCGCCATGGGCCGCCTGGTCCGCTACGAGCAGGAGGTCTCCCGGCGCCGCCAGCGCCTGCAGCGGGTCACCGACGACTGCAGCGGGGAGATCGCCCGCCGCTACCGGGTGGGCGAGGCGCAGGTGGACGATCTCCTGACCTGACGGGACCGGCCTTGCCGACCCCACGGGACCCGAGGGGGAGGCGGGCGAAATCCGGGCGACACGGCTCGGGAGGCGCGCCTACCGTGACCCCATGACCAACGACGTCCGCACCGTGACCGAGGCCGACTTCGCGGACTGGCACCGCGCTCTGAGAACCGGTTTCCTGAATGAGCCGGTGCTGACGGCCGAGCAGTTGGAGGCGCGCCGCCGGCAGTTCGTCGAGGGCCGGCTGCTGGGCGCCTTCGACAACGGCCGCTGTGTGGCGACGTACCGCTCCTTCGCCCAGGAGGTCACCGCGGTGGGCGGCGCCCCCGTCCCCGCGAACGCCGTCTCCAACGTCACCGTCACCCCCACGCACCGCCGCCGCGGCCTGCTGACCCGCATGATGAACCGGGACCTGGCGGCGGCCAGGGAACGCGGCGACGTCGTCGCGACCCTGATCGCCGCCGAGTACCCGATCTACGGCCGCTACGGCTTCGGCCCGGCGACCTGGACGACCCGGTGGACCGTCGAGGTGCCCCGCGCGGGTCTCGATCCGCGCTGGTCCGGTCCGCAGGACGGCGGCCGGATCGATCTCGTGGACGGCGAGGACGTCCGCAAGCTCGGCCCCGAGCTGTACGAGCGCATCCGCCGCGCCCAGCCCGGCGCCGTCAGCCGGGACGAGCTGTACTGGCAGGCGAACACCGGCGTCGTCCGCTTCGGCGGCGAGTGGACCGAGCCGTTCTACGGGGTCTACCGCTCCGCCTCCGGCGAGGTGGAGGGCCTGGTGTCGTACGAGTCCGACGACAACTGGCACGACAAGCAGCCGCACAACACCGCCGACGTCAACTGGCTGATCGCCGCGACCCCGGCGGCCGAGGGCGCCCTGTGGCGGTACCTGTGCTCGATCGACTGGATCACCAGGGTCAAGAGCGGCTGGCGCGGCCCGGACGACCTGCTGCCGTTCTTCCTGCCCGACCCGCGCGCCGCCAGGGTCACCGATCACGCGGACTGGCTGTGGGTACGGATCCTGGACGTCGTACGGGCCCTGGAGGCGCGGACGTACGAGGGGACCGGCTCGCTGGTGCTGGAGGTCGTGGACCCGGGAGGACCGGCCGGGGGCCGGTTCCGGCTGGAGGCCTCGCCGGAGGGTGCGTCCTGCACTCCGGCGGGCGGCACCGCCGTCGATCTCACGCTGCCGGTGGCCGAGTTGGCCACGGTCTGGCTCGGGGACGAGTCCCTGGTGCGGCTCACGGCGCTCGGCCGGGTCCGGGAAGAACGAGAGGGCGCCGCCCGGAAGGCCGACGCCCTGTTTCGCACGTCCGGGCGACCGTGGTGCCCGGACATCTTCTGAGGCTCCCCTCGTCCGGCCGACGCTGACTGTGCATCCGTAGCTAACTGTTCAGTTGTGGCTGTGCCATGACCTTGTTCAGTTGTGGCTGTGCCGGCTGTTCAGTTGTGACTGTGCGCTCCGGTGGCCGCCCCCTGCCCGGGCTCCCGGCTCCCCTCCGGAAGGGAGCCCGGTCGGCCAACCACTGGGGAAGCTCGACCATGTTGTTCAAGTTGGCTACCAACTTCACTTTACTTATCTCCGCCTGGATGCGGCTCATAACCACCTTTCCGTGAACTGCCGCAAGATGGCGGGAAGTTGTAGTGTTTGTTCGTGGACCCGGAACACGCCTCCGCCAGTGAACGGAAGAGGCCACAGCGGTCACGCACGTCACATCGCGAGGTGGCCGACGAACTGCGCGCCCGGATCCGTTCCGGTGTGCTGCGACCGGGCCAGCGCATGCCCACCCAGGCCAAGCTGGCGGACGAGTTCGGCGTGGAGCGCGGTGCCGTACGGGAGGCCCTGCGCATCCTGCACTCGGAGCGCCTGCTCACCAATGTGTCCAAGGGCAGCCCCGCCACCGTGGCCGCGCCCGGGGGGCACGTCCGCCCCGTGACCGTCCCGGCGGTGCCGCAGCCCACCATGGTGGGCCTCGCCCCGCGCATCGCGGCCGCCTTCGCCGCCCCGCACGTCGAGATAGACGCCCTCTGCCTGACCTCGGTCTCGCTCACGCTGGCCCTGGGCGTCGCGCTGCGCCAGATCCATGCCGGCAAGCTGAAACCGGCCAAGATCGACGTCCGGGTGCTGCTGCCCAGCCGGGACATCGACCTCGCCTTCCCGGCGCCGGTGGACGCCGCCGACGGCGCCCTGCTGCACCGGCGCTGGCTGTCCCAGCGCAACGCCCAGGGCCAGGTGCTGCGGCACAACCTGGAGGCATTGCGCACCACGCACCGCATCGACGTGCGTGTCTCCTTCCGCGCGCTGCCGTTCACGCCGCCGGTCAAGCTGTATCTGCTCAACGGGTCCGAGGCGCTGTTCGCGTACTACACGCTCAGCCGCCGCGAGCGGGAGATCGACCACGAGCAGCTGCAGCTCTACGACGCGGAGGGCACGCGGTCGCTGCTGTTCGCCTTCGAACAGGGCGGCGAGCCGCGCGACACCACGTTCGTGGAGCAGTCCCAGCTGTGGTTCAACGCGCTGTGGGAGACGATCAGTTCGGAGCTGGTGCTGACGTAGCCAAGGCTCGTGATCAGAGGGCGGGACCCGCGAGGAGCACCGCGAGCAGCACGGCTCCGGCGGAGCTGACCGCCGGGCTCTTGGCCTTGATGCCGACGGAGAGCAGGAGCAGGCCGACGATGCCGGCGGCGCCGTACTTCCACTGGACGAGCTGCTCGAAGCCGACGACGAAGGCGGCGCAGAGGAGTGCGAGGACGGGCATGGTGGTTCCCCCTTTCGGCCTGCCAACTCGACCAAGTTGGCAACCAACTCTAATTAGGTTGTCCCCACTTGGTCGCTACTCGCAAACAACTTCGGAACAACTCCCCTTAGATGGATCAGGGTTGTAGCGTTTGGTTGTGACCCAGGAGAACGTGGCAGCGAACGGCAGCAGAAGGCTCACGCCCCGCGAGATCGCCGACGTCCTGCGGGAACGCATCCGCGCCGGCGACCTGAAGACGGGCGAGCGCCTGCCCACCCAGGCCGAGCTGGCCGAGGAGTTCGGGGTGGAGCGCGGTGCCGTACGTCAGGCCATCCGGGCACTGGCGGAGGACGGTCTGCTCAGCAACGTCAGCAAGGGCAGCCCCCCGCGCATCGCCGAGCCGGCCCCCGCCCACGACGAGCCCCAGCCGACGATGGTGGGCCTCGCTCCCCGGCTGACCGAGGCGTTCTCCGCGCCGCACGTGCGGATCGACGCGGCCTGCCTGACCGCGCAGTCCCTGATCCCCGCCCTGGGCGAGCCGCTGCGCCTGATCCACGAGGGCCGCCTGCGCCCCGACCGGATCGACGTCCGCATCCTGCTGCCGTCCCGGGACATCAATCTCGCCTTCCCGGTCTCCGTCGACGCCCGCCCCGACGACGACACCGTGCACCAGCGCTGGCTGGCGATGCGCAACGCCCAGGGGCAGGTCCTGCAGTACAACCTCCAGGCCCTGCGCTCCACCCACGACATCGACGTGCACGTCACCTTCCGCGCCCTGCCGTTCACCCCGCCGGCCAAGCTGTACCTGCTCAACGGGTCCGAGGCGCTGTACGCGTACTACATGATCACGCGCCGGGAGGAGCCGACGGAGGGGGGAATGCTGGAGATGTACGACACCGTCGGCTCCGAGTCCCTCCTCTTCTCCTTCGAGAAGCGGGCCGGTCAGCGGGACGCGGCGTTCGTCGCGCAATCCCAGAAGTGGTTCGACGCCCTCTGGGAAACCATCACGACGGACCTGACACTCTCCTAGTGACTTCTGATGCGACTCCTGATGCGAACGAGATCGAGAAGCTACGAGAACTGATCACAGCTGCGCGGGTCGTCCTGTGGGACTTCGACGGGCCGATCTGCCGCCTGTTCGCCAGGCACAAGGCGGCGCGCGTGGCTGCCGAGCTGGTGGAGTGGCTCGAGCTGCAGGGCCTGCGCGGGCTGCTCACCGACACCGAGCGGGACACGCTGGACCCGCAGGTCGTGCTGCGCGCCGTGGACCGCAGGCACCCGGGCAGCGACCTCGTCGCCGAAGTGGAGGAACGGCTCACCCAGGAGGAGCTGCGGGCCGCCGCCTCCGCCCTGCCGACCGCCTACGCCGACCCGCTGATCCGTACCTGGACGGCCGTCGGATCCCGTCTGGCCATCACCACCAACAACTCGCCCCGGGTGGTCCGGGCCTACCTCGAGAAACGCGGTCTCGACGGCTGCTTCGCCCCGCACGTCTACGGCCGCACCCAGGACCTGCACCTCCTCAAGCCGGACCCGCACTGCCTCAACCGCGCCCTGAGCGGGACGGGCGCCCCGCCCGCCAAGGCCCTGATGATCGGCGACACCCCCTCCGACCTGCTGGCGGCCCGTGAGGCGGGCGTTCCGTTCCTGGGCTACGCGCGTAATGAGGGGAAGGAGAAACTCCTGAGGGCGGCGGGGGCCGAGCGTGTCGTGCGGTCGCTGGAGCCCTTGCTGCTGTTGCTCCGGAGGGTGCGGTCGGTGCGCTAGCATGCCGAACCATCTGTGGGGAGTTAGCGTTTCCCCGACCCGTTCGTCCCCCTCCAGCGCAGCGCGATCGAACCCCGGAGCGGCCCGTGGGCGCACCACCCGTCCCCCGCGACATGACCGGGAGGCGCGCCGGCCGAGTTCTGCCCCGCTCCGTGTGCCAGGAGCTCCTGGCGCGGGCCGTCGCGACCGGGCGGGTGAGCGGAGGTTTCCACCACCAGAACTACGTGCTGTCGCTGGACGGGCCGATGGCCCGGCTGATCGGACGTCAGCCGGGGACCACCGTGACCGTGCGGGTGCGGCGCGCGGGCGCCCTGCCCGTGGTGATCCGGACCTGGCAGAACGAGGCGGCGGTCCTGCGCGCCGTCCGGGGTGTCCTGCCCGGCGTGCCCGAGTGCCTGGCCGAGGGAGACGGCTTCGCCGTCCACAGCCATGTGGACGGCGTGCCGCTCTCCAGCGTCTGCGGAGACGGGAAGCCTGTCGACGGCCTGCTGGTCCGGTCCCTGGCGGGCCTGCTCGCCGAGACGGCCCAGGTGCGCAGCAGCGCCGCGCTGCCGCCCCTGCCCGCGCTGTGGCCCCGGAACTTCAGCGACAGCCAGGGCTTTCTGCGGGCCCTGGCCGGCATGGCCGACCTGCAGATCCGACAGCCCAACCGGGCCTGCTTCGGCGGCCTGTTCGCCGCCCTGGGCATCCCCGAGGACGCCCTGGCCCGGCTGGCCGAGCGGGTCCCGGTCATGACCCGCCGGCCCTACAGCCTGCTCCACGCCGACCTGCACCGGGACAACGTGATCATGCCCAGCGGCGGCACCTCGCCCCTGGTCCGCGTCGACTGGGAGCTGGCGAGTTACGGCGACCCGCTGCACGACCTCGCCACCCATCTGGTCCGGATGCGCTACCCGGACCACCAGCGGGACGAGGTGGTCGAGGCGTGGGCGTGCGCCATGCGCGAGGTCCGTCCCGCGGCCGTCAACGGTGTGACCAGGGACCTGCGTCACTACGTCGCCTTCGAGCAGGCCCAGTCGGTGTACCCGGACGTGATGCGGGCCGCGATGTCCCTGGACGAGTGCTTCGACCAGGAGGGCCTGGACGGGGCGACGGCCCGGGTCCGGCGCGCCCTGGAGGCGGCGGCCGCGCCGCTGCGCCTCGCCCATGTGCCCGGGGAGCGGGAGATCGAGCGGATCCTGTTCCGCTGGCGGGCGTCCGTGCGGCCCGGCGTGCGGACGGCGACCGGCGGCGGGGCGCCGCACGTGCCCGCGGTCCGGGCGATCGACTGGACGCCGGACCGGCGGGTCCCCGAGCACCCCGACTTTCCCCACCGGGCCGTCGCCGACGCCCTGTTGCTGGAGGGCGCTGCCCCGGCCGACCGGGTCTTCAAGGGCACCGCGCACCTCAACACGGTGCTCCGGGTGCCCGGCACCCCGTTCCCCGTCGTGGTCCGCCGCAAGGCCGTGAACGTGACCCGGCGCGAACGCAGTTTCCTCAGCGAGCACGCCGTGCTCAGGGCGATCGAGCGCTCCGGGGCGGCAGTGGCCGCGCCCCGGGTGCTGGCGCTGGGCGAGAGCCACTCGATGGACCGCTCCGGCATCCGGACGTACTCCGGGGACCGCTTCGCCATCCACACCTACGAGGGTCCGAGCGACCCCGGCCGGGGGCCCGTCCACCCGGTGGGCGGCCTGCTCCCGCACGAGGCGGACGATCTCGTCGACCAGCTGGCCGCGCTCACCGGGGTCGACTACACCGAGATCGACCCGGTCGCGGGCCGGGGCGGCTTCTACGGCTGGCTCAGCGAGCAGCTGGTGGCGCTGGTCGCCGGCCTGCCCAAGGCGTCCCAGCAGTTGGCCCGCTTCCTCGGCCTGCCCGACGCGCCGAGGCTGCGCGAGATCCTCGCCCGGCACCAGGTCACCGCCCGCGCCCCGGCCCTGCTGCACGGCGACCTCAACCCGTGGAACCTGGTGCGCCGTGACGACCGCCCGGCCCTGACCGTCATCGACTGGGAGATGGCCCTGGTCGGCGACCCGCTGTACGAGCTGGTCCGGCACATGCACCTCACCCCCACCCGGCCGGAGATCCGGGACCGTATGTTCCGCCGCTGGGAGACCCGTCTGCCCGCGCGGTACACCCACGAGTGGCGGCGGGACTGGCGGGTGTACCGGTGGGTCGAGATCGTCCGCTCGGCCTACGTCGACCTCGACCGCCTGGTCACCGGCGCGAGTCTGGACGCCCCCAACGTCCGCCGCGCGGTGGAGTCGTACGCGATGACCCTGGCGGCGGCCACCGCCTCCCTGGGCCTGTCGTCCCGGCACCGGACCAGCCCTTGTCTCACCGGCGCCCTGGCCTGGCCGACCCTCCCGGACGGTGCTGCGTAGGCTCGTCCCATGGAAGAGATGGGCCTGCGCGAGCGCAAGAAGCGGCGGATGTACCAGGACGTGTCGGACACCGCCGTGGCGCTGTTCCTGGAGCGCGGCTTCGACGCCGTGTCGGTCGCGGAGGTGGCCGCCGCGGCCGGGATCTCCAAGCCGACCCTCTTCCGGTACTTCCCGGCCAAGGAGGACCTGGTCCTGCACCGGATCGCGGACCACGAGGCGGAGGCCGCGCGGGTGGTCGCCGGGACGGCCGACCCGCTGGGTGCGCTGCGCCGCAACTTCCTGGACGGGCTGGAGCGCTCCGATCCGGTCACGGGGCTGAACGACCATCCCGCGGTGCTCGCCTTCCACCGGCTGCTGTACGGGACTCCCGCCCTGGTGGCGCGGGTGTACGGCTATCAGGAGCGGGCGGAGGCGGCGCTCGCCGAAGCGCTCGGGGGCGGTCTCGACGCCCGGCTCGCCGCCGGGCAGATCATCGCCGTCCAGCGGATCCTCGCGCTGGAGAACTGGCGGCGGATCGCGGCGGGCGAGGGTGTGGAGCAGGTGCGGCCGGATGCGGTACGGGCCGCCGAGCGGGCCTTCGGGCGGCTGGCGGCAGGGCTGGGCGGGCTGACCGCCCAATCCGTCGAGACTCGGTAACATATTTAACCCGGTTGCATTTTCTGGGTACGGTGGAGTCATGACGTCACTCCACCCCGCCCCCGAGGACATCGAGGCCACCCTCCACCGCGAACGCGCCTACCACGACACCTGCCGCGCCGCCCTCGCCGCCATGGTGGACGGTGCCGCCGAACAGGTCGTCATCGGCGAGGACGTCTCCGCCTCCGGTGCCGACGCCGAGGTCCTCGGTTTCCAGCTGCGCAGCCATGCCAAGGCGCTGCGCGAACTGCCCCGGGGCCCGCTCTTCTTCGGCCGGCTGGACTTCGCCGCGACCGACCCCGGGCACGGCGGGCGGAGCCCGCGGCCGCAGGCCGCTGGTCAAGCACTGCACGTGGGCCGGCTGCGGATCACCGAGCACCCGGCCGCCCCGCCCCTCGTCGTCGACTGGCGGGCGCCCGTAGCCCGCGCCTTCTACCAGGCCGGAGCGCGCGATCCGCAGGGCGTCCAGGTGCGCCGCAGGTTCGGCTGGGCCCCGGGCAGTCGGGGCGACTCCGCCGACCTCACCGGGCTGGAGGACGAGTACCTGGGCCGGGGCGAGAGCCAGGCCAGCGACATCGTGGCGCGGGAGATCGAGCGGCCCCGGGTCGGCCCGATGCGGGACATCGTCGCCACCATCCAGCCCGAGCAGGACGACCTGGTGCGCGGCGACCTCACCGCCTCCGTGTGCGTGCAGGGCGCCCCGGGTACCGGCAAGACCGCCGTCGGCCTGCACCGCGCCGCCTACCTGCTCTACACCCACGCCAGGCGTGTCCAGCGCTCCGGCCTGCTGATCCTCGGCCCCAACCGCACCTTCCTCTCCTACATCGCCGAGGTGCTGCCCTCCCTCGGCGAGAGCGGGGTCCGCCAGGCCACCCTCCAGGACGAGATCGCCCGCCACCCGGCAACCGGCACCGACCCCACCCCCACGGCCGCGCTCAAGCACGACCCCCGCATGGCCGCGGTACTGCGCCGGGCGCTGTACGCGCGGGTGTCCGCCGAGGGGGTGACCGACCTCGCCGTACGGGACGGCTCCTACTGGCTGCGGGTCACCGCCGGGCAGCTGGCCGCCGTCGTCGACGAGGTGCGCGCGGAGGAGCCGCCGTACGCGATCGGGCGCGAGCGGGTCCGGGCCCGGGTGGTACGCCTGCTGCTGGAGCAGGTGGAGCGGCGCTCGGGGCCGCCGCCGAACGCCTGGCTGCGCAGGGTCGAGCGGATGCGGCCGCTCACCGCCCGGCTCGACGTGGTGTGGCCGAAGGCCCGCCCCGAGGAGGTCCTCGCCGGACTGCTCACCGACGGCGAGGCGTTGGCGGCGGCCGCCGACGGGCTGCTGGACCCCGACGAGCGGGCGGCACTGCTGTGGCCGCGCCCGCCGCGCTCGTACAGGTCCGCCCGCTGGTCGGCCGCCGACCTCGTCCTCCTGGACGAGCTGGCGGGGCTGATCGAGCACCCCGAGGGGTACGGCCACATCGTCGTCGACGAGGCGCAGGACCTCTCGCCGATGGAGTGCCGGGCGATCGCCCGCCGGGCCGTGTTCGGCTCGCTGACCGTCCTCGGCGACCTCGCCCAGGGCACCACGCCGTGGGCGGCCCGCGACTGGGACGTCCAACTGCGCCACCTCGGCAAGCCGGACGCCGTCGTGGTGCCGCTGACCACCGGGTTCCGGGTGCCCGCCGCCGTCGTCGAACTGGCCAACCGGCTGCTGGACCGGCTGGACGTGGCCGTACCCGCCGCACGGTCGCTGCGCACGGACGGCGAGCTGACCCTCCGGCCGACCGACGACGTGACCGGCACGACCGTGAGAGCCGTGCACGAGGCCCTGGCCCACGCGGGATCGGTCGGCGTCGTGGCGGCCGACACGGACGTGGCCCGCCTGTGCGCCGCGCTCACCGAGGCCGGACTCACCCCGGCCGGCCCCGACGAACTCGGCGCCCGGCTGACCGTGGTGCCCGCGAGCCTGGTCAAGGGCCTGGAGTACGACCACGTCGTCGCCGTCGAACCGGCCGCCGTCGCCGAGGCGGAGGAGCGCGGCGCACACCGGCTGTACGTGGTGCTCACACGGGC
This sequence comes from Streptomyces sp. BK340, assembly GCF_007827595.1. Lineage (GTDB taxonomy): Bacteria > Actinomycetota > Actinomycetes > Streptomycetales > Streptomycetaceae > Streptomyces. The sequence goes on from NZ_VISR01000002.1 coordinate 70,956, forward strand.
GGTGTCCCGGCTGGACGTCGTACACGCGCGGCCGCTGCCGTTCTAGTGCCCCAACAGGCAACGTTCGCCCCGTCGCGACGCCCGGCACGCACTCTCGCCGCACCGGCCGAAAGCCCAAGTACGTCCAGTACGAGGACTTCCGGCCGGCACGCCGAGAGCACGCACCGGACGCCGCTCCTTTACGGGCAAACGTTGCCTGCCGGGGCACTAGCCGCCGAGCACGGGCAGCAACTGCTCCTCCTCGTAGGCCAGATGCGCCTCCAGCGCGGCCGTCAGCCGGTCCACCTCGGCACGGGCCGCGGCCGGGTCGGCACGCTCGCCGGAGACCACCCGGCGCAACTGCTCCACGAGGTCCGCGATACGCACGTGCTCCCGCTCCAGCCGCTCCAGGACGGGCGCGAGGTGCGGGTGACGGCCGGCGAGGAACGGGAACAGGGCCGTGCCCTCGCCGGTGTGGTGGTTGTGCAGCCCCGCGCACAGGGTGAGGCAGTTGACGCGTAGCTGGGCGCCGAGCATGGCGCCGTCGCCCGCGGCCGTCTCCTTCCGGATCAGGGCGAGTTCACGCCGGAACATGTCGTGGACGAGCCGCATCGCCTCGCCGGGGGAGTCCGCGGCGATCTCCGGCGGACCGCCCTGCGCGATCCGGTGCAGCGCGACGACGGGTATCACCCGGCCGCCCGCCTTCTCCTGGTACGCCTGCCAGCCCGGGTCGGCCTCCACCGCCCGCGCGAAGGCCCGGTCGCGCTCCTCGCCGGTGAGTACCTCGGCACGGGCCCGGTAGGTGAACACCCCGCTCTCGACGGTCGCTTCGGGACGGGCGAGCAGGTTGCGGTACCAGTCGGGGTGGCGGGGCGAGCCCCCGGCCGAGGCGATGACGAGAATCCGCTCGCCGCCGTCGGCGAGACAGCCGACCGGAGTGGTGTGCGGGGTGCCGGTGCGGGCACCGGTGGTGGTGAGCAGGACGAGCCGGGCGCCTTCGAAGTGGCCGCTCATGCGGCCGTGATGGGCGCGGAACTCATCGATGATGTTCTGGTTGAAAGGGTTGGGCACTCGGGTTTCCTTCTCTGCGGCTGACGACTGGTCTCAGTGCGCAGAGAAAGCGGCGGGCTCCTGGCCCGCGCGGACCTCACTCAGAGGCCGGGCACCCAACTCGCTCACGGCACAAGGCCGACCCGGCAGTCATGGCAGGGACGCTACCGTCCCTCTCATGACGGACGCCACCGAGTTCCAGGACATCCCCACCACGACCCTGGCCGACCTGCTCGGCCACGACCAGGTCATGGACATCGGCATACGGTCGCTCTGGGCGCCGGTGCCGCGGATCGCCGGGCCGGCGTTCACCGTGAGCTGCCCGCCCGGCGACAACCTGATGCTGCACGCCGCGATCCACCGCGCTGAGCCCGGCTCGGTGATCGTCGTGGAGTCCGGGGACCTGGACTGGGCGCTGGCCGGCGGAAACGTCTGCGCGGTGGCCCGCCGGCGCGGAGTCGCGGCCCTCGTCGCCGACGGTCTGATCCGCGACCTCGCCGAAGTGCGCGAGCTGGGCTTCCCGGTCTTCGCCCGGGGCGTGATCCCGATCCCGGGCGCCAAGAAGGCCGTACGGCCGCTGAACGAGCCCGTGCGCTGCGGGGGCGTACGGATCGAGGCCGGGGACGTGGTCGTGGCCGACGAGGAGGGCGTGGTCGCCGTACCGGCAGCCCGCCGGGCGGAGATCCTTCGGGCCGCGCGGGCGAAGCTGGCCGCGGAGGCGGCGGAGAGCCTGGACGACTGGGAGAAGGCGCACCGTGCCCGGATCGACGCCCTTCTCGCCGAGCGGGGCTTCGAGGGCTGATCCTGGTCGGTGATGCTGCTCTTCCTCGACGTCGACGGTCCGCTCATCCCGTTCGGGGCGGCCGACCGCACCTACCCGGTGTACGACAGCGGCCGGTGCCTGCCGCCGGACGCCGCCGGGCATCCGCTGCTGAACCGCGTCGACCCCGCGCTCGGCGGCCGGCTCGCGGGGCTGGGCTGCGAGCTGGTGTGGGCCACGACCTGGATGGACGACGCCAACACCTGCCTGGCCCCCTGGCTGGGCCTGCCCCCGCTGCCGGTCGTGGAGTGGCCCGACGAGGGCGAGCCGTCAACCCTGCTGCACTGGAAGACCCGCCCCCTGGTCGCCTGGGCGGCCGGCCGGCCCTTCGTCTGGATCGACGACGAACTCACCGAGGCCGACCGCTCCTGGGTCGCCGTCCGTCACCCCGGTCCGGCCCTCCTCCACCGCGTCGACCACCGCTACGGCCTGACGGAGGCCGACTTCGAGGCGGTACGGGAGTGGCTCGGCAGCACCTGAAGGCCCGCGGCCGTCCGTCAGTGATCGGAGCCCTGCCCGGCAGTGCCGCCCGAGGCAGGCTCGGGCTTCGCGTGCTCGGGCTTCGGGTGCTCGGGCTTCGCGTAGAGGATGTCGCGGGCCTGCTCCGCGGCGCGGATCATGCTCTCGGCGACGAAGTCGACGAAGCGGGCGATGTTCTCGAGGCGGACGGCCGCCGGGGTGTCGCGGCCGACGATGCCGACACCCTGCCGTGCGGTCTCGGCGAGCTGGGCGTTGGACCGGGCAGCGGCGACCATCCCCTGGTAGAAGACGTCGGTGTCGACGACGTAGCGCTCGCGGCGGCGTTCGTCGCGTTCCCGGCGGATGAGGCCCTGGCCCGCGAGGAACGTGACCGCCTTGGAGACGGACGCCGGGCTGACCTGGAGGCGCTGGACGAGCTCGGACGCGGTGAGGCTCCCCTCGTCGGTGGTGTAGAGGCAGGTCAGTACCCGGGACATCATCTTGGGCAGGCCCTGTTGCATGAGGAGGGTGGTGAACGCCTCCTCGTACTCGCGCACCGCCTCGGCGTCGCGTCCGTGGGCCTGCGGGGGTGTCTTCGAGTTCCGGGGAGTGGACTGCCTGCGGCGGTGGGCGCGGTGTTCGGTGGCGCGGTGGGCGAGGTCGGCGCGGTAGGCGGTGGGGCCGCCGTTGCGCATGACCTCACGCGTGACGGTCGAGGTCGGGCGGTCGAGGCCTCTGGCGATCTCCGCGTAGGCGAGGCCGTCGGCCAGTCCCAGCGCGATCTGCTGGCGTTCCTGCTGGGTGAGCCTGCCTCCCGGCATCGCGGTCTCCTCTGCGGTCTCTCGTGGTTCCCGGCGCCTCCAGCATAGCGTTCGCAGTCAATCCATTGCAACGAACCCAAGGTGCTCTGTTGCGTTAGATTCAGAGTCGTTGCAACGATTTTATGTATTCTACCTGCACTAATGGCAGAAGCGCGCAACGAGTATGTTGTCGAATCATTGAACGCAACGTAGCTTTTCTGTCATCGGAAACAACGAGTCGAAGGAGAGCACGATGCAGAAGTTCGACACCGCCACCCCGGTGACCGCCGTCCTCGACATCCCCGCCGGACGCATCCAGTTCATCGGCGCCGACCGGGCCGACACCACGGTCGAGGTCCTGCCGGCCGACGCCGCCAGGAGCCGCGACGTGAAGGCGGCGGAGCAGATCGAGGTCACCTACGGCGACGGGGTCCTGCGGATCGCGGCCCGGGAGGCGAAGAACCAGCTCTTCGGCCCCTCCGGATCCGTCGAGGTGACGGTCCGGCTGCCCGCCGGCTCCCGTGTGGAGGCCAGGGCCGCCAGTGCCGAGCTCCGCGGCGTCGGCCGCCTCGGCGACGTCGCCTTCGAAGGCGCATACCGCCAGATCAAGATCGACGAGGCCGCGAGCGTCCGCCTCACCGCGGTCGACGGCGATGTCGAGATCGGCCGGCTGGGCGGCTCCGCGGAGATCAGCACCGCAAGGGGCGACATCCGGATCGCCGAGGCCGTGCGCGGCACGGTCGTGCTCCGCACCCAGTCCGGTGACATCGCGGTCGGCGCCGCCGCCGGCGTCTCGGCCGCCCTGGACGCCGACACCGCCCACGGCCGCATCAGCAACTCCCTCAAGAACGACGGCACCACCGAACTCGACATCCGGGCCACGACCTCCCACGGCGACATCACGGCCCGCAGCCTGTAGGTCTCCAACTCCGCTGTTACCGTGGGCTCGTGCCGGAATCAGACAGGGTGCGCCGTCGCTGAGAGCGACGGCGCACAACCCCAGGTCTCGCCGTCGCTCCTGACCCCTTGGCCAGGAGCGCCTTCGTGGCGCTCGGATCTCCCTGTTCCGGAGCGCACCCATGTACCCCTTGTCTGTTCGTCAGCGTCGCCGGGTCCTAGTGGCCGACCTCGTCTCCACGGCCGTGTTCCCCCTCGCCATCACCGGCGCGACGGCCGCCGTCCCCGATGCGACGGCCCAGCTGCCGGGTGGGGCGGCCCTGGGTCCGTGGCTCGTCCTCGCCTACAACGGGCTGTTCGCCGCGGCCCTGTTGCTGGCGGGAGCGGCGGCCGACCGCAGCGCCCGCACCCGCTTCTTCGCCGTCGGCAACCTGGTCGTCGCGGCCACCGGGGGCCTCTCAGCCTTCGCTCCCGACCTGCCGTCCCTGGTGGCACTGCGCGCGGTCGGCGGCGTCGGGGCGGCGATGTGTGCCGCCGGCGGATCGTCGATGGTCCTGGCCGTGTACCCGCCCGAGGAGCGGCGCCGGGTGTACGGCTGTGCGGGCGCCGTGCTGGGCAGCAGCCTGGCGCTGGGGCCGGTCGTCGCCCAGGGGCTCATGGCCGTCGGAGGCTGGCGGCTCGTCTTCGTCGTGCCGGGTGCGCTCGCCGCCGTCGCGGCCCTGGCCACGTCCGGACTGCCGGGCCTGCGCGACCCCGAGCCGTCCGAGAGCTTCGACCGGGCAGGCGCCGTCCTGTTCGGGGCGACCGTCGCCGCCGCGGTGACCGCGCTCGGGCTGGGCTTCGGGTCCGGTGTCCCGTGGTGGGGGCCGGCCGTCCTCGTCCTGGTCGCGGCGGCCTGTGCCACCGGACTCGTCCGCGTGGAGCGGCGCGCTCTCGATCCCGCGATACCCGTTGACCTGCTGCGCATCCCCGCCTATCGCGCGTACGCCGTGGCGACGGGCGCCTTCATGGGGATGCTCGTGGTGGGACTGACCGTGCTTCCTCGGCTCGGCTCCGCCCAGCACATGGGCCGGGGCGAGGCAGCGGCCATGCTCAGCCTGCTGACCGTGCCGTCGACGGTCCTTCCGCTGCTCGCCGCGCGGCTCGCGCGCCGACTGGTCCGGCCGCTGGTGACCACCGCCCTGTTCGCCTGTGCGGTCACCGCGGCCGTCCTCCAGACGACCGACCGTCCCGCGGCCCTTCTCGCCGCGGCCGCGGTGGTCGGCCTGTGCCTCGGGCTGACCGAGGGGGTCCCGGACGGGCAGGCGCTCAGGTACGTGCCCGCCCGGCGCGGAGGGGCCGGAGCCGCACTGTTCAGCACGACGCGGATGAGCCTGGAGACCCTCACCCTGGCGGCTGCCAACGGGGTGATGGCGGCTCTCGGCCCCGCCTGCGGCCTGGCGGTCGCCGGAGCCGTGTGCCTGACCGCCGCCCTCGTCGTCCGGCGGTCCGTCCCCGTGCGCGGCGACGGCGTCTCCGTCAGCGCAGGGTCAGCGGGGTCTCGGACTCGACGCGGGTCAGCTTCTCCGGATTGCGCACGTAGTAGAGGCCGGTGATGCGGGCGTCCTCCATGTGGATCGCCATGACACCGTCGATCTCGCCGTCGAGCCGGAGGACGAGTGCCGGGCTGCCGTTGACCACCGTGAGCTCGGTGGTGATCGTGGCCGTGTGCTTGCCGGCGCCGCCGACGATGAAGCGGGCCACCTTGTCCGCGCCGACGACCGGCCGCACCGCGGCCCGCTTGATGCCGCCGCCGTCGCTCACCAGGACGACCTCGGGAGCGAGCACGTCGAGGAAGCCCTGCAGGTCCCCGGTGTCCAGCGCGCGCCGGAACGACTCCAGAGCAGCCCGGGTCCGGCTCGCGGAGACCACCTCGCGCGGGCGGCGGGCGTCGACGTGCCGGCGGGCGCGGTGCGCGATCTGGCGGACGGCCGAGGGGGTCTTTTCGACGGCGGCCGCGATCTCGTCGTAGCCGACGTCGAAGACCTCGCGCAGCACGAACACGGCGCGTTCCGTCGGCGACAGTGTCTCCAGGACGAGCATCAGCGCCATCGACACGCTCTCGGCCAACTCGACGTCCTGGGCCACGTCCGGCGCGGTGAGCAGCGGCTCCGGCAGCCACGGGCCGACGTACGCCTCCTTGCGGCGCGACATGGCGCGCAGCCGGTTGAGCGACTGCCGGGTCGTGATGCGGACGAGATAGGCGCGCTGGTCGCGCACCTGCTCCAGGTCGACCTCGACCCAGCGCAGCCAGGTCTCCTGGAGGACGTCCTCCGCGTCGGCGGCCGATCCGAGCATCTCGTAGGCGACGGTGAAGAGCAGGTTGCGGTGGGCGGCGAAAGCCTCGGTCGCCGGGTCCGTGGCGTGGTCGCTCATGTCTCGATCCCCCTCGTTCGGCTGGCTAGACAGTCTGTCCGGAGGTGGCCGGCGCCTCGCCGCGCCCGGCCCGCAGCAGCTGCCCGCGCTTGTCGTCCCTGACCCACGTGAGCGAGCCGGGCTTGCGTGCCTCGTCCGCCAGATGTTTGACGGTGGCCCGGCAGACGAACTCCTTGAGCTTCGAGCCAGGTCGTCCACCGAGGCAGAGCCTTGTGGCGGTGTCGTCCTTGGAGGCGAACTGGAAGATACCGGCGCGACGCCCCAGGCTGAGGCACTGACCGAAGAACCCCAGGTTGATGGGCACGGGTCGGCCGCCCGCGATCCGGCTGAGCACCGTGTCGGCGGCATGTGCGCCGATCCTCGTGGCGGCCTGACAGCTCATCCGGAACGGCAGGTCCGACGGTGCCGCCGCATCCCCGGCCGCGACGATCCGCACATCGTCCACGCTCGTCAGGGTCTCGTCGGTGAGCAGGCGGCCCAGGGCGTCGGTGCTCAGGCCGCTGCGCGCGGCCAGGTCCGGAACGCCGAATCCAGCGGTCCAGACGGTCACCTCGCTCGGCAGCTCACGGCCGTCACCGAGCCGCACGGCATCGCGTGTCACGGCCGTCACCTTCGCGTCGGGACCTTCGAGCACGGTCACACCCAGCCCGGCCAGCCGCCCGGCGACCGAGCGCCGGCCCCGCGGGTGCAGGTACGGGCCGAGCACCCCGCCGCAGACCAGGGTCACGCCGTGGCCCCGCTCCGCCAGCTCGGCGGCGGTCTCTATGCCGCTCGGACCGGCTCCGACCACGGTCACGGCGGCCTTCGCGGACGCGGAGTCGAGAACCGGCCGCAGCCGCTGCGCCTCCTCCAGGCTGGCGACCGGGTAGGCGAACTCGGCCGCTCCGGGCACCTGCGGGTCGGCGCTGCCACTGCCCACGGCGTAGATCAGGTAGTCGTAGCCGACCGTGCCGCCGGCAGCCAGCGCCACCCCCCGCCCGACCGCGTCGATCCGGGTCACGGTGTCGACCACCAGCCGGACGCCCTTGGCCAGCACCTGGCTGTAGTCGACGACCGCGGTGTGGGTCCCGGCCGCCAGCTGGTGCAGGCGGATCCGCTCGACGAAGGACGGGCGCGGGTTGACCAGGGTCACGGACACGTCGGCGCGCTGCGTCAGGCGGTTGGCCGCCAGGACTCCGGCGTAACCGCCGCCGATCACGACCACTTCGGTGTTCTCGGGCATGGTCTCTTCCTTCGCTTCGGTGGTTCGCTTTGGAGGTTCGGTACGGGAGTTCGGTACGGGAGTTCGGCCTCAAGACACCGCAGGTCGGCTCGCTGTGACAGACTGTGACCCAGATCACTTCACGGGAGGGGACGGGGTGCCCTTGCGGCGACCGGGTGAAGTCCGGGCGTGGCGTGGCGCACTATTGCAAGCAGGTGCTTGCAATAGTTAGCGCGACTGGTGCAAGGTGGGGACATGGCATCGCTCAACGTCGGCAATCTCGGTGAGTACCTGCGCGAGCAGCGGCGCAACGCCCAGCTCTCGCTGCGGCAGCTCGCCGACGCCGCCGGGGTGTCCAATCCGTACCTGAGCCAGATCGAGCGCGGGCTGCGCAAGCCCAGCGCGGAGGTGCTCCAGCAGGTCGCCAAGGCGCTGCGCATCTCCGCCGAGACGCTGTACGTCCGCGCCGGCATCCTCGACGCCGAACGGGACCGGGACGACGTGGAGACCCGCGCCGTCATCCTCGCCGATCCCTCGCTCAACGAGCGGCAGAAGCAGGTGCTGCTCCAGATCTACGAGTCCTTCCGCAAGGAGAACGGATTCGGGGTCGGCGCAGCGGTGGAGGACCTCGGCGAAGGGGCGACGGAGGAAGCGCCCGGCGGCAGCGACGACCCGAGCGACACCGGCGTACGCGGCACCCGCACGGCCGGCGGCAGTGATGCCGGTCCGCGGCGGACGGCCGGATAGCGAGACCCTGACAAGCCAGCCTCCGGGCGCCACACCGCGGACCACACCAACCCTCAGCCGAACGCGAATCCGGGAGGACCATCACCATGGCCATCACCGACGACCTGCGCAAGACCCTCAGCGACCCGACCCCGCTCTACTTCGCCGCCGGCACCGCCGACCTCGCCCTCCAGCAGGCCAAGAAGGTGCCCGGCCTGGTCGAGCAGCTGCGTGCCGAGGCCCCGACCCGGATCGACGCCGTGCGCAACACGGACCCGAAGGCCGTGCAGGAGAAGGCCGCCGCCCGGGCCAAGGAGGCGCAGGCGACCCTGCAGACCAAGGTCAACGAGTTCATCGGCACCCTCGACGTCGACCTCAAGAAGTTCGGCGAGAGCGCCCAGGACCTCGCCCTGCGCGGTGTCGGCGTCGCCGCCGAGTACGCCGTCAAGGCCCGCGAGACCTATGAGCGGGTCGCCGAGCACGGCGAGCAGGCCGTGAAGAACTGGCGTGGCGAGGCCGCCGACGAGATCGAGGAGTTGGCCATCGTCGTCGAGGGCAAGCCCGAGCCGGCCGCTGCCGAGGAGGAGCCGAAGCCGGCCGAGGCCAGGACCGAGCCCGCCGCGGCGAAGAAGCCCGCGGCCCGGAAGGCCCCGGCCCCCCGCAAGGCCGCCACCGCGAAGAAGACGACGCCGCCGGCGAAGTGAGCATGACCGACGAGGCGTGGACGGGCCGGGCACCATGGGGGTGCCCGGCCCGTTCTATGGGTACGGTGGCGTGGTACGGATCGGGAGACGGCGGGCGGTGGACGGCATGCTGATGTTGGGCTTCGCGGGGTTCATGGGGATCTTGAAGATCATCCTGATGGCCCTCGCCGCGTTCGGGCTCGTCGACGCCGCGATCCGGCGCGAGGACGCCTTCCGTGCGGCCGACAAGCAGAACAAGGTCTTCTGGCTGATCATCCTCGGCATCGCGCTGGTGGTCAGCTACCTGTTCTCGATCCTCGGCATTCTGCCGATCGCCGGCCTGGTGGCCAGCATCGTCTACATCGTCGACGTGCGCCCCGCGCTCAAGCAGGTCTCCGGCGGCAGCGGTTGGGGCCGCCGCCGCGGCGGAAGCAGCAGCGACGGCCCGTACGGCCCGTACAACGGCGGCCGTTGACCCCCGGCGGGGGGCTTACGGCGTGCGGTCCAGCAGGACCACTGCCACGTCGTCCGTCAGCTCCCCGCCGTTGAGGTCGCGGACCTCACTCACCGCCGCCCGCAGCAGACCCTCGCCCCGCAGGCCCTCGGAGAGCTGGCGGCGGATCATCTCCACCATCCCGTCCTGGCCCAGGCGTTCTCCGCCGCTGCCCACCCGGCCCTCGATCAGACCGTCGGTGTAGAGCATCAGGCTCCACTCGGCACCCAGCTCCACCTGCATCCGCGGCCAGCGGGCGCCGGGCAGCAGACCGAGGGCAGGGCCGTTCTTGTCGTACGGCAGCAGCTTCGCGGTGCGGCCGGGGCGGGCGAGCAGCGGGGCCGGATGTCCGGCCAGGCACAGGCCCGCCGAGCGTCCGTCCGGCGCTATGTCCACCGTGCACACCGTCGCGAAGATCTCCTCGTCCGAGCGCTCGTGCTCCAGCACCTGCTGGAGCGTGCCCAGCAGGTCGTCGCCGGACAGCCCGGCCAGTGTCAGCGCCCGCCAGGCGATGCGCAGCTCCACGCCGAGCGCGGCCTCGTCCGGGCCGTGGCCGCAGACGTCGCCGATCATGGCGTGCACGGTGCCGTCCGGGGTGCGGACGGCGTCGTAGAAGTCGCCCCCGAGCAGGGCCCGGGAGCGGCCGGGGCGGTAGCGGGCGGCGAACCGCAGCGAGGAACCGTCCAGCAGCGGCGTGGGCAGCAGCCCGCGCTCCAGCCGCCGGTTCTCCTGGGCGCGCAGCCGGCCCTCCGCCAGGCGCCGCTCGGCCGTATCGGAACGTTTCCGCTCCACCGCGTAACGGATGGCGCGGCTGAGCAGGCGGCCGTCCAGTTCGTCCCGGAACAGGTAGTCCTGGGCGCCGACGCGCACGGCCTCGGCGGCGCGCTCGGCGTCGCCGGAGGCGGTCAGCGCGAGCACGGCGTGCCGGGGCGCCAGCTCCAGCACGTGCTTGAGCACGGCCAGCTCGTCGGCGTCCTCGTCGCCGGCCCGGCCGGGCGCCGCGAGCGCCAGGTCCAGCAGGATGCAGTGGACGTCGTCGGTGAGCAGTCGCCCGGCCTCGGTGAGGTTGCGGGCGGTGCGGACGCGGATCGGCTTGCCGGAGGCGTCCAGCAGTTCGGGCACGATCGGCGAGCCCGCCGGATCGTCCTCGATCAGCAGCAGGGTGAGAGGGGCGCCGGTGGCGCCGCCGGCCGTGGCGCTGCGCTGAGCCTCTTCCTTGAGGGGACCGCCATGGGGGGCGGTCTGCGCCTGACCACTCTCCACGGCCGGGATCGCTCTCTGCCGCGGTACGGGTACGGGCATCTTCTTGGTTCCTTCCCTCCCCCCGAGGGCAGGCGGGGCGAGGGACCTCGACCCACCGTCGGGTGACCATAGCGGTACCGCCCGCCCTGATGGAATGGTGTGAGCCGCGTCGCTCGGGTGCAGTCCCCCGTCATATGCCGCGATCCGTAGCGCAGTTGGACAGGACGGTCGCCGAGCTGGGATGACGAAGCTCACGTACCGCCCGGGTTTGGGCGGCCGTTGGGCGTGCGGTGGGTCACAGGGGAGGGTTCGCGGGGCGCGTGGGAGCCGTCACATGACCTGGCTCACGCGTCCGGTCGGACGGCGCTCACGCGTCCGGTCGTACGACTCCCAGGATCGGCATCGAACCCGCGCCCGCGATCGTCACCGTACGTCCCGGCCGCGGGGAGTGGATGATCGCGCCGTCGCCGACGTACATCGCGACGTGGCTGGCGTCGTCGAAGTAGATGATGAGGTCGCCGGGGCGCATGTCCTTGATGTCCACGTGCGGGAGCTGTTTCCACTGCTCCTGCGAGGTGCGCGGGATGGGGTGGCCGGCGTTCAGCCAGGCCTGGGAGGTCAGGCCCGAGCAGTCGTAGGACTTGGGGCCCTCGGCGCCCCACACGTACGGCTTGCCCAGCTGGGCGGTGGCGAACTCGACGGCCTTCTTGCCCTGCGCCGAGGCCTTGCCGTTGATCTCGTCGAGGATGCCGGTGTCCAGCCACTTGGTCTGGGCCTGGGAGGCGGCCTGCTGCTCCAGCTCGGCGAGTCGTTCCTTCTCCTTCTTCTCCAGCCGGGACTCGAGCTGCTCCGCCTCGGAGATCTGCTGCTTGATCTTCTTCTTGGCGGCCGCCTTGGCCTTGCGGTTGGACTCCAGCTTCCGCCACTGGGCGGAGGCGTCGTCGGCGTAGCCCTGCAAGTCCTTCTGGGTGCGGGTCATTTCCGCGATCAGTTTGTTGGTCGCGCGCTGGCCGTTCAGCACCGTGCCGGCCCCGTCGATGAACTCCTGCGGGTCGTCGCTGAGCAGGAACTGGGCGGTGGGCGGCAGTCCGCCGGTGCGGTACTGGGCCCGGGCCGACGCGCCGGCCTGGTTCTTGAGCCGCTCCAGTTTCTGCTGTCCCTCGACGATCTTCTTCGCCAGCTCGACGATGAGGGCGGACTGTTCCTTCGTCCGCTCCTCGGCCGCGTTGTAGGCGTCGGTGGCGACGGCGGCGTCGTGGTAGAGCTTGTCGAGCTTCTCGCGGACCTTCTCAAGGTCCTTGCTCGGCGGGGGAGTCGGGGAGGCGCTCGGGGACGCGCTCGGGGTGGGGGTCGGGGCGGCGAACGCCGTGCCGGGTGCCGCCAGTACGGTCACCGCGCAGACCACCGTGACGGCGGCCGTGAGCAGACCGCGCTTGCCCGTGCCCATATGCTCCCCCAAACTGATTTACCGTCAGTAACTTATGGTCGCCCGACGGATCGTGCCACGGCGACGCGCAAAACGACAGAGGTCACGGGAAGTCGGATTTTCGCCCCGCCCATCCGGCGCACTTCCCCCTGCCCGCGCCGATCACGACGATCGGCGCGACGATGTGACGAACGGCGCACGGAGATCGTTCCCCAGGGTGCTCAACACCCTCGCGGCGCCAACGCCTCCCAGGCCACCGTCACTTCACCCTGGCGCCAGCGCGCCGGTGTGTCCGTCACGGGCCAGTCGGCGCACAGGTCCTGGACCGTGCGGATCCAGCGCTGGCGGGCGCCGTAGGAGGCGTAGGGGGCGGCGGCCGCCCAGGCGCGGTCGAAGTCGCGCAGGAAGGCGTGCACGGGCTCGCCGGGCACATTGCGGTGGATCAGGGCTTTCGGCAGCCGCTCGGCGAGGTCCGAGGGACGCTCCAGGGAGCCGAGCCGGGTCGCGAAGGTCACCGTCCGCGGGCCCTCGGGGCCGAGCGCCACCCACACGTGCCGGCGCCCGATCTCGTCACAGGTCCCCTCGACCAGCAGCCCGCCCCGTGAGCCCCCGCCCGCCGGCGCGAGCCGTGCGCACAGCCGCTCCCACACGGCGGCGACCTGGGCCTCGTCGTACTGGCGCAGCACGTTGGCGGCCCGCACGAGCACCGGCCGCCCGGGCACCGGGACCTCGAAGCCGCCGTGCCGGAAGACCAGGCCCTCCCGCTCGTACGGCTTCGCCGCCGCGACCCGCTCCGGCTCGATCTCGACGCCGACCACACGCGCGCGGGGTGCGGCGGTCCGCAGCCGGCCGAGCAGCTCCACCGCGGTCCACGGCGCCGCGCCGTACCCGAGGTCCACCGCCACCGGATCCGCGGCACGCCGCAGCTCGGCGCCGTGCGTGGCCGCTATCCAGCGGTCCATGCGCCGCAACCGGTTGGGGTTGGTCGTCCCGCGCGTCACCGCCCCCACGACGGAGGTCCCCCCGGTCGGGCGAAGCCGAGAGCGGGGGAGGGGCGTCGCGCGGGCTGTCATACCTACGAGGGTAGGCGGACCTGCGGGGCCGGTTTCCGGCGCCGGCAGGGGCGGCCGTCGCGTGCCTGGCCCGGGGTGCGCGGTGACTGTCGAACGGTTGAGCGGGCGATGGTAATGATTCGGTAAAGGCTGCCGTGAGGGAATTCGAGCCGCCCCCGCCGCTGTTGCACCCCCTTGGAGGGCGCGGTCGGTCCTCCGGCAGGCATGCCCGCAGCGAGGAGGAACGCCACGTGAGCCAGTACGTCAGCAGGCTCGGGCGGCGCTCCCCGGCGGCCCCCTCGCGGCTCAGGCTCCACCGCAGGCCCCGCCGCGTCGCCATGCTCTCCGTGCACACCTCACCGCTCCACCAGCCCGGGACCGGTGACGCCGGCGGCATGAACGTCTACATCGTGGAACTGGCCCAGCGCCTCGCCGCGATCAACATCGAGGTCGAGATCTTCACCCGGGCCACGGCCGGCGGCCTCGAACCCACGGTCCAGCTCGCGCCCGGCGTCCTCGTCCGGCACGTCGACGCGGGCCCCTACGAGGGCCTGGCCAAGGAGGACCTGCCCGCCCAGATGTGCGCCTTCACGCACGGCGTGATGCAGGCCTGGGCCGGCCACCGCCCCGGCCACTACGACCTCGTCCACTCCCACTACTGGCTCTCCGGCCACGTCGGCTGGCTCGCCGCCCAGCGCTGGGGCGTCCCCCTGGTGCACGCCATGCACACCATGGCCAAGGTCAAGAACGCCAACCTGGCCGACGGCGACACCCCCGAGCCCGCCGCCCGGGTCATCGGCGAGACCCAGATCGTCGCCGCCGCGGACCGGCTCATCGCCAACACCTCCGAGGAGGCCGACGAGCTGGTGCGGCACTACGCCGCCGACCCGGCGAAGGTCGCCGTCGTGTACCCCGGCGTCAACCTCGACCGCTTCCGCCTCGCCGACGGCCGGGCCGCCGCCCGCGCCCGCCTCGGCCTGCCCCAGGACGCGCTGATCCCGCTCTTCGCGGGCCGCATACAGCCCCTGAAGGCCCCCGACGTGCTGCTCCGGGCGGTCGCCGTCCTGCTGGAGGAGCGCCCGGAACTGCGCTCCCGGCTCGTCGTGCCCATCGTCGGCGGCCCGAGCGGCAGTGGTCTGGCCAAACCCGAGGGGCTGCAGAAGCTCGCCGCCCGGCTCGGCATCGCCGATGTCGTACGGTTCCGCCCGCCGGTCGGCCAGGAGCAGCTCGCGGACTGGTTCCGGGCCGCCTCCGTACTCGTCATGCCGTCCTACAGCGAGTCCTTCGGCCTGGTGGCGATAGAGGCGCAGGCCGCCGGTACCCCGGTGCTCGCGGCCGCGGTCGGCGGGCTCCCGGTGGCCGTGCGCGACGGCGTCACCGGCTTCCTGGTCAAGGGCCACCACCCGGCCGAGTACGCGCGCGTGCTGCGCCGTTTCGCCGACGAGGCGTCCCTGCCCGCCGAGATGGGCGCGGCCTCCGCCCGGCACGCGCAGTCCTTCGGCTGGGACATCGCAGCGGCCGCCACCGCCGACGTGTACATGGCCGCGACCCAGTCCCACCGCCGTCGCGTACGCTCCCAGCATGGGTGATGCGGAGAAGGCGGCGCAGGTCGTCGAGGGGGCCTTGAAGGACGCCGAACTGGAGTGGGAGAGCCCGGAGCCCGGCACCTACGTCGTCAAGCTCCCCGGCACCCGCAAGCTCTCCACCACGGTCTCCCTCCTGGTGGGCCGCCACACCCTCTCCCTCAACGCCTTCGTCGTCCGCCACCCCGACGAGAACGAGGCGGGCGTCCACCGCTGGCTGCTGGAGCGCAACCTCAAGCTGTACGGCGTGAGTTACGCCGTCGACCGGCTCGGCGACGTCTACGTCACCGCCCGGCTGTCCCTGGCCGCCGTCACCGCCGAGGAGATCGACCGTCTGCTCGGCCAGGTCCTGGAGGCGGCGGACGGCGCCTTCAACACCCTGCTGGAGCTGGGCTTCGCCTCCGCGATCCGCCGGGAGTACGAGTGGCGGGTGTCCCGCGGCGAGCCGACGCGGAACCTGGACGCGTTCAAGCATCTGATCGAACGCCCGGCTGACTGACCTTTCCTCGACCGCAGCCCACCGCCTGCCGGAAAAGCTCTCCTGTGACGACCCCTTCCCCGCACCGGGCCTCCGTGGCATGCTCACCGCCAACGCATTCCTGAACGTCGTTCATATCCATGAATATGAAGGGGCGGCCGGACATGAACCACGGGCACGTCAGCAGACGGACACTCCTCGCCGGAGCCACCGCCGTGGCCCTGGCCGCGGCAACCGGCACGGCGACCGCCGCACCGGGTCAGGTCCCCGCCCTCTGGCGGGAGTTCACCCGCACCCCCTTCACCCACCCGCAGATCCCGTACGTCGGCCGGGCGGGCCGGCGCGCCGGATCGCGCCGCCTCCCCCGCCCCCGTCCCTTCGCCGACGTCACCGACTACGGCGCCGTACCCGACGGCACCACGGACTGCGCCCCCGCGATCAACCGTGCCCTCGCCGCAGCCGGACGGGCCGGCGGGGGCACGGTGACCATCCCGCCCGGCACCTTCCGCATCGACGACGTGATCCGCGTCGCCGACCCGAACGTGGTCCTGCGCGGCGCCGGCAGCGGCCGTACCACCCTGTACGCCACGAAGAACCTCACCGAACTGATCGGCGTCTACGGCTCCCGCTACGGCGGCGACAAGTCCTCCTGGTCCTGGGCGGGAGGCCAGGGGGCCCAAGCCTCCCCTGGCCCCGAGGGCCCGTTGGGACTCCTTGTCTTTTAGCTTCTGTTCACTCGATCAGGTGCTGCACAGCCATTTCGTCTGATGGTTTGCATGTCGCTCGTATGGTCGACCATGTGAAGCTCGTGGTGCAGGTGAAGCTGCTGCCGACGCCCGCGCAGGCGTCGGCGCTCGAGGCTACGCTGCGCAACTGCAACCGGGCCGCCACCTATGCCTCGCACGTTGCCTTCACCAAGAAGTTGAAGGACCGTAACGGCCTGCAGAAGGCGGTGTATGCGGACCTGAAGGCCCTCTTCGGGCTATCGGCCCAGCCAGCGGTGCGAGCGGTGAAGAAGGTCGTCGACGCCTACGCGACGCTCAAGGCCAACCTGCAGGCTGGGAACCTGGGGTCGCCGACGTCCAAGCGGCACCGAACGGCCGTCGGTAACCCCATCGGTTTCCGTCCGGAGGCGGCTCAGCCGTTCGACGACCGCTGCCTGTCCTGGCAGTACGACGCGCGCACCGTGTCGATCTGGACCGTGGCTGGGCGGATGAAGGACGTCCGGTTCGCCTGCTCACCCGATCAGCTCAAAACTCTCGTGCAGTACCGCAAGGGTGAGAGCGACCTGGTGCGGCGGGGCGGGACATGGTTCCTGATCGCCACCTGCGATATCCCGGAGCCCGAGCCGTATCAGCCAGCTGACTGGATCGGCGTGGACCGGGGGATCGTGAACCTGGCCACCACGTCCGACGGTACCAACCACCAGGGTCGGCGTCTGGGCCGCTACCGGCGCTGGCAGGCCCGCAAGCGAGCCGAACTTCAGGCCAAGCAGACTCGTTCGGCCACCCGCCGTCTTGCGCGCCGAGCGCGGAAGGAGAAGCGTCATGCCACCCAGGTGAACCATCGCATCAGCAAGAAGATCGTGTCCGTCGCGCAACGCACCGGCCGCGGGATCGCCATCGAGGAACTCGGCGGGATCCGCGAACGGGTACGGCTTCGCCGCGACCAGCGGGGCACCCTCTCCTCCTGGCCTTTCCACCAGCTCGGACAGCACCTGGCCTACAAAGCACGCAAGGCAGGGGTGCCCTTCCTTGAGGTGGATGCGGCCCACACCTCGCAGCGCTGCCCACGCTGCGGCCACACAGAGCGGGCCAACCGGCCCACCAGGGACCATTTCCGCTGTCGTCGGTGCGGGCTCGCTGGCCCGGCCGACGTCGTCGCCGGGGTCAACGTGCGCAACCGCGCACGCTCGGTGTGGGCATTCGTCACCATGCCCGTCCCCGCACCTGCTGAATAACGGCCCGGTGAAGGGAGATGCGACCCGTGACCGTCCTGTCGTAGGGGACAGTCGGGAGCGCGACAAGGTGTGAACACCTCCGAGTTGTACAGGCTCGGCTGTTCACGGCCGAGACGGTGACCCACTGGAACATCCGCGTGGCAGAGAGGGCCTGATGAAACCTCCCGCCTGGAGCTGTACGGCACCACGGACGCGGTGCGCCCGCGCAACCTGTACGACGCTCAGCGCGAACTGAGCCGGTAGCGCCCCGGGGTGACCCCCACCAGCCTCTTGAAGTGCCGGGTGAGATGGGCCTGGTCGCAGAACCCGGTCGCCACCGCCACCTCGCCCGGCGCCAGCCCGTCCAGCAGCAGCCGGCGCGCGCGGCCGACGCGGCGGGACATCAGGTACTGGTGCGGGGGGATGCCGTAAGCGGTGCTGAACGCCCTTACGAGATGCGCGGGGTGGGCGTGCAGCACCCGAGCGGCCCCGGCGAGGGCGAGCCCCTCGACGACGTGCTCGTCGAGCAGCTCCCGCAGCGAACGGGCGAGGGCGGGGTCGGGACGGCCGGCGCCGCTCTCCCGCCGTCGCAGATGGTCCCGCAACCGCTCGCCGACGAGCGCCAGCCTGCTTTCCGCCTCCAGCTCGTCACCGGCCCGCCCGAGCGCGCCGTGCAACTGCCCGACCCGCAGCCGCAGTACGGGATCCCGGAGATCGGGCCCGTCGACGGCCGCACCGATCAGCTCGTCCCCGAGGTGGCTGGCGTCCAGGTAGAGAACCCGCTTGCGGAAGCCGTGCGGGGTGGCCGGGGAACCGTTGTGCGGCACGTGCGGCGGCAGCAGCGAGACGGTGTCGTGCGGGGTTCCGTGCTCATGCCGGTCGAGGTCGTACCGCACGGCTCCGTCGTCCACGATGAGCAGCGTCCAGGCGTCGTGGACGTGCATCGGGTAGGCGTACTCGGTGAAGTGGGCGTGGAAGACCTCCACGACACCCGGGATGCGGGGGCGCCAGGCGGAGACCTCGGGCTGGGCTGTGGCGGCCACGCAAAAAACGTACAAGACGGTGCCGTACGACGATCGGCAGTCTCATTCCATGAACACCGGACAGCGTCCCGACGCCCCCGCCGAGCCGATCCGCTTCGACACCAAGATCGCCGTGCTGCTCCGCGCGGACCTGGAGCCCTGGCAGCGCCTGAACGTCACCGCGTTCCTGGTCAGCGGCCTGGGCGGCCGGGTCCCCGAGGTGACCGGGGACCCGTACGAGGACGCGGACGGGGTGTCGTACCTGCCGATGTTCCGCCAGCCGGTGCTGGTCTTCGAGGGCTCCAAGGAGACCCTGCGGGCGGCGCACGCCCGGACCCTCGCGCGCGCCCTGCCGTGCGCGGTGTTCACGGCCGACCTCTTCACTACGGGCAACGACCGGGACAACCGCGCGGCGGTACGGGCCGTGCGGACGGCGGACCTGGACCTGGTCGGCCTGGCGGTGTACGGCCCGCGGAACGGGGTGGACAAGGTGCTGAAGGGGGCGCGGATGCATCCGTGACGGCGACGGCCGCGCCTCCCTTCACGACTTGGACGGCGGCCGCTCAGTGTGCGTGGCGTGCCGGGGCCGGCCCTTGGACGAGATCTGGCCGACGAGTTCCCAGAAGCACACCAGCGCGGTGACCGGCGGAATTCCGAAGATGACTAACGACAGCAGCGCATGTGACGAGTGACTGACACACAGCGCCACGGCCATCGCGGAGGCGGCCACCACGACGCACCAGGACCGCCGCGCACTCCGCCGTTGAGCGGTGGCCCGAATCACCGAAAGAGCTGCCACGAACCACGGCCCGTACACCGTCAGCGGCCAGCATTGCGCCAGTCCCGTCGGCAGAACCGACGAGGCGATTCCGCGCAGTTGGTCATAGGAATAGCAGACGGACCAGGCCAGCATCGCCACCGCGCACAGCGAGACCGTCGCGATCAGGAACGAGATGTGGGTGACACGCCGACCGCCGTCGAGGAAATGGGATTCGTGGCGGGGGCGTCGACGACTGCTCCTGCGCGGGGACGGGATGTTCAGCGGGGTGGTGGGAGCGGGGGGCACGACGGCCGCCGTGGACAGCATCTGGGCCAGCTCCTCGACCGGGTCCCAGTCGTTCGGCGCGATGTCCCGTTCCGGGACGCTCCAGGCGTCGTCGTAGAGGCCGGCGTCGTCGTAGAGACCGGCTTCGTCGTGAATCCTGTCCATCGATAATCCTCCGGCCCCTGCCTCAGGAAGATCCGTACAGATCCGCCATCGCTCGCAGATATTCGGTTTCCATTCTGTTGATATTGTTCAGGAAATCATCGAGCAGGTCCGAGCACGACTTGAGGCCCGCGTCGCTGTCCCAGCGGAGCATGGTCGCCGGATGATCTTCACTCACGTACCAGTTGAATCGCGTCACGACCACCTAACGACGCTCACTGGAGGCGGGGTTGTGAGGCGTTCGGGGGATACGGGTCCCCCGAAAGGGGAGTTTTTGAGCGCCTGTCAATATATGGTTGAAGGAAATGTGAATACTCGGGCAATTACATTCCCTGAGTACTGGAATTAAAAATGGTCGGTGCCGGTCGGGGGCTTGCGGCCCGGCCTATGCGCGCGCCCCCTCCGGCAGGGGTGCCGGAGGGGGCGTGGAGGTCCGTGAGGTGCTGGTCGTTCAGCCGAACATGCCGGGCTCGTAGTCGCCCGCGGGCTGCTGGACGACGACGTTCAGGCGGTTGTAGGCGTTGATCAGGGCGATGAGGGAGACCAGGGCGGCCAGCTGGTCCTCGTCGTAGTGCTTGGCGGCGTCGGCCCAGGCCTCGTCCGTGACGCCACCGGCCGCGTCGGCGATCCGGGTGCCCTGCTCGACCAGCTCGAGGGCGGCGCGCTCGGCGTCGGTGAAGACCTTGGCCTCCCGCCAGGCCGCGACCAGGTGGAGGCGCTGGGCGGTCTCCCCGGCGTGCGCGGCATCCTTGGTGTGCATGTCGGTGCAGAAGCCGCAGCCGTTGATCTGGCTGGCGCGGATCTTCACCAGTTCCTGGGTCGCGGCCGGCAGGGTCGAGTCAGAGATCGCCTTGCCCGCCGAGTTGATGTACCGCATGAACTTGCCGGCGACCGGGTTGGCGAAGAGGTTCAGGCGAGCTTCCATCGTGGGCTCCTGTGTCGTTGCTGTTGGCTACACCTGCTTGACGGAACGACCCGGTGAGATGTGACAGAACTGAATGTGACCCGCGTCACTCGACTGCCGGGGTTCAGGCCGCCTGCTCGGACGCCTGCGGCCGCTGCTGGAGCCCGGGTGCCATCGCGTCCTCCTGTGCGGGAAGCCGCCGCATGAGCACGCCGTACCCCACCCCCGCCACCGTCCCGACGGCCGCGCACATGGCCCACAGCCACTCCGCGCCGAAGCGGTCGATGACGGCGCCGGACATGAGCGGCGCGATCAGGGCGGCGACGGACCACGAGAGCGTGTACATGCCCTGGTAGCGCCCACGGCCGTGCACCGGTGACAGCCGGACCACGAGCCCGGTCTGGGTCGGCGCGCTGACGATCTCGGCGAGCGTCCACACGCACACCGTGAGCGCGAAGACCCCGACCGACCCGGCGAAGGCGGTGAGCCCGAAGCCGTACCCGGCGAGGACCGAGGAGACGACCAGCAGCGTGCGGGGATCGCGGTGCTCGATGAAGCGGGTGACCGGGATCTGCAGGGCGACGATCAGGATGCCGTTGACGGCGATGGCCAGGCCGTAGTCGGCGGGCGAGAACCCGGCCCGCCCCATGGCCACCGGCAGTCCGACCGAGCCCTGCTGGAAGACGAGGGCGACGAGGAAGGACAGCCCGACGACGGCCATGTACCGCCCGTCGCGGAGCACCGTCATGAGGCTGACGTCGGCGTCGGCCTGCTTGGCCGTGGCGGTGGGCCGGGACTCGGGCACCTTCAGGAACACGACGAGCGCGCATGCCAGGGTCATCCCGGCCTCGATCAGGAACCCGGCGAGATAGCTGAACTCGGCGATGAACCCCGCGCCCATGGAGGAGACGGCGAAGCCGAGGTTGATGGCCCAGTAGTTGAGCGAGAAGGCCCGCACCCGGTCCTCGGGCCGCACGATGTCGGCCATCATCGCCTGCACCGCGGGGCGGGAGGCGTTGGAGGCCATGCCGACGAGGAAGGCGACGGCGGCGATGGCGGCGGGGTCCCGCATGAAGCCGAGCAGCGCGACGGAGCCGGCGGTGGCGGTCTGCGCGATCAGCAGCGTGGGCCGCCTGCCGAGCCGGTCGGCCATCACCCCGCCGCCCAGCGAGGAGACGACCCCGCCGAGGCCGTGCAGCGAGGCCACGAGACCGGCGTACGAGGCCGAGTACCCGCGGTCGAGGGTCAGGTAGAGCGCCATGAAGGTGGCGACGAAGGCGCCCAGCCGGTTGACGAGGGTGCTGGTCCACAGCCACCAGAACTCGCGGGGGAGCCCGGAGACTGTCTCCCGGGCGGCTCGTCTCAGACGGACGACGGACATGACGGAACCCCCACGATGCCTGCTGATGTAAGTGGCCACAACCAAGAGCGCAACTTACATGCGGCGGCTGGATCTCGGCCACTCAATTAACAGATGCCGTCAACTGTCCGGCTGCTGGGCGTGGACCATGGCGGGCCGAAAGCGTGGATTACGCTCTGAGGCATGGCCGACGCACCGTACAAGCTGATCCTCCTCCGTCACGGCGAGAGCGAGTGGAACGCGAAGAACCTGTTCACCGGCTGGGTGGACGTCAACCTCAACGAGAAGGGCGAGAAGGAGGCGGTCCGCGGCGGTGAGCTGCTCAAGGACGCCGGCCTGCTGCCCGACGTGGTCCACACGTCCCTCCAGAAGCGCGCGATCCGCACCGCGCAGCTGGCGCTGGAGTCCGCGGACCGCCACTGGATCCCGGTCCACCGCTCCTGGCGCCTGAACGAGCGCCACTACGGCGCCCTGCAGGGCAAGGACAAGGCGCAGACGCTCGCCGAGTTCGGCGAGGAGCAGTTCATGCTCTGGCGCCGCTCGTACGACACCCCGCCGCCCGCGCTCTCGGACGACTCCGAGTTCTCCCAGGCGAACGACGCGCGCTACGCCTCCATCCCGCCGGAGCTGCGCCCGAAGACGGAGTGCCTGAAGGACGTCGTCGTCCGCATGCTCCCGTACTGGTACGACGGCATCGTCCCCGACCTGCTCGACGGCCACACCGTCCTGGTCGCGGCCCACGGCAACAGCCTCCGCGCCCTGGTCAAGCACCTGGACGGCATCTCGGACGCGGACATCGCGGGCCTGAACATCCCGACGGGCATCCCCCTCTTCTACGAGCTGGACGCCGACTTCAAGCCGGTCACCCCGGGCGGCAGGTACCTCGACCCCGAGGCGGCCGCGGCGGCGATCGAGGCGGTCAAGAACCAGGGCAAGAAGAAGTAGCTTTCCTGATCATGCCCCTGATCTGTGCTTTCGGTGCGGAGCAGGGGCATTTTCACGGTCCGGGACCTCTCTGGGCCCTCAGCCCGTGAGATCGCTCCGGGCGGAGAGCCTTCCGGGCCGGCTCGGACCTGGCGGGCCCGACGGGTCGGCAAAGCCCCTGCGACTTTCCCGGCAGCGCTCGCGCGGCAGCGCCCCGCGGCGCGTGGCTGCGGGGCGCCTTGTGGGGTTCAGTCGATCTTCTGCCCGTCGTACGTACCGCCCTTGCAGGTGTTGTCCGTCAGATCGGCCGTTCCGCCGCCCTGCTGGCACTGCGAAGGGGTGACGTAGGTTGGGGCGCCCTGTGCGGCGGCTGCGCCTGTGAGGCCGAGTCCGGCGAGGGCTGCCGTGGCGATGACGGCGGCGAGGATTCGTCGAATGCGCATGTGGTCTCCCTTTCACGGATTGCCTCGGCTGGGGCACTAGTCAGCTTGATCTTCACCCATGTGGGTGGCACGTTGCGTTGCGCCATTCGGGTGATAGTGCTGTGGAGTGCGGGGTCGGTGACGCGACCCGTTGCGCCAGGATCCAGGCAAAGGGTGATCAACCAGCGGGCTGCCCGACGCCTTCGTGTGCGCCGGCCGCGACGAAGGACACGCCACCGTGACCGGAGACCACCGGGGCGGGCCGACCACACCTGACGAGGGGGCCGCCCACCCCGTAGTCGCTCGTCTCCGGACGAGTCGTTCGCCTTTCAGGTTCTCCCGGGCCGGCCGGCCGCTAACTGACGATGACGATCACGAAGGATCCGTTGCCGAAGCCGTGATCGAAGCCGTGATCGAAGCGGTTGTGGCCGAAGCAGAACCCGGGGTTGTTGAAGCAGAAGCCACGGTGGCCGAAGCCGAATCCGCGGTGGTCGAAGCGGAATCCGCCGTGGCCGAAGCAGCGACCTTCGTCGTGGCCGAAGCACGAGTCGGTGGCCACATGGGTGTGCGCAGCGGGGGCTGCCGCCACGGCCGTGCCCCCTGTACCGATCGCGGCGCCGCCGGCCAGCAGAATGCCGGCCGCGGCCGCCGCGAGCAGACGTCCCGCGTCATGTGCTCGCATGATGGATGCACTCTTCCTTCCGGAACGAGCCGACCAGGGACGTGCCCCCAGGTTGCGGCCCTGTTTCGGATACGTCCGAGGCGCCTTTTCGGATTGCCGCCCGGCCGGCCCGACGCGTCGAGCACTAGCTCCGCTCAACCGGGGAACCCGGCAGGCACGGATCCGCTCACCGCACGCCGTGCCGGGGTGATGACCATGCAGTACGGGCAGTCCCAGCAGTCGGCCGGGGGCGGTGTGCCCTCGGAGGCTGAGGGGCGGTCGCGGGTCGGCGCGGCGCTCGCCGCGGCAGCGCGGGGGGCCGGGGATCCGTGGCGGGTTCCCGACGCGCTCTGCAGGGCGTGCGTACGGCTGCTGCCCGTCACCGGCGCCTCCGTGTCGCTGTCCGGCGGGCGCGGGATCCGGGTGACCTGGTGCGCCAGCGACCAGGTCGCCGCACGGCTCGCCGAGCTGCAGTACACCGTGGGGGAGGGGCCCTGCCAGACCGCCCTCGACCAGGGCGCCCCGGTCTTCGCGGCCGACCTCGCCGGTCGGCGCGACACCTGCCGCTGGCCGGTCTTCGCGCACGAGGCCGTCGGGCTCGGCGCGGCCGCCGTGTTCTCCCTGCCGCTGGGCGTCACCGGCATCGCCATCGGCACCCTCGACCTGTACTGCGACCGGCCCGGCGCACTGTCCGAGCCGGATCTGCGGACCGCGCTGTGGGTGCGGGAAGCGATGACGGACGCCCTGACGGAGCTGCGGCCCAGGGAAGAGGACTGGGACACGACGTCCTGGGTGAGCGCCTCGCAGGCCGATCACACCGAGGTGCAGCAGGCCGTCGGCATGCTGATGGTGCAGCTGGACCTGGACCCCGAGCAGGCCCTGGACCGGATCCGTGCCCGCGCCTTCGCCGAGGGCCGCACGGTCAGCCAGCTCGCCCGGAGGGTCCTGGCCTGCGGACCCGGCCTCCGGTAGCCGGTGGCCGGCGGACGAAGTGAGGGGCCCCGGAGTCACCGGAGCCCCTCACAGGTCGTACGTCGTCAGCCGCACTGGCAGGGAGCGCCCGACTGGCAGCCGCAGCCGCAGCCGGAACCGCAGCCGCACGCGGCCACGAGCGGCAGGCTCCTCATCTCGGCGGGCTGGTCGGTCTCGCGCTCCTGGGTGGGGTCGGGCGTGGTGCTGGGGGATTCGGCCATGGGTCCCTCCTCGACACTGGGGCCAGGTGCCCTCGCCCATTCCATGCCCGTTTCTCTGGGCGCATCAACGGCGCACAGAGGCGTCCGCGCGCCCTGCCCGACGGCCTTCGAGCCCCCGGGCAGCGCGGGCGTCAGGCTTCGTCGGCCCCGGTGACGGGCTGGATGTCGGGCTGCAGCTCGTCCGCGTGCTCGCCCGTGACCAGGAAGACGACGCGCTTGGCGACGGCCACCGCGTGGTCGGCGTACCGCTCGTAGTAGCGGCCCAGCAGGGTCACGTCGACAGCCGTCTCGATGCCGTGCTTCCAGCGCTCGTCGATCAGGTGCTGGAAGAGCGTGCGGTGCAGCTGGTCCATCTCGTCGTCGTCGTGCTCCAGCTGGAGGGCGAGGTCGACGTCCTTCGTCACGATCACCTCGGCGGCCTTCGCCATCAGGCGCTGCGCGAGCTGGCCCATCTCCAGGATGGTGGCGTGCAGGTCGTGCGGGACCGCGCGCGCGGGGAAGCGCAGCCGGGCCAGCTTCGCCACGTGCTGGGCGAGGTCGCCGGAGCGCTCCAGGTCGGCGGACATGCGCAGCGACGTGACGACGATCCGGAGGTCGGTCGCCACCGGCTGCTGGCGGGCGAGCAGGGCTATCGCCCGCGCCTCCAGGTCGTGCTGGAGCTCGTCCACCTTCTGGTCGGCCTCGATGACGCTCTCGGCCAGCTTCAGGTCGGCGTCGAGGATGGCCGTCGTGGCGCGCCCGATGGCCGACCCGACCAGCCGGGCCATCTCCACCAGACCGTCGCCGATCGAGTCAAGTTCCTCGTGGTACGCGTCCCGCATCAGGGTTCCCTCTCGTATGTTCTCTTTCGGGGCTTCCGGGGGCCGTGACACCAGGCGCCCCGTGGCGAAACCGGCGGTGCGAACCCCACGCTCCCACGTTCCGGCCCGCACGCGTCCGTTTCTGCCACCCCAAATGAACCACTACTGGCTCCAAGGTGAACTCTGGGCGACGAGTGGCCGAGGTCGCACTCCGACGGCTGTGGTCATGTCGTACGCCATGCCTAACCTGGACGCATGGACGTGAACGCGGCGGTCGCCGCAGCGGCAGCGATCGCCGGGGTGCTCACCGGTGTCATCGCCATGCTGGCGTTCCGCTGGAGCGAACGCGACCAGAAGCGACCGACCAGGACTTCTTTGCACACCGATCCCGTACTCCCGCCCGGCGTGGACACCGTTCTGTCGGTGCTCCGCTCCTCGGCCGTCGTCCTCGACGAGGCCGACGGCGTCGTCAAGGCGAGCTCCGCCGCGTACGCCCTCGGGCTGGTCCGCGGCGGCAAGCTCGCCATCGAGCCCATGCTCCTGATGGCCCGGGACACCCGCCGGGACGGGGAGATACGCCAGGTCGAGCTGGACCTGCCCCGGCGCGGCACCGGACGGGGCGAGGCCCTCGCCGTCTCCGCGCGCGTGGCCCCGCTCGGCTCCCGCCTGGTCCTGCTGCTGGTCGAGGACCTCACCGAGGCCCGCCGGATCGAGGCCGTACGGCGCGACTTCGTGGCCAACGTGAGCCATGAGCTGAAGACGCCCGTCGGCGCGCTCTCCCTGCTCTCCGAGGCCGTCATGGACGCCTCGGACGACCCCGAGGCCGTGCAGCGCTTCGCGGGCCGCATGCAGATCGAGGCGACCCGGCTGACCAACCTGGTCCAGGAACTGATCGACCTCTCGCGGGTCCAGAACGACGACCCCCTCGAGGACGCCGAACCCGTCCACGTGGACGATCTCGTCGCCGAGGCCATCGACCGCTGCCGCCACCAGGCGGGCACCAAGCAGATCACGATGGCCGCCGGCGGCACCGCCGACCTGCACGTCTGGGGCAACCGCGGCCAGCTCGCCGCCGCCCTCGGCAACCTCGTCGAGAACGCCGTCAACTACTCCCCGGCCCGCACCCGCGTCGGCATCGCAGCCCGCCGGGTCAACGCCCCGGGCGGCGACATGATCGAACTCGCCGTCACGGACCAGGGCATCGGCATCTCCGACAAGGACAAGGAGCGCATCTTCGAGCGCTTCTACCGCGTGGACCCGGCCCGCTCCCGGCAGACCGGAGGCACCGGTCTGGGTCTCGCGATCGTGAAGCACGTGGCCGCCTCGCACGGCGGGGAGGTCACGGTCTGGAGCGCCGAGAACCAGGGCTCCACCTTCACCCTCAGGCTGCCGGAGGCGGGTGCGGCCCGCGACCGTGCACAGCAGCACCCCGACCTCGACGACGAGGCCGGCGGCACCGCCGACTCACCCCAGTACGAACCGCTTCCCGCCCCGGAGGTCCTTCCGTGACCCGTGTGCTCGTCGTCGAGGACGAGGAGTCCTTCTCCGACGCCCTGTCGTACATGCTCCGCAAGGAGGGCTTCGAGGTCGCCGTGGCGGCCACGGGCCCCGACGGACTCGACGAGTTCGAGCGCAACGGCGCCGACCTCGTCCTCCTCGACCTGATGCTGCCGGGGCTGCCCGGCACGGAGGTGTGCCGGCAGCTGCGCGGCCGCTCCAACGTTCCCGTGATCATGGTGACCGCCAAGGACAGCGAGATCGACAAGGTCGTGGGTCTCGAAATAGGAGCCGACGACTACGTCACCAAGCCGTTCTCCTCGCGCGAGCTGGTGGCCCGCATCCGTGCCGTCCTGCGCCGTCGCGGCGAGCCGGAGGAGGTCACCCCGGCCGCCCTTGAGGCGGGCCCGGTCCGCATGGACGTCGACCGCCACGTCGTGACGGTGTCGGGCTCGAAGGTCGACCTCCCGCTGAAGGAGTTCGACCTCCTGGAGATGCTCCTGCGCAACGCCGGCCGCGTCCTGACCCGCATGCAGCTCATCGACCGGGTCTGGGGCGCCGACTACGTGGGCGACACCAAGACCCTCGACGTCCACGTCAAGCGCCTGCGCGCGAAGATCGAGCCGGACCCGGGTGCGCCGCGGTACCTGGTGACGGTGCGGGGCCTGGGCTACAAGTTCGAGCCCTAAGCCGTACGGCAGCGCTGCGCCGTACGGCAGTCGTACGAGGCGCACCGCGCACATGAGAAGGGCGGCACCCCACAGTGGGGTGCCGCCCTTCTCATGTCTCGGCTGTTGCTCAGTTGCCCGCGGCCGACTGCGACGCCGAGTCGCTCGGGGTCGCGCCCGTGGTCGCGGTGTCCGTGGCGGTCGCCGACGGGCTGCTCTTGCCGCCCTTGCCGCCCTTGCCCGGCTTGCCGTTGCCGGACGCGGTCGCGCCCGGCGCGGCGGTGGCGGTCGCCGGGGCGGTCGGGATCTCGCTCGGGCCCCAGCCGGTGAAGTAGCTGGTGGCCGGGACCACGAACGCGCGCAGGCTCACCGGACCGGTCTTGCTGAGGGTGAAGGTCACCTTCTGCGCGTTGCCGTCCTGGACCGCCTCACGGCCGCTGGCGATCACGGCGGACGCGTTGTCCTTGCCGCCGAGCACCAGAGAGCCGTGCGCCGGGACCGTCAGGCTCTGGCCCTTGGCGGCGGACAGCTTGACCGGCTGGCTGCTGCCCTCGACGGAGATCGACTGCAGGGTCTGGTTCGTGTTGCCCCTGTTGAAGACGGTCGCGGAGATGACGGCCGGGCCGGACGCCTTCAGGTCGGGCTGGGTGATGATCGCGGCGTTCTGGATCATGATGTCGCCGACGCTGGTCGCCGCGTTGTCCGGCTTGATCTGCAGGGTCTGCGAGTTGTTGCCGGCGCCACAGGCGGCGAGCGAGGCGATCGAGAAGACGATGGCGGATGCGGCGAGGGCGCCGCGTCGAAGGCTGCTGCTCACGGCGGCGGCAACTCCTTGAACGCAGGGGCGGCTCCCCTTATAAAGCCACCCTAAGTGTCTGTCAGCGGCCTTAGGTTACCGAGCCGTTCCCACGCGGCCGCACCCGACCCTCCCCCGAGCACCGGGCTTCCCTCCGGGTGGGGGTACCTCACTGCCCACAAGTGACTCACGAGTCACTTCGCCGAGACGCTCGTCCGCCATTCACATAACGCGCCCGCAAGACCGCGGTCCGCATCCCCGCAACACGCTTCGAAAATTTTCCGTGAAGGAATGCATGGCCACCTCGGATATTGATCATCCGGTGCCCGTCGGGCCTCCTGTGATCAATTCCGGATTCGTCTCGTACCCGGCTCCTGCGGCCGAACGGAGTAGCGGAAGTCGTACGCTTGGAAGTGGACAAATCGGGATGTTCAACCTCTTGGGCGGGACTCCGCGAGGTTGTGACGTACGCGTTTCGCCTCGCCCGGAGAGCTGCTCCGACCTGCGAATACCTGTTGCATCTCGGCTCGGCGGGTGCCGTCGCAGCACGTTCCTGTTGCTGTTGTCAAGCCCCGAGATATGCCCTGACCTGCGAAAACGCCATTCAGAACACGCTGTATCCGTGTTACCCTGGATAGCCACGGAAGGGGTACCTGTCACATGACGTTCAAGGTTGGCGACACCGTGGTCTATCCCCATCACGGGGCCGCGCTGATCGAGGCCATCGAAACTCGCCAGATCAAAGGCGTGGACAAGACCTACTTGGTGCTGAAGGTCGCCCAGGGTGACCTGACAGTGCGTGTGCCAGCGGACAATGCTGAGTTCGTGGGCGTGCGTGATGTGGTCGGTCAGGACGGGCTGGACCGGGTCTTCGAGGTGCTGCGCGCGCCGTACGCCGAGGAGCCCACGAACTGGTCCCGTCGCTACAAGGCAAACCTGGAGAAGCTCGCCTCCGGCGATGTCATCAAGGTCGCGGAAGTCGTGCGTGACCTGTGGCGTCGTGAGCGCGAGCGCGGTCTCTCCGCCGGCGAGAAGCGCATGCTCGCCAAGGCTCGCCAGATCCTGGTGAGCGAGCTCGCCCTCGCGGAGAACACGAACGAGGACAAGGCCGAGGCCCTGCTCGACGAGGTGCTCGCCTCCTGACGCGCCACTGGCGGCTCCGGCTGCCCGCAGCCCGATCAGCACAGTGAAATGCCGCGGTGCCCGATGACACTGATCCTGTCGCCGGGCGCTGCGGCATGTTCGTCCCCGCACCGGTCCGACCGTCGTGAGACCGTCGGACCGCCTGTCGTTCATCTCGGGGGAAGCCCCCCGATACTTGGTGTGCCGGGCCCGGGCAGATGGCTCGACCAGGGTCACGGAAGGGTCCGGTCAAGGCTTCGCGCCCGGCACTCCTCCAGGCCATACCCACCTAGGTCGAGCACACAAACCTGACAGGAACCGATGTCTGACGATTCGCGCCCCGCACCCGCGCAGATCCCCGTCGCCGCCGTGATTCCCGCCGCCGGCCGGGGCGTACGGCTCGGCCCGGGCGCCCCCAAGGCGCTCCGCGCGCTGAACGGCACGCCGATGCTGATCCACGCGGTCCGCGCCCTCGCCGCGTCCCGCCATGTCTCCCTGGTGATCGTCGTCGCCCCGCCGGAGGGCGCCGCCGAGGTCAAGTCCCTGCTCGACGCGCACGCGCTGCCCGAGCGCACCGACTTCCTCGTCGTCCCCGGCGGTGACAGCCGCCAGGAGTCGGTCCGGCTCGGCCTCGACGCCCTGCCGCCCGAGTACGGCGTCGTCCTCGTCCACGACGCGGCCCGCCCGCTCGTCCCCGTCGACACCGTCGACGCGGTCATCGAGGCCGTGCGCGACGGTGCCCCGGCCGTGGTCCCCGCGCTGCCGCTCGCCGACACCGTCAAGGAGGTCGAGCCCGCGGCCGTCGCCGGCGCCCCCGAGCCGGTCGTGGCCACGCCCGAGCGGGCCCGGCTGCGGGCCGTGCAGACGCCCCAGGGCTTCGACCGGGAGACCCTGGTCCGCGCCCACGAGACCGTCACCGAGGACGTCACCGACGACGCGAGCATGGTCGAGCAGCTCGGCCTCGGGGTCGTGACCGTCCCCGGCCACGAGGAGGCCTTCAAGGTCACCCGCCCCCTCGACCTCGTCCTCGCCGAGGCGGTCCTGGCCCGCAGGAGGCTGAACGATGGCTTCTGAGGCATCTGGCCTGCGGCAGCCGCCGGGCGGGCTGCCCGGGCTCCCCCAGGTCGGCATCGGCACCGACATCCACGCCTTCGAGGAAGGCCGTGAGCTGTGGTGCGCCGGCCTGAAGTGGGAGGGCGAGGGTCCCGGCCTGGCCGGGCACTCCGACGCCGACGTCGTCGCCCACGCCGCCTGCAACGCGCTCTTCTCCGCCGCCGGGCTCGGCGACCTCGGCCAGCACTTCGGCACCGGCCGGCCCGAGTGGTCCGGCGCGTCCGGGATCACGCTGCTGACCGAGGCCGCCCGGATCGTCCGCGAGGCCGGGTTCGCCGTCGGCAACATCGCCGTCCAGGTCGTGGGCCCCCGCCCGAAGATCGGCAAGCGCCGCGACGAGGCCCAGAAGATCCTCTCCGAGGCGGCGGGCGCACCGGTGTCGGTGTCCGGCGCGACGACGGACGGCCTCGGCTTCCCCGGCCGCGAGGAGGGGCTGATGGCGGTGGCCACGGCGCTCGTGGTGCGGGTGGGCTGAGGGCGTGCGAGGGTGCCTGCAGAGCGACCGGTGACCCGCCCCTAGGTCCGGAGGTACCCCCATGTCCACCGCCCTGTCCGACCGGCTCAAGTCCCTGCTCGACGGTCCCGTCTTCATCGTGGTCGGCACGGTCCAGCCCGACGGCAGCCCCCAGCTGTCCCCGGTGTGGGTGAAACGGGACGGCGACCAGATCCTGTTCTCCACGACCGTCGACCGCCGCAAGAAGAAGAACCTCGACCGCGACCCCCGGGTGAGCGTCGTCGTCCAGGACCCCGCGATGCCGTACGTCTACGGCGAGATCCGGGGCACCGCGGAAATGACCACGCAGGGCGGCGAAGAACTGATCGACGAACTGTCGGTGAAATACACCGGCAAGAAGTACGCGGAGTTCAATCCGGCTTCGGCCGATGACGCGGAGCGGGTGGTCGTGCGGATCACTCCCCGGAAGGTCGTCGGGATGATGTGAGGCAAGCGGCACGAGGCACCACTCCCGGCCCACTACCCTGGAGTGGTGACCATTCGCCTGTACGACACCAGCGCCCGGCAGATCCGTGACTTCACCCCGCTCCAGCCGGGTTGTGTCTCGATCTACCTGTGTGGCGCCACCGTGCAGGCGGCACCGCACATCGGGCACGTCCGCTCGTACCTCAACTTCGACATCATGCGCCGCTGGTTCCAGTACCGCGGCTACGACGTGACGTTCATCAGGAACGTCACGGACATCGACGACAAGATCATCGCCAAGGCTGCCGACCAGGGCCGCCCCTGGTGGTCGATCGGGTACGAGAACGAGCGCGCCTTCAACGACGGCTACGACGCCCTCGGCTGCCTCCCCCCGACCTACGAGCCGCGCGCCACCGGGCACGTGACCGAGATGGTCGAGATGATGCGCACCCTCATCGAGCGCGGCCACGCCTACGAGGCCGACGGCAGCGTCTACTTCGACGTCCGCTCCTGGCCCTCCTACCTGGAGCTGTCCAAGCAGGACCTGGACGAGATGCGGCAGCCCGCAGAGGAGGGCATCACCGGCAAGCGCGACCCGCGCGACTTCGCCATGTGGAAGGCCTCCAAGCCGGGCGAGCCCGACTGGGAGACGCCGTGGGGCCGCGGGCGCCCCGGCTGGCACCTGGAGTGCTCCGCCATGGCGCACAAGTACCTCGGCTCCGCCTTCGACATCCACGGCGGCGGCCTCGACCTGATCTTCCCGCACCACGAGAACGAGATCGCCCAGGCCAAGGCGTTCGGCGACGACTTCGCCCAGTACTGGGTGCACAACGCCTGGGTCACCATGAGCGGCGAGAAGATGTCCAAGTCGCTGGGCAACTCGGTCCTCGTGAGCGAGATGGTCAAGGTGTGGCGCCCGATCGTCCTGCGCTACTACCTGGGCACCCCGCACTACCGCTCGATGATCGAGTACAGCGAGGAGGCGCTGCGCGAGGCCGAGTCGGCGTTCGCGCGGATCGAGGGCTTCGTGCAGCGGGTCATCGAGCTGGCCGGGAAGACGGTCGAGCCGGCCGCCGAGGTCCCGCCCGCTTTCGCCGAGGCGATGGACGACGACCTGGGCGTCCCGCAGGCCCTGGCGATCGTGCACACCACGGTCCGGCAGGGCAACAGCGCGCTGGCCGCCGACGACAAGGAAGCGGCCGTGGCCCGGCTCGCCGAGGTGCGGGCCATGCTCGGCGTCCTCGGCCTCGACCCGTTGGACGCGCAGTGGGCCGGCGAGGGCGCCGACCGGGGCGAAGACCTGCACGGCGTGGTGGACAGCCTCGTCCGGCTCGTCCTCGACCAGCGCGAGTCCGCCCGCGCCCGCAAGGACTGGGGCACCGCCGACGCCATCCGTGACCAGCTCAACCAGTCCGGTCTGGTCATCGAGGACAGCCCGCAGGGCCCGCGCTGGAGCCTCGGCCCGCGCTAGCCCGCTGCTTGATCGACTGTGCCGCCCGGCCCTCCGGGCGGCACACTGCATAAGACGTACGTACGAAGCTCACGGAGACGGGTAACTCATGGCCGCGAACAACCGCCGCATGTCCGGCAAGAAGGGCGCGCAGGTCGGCAGTGGCGGCCAGCGGCGCAAGGGCCTGGAGGGCAAGGGTCCGACCCCGCCCGCCGAGATGCGCAAGGGCCACAAGAAGAACCGCATCGCCAACGCCAAGGCCAAGCAGGCGGTGCGCCGCCCGGTGCCCAGGGGCCGGGGCGGCAGGTCGTCGTCCGAGCTGGTCGTCGGCCGCAACCCGGTCGTCGAGGCGCTGCGCGAGGGCGTACCGGCCTCCACCCTCTACGTCCAGCAGTTCATCGACAACGACGAGCGCGTCCGCGAGGCCCTCCAGCTCGCCGCCGAGCGCGGTGGCATCAACCTCATGGAGGCCCCGCGCCCCGAGCTGGACCGCATGACCAACGGCCTGAACCACCAGGGTCTGGTCCTGCAGGTCCCGCCGTACGAGTACGCGCACCCGGAGGACCTCGCCGAGGCCGCCTACGACGAGGGCGAGGACCCGCTGATCGTGGCGCTCGACGGCGTCACCGACCCGCGCAACCTCGGCGCGGTCGTCCGCTCCGTCTCCGCCTTCGGCGGCCACGGCGTCGTCGTCCCCGAGCGCCGTGCGGCCGGCATGACCGCCGGCGCCTGGAAGACCTCCGCCGGTACGGCCGCCCGCACGCCGGTCGCCCGTGCCACCAACCTGACCCGCGCCCTGGAGGCCTACAAGAAGGCCGGCATCACGGTCGTCGGCCTGGCCGCCGACGGCGAGGTCGAACTCGGCGAGCTGGAGGCTCTCGGGGGCCCGGTCGTGATCGTGGTCGGCAGCGAGGGCAAGGGCCTGTCCCGTCTGGTCGGCGAAACCTGCGACCACCGCGTCCGGATCCCGATGCCGGGTGGTGCGGAGTCCCTCAACGCCGGTGTGGCGGCGGGAATCGTCCTGTACGAGGCGGCTCGCCGACGCGACTGAACAAGCGTCCGTCGCCTCACTCGTACGGGGTAATTCAGGCAGCCATATGGTGTTCCGGGCCGCTTTGACGCGGTCCGGACACATCCGCCCGGCCAAGGCAGTGTCCTAACTCCACGTCACTCGGTTAGATGAGTGTGGACACCAGAACACCCCGCACACCCACGGGGGACCGCTCGTCGGGATTCGACGACGCTCCCGCGCTGAGCATGGTGAAGGTGCTGAGCGATCCGGCGCAGGTCATCGTCAATCACGCCAGCTTCCGCGTGCAGCTGGGCGCGTCGGCGAAACGCAGCCAATCCCCGCGGATCGCCGGGCACCTGAGCGCCACCCAGGACACCGCCCGTATGCCGGCCATGGGCACGGGGGGCCGGGCCGGCGCCGCGGTCGGCCGCCGCCGCCCCGTCGTGTGGAGCGGCAGGTCGGCCCCCGACGACACCGGCGCCCACCGGCTGCTCCAGGCTGTGCGGGGCAGCAGCGTCCGTCATGCCGACGAGCCCGTCGAGGCCGGCGCCACCCAGGTCATCCCGCGCGTCGGGACCGGCTACGGCGACCGCTACGACGAGTTCGACCAGACCGTCGAGACCCCCGTCGTCGGCCATCAGCGCACCGCCCCCGAGGACGGCACCCGGCTCCTGCCGCACATGCGCACGGCCGGCAGCGCCTACGACGAACCGGTCTACGCCGACGACGAGTTCGACCACTACGACGAGTTCGACCGCTACGAGGAGAGCGCCGGGGAGGGCGAACGCCCCGCCAAGCGGCACGGCGACGACCCGGCCCGGCACGCCTACTACCCCGGCCGCCGGATGAACCTCGGCGTGGTCCTGCTCCCCCTGCGCATCTTCCTCGGCTTCATCTCCATCTACGCCGGCATGGGCAAGCTGTGCGACCCCGTCTACTTCGACGGCGGCAAGCGCGGCTCCATGGTCAAGTGGCTCAACACCCTGCACCCCTGGGAAGTCGCCGAGCCGCTGCGGCAGTTCGCCCTGCACCACCCGGTCGGCTCCGGCCTGGTCATCGCCTTCCTCCAGGTGGTCGTGGGCGTCCTGACCATCCTCGGCTGCTGGCAGCGCGTCGCCGCCGTGGTCGGCGCCCTGCTCTCCGCCGCCCTGATCGTCACCGTCAGCTGGAAGACGGTCCCCGTCTACGACACCCCCGACATCATCTACCTCGCCGCCTGGTCCCCGCTGATCATCGCCGGCGCCCCCGTCTACTCCGTCGACGGCCGCCTCGCCGGCAGCGCCTGGCGCCGGCTCGGCCCCCGCTCCGACATCTGGGAGCTGCGCCGCTACGTCCTGCGCCGCGGCTCGCTCGTCACGGCGGTCACCGTCGGCCTCACCCTGCTCGCCGGCTCCCTGCTGGGCGGCGCCGTACGCGACTCCAGCCGCGTGGTCGTCCCCGGCCCCGGCGAGGCCCCGCGCAACAACATGCCGGGCTCCCCGCTGCCCGAGGAGCCCACTCGGCGGCAGCGGACGAGCCCGTCGGCCTCCACCTCACCCACGGGCGGTGCCACGGCCGGTGCGAGCCCCTCCGGGGCGTCCGCGACCCCGGGCGCCAGCCAGAGCGCGGGCGCGACCACCACGACGCCCACCCAGACCCAGGGCACCACGGGTCAGGTCCCGCCCCGCCAGTCCTCCCCGACGGGCGGCGCCCCCAGCACCACGGCGGGCCCGACCACCACGGGCGGCACCTCGACGGGCGGCAGCACCTCCACAGGCGGCACCGGCACCTCCGGCGGCACCACGTCCACCGGCCAGCCGGGCCTGGTGGGCGGCATCCTGGGCTGACAGAACAGGACAGCAAGGGGCCCCGTACCACCGAAGGTACGGGGCCCCTTCGCCATGTGGAGGGCGAGCCCGTCAGCGACCCAGCGCGGCCAGTTCCTTGGCCGCCTCGGTCAGGTCCTTGGCCGTGTCGATGGCCCGCCAGTAGGCCCCCTGCGGAATCGGGAACCCGAACAGCTTCCGTTCCCGCGCCAGCCGGGGAAACGTCGTCCGCTCGTGGTCCCCCCGCTCGGGCAGCAGCTTCCCGAACTCGGGCGAGAACACGTACACACCCGCGTTGATCTCGAACGGCGACGGCGGTGCCTCGATGAAGTCGGTGATGTGCCCGAAGCCGTCGGTCTTCACCGCACCCCAGGGAATCCGGGGCCGGGCCAGCGCCAGCGTGGCGACGGCGTCCCGCTCGGTGTGGAAGTCGGCCATGTCCCGCAGGGAGAAGCGGGTCCAGATGTCGCCGTTGGTGGCGTACCAGGGCCGGTCGGGGTGGGGGAGGTGCGCGGCGGCGTACTTGAGGCCGCCGCCGCGGCCCAGGGGCTCCGTCTCGACGACAGTGGTGACGGAGACGGGCAGGTCGGCCGTGTCCAGCCACTTCTGCAGGACCTCGGCGAGGTGGCCGCAGGAGACCACCACGTCCGTCACGCCCTCTTCGGCGAGCCAGGCCAGCTGGTGGCCGATGATCGGGGTGCCCGTACCGGGGATCTCGACCATCGGCTTGGGTCGGTCGTCGGTGTAGGGACGCAGCCGTGAGCCCTGGCCACCGGCCAGGACGACGGCTTGAGTGGGGCGCAACGCGGCGCTCGGGTGGGTCATGTCCCGAACTGTACGTGGCGCCCCGGCCGGAATTCCGCCGGCAACGTGCTCCTTAAGGAGCCGTTACCGAGTTCCGAACCGGCACTCAGCTGTGCGCGGCCAGGACCCCCGTGGCGAAGGCCGTGTCGCAGACCGGGCGGGCGTACGACTGGGCGCGCGAGGCGCCGTAGATGCGCACCGCCGCCCTGCC
The DNA here is from genome assembly GCF_007827595.1 of Streptomyces sp. BK340. GTDB lineage: Bacteria > Actinomycetota > Actinomycetes > Streptomycetales > Streptomycetaceae > Streptomyces. The sequence goes on from NZ_VISR01000002.1 coordinate 108,089, forward strand.
CAGGGCGCGGGCGATGGAGGTGCAGTGCTTCGCCAGCGCGGGGTGCCCGTTGACCGCCTGCTGGAGGTGGGTGAGGACCACGCCCGGGTTCTTGTCCTGCAGCTCGGTCATCAGCTGGTCGCGGAGCACGTCCTGCGGGGCGCGGGAGACCGCCTTGCCGGAGACCTCCGCAGAGGAGACGTCCGAGGCGGTGAGCACCGAGCTGGAGGGGCTCCCCGTCCAGTTGACCCGGGTGACCGCGAGGGTTCCGGAGAGCACCAGGACGACGGGCAGGACGAGGGCGAGAGTGCGGCCGATCCGGCGGGCAGGGCCGCCCCGATGGCCGCGTCGTGTCTGAGGGTTGGTGGAGTGCTTCACGCGTGTGAGGGTAGCGCTCGGTACTGATTTGGCGACATTTAGTCACCCTTACGGGGGATGAAGTGGCGCCAGTTTCTGGGTAAAGCGTTGACGCGCGGTGCCCGAAATGATCGCTGTGCCGGGGTATTTCATGGCAATGAGCAGGGCCCCGCGGGGTTCCGCGGGGCCCTGCTCGTCAACCTGCGTGAAAACGCCCTGCTCAGGGCGGTCAGTCGGAGAGGCGCTCGCCCGTCGAGGTCGAGAACACGTGGGTCTCGCCCGGACGCGGCACGACGTGCAGGGTGGCGCCCTTCTCCGGCACCTGGCGGCCGCCCACGCGGACGACCAGGTCCTTGACCTCGCCGCCGACCTCGGCGGTGCCGTAGACGTAGCCGTCGGCGCCCAGCTCCTCGACGACGTTCACGGAGACGGCGAGACCGGCAGGTGCGTCCTCGGTGTCCTTGGACAGGGAGGCGGCGGCACCGCCGCCCAGCTCGACCACCTCGAAGTGCTCGGGCCGGACACCGACGGTCACCGTGCGGTCACCCTTGTCGGCGGCGGCCTTCAGGGCCTCCCGGTTGACGGGCACGACGCTGTTGCCGAACTTCACGCCGCCGTCGGTGATCGGGACCTCGACCAGGTTCATGGCGGGGGAGCCGATGAAGCCGGCGACGAAGAGGTTCGCGGGCTTGTCGTACATGTTCCGCGGCGAGTCGACCTGCTGGAGCAGACCGTCCTTGAGGACCGCCACGCGGTCGCCCATCGTCATGGCCTCGACCTGGTCGTGGGTGACGTAGACGGTGGTGATGCCGAGGCGGCGCTGCAGGGACGCGATCTGCGTACGGGTCGAGACGCGGAGCTTGGCGTCCAGGTTGGACAGCGGCTCGTCCATGAGGAAGACCTGCGGCTCACGGACGATGGCGCGGCCCATGGCGACACGCTGGCGCTGACCGCCGGAGAGCGCCTTCGGCTTGCGGTCCAGGTACTCGGTGAGGTCGAGGATCTTCGCGGCCTCCTCGACCTTCTGCCGGATCTCCGCCTTGTTGACGCCGGCGATCTTGAGCGCGAAGCCCATGTTGTCGGCGACCGTCATGTGCGGGTAGAGCGCGTAGTTCTGGAACACCATGGCGATGTCCCGGTCCTTGGGCGGCAGGTGTGTGACGTCGCGGTCACCGATGCGGATGGCGCCGCCGTTGACGTCCTCCAGGCCCGCGAGCATCCGCAGGGAGGTGGACTTTCCACAACCGGACGGGCCGACCAGGACGAGGAACTCGCCGTCCTCGATCGCGATCTCGAGCTGGTCGACGGCGGGCTTCGTGGAACCCGGGTAGATCCGGGTCGCCTTGTCGAACGTGACAGTGGCCATGGTGAATGGGCCCCCTTCTACCGGCAGGAACGTGCCGGACGATCCGTTGTAGGAAGGTGGTTGGTGTAGTCCACGCGAGTGAACTGGCTCAGGACGGTACCTGGCGTTCACTCGGTCTGTCAGTACCCGGACCGCTGTGAACTTCGCGGTAATTTTCGAGAGGGGGTCAGAGCACCGCACTTTTGGCCTTGCTTATGGCTTCCAGCCAGTACAGCCGCATACCCTCATCGCGCAGATTCACGGCCGCCCCGAACGTCCGCTCCAACCGCTCCGCCTGCTCCTCGGTCGGATAGAAGCGGAAGCGGTAGACGCGGTGGTGCGTGTCAGGCTCCTTGGCGTGGGCCTTCAGCGGGGTCGTCGTACGCGTGTGGTGCTTCCGGCGGTCGCCGATGCCGAGGACCTCGCGCTTGACGCGCTGGGCCTCCGACTCCTCCATGAATCCCCCCGACGGTCCGATCTTCGGAACAGCACGTCAGATCGATCAACGAACGGGTGCGCGGATGGTTACGCACGGTTTTGAGGCCGAACGGAGTGCGGAACTTCGTGGCTTGGGGAAAGGGGCTCTGTGTACAGTGGAGCCGCCTTCGCGTACGGCGTTGTAGGGCGCGATGCCTCCTTAGCTCAGTCCGGCCCAGAGCGGTTGTCTTGTAAACAACAGGTCGTCGGTTCGAATCCGACAGGGGGCTCCACACACAGAGGCCACCCGCGCCCAGCGCGGGTGGCCTCTGTCGTTTGTGCAGGTCAGGCCGTGTGGAGCAGGGTTCGCAGGGCTTTTCGCAGCTCTGCTTCCGGGTCGGGGGCGGCGCCGGTCGCCCGCCAGGCCACGAATCCGTCCGGGCGGACCAGGACAGCGCCGTCGGCGCTGGTGCCGTGGGCCTGGGCCCAGTCGGTGCCCTCGGTGTCGTACGTCAGGTCCGCGTCGGCGCCGGGGCCGATCCGGTACGCGTCCAGCCGTACTCCGTCCGTGTCGGCGATCCGGCGGGCCGCCGCGTGCCAGCCCGCGTCGTCCGGGGCGTCGGTGAGCAGGACCAGGGAGCGTTCGTAGAGGTCGAGGGTGGACAGGCGGGTGCCGGCGCGGCGCAGCCAGAGGTGGGGGGCGCGGGTGCCGGGCCGGCCGGTCAGGTCCAGGTCGTCGGCCACGACCGGCTGCTCGGGGTCGGTGCCGAGGACGGCGCCGTGCGGGTAGTGGTAGCCGAGGACGACGTTGAGGATGCCGCCGCGCTTGCCGGCGCCGACGCCGGGGGCGGGGGCGAAGCCGGGGTGGCTGTGCTCGACCGAGCGGGCGGAGGCGCGGGCGCTGGTGGCGAGGGCGACCGGGCGGCGCTCGGCGTCGTAGGAGTCGAGCAGGCCGGGGCCGGCCCAGCCGGCCAGGACGGCGGCCAGTTTCCACGCCAGGTTGTGGGCGTCCTGGATGCCGGTGTTGGAGCCGAAGGCGCCGGTCGGGGACATCTCGTGGGCGGAGTCGCCGACGAGGAAGACGCGGCCGGTGGAGTACTGGTCGGCAACCCGTTCGGCGGCACGCCAGGACGCCTTTCCGGTGATTTCCACGTCGAGGCCGGGCACGCCCACCGCCTTGCGGATGTGGCGCCGCAGGCGTTCCTCGGTGAACTCCTCCAGCGTTTCGCCGTACTCGGGGTGCCAGGGTGCGTGGAAGACCCAGTGTTCCTTGTTGTCGACGGGCAGGAGGGCGCCGTCGGCGTCCGGGTCGGTGAGGTAGCAGCAGATGAAGCGGCGGTCGCCGACCACCTCGGCCAGGTCCGCGGAGCGGAAGGTGACGCTGACGTTCGCGAAGAGGTCGCCGGGGCCCGTCTGGCCGACGCCCAGCGCGGTGCGGACCGGGCTGCGCGGGCCGTCGGCGGCGATCAGGTAGTCGGCGTGGACGGTGCAGCGCTCGTCGCCGGCGCGGTCGTGGATGACCGCCGTCACCCCGTAGGCGTCCTGCTCGAAGGACTCCATCTGGTGGTGGTAGCGCAGGTCGCCGCCGAGTTCCCGGGCGTTGTCGAGCAGGACCGGTTCGAGGTCGTTCTGGCTGCACAGGCACCAGCCGGTGGGGCTGAACCTCGCGAGTCCGCCGCCCGGGTCGATGTGCTTGAACAGCCATTCGCCCGCGTCCCCGGCGAGGGTCGGCGTCTGCAGGATGCCGTGGTTGTCGGCGAGGAGTGAGGCCGCCGTCCTGATGTCCGGTTCGATGCCGGCCACCCGGAACAGTTCCATCGTCCGCACGTTGTTGCCGCGTCCGCGCGGGTGGACCGAGGTCCCCGAGTGCCGTTCGACGAGCATGTGCCGCACACCGAGACGGCCCAGGAACACGGACATGGACAGGCCCACCAGAGAGCCGCCCACGATGAGGACGGGAACCCGGTGGTCGGCTTTTTGATGCATCGGTGCCTCCAGAGGCAGGAGTGCGCGTGTGGGCGCCTGTGAGTTCTCATGCCCGGTGGCACCCGCTCCGCGTGCCCAATCACCCACGTGGTTCATACGAGTCGCGGGGTGGTGGGGACCGGCACAGGATCAAGGAACGCTGCCGTCGCGTCACTCGCGGCCGGCGACGCCTCTGCCCCGCGAAGGAGATGTGTGCAGGATGACCACGACGTCTGAACGTCTTTCAGAAAAGCTGACACGCGAGGTCTCGAAGCGTGTGTCCCAGTCCGTGTTCGACGGCTCCCGGCTCCGGGTCGTCCTCCTGGTCGACGTCTACGACGGCGCACAGCAGCAGTTCCTCGAGGCGTACGAGAAGCTGTGCAAGCAGGTTGCATCGGTGCCCGGCCATGTCAGCGACCAACTCTGCCAGTCCATCGAGAATCCCTCCCAATGGCTCATCACAAGTGAGTGGGAGAGTGCCCCGCCGTTCCTCACCTGGGTGAACAGCGAGGAGCACGTGCGGATGGTGCAGCCGCTGCACAGCTGCGTCCGGGACACCCGGTCGCTGCGCTTCCACATCGTGCGGGAGACCAGCGGCGCCGCGCAGACGCAGTCGGCGGAGCGCCGGCTGCAGGCTCACCCGCGCATCGGCGACGGTGTGATCCGGCACGCGCTGACCTTCACGGTCAAGCCGGGCAGCGAGAAGAAGGTCGCGAAGATCCTCGCCGACTACGCCTCGCCCGAGGCCCGGGTGGACGACACGACCCGGCTGTGCCGGACCTCGCTGTTCATGCACGGCAATCGGGTGGTGCGGGCCATCGAGGTGCGCGGCGACCTGCTCGCGGCGCTCCGGCACGTGGCCGTGCAGCCTGAGGTGCGGGCCGTCGAGGAGGCGATCAACCCGTACCTGGAGCAGGACCGGGACCTCGACGACCAGGAATCGGCCCGGATGTTCTTCACCCGGGCGGCGTTGCCGGCCGTGCACCACGTGGGCACGGAGGACCAGTCGGAGGGCAGGCGGCAGGCCCTGTGCTACCCGGCCCGGTCCGGTCACGGGATGCGGCTGGCCGAGCTGATCGCGCAGGCCGACTCCGCGGCCACGGAGGACGCGGCGAGTCCCGTGCTGCGCAGCACGGTCTTCCAGCGGGACGACGTGGTCGTGCGCCTGGTCGACATGCGCGGCGACCAGGAGGCCGAGGTGCTGCCGCGAGAGCCCCGGATGGCCGCCGAGGTGCGGGAGCTGCTCGCCGCCGAGGTCGCCCGTATGGACCTGATCACCGATCGCCGCTCGCCGGGCGCCTGATCCGGCGGCCGGGTCTTCCCCGACCGCCGAGCGCCGACGCTACGACACATCCAACGGAGGCAACGTTGTCCGTCAAACCCCGTCCGAAAATCGTGGACCTCAGTGAGGTCGAGCCCAACGTCCGGCGAGGTGGCGACCTGCGCGCCATGCTCACCCCGGCCACGGTCGGCTCCACCAGCGGCTTCATGGGCGTGGCCATCGTGCAGCCCGGTGACCGCATCGGGGAGCACTACCACCCGTACTCCGAGGAGTTCGTCTACGTCGTCTGCGGGCAGCTGGAGGTGGACCTGGACGGTGAGCCGCACGCGCTGCGGCCCGAGCAGGGCCTGATGATCCCGGCCCACATGAAGCACCGGTTCCGCAACGTCGGCAAGGTGGAGGCGCGGATCGTCTTCCACCTCGGTCCGCTGGCGCCCAGGCCTCAGCTGGGCCATGTCGACACCGAGGAGACGGAGGTCATCGGGGCCGCCGCGGTGATCACCGAGGCAGGTGCCGCGCACGCGGCCGACCGGGGCCGGGTTCGGTCATGACCCGGCGCGTGGCGGTCACTGGCATAGGCATCGTTGCTCCGGGCGGCATCGGCGTACCGGCATTCTGGGATCTGCTTGCCGACGGCCGGACCGCGACGCGGGGCATAACCTTCTTCGACCCTTCGGGACTCAGGTCGCAGATCGCGGCGGAGTGCGACTTCGACCCGGCGGCGCACGGCCTGGACGCGGACCAGGCCGCCCGGGCGGACCGGTACATCCAGTTCGCCCTGGTCGCCGGGGAGGAGGCGGTCCGGGACTCGGGTCTCGACCTGGCCCGGGTGGATCCCTGGCGGGTCGGGGTCTCGGTGGGCACCGCGGTCGGCGGCACCACCCGCCTGGAGCACGACTACGTCCTGGTCAGCCACCGCGGGCAGCGCTGGGACGTCGACGACCGCGAGGCGGAGCCGCATCTGCACCGGGCGTTCTCGCCCAGCACGGTGGCCTCCGCGGTGGCGGAACGTTTCGGCGCCCAGGGCCCGGTGCAGACCGTCTCCACCGGCTGCACCTCGGGACTGGACGCGGTCGGGTACGCCTTCCACACCGTCGAGGAGGGCCGGGCCGACATCTGCATAGCGGGCGCGTCGGACTCGCCGATCTCCCCGATCACCATGGCGTGCTTCGACGCGATCAAGGCCACGTCCCCGAACAACGACGATCCGGCACACGCCTCCCGGCCCTTCGACAACAACCGTGACGGGTTCGTCATGGGCGAGGGCGGTGCGGTGCTCGTCCTGGAGGAGCTGGAACACGCGCGGGCCCGTGGCGCGCACGTGTACTGCGAACTGAGCGGCTACGCCACCTTCGGCAACGCCTACCACATGACCGGACTGACCAGCGAGGGCCTGGAGATGGCCCGGGCGATCGACACCGCGCTCGACCACGCCCGGCTCGACCCCACGGCGATCGACTACGTCAACGCGCACGGCTCCGGCACCCGGCAGAACGACCGCCATGAGACGGCGGCCGTGAAGCGGGCGCTCGGCCACCACGCCTACGACACCCCCATGAGCTCCATCAAGTCGATGGTGGGGCACTCCCTCGGGGCGATCGGGGCGATCGAGGTGGTCGCGTGCGTGCTGGCCCTGGCCAAGCAGGTCGTACCCCCTACCGCGAACTACGAGACCCCCGACCCCGAGTGCGACCTGGACTACGTCCCGCGTGTCGCCCGCGAACGGAAGCTGACCAGCGTCCTGTCCGTGGGCAGCGGGTTCGGAGGTTTCCAGTCCGCGGTGGTCCTGACCCGGACGAGGGACCGGACTAGGGAGAGGACAAGATGAGCGAACCGCATGACCGGCGCGCGGCCGTCACCGGCATCGGGGTGGTCGCGCCCAACGGCACCAGCACCGACACCTTCTGGAAGGCCACCCAGGGAGGTCTCAGCGCCCTCGACCGCATCACCCGCGAGGGCTGTGAGCACCTTCCGCTGAAGGTGGCCGGCGAGGTCCGCGCCTTCGATCCGGCAGTGACGATCGAGGAGCGGTTCCTCGTCCAGACCGACCGGTTCACGCACTTCGCCATGGCCGCGGCCGACTTCGCACTGGAAGACGCCCGGCTCGGGCAGGCCGACACCTCCGGGGAGCCCTACTCCATCGGTGTGGTCACCGCTGCCGGGTCCGGCGGCGGTGAGTTCGGCCAGCGCGAGCTGCAGCAGCTGTGGGGCAAGGGCAGCCGGTTCGTCGGCCCGTACCAGTCCATCGCCTGGTTCTACGCCGCGAGCACGGGACAGATCTCCATCCGCCGGGGGTTCAAGGGCCCCTGCTCGGTCGTCGCCTCCGACGAGGCCGGCGGTCTGGACGCCCTCGCGCACGCGGCGCGGGCGGTGCGGCGCGGCACCGACGTGATCGTGGCCGGCTCCACCGAGGCGCCGCTGGCGCCGTACTCGATGGTCTGCCAGCTCGGTTACGAGGAGCTGAGCCGTGAGGAGGACCCGACCCGCGCCTACCGCCCGTTCACGGACGCCGCCTGCGGCTTCGTGCCGGCGGAGGGCGGCGCCATGCTCGTGGTCGAGGCGGAGCGGTCCGCCCGCGAGCGCGGCGCGGACATCCGGGCCTTCGTCGCCGGGCATGCGGCCACCTTCACCGGTGCCTCCCGCTGGGCCGACTCCCGGGACGGCCTGGCCCATGCCGTCCGGCAGGCCCTGGACGAGGCCGGCTGCGCGCCCGAGGAGGTCGACGTCGTCTTCGCCGACGCCCTCGGGGTGCCGGAGGCGGACCGGGCCGAGGCGCTCGCGCTCGCCGACGCCCTCGGCGCGCACGGCACCCGGGTGCCGGTCACGGCGCCGAAGACCGGCATCGGCCGGGGTTACTGCGCGGCGCCCGTGCTGGACGCCGCGGCTGCCGTGCTCGCGATGGAGCACGGGCTGATCCCGCCGACGCCGAACGTCTTCGACGTCTGCCACGACCTCGACCTCGTGACCGGCCGTGCCCGCGTCGCCGAGCTGCGTACGGCGCTGGTGCTCAGCCGGGGACTGATGGGGTCGAACTCGGCGCTCGTGCTCCGGCACGGCGCCGTGAACGCCTAGCAGTACAGGAGGAATCGCATGACCGCACAGATCACCGTGGAAGAACTGTCCGCGCTGATGAAGAAGGCCGCCGGAGTCACCGTGGCCCCGGACATGCTGCTGGAGCGCGGCGAGTCCGGGTTCGACGCCCTCGGCGTCGACTCGCTCGGCCTGCTCGGCATCGTCGGCGAGCTGGAGAACACGCACGGCACCCCGATGCCGCCCGACGCGGAGCGCTGCAAGACGCCCCGGCAGTTCCTCGACCTCGTCAACAGCACTCTGATGGCAGGAGCCTGACATGGCAGGACACACGCAGAACGAGATCACCATCGCCGCGCCGCTGGACCTGGTCTGGGACATGACCAACGACCTGGAGCGCTGGCCCCAGCTGTTCAGCGAGTACGCGTCCGTCGACGTCCTCTCCCGCGAGGGGAAGAAGACGACGTTCCGGCTGACCATGCACCCGGACGACAACGGCGTCGTCTGGAGCTGGGTCTCCGAGCGCGAGCCCGACCGCGACACCCTCACCGTGAAGGCCCGCCGCGTCGAGACCGGCCCGTTCGCCCACATGGACATCCACTGGCGGTACGAGGAGGTCCCGGCCGGTACCCGGATGGTCTGGACGCAGGACTTCGCGATGAAGCCCGACGCCCCGGTCGACGACGAGTGGATGACCGACAACATCAACCGGAACTCCAAGGTCCAGATGGCCCTCATCCGGGACAAGATCGAGAAGGCCGCCGTCGGACACCGTCCCGCACCGGCCCTGGCCGACTGAACCGGAAGGAGGAAAAGGCCCCATGCACCAGGCCCTGATCGTCGCCCGGATGGCCCCGGGCTCCGCACCCGGCATCGCCAAGGTGTTCGAGGAGTCCGACCGCGGAGAGCTGCCCCACCTCGTCGGTGTGGTCCGGCGCAGCCTCTTCCAGTTCGGCGATGTGTACATGCACCTCATCGAGTCCGAGCGCGAGCCGGGACCGGCCATCGCCAAGGTGACGAACCACCCCGAGTTCCGTGACGTCAGCGATCGCCTGCAGGCGTACGTCAGCGCGTACGACCCGGAGACCTGGAGGTCCCCCAAGGACGCGATGGCACACCGCTTCTACGTCTGGGAGCGCGACTGAGCCGTACGGTCCGTCCGGACGGCCACCGGCCGCCGGGCCCGCAGCGTCGCGGGCCCGGCGGCCGGTGCTCTGTGTCCTGCGTGTGCTCCGTGTCCCGGGTCCGGGTGTCCCGTCACCCGGGCACGTGGCAGTCGAACGCGTGCAGATACGGGTTGACCGGCCGGATGTCCTCCACCTCGAGGCCCGCCGAGGTCAGCCTGCTCACCATGGAGTCGGTGGTGTGCTTGGCCCCGCCGACGTTGAGGAGCAGCAGCAGGTCCATGCCGGTGCTGAAGCGCATCGAGGGGGTGTCGTCCACCAGGTTCTCGATGACGACGACCCGGGTGCCGGGGCCGCCCGCCTCGACGACGTTGCGCAGCGTCCGGGCCGTGCTCTCGTCGTCCCACTCCAGGATGTTCTTGATGATGTAGACGTCGGCCTGGACCGGGATCGCCTCCCGGACGTCGCCGGGCACGATCCGCGCGCGGTGGGCGAGATCGCCGCCCTCGCGCAGCCGCGGCAGGGCGTTCTCCACCACCCGGGGCAGGTCGAGCAGACTGCCGCGCATCTCCGGGTACTTGTCCAGCAGACACGCCACCACGTGCCCCTGGCCGCCGCCGATGTCCGCGACGGACCTGCTGCCCGACAGGTCGAGCAGGGCCGCCACCTCCCGCGCCGACTGCTCGCTGGAGCGGGTCATCGCGCGGTTGAAGACGTCCGCGGACTCGGGGGCGTCCTCGTTGAGGTAGGTGAAGAACTCCTTGCCGTAGAGGTCCTCCACGACGTTCGTGCCGGTGCGTACGGCCTCGTCCAGCTTGGGCCAGGCGTCCCAGGTCCAGGGCTCGGTGCACCACAGGGCGATGGCGCGCAGGCTGTTCGGGTCGTCCTCGCGCAGCAGCCGGGACGTCTCGGTGTGCGTGAACGTGCCGTCCGGCTGCTCGGCGAAGACGCCGTAGCAGGACAGGGCGCGCAGCAGCCGGCGCAGCGGCTTCGGTTCGGTCTTCACCGCGGCCGCGAGGTCCTCGACGGCCATCGGCGCGTTGTCGAGGGCGTCGGCGACGCCCAGCCGGGCCGCTGCCCGGACGGCGGCGGCACAGGCCGCGCCGAACACGAGTTCGCGCAGCCGCATGGGTGGCGGTGGGGCTGTTTCAGCGGACGTCATGTGCCGCCCTCTCTTTTCGGTGTTCGTCGGTCCAGCGGGTGCGGTGCGGGTGCGGTGCGGGTGCGGTGCGGGTGCGGTCAGCACAGGCCCGCGGGCCTCGAGGCCCGGCAGGCGTTGTGCTGGAAGGTGTTGCCCTTGCCGGTGTCGGTGTTGACGAGGTCCGCCGGGGAGTTGTTCGCGAGCATGTTGTCGCTGACCCGGTTCTTGTCGCCGGTGACGCCCACGAAGCTCTTGAACAGCACGATGCCGCCCGACAGCGGGGACTTGCCCGAGTGGTCGGTGACCAGGTTCCCGGTGACCGAGACCTGCTCGGTGCCGGTCAGGACGATGCCGGAGCCCTGGAGGGCGGGCAGCCGCTCGGTCTTGGGGCAGGACTTGTTGTTCCTGACGACGCGGTTGGCGGTCACTTCCAGGGCGCCGGCCTTGGGCTTGTTCTCGTCGCCGACGACGAACACCCCGGCGCAGTTGCCGGTGACGTGGTTCTCCGCGACGGTGAGGTTGCGCAGCCTGCGCACGGTGACGCCAATCCGGTTGTTCTCGAGGCGGTTGCGCGCGACCAGCGTCTGCCCGGCGTCGTAGGCGCCCGCCTCCTCCGTGACGGTGTTGGCGAGGAACAGGCCCGCGTCGCCGTTGTCGTGGGCGTAGTTGAACAGGAGCTGCCCGTGCACGGACCGCTCCTGGGCGATGCCCCACACGCCGTTCTTGTAGGCGTGCACCCGGCGGACGGTCATGGTGTCCGTCGCCATGCCGAACACACCGGTCCGGCTGAAGCCGGTCACGGCCAGGTCCTCGACGGTGACGCCCTTGACGTTCGTGGACTTGGTGCCCACCACGCAGATGCCGTAGGCGCCCGCGGTGCAGCTGTTGACGGCCTTCTTCGAGGCCTTCCCGTCGACGGGCCTGATCACCGTTCCCGGGCCCACACCCCGCAGGGTCAGCCCGGGCGTCTTGATCTTGACACTCTCGTGGTAGGTGCCGCCGAGCACGAGCACGGTGTCTCCGGCCCCCGCGGCGTCCACCGCCTTCTGGATGGACTCGCCCGGGTGGACCAGCAGGGTTTTGTGGGCGGCCGAGGCGGGGGCCGTACCCAGTCCCGCGCCGACGAGGGCCGCGGTGCAGGCGAGATATGCGATGTGACATCTCTTCATATCGCGTACAGTATGACCGTTTAATCCCATAAAGGCCGGATGGGCCATCCGGCGGCGTGTCAGCCGCCGCGCAGCTCCCGCCCGATCTCCAGCTGCACGCCCTCCAGCGGCCTGCCGGCCTCTGTCTCCCAGAGACGGTTCTGCAGCACCCGCCCCAGCGACCACGCCCGGGCCCGCTCCCGGTCCAGGCCCAGCACGTCCGTCAGCGCGTCGAAACGCCAGCGGGTCCCGGCGGGGTCGTACCGGTTGCAGATCGCGGGCAGCAGGTCGAAGCCGGGGTCCCCGGCCAGCGGCTTCGGGTCGATGGCCAGCCACGGTGCCCGGCCGGCGGCCAGTACGTTCTCGTAGTGCAGGTCCCAGTGCAGCAGCCGGTCGCCGGGCTCGGCGACCACCTCGCGCACCGCGGCCGCGCAGTCCGCGACCAGACGGCGGTCCGCCGGGTCCGGAACCCGGCCGAGCGCCCGGGGCACCCGGTCCAGCATCGCCCGCGCGACATCGCCCAGACGGCGTAGTCCCGCGGGGGCCGGCACGGACGTCAGCCGGGCCAGCAGCCCGGCGATGACCAGGACCGCCTCGCGCGCGTCCGGCACAGCGGTCAGCATGCGGCTCTCGTCCAGCCGCTCCAGCAGCAGCGTGCCGGTCGGCTCGTCGTGCTCCAGCAGCCGTACGGCCCCGTCCCCGCCCCACGTCCGCAGGGCCACCGGCTCGCCCGCGCTCTCCTCGTCGGGCAGCTGCAGCTTGAGCGCCGCCCCGCTGCCGTCGGCCCGGACGACCGGCAGGACCAGCGCGGCCACCCCGTTCATCGCGGGTCCGTCGACCCGCAGCTCCCAGCGTCCGAGGAATTCCCCGGCCCGCCGCGGCAGGTCCGCGACGAACGCGCGCCCCGCCTCCCCGTTGAATTTCTCCTGAGAAGCGGCCAGCTCGCCGGGCACCTCGATCACCTTGCCGACCATACTGACGTCTGTGAAACGGGTCACCCGATGTCGGCGTGGGCTCCGGGCGGCCGCGGCCTGCATCCGCCGCGCCCCGGGGCCGGTGGCCTATGTCCGCAGTGCCCCGGGCACCTACGTCTGGCTGCTGATCCTGTTCGTCACCACCGTCGCCCTGCACCACATGTCGCCGGAGTTCGAGGAGGACTTCCTGCGGCAGCGGTCGACCAACATCCACGAGCTGTCGCGGAACCCGGTACGGGTGCTGATCACCAGCGCGATGTGGATCGACAGCGGGCACTGGCTGCCGTACGCGGTCCTGTACACCGTCTTCCACGCCCAGGCCGAACGCTGGCTCGGCACCCTGCGCTGGCTCGCGGTGTGCGTGGCCGCCCACATGTTCGCCACGCTGATCAGCGAGCTGGCCCTGCTGAAGGCGATCCACGACGGCATGGCCCCGCACTCCGCGGTCAACACCCTGGACATCGGCGTGAGTTACGCCCTGGCGGGCGTGGTGGCGGTGCTCACCTACCGGATCGCGGCGCCCTGGCGGTACCTGTACCTGGCGGTCGTGCTCGCGGTCTACACGGTCCCCCTCGCCACCAGCCGCACCTTCACCGACTTCGGGCACTTCCTGTCCGTGCTGATCGGTCTCGCGTGCTATCCGCTGGTCAGAGGCCGCGGCAGAGCATGGAACCCGAAGGAGACCCTGGCCCAGGCCCGCGCCGCGCTGCGGAGCGTCACCACGGGTTGACGGTTGCGGCCGCCCTCACCCCGTCGCCGCGGACGCCGGGTTGCCCTGGTGGGTGAAGGCGGCCCAGTGGTGCAGACGGTGCAGGTCGGGGCGGGTGGCCTCGCGGCGGAGGAGGCCGTCGAGGGTCTGCGGGACCCTGCGGTGCGGGTTGAGCATCCACAGCTGGGCGGCGCGCAGCGCGTCGGGCGGGGCCAGTCCACCGGCGGTGAGGTGGTGGTGGAAGACGGCCATCATCACGGCGGTGGCACTGTCCCGCACGGCCCAGCGGGACCCCACGACGTCGGCGGCGCCGCCCGTGACCAGCGCGGTGGCGAGGGTCAGCGCCTCGTCGTGGTGACGCGTGCTCAGGTCGGTCTCACAGGCGCTGAGCACGACCAGCGGACCCGCGGTGTCCGGCCGGCGGCCGTACGCGCCGTCGAGGATGCCGGCCACGGTGAGCCGGCCGGCGTCCTCGCCCGCACCGGGCGGACCGGCCAGCCACAGCGCGGAGTCGGTGGGGCGCGGCGCGGCGACGGCATGGCAGGACAGATGGACCACGGACGCCGGTGCCGCGCCGCCGGGCAGCACGGCGAGCAGCTCCTCCGGCGTGCCCGCCGCGTCCGGCGGCTCGTCCGTGGTGACGAACTCGCCGTAGCGGAGCGCGTCCGGGTAGCAGCCGGCCCGCAGCGCGGCCGTCTCCACCTCGGCCCACGGCAGGGTCAGCTCCGGGTCGGCGACGAGTACCTGCCGGCCGGCGCCGGGAGGCATGCGGCGGCGGGCGGCCGAGGCGAGGAAATGGGTGCCGGACGGGGCGTAGCTGAGCACGGCCTCCTGGCAGGCGTACCGGTGACCGTGCTCGCCCAGGCCACGGATGCGTGCGGCGTGCCACGGCACGACACCGAGCGGGCCGCAGGGCACCAGCACGATCCGCGGCAGCCGGGCGTACGGCCCCAGGGCCGCCGACAGCGGGCGTACGGCCGCGAGCACCGGGCCCATCGCCGCCTTCCAGGCCCAGTCGCACAGGTCGCCCAGCGCCGCCTGCCAATGCCCGTCCCAGGCGGCCTGCCACGAGGCGTGCAGGTCCGGGTCGGCCAGCGCCCGGGAGCGTTCCGCCGCGGCGTCGAGGTAGCGCTCCAGCGGCGGGCTGCCCGGAGCCTTCATCTGCGGCAGAGGAAGGATGAAGGGAGCGGCGCCCGGGCGCAGGATCAGCGCGTGGCCGAGCCAAGGGCCGTTGGACAGGGGCGCACCGGGCACCAGGTAGACCAGCGCGTCCGTGCCCGTGGCGGCGAGACCGTCCGTCAACTGGGCCACGTCCGCCGCGCCCACCAGCTGCCGGGTGCCCGACCCCTCCCCGGCACCGGGGTGGACGCCCAGCACGGACAGTGCCCTGCGCCGCAGCGCGCCCGGGATCGGCGGGCCGTCGGCCGACGAGGGCGGTGCGTCACTGGTCCGGGACCGCAGCGGGTCCGTGGGGACCTGGGCGCGCCACTGCCGGGCCAGTGCGGACTGGCCGGCGTCGTCGAGCAGCTCGGGGATGCTCCGGGCGGCGGTGGCGGCCTGCAGCACCAGGGCGCGCCCCATCTCCAGATCGGTCACCGCGTCGGCCGCCCGGCCCAGACGGAAGTCGACGAAGGCCAGCCGCCGTGTCAGCAGGGCCCCGTTGAGGGCCGCCGACAGGCCGTGGTCGGCGCCGAGTTGGAGCAGGACGTCGGCGGCCAGTTCGGCCAGTGCCTCACGGGTGATCCGTACGGACGCCAGCAGGTCGTCGGGGGCGTGCGCGCCGGGCCGGGCGGAGCGCATGACGTGGGCCTCGGCCAGGATCTTCAGGATGTCCACGCGCCGGTGTGCGCCACGCCCTTCGGCGAGCAGTGCGCGGACGCGGGTCAGCTCGGTGATGGCCTCGTCCAGAACCGCCGGGTCCTGCTCGCCGCGCACGACGGCGAGCTGCAGCCGCAGACCGAGTTGGGCACGCAGGTCGTACTCCTGCCCGTGATAGGACACGGGTTCGCCGAGCCGCCGGCGGATCTCGGCGACGTCGCGCTCCAGCGCCGCTCGCTCGTCGACGGGGTCGGCGGCCCCGGCCCCTCCGGGCGTTTCGCGCCCGGTGTCCGACTCTGCCTCGGCGCGCAGTTCGCCGAGCCGCTCCAACCGCTTCGCCACCTGGTCGCGCCACTCGCTGTCCACCGGCAGGGCGGCGTGCCTGCCGCGCAGCTCCTCGCTCAGGCGTGCCAGCGCCTCGTGGTCTCCGGTGCGCTCCGCGCGCCGCAGCTCGCTGTCGGCGAGGGAGAGCGTGAAGTCGAGGGCCAACGGTGCGTCGGGCGGCAGTGAGCCCTCGCCTTCCAGGGTGGCGCCCAGCCCGCGCATGGCGGCCAGGGAGACGTCGGAGTCGTGGAAGATGCCGCCGCTGGAGGCGGCGGACTCCACGACCTCGGCCAGCTCCACCCGCAGGGCCGTGGCCCACCACGAGTCCGCGGGGCTCGCGTCGAGCGCCTCCTTGAGCAGGGTGGCGGCGTCCTCCAGGTAGCCGGGATCGCCGGTTCGCTGGGCCAGGAACCGGTCGTGGGCGGCCGCGGAGCGCCGCTCGCGAATGCCGAGGTGGGAGACGAAGTCCTGCATATGGCTGTCGAGATAGTCGAAGAAGCCGGGCTCCACGGGGAAGCTGATCGGCCACTCGTCGAGGCGGCCGCCGCTGCCGTCGTCCGGTTCCGGCTCGGGCCGCTCCACCGTGCCGAAGTCGACCGAACCGGGCTCCCGGGTCTCCACTGTGACGAGCAGGTAGCCGTGGAGTCTGGCGACCCGGGCCCGCTCCGGTGCGTCCGGGGGCAACGCGCGCAGTGCCTGCAACACCAGGTCCGCGGCGCGGCGGATGCCGTCCGTGCCGGCTGCCCTGCCGACGCCGGCCTGGCGCAGCAGAGCCGCGGCTTCCGGGTCCACCAGGTCCGAGCCCCCGCCCGGACCGCCGCGTCCGGAGTTCAGTTCGGCGTTGAGCCAGACCAGCACGCGGGTGAACCGCGGCGTGCTGCGTGAGCCGGCCAGGGCGGCCAGGCCGCGGACGGCGGCGAGCAGCGCGTCCTCGGGGACGATGGCCTCATCGGCGCTCTGGGCGCCGTCGGGTGTGGCTGCCGCTTCGGTGGGTGCCACTGCCGTCTCCGTCGCTGCCGTCTCCGCCGTCGTGCCGGGGGAAGCCCAGCCAGGGGTGAGTATCAGCTCGAGGTCCCGCTTGACGCTCGCGGTCCGCTTCTGGAGCGCCGGGTCGAGCGGGGCCGCGGCGATGCGGCCGACCACCTCCAGGGCTTCCGTGATGTCCCGGCGCAACGACTCGGTCAGCACGCGGTCGTCGGCGGCGGAGAGCAACGCTTCCTGAAGGGCGGTGCGGGTGCCGTCGGGGCGGGGCAGCATCCAGGGCACGAGCAGGAAGACCAGCATCATGCGGGCCTGCACCACGAGCAGGCTCTCCGGCGGTCCCACTTTGCGGTCCACCCACCGCAGGCGCTGTAACGCCGCCGTCCGCTCGCTGGAACCGGACGACGCGCTTTCGTTCCTGCTCAGGCAACGCGCGCCGAGCACGAGGCAAAGGTGGATGGTGACGACAGGGAGGAATTCCTCCTCGTTCCGCCCGGCCAGCCCGGCCTCCGCGGCGATCAGCCGCTCGCCCACCGGCCTCAACGTCTCGGCGGGCGGCCAGTGCTCCGCGAGGTCCAGCAGCCGTCGGGCCTCCCGGACGGCGTCCTCCGCCTCCTTCCGCAGTTCCGCCAACCCGGCGCCGTCGTCGTCCTGTCGAACCTCGCTGCCCATCGGCTCCCCCACCGTGCGCGTGCCTCGCCCCGTAGGACCCACTTCCACTCAGTCTCCAGGAACGGTTGACGTCCGCACATGAGCAGCACGGCAAGCAGGGCTCCCGACTGCCCTCTACGGCAGGGCGGTCAGTGGAAGCGGGGCCTTGGAAAAGCACGGAATCCGAAGGAGACACCGGCTGCTCCGTGGGTTAACGTCCGCGCATGAGCAGCACGGCAAGCGGTGTCGTCAACGGCGGCATCTCCTTCTGGTACGCGGACGACGGTCTCCCCGCGGTGCGGGAGCCGTTGTCCGGGGACGCGTCGGCGGACGTCGTCATCGTCGGCGGCGGCTACACGGGGCTGTGGACCGCGTACTACCTCAAGAAGGCCGCCCCCTTCCTCCGGATCACCGTCCTGGAGCAGAAGTTCTGCGGCTACGGCGCCTCCGGCCGCAACGGCGGCTGGCTGTACAACGGCGTCGCGGGCCGCGACCGGTACGCGAAGCTGCACGGCCACGAGGCCGCCGTACGGCTGCAGAAGGCGATGAACGACACCGTGGCCGAGGTCGTCGCGGTCGCCGAGGCCGAGGGCATCGACGCCGACGTGCACCGCGGCGGGGTGCTCGAAGTGGCGACGACGCCCGCCCAGCTGGCGCGGCTGAAGGCGTTCCACGAGCACGAGCTGTCGTACGGCGAGAAGGACCGCGAGCTGTACGGTGCCCGGCAGACCGCCGAGCGGATCAGGGTGGCCGGCGCGGTCGGCTCGACCTGGACCCCGCACGGCGCCCGGCTGCACCCCGTGAAGCTGGTGAAGGGCCTCGCGGCGGCCGTGGAGGCGCTCGGCGTCACCATCCACGAGTCGACCCCGGTCACCGAGATCCGCCCCAAGCACGCCGTGACCCCCTACGGCACGCTCCGCGCCCCCTACATCCTGCGCTGCACGGAGGGCTTCACCGCCTCCCTGAAGGGCCAGCGGCGCACCTGGCTGCCGATGAACTCCTCGATGATCGCCACCAAGCCGCTCACCGACGAGCAGTGGGCGGCCGTCGGCTGGGACGGCCGGGAGACGCTGGGCGACATGGCGCACGCCTACATGTACGCGCAGCGCACGGCCGACGGGCGGATCGCGCTCGGCGGGCGCGGGGTGCCGTACCGCTTCGGCTCGCGCACCGACAACGACGGCCGCACGCAGCCGGAGACGATCGAGGCTCTCCAGGAGATCCTGACCCGCTTCTTCCCCGCCCTCGCGGGTGTGCGCGTCGCGTACGCGTGGTCCGGTGTCCTCGGTGTCCCGCGCGACTGGTGCGCCACGGTCACCCTCGACCGGGCCACCGGCCTCGGCTGGGCGGGCGGTTACGTCGGCTCGGGCGTCGCCACCACCAACCTCGCCGCCCGCACCCTGCGCGACCTCGTCCAGCAGGACTCCGGCCAGGCCGGCCGCACCGAGCTGACCGACCTGCCCTGGGTGAACCACAAGGTCCGCAAGTGGGAGCCGGAACCCTTCCGCTGGCTCGGCGTCCAGGGCATGTACGCCACCTACCGCGCGGCCGACCGGCGTGAACTCCTCCACCCGGGCACGGAGTCCTCCCGCCTGGCGCAGATCGCGGACCGGGTGGCGGGGCGCCACTGAGGCATCACGGGTCCCCGGGCCACGGGCGCAAGCCGGGAGGCCCGGCGGTTCGGGCCGCCGGCTCCGCCCCCCCGTCCCCCGGTCCGTGCGCCGTGGCCGGGGGCCCTGGCCGTGCCCGTCAGGCCCGCGACCAGGCCGGCGAGGAGCATGATGCCGGCGGCCCACCGGATGGCGACCGTGTAGCCGTGCACCACGCCCTCCGGGACCGCGGTGGGTCTGTCGGCTTGTCCCTCATGGCTCCAGCACCACCTTTCCGATCGTGCCGCGGTTCTCCAGCGCCCGGTGTGCCGCGGCCGCCTCGGAGAGTGGGAAACGGGTGACGGCCGGGCGCAGGCGGCCCTGGCCGGCCTCGGTGAGGGCGCGCAGTTCGAGGGCGCGCAGACCGCCGGCCTTCCGCAGCATCGCCGGGCCGAGGACCGACTCGGAGAGTCCGTCGACGAAGTGGCCCCGGGCTTCCTCCCCGATGCCCTCCGCCGACCAGCCGAAGACGAGATGCCGGCCGCCGGGCCCGAGCAGCGCGACGGCCTCCCGGGCGGCGGCACCGCCGACGCCGTCGTAGACGATCGTGGCGGGCCCCCCTTTGTGCGCGGCGTGCCCCTTCGGCTCGCTCGCGGGCCCTGCGAGATGGGCACGGACCTTGGCCGGCCAGGCGGTGTCGTTGTAGTCGACGGCGAGATCGGCGCCGTCGGCCCGCACGCGGGCGGTCTTCTCCGGCCCGCCCGCGAGGCCGATCACCGTCGCTCCGGCGTTCTTGGCGTACTGCACGAGCAGGGTGCCGATGCCGCCGGCGGCCGCCGGTACGACGACCACGTCGTCCGGACCCGGCTCGGCGAACTGCGTGATCCCCAGCGCCGTACGCCCCGTACCGATCATGGCGACGGCCTCGGCGAAGCCGAGTCCTTCCGGGATCTCGTGCAGGCGTTCGGCGGCGGTGACGGCGAGTTCGGCGTACCCCCCGGGCGCGAAGCCCAGGTGGGCGACCACCCGCCGGCCGAGCCACGCCTCCTCCACGCCGTCGCCGAGGGCGTCCACGACCCCCGCGACCTCGCGGCCGGGGACGGTCGGCAGTACGGGCGGTTCGGGCAGCGGCCCCTGCCGGCCCTCGCGCAGGGCCGTGTCGAGGAGGTGCACCCCGGCCGCCGACACGGCGATCCGCACCTCGCCGGGCCCCGGCACCGGGTCCGCGGCCTCCTCGTAGGTCAGGTTCTCGGCCGGTCCGAAGGTGTACAGGCGCACGGCGTGCATGGGACCCCCCAGTGATCGTGTCTCCGTCTCCGGGAGCCACTCTTCGACCTCAAGCATGCTTGAGGTCAAGGGCGGTCCGGCCGAGGATCAGCGACACCGCGGTGACCGCGCTGTTGAAGGACACCTCCGACAGCACACCCGGTGCCGCCACCTGGTCGCCGGCCAGGTAGATACCGTCGCCGCGGTCCACCGCGGGGCGGTCCCGCCAGCTGGTTCCCGGCAGGTCCACGGCCCCCGTACGGCCCTCCGCCACGGACTCCCGGCGCCAGGTGACCCGCTCCCGCCATCCCTCGAAGGCCAGGTCGAGCAGCTCCTCGGCCCGGGCGAGACCGTCGCCGCGCGCCTCGCCCGGGCCGATCGGGATCTGCCCCTGGAGCAGCTGTTCGCCGGCCGGGGCCAGGGTCCGGTCCTGCGCGGTGAACCGCTCGACCCAGCCGGGCGCGTCCAGGTCGGAGACGGCGAAGGCGTCCCCGCGCCGGGTGCGCAGGGCGAGGTCGAGCAGGACGGTACGGCCGCCGGGCCAGGTCAGCGAGTCGTCGCCGAGCAGCCGCCGGGCGGCGGGCAGGGAGGTGGCGACGACCACGGGGGTGTCGGTCGGCAGGGTGTCGACGCGGGACAGCGTCTCGATCCGCACACCGAGATTCCAGGCCCGCGCGGCCATCCGGTCGATGACGCTCGCCCAGCCGCCGCGTGGATAGTGCGCCTCCGGTGGCAGCTTGGTGGCCCGGCGCAGCCGTTCCTGCACGAAGGCGGCGGACAGGGAGCCCGGGTCGTGGTGGAAGAGGGCGACGGCGGAGTAGTTCGCCGCGGCCCGGGCGCCCTCCTCGCCGGCGACGCCGGTCGCCCAGCTGAGGAAGCCGGTGTCGACGGGGGCCTGGCGGATGCCGGGGCGCAGCAGTTTGAGCAGGGCGAAGGGCGGGGTGCGGCGCAGGACGCCGTGGTGACGCAGCCGCAGCCGGGCCGCCTCCAGGGGCGGGAGCGGGGCGAGCGGCCCGATCAGGTCCCGCTGCTTGAGCCAGGTCCAGTGCGGGCCGCCGCTGTAGAGGGCGTGCGGGCCCTCGTTCGTCCGGTACGGCGCCTCGGCGGTGCGGGCCCGGCCGCCCAGGGTGTGGTGGGCCTCGTACACGGTGACCTTGGCGCCTGCCTCGGCGGCCGTGATGGCGGCGGTGAGCCCGGCGAAGCCGCCGCCGACGACGGTGATGCGATGCATGGGGTGTGCTCTCCCTCGGGTCGGTACACCTTCCGTGCATACGACCGAACAGGACCCCGAAATGTGACATCGGCCCGGCGCGGATCCGGTTTCCGCAGCTCAGGCGGATTGTCAGAGGAGGGGTGCAGCATGGGGCCATGGCGAGGAGAGCGACGGGCACGGGCAAGGCGGGGATCAAGGGCGCACGGCGGCCGGAGCTGCGGCTGCCGCCCCTGGAGCCCTGGACGGACGGGGAGTTGGCGCCGGACGGCGACTACGACGGGCTGGAGTTCCGGGAGGCGGACCTGGCCGGGCAGGACGGCGCGGGCGCCCGCTTCCTGGACTGCGCGCTGACGGGCTGCGCGGTGGACGAGACGGCACTGGGCCGGGCCCGTTTCCTGGACTCGGTCCTCACCGGCCTGCGGGGGGTCGGCACCCAGCTCGCCGAGTCCACGCTCCGCGACGTCGAGCTGATCGACCCCCGCCTCGGCGGCACCCAGCTCCACGGCGCCGTCCTGGAGCGGGTCGTGATCCGCGGCGGCAAGATCGACTATCTGAACCTGCGCGAGGCCCGCCTCAAGGACGTGGTCTTCGACTCCTGCGTCCTGGTCGAGCCGGACTTCGCGGGCGCCCGTCTGGAGCGGGTCGAGTTCCTCGACTGCGCCCTGAAGGAGGCCGACTTCAGCGGTGCGACCCTGACGGACGTGGACCTGCGCGGGGCCGCCCCGCTGGAGGTCGTCCGGGGCCTGGACCGGCTGTCGGGGGCGGTGATCAGCACCGGGCAGCTGCTCGACCTGGCGCCGGTGCTGGCACACGAACTGGGGATCAGGGTGGAGTAGAACAGCCCGTCCGGCGCCTGAGCGGCGCGCGGCGTCACGGCACTCGAGGAAAGCGGGCCTGCAGCGTCCACACGGCCGGGTTCTCCGCCAGGTCCTCGTGCAGGTCGGTCAGGTCGGCGATCAGGTCGTGCAGGAAGTCCCGGGCCTCGCGGCGGAGTTCGGTGTGGGAGAAGGTGAGCGGGGGCTCCTCGGCCGGCATCCAGTCGGCCTCGACGTCCACCCAGCCGAAGCGGCGCTCGAACAGCATGCGGTCGCTGGACTCGGTGAAGTCCAGCTCCGCGTGCTGCGGCCGGGCGGCGCGGGAGCCCATGGGGTCCCGGTCCAGCTGCTCCGCGATGTCGCACAGCGCCCACGCGAAGTCCAGCACCGGCACCCATCCCCAGGCTGTGGACAGCTCCCGGTCCGACTTGGTGTCCGCGAGATAGACGTCCCCGCAGAACAGGTCGTGCCGCAGCGCATGGACGTCCGCGCGGCGGTAGTCGGTCTGCGGCGGGTCCGGGAAGCGGTTGGAGAGGGCGTAGCCGATGTCGAGCACGGAAGAGATGGTGTCACGCCCACCGCCCGCCCCCGCTGCCGCGTGCCCGCCCGCCTAAGATCGATGACATGTCCAGATCCGCACGCCTTGTCCCGGCGGTCGCCACCCTGCTCGCTCTCGCCCTCACCGGCACCGCGTGCGACGGCGGGGTCCACGGCACCCCAGGGGGCTCCGGCGTGCGCGATCCGTACTTCCCGAAGGCGGGCAACGGCGGCTACGACGTCACCCACTACGCCCTCACCCTCGACTACACCCCCGACACCCGCCACCTCACCGGCAAGGCGGTCATCACCGCCCGCGCCACGAAGGACCTGTCCGCCTTCGACCTCGACCTCGCCGGACTGGACGTCGACTCGGTCACCGTCGAGGGCAGGAGCGCCCGCTGGAACCGCGCCGGCCAGGAGCTGACCGTCCGGCCCCACGACGACCTCGACCAGGGCGAGACGTTCAGCGTCACCGTCCGCTACGCGGGCAGACCGAAGACCCTCACCGACCCCGACGGCTCCGAGGAGGGCTGGCTGCGCACCGCCGACGGCGCGCTCGCCCTCGGCGAGCCCGTCGGCGCCATGGCCTGGTTCCCCGGCAACAACCACCCCTCGGACAAGGCGACGTACGACATCACCGTCACCGTCCCGAAGGGCCTCCAGGCCGTCTCCAACGGAGAGCTGACCGGCCGGCGGACCAAGGGCGGCCGGACCACCTACGCCTGGCACTGCGCCCAGCCCATGGCCAGCTATCTCGCCACGGTCGCCATCGGGCACTACGACATCACCCGCACCACGGGCCCGCACGGTCTGCCCGTGCTCACCGCGGTCGACCCCACCCAGGCCGAGGACAGCGCGAAGGTGCTCGCGAAGATCCCCGAGATCATCGACTGGGAGGAGACCAACTTCGGGCCGTACCCGTTCTCCTCAACCGGCGCGATCGTCGACCGCCCCGGCGACGCCGGCTACGCCCTGGAGACCCAGACCCGGCCCGTCCTCCCCGCCGACCAGCTCGACACCAGCACGCTCGTGCACGAACTCGCCCACCAGTGGTACGGCGACTCGGTCACGCCGAAGAGCTGGCGGGACATGTGGCTCAACGAGGGCTTCGCGACATACGCGGAGTGGCTGTACAAGGAGGATTTCGGCGGCAAGAGCGCCCAGCAGACCTTCACCGACCTGTACAAGGGCGACCACGAGGAGATCTGGGCCTTCCCGCCGGCCAGACCCTCCAGCGCCGCGCACATCTCCGACAGCCCGGTCTACCAGCGCGGCGCGATGGTCCTGCAGAAGATCCGCCAGAAGGTCGGCGACGACACCTTCTACGACATCATCCAGGGCTGGGCCGCCGCCCACCGCTACGGCACCGCCGACACGGCCGACTTCACCGCGTACGTGGAGAAGAAGGCCCCGGGCAAGGACTTCCGCGAGATCTGGAAGGACTGGCTGTACGGCGACGGCAAGCCGGACCACCCGTGACGGGCGGCCCGGCCGGAGTACCACCGTGCGCGTGCGGCTACTTGACGTTGACCGCCTTCCAGGCAGCCGCCACCGCGTTGTACTCCGCGCTGCCCGAGCCGTACAGGGCCGCCGCGGCCTGCAGGGTGCCGGTGCGGGCGCCCGCGTAGTTGGTCGTCGACGTGAAGTACGTGGTCAGGGCCTTGTACCAGATCTGGTCGGCCTTGGCCCGGCCGATGCCGGTGACCGTGGAACCGTCGTAGGTCGGGGAGTTGTAGGAGACCCCGTTGATCGTCTTCGCGCCGCTGCCCTCGCTCAGCAGGTAGAAGAAGTGGTTGGCGACGCCCGACGAGTAGTGCACGTCGAGGCGGCCCACCGTCTTCGACCAGTAGTCGGCGGAGCCGCCGTCCTTGCTGGGCTTGTCCATGTAGCGCAGCGGGGTGCCGTCGCCGTTGATGTCGATCTTCTCGCCGATGAGGTAGTCACCGGGGTCGGAGGAGTTGTTCGCGAAGAACTCCACCGAGGTGCCGAAGATGTCCGAGGTGGCCTCGTTCAGACCGCCGGACTCACGGCTGTAGTTGAGCTTCGCCGTGGCCGCGGTCAGGCCGTGGCTCATCTCGTGGCCGGCCACGTCGAGCGAGGTGAGCGGGTCGGCGTTGCCCGCGCCGTCGCCGTACGTCATGCAGAAGCAGCTGTCGTCCCAGAAGGCGTTGACGTAGGCGTTGCCGTAGTGGACACGGGAGTAGGCGGCCTTGCCGTCGCCCGCGATGCCGTTGCGGTTGAACGCGGACTTGTAGAAGTCCCAGGTGACGGCGGCGCCGTAGGCGGCGTCGACGGCGGCGGTCTGGCGGTTGGTCACACTGCCGTCGCCCCAGACGTCGTCGGCGTCGTGGAAGAGGGCACCGGTGCCGGACGTGCCGCCGTTCAGGTCGTACGTCTTGTGGCCGCCACGGCCGCCGTCGATCAGGTCGTAGCCGCCGGAGCCGGAGGCCGTGGTGCCGATCGTGACCGTGCCGCTGTACCGGCTGGTGCCCGTGCCGGTGTCGATGCCCTCGTAGGAGTAGAGCTTCTTGCCGCTCTGCGCGTCGGTGATGACGTGCAGCTCGCTCGGGGTGCCGTCGTGCTGGAGGCCCTTGACGACGGACTCGTAGGCGAGGACCGGCTTGGCGCCGGCGGCCCAGACGACCTTGCGGGAGGTCGAGGCGGCGGCCTTGGCGGTGCCGGCGGCCTTGAGGGCGGTCTTCCTCGCGTCAGCGGGGGAGACGGCCGCGGTGGTGGTCGGCACGGATATCCGGGCCTTGACCGCCTTGCTGACGCCCTTGAACGAACCGTTCTTCGCCACGTGGGTGACCAGGTCGCCGCCGAGGACGGGGAGCCCGGCGTACGTCCGCTCGTAACGGGTGTGGACGGTACCATCCGCGTCCTTCACCACGTCCCGGACGACCAGCTTCTCCTTGGCGCCGAGGCCGAGTTCGCGGGCCGCCGCACCGGCGTGGTGCTGGGCCGACTCGATGGCGGCGGCCCGGGCCGTGACGCCGAGCGGGAGGGCGGTGGCACCGGGGGTGTGCGTGGGGGCGGCGGTGGCGGCGCCGTTCTGCAGGGCGAGGACGACCATCGCGGCCGAGCCGACCAGGGCTGCGGCGCGCACGGCGGTCTTGCGGGAGGTGCGGGGAGCGTGGGGCTGCTGTCTCACTCGATCTCCTTCAGGCGCTGGTCTCCGTGGGGTTGGAGACGCAGGCAGGACACAGGGGATGCACAGAGTTGCGGCGGCGGGGAGAGAGTGACACCGAGAACGGCTTGTTTGACAGAGTGCCGACAAGATTTTACGTGTTCGTATCCGAAAGCCGTGCCTCGGAATCCGCTATCCGAACGCACCGCACGCGGCCAACTACCCTTTGATCAAGCGGACTTGACCCGCCGAGTGTCACGCCCCGCCCGTTCGGCCTTCCCACTCGTCCAGCAGTCGCGCGAGGTCCGGCGGCCACACCGGCTCCGCCTCCTCGGCCAGCTCCTGCCGGCTCCACCAGCGCCAGTCGAGGATGCCGTCGGCTGCGTGGGCTGCGGCGAGGCCGGGTCCGGCCGGTTCGCGGCGGGGGCCGTGGGTGACGTAGATGTGCTCGTGCTGGCGGACGGCGATCCCCACGCGGGTGAAGTCGTGCTCCCAGGTGCACAGGAGAGGGCCGGGCTTCAGGTCGGTCCAGCCGGTCTCCTCGGCCAGCTCCCGCAGGGCGCCCTCGGCCGGGCCCTCGCCCGGCTCCAGGCCGCCGCCGGGCAGGGCCCAGTGGACGCCGGTCTCGACGTTGTCGTAACGGAAGAGGAGCACCGCCCCCTCGGGGTCCACGACGGCGACGCGGGCCGCCCGCCGGGGTGTCCGCAGGACCTTGCGCAGCACGGCGCAGGGGCGGCCGTGGGCGCGGTCGGGGCGGTGGTCGACGACCTCGTAGCCGAGGGCGGTCCAGAAGGCCAGCCCCTTGGGGTTGTCGTCCAGGACGGCGAGCCGGACGGCCCGGCGCCCGGCGGTGCGGAAACGCTCCTCGACCAGCGTGGCGACCTGTCGGCCGTACCCCTTGCCCTGCTCGGCCGCGTCCACCATCAGCAGCCCGATCCACGGGTCCGGGTCGGCCGGGTCGGGGTGCCGCGCGAGCGTGATCACGATCCCGACCACCCGGCCCCGGCTGCGGGCGAGCAGCACCTCGGCGTCCGGATGCGCCAACTCGTCGGCCAGCGCGGCCGCCACCTGCTCGGGCCGTACGTCGTCAGGGTCGGGGAAGTCACCGCTGAGCGCGTGGAACTCGCGGTTGGAGGCGTACAGGGCCGTGAGCTCGGTGAGCAGCTCGGCGGGGAGGGAGCCGTCGGTCGTCGAGAGCTGTTCGAGGAGCATGACGGGACCCTATCCACCGACCGGCTCTCTTTCCGGGGTCACCGGGCTACTGGATAGATTTCCGCCGAAGCCACACCATGTCCGGGGAGACGGAAGACGATGACGACCCAGCCACCGCCGTACGGCAACCAGCCCCCCTACGGCGGGCAGCCGCCGTCACCGCTCCCGCCGGCCACCGCCCAGCCGGGCTTCGGCCCCCCGCCGCCCCAGTACGCCTACCCCCCGACGCCCCCACCGCAGGCCGGCGGGCCGGAGTTCATGGCGGTCGACCGCCACAACTCGATCGTGGTCGACACCCAGGGGGTGGCCTTCGAGGACCACGGGATGTCCGTCGAGTTCCCCTGGCAGGACATCCGCAGCGTCCACTACAAGGCGAATCCGTCCGGCAAGGCCCTGATGGTGGCGGTGGTCCTCCCCGACGGCCGGTTCTACGAGTGCGTCGTCGAGGCGAAGCCGAGGGCGCGGCTGGGCGAGTGGTTCGCCCAGCTGTCCGCCGTGCTCGGGTATTACCGGCCGGCGAGCCGGTAGGGCTGCTGCAGGGCCCCGAATACCGGGACCCCCGGCCGAAGCCGGGGGTCCTCGCGCGGCGCGGTGTCCGTCAGACGTTCACGCCGAAGTCCTGGGCGATGCCCACCAGGCCCGAGGCGTAGCCCTGGCCCACCGCGCGGAACTTCCACTCCGCGCCGTTGCGGTACAGCTCGCCGAAGACCATGGCCGTCTCGGTGGCGGCGTCCTCGGAGAGGTCGTAGCGGGCGATCTCGGCGCCGCCGGCCTGGTTGACGATGCGGATGTAGGCGTTGCGGACCTGGCCGAAGTTCTGGCCGCGGTTCTCGGCGTCGTAGATGGAGACCGGGAAGACGATCTTGTCGATGTCGGCCGGGAGGGCCGCGAGGTTGACGTTGATCGCCTCGTCGTCGCCCGCGCCCTCGCCGGTGCGGTTGTCGCCCGTGTGGACGATGGAGTTGTCCGGGGTCTGCTTGTTGTTGAAGAACACGAAGTGGGCGTCGGAGTAGACCTTGCCCTGCGTGTTCACCGCGATGGCGGAGGCGTCGAGGTCGAAGTCCGTGCCGGTGGTGGTGCGGACGTCCCAGCCGAGGCCCACGGTGACGGCGGTCAGGCCCGGAGCCTCCTTGGTGAGCGAGACGTTGCCACCCTTGGACAGGCTTACAGCCATGATTGGGAGTCCCTTCCCTTTTAGGTTTCTGTGCCGACGAAGCTACCGTCACCGGGGAGAACGTCGAGGGGGGTCCCGATGGTTCCGGATCCCTTTACCATTTTTACCCGCGACGAAAACCGGATGACGCGAGGCGGGCTGGAACGGGAACATGGGATGCATGTCCGGGCCTTACTTCATCCGTGGCTCGGTCTCGCTTCCCGAGGCCGAGCTGACGTGGCGTTTCTCCAGATCCTCCGGGCCCGGCGGGCAGCATGTGAACACCAGCGACTCGCAGGTGGAGCTGCGCTTCGACCTCGCGGGCACCGAGGCGCTCCCCGAGGTGTGGAAGGAGCGGGCGCTGCAGCGGCTGGCCGGGCGGCTGGTCGACGGGGTCGTGGTCGTACGGTCCTCCGAGCACCGCTCCCAGTGGCGCAACCGCGAGACCGCCGCCGTGCGCCTGGCCGCCCTCCTCGCCGAGGCGACGGCCCCACCGCCCAAGCCGCGCCGGCCGACCCGGATCCCGCGTGGGATCAACGAGCGGCGGCTGCGGGAGAAGAAGCAGCGCTCGGACACCAAGCGGGGCAGGTCCGGCCGCGACTGGTCGTAGCCCCTCCGGATTCCCCCGGGGATATCCCCCTTCCGGACGAGCAGTCATCCGGGCCTATTGATACGGGTGTTCACGACACGGCCACGGAATTCCACGGCGCCCGATTACCCCAACTGCCGGTAACGGCCCTGGAAATACAGCAGTGGTCCGCCCTCGGTGCTCGGTACCCGGGCGGTCAGCACCCGGCCGATCACGAGGGTGTGGTCCCCGGCCGTCACCCGCTGCTCGGTGCGGCACTCCAGGGTGGCCAGCGCGCCGCCCACCAGCGGGGCGCCGGAGGTCTCCCCGCGGACGTGGGGGAGGTCCTCGAAGAGCAGACGGTCGCTGATCCGGCCCTTCATGGCGAAGCGGCCGGCGACGTGGCGCTGGCTCTCGGCGAGGACCGAGACCGCCCACAGCGGCTGCTCGTCGAGCAGGTCGTCCATGCGGGCGCCCGTGCGCAGGCTGACCAGCACCAGCGGCGGGTCCAGCGAGACGGACATGAAGGCCGTGGCGGTCATGCCGACGTCCTCGCCGCCCGGCGCGGTCGGGTCGTCCGGGTCCAGCGGCGGCTCCTGCGCGGTCACCAGGACCACGCCCGCGGCCAGCCGGGACATCGCGGCCCGGAACTCGTCGTTGCTCACCCCCTCAGCATGCCCGGACGGGGGTGCGACGGTGGGTGAGGGAGTGTTCAGCACGCCGCAGACGCTAATCTCCGTTCCGGGCACGCCGCATCGGGCCCTGGACCGAACCGGGTCCTAGGACCCGGGGACGATGAGCGGCCGGCGATGTGTGCATGATGTGAACGCACTCGCAAAGCCCGCGTTCAGTAATCGCACAGGGAAAACGCAGAAACTCCACCCAATTGTTCATGTTCTTCTGTGACTTGAGTCACAAGGGGCGGGAATTGTTGACCCTGTGTACCGAGTGGGCAGCGCGCTGTGATTCAGTGGCGGGAAGCTAGGAGCACGACAAGAACCACCGGGGTAAGGAAGCGCCGAAGACAACCCTTGATTCGCTGCGAGGTCTCGGGGGGAGGGCGAGCATGGAGACCGAGTCGGAGCCGTATGTCCGTCTTGCGTCCCTGCGACAGCTGCACCAGGTCATGGCCGACATGAACACGGCACGCAGCCTGGCGGACACACTGCAGACCGTCGCCGACGGCGCGGTGAACGCCCTCGGGTACGAGATGGCGTGCGTCAACCTCGTGCGCCAGGACGGTGACCTCGTCGTCGCCGCCTTCTCCGGCAACCCCGCCGCCGAGGCCCTGATCACCGGCCGGGTCGGCTCCCGCGACTCCTGGCTGCGCCGGCTGAACATGGGCGAGCAGTGGGGCGACCTGATCTTCATACCGCACACCGAGGGCTGGGTGCTGGACGACGACGACGTCCCGCAGTGGTACACCGACGGGCCCGCGCCCCGCTTCGAGGACGAGTGGCACCCCTCCGACCGGCTCTTCGCACCGATGTACACGCCCGGCGCGCCGGGCGGCTCCTCCGGTGAGCTGCTGGGCGTCATATCCGTCGACCGGCCGCGCAACGGCCGTCACCCCGGCGCCTGGGGCCGCGAGGCTCTCCAGATGTACGCCTTCCAGGCCGCCATCGCGATCAGCAACGCGCGTCTACGTGCCAATATGCAGCGCGCCCTGGTCCGCCTCGAGCGGGAGCAGCAGGCGCTGCGAGCCAGCGAGGAGAGCTTCAGGCAGGCCTTCGAGTACGCCCCCTCCGGCATGGCGATCGCCGAGATGGGCGGCGACCAGCACGGCCGGATCCTGCGCACCAACGACGCCCTGTGCCGCCTGCTGGGCCGCCCCGCCTCCGCGATGCGCCGCTACTCCTTCTCCGACCTCGTCCACCCCGAGGACATCGGGACCCTGCTCAGGACCTCCGCCGAGGGCGGCCGCGCGGAACTGCGCCTCGGCCGCCGCGACGGCTCGTACGTATGGGTGTCGCTGCGCAACTCGGTCGTCGCGGACGCCGCCGACGGCCCCCGCTTCCTGCTCACCCACGTCGAGGACATCGAGGAGCGCAAGCGCCGCGAGCTGCAGCTCGCCCACCGCGCCTCCCACGACTCCCTCACCGGCCTGCCGAACTCCGCCGAGCTGCGCTCCCGGCTGTCGGCACGCCTGTGTCAGCGCCCGGCCCACGCCGGCGCCCTGGAGTCCCTCGACGCGGCCTACGGCCACCCCGCCTTCGACACCCCCGTCGGCCACGGCTTCGACTTCGTGCCGGGCGCGGAGTCGTACGACGGCTTCGACCACCACGTCCACACCATCGCCCCCGAGGACGGCCGCGACGACGGCACCAAGGGCCTCGCGGTCCTCTTCTGCGACCTGGACGGCTTCAAGTCGATCAACGACCGCTTCGGGCACAACGCGGGCGACGCGGTCCTGATCGAGGTCGCCCGCAGGCTCTCCCGAGGCGTCCGCGACGGCGACACCGTGGCACGCCTCGGCGGCGACGAGTTCGTGATCCTCGCCGACGGCCTCGGCAAGGCCGACGCCCAGGACCTCGCCGTACGCCTGCGAAACGAGATCATCCAGCCCATCCGCGCCGAGGGACGAGCCGTCCGGGTGGGCGCCAGTTTCGGCATCGGATGGGCACACTGCGGCATGACTGCGGACGAAGTGTTGAAGTCAGCCGACGAGCGGATGTACGTAGAGAAACGATCTCGTCCCAAACAGCACCGACGCGCCGGATGATCCGCAGGTCAGTGAGTTGATGCGGTCCGAGTCACCCGTTTGGGCCAGCCAGAGCGGGTAGGCTCGCCATTCCAGACCTGTACCGCATCCACCCGCACCTGCTGAGGAGACCAAGGGATGACGCCCGGCGAAAACGGCCCGAGCACGCCCGAGGACGACGACCCGTTCGGCTATCTGTACGCCGACGGCCAGGCCAGAGGAGCCCAGCCGCCGTCCGGCGGGTACGGCTACCCGAACTCGGTCAGCAGAGTGCGTTCGGTCGGCGAGCGCACGTACGGCGGACAGCAGCCGCAGCCCGGTGTCCCGCAGCAGCAGGGCACCTACGGCCAGCCGAACGCCCACTACCAGGCCCCGGAGACGCTCCCCGGCGGTGCCCCGACGAGCCGCATGTCCGCGCCGGCCCCGGCCCGCAGCGGCCCGAACACCAAGGGCCTGCTGATCGGCGCGATCGCGGTGGTCGCCGCGGTCGTCATCGGCATCAGCATCGCGATGCTCAACGACAACTCGGACGACAACAAGTCCAGCAGCCAGGTGGGCACCGCCCCGACCCAGTCCCAGACCGGCAAGCCGAGCCCGTCGAGCAGCAACACGGCGGCCCCGGGCGAGCTGCCCAAGTCGGACGCGAACGCCCTCCAGCTGGCCGGCGGGGCGACCAAACTGTCGGACGTCAAGGGCGCGCAGGCGGCGGGCGGCACCTATGTGGGAGGGCTGAACACGGTCGGGTCCTCGGCGACCTGGACGTTCAACAACATCCCCGAGCAGGGCACCTACACGATCTTCGCGCGGTTCAGCAACGCCGGTGAGGATCAGAAGATGACCCTCACCGTCAACGGCAAGCCCTTCGGCAACAAGCTCAACCTGGGTAACTTCACCCACAAGTCCGACCCGGCGGAGGCCTGGACGGAGACCTACGCCTGGCCGACGCTGAACAAGGGCCCGAACACCATCTCGATCTCCTGCCAGCCCGGCGACACGTGCGATGTGCTGCTGGACCAGGTCTGGCTGAAGAAGGGCCAGGTCAAGCGGGACAGCTAGGCCGCGCTGACCTCGCAGGTCACCGCCACCCGCCCCCGCAGCTCCTCGTACGCCGCCCGGTCGAACTCGCCCGCCGCAGGCGCCCGTACGGTTGCCGCCGACAGTGCGACCGCGCGGGCCAGCCGCTCCGGCCAGGGGAGCCGTTCCACGAGTCCCGACAGCAGGCCCGCGACCGCCGAGTCGCCCGCGCCGGTCGGGTTGCCGTGGATGTGGGCCGGAGGCGCGGCGCGCCAGCGGCCCTCGGGGGTTGCCGCGAGCAGGCCTTCCGGGCCGAGGGAGGCGACCACCGCGTGGGCGCCGCGGCGGCGGGCGTCCTGGGTGGCGCGCAACGGCTCGTGGGAGCCGGTGAGTTCGGCGAGTTCCTCGGTGTTGGGCTTGATGATGTCCGGGCGGGCCGCGACCCCACGGCGCAGGGGCTCGCCGCTGGTGTCCAGGAGCACGGGGACGCCGGCCGCACGGGCGGCGCGGACCAGGCCCGCGTACGCGCCCACCGGTACCCCCGGCGGCAGGCTGCCGGAGAGGGCCACCGCGGAGGCGGGGGCCAGCAACTCCTCGTAGCGGTCCAGGAAGACGCCCCACTCGGTGGGGGATATCTGCGGGCCCGGCTCGTTCAACTGGGTCGTGTCGCCGGACAGTTCGTCGACCACGGCGATCGTGCGGCGGGTCGCCCCGGCGACTCGGACGAAGGCGTCCGTCACGCCGGCCGTGGCCGCCAGGTGATCGCGCAGCACCTGGCCGGTGGCGCCGCCCGCGAAGCCGGTGGCCGTCACCTCGTGTCCGAGGGCCGCCAGCACCCGCGCCACGTTCACGCCCTTGCCGCCCGGCCGTTCGATGACGTCCGAGACGCGGTGCGAGGTGTGCGGCCGCAGGGACCGTACGCGATAGGTGATGTCGAGAGCGGTGTTCAGTGTGACCGTGAGGATCACCCGGGCCGACCTCCCTCGAAGTCCTGTGCCATCGGTTCCGGGGACCTGATCATGCCAAACAGACGGCGGCCGGCCCAGTGCGAGGATCGGCCGCCGTCCGGCGAAGAGAGGGACGGATCAGGGCAGTTGGGGCGTCACCACCCATTCACCCCTGCGCATCACGCCCTTCAGGTCGAAGTTCGCGTCCAGCAGTACCAGGTCGGCGTCCTTGCCGGGCTCCAGGGAGCCGATGCGCTCGGAGAGGCCCAGGAGACGGGCCGGGTTGGCCGAAAGCGCGGCGACCGCGTCCTCGACCGGCAGCTTGTCGACCGTCACCGCCCGCTTGAACGCGCGGTCCAGGGTGAGCGTGGAGCCCGCGATCGAGCCGCCCTCCACCAGACGGGCCACCCCCTCGCTGACCTCGACCTCCAGCGGGCCGAGCATGTAGCGGCCGTCGCCGATGCCGGCAGCGTCCATCGCGTCGGTGATGAACGCGACCCGGGAGGCGCCGGCGTGATGGAACGCCAGCTCCAGCGCGGCGGGGTGGAGATGGGTGCCGTCGTTGATCAGCTCGACCGTCACCCGCTCGTCCTCCAGCAGGGCGGCGATCGGGCCGGGGGAGCGGTGGCCGAGTGTCGGCATGGCGTTGAAGAGGTGGGTGGCGACCGTGGCGCCCGCGTCGATGGCCTCGACCGTCTGCTCGTAGGTCGCGTCCGTGTGCCCGATCGCCGCGATCACGCCGTGCTCGGCGAGCAGCCGCACGGAGTCGATGCCGCCCGGCAGCTCGGTGGCGAGGGTGACCATCTTCGCCTTGCCGCGCCCCGCGTCGATCAGCTTGCGCACCTCGGCCGGGTCCGGGGCGCGCAGCAGCTCCTCGGAGTGCGCGCCCTTGCGGCACGGTGAGATGAACGGGCCCTCGAAGTGGATGCCCGCGATGTCTCCCTGCTCGGCCAGCTCGCTCAGCAGCCCCGCCTGCTGCACCAGCAGATCCATCTCGTCGGTGACGGTGGAGGCGACCAGGGTGGTGGTGCCGTGCAGGCGGTGCGTGCGGATGGCTCTGAGCACGTCGTCCACCGTGCCGGAGAAGGAGGCTCCGCCGCCGCCGTGGTTGTGGATGTCGACGAAGCCGGGGACCACCCAGTGGCCGGTTACGTCGATCACCTGAGCGTTCACCGGGGCCGTACCGGTGATGTGCCGGCCATCGACTGCCACCTGCCCGTTCTCCACAGTTCCGGTGGGGAGGACCACCTTCGCGCCGGTGAGCACCTGCGGGCCGGTGGGGGCTGATCGCGCAGTTCCCCGCGCCCCTGGGTCGGCTGCCATCAGGGGGTTACCTCCGTAGGGTCGGTGTGATTGAGGAGATCCCGGGCGAGGAGTCCCGCGCCCAGGCAGCCGGCCGTGTCGCCGAGGGCGGCGGGGACGATGGACGGGAGTTTCTGGAAGGTGACCCGCCGGCGGACGGCGTCCCGCAGCGGCTGGAACAACACTTCCCCCGCCTCGGCCAGGCCGCCACCGATGATCAGCGTGCGCGGGTCCAGCAGGGTGAGTGCGGTGACCAGCCCGTCGGCCAGCGCGTCCACCGCCTCCTGCCAGACCCGGACGGCGTTCGGGTCGCCGGACGCGACGGCCTTCGCGCAGTCGGCCGCGTCCGCTTCCGGGTCCCCGCAGGCCGCCGCCCACGCCTCGCTGACGGCGGACGCGGAGGCGTACCGCTCCAGGCAGCCGTGCTGCCCGCAGGGGCACGGGGTTCCGCCGGGCCGTACGACGACATGGCCGATCTCGCCGGCGAAGCCGTGCGCGCCCGCCTCCACCCGCCCGTCGACGCCGATGGCGCCGGCGATGCCGGTGCCCAGCGGCACGAACAGGAAGCGGTCGGCGCCCTTGCCCGCGCCGATCCGGCCCTCGGCGAGCCCGCCGGTGCGCACGTCGTGGCCGAGGGCCACGGGCACGCCGAGCCGGTCGGCGAGAAGGGCGCGCAGGGGCACGTCCCGCCAGCCGAGGTTGGCCGCGTAGACGGCGATGCCGTGCTCCTCGTCGACGATGCCGGGTACCGCGAGGCCGGCCGCGGCGGCCGGTTCGCCGTAGTGCTCCGCGCCGTACGCGCGCAGCTCCGCGGCGAAGCCGAGGATGGTCTCGACCACCGCGTCGGGCCCGCGCTCGCGGCCGGTCGCGCGGCGGGCGCGATGCAGCAGCACGGGGGGTCTGGGGGGTGTCCCCCCGGAAAGCGCCGTGTCGGCTCCGACGAGGGCCGCCTTCATCCCGGTACCGCCCACGTCCAGGGCGATGACATGTCTCACGGGGAACAGTGTGGCCCGCGGACCCGCAAGAGGTCTAGTCCACTCGCGTGGTGTAGACCTTATGTGTCCACATATTGAACGGTCAGACAGCAGGGTTGGGGCTTTGAGGGTGCGTCGGCGTACGGCAGGAACGATCGCGGTGGTGTCCGCACTGGGCATGACGGCGGTCCTCGGCGGCTGCGGGAGTACGGGCTCCTCCGACGTGACCCTCAGACTCGTCGCGGCCGACTACGGCAACTCCGCGGCGAACAGCTCGAAGAAGTACTGGGACAAGCTGGCCGAGGCGTACGAGTCCCAGCACTCCGGAGTGAAGGTCGAGGTCAGCGTCTACTCCTGGAACGACGTCGACCGCAAGGTCAAGGAGATGGTCGACGCCGGGGACGCGCCCGACATCGCCCAGATCGGCGCCTACGCCGACTACGCGGCCGCGGGCAAGCTCTACCAGGCCTCCGACCTGCTCTCCATCCGCACCCAGGCCGACTTCCTCTCCCCGCTCTCCGACGCGGGCGAGTGGAAGCACGTGCAGTACGGCATCCCGTTCGCCGCCTCCACCCGGGTGCTCTTCTACAACAAGACCCTCTTCGCCGAGGCCGGCATCACCCCGCCCACCACCTGGAGCGAGCTGGCCGCCGACGCGAAGGCGCTCAAGGACAAGGGGGTGAAGTACCCCTACGCGCTCCCGCTCGGTTCCGAGGAGGCGCAGGCCGAGACCATGCAGTGGCTGCTCAGCGGCGGTGCCGGCTACACCGACGACGTCGGCACCTACACCATCGACTCGGCGCAGAACGTCGAGACGTTCACCTGGCTCAGGGACGACCTGGTCGGCAAGGGCCTGACCGGTCCGGTCGCCCCCGGCAAGCTCAACCGCGCGGACGCCTTCGCCGCCTTCGCCGACGGCCAGGTCGGCATGCTCAACGGGCATCCCACGCTGATCCAGCAGGCCGCCAAGAAGGGTGTGCGCTTCGGCACGGTCCCGATGCCGGGCCGCACCGGCAAGGCCAAGGCCGCGATGGGTGTCACCGACTGGATGATGGGCTTCAAGCAGCACGGGCACGCCGAGCAGATAGGCGACTTCCTCGACTTCGTCTACGAGCAGAAGAACGTCCTCGCCTTCTCCCGCGAGTACGGACTCCTCCCGGTCACGGGCTCCGCGTCCAACACCATGACCGAGTCGGACTCCGCCCCCGACAAGGACCTGCACCCCTTCCTCGACCAGCTCCCGATCTCCGAGCTGTACCCCGTCGGCAAGACCTCCTGGGCGACGGTCAGCGCGTCCGTGAAGAAGGAGATCGGCCAGGCGGTCACCCCCGGCGGCAGCCCCTCCGGCGTCCTGACCCGCCTCCAGGCGACGGCGACCGAGGCGGACAGCAGCGACGCGAGCTGACCCGGCTGTCACCGCCCGGCGTTACGGTGACCCTCATGGAACTGGGCACCCGCGAAAAGGCGGTCCTCGCGCTGGAGCGCCGGACCTTCCCCGGCCCCGGCGCGAAGGAACGGGCCATCCGCGAGGAACTGGGCCTTTCCCCGGTCCGCTACTACCAGCTCCTCAACGCCCTGCTGGACGACGAGCGGGCCCTGGCCCTGGACCCGGTGACGGTGAACCGCCTGCGCCGGGTCCGGGAGGCACGCCGCTCGGAGCGCTGAGCCCCCGGGCCCCGGCGCCGACCCACCCCAGTCGGCCAGGGCGCCTTCTCAGCCGACCGAGTCGGGTGGACGGGTGGGAAACGGGGTCCAGGGGCGGAGCCCCAGGAGTGACCACGGCCCGCCCTGGATACTGTCGCCGTATGGACCTTCTGCCGACCCCGGCGACCAAGGCCGGCCGGGATGGACTGCAGGCGCTGCTCGCGAAGCCCCGCTCAGCAGTGATCGGACTCGACTTCGACGGCACGCTCTCCCCGATCGTCGAAGACCCCGAGCAGGCCCGAGCCCACCCCGACGCCGTCCCCGCACTGGCAACCCTCGCCCCCAAGGTCGCCTCGGTCGCCGTGATCACTGGCAGACCCGCCGAGGTGGCGGTCCGGCACGGCGGCTTCGCGGGCACCTCCGGCCTGGAGCACCTCGTCGTCCTCGGCCACTACGGCGCCGAACGCTGGGACGCCGCGACGAACACGGTCACCGCGCCCCCGCCCCACCCCGGCGTGGCCGCGGTCCGCGCCGAGCTGCCGGGCCTCCTGGACCGCGTCGGCACCGGCCACGGCACCTGGATCGAGGAGAAGGGGCGCGCCGTCGCCGTCCACACCCGCCGCGCCGACGACCCGCAGGCCGCGTTCGAGGCCCTGCGCGCCCCCCTCGCCGACCTCGCCACCCGGCACGGCCTGATCGTCGAGCCCGGCCGGCTGGTCCTCGAACTCCGCCCGCCCGGCATGGACAAGGGCGTCGCCCTCCTCGACCACGTCCGCGCCACCGGCGCCGGGTCCGTCCTCTACGCCGGCGACGACCTCGGCGACCTCCCCGCCTACGCGGCCGTCGACAAGCTCCGCTCCGACGGCGTCCCCGGCCTCCTGGTCTGCAGCGGCAGCACCGAGGTCACCGAACTGGCCGAACGGGCGGACGTGGTGGTGGACGGCCCGGAGGGAGTCGTGGCCCTCCTGCGAGCCCTGGCAGCACGCATGCCCTGACCCGCTACCGCTCCAGTCCACCCAGCTGATCCAGGAACCACTGGGCGGGCGGCAGTGCCGTGGCGGCCACGGCGAGCCTCTTCGAGCGTTCCGCCCGCTCACCCGCCGGCAGGCTCAGTGCCTCGTGCAAGGCGTTCGCCGTGCCCCCGATGTCGTACGGGTTCACCACGATCGCGTCCTCGCCCAGCTCCTCGTACGCCCCCGCCTCCCGCGACAGCACCAGCGCGCACCCCTCGTCGGAGACCACCGGCACCTCCTTGGCGACCAGGTTCATGCCGTCCCGGATCGGGTTCACCAGCGCCACGTCCGCGAGCCGGTACGCGGCCAGGGAGCGGGCGAAGTCGTCCTTGACGTGCAGTACGACCGGCGTCCAGCCCTCGGTCCCGTACACGGAGTTGATCGTCTCCGCGACCCGCTGCACCTCGGCCGTGTACTCCCGGTAGACGGCGAGGTCCTGCCGGGACGGGTAGGCGAAGGCGAGGTGGACCACCCGTTCGCGCCACTCGGGGTGGTCCTCCAGGAGCTGCCGGTACGCCAGCAGGCCGCGCACGATGTTCTTGGACAGCTCGGTGCGGTCCACCCGGACGATCGTCCGGCGCCCCTCGCCGATCTCCTCCCGCAGCGCGGCCATCCGCTCGTCCACGTCCGTCCGGTGCGCCCGCTCGCGCAGGAAGTCCGCGTCCGCGCCGAGCCCGTGCACACCGATCCGGGTCCCGGACGGGATGCCGGGGCCCAGCACCGCGTGACAGCAGTCGGTGAACGCGTCCGCCCACCGCCGGGTCAGGAACGCGGCCCGGTCCGCGCCCAGGATGCCGGTCAGCAGCTCGGCCGCGATGTCGTCGGGCAGCAGACGGAAGTAGTCCGGCGGGGCCCACGGGGTGTGCGAGAAGTGGCCGATGCGCAGGTCGGGGCGGAGCCGGCGGAGCATCCGGGGGGCGAGGGCCAGGTGGTAGTCCTGGATGAGCACCGCGGCGCCGTCCGCCGCCTCCTCGGCCAGCGCCTCGGCGAAGGCGCGGTTGTACGCCTCGTACGACGCCCACTGCCGCCGGAACTCCGCGTCGAAGACCGGCTCCAGCGGGGTCTGGTACAGCATGTGGTGGACGAACCACAGCACCGAGTTGGCGATGCCGTTGTACGCGTCGGAGAACACGGTCGCGTCGATGTCGAGCATCCGCACCCGCTGCCCGCCGGTCTCCTCGGCCGGCAGCAGCCCGCCGCCCGCGCGCCGAACCGCCTCGCGGTCGCCGTCGCCCAGCGCGGCGCACACCCATACCGCGTCGGTGTCCGGCCCGATGGCCGACAGACCCGAGACCAGCCCGCCGCCGCCCCGTTTGGCACGCAGCGAGCCGTTCTCGAGGACCTCGTACGAAACCGGGCCGCGATTGGACGCGACCAGCACCTCAGCACCGTGGGTGGAAGCCATACGCCTCAACCTAGCCCGGCCCGGAAACGCTCAAACGTACGGTCTGCCCCGGAAGGGGGCTGTATACAGCCGTTCTCGTGCGCGCTTCACGCCACCCGGCGCGCCGCGTACTCCGCGATCTCCGCCATCGGCGGCCGCTCCTCGGTGTCCACCGAGTAGGTGCGTGGCTCGAACCCGTCCTCGCCCCGCTCGAACTGGGTGAGGGACGGCCGCACGAGGTGTCCGCGGGCGAGCCTGAGCTGTGCCGTGCGGTAGATCGCCGCGGCCATCCGGCCCAGCGCCTGACCGTCCTGGTGGCGGTGCTTGCGCACGCCGACGTCGACCTGGGCGAGGGCGTCCAGGCCGACCAGGTGCAGGGCGTCGACCAGCATGCCCAGCTCGACGCCGTAGCCGACGGGGAAGGGGAGCTGTTCGAGCAGCGAGCGGCGGGCCGCGTACTCGCCGCCGAGCGGCTGCACGAAACCGGCCAGCTGCGGCCAGTGCATGTTCAGCAGCGGACGGGCCATGAGTTCGGTGACCCGGCCGCCCTGTCCGGTCGCGCCGCCGAGCGGGCGGTCGTACATCGCCTT
This sequence comes from Streptomyces sp. BK340, assembly GCF_007827595.1. Lineage (GTDB taxonomy): Bacteria > Actinomycetota > Actinomycetes > Streptomycetales > Streptomycetaceae > Streptomyces. Next base: position 148,386 of record NZ_VISR01000002.1, read on the forward strand.
GACCAGGTCGACGCCCGGTTCGGTGAGCAGCGGGCCGACGATGCCGGAGACGAAGTCGGAGGAGAACTCCTTCAGGTCGGCGTCGACGAAGCAGATGACGTCCCCGCCGGTCACCAGCAGCGAGCGCCACAGCACCTCGCCCTTGCCGGGGACGGCCGGGATGCGCGGGAGGATCTCGTCGCGGTGGACGACGCGGGCGCCCGCCGAGGCGGCCACCTCGGAGGTGCGGTCGGTGGACCCGGAGTCGACGACGACGATCTCGTCGACGAGCGGGACCTGCTGCATGAGGTCGTGACGGATGATCGCGACGATGTCGCCGACCGTCTTCTCCTCGTTCAGGGCGGGCAGGACGACGGAGACGGACTGACCGGTGCGCTGCTTGGCGGCGAGTATCCGGTGGAGCGGACGATCGGTCACGGACCAGGAGCGGGTGGCCAGCCAGCGCTCGACTTCTTCCAGCACGGTCTGCGGCTCCTCACTGTCGTGATCACATGGTGTGACCGTGTGATCCATCTCGCGGTTCGGACGACTATCTCAACTGTCCTGGCCTTCGGTTACAGTCTTGAACAACGCCGGTGACCATCGCATGTCAGGGTCAACGAGCGTTGACAACCACATACAGCTCATCCAGAGGGGCAGAGGGAAACGGCCCGATGAAGCCCCGGCAACCCTCCAGTCGGTTCTCGTTCTCCAGCGAGGCTCCCGGCTAGGGAAGGTGCCAAATCCGTCTCACGGCGAGATGCGTCGTGAGGAAGATGAGGAGAAAGGGCCTCGCCTCCATGGCTGTGCAGACAGTTGCAAGCACCAGCAATCCCACCGTAGACCTCGGCCCCGCCACGGCCCTGAGCTGTCGCGAGTGCGGCCACCGGGTGCCCCTCGGGCCGGTGTTCGCCTGCGAGGAGTGCTTCGGTCCGCTGGAGATCGCCTACGACTTCGCCGCCTACGACACCGAAGAGCTGCGCAAGCGTATCGAGTCCGGCCCCGCGAACATCTGGCGTTACGCGCCGCTGCTGCCCGTCCCCGCCGACGTGGCCGACAAGCCCAACATCAACCCGGGCTGGACCAAGCTCGTCAAGGCCGACAACCTGGCCCGCGAGCTGGGCGTCACCGGCGGGCTGTACGTGAAGGACGACTCCGGCAACCCGACGCACTCCTTCAAGGACCGGGTCGTGGCCCAGGCCCTGGAGGCCGCGCGCGCCTTCGGCTTCACCACGCTCTCCTGCTCCTCGACCGGCAACCTCGCCGGCGCCGTCGGCGCCGCCGCCGCCCGCGCCGGCTTCCGCTCCTGCGTGTTCATCCCGCACGACCTGGAGCAGGGCAAGGTCGTCATGGCCGCGGTCTACGGCGGCGAGCTGGTCGGCATCGAGGGCAACTACGACGACGTGAACCGGTTCTGCTCCGAGCTGATCGGTGACCCGGCCGGCGAGGGCTGGGGCTTCGTCAACGTCAACCTGCGGCCGTACTACGCGGAGGGCTCGAAGACTCTGGCGTACGAGATCTGCGAGCAGCTCGGCTGGCGGCTCCCGGACCAGATCGTGGTCCCGATCGCCTCCGGCTCCCAGCTCACGAAGATCGACAAGGGTCTGCAGGAGCTGATCAAGCTCGGGCTCGTCGAGGACCGGCCGTACAAGATCTTCGGTGCGCAGGCCGAGGGCTGCTCGCCGGTGTCCACCGCCTTCAAGGCCGGTCACGACGTGGTCCGCCCGCAGAAGCCGAACACCATCGCCAAGTCGCTGGCGATCGGCAACCCGGCCGACGGCCCGTACGTCCTGGACATCGCCCGCCGTACCGGTGGCGCGGTGGAGGACGTGACGGACGAGCAGGTCGTGGACGCGATCAAGCTGCTGGCCCGGACCGAGGGCATCTTCGCGGAGACCGCCGGCGGTGTGACGGTCGGCGTGACGAAGAAGCTGATCGAGGACGGTGTGCTGGACCCGTCCCTGACGACGGTGGTCCTCAACACCGGTGACGGCCTCAAGACGCTGGACGCGGTGGCGGGCACGGGGCTCACCGCGACGATCCGTCCCACCCTCGAGTCGTTCCGCGACGCGGGGCTCGTCTAGGGACCTCGTCCTACCCCGTCCTTTCGTTTCGCCTGACCGGAGGTTTCATCGTGAGCGTCACCGTCCGCATCCCCACCATCCTGCGCACCTACACGGGCGGCCGGGCCGAGGTCGCCGCCGAGGGCGGGACCCTCGCCGAGGTGATCCAGGACCTGGAGAAGAACCACACGGGCATCGCGGCCCGGGTTCTCGACGACCAGGGCAAGCTGCGCCGCTTCGTCAACGTGTACGTCAACGACGACGACGTCCGCTTCGAGCAGGGGCTGGAGACGGCGACCCCGGACGGTGCCGGTGTCTCCATCATTCCCGCCGTCGCCGGCGGCTGATCAAAAGTGGACTATTACCTTCGGTAACCGTGGTTACTGAATGTTCATCGAATGGCCTCCTCCGTGAGAGAAGCGGAGGGGGCCATTCTGTGTGATTGAGCGCGGTAAGGTTGGGGAACGCGTGCCGGATCTGCGGGTCACGAGCCCCGGAATCATGCCTTACGCCCGGTGAGAAGCAGCCAAAGTGCACGCGGAGTATGCGCCTTTTGCGCCTTTTATGGAGCCCGACTTGCCCTGAATTCGGGCGAATTCTCGGCAGATTCCGGATCGTGCTCGTCCAGAATTCTCGTCCGATTGACCTGTTGCAGAGGGCAGTTGGACAGATACATTCAGCCGCGGTCGACGCGTTCCGGCGCACGCCCCCGACCAATGGGGGGTGAGGTCTGACCCGGGTCCGCGAAGTGTGGATCTGTGCAAGGGCCAGTAATAGGGGAGTTAGGCATGGCTCAGGGCACCGTCAAGTGGTTCAACGCGGAGAAGGGGTACGGCTTCATCGCGGTCGACGGTGGTGCGGATGTTTTCGTCCACTACAGCGCGATCCAGATGGACGGTTACCGCACCCTGGAAGAGGGGCAGCGGGTCGACTTCGAGATCTCGCAGGGTCAGAAGGGCCCGCAGGCGGACATGGTCCGGCTGGCGACCAGCTGAGGCACGCGTCGACTGACAGCGACGTTCTTCTGTTCATCTTCGAAGGGTCCGTACCTCCTGGGGTACGGACCCTTCGTCGTGCCCGGTGTCCCTGTTCGCGCGCGGCTGAGCGCCCCCTCCGGCATGCCCGAGGCGCTTGCACTCGGGGGGGTCGAGTGCTAATCATTGCGTTAGCACTCTGAAGGTGAGAGTGACAAAGAAGGACCGGGTCGGTGAGGCCCGCAGGCCAGGTGGGGCAAGGAACCACAGGTCGGCGAGCCGTCCGTCGCGGGCGCGGGCGCGGTCCGAAGGAATCACCCCCAGTCCTGGAGGGACCACTTCACATGGCCAAGATCATCGCGTTCGACGAGGAGGCGCGGCGCGGCCTCGAGCGCGGCATGAACCAGCTCGCGGACGCCGTGAAGGTGACGCTCGGCCCCAAGGGCCGCAACGTCGTCCTCGAGAAGAAGTGGGGTGCCCCCACGATCACCAACGATGGTGTCTCCATCGCCAAGGAGATCGAGCTCGAGGACCCGTACGAGAAGATCGGCGCCGAGCTGGTCAAGGAAGTCGCCAAGAAGACGGACGACGTCGCCGGTGACGGTACGACCACCGCGACCGTGCTCGCCCAGGCCCTGGTCAAGGAAGGCCTGCGCAACGTCGCCGCCGGCGCCAACCCGATGGCTCTGAAGCGCGGTATCGAGAAGGCCGTCGAGGCCGTCTCCGCCGCCCTGCTGGAGCAGGCGAAGGACGTCGAGACCAAGGAGCAGATCGCCTCCACCGCGTCCATCTCCGCCGCCGACACCCAGATCGGCGAGCTGATCGCCGAGGCCATGGACAAGGTCGGCAAGGAAGGCGTCATCACCGTCGAGGAGAGCAACACCTTCGGTCTGGAGCTTGAGCTCACCGAGGGCATGCGCTTCGACAAGGGCTACATCTCCGCCTACTTCGCGACCGACATGGAGCGCATGGAGGCGTCGCTCGAGGACCCGTACATCCTCATCGCGAACTCCAAGATCGGCTCCGTCAAGGACCTGCTCCCGCTCCTCGAGAAGGTCATGCAGTCGGGCAAGCCGCTGCTGATCATCGCCGAGGACGTCGAGGGCGAGGCCCTGTCGACCCTGGTCGTCAACAAGATCCGTGGCACCTTCAAGTCCGTCGCCGTCAAGGCCCCGGGCTTCGGTGACCGCCGCAAGGCCATGCTCGGCGACATCGCCATCCTCACGGGCGGCGAGGTCATCTCCGAGGAGGTCGGCCTCAAGCTGGAGAACGCGACCCTGGACCTCCTGGGCCGCGCCCGCAAGGTCGTCATCACCAAGGACGAGACCACTATCGTCGACGGTGCCGGCTCCTCGGAGCAGGTCGGCGGCCGGGTCAACCAGATCCGTGCCGAGATCGAGAACAGCGACTCGGACTACGACCGCGAGAAGCTGCAGGAGCGCCTGGCGAAGCTCGCCGGCGGTGTCGCGGTCATCAAGGCCGGTGCCGCCACCGAGGTGGAGCTCAAGGAGCGCAAGCACCGCATCGAGGACGCCGTCCGCAACGCGAAGGCCGCGGTCGAGGAGGGCATCGTCGCCGGTGGTGGCGTGGCCCTGCTGCAGACCTCCGGTGTCTTCGAGAAGCTGGAGCTCGAGGGCGACGAGGCCACCGGTGCCGCCGCTGTGAAGCTGGCCCTGGAGGCCCCGCTGAAGCAGATCGCCGTCAACGCCGGCCTCGAGGGCGGTGTCGTGGTGGAGAAGGTGCGCAACCTGACCCCGGGCCACGGCCTGAACGCCGCGACCGGCGAGTACGTCGACCTGGTCGCCGAGGGCATCATCGACCCGGCGAAGGTGACCCGCTCTGCCCTGCAGAACGCCGCCTCCATCGCCGCGCTGTTCCTCACCACCGAGGCCGTCATCGCCGACAAGCCGGAGAAGGCCGCCGCGGCCGCTCCGGGCGGCATGCCGGGCGGTGACATGGACTTCTGATCGACCTGACGGTTGATCGCCTGTCCTTCGGACCGAGGGCGGTGCTTCCAGCTTCTGGCTGGGGGTGCCGCCCTCGGGCGTGTCGGGTACAGCCCGGTGTCAGGTGCTCCGGCCGACCTTCAGTACATGAACGGTGATGGTGTCTCCATCCGGCCGGTAGAGAATCCGCCAGGTGTCGACATGCAGCCGGTAGTAGCCGGAGGCGCCCGAGGCGTGAGCCGCTTCCGGACGAGGATCGTCGGCCAGTGCGCGTACGGCGGCAGCAGCTGCCTTGGCGCCCACGGGATCGATGGCGCGCAGCCGCCGGAATTCGTTCATGGCGTGGTGTTCCCACACCACCGCCTAGCTCACGAAGCGGCCCCTGTCCGGTCTTCCTCTTCAAGCTGGGCCATGAATTCGTCGTGCGGCATCGAGGGCCCAGAGGGAGCGACCTCACGGGCGTGCGCTTCGGCGATGTCCGCCTCGTCGCGGAGGCGCTGAAGCTCTTCCAGTTCGCTTATGGGGATGAGCGCGGCCGCGGGTTTGCCGTATTCCGTGATCAGGATGTGCTCCTGACCGTGCCGTACCCGGCCCACGAGCTGACCGAGTTGGTTGCGGGCTTCCACGAGCGGATACGTCTCCATGGAAAAACTGTACACACCTGCGACTGTGTGCGGTGCGCTCATACGGGTGTCCCTTCGCGTCGTCGTACGGACATCGCAGCCCGGATCTCACCCACGCGGGCGTGGACTGCGGGGGCGGGCAGGGGCGTACGAGGGTGCGCGGGAGCGCGTTCGCCTCGGCAGCCGCCGCACACACCCCCCGGCAGTGCTTCCGGACGCCCCGGTACTCCGCACTCCGTGCACTCCAGGACCCGGCGGGGTGGGCGTGGGGAGGGTGGTTCCGGCGGGAGTTTGTCGGTCAACCGGCGGCGGAGCAGGGCCGCCGGGCTGTGAACGGGTGTCGGTAGCCCTGCGGTCAGCGCGGCCAAGAGCATCTCCTCGGTGGCCCCGCGCGCGAACCACTCCTCCACCAGCGGGGCGAGCGCCGTGCAGTCGGCGGCGGAGAGGGACAGGACCGGGGCCGTACGGCCCAGGGCGGCGAGGAGGATGTGGGCGCGGGAGCGGGTGGGGCGGGCGCGTTCGTCCGGTGGCTGCTCCGGTTCGGGTACGTCGCCGCGTGTGAACGCCGCCCACCAGCCGTCGTCGCGCGCGGTACGGGACCACCACGATCGGGTGATCCAGCGCGAGCCGGCGCCTTCCGTCTCCAGCCGCTCTCTTCCTCGCCGTAAGTGCCCTGCCGCCTGGAGCCGGTTGAGGGCGGTGCGGAGCGCGCACTGGCCGTACGGGAGCTGCTTGGCCAGTGTCTTCACGGAGATGTCGGCGCCTTCGGGGAGGCGGTCGACGTACGCGGCGATGGCGGCTTCGCGGGGCGATAAGCGCGCGAAGTCGTGTTTGGTGCGGGGGAGTTGGTCCGGCGCGGAGCGCTTGCCGTAACCCGGATTGGCCATCGGGTGCGGGGATGCGTGCGCGGGCAGGAGGGCAGCACTAAGCTTGGCGTCAGCCACGGGATCGCGTCCTTCGATCTCGTTGGTCAAGCCCCCGCAGGTGTTGGTAGCACCTGACGGGGGCTGTTCGTTATGCGGGACGTTAGAGGCTTGTGACTGTCCGTCGCAAGTCGGTCGCGCCAAGTCAACTCGCAGGGTGGGAGGGTGGGTTGAACCCACCTCCCATTCCATGCAAAGAGGGCTCGGAGCTCGGCGCTTGAGCCTCGGCTAGGCCCGCTTCAGGTCTTCGACGAACGCAGACCACGCCTCGGCCCGGAACGCGAGCTTCGGGCCCTGAGGGGCCTTGGAGTCGCGGATGGGGATGAGGGCGGGCAAGTCGTGGGTGACTTCCACGCAGTCACTACCGCCTTGGCTGTAGCTCGACCTGTGCCAGGTCGCCGTGCTCAGGTCAGGGATGTTCCTCATGCGTGTAATCCTGCGCCAACGCCTCGATCAGGGCCAGAGACTTCTCTCGCGAGAGTGCGGAGGCCACGAGGAGGTCGAACGTGAACCTCAGATGGGTGGCGGTGGCCGGGTCGTCCTCCAGTCGCCCGTTGCGCACCCCCTCGAAGAAGACCAGCGGAGGGGCGTCCTCGAACTCCATCAGCTTCAAGGCACCCTGCATCGCGGCATGGGCTCCCGCGCTGAACGGCAGCACCTGCACAATGACCCGGTTCCGGCGGGTCAGGCCTGCGATGTGGTGCAGGGCCTCCACCATCACCGTCCGGCCGCCGGTTTCCCGATGCAATGCCGCCTCGTCAAGAACAGTCCACAACAACGGCTTTGTTGGATGGTCAAGCAGGCGTGTCCGCGCCATCCGGCCTTCCGTCCACTCCTCGACGGTTTCCTCTGGTGTCGTCGGGTCGTACGCGCGGTTCACGGCTCGCGCGTACGCGGGAGTCTGGAGCAGTCCGGGGATCAGGAGTGGGGAGTACTGCCTGATCGCCGTGGCCTGCGCCTCGACCTCCGCCGCCTCCGCGAAGTGTTCCTCGTACTTCGACCGGGCCGCCGCCTTGCAGTTCCGCGCAAAGAAGCCTCCCATCTCCAGGACTTCGTCCAGCAGCTCCGCGTACTCCGGCTGCATCCGCCGAGTCCCCGCCTCCAGCTGCCCGATGAACGACCCGCTCACGAACAGCCTCTGGCCCAGCTGCTCCTGGCTCAGTCCCTTCCGCTCGCGCGCATGCCGTAACTCGGCGCCCAGCAAGGCGCGGGGCGACGACGACGGATCGAGGTCCTTCGGTCCTGCCATGGCAACTCCCGGGTCGTACAAGCAGGGTTGTTGGGACGCTGTATCTAGCCAGGCTAGAGCGCCGACGGCCACGCTGTGTAGTGAACGTGAACACTCAGCGTGGAGGAATTGGCGCAATGAACGTGAAGGAAATGACGGCGGACGGCCGGCCCGCCCGCTCCGCGGCGGAAGCCGTCGAGCGGCTGCGCTCGGCACTGCACGAGGCGGGGATCATCCTCCCCTCGCTGCGGATCGACCCGGTGACCGGCGCCCATGGGCACCCCTATGCCCTCGTCGACCTGGGCCGCTGCAACCTGGGTGTGGCCTCGCGGCTGGCGGCGGTGCTGCGGCGGCCGGGCGGGGATGCGTGACCGGGGAGATCGGGACGTACGCCGTCGACGTACGGAGCGGGCGGATCGGTGAGGTCATGGCGCGCGTGGGAGGTTATGTGCAGCTCAGGCCCGTGGGCGGCGGCCGGGAGTGGGACTGTCCGCCCGAGGAGCTGGGGGAGGCGGCGCCGGGTGAGGTGCTGCGCGCAAGGGTGCGGCGGCTGAACCGCGACGCCCGCTCGCGCGCGGCGGCCGAGCTGCCCTGAGGGCCGGCGGGCGTGGCCGGGATCACAAGGTGGCCGGCCCGGACCTGGAATGTATCGCACCGCATAGGTGGTTCCTTGAGGCAGTGCAACAATGCGTATGCACATACCAGCCGGTCAGACCGAGCAGCACTCGAGGAGCCCCCACGTGACCGACACGACGCCTCCCGCCTCCCGCGCGGCCCAGATCCTCTCCCGCCCGATCAGCCTCAACGGGCTCACGGTTCCCAACCGGATCGTGATGGCGCCGATGACCCGCATGTTCTCCCCGGGCGGCGTCCCCGGCGAGGACGTGCGGTCGTACTACTCGCGCCGTGCCGCCGCCGGTGTCGGTCTCATCGTCACCGAGGGGACGTACGTCGGGCACGAGTCGGCCGGGCAGAGCGACCGTGTGCCCCGGTTCCACGGCGAGGAGCAGCTGGCCGGCTGGGCGAAGGTCGCCGAGGACGTGCACGCGGCGGGCGGCACGATCGTGCCGCAGCTGTGGCACATCGGCATGGTCCGCAAGCAGGGTGAGCCGCCGGTCGCGGACGCTCCGGCGGTCGGCCCGTCCGGCCTGGTCACCGAGGGTGCCGAGCCCACCGGCAAGGCCATGACCCAGCAGGACCTGGACGACGTCGTCGCCGCGTTCGCGCGGGCCGCCGCCGACGCCGAGCGCATCGGCTTCGACGGCGTCGAGCTGCACGGCGCCCACGGCTACCTCCTCGACCAGTTCCTGTGGGCCGGCACCAACCGCCGCACCGACGCCTACGGCGGCGACGCGGTGGCCCGCACCAAGTTCTCGGCGGAGATCGTCGCGGCGGTCCGCGCGGCCGTCTCGCCCGAGTTCCCGATCATCTTCCGCTTCTCGCAGTGGAAGCAGCAGGACTACGCCGCCCGTCTCGCCGAGACCCCCGAGGAGCTGGAGGCGATCCTGACCCCGCTGGCCGCCGCCGGCGTCGACGTCTTCCACGCCTCCACCCGCCGCTACTGGCTGCCCGAGTTCGACGGCTCCGACCTGAACCTCGCGGGCTGGACGAAGAAGCTCACCGGCAAGCAGGTCATCAGCGTCGGCTCGGTCGGCCTCGACGGCGACTTCATCAACGCCTTCCAGGGCGAGGGCTCCCCGGTCAAGAGCATCGACAACCTGCTCGACCGCCTGGAGGCCGACGAGTTCGACATGGTCGCCGTCGGCCGCGCGCTGCTCCAGGACCCGGAGTGGGCGGCGAAGGTGCTCGCGGACCGCTTCGACGAGCTGAAGGCCTACGACGCGGCCGCGCTGCAGACCCTCAGCTGACCTTGGCCGAAGTGGCCCGGTTCGCCGGGCACTTGTGATCGTTCCCGTCCGTTCCCCTGATGACCAGTGAGGAGCGAGCATGACGACGAGCGAGTCCGGTGCCCGGGCGGCGGAGACCGCCGGACCTGTGGTGCGCACCGCCTCCGGCGCGGTGCGCGGACGCCACGAGGACGGTCTGGCGGTCTTCCGCGGCATCCCCTTCGCCGAACCCCCGGTCGGCGAGGCCAGGTTCCAGGCCCCGCGCCCGGCCCGGCCCTGGGACGGCACCCGGGAGGCGTACGCCTTCGGACCCCCGCCTCCGCAGGACCTGGGAGTCCAGGGGGCCGGGGTGACCGGCCCCACCGGTGACGACTGGCTGACCGTGAACGTGTGGACGCCCGGCCCGGACCCGTCCGCCGGCCGCCCGGTCATGGTGTGGATCTACGGCGGCTCGTACAAGTTGGGCCACGCAGGCCAGCCCGGCTACGACGCACAGCGCATCGCCCAAGACGGCGACGTCGTCGTGGTCACCTTCAACCACCGCGTGGGCATGGAGGGCTTCACCCTCCTGGAGGGCGCGCCGGCCAACCGGGGCCTGCTGGACCAGGTGGCGGCCCTGGAGTGGGTGCGGGAGAACATCGCGGCGTTCGGCGGCGACCCCGGCCAGGTCACGGTCTTCGGCGAGTCGGCCGGAGCGGGCTCGGTGGCCTCGCTGCTGGTGATGCCGAGGGCCCGGGGACTGTTCCGGCGGGCGGTGGCGCAGAGCCTGCCGGGCACGTTCTTCTCCGCGGAGCTGGCGCGTGACATCGCCGGGGCGCTGGCGGCGGAGGCGGGGCGGCAGCCGACGGCGGCGGATCTGGCCGCGGTGGACCCCCGTGAACTCGTCGGAGCCGGACAGGCGCTGAGCGCCAAGATGCTCCAGTACACGGACAGATGGGGCCAGGCGGCACCTACGGTCACGCCCTTCTCCCCGGTCGTCGACGGCGACATCCTGCCCACCGCCCCCTGGCAGGCTCTGGCGGCGGGCGCGGCACGGGACGTCGACCTCCTGGTGGGCCACAACCGGGACGAGTTCCGTCTGTTCCTGGCCATGGGCGGCATGCTCGGCAAGATCACGGAGGACCGGGCGACCGCGGCGCTGCGGATGTACGCCCCGGGCGGCGAGGCCGGCGAACAGGCCTACCGCTCGGCCTTCCCGGACGCCTCGCCGAGCGACCTGTTCGAACGGGTCCAGACGGACTGGCTGTTCGGGATGCCGAGCCTGCATCTCGCCCAGGCCCAGCTGGCGGGCGGCGGCAGGGCCCACGTCTACGAACTGACCTGGGCGGCGCCGGGCAGCGGCGGTGTCCTGGGTGCGTGCCACGCCCTGGACGTCGCCCTGCTCTTCGGTACGTACCGCGGCGTCCTGGGCGGTCTGCTCTTCGCCGGGGCGGACGTACCGGCCGAGGCGGAGGAGCTGTCCACCCGCTTCCGCCGCGCGTGGACGTCGTTCGCCCGCACCGGCGACCCGGGCTGGCCGGCGTACGACAGCGAGGCCCGCCGGGTGCAGGTCCTGGACGCCGAGCCGACGGTCGCGGCCTACCCGGAGGAGCGCAGCAGGCGCCTGTGGGAGGGCCACGAGTTCCTGCCCCTGCCGCTGCTCGGCTAGGCCCTGTCGTCAAATTCCCGTCTGCCCCACGACGCCTGGCACGCACTCTCGCCGCACCGGGCGAAAGCCCAAGTACGTCCAGTACGAGGACTTCCGCCCGGCACGCCGAGAGCACGCACCAGACGCCGCGAGGCCGCCCTTCGGGCGACGACGGGAATTTGACGACAGGACCTAGAGGTTGCCCAGGGGCTCGATGTCGACGTGCACCGGCGTCCCCCAGATCCGCAGCACCTCGTAGTCGGTGAACTCGTGCACGAGCCGGTACGCCATGGCGGGCCGGGATCCGCGTCGCTGGGCGGCCAGATACGCCTCGGCCTCGTGCCGGTCCCGCCGGGGCGTCCCGCACAGCTCCCACTCGCGCCCGTTCCAGGCCTCCGGCAGCCACCGCTGCTGGGGCTGGGGGCGGTCGGCCCGGACGCCGTAACGGGAGGGGGCGGTGGCGGCCGGTCCGGCCGGGCCGGGCCTGCCCTGGAACTCCGAGCGCCGGGCGGCCCGGCGCCGGGTCTCGCAGAGCAGGCACAGGTCGGGGGCGCTCTCGTCGACGGGGCCGTGCGGATGCTCGGGGCACCGGGTGGAGGGGGCACCGGCCGTGACGCTCTCGTCCAGCAGGTCGAGGGCCCGCCGTAGATCGGCCTTGACCTCGTACAACCGGGCGTCCGGGGTGTCGGCGGTGAGCGCCTCCCCGTGCTCCCCGAGCAGCCGCAGGGCCCGGCCGAGGGCGGTGAGCTGGGCGTGGTTCATGGTGTCGACGGTAACGCGGGACGGCTTGCGGTTGGTGGGTGGGCACCCGGCCTCCGGCCGGGTTTCGTGTTCCCACCCGCACCACCCGTGCGGGTTTCGTGGTCGGGTACGGGTGGCCCTTGCGGGGCGGATTCGCCGTCGGCGGGCGTGGGTGGTCTTTGTGTGCCAGGGGGATTCGTCTGTGGCGGCCTGTGGTGGGTGGGCGCTGCCGTGCCGGCCGGTCAGCCGCCGTTGTGGATGAGGCTTCCCTTGCCGCAGGCGGGGGCGGTGTCCGTCAGGGGCAGGGGCGAGACGGATTTGACCGCCGGGGTCACGACGAGGTCGCCGGCACACAGGGCGGTCGCGGTGGCGGTCCAGCGGTCGTCGGCGTGGGCCGGGGTGGCCAGAGCGGCGCCGCAGGCGGTCAGGGCGGCGGTGGCCAGAAGCTTCTTCATCATGCCCGGGGCAACGACCGGTGCCGACGGTGCGTCACGGCGAAGTGGCCCAGCGGGAGCCGCGGGGGAGGCCGAAGAAGTAGGTCGCCGCGAACCCCACCGCGTAACCGGTGAGGAGTCCGCCCCCGTAGACGGCGGCCGTCAGCCCCGGACCCCGGTTCCCCGCCAGCAGCGGGAACAGGGCCCAGCCCGACGGGCCGATGGCCGTCGCCCCCACTTTGTCCCCGAGCATCGCGAAGAACCCGATGAAGGCCCCGCCCGCCGCCCCGCCCGCGCACGCCGTCACGAACGGGCGGCCCAGCGGCAGGGACACCCCGTAGATCAGCGGCTCGCCCACACCCAGCAGTCCCGCCGGGAGCGCGGACCTGATCGTCGTACGCAGGGAGACGTCGTGGCGCAGTCGGACGTACACCGCCAGCGCCGCGCCCACCTGGCCCGCCCCCGCCATCGCCAGCAGCGGGAGCAGGACGGTGTAGCCCTGCTGCTCGATGAGGGTGGTGTGGATGGGGATCAGGGCCTGGTGCAGACCCAGCATGACGAGGGGGAGGAACAGGCCGCCGAGGACCAGTCCGGCCAGGGCCCCGGTCGTGGCCAGCAGCCAGTTCGCCGCCGTACCGATCGCCGAGGCGACCACGCCGGCCGCGTACATCAGGCCGTACAGCGTGACCAGGCCGGAGACGAGGACGGTCACGGTCGGGGTCAGCAGCACGTCCAGCGCACCCGGCACCCGGCCCCGGCACCACTTCTCCACCCGGGTCGCCAGCAGCGCCGCCGCGAGCGCGCCGAGCACCCCGCCCTGGCCGGGCGCCAGATGCACCCCGAACGCCGTCACCTTCGCCACGCCCGGGTAGACGACCACGGCGGCCACGGCACCGCCCAGCACCGGCGTGCCGCCGAACTCCTTCGCGGTGTTGTATCCGACGAACACGGCGATCAGCGCCATGAACGCGGAGGCGACGGCGGCCAGGGCGGGGGTCAGGCCGGGCAGCCATCCGGCGTTCACCAGCAGTCCGTTGACCCCGGCGAGGATGCCGCAGCCGATCAGGGCGGGGATGAGCGGCACGAAGACGGCGGCGATGCGGCGCAGAGCGGTCTTGAAGGGGGTGGCGTTGCGCTGCCGCAGCCGCTCCTTCAGCTGGTCGGCGGTACCGGCCGGTGGCTCACCGGCCGTGGGCCGCACGACCGCGGTGCCCTCGCCGGCCGGGGTCCGCACAGCCGCGGCACGTGGGGGCGCGGTGGCCACGGCCGTCGCGGTGACCTCGTCGACCTGGATCCGCACGGCCGCCGTGACCTCGACGACGATCCCCGGTCCCAGTACGACCTGCAGGGAGGAATTGCCGTCCGCGACGACCCCCAGCACTGCGGGCAGCCCCCGCAGTCCCTCCCCGTCGACCGCCGCCGGATCGGCGACGTCCAGCCGGAGCCGGGTCATGCAGTGGGCGACGGAGGTGACGTTGGCGGGGCCGCCGACCCGGGCGAGGACGGCGGCTGCGATGGAGGCGGGGTCGTTGCGCACGCCCCGAGCGTGCGGCTCAGGTGCCCCTGACCGCCAGCGCGGCACGCAGATGACCGCCGGACTCCTCCAGAAGGCGGGCGGCCGTCGGGCCGTCGACGCCGGCGAGGATGGTCAGGACGGCGTTCTTCACCTCGCCGCCCGACTCGCTGAGCGCCTTCTCGATCTCCTCCGCCGAGGCTCCCGTGGCCAGCGCGACGATACGGCGGGCACGGGCCCGGAGCTTGTCGTTGGAGGCGCGCACGTCGACCATCAGGTTCCCGTAGGTCTTGCCCAGGCGGATCATCGTGATCGTCGACAGCATGTTGAGCACCAGCTTCTGGGCCGTGCCCGCCTTCAGCCGCGTCGAGCCGGTGATCAGCTCTGGCCCGACGACGACCTCGATGCCGTGCTCGGCGGCGGCCGCGAGCGCACTGTGCTCGTTGCAGGCCAGCCCGACGGTCAGCGCGCCGAGCGCACGGGCGTGCTCGACGGCGCCGACGGCGTACGGGGTACGGCCGGAGGCCGAGATGCCGACGACGGCGTCGTCCGCACCGATCTTCAGCGCGTCCAGGTCCCTGCGGGCCAGCTCCTTGGAGTCCTCGGCGCCCTCGATCGAGGTGACCAGGGCCTCGGGGCCGCCCGCGATCAGACCGACGACCTGGGCGGGGTCGGTGTTGAAGGTGGGCGGGCACTCGGAGGCGTCCAGCACGCCGAGGCGTCCGGCGGTGCCCGCGCCCGCGTAGACCAGACGTCCGCCCCGGGCCATCCGGTCGGCCACGGCGTCGACGGCGGCGGCGATCTCCGGCAGCCGCGCACCGACGGCGTCGGGCACGCCGGTGTCCTCGCGGTTCATCAGGCGGGCGATGTCGAGGGTGGGCAGCCGGTCGATCTCGGCGAGTTCCGGCCGGAAGGCCTCGGTGGTGAGGGACTCCAGCTCGCTGCGCAGGTCTTGGGAGGTCATGGGGGGTGGCTCTCTCCGATTCGCGTGCTCTTCACTCACCTGGGATGGGTGCGGTGCCGGTGCGCCAGCGCCTCGTAGGACGCGGCCAGCGCGGGTGCCGCACTCTCGTACGTCCGCTGGGCCACCCCTATGAACAGGCAGTCCACCACCAGCAGTTGACTCGTCCGCGAGGACATCGCGGCCGGCCGCAGCTCGGTCTCCCGGGAGGTCGACGTGGTCAGGACGTGGTCGGCGTACTGGGTGACCGGCGAGTCCGGGCGGCCGGTGATGGCCACCGTCGTCGCCCCGTGCTCGAAGGCGACCCGGAGCGGTTCGATGACGTCCCCGGTCGACCCGGAGTGGGTGATCGCTATGGCCACATCACCAGAACGCAGCTGCACCGCGTTGGTCACGGCCAGATGCGGATCGCTGTGCGCGTGGGCTATGAGCCCGATCCGCAGCAGCTTCTGCGTGAGGTCCTGGGCGACCAGACCGGACGCGCCTATGCCGTACACATCGGTGCGGCCGGCGCCGGCGAGCGCGGTGACGGCCGCGCCCAGCTGGGCGGTGTCGAGTCCGGCGGCGGTGTCGGCGAGGGTCTGCTGCTCCTCGTAGGCGAGCTTGGCGACGACGTCGGCGATGGGGTCGTCCACCGCGATGTCCGTCGTGATCGCGGGCGCCCGGCCGGACTGCTGCTGCGCGGCCAGCCCGGCCAGGGCGAGGCGCAGATCGCGGTAACCGGGATAGCCGAGCAGCCGGGCGGTGCGCACGACCGTCGCCTCGCTGGTGCCGGTCAGTTCGGCCAGGCCGGTGACCGTGAGGGCCGCGCATCCCGCCGGGTCGCCCGCGACCGCCTCGGCGACGCGCTGCATGGACCGGGTCATGGAAGGGGCGAGGGTGCGCACCTTGGCGGCGAGGGAGCCGCCCGGACTTCCGAAAATTTCCTTCACGTCCTGGGTCACCAATGAAAGATATTTTCGGTTCGGTCTCCCGGTCAAGAGTGCGCACAATGGGACCATGAAGTCACTGTCCCCGCTTGAGCAGGCGCTGCACGCCGCCCGCGCGCTGGTGCTCGCCGACCTGGTCGCGGGCGACGTCGCCGAGGCCGACGTGGTCTCCCTGGTCGAGGACTCCGTCACACAGCGCCGCTGGTGGGTCGAGCAGTGGCCGGACGGAGTCGAGTACGTGGCCGGGCTGATCGCGCAGGACGTCCAGGACGCGCTCCTGGAGCGGTACGGCCGCTGGCCGCTGTGCCCGGTGTGCGGCTCGGGCGATCCGCACGCGCTGGACGTGGAGCCGGAACTGGGGCCCGACCCGCACTGGGTGTGCGGCAAGGCGGGCGTGAAGGTGGCCGCGGTGGGCTCGCTGGGACGGGCCACGGGCGGGACGCGGTCCTCGTGAGGCTCCCGTGACGCTGTACATCGACCCGCCGTCCTGGCCCGGCCACGGACGCATGTGGTCGCACCTGGTGAGCGATGTGTCCTTCCAGGAACTGCACGTGTTCGCGGCGGAGTTGGGCGTACCCCGGCGGGCCTTCGAACGCGACCACTACGACATCCCGTCGCACCGCTACGCGGACGCGGTGGCCGCCGGGGCGGTGGAGATCGGCTCCAAGGAACTGGTCCGCAGGATCACCGCGGCGGGGCTGCGCCGCCCCAAGGGGCGGCCGGCTCCCTCGGTGCGGGACTGAACCAGGTCAGGGGACGCGTGCGGCGTTCACCGCCGCCGGATGTGGAGCTGCAGCTCGCTGTCCCCGTCGTTCTCCTCCTGCGCCGTCCGCTCCTCCTCCACGGTGGCCCGGACGAAACCCGCCCGGGACACCACGCGCTGCGAGGGGAGGTTGTCCCCGTCGATGGTCGCGAACACCGTGTCGACGTCGTCCCGGGCCAGCGCCCACTCCGTCAGCGTGCGCAGGGCCTCGGTCGCGTAGCCCTGGCCGCGGGCGCCCTCGACCAGGTCGTAGCCGACCTCCACCCGGCCCTCCTCGTCCGGGACGCCGTGGAAGCCCATGCCGCCGATGGCGCGGCCGTCCTCGTGGCGCACGAGGACGAAGACGCCGAACTCGGGCCGGTGCACGCCCGATTCATACGCCTTCACCAGGTGGGTCGAGGCCTCCCGGGTGCCCTCGAAGGGGCCGCCCTCCATCCACTCGAAGCCGCCGTCGCCGCCGAGGCGGAGGTCGCGGGCGGCGGCCGGGCGGACCCCGACCAGGGTCAGGCGCTCGGCGGGGATGACGAGGTTGTTCCGCCAGCGCCACTCGGCGACCGGGGCACGGCCGGGCAGCTCCCCGCGGCCGGTCGCCCACAGCAGGGTCGGCCAGGGTGCCGGGCCGGGCTGGACGTGCGGGAAGAGCCAGGTCAGGACGGCCTCGGCGAGCTCCTCGGCCGGCTCGTAGGCGACCCCGAGGCCCAGGGCGATGTCGTGGGTGTGCAGCAGCACCTCGGCGACACCCATCGCGGCGAAACCCTCGCGGTCGGCGCTGCCGAAGGGGTACGGGTGGACGGCGCGGACCCCGCGCGGGGTGGTGCGGACGGTGGCGGCGAGCAGGGCGCCGGTCGACCGCAGCACCTCCAGCGCACCGGCGCCGTCGGCGTCCTCGTCGAACGTGAGGTCACAGGGAAGCCAGTCCTGGGCGCCCGTGACCAAGCGGCTCGCGTACCCGAACAGGGCTGCCGCGAGGTGCTCGGCCGTCTCCAGGCAACTCCACTCCAGCCGCCAGGCCTTGACACCCTTCCAGTCCCGCTCCGCCGCCGTGCCGAGCACCGCCGCGCTGCCCTCGACGGCAGCGGTCACGTCATCCCCGTTTATCGGTCGCATGGGCGAACCCTAGGGTGCGGCCTCCCTCAGGTCGACAGCATTTCCAGCTCGCCCGCCAGGTTGTAGCGTGCCGTCGCCTCCCAGTGCTCCCGCCCGTACGGCGTGCGGAACAGGCCCGGCAGATCCAGGAGTTGGCGCAGGATTCCCGAACGGCCCTCGCGGAAGGCGTCGTTGGGGACGAAGTGGTACTCCTCGCGGACCTCGGCGGTGTAGGCGGCGTACCTCGTCGGGGGCGCGGCGAGGACGGCGAGGTCGGCGTCGCAGAGGACCTGGCCGTTGCGGTCGTCGTCGGTGGGGTCGTGGGTGACGGTGAGGCGGACGAGCCGGGCCGTCTCGGCCGTCTTCGCCTCCGGCAGTCCCGCCTCGCGCAGGGCGAGCTCGGCCAGGTGCGCGGAGCGCTCCTCGTTCTCGGAGCGGTCCGGCAGGTACACCGCGTCGTGGAACCAGGCGGCCAGCCGGACCACGTCCGGGTCGTCCGCGTACTTCTCCAGCACGTCGATGTGGTCCAGGACCGCCGTGAGGTGGTCGAGCGTGTGGTAGCGGCGCTGGGGCTCCTGCCAGCGGGTGAGGAGGTTGTCCGCGTAGGGCGTGGGGTCGGGTCCGTCGCCGGGGGTGCGGGCTCCCTCCAGGGCGTGGGCGAAGCGGAGGCGCAGGGCGTCGAGGTCGGCCATGTACTCATTCTTCCGTGACGCGCGGCGGACGGCGCCCCTGGCGTGGGCCCATGACTCACACAGAGCAAGCACGGGATGCCGAACTCCCCGGCCGGCTGCTGGAGGCCGAACGGGACGCACTGATACCGCTGCTGCGCTCGCGGGCGGACGCCGACTTCGCGCTGCCGGCCGTCGCGTGTCCGGGGTGGACGGTGCGGGATGTGCCGGCGCACTGTTCCGCCGCGCTGATTCGGGTCGTGGAGAGCCGGTTCGAGAAGGGGGTGTTCTCGCCCGAGTCGAACGACCGGGACGTCGCCGAGCGCGCGCAGTGGACGAACGCGCGGGTCGTGGACGAGCTGGAGCGCGGGATGACCGAGGCGGGGCCGGTGATCGCCAAGGCGGGCGGGGTGCTGGACATGATCGCGCTCGGTGTGGGGCTCCCCCCACGCCTTCAAGGCAGTGGGGGAGGATGCACGCCGGTGACGTGCGGGACGTCTTCGGGGTGCCGGGGGCGTACGCGGGGGCCGGTCTGCCGGACGCGCCGGCGCTGCTGGTCCGCGCCACCCGGGAGAAGAAGCACGTGCCGCTGCACGCCGACCTGGACGACGTGGACGATCCGCTGCGGCTGGGGGACCCGGCCGCGGGGGCTCCGCCCGCCCGGTACGTCGGCCCGGCCGCCACGCTCGTACGGCTGTACGCGGGGCGGGCGGCCCCTGGACGGAGCCTCCTACGGGCTGGCCGGTGCGGTGGAGGGAGAACTGAACATCTTCGGATGAGGAGCCGTCCGGGCGGGTACGGAACCGGCGTATTCTTGAATTGGACTAGACCTGTAGTCGCAGATGAATGGGGTGCCATGAGCAAGCGTGCAGTCCTGGAGGTGATCGCCCTCGACGTCGAGGACGCGGTCGCCGCCCAGGCCGGAGGCGCGGATCGTCTGGAGCTGGTCACCGAGATGGCGGCCGACGGGCTCACCCCGTCGGCGGCCACCGTCGCCGGGATCCGGGCCGCCGTCGACATCGACCTGCGCGTGATGCTGCGGCTGGCGGACGGGTTCGCGGCCGGAGGCCCCGAGGGCGCCGAGCGTCTGGTCCGGGTGGCGGGCGAGCTGCGGGAGGCCGGGGCCGACCAGTTCGTGCTCGGGTTCCTGGACGCGGACGGGGGCGTCGATCTGGACGCGGTGGAGCGGGTCGTCGCCGCGCTGGACGGCTGCAGCTGGACCTTCCACCGGGCCGTAGACCGAGCCGCCGACCGTGACGCCCTGCGCAAGCAGCTCGCCGACCTGCCCGGCCTGGACACCTACCTCACCGCAGGCTCCGCCGCCGGCGTCGACGAGGGCCTGCCGACCCTGGTCGCCGAGGTGCGCCGACGGGGCGAGCCCGGCTACGACCAGACGATCCTCGTCGGCGGCGGCCTCCGCCTGGACCACGTCCCGGCCCTCCGCCACGCCGGCATCGACGCCTTCCACATCGGGGGCGCGGCCCGCTCCGCGGGGTGGGCGGGACCGGTTGTCGAAGGGGCCGTGCGGGAGTGGCGGAGGGTGCTGGACGGGGAGTAGCGCCGTTCGGGGGTAGGCCGAGCGCCGGGTGCGGGTCCGTCGGGGCTGGTCGCGCAGTTCCCCGCGCCCCTTTGGGGTGCCCCGCCGGCGCGGGTGAGTGAAACCCACCCCGCCTGGCCCCGGCTCAGGCCAACTGCGCAGGCAGCGGTGCCGAGTGCGTGACGATCAGGCCCGACACCGCTCGGGTCAGGGCCACGTACAGGCGCCGCAGGCCCGTGCGTTCGTCCGGCTCGCCGTCCACCACCGCCCGGGGCTCGTCCAGCACCACGTAGTCGTACTCCAGGCCCTTGGCGAGGGAGGCCGGGACCAGGGTCAGCCGGGTCTCGCGGGTGGTCTCCTCGCCCGGGGCCAGGTAGGTGACCCCGGCCGCGGTCAGGGCCTCGGCGAGCGCCGGGATGCGTGCGTCGGCCGCGATCAGGCCGGTCGAGCCCTCGTTGCCCAGCAACTCCGCGCAGGCGGCGATCACTTCGGCCGTCTCCGTCGCGGTACGGACCTCGAAGAAGCCCGGGTTCTCACGGACCGAGGCGACCGGGGTGAGGCCGGGGGCGATGTGGGGGAGGAGGCGGGACGCGTAGGTGATGACGTCCGTGGGGACGCGGAAACCCGCCGTCAGCTCCTCGATGACCCCCTCCCGCTTGCCGAGGTGGGCCAGTGCCTCGTCCCAACTCCGGGTCGCCCAGGGGGTCGTGCCCTGTGCCAGGTCGCCCAGGACGGTCGCGCTGCCGGTGGTGCAGCGGCGGCCGACGGCCCGGTACTGCATGGGGGACAGGTCCTGCGCCTCGTCCAGGACGACGTGCCCGAGCGAGTGCGTGCGCTGGGTCAGGTCGGCCGCCTCGTCGATCAGCACCGCGTCCGCCGCCGACCACCTGGCCGACTTCACGCTGCGCACGGGCTTCGCCCACAGGATCGTCTTCTGCTCGTCCTCGTCCAGGATTCCCCCGGCGTGCTCGGCGAGGAAGTCGGCCTCCGTCAGCAGGCGCAGGACCAGTTTCGCCGGGTCCACGGCCGGCCAGAGCGCCTTCACGGCCGCCTTCACCGCGCTGTTGCGGGCGACCGCGTCCTGCACCCGGTCGTCCGGCGCCTCACCGGCCCGCTCCATCTGCACCAGCACGGCGTGCGCGATCCGCTGCGGCAGGGCCTCGCGGGCGGCGCCGTAGCGGATGTCCCGGTCGAGCAACTCGCGGACGAGCTCCTCCAGTTCGTACGCCGCAACCCGCCAGCGCCGCGAGCCGCGCACCACGACGACCGGCTCGGTGGGCATGGTCACGTGGGAGTACAGGGCCCGGCGCAGCACCTCGGCCATCCGGGCGTCACCCTTGACGACGGCGGCGACCGCGTCGTCCGTGCCGCGCACCTCCACATGGGCGACCAGGTCGTCCACGGTCGCCTGCTGCACGCTCAGCTCGCCGAGCGCCGGGAGCACCTGCTCGATGTAGTGCAGGAAGGACTTGTTCGGGCCGATGACGAGCGTGCCGGTGCGGGCGAGCCGCTCCCGGTGGGCGTAGAGGAGGTAGGCGACGCGGTGCAGGCCGACGGCGGTCTTCCCGGTGCCCGGGCCTCCCTGCACGCACACGGTCCCGCCGAGCCCGCTGCGGACGATCTCGTCCTGCTCGGGCTGGATCGTCGCCACGATGTCCCGCATGGGGCCGACGCGGGGCCGCTCGATCTCCTGCTGGAGCAGCTTGCTGGTGGCGGCCGCCTCGGCCGGGTCGGACAGGTGCTCGTCCTCGTACGCGGTCAGGTCGCCGCCGGTGTAGCCGAAGCGGCGGCGCAGCCCGACGTCCATCGGGTCCTTCTTGGACGCGCGGTAGAACGGCTGCGAGACCGGGGCGCGCCAGTCGATGACCATGGGGTCGCCGTCGCCGTCGTGCACATGCCGCCGCCCGATGTAGAACCTCTCGCCCTCGGCCCCTTCCGCCTGGTCGGCGCCCGGGGCGTGCAGGTAGTCGAGCCGCCCGAAGAAGAGGGGAGTGTCGCTGAGGTCGGCGAGCGCCTTGATGCGGTCGTCGATCTGGCGGGCGAGCACCTCGGCGTTGACCCAGTTCGCGGTGACGTCGCGGATGTCCAGCGCCTCGACGTCCTCGCGCATGGCGCGCAATGCGGACCGGGAGGAGGCGAGGTGGCTGCGCTCCCGGGCGAGCGGGTCGGCGAGCGGTTCGTGGGCGGGCGTGGACAAGGGGGTGCCTCCGGATCTGCTCGTGGCGCGACTGGGAGCCGCCCGGTTTCCGTCCGGGCGGCGGCTCTCCGTAGGGAGGCGGGCAAGAGCGGAGATTGTAGGTGGGGTGACCGGGAGGAGGCCAACGAATTTCCGTGTGGCGTCCTCCGGAGGTCGTGCCCCCTAGGGGACGTGGGCCGTCCGGCGTAGGGGTGGGGGTCCACCCGGAGACCTACGCGCGGGCCTCCGGGACTGGCTCTCGAGACCGATGCGTGACCGGGGGGCGAGGTTCCACCATGGAGACATGAGCGCAGCAAGCATCCATACAGCCTCTGTCCGCCCCCCGTCCGGTGCCACGGCCATGGACGGCCCTCATCACCACCCCCTGGGCAACGCCCTGCGCGCCGTCAAGGTGTTCGTCGAGGCCGCGTTCGGCGTGTTGATCCTCGGCGAGTACGGCGAGGAAGCGGGCATACGCCGTAAGTAGCGGCATAGTGTCACCTCCGTGTCGAAACGGACGGTGGCGTCCCGCCCTGCCCTGTTGTCCCTGATCCTGCCCGCGGTCTCTCTCTGCTCCTTCACCGCCCTGTGCGTCCTGCAGCGGGCCCCGATGGCCGACCTGCTGGTCTACCGGGCCGAGGGCGCTGCCGCGGCCCACGGCGGCGACCTGTACGCCTTCACGGTCACCGAGTGGCGGCTCCCGGCGACCTACCCGCCCTTCGCGGCGATCCTCTTCGTCCCGGCCACCTGGCTCCCCGTCCCGGCGCTGAAGGCGGCCTTCCTGGCGGGCAACGCGCTCCTGCTCGCCGGTCTGGTCACCCTCTCGGCCCGCCTGGCCGGCCGCCCCCTGTCCCCGCCCCTCCTCCGCACGTGCGCGGCCCTCGCCCTCTGGCTGGAGCCGGTCTTCCAGACTCTCCTGTTCGGCCAGGTCAACCTCGCCGTGGCCTGCCTCGTCCTGTGGGACCTCACCAGGCCTCCGGGGGCCCGTGCCAAGGGTCTCGCCCTCGGCCTCGCGACCGGCGTGAAGCTCACACCCGCCGTTTTCGTGGTCCATCTGTTCCTGCGCGGACGCAAACGCGAGGCGGCCACGGCCGTGACCGGCTTCGCGGCCACGGCCCTGCTCGGGTTCCTGCTGCTGCCCGCCGCGAGCGCCGACTTCTGGGGCCGGCGCCTGTACGAGACCGGCCGGGTGGGCAAGGCGTGGATCGTGGACAACCAGTCCTTACGGGGGCTGGTCGCCCGCGCCCTGGGCGACCCCGCGCCGGGTCCTGCCTGGGCGCTCCCGGCGGCCCTGGTGGCGGTGATCGTCCTGCGGCTGGCCGCCCGTGCCTGCCGGGAGAGCCACGGCATCCTGCTGGCCGCCTGTGCGGGCCTGCTGGTCTGCCCGATCAGCTGGTCGCACCACTGGGTGTGGTGCGTGCCGCTCCTCGCGGTACTGCTGGCCGAGGGCCGCACGCTCACCGCCGGGCTCGTGACCCTCGTCTTCACCGCCCGCACGATGTGGCTGGTGCCCCACGAGGGCCCACTCGACCTCGAACTGTCTTGGTGGCAGCAGCTGTTGGCGGCCCCTTACCCGATCCTGGCACTCGGGCTGTCAGGGGCGTGTGCCAACATGATCAGCCGTTGTCCGATCCATTCGACCGAGCAAACGGGGAAACAGGCATGCCCATCTCGAAGCTTCCGTTCCGCAGGGCGGTGAGCGGACTGACCGCCGCCGCCGCGCTCGCCCTCGGCGCCACCCTCATGGCCGCTCCCAGCGCCTCGGCGGTCGGCTCCTCCGGCTGCACCAAGAACATCAAGGACGCGACCTACACGGTCGTCCTGTACGACCACGCCGACATGCACACCGGCCCCGGCAACGGGTACCGGGTCAAGAAGTCCGTGTACATGGGCAACAAGGTCCGCGTGTACTGCACCGCCAAGGGCGGCTCCTGGTACTACGGCAAGTTCGGCAAGACCTACGGCTGGATGGAGGAGCACGCCTTCTTCTAGGCCGTACCCCTCCACACCCCGGCTCTTCGCCGCCCCGCCTAGCCCTCCGCCAGGATCTCGTCCGCGTCCACGATCCGGTACGCGTACCCCTGCTCCGCCAGGAAGCGCTGGCGGTGGGCGGCGAAGTCCTGGTCGATGGTGTCGCGGGCGACGACCGAGTAGAAGTGGGCCTGGTGGCCGTCGGCCTTGGGGCGCAGCACGCGGCCCAGTCGCTGGGCCTCCTCCTGACGGGAGCCGAAGGTGCCGGACACCTGGACGGCGACCGTGGCCTCGGGCAGGTCGATGGAGAAGTTGGCGACCTTCGACACCACGAGCACGCTGATCTCTCCCTCGCGGAACGCGTCGAAGAGTTTCTCGCGCTGCGCGTTGGACGTCTCGCCCTTGATCACCGGGGCGTTCAGATGCTCACCCAGCTCGTCGAGCTGGTCGATGTACTGGCCGATGACGAGGATCTGCTGCCCGGCGAACCGGCGCACGATCGCCTCCGTGACCTTCCGCTTGGTCTCGGTGGTCGCGCAGAAGCGGTACTTCTCCTCGGTCTCGGCGGTGGCGTAGGCGAGCCGCTCGGAGTCGGTGAGATTCACCCGGACCTCGACGCAGTCGGCGGGCGCGATGTAGCCCTGCGCCTCGATCTCCTTCCAGGGCGCGTCGAACCGCTTCGGCCCGATGAGGGAGAAGACGTCGGACTCGCGGCCGTCCTCGCGCACGAGGGTCGCGGTCAGACCGAGGCGGCGGCGCGCCTGGAGGTCCGCGGTGAACTTGAAGACCGGCGCGGGCAGCAGGTGCACCTCGTCGTAGACGATCAGACCCCAGTCGCGGGAGTCGAACAGCTCCAGGTGCGGGTAGACGCCCTTCCGTCTGGTCGTCAGCACCTGGTACGTGGCGATGGTGACCGGGCGGATCTCCTTGCGGGTCCCGCTGTACTCGCCGATCTCGTCCTCGGTCAGCGTGGTCCGCTTCACCAGCTCGTGCTTCCACTGCCGGGCCGAGACGGTGTTGGTGACCAGGATGAGGGTGGTGGACTTCGCCTGCGCCATCGACCCGGCGCCGACCAGCGTCTTCCCGGCGCCGCAGGGGAGCACGACCACGCCGCTGCCGCCGTGCCAGAAGTTCTCCACGGCCTGCTTCTGGTACGGACGCAGCGCCCAGCCGTCCTCGAGCAGCTCGATCGGATGCGCCTCGCCGTCCACGTACCCGGCGAGGTCCTCGGCCGGCCAGCCCAGCTTCAGCAGCGTCTGCTTGATCTGCCCCCGCTCGGAGGCGTGCACGACCACGGTGTCCGGGTCGATCCGTGCCCCGACCAGCGGAGCGATCCGCTTGGACTTCAGCACCTCCTCCAGTACCGGCCGGTCGGTGGTGGTGAGGACGAGTCCGTGCGCCGGGTGCTTGCTCAGGGTGAGCCGCCCGTACCGGTCCATCGTCTCGGCGATGTCCACGAGCAGCGCGTGCGGCACCGGGTAGCGGCTGTACTCCACCAGCGCGTCCACGACCTGCTCGGCGTCGTGCCCGGCGGCCCGCGCGTTCCACAGGCCCAGCGGGGTGACCCGGTAGGTGTGGATGTGCTCCGGCGCCCGCTCCAGCTCGGCGAACGGCGCGATGGCACGCCGGCAGTCGTCGGCCCGCTCGTGGTCGACCTCCAGGAGCAGGGTCTTGTCCGACTGGACGATTAGGCAGGACACACATACCTCCGGAGATAAGGTCGTCTCATGACAGAAACAACGCCTGTCACAGCACGGGCTATGCCCCGTGCCCGACGCCGGAAGGGCGTCCCGGCCAGCGCGCCGGGGATGCGCGCCGCTATCTATGTTCGCCTATCGCGGGAAACCGACGAGACGACTTCGCCGGAACGCCAGCGCGCGGCCTGTGAGGCGTTGTGCGAGGCACGCGGCTGGGAGGTCGTAGCCGCCGAGGAGGACATCGATGTCTCGGGCTTCTCGCGCGGGCTCGACCGGCCGGGCCTGCAACGCATCCTGACCAGGCTCGCCGAGCTGGACGTGATCGTGTTCTTCAAGATCGACCGCCTTGCGCGCTCGACGGTCGACTTCGCGGAGATCATGCGACTCGCCGAGCACCAGAGCGTTGCGCTCGCGTCGGCGACGGAGCCGCTGGACCTCACGTCGTCCATGGGCCGGGCCATGGCGAAGGTGATCGCGGTCTTCGCCGAGCTGGAGTCCGACACCATCGGCATGCGGGTGTCCAGCGCGCACGAGCACCTGCGCCGCGAGGGCCGCTACACCGGCGGTCGGGTCCCGTACGGGTACATGGTCGTCCCCAACCCCAACGGGGCGGGCAAGGTCCTGGCGGTCAACGAGGACGAGGCCAAGACGATCAAGCGGATCGTGGAGCGGGTCCTGACGAAGGACTCGCTCATGCAGATCATCAACGACCTCAACAAGGAGGGCGTCCCGTCGCCCGGCCACTCCTCTCGCCAGACCACGGGCAAGCGCAGCGACTCCAAGCAGTGGTACACGACGACGCTGCGGAGCTTGCTGGGTAGCCCCCAGTTGCTCGGCCAGGTCATCGAGGACGGCAAGCCGATCCTGCGGACGGACGGCCTGCCGCTGGTCAACCGGCCGCCGATCCTCGACACGGATACCTGGCAGACGCTCCAGGACGAGTTGGAGCGCCGGGCCAGCCCCGGTGAGAAGCGCCGGGAGGGTACGTCGCTGCTGCGCGGCATCATGCACTGCGGAGTCTGCGGCGAGCGCATGTACACCTTCAGCGGGCGCAACGGTCAGCTTCGGTACCGGTGCATCGGTCCGCTGAAGTACCGCCAGCGGGCGGCCAAGGGGGAGGAGAAGCAGGGCGTGAAGTGCTACGGGCCGACCGTGGCCGGGGTGACCACCGAAGAGCACGTCACCGAGCAGTTCCTCGCGAAGTACGGGCACCTCTCCGTGATGCGGATGGTCCAGGAGGTGGGCGAGGACTTCCGCCCGCAGATCAGGCAGGCCGAGGAAGCGTTGGCCGACCTGCAAAAGGATCGCTACGACCGGGGCCTGTTCAGAGGCGACGACGGAGCGATCCGGTACGCGGAGCAGTACGCCAAGCTGGAAGAGCGGCTGGCGACCCTGAAGGAGAGGCAGCGAACGGCGAAGCCGGGCGGAGTGAAGGCGGAGCCGACCGGAGAGACGCACGCGGAGCAGTGGAAGCGCTCGGACGTGGCTGGTAAGCGAGATCTGCTGTTGAACGCGGGCGGCTACGTGGAGGTGGCACCCGCGCGGCGTGGCGGCAAGAAGCTGGACACGTCGCGTCTATCGGTCTACTTCGGCGAGGAGGGGCACATGCGGCGGGCGGCAGCGGCGAAGGAGAGCGAACGGGAGACCGAGGCGGCTGACAGCCAGGTCTGACGCCGAAACACCCGGCACACGCAGCGGCGCCCCCACCTCGTCCGCCAGGTGGGGCGTCGCTGTCTGCGTTCAGGTCAGGCGGCGTGCTGGTCGGTGTTGTGCCAAGGGCCGATGACCTTGATAGAAGGGCGGCAATACGACAGCGCCGCACCGTCGCGGGTTGTGAACTCGACTGTCTCTGCGATCAGTTCGCAGAGGGAGTCCCCGCCCGTCTCGGACAGTGCCGTCCTGAGCGTGGGGACGGACTCTGCCAGGTCCCAAGAGGGAGAACTGAGGCGGAAGCCGCCAAGGGCATGTGCGTCGGCGAGACGGAACGAGAGTCGAGTACTGGGCTGGGGTTCATAGCGGGGTGCGGCTGTCAGTAGGCCGGCCTTGATGGCTTCGGGGCCGGAGATGACGACCCGCATGGAGGTCGATCGGGGCAGCACTTCGAAGTGGTCGGCTTCGTGACTGTCGTGGGATGGCGATCGCCTGCCGAAGAGCTGCCCGATGACCGTGGCGACTTCCGCAGTCCCGGTGGAGACACGCCAGGAGCCCTGGTCGCAGTGAAAGCGGCCGACGAACGTCGTCCTGCGGTTGATCATGAGAAATCCCCCTCCTGCTTGAGGCGTTGCGTATGGGCTATGTCGTGGCGGACCTGGGCTGCGAGGAACTCCTCACCAGGGCGGTAGCCGCTGCTGAGGTAGGTCCAGGAGGAGGCGGTGACGAGGGTCGTCTCGTCGGTGGCGGGGAGGCCGGCGCGGGCGCGGGCGGCTTCGGCCTGGGCGAGACGCCAAGCGCGGCGGACGTCGCGGAGTGCGCCGAGGGTGGTGGAGTAAGCGCGGGACTTGGTGGAGAAGTGGCCGCGGAAGCCGAGCATGTGGGCCCACTTCCAGAGCTTGAGGTGGGCGAGCTCCGGGAGGTGGCCGAGGGCCCAGGCGGTGCGGATCATCTGCCGTACGTGCTGCTGTACGGGCAGGGCCTTGATGGGTTCGGCCTGTCCGGTGCCGTCGCAGTCGGCGCACACGTCGTGGAAGCGGTCAGGGCCGCGTACGTAGCCACGTCCGGCACAGGGACGGCACATCAGAGTGCGGTCCACGGTGCCGGTGCCTTCGGCGTTCTTGGTGGCGTACTTGGCGACGTATCCGGCCACCTTGGCGTCTGTGTACTCGGCAACGCGGGCGTCGGTGAGTTCGCCGTCGCCCAGAGCGGTGATGGGGTCGACCTTGTACCGGCCGCCCCAGGAGATGACGCGTTCGCCGATGGCGTCGGACTCGATGGTGAGCCGAGCGCTCTTTACGGCCAGGCCCACGGCAGCGCTCAGAGCGTCGAAGGTGGCCCAGGCCGGGGGCGGGCTGGTGTGTCCGTCGGGGCCGTCGAAGCGGATCACGGCGTGGAAGTGGACCAGGCCGCGCTTTTGGTACTCGGCGACCTTGGCGAAGGAGACGCGCAGGGCCTGGTTCAGGGCCTTCTGCGTCATGCCGAAGTGCTTGGCCAGGGCCCGGCGCAAGTAGGTGGCGAAGCGCGCCCAGAGCTGTCCGGCGTGGGCGTTCCAAAGAACGGCGCCGGTGTAGTCGTAGGTGGCCGGGTTCAGGGGGGTGCCGAGTTCGGGGGCATCTTCGGCGTGGGTGTCGCCGCAGGCGCAGGGGCGGGGCTTGCCCGCGCCGGTGGTGGGCCGGTTGTGGACGGGACCGAAGGAGGGGGCGGTGAGGGTGACGAATGCGCGGGGGTGGTCGCGGACGGTTTCAGAGACGTTCTTGCCGCCGGAGAGTCCGGCCTTGATGAGGTGGTAGGTGTCGGCGGCGTAGACGCGGGAGCAGGCGGGGCAGCGGGAGGAGCGGCGGTTGCCGCAGGTGGTCAGCAGGCGTCCGGAGGGTTCGTCTTCGGAGCGGTAGGAGCGGACCACTTCGTTGGTGGTCTGGTCGGTGGTGATGGTGAAGCCGTGGAGGTTGACGGGGCTGGTGCAGCCGCGCAGGTCGCGTACCTGCTGCTGTACGCGGTCGAAGTCGTGGGTGTTGGCCAGTTCGATCAGATCCCGCAGGCCGGGGCTGATCACGTGGCGCAGGTCGAGGGGGCGGCGCATGGGTGGCGGGGTCTCCTTTCCGGCGCGAGGGTGGGACCTGCGGGCAGCAGCGATTCAGTGCGCTCGGGCTGCTGCCCGCAGGCATGGCGAGTCGGGCCCAGGGACGGGCGAGGTGGGTTGTGCCGGAAGGCCGGCGGGGAGAACGCGGCTCTACAGAGCGGCGTGAAGGGCCGTAGCCATGGGCAGGCCGATGCCGAGTCGCCTCTTGAGCTGGGCCGGAGAAATCGTTTCTCCGTGCTCGGCGTGATGGGACGCGGCGATGGAGCGTGCTTCGGTCAGCAGCGGCTCGGGGACCTTGACCGCAGGCGCGGTGAGGGCCGGAGCGATCGGGGCCGGGGCCGGGGTCGGTTCCGGTGTGACGGGCGCGGTGGACGCAGCAACGGGCGCGGGCTGGGCGGGGGCCGGGGCAGGCTCTTGTGCCGTTTCCGTCTCGTCCACCGGGGCCGAGGCGGTTGCTTCGCTGGTGACCGCGTGGAAGGAACGCAGGAGCTGAGGGCCGACCGCTCCCCAGCCGAGGAGCAGCAGCGGGGCCACGGCGTCCACGGCGGCGCGGCCGTAGTGCGCGGCGGTGATGGGTTCGGCGATGTTGAGGGCCAGGGTGAGCAGGCCGGAGACGTGCATGAGGCGGGTGGCCGCCTTCATCTGCTCCGGCGGGACGCCCCGCAGGGACAGGTAGCGCAGGGCGACCAGGAGCCCGACAACAGACAGGTCGACCATGGGGGCGATCAGGGGCGCGATGGGGGCGGGGACGCCCAGACGCAGGGCCAGGGCCCAGACGTTGCCGAAGGAGAAGACGAACGCCAGGAGGGCGATGATGCCCATGACCACGGTCACGGTGCGCTGAGTGATCCGGTCCTCAGACATAGGGTTTCACCTCCTCTCACAGGTGATGGGGCGTTGGCCGCCGGGCGGTCAGGCCGCGATCGGCGTGGAACCGTCGTCGTCCGGGTCGATCTTGGTGAGGTCGACGGCGGGGAGCAGGTCGGCCGGGTTGGCGGTCAGGTGCGCGGTCTTGTGCGCGATCTCGGCCGCCCACTCGTCCGGCACGTACGGGGTGCGGATGCGGGTGAAGCCGGGCTGTGACTGGTGGTTCATCGAGGCCACGCCGACGTAGGCCGGGTCCTGAAGGTTGATCGGGTTGGCGTCCGGCCAGTCCCGGATGTCCTCCCCGAGGGCCGCAACGGCGGCTTCGGCGGTCTTCTGCGCGAAGCTCAGGCCGATGGGGCACACGTCGCGGATGAAGGTCGGGATGGCGTCGCCCGTGCTCTTCTGCGTGGCGAGGATGACGAGCATGCCCACCGAACGGCCCTTCTTGACCAGGTCTTCCACGAGCCGGGCGTTCTCGGCAGCGAGCGCGGCCAGCCTCTTCGTCTTGGGGTCGCTTCCCTTGTGGTCGCGGAAGTAGGTGTGCGCCTCATCGATGATCAGCACGACCAGCGGCCACTTCTCGGACGGGTCCACGTCCCAGATGGACTTCACCCCGAGCACATCGCGCACCAGGGTCGAGCGCACCCGCCGCAGGTCCACCAGCCGCCTAAACAGCTTGTTGGCCTCTTCGAGATCATCGCCCACGAAGGCGAACATGCGCCGTACCCAGTCGGCATAGTCACCCTCGAACGCGGCGGACACCTTCCCGTCCGCGCAGGCGAACTGAACCCACGGCGCGGGCGCCCAGTCGGACAGAAGCCTGTTGATCAGCGACGTCTTGCCCTTGCCGGGCAGGCCGGCCACGCCCATACCGGTCACGTGCCGAAGGTCGACGGACACCGGCTGGGCGTACTCGTCCACGCCCAGATCCAACCGGGCGATCTTCTCCGGCACCTTGCCCGTGGGACGGTGCTCGGTGGGGAACTTCAGCGGATCGAGCCGCACACCCCGGATGACGACCGAGCCCGGCTCATCCTGCGTGACCGCCACGCGCGTGCACCGCCAGGCGTCCGCCAGATGCGGGGCAGCCTTCTGGTACTGCTCCAGGCCGACCCCCGGCAGGCAGCCCGCCCGTGCGATCACCCCGTACGCGTCATGCGTCACCTTCAGCGTGGGGACCAGGACGCGGGGCTTGACGGGCTTGCCGTCCGCGTTCGACAGGGAAGCCAGCGCGGTCGGCATCTTGTCGATGGCGCACAGCTTCAGCATCTGCGCGAGCCGCTTCCAGGTCCGCCGCACCCGCACGGCCTGCCGGATGGACTGCCGCGTCATGGCATCGGCCCGCAGGTAGCGGACCACCCACGCCAGCGCCCACACGGCGAGACCCGCCAGGCCCACCCCGATCAGAACCGGGGCGTAGCCCATCACCTCACTCACGTCGTTCACGCTCACTTCGCTTCCTTCTTTCGATTCCGGTTTCGGGTGCGGTCGGCGGGTGTCGGCGCAGCGAGGATCAGGCAGATTTCCGCGCGCTGGACCGCGTCAGCAGGCGGAAAGCCGTGGTTCGCCCACATCGCCGCGACGAGACGAACCCTGTCGTCGTGACCGACGAGCGACAGGCAGATCTCCGCATGACGAAGAGCCGAGGCGGGTGGAAAGCCCGCCCTCTCCCACACCGCCGCGACACTGTGAAGCCGGGTGTCGCGGCCGGTGCGGGAGAAATCGGTGCCGCTCACGCCGTCTCAACGGCCGCGGCCGAGCCGCCGACCAGGTCGAGACGGTCCGCGCGGTACGCGATGCCGTCCGAGAGCGACCCGTTGAAGATCCGGGCCCACGGGGTGGCGAACAGCTCCACCGGCATGACCGGCACACCCGGCTTGAGGCCGTTGGGCAGACCGGTCTCCGGAACGGTGATCTTCATGGCCTCTGCGCGGTCCTCCTCCATGAAGAAGAGGGTGATCGTGAACAGCTTCGCGCCGGTCTCACGGTCCACGGCGAACTGCGTCTTCTCGGCGTCCGCGTACTTCGGCACGGCCATGTTGCCGACCATGAACGACGCCGACGGGAGCAGGCCAACAAGGATACGAGCCATGGGGGCACGTCCTTTCGATTCGGGCCGGTGGATCCGGCCGCACCACTACATAACCACAACACCCGCTACACCCGCAACACCCGCACACCGGCTGTCCCGCTACATACGCCACACAAGGGTGAGCGGGTGTATCGCGTGTGGGGTAAGCGCCGTATCCTGCGGGCATGACACTGTCGCTCGAAGACGACTCCCGGCCGCCGTACGTCCAGGCCGCCGAGGTCCTGCGCAGAGAGATCAGCACTGGCCGGCTGAAGCCCGGTGACAAGCTGCCCTCTGCCCGCGCCCTCCAGGACCGGTACGGCATTGCGAGCAGCACCGTGCAGAACGCGCTACGGCTCCTCAAAAGCGAGGGGCTGATCTACAGCGTCCAGGGCCGGGGCAGTTTCGTTCGCAACAGCGCCACCACTGCGCCGGCCGCAGCAGTCCCCGGCGAGCAGGGCCGAGAGGATCGGCTCGAAACAGCCGACGACACTCCCGGCCCCAGTGCGGAATCACTCGCTGAGGACATGAAGGCCATGAAGGCCGACATCAAGCGGCTTGAGAACACGGTGACTCGGCTTCTGGAGATCGTGGAGGCGCAGCAGCGGAAATAGCCGTCGCCAACCGCTGCACCATCGCATCCAACCGGGCAACCGCCGCGCATACGTCGGTCAACTCCGCATCCAGCACGGCTATTTCATGCTCGGTCATTTTCCGCTCCCCGTCTTGCTTCCGTGCCATTTCCCTGCATCCCGTCGAGCCGCCCAGAGCCAGCCGAATCCGGGCTTGCCCGCGCAGACCAACCAACGGTCATCGCGCCTGTTGAGTCAGGTCTACCGCTCCGGCCGGACACGTTCGAAGGCCCCGGCCTCACGCTCCCGTCCAGCGGGCAAGAACCTTTCTGCGCGGCCCGCATGGCGGGAGGCATGGCCAACTGGCGCCCACTCTGCGAACAGAGCGAACCGAGAGATCCAGGCCCACGGCGAGGTGGAGAGGCCGGATTGCATGCGGAGCGCTCCGCTTGAATCCGAACGGACATCACGCCGCCCCCACGCTTTGCGGCCGACACCACACATCTCCCTTCGTTCGCCGAGGAACATCAATGGTCCGGAGAATCGCCGGTTTGGCTAACCGGTGATCGTCGGCTATGTTCCGCCCCTCACGTCGAGGGGTGCCTATAGAGGTTCGCTTTTCGGGTCTGGTGTGACCTCGAGCGAATGTGACCCTCGCCACTCCGATGCTTCTCTCGTGCAGGATTCCGCCCATTCCTTCTCCCGCGCTCGCGGACGCCGCCGATTTCTGGCCCTCACCTGCTACCAGGTACAAAAATCCGCCCGGGTGTGACAGTCCAAAGATCACGGATAGGTAACGGCGCGGGCGATTTGCCGTGCGTTTTTCCACAGCTCCAACCCTGGACTGATTTAGCTGTGGATAAAGT
The DNA here is from genome assembly GCF_007827595.1 of Streptomyces sp. BK340. GTDB lineage: Bacteria > Actinomycetota > Actinomycetes > Streptomycetales > Streptomycetaceae > Streptomyces. Next base: position 182,181 of record NZ_VISR01000002.1, read on the forward strand.
TCGCCGACTGCCGGAGCAAATAGTCGGCAATGCGCCCATATATATCCATAGTGGTTGCGGAGGCGCAGAGCGGATTGGGAAGGCGAGGGCAACGCATGGGCGCATGACCGGCCACGGGCCCAGAGCGCCGGAGCTGTTCAGAGTTTCTTTACTGGATCAAGGCGGCCCGCCTACGGCGGTCCGCGCGCGCTGGCGGCCAAGGGCCGCCGCCGCTCCTTGTCTCCGCCACCGCTCCGTCGGCCCCCACCCGCTCAGCGCGCAGCAACGCCAAGGTGGACAGCCAGACCGCGAAGCAACCCGACCAGTCCGAGCACCAGGACCAGGCCGACAACGGCCGAGCGAAACCCAGCCACCCGACCAGTCCGCACTACGCAGCCGCCGGACTGCACAGCCGGCAAGCCAATGTGTGAGGCATTCACGTCGACAACGCCCAGGTCGGGACCGGGGCGAGGGCCGTGACGAGTAGAAGAAGCGTGGCTGAGGCCGGCGGGGGGTTACTGGAGACACACGTGACGGGTGCTCGTTCGGCGAACCCGCCGCCGTGGCTGACTTTCGGTGGTGCAGGTCAGAACTGGGATGCGGCCAACCGGACTGCAACGGGGACCCTCTCCAACTTCGCTTCGGGGGTGCCGGGTTGCAGCCGCACCCGCGTTCGGGCACGCCGACCACCCCGGTACCATCGGCACCGGGGTCCTGATCAGGGCTTCCGCGACCGGACCACCCGGCACGCTGTCCAGGCTGAGGGGTGGTCCGGTCTCTGTCTGTTGGTCTTCGCAGTGAGTTGCGCCTTCGGTATCCGCCGGCGCTTCGGCTTCAGCTCAGGGCCTTGCCCACCTCGTAGATAGTTGGCCTGTCTTCGGGAGCATGGCTGAGCATGGCCTCGATCAGTTCGCCCAGCTCGCCCCGCACTTTGACGGGCCGACGCTTGCCGTCTGCCACGGCCCTTCGCTGCGCAGGGCGCGGTGCGTCGTCCGGGTACTCGACCGCCCGCCAGCCCGTGGCGGAGATGAGCAGTGACGCGCCGAGCGCATAGATGTCGGCTTCCTGGGTGGGCTCAGCCTCTCCGGTTTCGAGCACGCTGCGCGCGATCTCTGGGGCTTCGTAGTGGACGAGGCAGCCGCGGAACGGGAAGTCGTACCCCTCGGGCACACGACCGCCGCGCGCCAAGGCCAGATCGATGAGGTGCGTCCGTTCGGGCCCGATGATGAAGTGCGCGGGCTGCACGTCACCGTGCGCCCATCCTTTGGCGTGCAGTTCGGCCAGGGCCTCTACGCAGCCCAGGGCCACGCTGGTGTGCGGATCGATGCGCGATTCCGGCTTACGGCAAGGCTCCCACAGCTGGTAGAGGTCCGGTCCTTCCCGCCAAGGTTGGAAGTTCCAGGTACCGCCCTCCCACTCGCCGTACGCGAAGTCATGGAACCCGAGGCGGTACAGCACGGCGCCTTCACGTGCGGGTGCGAGCGCCGTCCACGGTTGGGCAGGCCAGTCAGCCGTTGCCTCGATGGGATAGCCGACCTTCACGGCGTAGTGGCCCCGATGGCTCTCGACCTCCCAGACCATGGAGCCCCGACGATTGAGGACCAGGCGCTGAGTGGTGGGCATGAGCGCATCGAGCACGACGATCGGCAGTTCAGGGGGTGTCCCGGACAACGTCTGTTCTCCTTCCGGACGGCGCGGCCGACCCCGTATCGAGGCCAGCCGCGCCGCTGGGTTCGTGTCGCTACGCCTGACCGTACGGACGGCCGCAGTCCGAGTCGCACTGCGCGAGGTTCGTGCCGTCCACGGTCCAGAGGTCGTCGAAGACCATGAACCCGGCCGCCTTCATCGCGTGTGTGGACGCGGCGACCTTCTTCGGGTCGCGGGGCCCTCCGCCCGGCATGGGGTTGTGGTGGAGGAAGCGGCCGGCGTACCGGTCGCAGAGCGCGGTGTACTCCTTCGTGTGCAGGATGAGCGCGTGCAGACCGAGGTCCACGTCGTCGGACGGGACCATGGGGACGGTCGCGGTCGCGGCGGTGACCACGAAGGCCACCGCCTGGTCCGCGATCCGCTCGGCCCGTTCGCGGGACTGCCCGTTGTGGAGGATCACGAAGTGGGTGAGGCTGTCGAACAGCTCCTCACCAGCCACCGCGCGACCGGTCTTCTGGTCGTTGGCCGTTGCCGTCATGCGAATACTCCTTGAGTGTCGCTGTGCTCTGGCACTTGCTCCCGCATCGGTCGCCGAGGCACGGCCTATGGCGAACGGGGGTTGGAAGGCCGACCCGAACGGGGCAGGGGGAGCCAGGGAAGGTGGCACTCCATTCGGGGCGGCCGGTCTACTGGCCGGTGCCGAGGGCCATGCCGATCACCAGGCCACACGATCCGCTGCTCATGATGATGAACAGGACCCCGGCATACCGACCGATGGCGCGCATCACAGGCCGTCCCGGCTGTTGCCGTTCTTGATGGCTAGGCGGGCGCTCAGTTCTTCCCGCGTGGTCGGGGCCACCACGTTGTCCGGCAGAGCATCCCACTCGACGCCGCCGCCGACGGGCCTTATCTGCACCCGGGCGCCGACCTCGCCCATGACGACGCCGATACGTCCACTGGCAGTGTCCTTCGCCAGTTCACCGATGCCTGGTCTGGTCTGCTGGTTGCTCGCCATGCGGACGAGCATCCTGCCGCTCATCAGGACGTCGGAACCTCCGACAAACCCCACTTCGGGACGTCCCGCGTCGGGTAGAACGTCCCTAGTGCCGTCCCCGGCTGTTAGGAGAGATTGGGATGCCGAACGAGAGGTTACGTGCTGCCATGGCGGCCGGCGGCTGGACGTACGCCGCCCTTGCGGACAAGGTCGAAGTCGACCCCAAGTCCGTTGAACGATGGGTCAATCTAGGGCGTACGCCGCGCCGCGCCACGGCCATGTTGGCAGCGGAAATACTAGGAGAAGACGTGCACGCTCTATGGCCCGCGCTCCGGCAGGCACGCCCTGCCCGCGCTGTCAGCCCGGAACTTGTGGCCCTCTACGACCAGCGGGCGGACATCCCCCTGTCCACCTTCGTGGACATGCTGACCCAGGCGCGCGAGCACATCGACGTGCTGGTGTACGCCGCCGTCTTCCTGCACGAGGCGTACCCGCGGCTCAACGACTTGTTGCGAGAGCGAGCGGACGGCGGGTGTGCGGTCCGTATCGCGATCGGCGACCCGGACAGTACGAATGTCCAACAGCGCGGCCAGGAGGAGAGGTTCGGCCACGGTATCGAGTCTCGTTGCCGACTCGCCCTGATGCACTACCGCCCCCTTGCCGGGGTACCTGGCATCGAGGTGCGGACCCATGCCACCACGCTCTACAACTCGATCTATCGTGCGGATGACCAGGCACTGGTCAATGCCCATGTCTGGGGCGTGAACGCCTACGGTGCTCCCGTGTGGCATCTCCGGCGCAGCGGCAAGGGCGGCATGTTCGACACCTACGCCAGCAGCTTCGACGCGGTGTGGGAAACCGCGACGCCGGTACGAGAAGGGTGACCATGGCGCGAACCGAGTACTACGACGACCCAGCGGCACCGGAGCCGAACAGCCTGGTGGTTGCCGCGTCCGCCGTGGTCACCGACGACGAAGGGCGCATACTCCTTCAGCGTCGCAGGGATAACGATCTGTGGGCGCTACCTGGTGGCGGCATGGAGATGACCGACTCACTCCCAGGAACGGCCGTCCGCGAAGTGAAGGAAGAAACCGGTCTGGACGTAGAGATCACCGGCCTGGTGGGCACGTACACCGACCCTCGCCACATCATCGCCTACTCGGACGGTGAGGTGCGCAGACAGTTCAACGTCTGCTTCACCGCCCGTGTGGTCGGGGGCCGGCTCGCGATCTCGGACGAGTCCACGGAGCTGCGGTTCGTGCACCCGGGCGAGATCGATCAACTGCCGATGCACCACACGCAGCGGCTCCGGATCCGCCACTTCTTGGAACACCGTGAGCGGCCCTACCTCGGCTGATCGGACCCGCGACACCAGCTTTACGGACAGAGGGGCCTTCGTGGCGTAGAGCTGCGTTTCTCCAGACACCTCGTGATGTCTCAGCCGGCGGGTCGCCGGAGCTGCCTACAGCCCCTCAGCAATAGGAGAACTCAGGCTTGCGCGCGAAGGGGTGAGGCGCGAGAGCCACGCACTGGCCTTGTGGGACCGTCCAGGACGGCGTCCTGGTTACGGCTACTCCTTCGTGCGGCCGGCCGAAGCCTGCTGAGTGTCCGCGCCGGAGCTGACGTGCCGCAGGGTCTCCTGGGGGCCGTGCCAGTCCAGGCACATCACGGTGGCATCATCTGCGAGCTGGCCCCCGGCTGCGTCGCGGACCGCGGACGTCAGCGTCAGCGCCGCTTCCCGCGGGTGCAGGTCCCGGGTGCGCTTCAGCAGGGCGAGCAGGTCGACCGTCTCCCCATGACGTTCGAGCATGCCGTCGGTCACGATGAGCAGACGGTCACCGGGGCGCAGGTCGAGGTCCTGGACACGGTAGGGCTGGGGCGCGGACACGGCCAGCCCGAAGGGATGGTCCACCTTGCAGGTGATCGCTTCGGCAGTCCCGTCGCGTATGCGCAGTGGCCAGGGGTGGCCGGCGTTGACGAGTTGGGCGCGACCGGTGTGGAGGTTGATGCGTAGCAGTTGCCCGGTGGCGTGGCCGCGGCCGTGGTCGGCCAGGGCCTGGTCGGCCCGGTGGGCCTGCTCGGCGAGGCCGGCTCCTGCCCGGCGGGCGCCGCGCAGGGCGCTCACCAGTACGGTGGCGGCCAGGGCGGAATCGATGTCGTGGCCCATGGGGTCGGTCACCGACACGTGCAGGGTGTCGCGGTCCAGCGAGTAGTCGAAGGTGTCGCCGCTGAGGTCTTCCGAGGGCTCCAAGCTCCCGCACAAGGTGAACTGAGCAGCCTCGCACGACAGTGACGGGGGAAGGAGCTGGTACTGGATTTCGGCTGCCAGCGTGGGAGGCCTGGAGCGTTTGCCCCAGGTGTAGAGGTCGGTGAAGCGTCCGTTGGCGATCACGACGTAGGCCAGGATGTGGGCGGCTTCACCGACCTCGTCAAGGATGTCGTCGCCGGGGCTGGCGGGCAGGAGCAGTTCCAGCAGTCCGATGGCGTCCCCCCGGTTGGTGACCGGCACGATCACCCGCTGTCCCTCGCCGGTTGCCTCCTGGAACAGCCGCTGGGTGCGGATCACCTGCTCATAGACGCTGCCGGACATGGGAATCCGCTCCGCCTCTCGCCCACCCTCCGCACCGGGGGCAGTGGTCAGGCGCGCCACCGCCCTCCCCGTCAGGTCCACGATGAGGAAGGACACCTTCGTGGCCTCGAACCGCCGCCGCAGGTCCTCAGCGACCACCGCGACGGCGTCCACCGGCGCCGCCGTCTCCGCTGCGGTCAGCAGCCGAGGAAGTCCACTCTGCCCACCGCTCACGACCACGGCCCCTTCCACCGGCCCCGTCTCCAGCATGGGAACCGCCACAGCAGGCGTCAACCTGCGCGAGGTCACGCGCGGTGGTCAAGCTGTACGTACACGGAGACGAATCGGCTCGCGAGTTCCCCGGCGTCCGCCTCGGGGCGCCGCCGTCTGGTAGCGCGACTCGACGTGGCCCTGCCGCATCCATTCCCACCACCACACTCGCAGCCCTAAGTCGTCTCAACGGGCCAACCAGGTAGACCACTCCACAGCTCGGACCTATCCGTTAGTGTGCGCATCACACCTGATCGTATGGACGATTAGCGGTCCGTTCACCTACGCACTTCCCTTCTGCGCGGCCAAACGTCCAGTGTGCCCTATCAGCGGATGATCGCGGCGGGACGCCGCAACCATGGGCCACCGGCACGGGTCTCCTACCGCGGGACCGGCACCGGGCGTGGTCCGGGGAGGAACGGGGCGCGATGTCGGTACGCAGGTGGGTGACCGGCCTGGGGGCCACGGCGGTGCTGGTGGCGGCAGGGGCGTGGGCGGTGTGGCCGCCGGGCGTCGATCAGCACCTGTGGGGCGAGGTGCGGCCGGTGATCGAGGCCCGGCTGGTGGCGGACTCCAAGGGCAGCGGGTACGGGGAGACGCAGCCCGGTCTGCGGGCGCAGTGGTTCTGCCGGGCCGAGGCACGGGACCTCGACGAGCACGACGGCGTCGTCCGGGCCGGTGTGAGCACGTTGTGCATGGAGTTCGGGGTACGCAACGGCGCACTGCTGGACTGCTCCGGAGACGACATCCCGCAGGTGCTGCGCCTGAAGCGGGACGCGGGCGCGCCCGGCGGCTTCCGCGTGACGTCGCGGGAGGAGGGGCCGGACGGCGAGGGCAACGAGCAGTGGGTGGAGGACCACTTCAGTTTCTTCCACGAGCCCGGCCCCGACGGCACGGGTGGGTCCGCCGGCCTGGAGGCCGCCGCCCGCAAGCACTTCGGCCTGCCCGCGGACGCACCGGTCAAGGACTGCTGACCGGGGCCGCGTCCAGGGGGTTTCGTTTGGATCAGCCCGGGTCCGCCCTGATCCGGATGAAACCCCCTAGTCCTCCGCCAGCTCCGCGACCCCCGTGACCCGGTGCAGCGGATAGGTCCGCACCTCGTCGGCCGTGTGGTCGTACGCCGTCACGAAACCGCCCTCCACCCGGATCGGGGCGATCACGCGCTGGCTGGCGGTGCCCTCGGCGTTGACGTAGCCGATCCACAGGGACTCGCCGGTCAGGACGGCGGCCTGCATGGTGGCCAGGGTCTCGGCGGAGCTGGTGCGGGGCAGCTCACCGCCCGTGGGCGCGCCGCCCGACGGCTTGCGCGGGGCGGTGGCGGCCAGGTCGCCCGCCCGGATCGCGCGGATCGCGGCCGCCAGCAGCGTGGCGTCGGGCGGCGGCGGTCCGTCCGGCACCGGCTCGGGCGCGGTGCGCGGCGGGGTGCGGTGGGCGTTGGCGCGCGTGATCAGGACGTCGCCCTCGGCGGACTCGGCGGCGGGCGCGTAGCCCATCGCGCGCAGGCCCTCCAGCAGTGTGGCCGGGTCCGTCGGGGCGGCCAGGACGGTCGGGGCCAGGCGGCGCAGGCGCAGGGCGGCCGCCCGCTTGTCGGCGAGGATCTCGTTCAGCAGGGCGTCGTCGTCGCAGCGGACGTACGCCGAGGCCGCGCCCACCCGCAGATGGCCGTGCTTGCGTGCCACGTCGTCGATCAGATAGGCCAGCGGCTGCGGGACCGGCGTACGGGAGTGCGCGGTGAGGAAGGCGTGCAGGTCGGCGGCGGCCCGGCCGGCGTCCAGGGCGCGGCGGACCGAGGCCGGCGTGAAGCGGTAGACGGTCGCACCGCCCTTGGACTCGACGTCCGCGAGGATCCCGAGCATGTCGGCGAGCGGACGCCGGAGCGGGCCGGGGGCGACCGCCGTGAGGTCCGCCTGGAGCAGGACGTGGTCCAGCGGTTCGGGCAGCAGAGGTGCGAGGAGCTGGGCCGCGGCGGCCGTGGCGACCGTCTGCTCGGTCGGGGAGAGGGGTTCGGGCAGGGCGCCCGGACGGTGGTGGACGGGGAGCTTGTCGCCGGGCCCGGAGGGTTCCGCTGCGGCCGAGGGGTGCGCGGCCGCCGGTGCGCCGAGCAGCGCCCGCCCCTGCGACGACAGCGCCCCGCGCCCGGTGACACCGAGCAGCTCCGCCTCCGAGAGGGTCCAGCGGGCGAGCCGGGAGCGCAGGTCGTCGGTGCCGCCGTCACGCTGGGGGCCGCGCAGCGGCCGCTCCCAGAGCAGCCGGGCCAGCACCGACTCGGCGCTCGGGGCGGCGCCCTGCGGAAGTCCGGCCAGCAGGGTCAGCACCCGCTGCCGTACCTCCGGCGCGGCGGACCGGTCGAGCCCCGGCCCCAGCGCGGACAACGTACGGTCCTTCGCGTCCCGCCCGCCGACCAGCCCCGACGTCCGGGTGGCCAGCAGCCAGGCCTCGGCGAGCCGGGCCCAGCGCTCGGCGGGCGGCCGCTCCAGCCACTCGTCGTAGGCGGGGGTGGCCGCGTACCGCTCGTCGGCCTCGCCGTCGGAGGCGAGCAGGCCGGCCGCGTACGCCAGCTCGACCCAGAAGGCGGCGACCGGCTCGGGCACGTCGAGGGCGACGGCGGTCCGCTTCAGGTCCCGCACGCTCAGCCCGCCGGCCCGCAGCACGGCCGGGCCGCCCTCGTCCCAGTCCTTCAGCAGCTCCTCGACGGTGGCCAGCGCGGTGTACGCCTGCCCGGCCGCGGTGGCGTCCACGATCTGCGGACCGTGGGTCGCGGCCGGCTCGACGGCGGGCGGCAGCGGTTCGGGTGTCCGGTGCGCACGGCCCTCGCGCAGATGCAGGGCGACCTCGCGGGGCAGGACGACCGTGCCGGGCGCGGTGGGCAGCAGCAGGCCGCGGTCCAGCAGCCAGCGCAGATGGGCGGCCGGGTCGGCGGTGACCTGCCCGTACGGTGGCCCCCACACCAGCCGGGACAGCACCTCGCGGGCGGCCTCCGGGGCCTTCGCGAGCAGGGCGGCCATCTTCTTGCGGTGGGTGAACAGGGCGGTGAGCGCGCCCACGGCGGAGACCGAGTCGTGCGTCGAGGCCAGCCCGGCGGCGCCGACGATCTCCTGGATACGCCCCGGGGACATGCCCGCGGTGGCCTCCTGCACGCTCGGGCCGAGACCGGTCGGGGAGGGGTGCTGCGCGGACGGCGCGAGCAGTTCCCGTGCGGTCCGCACCAGCCGCAGCCGTTCGTCGTCGCCCCACACCAGGGCCTGTTCGCGCAGGGTGGCCACCGCGCGCGGCAGCGCGGCGGCGACGGTCTCGTCCCGGGCGTACCCGGCCATCAGGCCGAGCAGAATCTCGTACGACGCCGGTTCCGGGGCCACGGCCAGGGCCTCGGCGGTCTGCAGCGCGAACCGGTCCAGCCGCTCCAGGGCACGCAGGACCGAGGCACGGGTGCCGGCGCGGGTGGCGAGCTGTGTGAGGTCGGTGGGAACCGGCGTGATGAGATCGGGCCGGCTGCGCAGGAGCGCGGCCAGGGAAGCCTCGTCGCGCGCGCGGAGCGCTTCCGCGAGGGAGCGTGGAGCCGACGGGGGCGTGTGGGCGCTCATCCCGCCCACGGTACCCGGAGGGCGGCCGGACGCAGCGGTGCAGGACGAGGTCCGCCGTTACGCGGTGAGCGCAGACCCGTGTCGCACCTGATCGTGATCTCCGCGTACGTGCCGGGGCGGACGGTGACCTCCACCGGGGCGCAGTGCGCGGTGCCCGCGGTCCGGGCCCGCACCTCGTACGCGCCGGCCCGCAGCGGCACCCGGAACCGGCCGTCCGGCCCGGTGCGGACGGCCGCCACCTCGGTGTCCGAGGACCGGTCCCGCACCCGCACCCTCGCCTCGGCGGGTCTGCTGCAGTCCCGGCTCTCGGGAGCGCCCGCCACGGGACAGGTCGGCCACAGGACGACGACGCCCGTCACCCCGGACCGGGCGTCGGCCGGGGCGCCGCCCGACCCGTTCGGGGCCGCTTCGGAGCACGCGGCGAGCGCCACCGGCACGGTCAGCGCCACGAGCGCGAGGAGCAGGCCGGCCGGCGGCCGCCGGCCGGTGCGGCGGCGTCGCGGGAGCACGTTTCCACTGTAGGCAGCGGGGAGCAGGCCCGGACAGCGCGAAAGGGCGGAGGGGGTGGCACGGTGGCCACCCCCTCCGCCCTGGGATGTGTCAGCGGTGTTCGGTCCTGCCGACTAGCTGCAGAAGCCGAGCTTGCCGATGCGCGAGCCCCATGAGGTGGTGCTGATCTGGCGCTCGTTCACGACGTAGGCACGGTTGCCGGCGGGGCAGGTGCTGGTCGAGGACGGGTCGATGGTGACGGCGGAGTAGTCGCCCCAGCGCTCCACGGTGTCGCTCGACGGGTCGTAGAACGTCGAGGCCGTGCTGTGGGTGTTGCCGCCGACGACGTCAGCCGGGTCGGTGGCGAGGCGGCCGCCGCTCTTCACCCGCACCTGGTGGCTGACACCGGTGTTGACGTTGGTCGAGGTCCAGGTGAAGAACATCCGGCCGATCGGGTTGGTCGTGGTGCCGCCCGCGGAGGAGCCGGCCACCGATGGGTTGAAGTCGTCCGAGGTGCCGGACTCGTAGACGAAACCGGACCGGCCGGAGGGCACCGTGCTGGTGCTGGTGTTGATCTGGTACCACTTGGGGCGCGGGAACCCGCCGGAATTGACGGTGTGGACGTTGAGCAGCTGGTTGCCGATCTGCGAGCTCGCGTTCTGGAACCGGGCGTCCGCGCTGTCCAGCAGGTTGTTCGTGCCGGGCTGGCGGGCGTTCGGCGGCACCGTGTAGGCAGCCACCGGTACGCCGGCCTGCTGCACGATGGTGGCGTTGCTGTGGCCCAGGTTGGTGGCGCGGAACAGGCTCAGCTGGTTCGAGATGCCGGCCGCCACCAGGAAGGCGTTGGTGCTGTTGTCCTCCACGACGGGAGGCGCGACCGTGCCCGGCTTGCCGAGGCTGAAGTACGGGTAGTTCGTGAGGCGGCCGTTGTACAGGTCGGCCTTGGCCAGGCCGAACGCGCGGCTGCGGACGTAGTTCTCCGCGGAGTCGAAGACGTTGGCCGTGACGATCACGGCGTCCTGGCTGAGCCCCAGCTGCGGGAAGTCGTAGAACTCACCCGAGCTCTCCGGCGGGTCGAACGTGTAGACGAAGAACGAGCCGGTGGGGTCCGAGGTGGTGGACACCGCGAAGAACACCTTCTGGACCGTGGAGTTCTCCGGGAACGCAGCGGCCGAGATGACCCAGCGGTTCGACTTCTTGTCGTAGACGATGCGTGGATCGAAGATCGTCTGTGCGGTGTACTTGAAGAAGCTCGCGAACGACACCTTCTTCAACAGGGCGCCGTCCGACTTCCGAAAGACGCCGAAGCCGGTGCCGTTCACGACCTGGACGAAGTGGCCGAGGCCGACGGCGCCATGCGTGTCAGGCGGCCGGATGCAGCAGGGCTCGCCGAGTCCCTCGAAGCTGCCCTGGCTCGGCGGCGCTGCCGGCATCTCGGCCCTGTTCCCGCCGGTCTGCCCGGGCCCGTGCTTCGCCGGGTGCTTCGCGGCTTCGGCCTTCAGCTCGGCGAGCTTCTTGCGGGGAATGGTGGGCAGGGGGCCCCGACTCTTCAGGACCTTCGGCATGGCATTGCCGATCGGGGTGACCAACTTCGGTTTGGACAGGTGAACCGTGTGGGTCGCCGGGACCGGCTTCCTCTCCGCCCCGGGCCGAGCGGTCGCCCCGGTCGCCTGCGGCAGGCCCACGCCCACGCTCAGCGCGAGCGCGGCCAGCAGGGCCGGCACGACGCGGCGCGCTCTCCGGCTGGTCGTCAAGACAGGTCTCCTCTCTCCGCTTCGCAGCCGCGGTGGCCGGTGAGCAGGTCACGCTCAGGATGAGAGGTCATGGCGTCGGACACCCGTCCCCACGCGGTACCGTCGTCCAACGGGGTGTCATCGCCGTTGCCCCAAAGGGGTTTCCGAGGGGTTTCCGTGGGGATCGAAAGCGATCAGGTCGTCTACGAGTATCTGAGCCGCGTCGGAGACATCGCTCAGCAGCGGCAGTTGCCGTCGTCCGCGCGGATGCGGCTGGTGTCCGAGCTGCGCAACGAGATCGACCGGCACCGGGCCAGGGCGGCGGTGGACAGCCCCGCCGCCGTGCGGCGCATCCTGGAGGGGCTGGGCACCCCGGACGAGGTCGTCGAGGCCGCGGGCGGCAGCGCGGGGGCGCCGCGGTCGGCGCCCGCCGCCGTGCCCGTACAGCGGGAGCCGGAGCCCAAGGAACGGCCCAGGGGGCTGCGCAGGGTCGTGCCCCGGCCGCGGGCCGCCGGGCCGGAACCGAAGCCGGAGCCGCGCGACGCCCCGTCCCCGCCCCATCTCGCCGCTCCGGACGAGCTGGGGGACAGCGCGACGAACCCCGACTGGTGGCGGGTGGAGGGCAGCCCGTTCGGTACGCCCGCCGGTGACGTCGTCCCGGGGTTCGTGGGCGGGGTGGAGATCCCCGACCTGCTCAGACGCCCGCAGAAGGAGACGGAGGAGAAGGAGCCGGAGCCCCGGCAGGAAGAGCCGCCGGAGGCGGCGGAACAGGCGGCCGCCCCGCGCCGCCGGCTGTTCGCCCGCAGGGCACCCGCGCCCGTGGCGGCCACCCGCCGCCTGCTCCCGGGCCCCGCCGCCGGCTGGAGCAACCCCCTCCTCCTGCTGGCCGCCGCCGCGCTGGTCGCCGGAGCCGTGCTCGGCAACTGGTTCGCGCTGCTGCTCGGCTGGCTGATCGCCTACGGCTCCCGCCGCCTCACCCCCGCGGAGACCAAGTGGGCCGTACTGGGCGCCCCCGGCCTGGCCCTCGCGTCCGGGCTGCTCTGGCTGTGGGGCCGTGACACCGGCCGCTGGGGTGCTCCCGTCGACCAGGGCCACATGAACGACGCCGTGGCCCAGACCTGGCCCTGGGTGGTGCGCGGCGCGGCGGTCGCCTCCGCCCTGTTCCTGGTCTGGCGGTCACAGAGAAGGCGCTAGCTGGGGGGTTTCGTCCGGATCAGCCCGGGGTCGGCCTGATCCGGACGAAACCCCTGGTCCTGCGGACCCGCTGTCATCGGCACCCGGCAGAATGACCCCCATGACCGTCACCCAGGCCCCCGCCCTCACCGTCGGCTTCGACCTCGACATGACGCTCATCGACTCCCGGCCGGGCATCCACGCCTGCTACCGGGCGCTGGCGGAGCGGACCGGGACGTTCATCGACGCCGATCTGGCGGTGACCCGGCTGGGGCCGCCGCTCGCGGAGGAGCTGGTCAACTGGTTCCCCGCGCAGGAGGTCGCCGCCATGGCCGATCTGTACCGCGAGATGTACCCCGCCATCGCCATCGCCGCGACACCCGCGATGGCGGGCGCCCGGGAGGCGATGGACGCGGTGCGGGCCGCCGGCGGCCGGACGATGGTGGTCACGGCGAAGTACCAGCCGAACGCCAAGCTGCACCTGGACCACCTGGGCATAGCACCCGACGTGCTCGTGGGCGACCTGTGGGCCGAGCGGAAGGCGGCGGCCCTGCGCGAGTACGGCGCGGCCGTGTACGTCGGTGACCACGTCGGAGACGTCCGCGGGGCCCGTACGGCGGGCGCGTTGTCCGTCGCCGTGGTCACCGGACCGTGCGACGGCGACGAACTGCGCGCCGCGGGGGCGGACGTCGTGCTCGACGACCTGTCCGCCTTCCCCGCCTGGCTGGCCGCCTACCGCGAGGCGCCCCGCGCCTGACGCCGCCCGGCGGCGACGGAACGCAGCACACCGGCCCCCGCCACCAGGAAGCCGACGGCCATGAACATGCTCAGTCCGAACATGTACGTCGGAAAAGGCTTCGCACCGAGGAACAGCGGGGCCACCGTGACAAGGGTGGCCACGGCCCCGATGAAGAACACCACGGCACCGGCACGGATCAGTCGGTCACCGGGCTCGGCGGAATTCGCTTGGGTTTTGTCACGCACCGGACCAGGGTAGTTCCCAGCGCAAGAGAACAACCGGGGGACGTCTTGTCACCCGCCCGAAGACCATTAGCCTTGGTGTCGGCGGGTCATGGTCGACCCGCTCTAGTGCTATCCAGAGCCGTTTCCGAAGTAGTTTTCCCGACAAGTACGAGGACGAGGACAGACGTGCCTACCGGCAAGGTCAAGTGGTTCAACAGCGAGAAGGGCTTCGGCTTTCTCTCCCGCGACGACGGCGGTGACGTCTTCGTCCATTCCTCGGTTCTCCCCGACGGGGTCGACGCACTCAAGCCGGGACAGCGCGTGGAGTTCGGCGTCGTCGCCGGCCAGCGCGGTGACCAGGCACTCTCCGTGACCGTGCTCGACCCGACGCCGTCCGTCGCGGCCGCGCAGCGCAAGAAGCCGGACGAGCTGGCCTCGATCGTGCAGGACCTGACGACCCTCCTCGAGAACATCACGCCGCAGCTGGAGAGGGGCCGCTACCCGGAGAAGGCCGCCGGAAAGAAGATCGCCGGCCTCCTGCGCGCGGTCGCCGACCAGTTGGACGTGTGACCCTCAGGGGAAAGCGAGCGCATCCGGACCGAGGGGCGGCAGCAGCCCCTCGGCCGCCGCGCGGGTGAGCAGCCCGCGGATCGCCGCGTAGCCGTCCTCGCCGAGGTCGGCGGTGAACTCGTTGACGTACAGCCCGATGTGCTGGTCGGCGACGGCCGGGTCCATCTCCTGGGCGTGCTCCATCACGTACGGCCGGGAGGCCTCGGGGTCGTCCCAGGCGGCCCGGACGGACGCCTTGATGGAGTCGGCGAGCCGGCCGAGGGTCTCGGCCCCCAGCGACCGCTTGGCGATGATCGCGCCGAGCGGGATCGGCAGCCCGGTGCTGCGCTCCCAGTGCTCGCCCATGTCGGCGAGCTTGTGCAGCCCGTAGTTCCGGTACGTGAAGCGTGCCTCGTGGATGACGAGCCCGGCGTCCACCTTGCCGTCCCGCACGGCCGGCATGATCTCGTGGAACGGCAGGACGACGATCTCGCCGACCCCTTCCGGCAGTGTGTCCGCCGCCCAGAGCCGGAACAGCAGGTAGGCGGTCGACTTCTCGCTCGGCACCGCCACCGTACGGCCCGTCAGGTCGCTTCCCGCCTCCCGGGTCAGCACCAGCGGCCCGCAGCCCCGCCCCAGCGCACCGCCGCAGGGCAGCAGCGCGTACTCGTCCAGGACGTAGGGCAGCACGGCGTACGACACCTTCAGTACGTCGAACTCGCCGCGCTCGGCCATGCCGTTGGTGATGTCGATGTCGGCGAAGGTCACGTCCAGCGCGGGGGCGCCGGGGACGCGGCCGTGGGCGAGGGCGTCGAAGACGAAGGTGTCGTTCGGACAGGGCGAGTACGCGATCTGCATCGCATCACTGGTCATGCGGGTTCCAACTCTCCAATGCGGGCGCGAGCTTCCCGAAGCCCTCGGTGAGGGCGGCGAGGGCGTCGCCGATGCGCCAGGCGGCGCGGTCGCGCGGGCCGACCGGGTTGGACACCGCCCGGATCTCCAGCACGGGCACCCCGTGCGCGGCGGCCGCCTCGGCGACGCCGAACCCCTCCATGCCCTCGGCGAGGGCCTGCGGGTGGCGGGAGCGCAGTTCCGCGGCGCGGGCGGCGGTGCCGGTGACGGTGGAGACGGTGAGGACGGTGCCGGGACGGGCGCCGGTGGCCGCGGACACGCCTCGCACGAGCGAGGGCGGCGGCCGGTGGGTGACGGTCCCGAAGCCCAGCTCGGTGACCGGGAGGAAGCCGTCGGCGGTCTCGGCGCCCAGATCGGCCACGGTGATCGCGTCGGCGACGACGAGCGAGCCGACCGGGGCATCGGGCAGGAAACCACCGCCGATCCCGGCCGAGACGACGAGCCCGTAGGGGCTGCCGTCGAGGGCGGCGGCGGTGAGCGCGGTGGCGGTGGAGGCGGCGGCGAGGGCGGGCCCGACACCGCCGGCCAGCAGGTCGTGCCCGGCACCGGTCCGGACGAGGGAGACCCCCGGCAGCCGTACCTGTGCGCCCGCCTCCGGGAACGCCCGGGCCACCGCTTCCCGTTCGGCCGGGACCGCGGTGGCTACGAGGACGCGTACGGAGGGCGTGGTCAGGCCTTCTTCAGCTTGAAGGACCACAGGCCCTTGGCCGGCTGCTGGCCCATCTGGATGGAGACGGTGTTGCTGGTGCCCTGGGTGCCGTACTGGGCGTTGAAGAACGCGCTGCCCGGGATGGTGGTGTAGGTCTTCTTGCTCACGTCGGTGAACTGGCGGCCGTTCACCAGGAGGATCCAGCCGGCGTCCGCGATCTTCGGGTCGACGCCGAAGCGGACGGTCTGGTCCGGGTCCACCTTGATCGATTCGATGTCGCCGGCCTTCTTGGCGCACTTCGCCAGCGACTTGGCGTCCAGGGAATTGCCGTCGTTGTAGCAGAGGGCCTCGGAGTTGACCGAGTCCCGGCCTACGGTGACCGTCGCGACGGGAGTCGGCTTCTCGCAGGCGGACAGGACGAGCAGTCCGGCGGAAACGGCGCCGGCGGCGGCGACGGCGCGGCGGCGTCGCACAACGGATTGCAGGGTGGTCATGGCCGAAGGCTATCGGGCACCCGGAGCTCACCGCCCATGTGGGGTGCGGCGTGCCCGGTTCGTTACGCCACTCGCGCCCGCGGCCTGCTTCCGTGGCGTGCCGAGGAGAGCAGTCCGCGCAGCGTGGCCAGCCAGCCGACGGCCACGATGGCGGCGGCGACCATGAGGCCGAGGGTGCCGTTGAGGGGCATCACGATGCCGATGGCGCCGCCGAAGACCCAGGCCACCTGGAGCAGGGTCTCCGACCGCGCGAACGCCGACGTCCGCACCAGCTCGGGCACGTCCCGCTGGATCAGCGCGTCCAGGGAGAGCTTGGCCAGCGCCTGCGCGAACCCGGCGACGGCCGCCAGGCAGGCCACCAGGAAGGCCCCGAAGAACAGGGCGGCCACGATCGCCGTCCCCAGCACCACGGCCACGACGGTCACGATGATGATCTCCGGGGCCCTGGACCTCAGCCAGGCCCCCACAGCCGTACCCAGCGCGTTCCCCGCCCCCGCCGCGACGCCCACGATCCCCAGCGAGACCGCCGCGCTCTCCCCGGTCAGCGGCTGCTCGCGCAGCAGGAACGCGAGGAAGAAGATCAGGAAGCCGGACAGGCAGCGCAGCGAGGCGTTGGCGGCGAGGGCATGGGTGACGGCGGGCCCGACCGTGCGCAGCCCCGGCCGTCGCTTGATGGTCTGCTTGCGGTGCGGCCCGTGCAGGTGCTCCTCGTCGGCGGCGAGCAGGGCCACGTCCTCGCCCTTGGCGGAGTCCACCTTGGGCGGCAGGGAGAACGACAGGAACGTCCCTGCAACGAAGATCACGAAGGCGCCGTACAGCGGCCAGGCGTCCCCGATGGCATGCAGCCCCGCCCCGATCGGCGCGGCCACGCCGGTGGCCAGGAGGCCGGCGAGGGTGACCCGGGAGTTGGCCTTCACGAGCGAGAAGGCGGGCGGCAGCAGCCGAGGCACGACGGCGCTGCGGACCACCCCGTACGCCTTGGAGGCCACGAGCACCCCCAGCGCGGCGGGATACAGCTGCAGACTCCCGCTGGCCACGGCCCCCGAGATGATCAGCGCGAGCAGCGCCCGGGCCAGCATCGCCGCGGCCATCGCGGCCCGCCGCCCGTGCGGCAGCCGGTCGAGGAGCGGCCCGATGACGGGGGCGAGGACGGTGAAGGGGGCCATGGTGATGGCGAGATAGAGCGCGACGCGTCCGCGCGCCTCGTCGGTCGGCACGGAGAAGAACACGGTCGAGGCCAGCGCGAGGGTGATCATGACATCGCCGGCGCCGTTCACCGCGTGCAGCTCGATCAGTTTGCCCAGCCCCGACTCGCCCGCGCCATGGGCGTGCGTGGCCTTCCGGATCCCGCGCGCGGTACCGGTCACCGGGAAGTGCAGGGCACGCCCCACCGCGCGGACGGCACCGCCGACCCGGCCCGAACCGCCACCTCGAACGCTCCCCCTGTCCGCGGCTGCCACGTGCTTCATAGTGCCCCGAGACACCGCCCGATAGTGCGGTTTGAACCCAAGCGAGTCGGACGCGGGGGTGGTTTCCCGGCGGGGTGGGGCGGGATGCGGGGGGCGCTTCTCGGGGGGCTGGGGCGGGGTGGCGGTGCGGTTCTGTGGTGGGCCGGGCTTGGCCGCGCAGGGGTGTCGGTGCGGCTTCGTGCCGGGCCGGGGTGGGATGGCGGGGGTACTCCACCGCGGACTGAGGCGGGATGTCGGGGAAGTTTTGCGGCGGAGCCGGGCGGACCGGGCCGCAGCGGGGTGACGGTGCGGCATCGTGCCGGGACGGGTTGGCGAGGGGGGGTGCTCTGCGGCGGCACGCCGGGGAAGTTTTGTGGGGGGCCAGCAGCGGCGCGGCTTCGTGCCGGGCCGGTGCGGGATGCCGGGGGTACCTGGCGGCGAACTGTCGCGGTACGCCGGGGCCGGGTGGCGGGGGCACTTCACCGTGAACCGAGGTGGGATTCCGGGTGGCTTCGCGGGGCTGGCGGCGTGGAACGGTGGGGTTGTGCCGCCGTCGGCCGGGGTGGAAGCCGGGGGGTGACTTCGTGGTCGGCCGAGGCGGGTGGGTGGGTGGGAAACATCGCCGCGCAGCGGCGGACTGTCCCCGACCACCGACGACGGGGTAGCGTGCGTATCTCAGCCATAACGCAGAATGGATGGCAGAGGTGCGCCCGAGCGCGCGTCGGAAGCAGACGTCGATGCGGTCCCCCGGTCCGCTCCGTCCGCCTGACCGCCGGAGGCAGCCGCACTCATTGCAGACGGCGTAGGAGAGAAGCGATACCTGTGAGCGCAGCGACAACGCGAAGCCGCACCCCCGACCGTCTGTGCGCCGAGGCCATCGACCTCGCCCGTGCCGCCGCCGAGGAGGCAGCCGCGCCCGGAGTTGTCGGTGAGCATGTCGGCGTGGTGTCGGAGGGCGACCGGGTCGTCACGCACTTCTTCGAGTGCAAGGAAATGGGCTACCGCGGCTGGCGCTGGGCGGCGACCGTGGCCCGTGCCTCCCGCGCGAAGATCGTGACCCTGGACGAGGTGGTCCTCCTCCCCGGCCCCGACGCCCTGCTCGCCCCCGAGTGGGTCCCGTGGAGCGAGCGCCTGCGCCCCGGCGACCTCGGCCCGGGCGACCTGCTCCCGACCGACCAGGAGGACCTCCGCCTGGAGCCCGGCTACTTGGGCGAGGAGCAGCCCCCGCCGAACTCCGTGATCTCGGACGAGATGGCCGAGCTGGCGGACGCCGAGGACGCCGACGTGACGCCCGGTACGCCCGCCAGCCAGCCGACGGTCCCGGCCCGTGGCTCGATCGCCTCGGTGGCCCAGGAGCTGGGCCTGCGCCGCGCCCGCGTCCTGTCCCGCTACGGCCTGCACACCGCGGCCGACCGCTGGGAGGAGGGCTTCGGCCCCAAGACCCCGATGGCCCAGGCGGCCCCGGCGACCTGTCTGACCTGTGGCTTCCTCAGCCCGATCGGCGGCTCCCTGGGCCAGGCCTTCGGCGTCTGCGCGAACGAGTTCTCCCCGGCCGACGGCCGTGTGGTCTCGCTGGCGTACGGCTGCGGCGCCCACTCGGAGGCCGCGGTCATGCCGAAGCCGCCCCAGCCCCCCGCCCCGGTGATCGACGAGATGAAGGTCGACGTCTTCCCGCTCCGCCCGGCCCGCGACTCGGGCTCGGTCCCGGAGGCGGGCGACGAGGCGACGGCGGAACTCGGCCACTCGTAGGCCGGACGGCCCAGGAGCCCTTTCTGCCCGTCTCCGAGGCCTGACCTGTGCCTTCGGTCTCCCTGCCGCACTCGCTGTACCTTCGTCCTCACGTCGATGAGGAGAGTGAACGTGAGCAAGTTCGTGCGGCCGGCGGCCGAGGGCGCCGACCCCTTCGGCACCGCCCGTCTGCGCCGCGGTGTGCTCGACGCCTGGGCCACCAGCCCCGCCCGGTTCCGTGAGGACGCCAACGCCGAGGAGGACCTGGTCCTCGGCGGCTACCGGGACCGGCTCGTGGTGGAGCTGGCCCAGAACGCCGCCGACGCCGCCGCCCGTGCGCGGACACCGGGCCGGCTGCGTCTCACCCTCCGTGACGGCGTCCTGGTCGCGGCGAACACCGGCGCCCCCCTGGACGCGACCGGTGTCGAGTCGCTCTCCACCCTGCGGGCCTCCGCCAAGCGCGACGCGCAGGACGACCCCCACGGCGCCGTCGGCCGGTTCGGTGTCGGCTTCGCCGCCGTACTCTCCGTCACCGACGAGCCCGCGATCGTCGGCCGGCACGGCGGTGTCCGCTGGGCCCTGGCGGAGGCGCGCGAGCTGGCCGCGGGCACGGCCCGGCACAGCCCCGGCCTCGGTGACGAGGTCCGCCGCCGCGACGGACACGTCCCGCTCCTCCGCCTCCCGTTCGCCGCCGAGGGCTCCGCCCCGGAGCCGTACGACACCGCCGTCATCCTGCCCCTGCGGGACGCCGCCGCGGCGGACCTCGCCGAACGCCTCCTCGACGCCGTCGACGACGCCCTGCTCCTCGCCCTGCCCGGGCTGGAGGAAGTGGTGGTGGAGGTCGGCGAGGACGCCCCGCGCACCCTGCGCCGCCGTACCGAGGGCGCCGTCACCGTCGTGGAGGACTCGCGGGAGGGGACCACCAGCTGGCGTACCGTCTCCGCCTCCGGGCCGCTCACCCCGGACCTGCTCGCCGACCGCCCGGTGGAGGAGCGCCTGCGCCCGCACTGGTCGGTGACCTGGGCCGTGCCGACGGACGCCGACGGCCGCCCGGTACGGCCGCGCACCACCCCGGTCGTGCACGCCCCCACCCCCAGCGACGAGCCCCTCGGCGTCCCCGCCCTGCTGATCGCCTCCTTCCCGCTGGACACCACCCGCCGGCACGCGGCCCCCGGTCCGCTGACCGACTTCCTGGTGCAGCGGGCGGCTGACTCCTACACCGAACTGCTCGCCGAGTGGCGGCCGGTGACGGAGGGCGTGATCGACCTCGTACCCGGGCCGCTGGGCAAGGGTGAGCTGGACGGCGCGCTGCGGCAGGCGGTCCTGGAGCGGCTGCCGCGCACCGCGTTCCTGCCTCCGGCCGTCGCCCCCGGGAGCGACGACGAGCTTCCGGAGGCACTGCGGCCGCGGGACGCCGAGGTGGTGGAGGGCGCCGGGGCGGACACCGTACGGGTCCTCGCCGAGGTGCTGCCGACGCTCCTTCCCGCGGGCCTCGAGCGCCGCGTCGAGCTGCGCACCCTCGGGGTCGCCCGGCTCCCGCTCGCCGACGCCGTCGACCGCCTCGCAGGCCTGGAGAAGGACCCCGACTGGTGGTGGCGGCTCTACGAAAGCCTCGCCGGGGTCGAACCCGACCGGCTCTCGGGACTTCCGGTGCCCCTCGCGGACGGCCGTACGACCACCGGGCCCCGGCAGGTCCTGCTCCCCGCCCCGGACGCCGCGCCCCTCGACCCCGACGTCCTCGGCCGGCTGGGCCTCAAGCTCGCCCACGAGGACGCCGCGCACCCGCTGCTGGAGAAGCTGGGCGCGCTGCCCGCCTCCCCGCGCGCGGTGCTGACCACCCCGCAGGTGCGGGCCGCCGTGGCGAACTCCCTGGACGACGAGGGCGGGGCGCTGTGGGAGGAGGACGCTCCCGACGCCGAGGAGCTGGCCGACACCGTCCTGGCCCTGGTGCGCGACGCGGGTCTGGAGCCCGGTGACGAGCCCTGGCTGGGCGCCCTCGCGCTGCCCGACGAGGACGGCGAACTCGCCCCGGCGGGTGAACTCGTCTTCCCCGGCAGCCCCTTCGCCCGCGTGATCCGCGAGGACGAACTGGCCTCGGTGGACGCCGAACTGGCGGCGAAGTGGGGCGAGCAGCCTCTCACCGCCTGTGGTGTCCTCGCGGACTTCGCACTGGTGCGTGCCTCGGACGTGGTCCTCGACCCGGACGAACTGGAGCCCCGCGAGGGAGACTTCGCCGAGCCGGACGACGCCGGTCTGCTGGATGCCGTCGACGTGTGGTGCGAGGACATCCTCGACCGCTTCCCCGACAGCCCGGTGCCCCCGGTCGCCACCGAACTCGTCGCCGTACGGGACCTCGACCTGGTCGACGACGACCACTGGCCCGAGGCCCTCTCCCTGCTCGCCCGGCCGCCGCTGCGCGACGCCCTCACGCAGCCGGTGCGGATCCTGCTGCCCGACGGCACCCACGAGGTCGTCCGCCCGTACACGGCGTGGTGGCTGCGCGGGCACCCCGTCCTCGACGGACGCCGGCCCGCCGGTCTGCTCGCGGCCGGCGGGGACCCGCTGCTGCGCGGCCTGTACGACGAGGCCGACGCGACCGGCTTCGGCGACGAGCAGGTGCTGCGTGCGCTGGGCGTGCGGACCTCCGTGGCCGCCCTGCTGGACGAGCCCGGCGGCGCCGTCGAGCTGCTGGACCGCCTCGCCGACCCGGAGCGGCCGGTCACGGCGGCCCAACTGCACGCCCTGTACGGCGCTTTGGCCGAGCTGGACCCGGAGCAGGTGACCCTGCCGGACGAACTGCGGGCCGTGACCGACGGACGGGTGACGGTGGTGGACGCGGCCGACGCGGTCGTGGTCGACTCGCCCGACCTGCTGCCCTTCACCTCCGGTGTCCCGCTGCTGCCGGTCCGCCCGTCCCGGGCCGCCGAGCTGGCCGAGCTGTTCCAGGTACGGCGGCTGAGCGAGTCCGTCACCGGCGAGGTGACCTCCGAGGGCACCGAGCACGACGTACCGGACCCGGTGCGGGTGCTGCTCGGACCGCGCACGCCCGGCACCTACGTCGAGCACGAGGAACTGGTCGTGGACGGCGTGGAGATCGACTGGCGGGTGACCGGCGACGGCGTCCTGCACGCGGCCACCCTGGAGGGCGTCGCCGCGGGCCTCGCCTGGGCGGCGGGCCAGTGGCCGCGCCGCTTCGAGGTGGCGGCCCTGCTGGAGGACCCGTCGCGGACGGAGGAGCTGGCGCGGGACCGGTGGTTCGACTGACCCCCGCAACTCTCACACCAATTCCTTACCAGTAGTACAACCCTTCACTTCTGTCCCACGTCGGTTGTCTGTGGAGTCACGCGACTCCACAGACAACCGACGTGGGGAAAACACACGCGCGTTCGCGCCTCGGTCGCAGCCGTCGGCGGCGCTCTGGTGACCGCCACGGACAACTCGGGCATCAAGGATGCCGACGAGTTCTCGCTGAAGGGTCCCGACTACGGCTTCGAGACGACCGGCAAGCCCACCTGCGCCGTCGTCAACGCCACCACCTCCACCTGCACCGCCTCGGTGACCATCGACCCGAGGACGGACTACTTCAGGAACAAGAACGCCGGCACCTGGTACGTCGACGCATGGGTCAACGGCAACGACGACGACTTCATCCAGCAGGACAAGGCCGGCTCGGCGGTCAACGCCACGGGTGACTTCGGCGACGTGGAGCAAGCGCTGCCGCTCCGGCTCCGGAGCCGGAACGTTTCCTCTCACTTGTGCCATGGCCTGGCAATGCGCGTCCCAAATCTGGCCGGGAAGCGCTCTTGCCGTACAACCAGTTGCACCGCTCATGGATCTGATCGCTCGAGTCAACCGACTCCACGATCACTTCTCCCCCAGGGGAACGCACATGCGCATTCGTGCCACCGTGGCCGCCGTCTCCGGCGCCCTGGCCCTCTCCGCTCTCGCCGTGCCGGCCGCGCAGGCCGCTCCGACCAGCGGAACGCCGTACACGCTGAACGTGAGCTTCTCGAACGTCACGATCGCCAAGGCCATCAAGGTCGGTTCCACCAACAAGGTCAGCACGACGTACTCGTACACGCTGACGCACGGCGCGGACGTGGACATCACCAAGAGCGACTTCTACACGGACGCCTTCCTCTACAAGGGCACGTACAGCGACACGTCCCCCGAGCTGTACGGCGACAACCCGGCGACCTGCACGCCCACCTCGTCGACCACCGCCACCTGCACCGGCACGGTCGACATCTACCCGACCGACCCCGACCCGAAGAGCACGGACGCCGGCACCTGGGGCGTGGCCGCCGAGGCGGTCGCCTTCAACGGCCAGGACCAGAGCAACCCCGACCTGAGCAAGGTCGGCTTCAACGACAAGAGCGGCCTCGGCAGCACCCTGGTGCAGCGCTACTCCAAGCTCACGGTCGACGCCGGCCCGGAGCCGGTCACCAAGGGCAAGACCCTCACGGTGACGGGCAAGCTGTCCCGCGCCAACTGGGACGACAACGCGTACCACGGCTACACCAACCAGCCGGTCAAGCTGCAGTTCCGCAAGGCGGGCACGAGCACGTACACCACCGTCAAGACGGTGTACACGGACTCCTCCGGCAACCTGAAGACCACCACCACCGCGAACTACGACGGCTACTGGCGCTTCAGCTTCGCGGGCACCTCGACGACCCCCGCGGTCAGCGCCACGGGCGACTACGTCGACGTGAAGTAACCCTCCGCCACACGCATGAGACCGGGGGCCGCCTGTCATGGCGGCCCCCGGTCACGTGGTGGTCATCCGGCTCCTACGACGCCATGGTCCGGGCGAGAGCCGCCTTCGCCCCGTCGAGGGCCGCCGCGTCCCGAGGCCGTACGGCGATCCGTCCGCCCGCCCGGTCCAGCAGGACGAGCGAGGTGACGAGCAGGCCGTGGCCCAGTTCCCGCAGTACCTCGCCGGAACCCCCGGTGTACAGCTCGTACAGGCGCTGGACGAAGACCTGGAACACCTCGCCGTCCACCGCGCAGCTCCCCTGCGGCGTGGGGGTCAGCCCCGGTGCCACGTCGAGAAACTCGGCCGCTCCCCGGGCGAGCGCGAAGTACAGCTGTCCGCTGTGATACCCCGCGTCCCAGAGGGTCTCGTCGCCGTGCTCGAACGGGTAACTCAATCTGCGATCTCCAGTCTGAGGTCGAGGTCCGGGTACTTCTGCCTGAGCTCCTTGAACCGCTCCTGCAGGGCCGTCCGGAAGCGCGGGTCCATCCCCGACTTGGTGAAGCGGAAGCCGATCGGAGCGTTCTCGTAGCCCGGAAGCAGCTTCCGGCACTTGAGGTAGTTCTCCAGCTTCACGTTGACGTGCTTCTCCAACCACTCGGCGTCAGCGTAGGTGGCCGACTTGAGCTCCCACATCACATTCTTCTCGAACAGGTCGATGTCGGTGATGATGTTCCCGGTGACGGGGTCGTAGACCTTGTGGTCGATCGCGCCTTCCAGGCAGCCGAACGAGCCGCTCGAAGCCGCCCGAGCCACCGACCTGAACGAGGCCGCCTTCGCCGCAGGCCTGGCCAGCGAGACCTTGCCGACGATCTTGCAGCCCTTCTTCAGCAGCTTCAGGCTCTCGAAGGCCCGGTCCAGGACCCTGAACTTGCTCTTCAGCAGGGCGTCCACCGCGAGACTGCCGCAGGACTCGAAGTCCTTCTTCTCCATGCAGGCCTCGTACTGGCCGAGGCCCAGCAGCTCCTTCTCCACGTTCCACAGCTGCTCGGCGGCGTCGCCGAACTCCTTGCCGTGGGCGAGGATGCTGCAGTAGACCTGCTGGTGCTGGCACCAGCGGGCGAAGCCCTGCGGGTCACAGGGGATGAAGCCCTGCTGGCAGCGGTACAGCTCACGGGCGCGCGCCCCGTTGTCGTTCTTGGCCTTCTCCTTCGCCTCCACGGCGGCCTTGCGCCGGGCTTCCGCCTCCTCCCGGTACTTGTGCACCGAGACCTTGAACGCGTCGGTCGCCGCCTTCATCGCGGCGTCGGCGTCCTTGCCCGCCGCGACCGCGGACTTCCACGCCTGGTCGGCGTAGTACGAGGCGTTCGACGCGGCCGCCTGGGCGGTCTCCGAGGAGATCGTGGCGTCCGCCGCCGACCTGGCCGCGTCGGCGGCATCGCGATCGGCGCGGTTCGCGGCATCGCGGGCCGTCCTGGCGGACGCGGCCGCCTGGGCCGCCGACGTCTCGGCGTCCTTGGCGTACTGGTCGGCCTTCTTGGCGTACTCCTGCGCGTCGGCGTAGGCCGCGTTCGCCTTCTTCGCCCAGTCGTTGGCCTCGGTCGACGCCCTGCGGGCGGTCGCGGCCACCTTCTGGGCCGTGGCGGCGTTCTGCCGGGCGGTGGCGGCGACCTTCGCCGCGTCCGCGATCAGCTTCTGCACCTGGGCCACGTGGGTGGCGGACAGGTAGTCCTTGCGCAGCGCCTTGTACTGGCCGGAGACGATGAAGGCGTGCAGGGCCTGCGGCGAGCCCTCCAGGGCGATCCGCGCGGCGGACTTCACCTCGGGGGTCCCGCTGTCGATCAGCTGTGCCGCCCGGACCCGCTCGTCCTGCGTCCGCGCGGTGTGCTGCGTGGTGAGCAGGAACTCGCTGAACTTCTTGGGGTCCCCGGTGGCGAGGGCCTTGCGGCCCGCGTCGGTGAGCACGGGACCGGCCCCGTCGAGCACCTGGGCGATGGCCACGCGCATGCTCTCGGCACCCACCTGGTACTGGCCGTCGTCCACGAACTCGCCGATGGCGGCAGCGTCACCGGTGAGGGCGGTCTCGGCAGCGTCCCGTACGGTCTTGTCCTCGCTCTCCTCGGCGAGGCGCTCCACGTAGGACCGCTGGTCCTGCTGTTCCGCGGTCTTCCAGCCGTTGCGCAGGTAGTCGACGACGACCTCGTCGGTACCGGCGAGCGCGGCCTCGGCCGCGCCGCGTCCCCAGGCCGTGCCGCCCTTCATCACGCGCACGGCCAGGGTGCGGCCCTGCCGGGCGACGGCGGCGAGGTCGGCGTCGGGCCTGGCGGCCTCGGCGACCAGGCGGTCCCGCTCGGCCTGCCGGTCCTTGGCGGCCTTCTCCAGCGCGGCCTGCGCGGCCGTACGGGCGTCGTCCTGGTCCTTGTCGTCCCGGGCGCGTTCGATGCCGGCGTTGGTGCGGCCCTGCAGTTCCTCGGCCTCGACCTGGCGGGCGAGGGTGTAGATCTCCTGGGCCTTGGTCACGGCGGCGGTGGCCGCGTTGGCAGCCTCCGTCGCGGCGTTGGCGTGCTCCGTCGACCTGGTCGCGGCCTTCGCGGACTCGCCGGCGTGCTCGGCCGCCTCCCGGGCCGCCTTGCCGGCGTTCCGGGCGTGGGTGGCCGCGGACGTCGCGGCGTCCCGGGCCTCGCGTGCGGCCTTGCCCGCCTTGCGCGCCAGTGTCTCGGCCTCGCCGGCGGCACGGTTGGCCTCACCGGCGTGGCGCCTCGCGGCGGCCGCGGCGGAGCGCGCCTCGGCGGCCTCGGCGCTCGACTGGCCCGCGTAGTCGCCGGCCTCGGCGGCCGCGTCGGCGGCGGCCTTGGCGTTGGCACCCGCGCTCGCCGCCGAGTGGGCGGCGTCCCCGGCCGCGTCGGCGGCCTTGGCCGCCTGGTCGGCGGCGTCGGCGGCCAGCTCGGCTCCCTTGGCGGCCTTGTCGGCGTCCTCGGCCGCCTTGCGTGCCGCGTCCGCCTTCTTGGCGTCGACCGCGGCGTCGGCGGCGGAGTTGCGCGCCCGGGAGGCGGCCTGCGAGGCACCGGCCGCGGCGGCGGCCGCCTGCGCGGCCGCGTTCGCTGCGACGCGCGCCGAGTTGTTCGCCGCGTTGGCCGCGTCGATCGCCCGCTGCGCGGCGGCCGCGGCCTCGGACGCCGCCGTGGCGGCCCGCTTGGCGGCGCGCGCGGCCCGGTCCGTGTCGTTCTTGGCGGCCTTGGCCTCCGCCTGGGCCTCCAGGGCGGCGTCCTTGGCCAGCTCGGCGGCCTTGACCGCCTTGGCGGACTCGGTCTTGGCGGCCGCGGTCTCCTTGGCGGCCTGCCTGCCCGCTTCCTTCGCCTGTTCGGCGAGTTCGGCGACCGAGGCGTGCTCCTCGTCCTTGTCCCGGGCGACGAACTGGCCGACCTGCAGGAACTCGCGGATGTCCGCGGCGCTGCCGCCCAGCGCGAGGCGTCCGGCGGCCTTCACGTTGGTGCCGCCCACGCTGATGATCTGGACGAGCTGGACCCGCTCGTCCTCCTCCTGCTGCGTCTGGCGGTCTTCGGTGAGGAACTTGCGGACGTCCTCGGCGCTGCCGGCGAGCGCGGCCCGACCGGCGCTCTGCACGTTGGGGCCGGACGTGTCGATGATCTGGGCGACCCGGACGCGGTCGTCCTGCTCCATGGGGTCTTCCCAGCCGTCGTCCAGGAACTCGTGCAGCTCGTCCGGTGTTCCGTGGAGTGCCTGGCGGGCGGCGCTCAGCAGCTCCGGACCCCCGACGGAGGCGAGCTGGGCGGCGCTGACGCGTTCGTCCTGGAAGGAGAGGTCGCCGACCGCGGCCAGGAAGGCCCGGACGTCGGCGTCGCTGCCGGTGAGTGCCGCCTCGGCCGCCGCCTTGACGCCGGGACCGCCCTCCTCCCAGTAGTCGACGACCAGGCCGCGCTGTTCGGCGGTGGTCTGCGCCTGTGCTCCGGCCCGGACGCTCCCCCCGGCCGGCGCGGCTCCCGCGGCGGGTGCCGCGCCCAGCAGGCCGGCGGTGAGGGCCAGGGGGAGCAGGGTGAATGCCGTTCGGCGTATCAGACGCGCCGCTTTTCCGGCGCTATCGAGCTGGTCAGTTCTTCGATTCACTGAACACCTGTCTCGGTGATCGGCGACGCCCCCGAATGCGAGTCGCCGAATAATGGAGAAGGCAGCGTAGCGCCCATCATCTTTGCAAATCGAATCGGATTTCCTCGCCGAATCCATGCGGTGGAGCGCCGGTCGGCAAGATGCCCGCTTTGATGCCTTATGGCGTCAACTGGCGCTCAACTCATGGGAGTTGCTTGGTGAAGGTGTGAAGGTTGCGCGTTGACGCGTGGCTGATCTTTGACTACCCTATGGCTTGTCTTTGCCGCTGCCTGACCAGCAGTGTCTCTTGCCGGGGCCCTCTTCTGCCCTATTTCTTTTAATTGCGGGGGTTGTTTTGCGACGTCTTCAGTGCTGTCGGCATGCCTGCAATTGAGGTCATCTCTCTTTCGAGAATTCCTTCCTGAAGGGACTCCTCAGTGCTTTTCCATGCCCGAAAAATAGCGGTGTCCGTATGCGTGGCCGGGGTCGCCACACTCGCGGGCGTTTCCGTGGCCTCGGCCGACGACCCGCCCCCCGCTCCGTCCCCCTCGGCCCCGCCCGTCGCGGTCGAGGACTACGGGTATCCCGGGGCCGACCGCATCCTGGCCGAGAAGGGGATCAAGCTGAAGAAGGGCGACGGCCACATCCTGCTCGCCGACTGCGACCAGGCCGCCCAGCAGATCCGCGTGCTCACCGTCAAGGACGACTCCGTCGGCCGTCAGGGCACGTACTGCTTCCGGGCCACGGCCAAGACCGGCCGCCTCACGCTCGAACTCCCGCGTGTCTTCGCGGTGGAGGCCGCCGACCATCCGGTCAGCGCCGACCTCACCGCCGACGGCAGGACCACGACGGTCAACGTGCCCCAGGGCGGCTTCGAGTCCGTCGGTGAGGGCACCGTCGGCGGCGCCAGGTCGGTGCTGGTCGAACTCCGCGTGACCGGCTGATCCGCCGACCTCCCCGTCCGTGCGCGACACCCCGCACGGACCCGAATGGCCTCTGCGTCTGCAGAGCACCTCTTGTGATGCGAGGAAACGTGACACACCCCCGTTCGCGCGGGAAGCGCACGGCGTTGACCGCCGGGGTCCTGGCGGCCGGTCTCGCGACCGGACTCATGGGCGCGGCGCCGGCCCAGTCCGTCGTCGGCGACCAGGTCGCGACCGACGCCGACCAGTTCGCCGTGAAGCTGCACATCGCCTTCGGCAAGGACAACGAACGCGCCTGCTCCGGCACCCTGGTCGACCCCCAGTGGGTGCTCACCTCGGCCAGCTGCTTCGCGGCCGACCCCCAGCACGCCACGAAGATCCCGGCGGGCAAGCCGCAGTTCCCGACCGTGGTCACGGCCGACGGCAACCGGCCCGCCACGGCGCCGGAGAAGCTGACGGTGCTGCAACTGGTCCCGCACCCCGACCGCGACCTGGTCATGGCGCGCATCGACGACCCGAGCATCGAGGACCGGCTGGACGGTCCGTTCCCGGACATCGCCGAGGCCAAGCTCGACTCGACGGCACCGGTCCAGGGCGACCAGCTCAGGGCCGTCGGCTACGGCCGCACCAAGACCGAGTGGGCTCCGGGCAAGGCCCACACCGGTGCGTTCGGCGTGGACTCCGTCGACGCCACGACGCTGGCGATCTCGCCCACCTCCGGCGGCGCCCTGTGCGCCGGGGACGCCGGCGGACCGGTGCTCAACGCGCGCGGCAAGCTGACCGCCGTGGTCACCGCGTCCTGGGGCGGCGGCTGCCTCAACTCCGACGAGACCCGCACCGGGGCCGTCGCCACCCGCGTGGACGACATCGCGGACTGGGTGCAGCGCGTGCGCATGGTCAACCGGCAGAAGTACATCAAGGACGCCATGTCGACCGCCGACTTCAACGGCGACGGCCGCTCCGACGTCGTGGCCCTCATGCAGGACGACTCGATCCAGGTCTTCTACAGCCGCCCCGACGGCACGCTGGAGTACGGCAGTTATCTCAGCGCCCTCGGCCGCCCGGGAACGGGGGTGATCCTCGCGGGTGACTTCGACAAGGCGGCGGGACTCGAGATGATCACCATCTCGGACAGCGGTGACGTGTTCCTGGGGCAGAGGCCGCTGCCGTTGCCCCTGTGGACCAGGAAGAAGCTCTGGACGGACGCCGCCTGGAAGGAGCCGCTGCCGGCCGCAGTCCTGCACAGCGCCACCCCGGGCCACGACACCCCGGTCTTCCAGGCGGCCGACGGCTCCCTCTACACCTACAAGAGGGACGCCGACGGCAACCTGGTCAACCAGAAGAAGTCGATGTGGCCGGACAAGACGTGGAAGAAGGAGCACATCGCGACCGGTGACTTCAACGGCGACGGCCGGGACGACATCGCCGCCGAAGCCTCGGACGGGTCCCTGAGCCTCTACCCGGCCAAGGCCGACGGCACCTTCGACAAGGCCCGCTCGATGTGGTCCGGCAAGGACTGGACGAGCTTCCGTCCCCTGCTGGCCGGCGACTTCAACGGCGACGGCAAGGACGACATCGCCTACATGGAGGTCAACGGGCAGCTGAGCTGGTTCGCCGGCAACGGCAAGGGCGGACTGGCCCCCGGCAAGAGCATGTGGCCCACGGTCTGACGCTCACCCGGGAAAGCGGCGGTCGACCCACTTCCACAGGAACTCCAGGGCGGCCGCCGCCACCACCGCCACCGCGACAGCCGTCCACGGCATCGCCACGCCCACCAGCTTCAGGGCGAAGAAGCTCTGCAGGGCCGGGACGACGAGCACGAACAGGAACGCCACGCCCATCGACGCCACCAGGGCGACCCGCCACCAGGTGTAGGGGCGGGCGATGATCGCCAGGACCCACATGGAGATCAGGAACAGGGTCAGGGTCGCCGCGCTGGTCTCCGCGTCCAGGGAGCCGGGGCCGGTGTAGTGGTGGCGGGCGATCAGGTACGTCACGAAGGTCGCCGTTCCGGCCACCACCCCGCCGGGAATCGAGTACCGCATGACTCTGCGGACGAAGTGGGGCCGGGCCCGCTCCTTATTGGGGGCCAGGGCCAGGAAGAAGGCCGGGATGCCGATGGTGAGGGTGGAGAGCAGCGTCAGGTGGCGGGGCAGGAACGGGTACTCGACCTGCCAGCACACCACCAGCACCGCGAGCAGCACCGAGTAGACCGTCTTGACCAGGAACAGGGCCGCCACCCGCGTGATGTTGCCGATGACGCGGCGGCCCTCGGCGACCACCGACGGCAGCGTCGAGAAGCTGTTGTTCAGCAGGACGATCTGCGCGACCGCCCGGGTCGCCTCCGAACCCGAGCCCATCGAGACGCCGATGTCGGCGTCCTTGAGCGCGAGCACGTCGTTCACACCGTCGCCGGTCATCGCGACCGTGTGCCCGTGCGACTGGAGCGCTCCGACCATGTCCCGTTTCTGCTGCGGGGTGACCCGGCCGAACACGGTGCCCTCGTCCAGCGCCCCGGCCATGCCCTGCGGGTCGGCCGGCATCCGGCGCGCGTCCACCGCCGACCCGGACAGGCCCAGCTTGGCGGCGACCGCGCCCACGGACACCGCGTTGTCGCCGGAGATGACCTTGGCACGGACATTCTGTTCCGCGAAATAGCGCAGGGTGTCGGCGGCGTCGGGCCGCAGCCGCTGCTCCAGCACCACGAGGGCGGTGGGGCGGGCGCCCCGGGCCGGCTCGGGATCGTCCAGGTCGCGGGTGGTGCGGGCCAGCAGCAGGACCCGCAGGCCCTGCTCGTTGAGGCGCTCGGTCTCGGCCAGGGCCGGGTCGTCCTGGGCGAGCAGTACGTCGGGGGCGCCGAGCAGCCAGGTACTGGCCTCGCCGTCGCCCTCGCTGAAGGCGGCCCCGCTGTACTTGCGGGCGGAGGAGAACGGCAGCGACTCGATGCAGCGCCACTCCTCGCTGTCCGGATAGGCGTCGATGATCGCCTGGAGGGAGGCGTTGGGGCGCGGGTCGGACTCGCCGAGAGCGCCGAGGACCCGGCGCACGTACGTCTCGTCGTAGCCGTCGAGGGTCCTCAGCTCGGTGACGTCCATGCCGCCCTCGGTGAGGGTGCCGGTCTTGTCCAGACAGACGGTGTCGACGCGGGCGAGGCCCTCGATGGCGGGCAGCTCCTGCACCAGGCACTGTTTGCGGCCGAGCCGGATGACTCCGATGGCGAAGGCCACGGAGGTGAGCAGCACCAGCCCCTCCGGGACCATCGGGACGATGCCGCCGACCGTGCGGGCGATCGCGTCCTTCAGATCGTTGTTCTTGACGACCAGCTGGGTGACGACGAGCCCGATCGCGGCCGGGATCATCATCCACGTCACGTACTTGAGGATCGTGGAGATGCCGGAGCGCAGCTCGGAGTGGACGAGGGTGAAGCGGGAGGCGTCCTCGGCGAGCTGGGCCGCGTAAGCCTCCCGGCCCACCTTGGTCGCCGTGAAGGCGCCGCCGCCCGCCACCACGAAACTGCCGGACATCACCTGGTCGCCGGGGTGTTTGACGACCGGGTCGGCCTCACCGGTGAGCAGTGACTCGTCGATCTCCAGACCGTCGGCCTCCGCGCACACCCCGTCCACGACGATCTTGTCGCCCGGGCCTATCTCCATGAGGTCGTCCAGGACGATCTCGTTCGTGGCCACTTCGACCGCGGTCCCGTCCCGGCGGACGGTCGGCCGGGCCTCGCCGATCACGGCGAGCGAGTCCAGGGTCTGCTTGGCCCGCCACTCCTGGACGATGCCGATCCCGGTGTTGGCGAGGATGACGAAGCCGAAGAGGCTGTCCTGGATCGGCGCGACGAACAGCGTGATCAGCCACAGCACGCCGATGATGGCGTTGAACCGGGTGAAGACGTTCGCCCGGACGATCTCGCCCATGGAGCGGCTGCTGCGCACCGGCACGTCGTTGACCTGCCCGCGCGCGACGCGCTCCGCGACCTGGGCACCGGTCAGACCGGCCGCGGGTGCGCCCGGCGGGGACACCGGGTGGACGGGGTCGACTTCGGCGCCCGCCTCGATATGGGTCATGCATTCGACGGTACGTGCGGTTTTGCGCCTTCACCTGCCGAGTGGGGGGAAGTTCCGACCTGGGGAGGACCCGGGTCGTGCGCAGGTTGTAGAGCCGGGCCGCCGGCTACTCCGCCGCGGCCGCCGCCTTCAGCGCCGCGTCCCGCTTGATCGCCGCGTCGCGCCTGCGGACGTACCAGATGCCGATCAGGCCCAGCCCGCCGCCGGTCAGGCAGGTCCACAGCCACCAGGTGCGGTCGTGGTCGGCGAACCAGCCGTAGAAGGGGAGCTGGACCAGGAAGAGGACGAACCACACGATCGTGCCGCCGGTGATGGTGGCGACCACGGGGCCCTCCAGGGGCTCCGGTGCCTCGTGCTTGGGGGTCCACTTGGTCATGGGGACAGCTTACGAGGCGATGCCGAGACTGAACTGTCTACGCGCGGAGATGGCGATGTAAGACTCATACGTTCATACTGAAACCGTTTGCCTTTGACCATTTCTGCTCGTATGAAACTCCAACGAGGCTCGGGGGAACCCCGTTGGTGATGAGGTCCCGCATGTCCACCTCGGCCCCCGCCAAGGTCCCCGCCCCCGAACAGCCGGGTGGCCATCCCGCCTTCGGCGCCCTCGACCGCTACTTCCGCATCTCCGAGCGCGGCAGCTCCGTCGCCCGCGAGATCCGCGGTGGTCTCGCCACCTTCTTCGCGATGGCGTACATCATCGTGCTGAATCCGATCATCCTCGGCAGCGCGAAGGACATGTACGGGCACCACCTGGACAACGGCCAGCTGGTCACGGCGACCGCCCTGACGGCGGCGTTCTCCACCCTTCTCATGGGTGTCATCGGCAACGTCCCGATCGCGCTCGCCGCCGGTCTCGGCGTGAACTCGGTCGTCGCGCTCCAGCTGGCGCCCCGGATGTCCTGGCCGGACGCCATGGGCATGGTCGTGCTGGCCGGTTTCGTGGTCATGCTGCTGGTCGCCACGGGTCTGCGTGAGCGCGTGATGAACGCCGTGCCGTTCGGCCTGCGCAAGGCGATCTCCATCGGTATCGGCCTGTTCATCATGCTGATCGGCCTGGTCGACGCCGGTTTCGTCACCCGCATCCCGGACGTCGCCCAGACCACCGTGCCGCTCCAGCTCGGCAGCAACGGTCACCTGAACGGCTGGCCGGTGCTGGTCTTCATCCTGGGTGCGCTGCTCACCTTCGCCCTCATCGTGCGCAAGGTGCCGGGCGCGATCCTGATCTCCATCGTCGGCATGACCGTCCTCGCGCTGATCATCAACTCCGTCGCGCACGTGACGACCTGGGGTCTGACGGTCCCGAAGTGGCCGGGCAACCCGGTGTCCACCCCCGACTTCGGTCTGATCGGCCAGTTCAGCCTGTTCGGCGGCTTCTCCAAGGTCGGCGTGCTGACCGGCGTCCTCTTCGTCTTCACGGTCCTGCTGTCCTGCTTCTTCGACGCCATGGGCACGATCATGGGCGTCAGTGACGAGGCCAAGCTGACCGACGCCCAGGGCTACATGCCGGGCATCAACAAGGTCCTCTTCGTCGACGGCCTCGCGGTCGCGGCGGGCGGTGCCAGCTCCTCCTCGGCGACCACCGCGTTCGTGGAGTCCACGGCGGGCGTCGGCGAGGGTGCGCGCACGGGTCTCGCGAACGTCGTCACGGGCGGCCTCTTCGCGGTGGCCCTGTTCCTCACCCCGGTCGCCACGATGGTCCCGTCCCAGGCGGCCACGCCGGCGCTGATCGCGGTGGGCTTCCTGATCCTGTCGAACTCCGTCAAGGAGATCGACTGGGCCGACTACACGATCGCGATCCCGGCCTTCGTGACGATGCTGATGATGCCGTTCACCTACTCGATCACCAACGGCATCGGCATGGGCTTCATCAGCTTCGTGGTGCTGCGCCTGGCGGCCGGCCGCGCGAAGGACGTCCCGGTGCCGATGTACGTCGTCTCGGCCGTCTTTCTCTTCTACTACCTGATGCCGGCCCTCGGCCTGACCTGATCACCCGGGGTCGGACGACCCCGCGTAGAACTTCTCCGTCTCCTCGACGGCGGCCTGGAACCGCTCGTCGAAGTCGTCCCGGATGAGCGTGCGGATCACATAGTCCTGCACGCTCATTCCTCTTCTGGCCGCGTGGTGCCGGAGCCTCTCGAGCAGCTCCCCGTCTATGCGCAGGCTGAGCACACTGGTCCCCATGTGTACGAGGGTCGCCATAGCGGGCGGCCCGGTGCGTCACTTTCCGGAACTGGCTCACTCATATGAGTGAGCGGACGGTTCAGTGGCGGGTGTCACGGGCATTCGGGCGTGTCGCGGTGGTCTTTAGCGAGAGTAATGAGTTAAGCTAAAGAACATGCCGGACCTTACCCATGGCGACGACGCTGCCGCCGTGAACGCTCTCCGTTCCGCCGTGATGCGGTTGTCCCGTCGGCTCAAGCACCAGCGGGTCGACGAGTCGCTGAGCCCCACCGAGATGTCGGTGCTCGGCACCCTGGCCCGCTGCGGCTCGGCGACGCCGGGCGAGCTGGCCCGCAAGGAGCACGTCCAGCCGCCGTCGATGACCCGCATCGTCGCGCTGCTCGAAGCCAAGGGGCTGGTCAGGCTGGAGCCGCACCCCGAGGACCGGCGCCAGAAGGTCGTCACCCAGACCGAGCAGGCCGAGGCGATGCTCGAGGAGAGCCGCCGCAAGCGCAACGCGTTCCTGGCCCGCCTGGTCGAGGGCCTCGACGAGGACGAGTGGGCGAAACTGCGCGCCGCCGCCCCCGTGCTGGAGAAGCTCGCGCATCTGTAAGCATTCTTCGCTCACCGGCTGAAAGCGCCTCGTAGGCGAACGAGCAGTCAAAAAGGAGGCGAACCCTTTTGAGTACGGGATCCGGAGCACCTTCCGCCCCCGCACCGACATCCACCCACAACCCTCGTAGATCCTCGATGTTCAGCTCGCTGAGGATCAGGAACTACCGCCTGTTCTTCATGGGCCAGGTCGTCTCCAACACGGGCACCTGGATGCAGCGCATCGCCCAGGACTGGCTCGTGCTCAGCCTCACCGGCTCCTCCGCGGCCGTCGGCATCACGACGGCCCTGCAGTTCCTGCCGATGCTGCTGTTCGGGCTCTACGGCGGCGTCCTGGTCGACCGCCTCCCCAAGCGCCCCACGCTGCTCGTCACCCAGACCGCCATGGCCGTCACGGGTCTCGCGCTCGCCGCGCTCACCCTCACCGGCCACGTCCAGGTCTGGCACGTCTACGTCGCCGCCTTCGCCGTCGGGCTCGCCACGGTGCTCGACAACCCGGCCCGGCAGTCCTTCGTCTCCGAGATGGTCGGCCCCGAGCAGCTGCAGAACGCGGTCAGCCTGAACTCCGCCAACTTCCAGTCCGCCCGCCTGGTCGGACCGGCCGTCGCCGGCCTGATGATCACCGGTGTGGGCACCGGCTGGGCGTTCCTCTTCAACGGCCTGTCCTTCGTCGCCCCCATCGCCGGTCTGCTGCTGATGCGCGCCCGTGAGCTGCACGTGGTCGAGCGGGCGCCGAGAGGCAAGGGCCAGCTGCGCGAGGGCCTGCACTACGTGGCGAAGCGCCCGGAGCTGATCTGGCCGATCGTCCTGGTCGGCTTCATCGGCACCTTCGGGTTCAACTTCCCGGTGTGGCTGTCGGCCTACGCCGACGACGTCTTCCACGCCGGCGCCGGCGCCTACAGCCTCTTCAACACACTGATGGCCGTCGGCTCGCTCGGCGGAGCCCTGCTGGCGGCCCGCCGCGGCACGGCCCGGCTGCGCGTCCTGATCGCCGCCGCGGTGGCCTTCGGCACGCTGGAGATCGTGGCCGCGCTGGCCCCGTCGTACTGGCTCTTCGCGCTGCTCATGGTCCCGATCGGCGTCTTCGGCCTGACGGTCAACGTCACCGCGAACACGGCCGTGCAGATGGCCACCGACCCGGCCATGCGCGGCCGGGTGATGGCCCTGTTCATGATGGTGTTCATGGGCGGTACGCCGCTGGGCGCGCCGGTCGTCGGCTGGATCACCGACACCTACGGCCCCCGCGTCGGCTTCGTCCTCGGCGGCGTCATCTCCGCCGCCGCGGCCGCCACCGTCGGCCTCGTCCTCGCCCGCATCGGCGGTCTGCGCCTGGCCGTGGGCTGGTACCACGGCCACCCGCGCGTGCGGTTCGTGCCCAGAGAGCGCGAGCAGCTGGCGACGGCGGCCTGAGCGGTTCCCGCTCCCGGAGGGTCCCTAGCGGACCCTCCGGGCCAGCACCTGCCCCGGCCAGTCGTCCGCGTCCAGCATGGTGACGCTGAACGACTCGGTCGGCACGAAGCCGTTGCGCTCGTAGAAGGAGACCAGCTTGCGGTCGCCGCCCGCGTAGCAGTCCACCCGCAGCAGCGAGACCCCGGCCCGGCGGGTCTCCTCGGCCGCGTGGGCGAGCAGGGCGGCACCGACGCCCCGGCCCTTGAAGCGGCGGTCCGAGGCGAAGGTGTGGATGTAGCGCTCGGGCTCGTCGGCGGGCCGCAGATACTCGCCGGGCGCGTCGGTGAGGGTGAGCGCGGCCGCCGGGACACCGTCGTACTCGGCGACGTACGGGGCGCCCTCGGTGACGTACCGGGTGATCATGGCCACCGCTCTCGGGTTCTTCGACCAGGGTGTCGTGCCCCACTGCTGGGTGCGCCCCTGGGCCACCAGCCACTCCACGGCACTGTCGAACATGCCGAGGATCACGGGGATGTCGTCAGGCCTGCCTTCTCTGATGCTGATCTTCCCGTTCTTCTCCATACACCTGATCATGCCCGCCCGGGAGGTGCCGGGGCAGCCGCCTGGCCCGGTGATCCGTTCCCTGGGAGGGTGACGTCATGAGACTCTTCGCCGCCGTGCTGCCCCCGGAGGACGTGACCCACGAACTCGCCGCCGAGGTCGCCGTGTTGCGTGCGCTGCCGGGCGCCGACGGACTGCGCTGGACCGGCCGCCCCGGCTGGCACTTCACCCTCGCCTTCTACGGCGAGGTCGACGACGAACTCGTACCGGACCTCTCGGACCGGCTGGAGCGCGCGGCCCACCGCACGGAGCCCTTCCCGCTGGCGCTGGCCGGCGGCGGCCAGTTCGGCCATGGACGGGCCCTGTGGGCGGGCGCGTCAGGCGATCTGGAGACCCTGCGCCTGCTGGCCGACCGCGCTGAGGCGGCGGCACGGAAGGCCGGGGTGCCGATGGGGGAGCACCGCCGCTACAAGGCCCACCTGACGGTGGCCCGCAGCCGGGACGCGGTGGACGTACGGCCCTACGTCGAGAGCCTGCGCGACTTCGCGAGCCGCACCTGGACCGTGGCCGAGCTGGCCCTGGTGCGCAGCAACCTGCCGAGGTCCGGGGTGCCCGGGGAGCAGCCCCGCTACGAGACGGTCGCCCGGTGGGCGCTCGGCGGGGCCGGTTAGGCTCGGACACGTGGACCCGAAAACCCGGAACCGGATCATGGCCGGTGTGCTTGTACTGATGTTCGTGGTGGTTGCCGTGTCGGCGGCGGTCGGAAAGTAGACCGCCGCCGCTCTGCCGTACCGCCGGCTGCGGCGTACGGCCACGGCTACCAGGCGAAGGCCTCCGGGGACGGACCCGGACCCGGGAAGATCTCGTCCAGGCCCGTCAGCAGTTCCTCGCTCAGCTCCAGCTCCACGGCCCTCAGGGCCGACTCCAGCTGCTGCGGCGTGCGCGGGCCGACGATCGGTCCGGTCACACCGGGGCGGGTGAGCAGCCAGGCCAGGGCGGCCTCGCCGGGCTCCGCACCGTGCTTCTCGAGCAGGTCCTCGTACGACTGGATCTG
Organism: Streptomyces sp. BK340; assembly: GCF_007827595.1. GTDB lineage: Bacteria > Actinomycetota > Actinomycetes > Streptomycetales > Streptomycetaceae > Streptomyces. The sequence continues at coordinate 220,931 of NZ_VISR01000002.1, forward strand.
CGCGCGGATGGCAGTGTTGGCGAGCGCGTCGGCCGCCCGGCCGGAGGCACGGCGTCCGCCCTGCGCCTCCTTCTTGATCACACCGCCGAGCAGACCGCCGTGCAGCGGCGACCACGGGATGACCCCGAGCCCGTACTCCTGCGCGGCCGGGATGACCTCCATCTCGGCGCGCCGCTCGGCGAGGTTGTACAGGCACTGCTCGCTGACCAGCCCGATGGTGCCGCCGCGCCGGGCGGCGATCTCGTTGGCCTGGGCGATCTTGTAGCCGGGGAAGTTGGAGGAGCCGACGTACAGGATCTTGCCCTGCTGCACGAGCACGTCGATCGCCTGCCAGATCTCCTCGAAGGGGGTCCGGCGGTCGATGTGGTGGAACTGGTAGACGTCGATGTGGTCGGTCTGCAGCCGCTTCAGACTGGCGTCCACGGCCCGTCGGATGTTGAGCGCGGACAGTTTGTCGTGGTTCGGCCAGGAGTCCCCGTCGGCGGCCATTTTGCCGTACACCTTGGTGGCCAGCACGACCTTGTCACGCCGGTCCCCGCCCTTGGCGAACCAGTTGCCGATGATCTCCTCGGTACGGCCCTTGTTCTCGCCCCAGCCGTACACGTTGGCGGTGTCGAAGAAGTTGATGCCCGCGTCCAGCGCCGCGTCCATGATCGCGTGACTGTCGGCTTCGTCGGTCTGCGGGCCGAAGTTCATGGTGCCGAGGACGAGTCGGCTGACCTTGAGTCCCGTGCGTCCTAGCTGCGTGTACTTCATGGACAACCAGCCAACGGCTTGGAGTGCGCTCTATGCAAGCGACTTGGGGGCTAGTCGCGGGGGAAGTCGTCGGTCTTGAGGACGAGGTCGACCTCCGTGCCGGTCAGGTCGATGTCGGTGCCGAAGTCCACCCACGTCCTCATGGCGTAGTCGCCGTCCTTGGGGTGGGTGTATGCGTAGCACCGCCCTTGGTAGGGATCGGCGATGACGTAGACGGGAACCTCGGCCATTGCATAGGCAATCTTCTTCGGGCCGTAGTCGTTGGCGGCCGTGCCTTCTGAGATGACCTCGGCGACGAACTCGACGTCCTGGTACCGCCAGCGGCCTTCTTCGTCCTTCTTCGCCGAGTCCCTGAGCATGGCGATGTCCGGGCAGAAGCCGTTCTCGTGGCCAGGGAAGTCGATGCGGACGTCCGAGAAGACCCTTGCCTCCCTCCCGAACCTGACCCTGATGGCCTGTGCGATCTCGAAGATGATCTCCCAATGGGTGCTGCGCTGCGGCGTCATATGGACGTTGCCCCCGACGATCTCGACCCTGAATCCTTCGGGGACGGGCATCCGCTCAAGGCGCTCGAACAACTCGTCCAAACGCTTGGTGTTGGCGTCGGCGTCGGCCATCTCGATCCTGTCCTCCAGGACGGTCATCGTGGCGCTCCTCCCCTGCCGCCCCACGGACAGGTGCAGCCGCGCACTTCAACGATACGCACGGTGACCAGGAGACGCCGGAACTCGGTCAATCCGTTCCGGCCGCGTACGCCTGTCCGATTCCCCACGCCTCCCACATCGCCGCGGCGAACGCCCCCGCGATCCGGTGCTCCCCGCTCGCGTTGGGATGCGTCCCGTCGTAGGTGTCGGCCTGGATGTCGTACGACTCCGGAGGCGAGGCCAGCAGGATCGGCGAGCGGGGCTCGTCCAGGTCGGCGACCGCCTTGGCGAGCAGCACGTTGAACCGGTCCACCTGCTCGGCGAAGGGCGCGTCCGCCGCGGCCCGGATGTTCGGGATCACCGGCAGCAGCACCATGCGGATGCGCGGGCGGGCCGCACGGGCGCCCGCGACGAAGGCCCGTACGTTCTCCGCCGTCTGCTCGGCGTTCGTGTAGAAGCCCAGGTCGATCAGTCCGAGGGAGACCAGCAGCACGTCGGGCCGGTGCTCCCGCACCGTCTCCCCGATCAGCGGGGCCATGTGCATCCAGCCCTCGCCCCAGCCGGCCAGATGGGTGCGGGGGAAGTCGGGTTCGGCGTAGGCGTGCGACGTCGGCGCGTCGGCCCTCTTGTCGTACAGCTCCTCGCGCGGGCCGACGAAGGTGAACGGTCCGCCGTACGACTCGCACAGGTGTCGCCACAGCCGGTAGCGCCACGTGTGCTCGCCCGCGCTCCCGATCGTCATGGAGTCGCCCACGGGCATGAACCTAAGCATCCGCTCATAATGGACGATCACGGCAGCGTGTGGGGTGTGAGGCCCACCACGCCCCCTGAACCCCCGGAGGGGATGGCAGGCTTGGTGTCATGCGCCGACCGTTCGCCCTGCTCGCCGGGGTCCTGCTCGCGGGTGCCTGCGCGCTGCCCGCCTCCGCCGCCGAAGGTGACAGTACCGGTGATCAGGGGTTCACCATCAAGGACCCACGGATCACCGAGTCCAGCGGCCTGGCCGCCTCTCACCTGCACCCCGGCATCTACTGGACGCACAACGACAGCGACGACGGGCCGTACATCTACGCCGTCGACAGCGCGACCGGGAAGACCGTCGCCACGGTGACCCTGCGCGGCATCGGCTCCCCGCGCGATGTCGAGGCCATCTCCATCGGGCCGGACAACCAGATCTACGTCGGCGACATCGGCGACAACCTCGACGGCAAGTGGCCGTACGTCTGGATCTACCGGCTGCCCGAGCCGAAGGTGCTCAAGGACCAGACGGTCCGGGCCACGCAGTACGTCGTGAAGTACTCCGACGGGGCGAGGAACGCCGAGTCGCTGATCGTGCACCCCAGGACCGGGCGGGTCTACATCATCGACAAGAAGGAGGACGGCGGGCATCTCTACGAAGGGCCCGCGCAGCTCTCCACCACCGGCGCGAACATCTTCAAGCCCGTCGCCGCGATCGACCTGTGGGCCACCGATGCCGCCTTCTCCCCGAACGGCCGACAGCTCGCGGTCCGGGGATACTTCGGCGGCATCTACTACGACTGGAACGGCGGGAAGATCGAGCGGGGGGGACGGCTGGACGTCCCCCTGCAGGGGCAGGGGGAGTCCGTCTCGTACTCCGCCGACGGCACCAGGCTGATGTACGGCAGCGAGGGGGCCGACAGTTCGGTGGAGGCGCAGGACGCGCCGGCCGGCGCGGCGAGCAAGAAGCCGTCCGGCAACGGGAGTTCCGCCTCCGACGGAGCGGGCGGGACCGGCGCGGGCAACAGCGGGAGCGTCAAGGTCGGCGCCGTCGTCGTGGTCGTGGGCGCGGCCGCCCTGTTCGGGCTGCGGCGGCTGCGGCGCAGGCGCTGAACCCTCGATATGCGTTCCCACCTGCACGGGAACACCCTGTTCCCGGCAGGGAACACCCTCCCGCCTCGGCACACTGAGAGGGCCGTACGCCGGCTCCGGTGCTCTCGTTCGTCGCGATACGGAGTGCCGCCGTATCCAGGAGGGCTCAAGTGAATCGATCACTGCTGACCATGCGCTCGGCGCTGATTCTGTTGCTGGGTGTTCTCGTCGGCGTGGGAGCGGGGGTGCTGACCGCCTGCGCCGACGGTCACGGCGGAGCGAAACCGGTCATGGTGGGCGCGACCGCTTTCGCGGCCGCCGTCGCGTTCTTCAACTCCATCATCGATTAGGCGTATTGGCCGGTCAGGCGCACTGACCGAGACCGGTTGCCGTCGTTGACATGACGTGAGGGCCAGGTGGCCCGTCGCTTTCCTGGGGATACATCCCGGATGCATCCGGGGAGAGGAGACGTTGGTGGGGGACGATGACCGCGATGAAGGGGCCTTCGACGACGCGGCCTTCGGCGATGCGGCCTTCGGTGACACGGAGGGCTTCAAGCCGCTGTCGGGAGAGCTGCGTCCTGAAGTGCGTGAGCTGGCCGAGGCGTTGCGCCGCCTGCTGAAGGGTTCGGGGAAGTCGCAGCGGCAGTTCGCGGTCTATCACCACATCGGCGTCTCCACGGTCTCGCGTTATCTGAGCGGGGAGCGCATCCCGGACAAGCACTTTCTCGACGGGTTGATGAAGTCGGCCTGCAAGGCTCACGGCAAGGAGATCAGCGAGGGGCTGCAGGGCCTGATGTACCGGCTGCACCGGGACGCGTTGCTGGCCGAGGACCCGGCCCGGTACCGGGAGCAGATGGCCAGCGACCGGCTGGAGGACGCCGTGCTGCGCGAGGAGGAGGCGCAGCTGGAGATCCGGGAGCTGAGGAAGTCCGCGAAGGGGCAGAAGCAGCAGCTGTGGGCACTGGAGTCCCAGCTCCGTCAGCTGGAGGCGGCGGAGCGGCAGGAGCGGGGATCCTTACGGGCGGACCTGGAACGGCACCGGATGCGCAAGGAGGAGCTGGAGGAGGCGTGCGCACGGCTGCGGGACAAGGTCGCTCGTCTGGAGAGGGCGCTCGAGGAGGCGGAACGGGAACGGGACGCCGCGCGGACACGTTGCCGGGAGCTGGAAGCCGAACTGGCCGTGGCACAGGAGGCCGCCGAGCGGGCGGAGCTGGAGCGGCAGGCGAGGGAGGAGCGGCTGCGCCTGGCCAAGGCCGCCGAGGTGGCCGAGCACCGTCTGGCGGACCTGGAGCGCGTCCATCTGGAAGCCGAGCAGGTACGCCTGGCGGCCGCCCGGGAGGCCGCGACCCAGTTGGAGGTGGCCAAGACCCAGGCCGACGAGCTGCTTCAGGAGGCGACGCTCAGAGCCACGAAGGTCCGGCCTTCGGTGCTCAGGAGATCAGCGGCGCTGCGCCAGTTGAGAGAAGCCGCGCAGCGGATGGCCGAGGTCCGGCTGCCCGAGCTGGCCGAGCAGCTGTCGCAGGAGCACCCGCAGGATGTGGACATCGTGGTGCGGCCCATCGGCATCCACAGCCTGGACGACATCGGGCAGACGGCCCAGGCACTCGACACCGTCCACCGCGCCTACGTACAACTGGCCGTCGACCAGGCCCTCCTGCGGAGCAACGTCAGCGCGATGTTCGTCAACCTCTCGCGTCGCTCCCAGGGGCTGATCCTGCGCCAGTTGTCCCTGATCTCCGACCTGGAGGAGTCCGAGACGGACCCGGACCGGCTGTCGTCGTTGTTCAGCCTGGACCACCTCGCCACCCGGATGCGCCGCAACTGCGAGAACCTCCTCGTTCTCGCCGGTGAGGAGCCGGGGCGCAGCTGGACCCGGCCGGTCCCGGTGGTCGACGTGCTCCGCGCCGCCGCGTCCGAGGTGGAGCAGTACGAGCGCATCGAGCTGACCGCCGTGCCCGCCGTCGAGATCCCCGGCCGTCTGGTGACCGACCTCGTTCACCTGCTCGCCGAGCTGCTGGAGAACGCGACGTCCTTCTCCGCGCCGCAGGCCAGGGTCAAGGTCACCGGTCACGCGCTGCCCGACGGCCGGCTGCTCATCGAGATCCACGACACCGGTATCGGTCTCTCCCACGAGGAACTCGCCGAGGTCAACGAGCTGCTCGCCTCGCCGCCCACCCTGGACGTGTCGGTCGCCCGTCGCATGGGTCTGTTCGTGGTCGGACGGCTGTCCCAGCGCCACGGTGTCCGTGTCCAGCTGCGCCCGTCCGGCACCGGTGGTACGACCGCGCTGGTCATGCTGCCCCTCGGTGCCATCGAGAACGGCGGCGAGTCCGTCAGCTCCCAGTGGGAGCCCAGCTACCTCGACAACGGAGTCGCCCTGCCGCCCACGGCCCACCTGTTCACCATCTGCGACTCCGGCCGTCTGTCCATCGAGCGTCCGCACGCGTAGGCGGCGGTGCCCGGCATACGGCGAGGGGCGCCCCGGCAGACCCGGGGCGCCCCTCGTGACGTACGCAGGAGGAAGGTCAGAGCTTCTCGATCACGTAGTCGATGCACTTCGTCAGCGCCTCGACGTCCGCCGGGTCGATCGCCGGGAACATCGCGATGCGCAGCTGGTTGCGGCCGAGCTTGCGGTACGGCTCGGTGTCCACGATGCCGTTGGCGCGCAGCACCTTGGCGACGGCGGCCGCGTCGATCTCGTCGGAGAAGTCGATCGTGCCGATGACCTGCGAGCGCTTGGCCGGGTCCGTGACGAACGGAGTGGCGTACTTGGACTCCTCGGCCCAGGTGTAGAGGCGGGTCGAGGAGTCCTTCGTACGGGCCGTGGAGAAGGCCAGACCGCCCTGGCCGTTGAGCCACTCCAGCTGCTGGCCCAGCAGGAACAGGGTGGCGAGGGCCGGGGTGTTGTACGTCTGGTTCTTGCGGGAGTTGTCGATCGCCGTGGGGAGCGAGAAGAACTCCGGGACGTGGCGGCCGGAGGCGTGGACGCGCTCGGCGCGCTCGATCGCGGCCGGGGAGAAGACGCCGATCCACAGCCCGCCGTCGGAGGCGAAGGACTTCTGCGGGGCGAAGTAGTAGACGTCCGTCTCGGTGATGTCGACCGGGAGGCCGCCGGCGCCGGAGGTGGCGTCCACGAGGACGAGCGCGCCCTCGTCGGCGCCGGCCACGCGCTTGATCGGCATGGCGACACCGGTGGAGGTCTCGTTGTGGGTGAAGGCGTACACGTCGACACCCGCCTCGGCCTGCGCCTCGGGGTGGGTGCCCGGGTCGGCGGCGATGACGGTGGGCTCGGCCAGCCAGGGGGCGAGCTTGGCGGCCTTGGCGAACTTCGAGGAGAACTCACCGAAGTTGAGGTGCTGGGACTTGTTCTCGATCAGTCCGTGGGTGGCGATGTCCCAGAAGGCGGTGGACCCGCCGTTGCCGAGGACGACCTCGTACCCCTCGGGGAGGGAGAACAGGGAGCTGATGCCTTCGCGGACCTGGCCCACCAGGTTCTTGACCGGGGCCTGGCGGTGGGAGGTGCCGAGCAGAGAGCTTCCGGTGGCGGCGAGTGCCTCGAGGGCCTCGGTACGCACCTTGGAGGGGCCCGCGCCGAATCGTCCGTCGGCGGGCTTGATGTCAGCGGGAATCTGGATGTCGGCCACGAGTCGGAGGGTATCGCCCAGACGAAACGGGACGGAACCGTGTCCGTCCGATGAGACAAGATCGCTGAACTGTGGACTTGTGAGGTTGTACGACGAAACCTGCGGGGCTGTGGAAAAGTTACGGTGACTGTGCGTGATCGGATGCATCCTGGACGCATGACGGATCTTTCGGGCCTGGAGGCGGAACTGCGCGGGGTCGTCCGGGGCGAGGTCGGCTTCGATGTCACCGCCCGGGCGCTCATGACCATGGACGCGTCCAACTACCGGCGGGTCCCGGCGGGGGTGGTGGCCCCGCGGGACGCCGAGGACGTGGCGGCGGTGCTGGAGGTGTGCCGGGTACGCGGAGTGCCGGTGGTGGCGCGCGGCGGGGGCACCTCGATCGCGGGGCAGGCGACCGGTACGGGCGTGGTGCTGGACTTCACCCGGCACATGAACGGCCTGCTGGAGCTGGACCCGGCCACCCGCACGGCCGTCGTCCAGCCGGGTCTGGTCCTCGACCGCCTCCAGGAGGCCGCGGCCCCGCACGGCCTGCGCTTCGGCCCCGACCCGTCCACCCACGGCCGCTGCACGCTCGGCGGAATGATCGGCAACAACTCCTGCGGCTCCCACTCGGTCGCCTGGGGGACGACGGCGGACAGCGTCCGGGAGCTGTCCGTCATCACCGCGCGCGGCGAGCGGCTGCGGCCGGGCCAGGACTGGGCCGGAGCGCCGGACGGACTGCGCGCCCTGGTGGAGGGCGACCTGGCCCGTCTGCGCACCGGCTTCCCCGACCTGCCCCGCCGTATCTCCGGATACGCCCTGGACGCCCTGCTCCCCGAGAAGGGCGCCGACGTCGCCCGCTCCTTCTGCGGCTCCGAGGGCACCCTCGGCATCCTCACCGAGGCGGTCGTATCTCTGGTGGAGGCCCCACGGGCACGGGCCCTCGCGGTGCTGGCGTACGGCGACGAGTCCGGCGCCGCAGAGGCCGCCGCCGGACTCCTGCCTCTCGGACCGCTCACGGTGGAGGGCATGGCGGCCGACCTGGTCCGCTCGCCGGCCGGGCTGCCCGGGGGCGGCGCCTGGCTCTTCGTGGAGACCGGCGGGCGGACACCGGCCGAGGCGCGTGTGCGTGCGGAGGCGATCGTCCGCGCGGCCGACGTCGTCGACTCCCTGGTGGTCACGGACCCGGCGGCCCAGCGCACCCTGTGGCGCATCCGCGAGGACGCTTCGGGCACGGCGACCCGCATGCCCGACGGCAGCGAGGCCTGGCCCGGCTGGGAGGACTGCGCGGTGCCCCCCGCCCGGCTCGGCCCCTACCTCAGGGACTTCCGGGCCCTGCTCACCGACCACGGCCTGCGCGGCACTCCCTACGGCCACTTCGGCGACGGCTGCATCCACGTCCGCATCGACTTCGACCTGCTCACCGAGGCGGGCGTCGGCCGCTTCCGGCGCTTCTCCGAGGAACTGGCCGACCTGGTCGTCGCCCACGGCGGCTCGCTGTCCGGGGAGCACGGCGACGGCCAGGCCCGCGCGGAGCTGCTGCCGCGGATGTACGGCGAGGAGACGGTGCGGCTCTTCGAGCGGGCCAAGGCGGTCTGGGACCCCGACGACCTCCTCAACCCCGGCATGCTGGTCCGCCCGGCCCCGCTCGACACCAACCTCCGCTTCTCCGTCCTGCCCCGCCGCCCGGTGGACGTGGCCTTCGGCTACCCGGCCGACGGCGGCGACTTCGGCGCGGCCGTCCGCCGCTGCGTCGGCGTCGCCAAGTGCCGTACGACCACGGCCGCCGGGCCCGCCGTGATGTGCCCCTCCTTCCGGGCGACCGGCGAGGAGGAGCACTCCACCCGCGGGCGGGCCCGGCTGCTGCACGAGATGCTCGCGGGTGAAGTGGTCACGACGGGCTGGCGCTCCACAGAGGTCCGGGACGCCCTGGACCTGTGCCTGTCCTGCAAGGGCTGCCGCTCGGACTGCCCGGTGGGCGTCGACATGGCCACCTACAAGGCCGAGTTCCTGCACCACCACTACGAGGGCCGCCGCCGCCCCGCCGCCCACCACACGATGGGACGGCTGCCGCTGTGGCTGCGCTGGGTGGCACGGACGCGCACGGCCCCACTGCTCAACACACTCGCGTCCGTACGTCTGCCGGCCCGGGCAGGCAAACGCCTGGGCGGAATCGCACCGGAACGGCAGATCCCGAGGATCGCCCGGGAGCCGTTCACCCGCTGGTGGCGACGGCGGAAGCGGCGCACCACGGGGGACCTGGTCGTCCTGTGGCCGGACACCTTCACCGAGCACCTCTCGCCCTCGGTCGGCCAGGCGGCCGTCCGGGTGCTGGAGGCCGCCGGCCTCAGGGTGGTCCTGCCGCCGTCGCGCCCGCTCGGCGGCGCGGTCTGCTGCGGCCTGACCTACCTCTCCACCGGCCAGCTCGACCGGGCCCGCGCGGTGCTGCGCCGCACCCTGGACCTGATGGAACCGGTGCTGCGCCGGGGCACCCCGGTCGTCGTCCTCGAACCGAGCTGCGCGGCCGCCCTCCGCGGCGACCTGCCGGAACTCCTGCACGACGACCCGCGAGCGCCCCGGCTGGCCTCGTCGGTCCTCACCTTCGCCGAGGCACTCGAACGGCACGCCCCCGACTGGACCCCGCCCGCCGTCGACCGCCCGGTCGCCGGCCAGACCCACTGCCACCAGCACGCGGTCCTCGGCGACACCGCCGACCGCGGCCTGCGCGCGTCCGCCGGCCTGACCGGCGAGCTGAGCGGCGGCTGCTGCGGACTCGCGGGCAACTTCGGCTTCGAGAAAGGACACTTCGAAGTGTCGAAGGCGTGCGCGGAGGAGCAGCTGCTGCCCTCGGTACGGGAGGCGCCGCAGGGCGCGGTGATCCTGGCGGACGGCTTCTCGTGCCGCACCCAGCTGGAGCAGCTGGCGGGGGTGCGGGGGCGGCACATGGCGGAGGTGCTGGCGGAGGGCCTGGAGAAGAAGGAGAAGGAAACGGGGGCCGGGAAGTGACCGGGGAATACGACCGGCTGGCGGTCCTCTCGGACATCCACGGGGTACTCCCCGCCCTGGAGGCGGTCCTGGCAGAGCCCGAAGTGGCCGCCGCCGACCGCATCGTCCTCACCGGGGACATCACGGCGGGCCCCCAGCCGGCCGAGGTGCTGGACCTGCTGCGGTCGCTGGGTGAGCGGGTGCTGTGGGTCGGCGGGAACGCGGACCGGGAGCTGGTGGAGTACCGGCGGGGCGAGCGCACGGAGATTCCGGACCCCATCGGCCCCTTCGCGGCGCGGGCGCTGCGTGAGGACCAGGTGGACTTCCTGGCCGCGCTGCCCGGAACCCTCACCCTGCGCGTCCGCGGTCTGGGCAAGGTGCTGTTCTGCCATGCCACCCCGCGCGACGACGAGGAGGTGGTGCTGGTGGACTCCCGCCTCGAGCGCTGGGCCGAGGTCTTCTTGGGCCTCGACCCGGGCATCGGCACGGTCGTCTGCGGTCACACCCACATGCCGTACGTCCGCCTGGCCCACGGTCGTCTGGTGGTCAACCCGGGCAGCATCGGCATGCCGTACGGCCGTCCGGGCGCCCACTGGTGCCTCCTGGGCCCCGGCGCCGATCTGCGCATGACGCCGTACGACATACCGGGGGCGGTGGCCAGGCTCACCGCCGAATGTGCGTACCCGGGGATCGCCGGCTGGGCCGACTTCTACCTGAACTCCCGGGTGACGGACTCGGAGGCGCTGACCGCGTTCGGGCCGAGGGACGGCAGGGAAGCCTCCGGGATTTCGTAGCGGCGGATTCGTAGGCTGGCGGAACCGAGCGACCCCGAAGGAGCCGAGTCCGCATGACATCCCTCCGCCTTCAGGCCATCAGCCGCGCCGAGCACCTGTCCTTCGTGGCCTCCCTGCCGTCGGTCAGCCACATGCAGCTCCCGTCCTGGGCCGATGTGAAGCCCGACTGGCAGGCGGAGAGCCTGGGGTGGTTCGACGGGGACGGGCGGCTGGTGGGTGCCGGGCTGGTGCTGTTGCGGCCGTTGCCGAAGGTGAAGCGGTATCTGGCGTACCTGCCCGAAGGGCCTGTCATCGACTGGCACGTGCCCGACCTGGAGCGCTGGCTGGAGCCGATGCTGGCCCACCTCAAGAGGCGCGGCGCCTTCTCCGTGAAGATGGGGCCGCCCGTGGTCGTGCGGCGGTGGAGTCCCGAGGCGGTCAAGGCCGCGATCGCCGACCCGGGCGCGCACCGGCTGCGGGACACGGAGCCGACGTCGACCGAGCCGCGTGCCGAGGAGCTGGCGGAGCGGCTGCGGCGTATGGGCTGGCGGCAGGCCGAGGCGGGCGGCGAGGACGGGTTCGCCGCCGGGCAGCCCCGGTACGTGTGCCAAGTGCCCTACGCCGGACGCTCGTTGGAGGACGTCCGGAGCGGGCTCAACCAGCAGTGGCGGCGCAACATCAAGAAGGCCGAGAAGGCCGGCGTGCAGGTCGTGCGCGGGGGATACGAGGACCTGCCGGTCTTCTACGGCCTCTACACGGAGACCGCCGAGCGCGACCGGTTCATCCCACGCCCGTTGCCGTACTTCCAGCGCATGTGGACGGCGCTCGCCGCCGAACACCCCGACCGGATGCGGCTGTACCTCGCGCGCCACGAGGGTGAGGTGCTCGCCGCGGCCACCATGCTGATCGTCGGCGGCCACGTCTGGTACTCCTACGGTGCCTCCACCAGCCGCAGGCGCGAGGTCCAGCCCAACAACGCCATGCAGTGGCGGATGATGGCCGACGCCCACGAACTCGGTGCCCACGTATACGACTTCAGGGGCATCACCGACACCCTGGAGGAGTCCGACCACCTGCTCGGACTGCTCCGCTTCAAGGTGGGCGCGGGCGGCGAGGCGGTGGAGTACGTGGGGGAGTGGGACTTCCCCCTCAACCGGCTGCTGCACAAGGCGCTCGGCGTCTACCTGTCCCGGCGCTGAAGCCCCCTAAGCAACTCCCAGGTATTCCAAGGGGAATCACAGAGCACCTGTGTAGCTTCTTCGGTGTCGGGAGCCGGACGCGGAATTCCCGGACCACCGAACTGCGAAACACTAGGAGTCGAAATGAGCTTCAAGAAGCTTGCCCCGCTGCCCCCGAAGCCCAAGTCGAAGCAGCTCCCGCCGCCGCCGAAGCCGAAGCCCAGGAAGCACGCGCACAAGCCGCTGCCCAAGCCGCTGCCCGGCCAGGACCACTGATCCTCCTCGTCCGGCGCTGAAACGAAAGGGGCCGATGGTGCACCGTCGGCCCCTTTCGTCTGTTCATTCGGGAAGGTGATCCAGAAGGGAATTCGTGATGGATGACGAGGGTGAGGAATTCGAGTACGGCACCCCGGCCATTCCCGCTCGCACAGCGTTCCGCCGTTTCTGGCCGCTGACCGAGGGACTCAGGAAATGGCTGCTGCTCGTCTGGGTGTGCACGGTGCTCGCCGCGCTCGCCGAGACCGAGGCCATCCTGCTCTTCGGCGACCTCACCGACCACGCCCTGCAGAAGGGCTCGCTGGCCGCGTTCTGGAGTCCGGCCGTCAAGTGGCTGGGCGTCGCCGTGGTCGGCGCACTGATCGCCTACACGGGCAACTCCCTTGCCGCGTGGGCGACCGAGCGCTTCGTGATGCGGCTGCGCGAGCACGTCTTCGACCATGTCCAGCAGCTGCCCCCGCACTTCTTCCAGCGCCACCGCCAGGGCGATCTGCTCTCCCGCCTGACCAGTGACGTCGAGGCCATCGAGACGATGGTCGTGTCCGGCCTGGTCGGCGCCGCCTCGGCCGCCTTCTCCGCCCTCTTCTACGCGGCCGCCGCGTTCTGGCTGCGCTGGGACCTGGCCGCCGCCACCTTCGTCCTCGCGCCCCTGTTCTGGCTGGCCGCCCGCCGCTTCTCCGGCTCCATCAAGGACGTCTCCCGCGAGGGCCGGGTCGCCGACGGCGCGATCACCTCGGTCGTCGAGGAGTCCCTCGGCAACATCGTGCTCACCCAGGCCTACGACCGCCGGGACGCCGAACGCCGGCGGCTGGGCGAGGAGGCGAACGCCTGGTTCCGTGCCTCGGTCCGTTCGACCCGGCTGGGCGAGGCCTACGAGCAGCTCGTCCAGGTCATCGAGACGGTCTGTGTGCTGGCCGTGATCGGCATCGGCGCCTGGGAGATCTCCACCGGCCGGATGACCCTCGGCCAGCTCCTCGCCTTCGCCGCGTTCCTCGGCTACCTGTACCCGCCCGTACGGGGCCTGGCCCAGCTCGGGCTCACGGTCACCGCGGCCACGGCGGGCGCCGAGCGGCTGATCGAGATCCTGGACGTGCGGCCCTCGGTCACCGACCCCCGGCGGGGCACGGAGACCGGACGCCCGGACGGCACGATCGAGGTCCGCGACGTCTCCTTCCGCTACCCGGGCGCCGACCGCACGGCCCTCGAAGGCCTGTCCTTCACGGCCGGCCCCGGCGAACTGGTGATCGTCACCGGCCCGAGCGGCGCCGGAAAGTCCACGGTCTCCAAGCTCCTGCTCCGCTTCTACGACCCGGACGCCGGCGAGGTCCTGCTGGACGGCGTCCCCCTGCGCGACTTCCCGCTGGCCCGCCTGCGCGAGTACGTCACCCTCCTCCCGCAGGAGACCCTGGTGCTGCACGACACGGTCCGAGCCAACATCGCCTGCGGTCGGCCCGGCGCCAGTGACCAGGCCATCGAGGAGGCGGCGCGGGCGGCCGACGCACACGACTTCATCGTCCGGCTCCCCGACGGCTACGACACCAGGGTCGACCCCAACTCGGCCCGGCTGTCCGGCGGCCAGCTCCAGCGCCTGGCCATCGCCCGCGCGATCCTGCGCGACGCCCCGGTCCTGGTCCTGGACGAGCCGACCACCGGTCTGGACGCGATGGCCGCCCGCCGGGTGGTCAAGCCGCTGCGCCGCCTGATGGCCGGCCGCACGACGATCATGATCACCCACGACCTCAACCTCGCCCCCGACGCCGACCGCATCCTCGTCGTGGACCGCGGCCGCATCGTCGAGACGGGCCGCCACGAGGAACTGCTCGCACGGGGCGGGGCCTACGCGCGGCTGCACCGCTCGCAGAACAACGCGGTGACGGACACGGCCGAGCTGCGACTGCCGCTGTTCGAGGAGGCACAGCCGCCCGCTTCGGCGCCGGTGCACGAGTATGCGCCGGTCCAGCAGTACGGCTACGGCTACGGCTACGACCCGTACCCCGCCCAAGCCGCACCATGGCCCCAGCCTGCGCATGAGGACCCCTGGTCCGGCATCTGACCCCCACGCATCTCAGCATCCAGGACAGCTACATAAAGGGTTCACACTCCTGACGAGGTCTATTACCCTGGACTCGGTAGTACATCGAGATGAACAAGATCTGATCCGAGCCAGCCCCCAGGACCGCCCGTGAGCACCCCCAGCGCCACCGCACCCTCGACGCAGCACGCGCCCGCACCCTCAGGTGGCGCCCCGGGCCGTCTCGGCTCGCTCGGACCCGTCGGGCTGGTGCTGGCCGGCGGGATCTCGGTCCAGTTCGGCGGTGCGCTCGCGGTGACCCTGATGCCGAGGGCCGGCGCACTCGGCGTCGTCACCCTGCGGCTTCTCGCGGCGGCCGTGGTCCTCCTGGTGGTCTGCCGGCCCCGGCTGCGCGGCCACTCGCGCACCGACTGGGGCACGGTGGTCGTCTTCGGCATCACCATGGGCGCGATGAACGGCCTCTTCTACGAGGCGGTCGCCCGCATCCCGCTGGGCCCCGCGGTCACCCTCGAAGTCCTCGGCCCGCTGGCCCTGTCCGTCCTCGCGTCCCGCCGTGCGATCAACGCGGTGTGGGCGGGCCTCGCCCTGGCCGGCGTCTTCCTGCTCGGCGGCGGAGGCTTCAGCGACCTCGACCCCACCGGTGTCGCCTTCGCCCTGGGCGCCGGCGCCATGTGGGCGGCGTACATCGTCTTCAGCGCCCGTACGGGCCGCCGCTTCCCGCAGGCGGACGGACTGGCCCTCGCGATGGCCGTGGCGGCCGTGCTCTTCCTGCCCCTGGGCATCGCCGAGGCGGGCACCCGCCTCCTCGACCCCACCACCGTCGCTCTCGGCTCGGCGGTCGCGCTGCTCTCCTCGGTGCTGCCCTACACCCTCGAACTCCTGGCCCTGCGCCGCCTGCCCGCCTCCACCTTCGCCATCCTGATGAGCCTGGAACCGGCCATCGCGGCGACGGCCGGCTTCCTGATCCTCGGCCAGGCCCTGTCCGCCGCGGAGGCCGCCGCGATCGCCCTGGTCATCGCGGCGAGCATCGGCGCGGTGCGGACTCAGGTGGGCCGGGGGAAGGTCCGGGCACAGACGCCGGAGGCCTGACGCACACTCCGCGGCCGGGGTCGTCCGCCCGGCCGCTCCCGGGTCGGGGTCAGTCGCGCGCTCCCGCGCCGGGCTCGGTCACCCGGCTTGTGCGGCACCGCGCTCAGTCGTCCGCCTTCTCCCACACCGACACGTGCTGCCGGCTCTCGCTCGTGAACGGCTCCCTGCTCCAGCCGTCCCAGCGCTCGCGCAGCCGCAGCCCCGCGAGCCGGGCCATCAGATCCAGCTCCGCCGGCCACACGTACCGGAACGGGACGGACAGGTACGTGGCGTCGCCGTCCACCACCCGCACATGGTGCGAGCTCATCGACTGCGTCGCCACGTCGTACAGGTCGAAGCCCAGCCGCCCGTCCTCCACCCGGAACGGCACCGCGTTCTGCCCGGGCGGCAGCCGGCGCAGATCGGGCACCATGACCTCGACGACGAAGCGGCCGCCGGGCCCGAGATGGTGCGCGGCATTGCGGAAGCAGTCCACCTGGGCGTCCTGTGTCGTCAGGTTCATGATCGTGTTGAAGACCAGGTAGGCGACGGAGAAGTCACCGTCCACCCGCGTCGTCGCGAAGTCCCCGATCGTCACCCCGATCGCTTCACCGCCCGGCTTGCCCCGCAGCCGCTCCACCATCGCCCGGGACAGGTCGATGCCGTGCACCTCGACCCCGCGCCGCGCCAGCGGCAGCGCGATGCGTCCGGTGCCGATGCCGAGTTCCAGGGCCCGGCCGCCCCCACCCGTCAGCTCCGCCAGGAAGTCGACGGCCGGGTCCACGACCTCCGGCTCGAACATCTCCCCCGACGACTCGTCGTACCGCGCCGCGACTGCTTCTCCGAAGTAACCGTCTTCATCAAGCACCGGCCGACGGTACTGCGGCAACGGCCCGCCGTGCCCGTGGTTTTTCCGGGGCGGCCGGAAGGCCATGGAACTGAGCACACCTGATCATCCGTCAAGGGACGCGCACAAAGGGTTCAATCTCCAAGCCGACTTCGAGAACCCCGACCACGCCGCACAGCGAAACCCACGCAGACTGGGTATCGAATGACCTCCTCCATCGACGACCCCATCCGACTCTGCCCGCCGCCGACTTCGCCCCCCTCCGTCGACTGGGCGGCGGTAGAGGCCCGACTCGGCATGCCGCTCCCCGCGGACTACAAGCGACGACCCCCGGCTGGTCCGGTACGGCGAGTGGGCCGAGTCGTCCGAGCAGCTGCCTCGGGACCGTTGCCGCGGCGGGCCCCGGGCCCTCCTCGACCTCGACACCGACCGGGAGGTGGCCGCGCACGAGGCCGCCCGGCGATGGGACGACTGGGCGAGCTACGCGGTCGGCCACCCCCCGGCGCTGCCCCCCGGCCCCTACCTCGACCGGGCCTACCTCGATCCGCTCGGCTACCCAGAGCGGCGTGCCCGGGCCGAGTACGCCTCCCAGCCGCTGATCCGGGCCATCCTCGAGGACCCGGAGCTGGCGGATCGCTTCCCGTACGACCCGATCCGCCACTTCGGCCCCGACCGGGAGGTGTACTCGGCTGACGGCGGAGCGGACGTGCTGCCCACCCCCGCCCTGCTCACGCTGGACGGCCGGTGGGTCGAGTGCGGCGGACCGGACTACCGCCGGGAGTTCAACGCCTACCCCGACGCCCGAGACGATGGTGGTCAGGGTGCTGTACCGCTCGTAACCACCCGGAGGCACCCCGCGCGAGTTGACGGGCCGAGCCGCGGAAGCAAATTAATGCAAGCACGCTTGATTGTTTCTCGTGCCGCTGCCATGCTCCCTGCCATGGCCGACCCGACGCCCGTCATCGACGACCTGCGTGCCGAAAGCGACGAACTCGACTTGCTGGTAGCTGAGTTGAGTACCGAGCAGTGGGGGCTTCCGACTCCCGCGCCCGGCTGGACCGTCGCCCACCAGATCGCTCACCTCGCCTGGACCGACCGCTCGGCGCTGCTGGCCGTCACCGACGCCGACGCCTTCCAGGCGCTGGTCGAGAAGGCGCTCACCCGTCCCGGTTCGTTCGTCGACGAGGGAGCGGAGGAGGGCGCCCGGCTCCCGGTCGCGGAGCTGCTGTCGACGTGGCGCGCGGGACGCACCGCCCTGGACACGGCTCTCCGCGAGGCGCCGGCCGGCGGCCGTTTCCCCTGGTACGGCCCACCCATGTCGGCCGCCTCCATGGCCACCGCCCGGCTCATGGAGACCTGGGCCCACGCACTGGACGTCGCCGACGCCCTGGGTGTGGTGCGCCACCCCTCCGACCGGCTCCGGCATGTGGCCCGGCTCGGGGTGCGGACCCGCGACTTCGCCTTCGGGGTGCACGGACTGACTCCGCCGGCCGAGGAGTTCCGTGTCGAACTGACCGCGCCCTCCGGCGCCCTGTGGACGTACGGCCCCGAAGGCGCCCCGCAACGCGTCACCGGCCCCGTCCTCGACTTCTGCCTCCTGGTCACCCAGCGCGCGAACCGCGCCGACCTCGCTCTCCACGCAGAGGGTCCGGACGCCGACCGCTGGCTCGGCATCGCGCAGGCCTTCGCGGGCCCGCCCGGCACCGGCCGCCCGCCCAAGGAGGACGGCCGGTGAACCCGTTGCGCATCGGCAACTTCTCCGGCTTCTACGGCGACCGCGCGGACGCCCTGCGCGAGATGCTCACCGGCGGCGAGGTCGACGTCCTCACCGGCGACTATCTCGCCGAGCTGACCATGCTGATCCTCGGCCGGCACCGGCTGAAGGACCCGGCCGCCGGATACGCACGCACCTTCCTGCGGCAACTGGAGGACTGCCTCGGCCTCGCCCACGAGCGCGGGGTGCGGATCGTCACCAACGCGGGCGGTCTGAATCCGGCCGGACTCGCTGCCGCCGTGACGCAGTTGGCGGACCGGCTCGGCATTCCGGTGCGGGTCGCCCACGTCGAGGGTGACGACCTGACCGCCGGGTATCCGGGCGCCCTCGCCGCCCATGCCTACCTCGGCGGGTTCGGGATCGCCGAGTGCCTGCGGGCCGGTGCCGACGTCGTGATCACCGGCCGGGTGACCGACGCGGCGCTCGTCACCGGGCCCGCCGCCGCCCACTTCGGCTGGCAGCCCACGGAGTACGACCGCCTCGCCGGGGCCGTCGTCGCCGGGCATGTGCTGGAGTGCGGGACACAGGCGACCGGCGGGAACTACTCCTTCTTCCGCGAGGGTGACGTACGCCGTCCCGGCTTCCCGCTCGCCGAGATCCACGCGGACGGCAGCAGTGTCATCACCAAGCACCCCGGCACCGGCGGCTTCGTCGACGTCGGCACGGTCACCGCGCAGCTGCTCTACGAGACCGGTGGCGCCCGGTACCTCGGCCCCGACGTCACCGCCCGGCTGGACACCGTACGGCTCAGCCAGGAGGGACCGGACCGGGTACGGATCGAGGGCGTGCACGGGGAGGCGCCCCCGCCGACGCTCAAGGCCGGGCTCAACCGGCTCGGCGGCTTCCGCAACGAGGTCGTCTTCGTACTCACCGGGCTCGACATCGAGGCCAAGGCGGATCTCGTGCGGGAGCAGCTGGGCGACGCGCTCGCCAAGTCGCCGCCCACGGAGGTTCGTTGGGATCTCGTCCGCACCGACCGGGCCGACGCGGACACCGAGGAGACGGCCAGCGCACTGCTGCGGCTCGTCGTACGGGACCCGGACCAGCAGGTCGTCGGGCGTGCGCTGAGCGGAGCCGCCATCGAGCTGGCACTGGCCAGCTACCCCGGGTTCCATGTGCTGGCGCCACCCGGAAAGGGCGCACCTTATGGGGTCTTCGAGGATGTGTACGTCCCCCATGAGGCCGTCGATCATGTGGCGGTTCTCCATGACGGGCGCCGGGTGAGTGTGGCACCGGCCCAGGACACCCTCGTACCCGGCGAAGCCCCCCAGCCACCGCTGCCCGAGCCCCTTCCACCGGGTCCTGTCCGCCGCGCTCCTCTCGGCCTCGTCGCCGGTGCCCGCAGCGGGGACAAGGGCGGGAACGCCAACGTGGGGGTGTGGGCAAGGTCGGGGGAGGCCTGGCGGTGGCTCGTCCACGAGCTGACCGTGGACAGGTTCCGGCAGCTGATCCCCGAGAGCCGGGAGCTGCCCGTCACCCGGCACGTGCTCCCGAACCTGCGCGCCCTCAACTTCGTCGTGACCGGCATCCTCGGTGCCGGCGTCGCCGCCCAGCACCGCTTCGACCCGCAGGCCAAGGCCCTCGGCGAATGGCTGCGCTCCCGCCACCTGGACATCCCGGAGGCCCTGTTGTGACCGTTCTCGAGACGGCCCTGGACACCCAGCACCCCGACTACCGGGCCAACCGCGAGGCCATGCTCGAAAGGCTCGCCGGCCTGGAGGCCGAGCACGCCAAGGCGCTCGCGGGCGGCGGTGAGAAGTACGTCCAGCGGCACCGGAAGCGGGGCAAGCTGCTCGCCCGCGAACGCATCGAGCTGCTCCTCGACCCGGACACCCCGTTCCTGGAACTGTCCCCGCTGGCCGCCTGGGGCAGCGACTACACGGTCGGCGCCTCCCTGGTCACCGGAATCGGCGTGGTCGAGGGCGTGGAGTGCCTGATCACCGCCAACGACCCGACCGTGCGCGGCGGTGCCAGCAACCCGTGGAGCCTGAAGAAGGCCCTGCGCGCCAACGACATCGCGCTCGCCAACCGGCTGCCCTGCATCAGCCTGGTGGAGTCCGGGGGAGCCGATCTGCCGTCCCAGAAGGAGATCTTCATTCCGGGCGGCGCCGTCTTCCGGGACCTCACCCGGCTGTCCGCCGCCGGCATCCCGACCGTTGCCGTCGTCTTCGGCAACTCCACCGCCGGCGGGGCGTACGTGCCCGGCATGTCCGACCACGTGATCATGGTCAAGGAGCGCGCGAAGGTGTTCCTCGGCGGGCCCCCGCTGGTGAAGATGGCGACCGGCGAGGAGAGCGACGACGAGTCGCTCGGCGGTGCCGAGATGCACGCGCGCGTGTCGGGCCTCGCCGACTACTTCGCCGTGGACGAGCAGGACGCCCTGCGCCAGGCCCGCCGGGTCGTCGCCCGCCTCAACCACCGCAAGGCGCACGGCGATCCGGGCCCGGCGGCCCCGCCCAAGTACGACGAGGACGAACTGCTCGGCATCGTCCCCGGCGACCTGAAGGTCCCCTTCGACCCGCGCGAGGTCATCGCCCGTCTGGTCGACGCCTCCGACTTCGACGAGTTCAAGCCGCTGTACGGGACGAGCCTCGCGACCGGCTGGGCAAGCCTGCACGGCTATCCGGTCGGCATCCTGGCGAACGCCCAGGGCGTCCTGTTCAGCGCGGAGTCGCAGAAGGCCGCCCAGTTCATCCAGCTCGCCAATCAGCGCGACATCCCGCTCCTGTTCCTCCACAACACCACCGGCTACATGGTCGGCAGGGAGTACGAACAGGGCGGGATCATCAAGCACGGCGCGATGATGATCAACGCGGTCAGCAACAGCAGGGTCCCGCATCTGTCGGTGCTGATGGGCGCGTCGTACGGCGCCGGCCACTACGGCATGTGCGGGCGGGCCTACGACCCCCGCTTCCTGTTCGCCTGGCCCAGCGCCAAGTCGGCCGTCATGGGCCCGCAACAGCTCGCGGGCGTGCTCTCGATCGTCGCCCGGCAGTCGGCGGCGGCGAAGGGGCAGCCGTACGACGAGGACGCGGACGCGGCCCTGCGCTCCATGGTGGAGCAGCAGATCGAGTCCGAGTCGCTGCCGATGTTCCTGTCCGGGCGGTTGTACGACGACGGCGTCATCGACCCGCGCGACACCCGCACCGTCCTCGGCCTGTGCCTGTCCGCGATCCACACCGCCCCCTACGAGGGCGCGCGCGGCGGCTTCGGCGTCTTCCGGATGTGAGGCTCATGATTTCGACTCTGCTGGTCGCCAACCGGGGCGAGATCGCCTGCCGGATCTTCCGCACCTGCGGTGAGCTGGGAATCCGGACGGTCGCCGTGCACTCGGACGCCGACGAGAACGCGCTCCACGCGCGCGTGGCCGACACGGCGGTACGGCTGCCGGGGGCGACGCCCGCCGAGACGTATCTGCGCGGCGACCTGATCGTGAAGGCGGCGCTCGCCGCCGGCGCGGACGCCGTGCACCCCGGGTACGGCTTCCTCTCCGAGAACCCCGAGTTCGCCCGCGCCGTCCTCGACGCCGGCCTGGTCTGGATCGGGCCGCCGCCGGAGGCGATCGAGGCGATGGCGTCCAAGACGCGCGCCAAGGAGCTGATGGGGATCGCGCCCCTGGGCGAGGTCACCGAGGCCGACCTGCCGGTGCTCGTGAAGGCGGCCGCCGGTGGCGGCGGGCGCGGGATGCGGATCGTGCGCCGCCTGGAGGAGCTGCCGTCCGCGCTGGAGGGCGCGCGCGCCGAGGCCGCGAGCGCCTTCGGCGACGGCGAGGTCTTCGTCGAGCCGTACATCGAGGACGGCCGCCACGTCGAGGTGCAGATCCTCGCCGACACCCACGGCACCGTCTGGACGCTCGGCACCCGTGACTGCTCCCTGCAGCGCCGCCACCAGAAGGTGATCGAGGAGGCTCCGGCACCGGACCTGACCTCCCGGCTCACCGAGGAGCTGTACGCGCTGGCCGTGCGCGCCGCCCGGTCCGTGTCCTACACGGGCGCCGGCACGGTCGAGTTCCTGGTCGCCGACGGCAGGGCCCACTTCCTGGAGATGAACACCCGCCTCCAGGTCGAACACCCCGTCACGGAAGCGGTCTTCGGCATCGACCTGGTCGCCGAACAGCTCCGCGTCGCCGAGGGCCACCCGCTCCCCGCCGAACCGCCCCGCGCACAGGGCCACGCCGTCGAAGCCCGCCTGTACGCCGAGGACCCCGCCCGCGACTGGGCCCCGCAGACCGGCACCCTGCACCGCCTCGCCGTACCCGCAGGCGTCCGCCTCGACACGGGCTACACCGACGGCGACACCATCGGCGTCCACTACGACCCGATGCTCGCCAAGGTCGTCGCGCACGCCCCCACGCGCGCGGAGGCGATCCGCAGGCTCGCGGGCGCGCTGGAGCGGGCGGAGCTCCACGGCCCGGTCACCAACAGGGACCTGCTGGTGCGTTCCCTGCGCCACCCCGAGTTCGTGAACGCCCGTATGGACACCGGCTTCTACGACCGCCACCTCACCGGCCTGACCGAGCCCGCACCCGCCCCGTACGCCCCCCTGGCCGCCGCCCTCGCCGACGCCCACGGCCGCTCCCGCTTCGGCGGCTGGCGCAACGTGGCGTCCCAGCCGCAGATCAAGCGGTACGAGATGGCGGGCGAGGAGCACGAGGTCCGCTACCGGCACACCAGGGACGGCCTCGCGGCCGAAGGGGTGCGGGTCGTGCACGCCGACGCGCGCAGAGTCGTACTCGAAGCGGACGGCGTGCGGCGCAAGTTCGACGTCACACGCTACGGCGACCAGGTGTACGTCAACGGATCCCGCCTCACCGCCCTGCCCCGCTTCCCCGATCCCACCGCCCAGCTCGCCCCCGGCTCCCTGCTGGCTCCGATGCCCGGCACGGTCGTGCGCATCGCCGAGGGCCTGGCGCAGGGCGCGGCCGTGCAGGCGGGCCGGCCCCTGATCTGGCTGGAGGCGATGAAGATGCAGCACCAGATCGCCGCGCCCGTCACCGGAACGCTCAGCGCCCTGCACGTCAGGGCCGGCCAGCAGGTGGAGCCGGGCATGTTGCTCGCCGTCGTACAGGAAACCTCTTCTTAGGAGCCCCATGACTCCCGTCATCGAGTCCGAAGAGCACAAGGCCCTCCGGTCCGCCGTCGCCGCCCTCGGCAGGCGTTACGGCCGCGACTACCTCACCCGCACCGTCGCCGAGGGCAAGCCCCTCACCGAACTCTGGTCCGAGGCCGGCAAGCTCGGCTACCTCGGCGTCAACCTCCCGGAGGAGCACGGCGGCGGGGGCGGCGGCATCACGGAACTCTCCATCGTCCTGGAAGAGCTTGGCGCTGCGGGTTCCCCGCTGCTCATGCTCGTGGTCTCACCCGCCATCTGCGGCACGGTGATCTCCCGCTTCGGCACGGAGGAACAGAAGCGCACCTGGCTGCCCGGACTCGCCGACGGCACCCGCCTCATGGCCTTCGGCATCACCGAGCCCGACGCCGGCTCGAACAGCCACCGCATCACGACCACGGCCCGCCGGGACGGCACCGACTGGCTCCTCAGCGGCCGCAAGGTCTTCATCTCCGGTGTCGACATGGCGGACGCCGTCCTGATCGTCGGCCGCACCGAGGACGCCCGCACCGGAAGCCTCAAGCCCTGCCTGTTCATCGTCCCGACGGACGCCGAGGGCTTCCAGAAGCACCCCATCGACATGGAGCTCGCCGCCGCCGAGAAGCAGTTCGAGCTGGTCCTGGACGACGTAAGGCTCCCCGCCGACGCGCTCGTCGGTGGGGGCACCTCCCACGCTTTCGGCAGTGGGGGAGAGGACGCCGGCCTGCTGCAGCTGTTCGCCGGACTCAACCCCGAGCGCATCATGACCGCCGCCTTCGCGATCGGCATGGGCCGCTACGCCCTCTCCAAGGCGATCGAGTACGCCCGCGACCGTACGGTCTGGAAGGCCCCCATCGGCGCCCACCAGGCGATCGCCCACCCCCTGGCGCAGGCGCACATCGACCTGGAACTGGCCCGGCTGATGATGCAGAAGGCGGCCCATCTGTACGACGCCGGCGACGACATCGGCGCGGGTGAGGCCGCCAACATGGCCAAGTACGCGGCCGGGGAGGCCTGCGTGAAGGCCGTCGACCAGGCCGTGCACACCCTCGGCGGCAACGGCCTCACGCGCGAATTCGGACTCGCCTCGTTGATAACTGCCGCACGCGTGGCTCGTATTGCTCCGGTGAGCCGGGAGATGATTCTCAACTACGTCTCCCACCAGACCCTGGGCCTGCCCAAGTCGTACTAGGCCGCAGCCGCAGCAGCCGCTTGGAGGAACCGTGTTCCGCAGCGAGTACGCAGACGTTCCGCCCGTAGAACTCCCCATCCACGAGGCCGTCCTGGGCCGCGCCGCCGAATTCGGCGACCAGCCGGCCCTCATCGACGGCACGGACGGCACCACCCTCACGTACGAGCAAGTGGACCGGTTCCACCGGCGGCTGGCCGCCGCGCTCGCCGACGCCGGCGTACGCAAGGGCGACGTCCTCGCCCTGCACAGCCCCAACACGATCGCCTTCCCGACCGCCTTCTACGGGGCCACCCGCGCGGGCGCCTCCGTCACCACCGTGCACCCGCTGGCCACACCCGAGGAGTTCGCCAAACAGCTCGACGACAGCGGCGCCCGGTGGATCGTCACCGTCTCCCCGCTGCTGGAGTCCGCCCGCCGGGCCGCCGAACTCGCGGGCGGCGTACGGGAGATATTCGTGTGCGACAACGCACCCGGACACCGCTCGCTGATCGACATGCTCGCCTCCACCGCACCCGAACCGGAGATCGACTTCGACCCGGCCGAGGACGTCGCCGCGCTGCCGTACTCCTCCGGCACCACCGGCGTCCCCAAGGGCGTCATGCTCACCCACCGGCAGATCGCCACCAACCTCGCCCAGCTGGAACCCCCCGTCCCGGCCGGACCCGGCGACCGCATCCTCGCCGTGCTGCCGTTCTTCCACATCTACGGCCTCACCGCCCTGATGAACGCCCCCCTGCGCAAGGGCGCCACGGTCGTCGTCCTGCCCCGCTTCGACCTCGAGACCTTCCTCGCCGCCATCGAGAACCACCGCATCACCGGCCTGTACGTGGCCCCGCCGATCGTCCTCGCCCTCGCCAAGCACCCGGCGGTCGCCCGCTACGACCTCTCGTCCCTGAAGTACGTCATCAGCGCCGCCGCCCCGCTGGACGCCGCCCTCGCCGCCGCCTGCGCCGAACGCCTCGGCCTGCCCCCGATCGGCCAGGCCTACGGCATGACCGAGCTGTCGCCCGGCACCCACGTCGTCCCGCTCGACGCCCTGCACCACGCGCCCCCCGGCACGGTCGGCAAGCTCATCGCCGGCACCGGGATGCGGATCGTCTCCCTGGACGACCCCGCCAAGGACCTCGCCGCCGGCGAGCCCGGCGAGATCCTCATCCGCGGCCCCCAGGTGATGAAGGGCTACCTCGGCCGCCCCGACGCCACCGCCGACATGATCGACGCCGACGGCTGGCTGCACACCGGGGACATCGGGCACGTCGACGACGACGGCTGGCTCTTCGTCGTCGACCGCGTCAAGGAACTCATCAAGTACAAGGGCTTCCAGGTGGCCCCGGCCGAACTGGAGGCCCTCCTGCTCACCCACCCCGGCATCGCCGACGCCGCCGTCGTCGGCGGCCACAACGAGGACGGCAACGAGATCCCGCACGCCTTCGTCGTCCGCCAGCCCACCGCCGCCGACCTCAGCGAGAACGACATCATGCTCTACGTCGCCGAACGCGTCGCCCCCTACAAACGCGTCCGCCGCATCACCTTCGTCGACACCGTCCCCCGCGCGGCCACCGGGAAGATCCTGCGCCGCCAGCTCAGGGAGCACACGTGAGCGCACTCGTCGGACGCACACGCGCGCGCGGCGTCGAAACCCTCAGCCTGGACTCCACCGGCACCCGCAACGCCCTCTCGGCCGCCCTCGTCGGCGAACTCGCCGAGGCCCTGACCGGCTGCGGCAAGGACCCGGACGTCCGCGCGGTCGTCCTCACCCACACCGGCACCACCTTCTGCGCCGGCGCCGACCTGCGCGACCCACCCGACCCGGACGCCTTCGTGGGCCTGCTCCGGCAGATCGTGGAACTGCCCAGACCCGTGCTCGCCCGGATCACCGGACACGTCCGCGCGGGCGGCCTCGGCCTCCTCGCCGCCTGCGACATCGCCGCCGCCTCCACCGCGGCCACCTTCGCCTTCACCGAGGTCCGCATCGGCGTCGCCCCCGCGGTGATCTCCCTCCCGGTGATCCCACGGACCGACCCCCGCGCCCTCGCCCGCTACTACCTCACCGGCGAACGCTTCGCCCCCGCCGAGGCCGTACGCCTGGGCCTGCTCACCACCGCAGCCGACGACGTCGACGAAGCCCTGGCCCCCGTCCTCGACGGCCTGCGCCGCTCCTCCCCGCAGGCACTGGCCGAGACGAAACAGCTGCTCACGGCTAGGGTGCTGGAGACGTTCGACCGGGACGCGGCCCAGCTGACCGCGCTCTCGGCCCGGCTGTTCTCCACCCCCCACGCCCGGGAGGGGATGACGGCCTTCCTGGAAAGACGGGATGCGGCATGGGTGGTGTGAGTACGGCGGAACGCGACCGCGTACCCAAGCAGGACCGCAGCCGGGCCACCCGGCAGCGGCTCCTGGAGGCCGCCGTGGCCTGCCTGGCCGAGCACGGCTGGGCAGGCTCCACCGTCTCCGTCGTAGCCGAACGCGCCGGCGTCTCGCGGGGCGCCGCCCAGCACCACTTCCCGACCCGCGAGGACCTGTTCACGGCCGCCGTCGAGTACGTGGCCGAAGAACGCTCCACCGCCCTGCGCGCGCTCTTCCCGGACGGCGCCGCAGACCGCCGCGCCGTCGTCTTCGCCCTCGTCGACCTCTACACCGGCCCCCTCTTCCGCGCCGCCCTCCACCTGTGGGTCGCCGCCTCCGACGAGGAGCAGCTGCGCCCGCGCGTGACCGAACTCGAGGCCCGCGTGGGCCGCGAGACCCACCGCATCGCCGTCGACCTGCTCGGCGCCGACGAGTCCCGCCCCGGCGTCCGGGAGACCGTCCAGGGCCTGCTCGACATGGCCCGCGGCCTGGGCCTCGCCAACCTCCTCACCGACGACACCGCCCGCCGCGAGCGCGTGCTTGCCCAGTGGGCGCTGCTGCTGGAGGAATCACTGGGCTGAGGCGACACCGGGCCGGCGGGGTAGTTGCGGGAGCGCGTTACCCTTGGGCCCATGCCTCCGATGCTCGTTCGCCGCCGCCACGTGGACTACGTGCGCGTCACGAGCATGGGCTGTCGGCCTTCCGCCTGACCCAGCCCCCTTATTTCTTTCTTTTGCGGCATTCCGGGCGCCGCCCCATCCTCGGTGGCCTGCCCGTGGCCCACACACCCTGTGGACGCTCCCATGACGACGCACTCCGCGACGACCCCGTCGTACGACCAGCTCCCGATCATCGACCTGTCCGCCGCCGACCGCGGCCCCCAGGCCCGTGCCCTGCTCCACGCCCAGCTGCACAGCGCCGCCCACGACGTCGGCTTCTTCCAGCTCGTCGGACACGGTGTGACCCCGGCCGAGACCGACGCCCTGCTCGCCGCCATGCGCGCCTTCTTCGACCTCCCCGAGGCCGACCGGCTCGCCCTCGACAACGTCAACTCCCCGCACTTCCGCGGCTACACCCGCACCGGCGACGAGCGCACCGGCGGCGCCCGCGACTGGCGCGACCAGCTCGACATAGGCGCCGAACGCCCCGCCCACGTCCCCGGACCCGGCGAGCCCCCCTACTGGTGGCTGCAGGGCCCCAACCAGTGGCCGGCCGCCCTCCCCGCACTGCGCACGGCGGCCCTGCACTGGATCGACAAGCTGAGCGCAGTGGCCCAGCGCCTCCTGCACGAGCTCCTCACCGCCATCGGCGCCCCCGCCGACTTCTACGACCCGATCTTCGGCGACCACGCCCACCCGCACCTCAAGCTCGTCCGCTACCCCGGCAGCGCGGGCGACGGCACCGACCAGGGCGTCGGCGCCCACAAGGACTACGGCTTCCTCACCCTGCTCCTGCAGGACACGGTCGGCGGCCTCCAGGTCCACCGCGAGGACGGGCTCTTCCACGACGTGCCCCCGCTCGAGGGCGCCTTCGTCGTCAACCTCGGCGAACTCCTGGAGGTGGCCACCAACGGCTACCTGATCGCCACCAACCACCGGGTGATCAGCCCGCCCGGAGCGACGGAACGCTTCTCGGTCCCGTTCTTCTACAACCCCCGCCTGGACGCCAGGGTCGAGCCCCTGCCCTTCCCGCACGCGTCGACGGCCCCCGGCATCACCACCGACCCGGCCAACCCCCTGTTCGCCGAGTACGGCTACAACGAACTGAAGGGCAAACTCCGGGCCCACCCACTGGTGGCGGAACGGCACCACGGGGACTTGCTGACACCCGCGTGATCAACTCCGCAGGGGTGCGGGGCTGTAGTCGATATGCGGCTCCGCCGCGTGGGCGCGGCAAGCCACAGCGGACCTGCAGCCGCCCACGCGACCCCGAACACCTCTCTCAGTGGGCGATGTCCGCGTACCCCTCGATCTCCTGCGGGCTGCGCGCCGCGGGGCCGACGTACCGGGCGGACGGCCGTACGAGCCGGCCGGTCCGCTTCTGCTCCAGGATGTGCGCCGACCAGCCGGCGGTCCGCGCGCACGTGAACATCGACGTGAACATGTGCGCCGGCACCTCCGCGAAGTCCAGCATGATCGCGGCCCAGAACTCGACGTTGGTGGCCAGCACCCGGTCCGGCCTGCGGTTGTGCAGCTCCTCCAGGGCCGCCTTCTCCAGCGCCTCCGCGATCTCGAAGCGCGGCGCGCCCAGCTCCTTGGCGGTACGGCGCAGCACGCGCGCGCGGGGGTCCTCGGCCCGGTACACCCGGTGGCCGAAGCCCATCAGCCGCTCTCCGCGGTCCAGGGCCTGCTTGACGTACGCCTCGGCGTCACCCGTCCGCTCGATCTCCTCGATCATGCCGAGCACTCGGGAGGGGGCGCCGCCGTGCAGCGGTCCGGACATGGCGCCGACCGCCCCCGAGAGGGCCGCGGCGACGTCCGCGCCGGTCGAGGCGATGACGCGCGCGGTGAAGGTGGAGGCGTTCATGCCGTGTTCGGCGGCGGACGTCCAGTAGGCGTCGACGGCCGCGACGTGCTTGGGGTCCGGCTCACCGCGCCAGCGGATCATGAAGCGCTCCACGACCGAGTGAGCCTTGTCGATCTCTCGCTGCGGCACCATCGGCAGGCCCTGCCCGCGCGCGGACTGGGCGACGTACGACAGCGCCATGACGGCGGCGCGCGCGAGGTCGTCGCGGGCCCGGTCGGCGTCGATGTCGAGGAGGGGTTTCAGGCCCCAGACCGGGGCGAGCATGGCCAGCGCGGACTGGACGTCCACCCGGATGTCACCGGAGTGGACCGGGATCGGGAACGGTTCGGCGGGCGGCAGCCCCGGATTGAAGGCGCCGTCGACCAGCAGCCCCCACACGTTCCCGAAGGAGACGTGCCCGACCAGGTCCTCGATGTCGACGCCGCGGTAGCGCAGGGCGCCGCCCTCCTTGTCGGGTTCGGCGATCTCCGTCTCGAACGCGACGACTCCTTCGAGCCCGGGTACGAAATCGGACATCAGGCGGCTCCTCGTGAAAGTGTCGGCGGCGGTCACCCCGGTGATGCCCCGATCAGCCGGTGGTCACCCAAACCGCAAGGGGAACAAGCACGATAACCCCGAGTGCCATAGTTGGGGAGGCCACGCGACACTGAGTGCCACGCGCGTTCGATACGGCAGGATGACCGCGTGACCGACAGCGACTTCAGCCCCGACCCCCTCGTCGATCCCGCCGCCATGCGCAAGCAGTACCAGGCCGCCGGCCTCGACGAGAAGGATCTCGCCGCGCACCCCATGGACCAGTTCTCCCGCTGGTTCGAGGACGCCGCCCGGGCCGCCCTGCACGGGACGCTGTACGAGCCCAACGCGATGGTCGTCTCCACCGCGGACGCGGCGGGCCGGCCCAGCTCCCGCACGGTCCTGATGAAGCACTACGACACCGACGGCTTCGTCTTCTACACGAACTACGACTCCCGCAAGGCCCGGGAGCTGGCCGGCAACCCGTACATCTCGTTGCTCTTTCCGTGGCATGCGATCGCCCGCCAGGTGATCGTCACGGGTGTCGCGCGCCGCACGGGCCGGGACGAGACCGCGGCGTACTTCCGCTCCCGCCCGCACGGCTCGCAGCTGGGTGCCTGGGCCAGTGCGCAGTCCTCGGTGCTCTCGTCCCGGGACGAGCTGGATGCCACGTACGAGGAGCTGGACGCGCGCTACCCGGAGGGGGAGCAGGTGCCGGTTCCGCCGCACTGGGGCGGGTTCCGGATCGCGCCGGAGACGGTCGAGTTCTGGCAGGGGCGCGAGAGCCGGCTGCACGACCGGCTGCGGTATGTGGCCCAGCCGGACGGGGCGTGGGACGTGGAGCGGCTCAGCCCCTGAAGGCGCTGGCCCTCCCTGAAAGGCAGACGACCCGCGAGCTCGGTCCCTCCGCCTGATCGGCGGGGGAGCCGGCCGGACGTACCGGCGAGCTCGCGGGTCGGGTGACTGCGTTGGATTAGGCCGGCTGCGTGTTTCTCACACGCTGGTCCGGCACCGCACATCGTGTGGGGGCGGGCCGCTAGCCCGCAGCCACCTCGCGCGTCCGGGTTTCACTCATTTACCCGATCACCTCCTCTCTGCTTGCTTGGCAGCCTAAGCAGTAGCCAAGAAGGGCTCAACTGTTTTTCGGAGATGCTGATGGAACGGCTTCCGGACGGAAGCTGTAGCCGTACCCGTCGCCCCGCTGCAGCAGCCGTAGATTCCAGTGAGAGAGGTTGATCCGGCCGATCGAGGTAGTGAGGCTGTGCTGGCCTCTGGCTCGGACGGAGATACGGCCGGTCCAAGTACCTGCCCACTTGCCGGAGGGCATGACAGCGCGTACCAGGTCACCGGTGACGTACCCGAAGTGCTGCTTCTTACGGGCCCGCCGCAGCCGGGGGAATCCATACCGATCCGGCGTGGTGCGGGCGTATGAGCCGCGACCAGTGGCTTTGACGATCAGTACCCGATCAGGGAAACGAGCGATCGCGTCCCCGCTCTCGTGATCAATGTGGCCGACGGACAGGGCGTCCAGGGTGTGCGTCTTGGCGAGGCCCATGGCGTCGCGGTTGGTCTTGGTGAGAAGGCCTGGCCAGGCGTGTACGGGCCTCTCGAGCGTCTCCAGCGCCTCCGTGAGCTGCCACTGGATCGCATTCATGGCAGCGGCGTCGCGGAGCGGGGCTTTGGTCTGTTCGAGGATCCGGGCCAGGAGGTCGGGCCGGTGGGCGAGGAAGGACTCGATGGACCGGCTGCCCTTGGCTTTGTTGCACGGGATGCAGGAGAGGACGAGGTTCGAGATGCGGCTGGATCCTTGTCGGCTGCGAGGACGTACGTGCTCGATGTTCAGGGGTACGCCAGTAGCCCCGCAGTAGGCGCAGGCACCGCCCCACCTGGCGTGCAGGTAGGAGCGTGTAGTGGTTCCTGCCAGGAGGCCTTGCGCGTACTCCGCACCGTAGAGCGGTTTGCCCGCACTCATGGAGTGGGTGTCGAAGGCCGTGCGTTCCAGATGGATGTCGGTGACGGGCGCGTAGCGGCACAGGCGGTTGGCGAGGGAGAAGGTGGTGTCGACGCGGTGGCGTAGCGAGGGTGGGAGCCATCCTTCGGGGCGGACTCTGTTCTGCGAGCGTGGGGTTCGGTAACGGCAGTTGGCCGAACGTCGCCTGTTCCGGTAGCCCGCGCGCTGTCGCATGCAGCTCTGGATCTGCGCGCCTCGGTGGTGGAGTTCGACCGAGATGAGTCCGCGTCGGACGGTGACGGTGGTGCCGTCTTCGGTGGTCTCCTTCTTTTCGTCGGTGAGGACGAGTCCGGTGCCCTTGGAGCCGGGGTCGATGCGTAGTTGGACGCCGTCGACTTCCGAGTCGGCCAGCGTTCGGTCCTTCAGGCGGATGGTGAAGGGCACCTGGCGTGCGACTGCGGCTCGCCCCTTGCTGAGGAGTTCTCGGGCTCGTGCGGGATGACAGGGCATGAGTGGGTGCCCGTCCTTGGAGAGGACGAAGACCCTGCTTGCTCCGGTGGGAGCGTCACCGCTCCCGTTCTCTTCCGCCTGCGCTGCCTGGGCAGCGCGCTTGGCGTGACGCCGACGGGTTCTGGTGCCGTGCCCGTCGGTCTCCCCTCGCCCATGTTCCCTGCCGGTGCCCCGCGCGGTGGCGGGGTGTCCGTGAGCCGTTTCGTCCCTGCTCCCGGGGGTGTCTGCTCTCACGGATTCCAGAGCAGGCTGCTGAGGAAGCACAGCCTGGTGGGTCTGCTCGCCTGCAGGAAACGTAGTCATCGGGGTCACCTCCCTGATCCGTTGATCGTGATGACTAGGGCTGGTCACATGACAGCGTTGCGGCTGGGGAGCCGGTGACCTCCTTTCCGAATTGCGACTGACGCTAGTGAACGGGGATCGAGCGGCTGAGATGATCAGCCGTACGTCGCTCGGATTTGCGAATCTGTCGGATTTCCCGAACGCGTAAGCGGTGACAGTGGTACTGGCTCGCCCGGCCGGCGTTCTCTTATGCAGTTGACCCGGTGCGGGTACGGCCGGTTGGCTGACCGTGTGACCGATCTTCGAATCGAAGCCGTGGACAGCGACGCCCAGCTCGAACAATGGCGCCACGTCCACAACGTCATCGTGCCGCCCGCCGCGATGTCCCTGGAGGACGCCCGGGTGCGCCGTGAGCGGTACCGGCTGGAGAACGCGTATCTGGGTGACGTGCTCGTGGGGTGTTCCACGGTGCGGCCGCCGGCCGGGGAGGAGGGCGTCGCGACGGTCATCGCGCGCGTGCTGCCCGAGTTCCGGCGGCGTGGTTTCGGCACGGCGCTGTACGAGAGCGGGCTCGCCCGCGCGCGTGTGCTGGGTGCGGGGGCGGTCGAGACATGCGTGCTGGCCGTGAACGCGGACGGGCTGCGGTTCGCCGAGCGGTGCGGGTTCGTGGAGATCGACCGGTACGTGCTGGACGGGGAGACCGACGAGTGGGTCGATCTGCGGCTGGAGCCGCAGTCCGGTGCCGGGCATTGATTCCGTCAATCTGCGGGAACAGGATGTGGGCTGTGTCACGTTCCAGTTGAATGAAGGCCAGTGAGCGAACCGAGCGCCGCAGATGCGCCGACGCAGCCTCCAGGGGGTCCAGGTGAGTGCTTCCCGGCGGAGTGGGACCACCGACGAGCTGGGGCCGGACGAGCCCGAGCGGGACGGTCCACACAGCCATGACGGGCCGGGCGGGCCCGACGGGCCGGAGGACACCGGGGGTTCCGATCTGCTCGCCGCGCTGCTGGACGGCATGGACGCGGCGCTGTGCGCCTTCGACGCGGACGGGGTCGTCACGCACTGGAACCGGGAGGCCGAGCGGATTCTGGGCTGGACCGCGGCGGAGGCGGTCGGGCGGCACGGGTTCGCCGGATGGGCGGTGCGCAGCGCGGACGCCGAGGACGTGCAGGCGCGGCTGATGTCGGCCATGCACGCGCCCGGCCGGCAGGTTCATGAGTTCGCTCTGGTCACGAAGGACGGCGGGCGGGTTCTCGTGCGGACCCAGTCCGCTGCGGTGCGGGGGCCGGACGGGAAGCCGGCGGGTCTGTACTGCGCGTTCAGCGAGGTGCACGCGCAGATCGATCTGGAGCGGTCCATCGCGTTGAGCGAGGCGCTGTTCGAGGACGCGTCCTGGGGTGTTGTGCTCGTCGACGCCGATCTGCGTCCCGCTGTCGTCAACGCGCACGCGGCTCGCGCGCTCGGCACCGGGCGTACGTCCGCGCTCGGGCGGCCGCTCGGCGAGTTGCTGGCGCAGGGCGTGGAGGAGCTGGAGAGTGCGCTGACCCATGTGCTGGCCGAAGGCGCGCCGCCCGCGCCCGCCGAGATGTGGGTGACCGTGCGGGTGCCCGAGGGCGAGAAGCGGCGCTGCTGGCGCAGTGGGTTCCTGCGGTTGGCCTCGCCGCTCGCGGAGGAGCCCGTGCCGCTCGGGGTCGGCTGGCTGTTCCAGGACGTGACGGAGGCCAAGCAGGGCGAGCAGGAGGGGGCCCTGCTGCGGTTCCGTACCAACCAGCTGCACCGGGCGGCCCGGGCCGCCGCCGAGTGCGAGGACCCGGCGGAGGCGGCCACCGTCCATCTCGATTTCGCGCTCGCCGGTTTCGCCGACCATGCCCTGCTCGACCGTGTGGCGGGCGCTCCGCGGGCGGAGGGGGACGAGGCGGTTCCGGTCCGGCTGGTGCGGCTCGCCGCCACGCCCGCGGGTGCGCCGGGGCCGAGTCTGCTCTCGGGGGCGGCCGGGCTGCCACTGCGGTACGAGGAGGGGCATCCGGCGCTGACCTGTGTCGAGCGGGCCGGGTCCGTGCGTGCGGATGCCGGGTCGATTCCGGCCGAGCGGGCGCGTGAGTGGGCGCTGGCCCGGCAGTGGCCCGAGGACGCGGTGCACGCGCTGTGCGTGGTGCTGCGCAGCCGGGGGCGGACGCTGGGTGTGGTCACGTTCCTGCGCGGGGCCGGCCGCAGCCGATTCGAGCGTGCGGACGCGGCCTACGCGGAGGACGTGGCCGTACGGGTCGCGGCGGCGCTGGACCTGGCGGAGGCGGTGCGGGAGAAACCGGCGGAGCAGTAGCCGGTGCCCGGTGCCGACGCGGGCGGCCCGTGCTCAGTGCCGGTAGAAGATCCGGTCGCCGTACTCGGTCATGACGCGCCGGTTCCAGTCGTGGCCGCCGTCGACGTTGCCGGAGCGCAGCAGCGGGGGTTCGATGCCGCGGTCGGCGAGGGTGGCGGCCGTGGTGGCCATCGTGGCCTGCATGAGGGCGGCGGTGACCACGGTGGAGGCCGGGGCGAACGGGGCCGGGATGGTGTCGAGGGTCAGTTCGGCGTCGCCGACGGCGATCTTCGAGTCGAGGACGATGTCGCAGTGGTCCTTCAGGAAAGTGCCGGAGCTGTGCCGGGACTCGGTCTGCGCGGCGTAGGCCACGGAGGTGACGCCGATGACCCGTACGCCGAGGGCGCGGGCGCCCTGCGCCATCTCGACGGGCAGGGCGTTGCGGCCGGACAGGGAGATGATCACGAGGGCGTCGCCGGCGCGGAGCGGGGAGGAGTCCAGGACGGCACTCGCGAGTCCGTCGACGCGTTCCAGGGCGGAGCCGAGGGTGGCCGGGGTGACGTCGACGCCGACGACTCCGGGGACGGCGAGCAGGTTCATCAGGGCGAGTCCGCCGGCACGGTATACGACGTCCTGGGCGGCCAGCGAGGAGTGTCCGGCGCCGAAGGCGAACAGGCGGCCGCCGGCGGCGACGGTGTCGGCGAGCAGGGTGCCGGCCGCGGTGATCGCCTCGGCCTCCTCCTCCCGGACCCGTTGCAGCAGGCCGATGGCGGCGTCGAAGAACAGGTCGGCAGGTGTGCCGTCGCTCATGCGGTGCCCCTTCGCAAGCGTCTGTGTCGCGGATCACCGTGCGGTCTGGACCAGTGCGGTGTCAATACGGGGGTGCTCGGACGGGCCATGCGCCGGGGCAGTCTTCACCGGGCGGTTTCCGCGGTGCGGCACGGTTGTCGGTGGTATCCGGCAGAATTGAATCCAGGGCCAGCGCACGCGCCGGAGAGCGGCGAGCTTCCGGCAGAGGTAATCGAGGGGCACGTATGTCCGGACTGATCGACACCACGGAGATGTATCTCCGCACCATCCTCGAACTCGAAGAGGAAGGCGTCGTCCCCATGCGCGCCCGCATCGCGGAGCGGCTGGACCAGAGCGGGCCGACGGTGAGCCAGACGGTGGCGCGAATGGAGCGCGACGGCCTGGTCTCGGTGGCCAGCGACCGGCACCTGGAGCTGACCGACGAGGGCCGCAGACTGGCCACGCGTGTGATGCGCAAGCACCGCCTCGCGGAGTGTCTGCTGGTCGATGTCATCGGCCTGGAGTGGGAGCAGGTGCACGCGGAGGCCTGTCGCTGGGAGCACGTGATGAGCGAGGCCGTGGAGCGCCGGGTGCTGGAGCTGCTGCGGCACCCGACCGAGTCGCCGTACGGCAACCCGATCCCGGGCCTGGAGGAGCTGGGCGAGAAGGACGGGGCCGACCCGTTCCTGGACGAGGGCATGGTGTCGCTGGCCGATCTGGACCCGGGCGGCGACGGCAAGACGGTCGTCGTGCGCCGTATCGGCGAGCCGATCCAGACCGACGCCCAGCTGATGTACACGCTGCGCCGTGCGGGCGTGCAGCCCGGTTCGGTGGTGAGCGTGACGGAGTCGCCCGGCGGTGTGCTGGTGGGCAGCGGCGGTGAGGCGGCCGAGCTGGAGGCGGACGTCGCCTCGCATGTGTTCGTGGCCAAGCGCTGAGCATGAGAGGGCCCCGGCGCCGTGTGGCGCCGGGGCCTGTCCTCCCCTGTGCTGACCCGGAGCCCCGAGCTCTCAGGGTCAACCCCCTCGGACCGTTTTTCCCCGAGCGGTCCGCCTCCCGCCAGAAAGATCCCCTCGGCGGCGGCGATCATTCACCGAAGGGTGTCACTCGAATGAGGGGTGTTGTCCGCAGAGGCAGTATTTTCGAATAGGCATTCGATAGTCTGCGGCGGCAGTACGAGCGACAGTACGACTGCGACAACGGCAGTACACCGGTACGAGGCAGGCGGAGCTGGGGGGTGCCAGGCCGATGGCACGGCGTATCGATGTGGCGGGTGCGGGCGGGGTGCGCCTGGCCGCGTGGGAGTTCGCGGACCCGCCCAAACCGGGGGCGGAGCCCGGGGCTCCGGGGGTGCTGTTACTCCACGGCCTGATGGGCCGTGCCTCGCACTGGGCGTCCACCGCCCGCTGGCTCGCCGAGCGCCACCGCGCCGTCGCGCTCGACCAGCGCGGCCACGGCCGGAGCGACAAGCTCCCGCAGGCCGCGTACACCCGGGACGCCTACGTCGAGGACGCCGAGGCCGCCCTCGAACAGCTCGGTCTCGCCCCCGCCGTCCTCATCGGCCACGCCATGGGCGCCCTGACCGCGTGGCAGCTCGCCGCGAAACGCCCCGACCTGGTGTGCGGCCTGATCATCTGCGACATGCGGGCCTCCGCGCTCGGCTCGGCCTCACAGCGCGAATGGGCCGACTGGTTCCGGTCCTGGCCCGTCCCCTTCGCCACGCTCGCCGACGTCCGCAAGTGGTTCGGCGAGGACGATCCCTGGGTGGAGCGCCCCCAGCCCGCCCGCGGCGCCTTCTACGCCGAGGTCATGCACGAGTCCGCCGACGGCTGGCGGCCCGTCTTCGAGCCGGAGCAGATGCTCGCGACCCGGGAGAGCTGGGTGTACGACGCGCACTGGGAGGAGCTGGCCCAGGTCGAGTGTCCCGCGCTGGTCGTCCGTGGCCTGGACGGTGAGTTGGGGCGGGCCGAGGCGCAGGAGATGGTGCGGGTTCTTCCGCGCGGGGAGTATGCGGAGGTGGCCGACGCCGGGCACCTCGTCCACTATGACCAGCCGGTGGCTTGGCGGTTGGCTGTCGAGCCGTTTCTCGAGGCTGTGCTGGCGGGTTGAGCGCCTTCGCGTCCGCGTGGTTCTGCGCGGTGGCGGGTGCGGGTCCGATGTGGCTTGCCGCGCCCCGCGGCGGAGCCGCACATCGGCACGGTCCCGCGCCCCTCAGGGGGGTGCAGGGGCCCCTCGTCGCAAGTTCCGTCAGCCTCTGCTCACCGCGGCCAGGATCTCCGGTAGGCGGGTCGCGGTTCGGGGGGCCGCCAGGCGTAGGCCCAGCAGGGTCAGCAGTGCACCGTAGCCCGCCCCCGCCGGCAGCAGCACCCAGCTCCACGCCTCCCCGCCGGCGCTCACGTTCAGCCAGATCGTCAGGGTGATCACGGGGGAGCAGAGCAGGGCCGCTGCGACCATGCCGCCGAAGATCGAGATCCAGGCCAGGCCGGCCTGGCCCGGGGCCACGTTCTTGTGGCCCTCCTGGGGGATGGAGTACGGGAAGCGGGCCGAGGTCCAGGCGCCGGTCGCCAGCATCGCGCCGAGCAGCGCGAGGGAGAGTCCCAGCGTCTCGGGGAGCCGGTCCCAGGCGTCCAGCAGAGCAGTGGTCAGGACGGTCACGAGGGTGGCGTACGGCAGGGTGACCACCAGCAGGGCCAGCGCCCGCCCGCGCAGCTCGGCGTGCGCGTCCTTCGTCGAGGAGATGGTCAGGGCCACCATCCAGAACGCGGAGGTGTCCTGCCCGAACTGGTTGTACATCTGGATGCCGAGCATTCCGGCGGCGAAGCACGCGAAGTAGACCGACCCGGTGCCCTGCACCGCGTTGAACACCGGCACGATCAGCCCGATGGCCAGCGAGGTCACCCATGCGGCCTTGGTCTTCGGGTCGCGCCAGATGTAGCGCAGGGCGCGCTCCATGACCGTGCCCGTGCGTCCGTCGGGCAGCAGCCGCCGAAGCCCCGCCGAGGAGGCGCGGTCCGGCGCCCCGGCGTCGGGAGCCTGCAGGGTGGACCCTCCCCCAGGCTTCCGGCTTCGCTCAAGCAGGGGGGACCCCCATGGCGAGGTCATCAGCCGGGTCAGACTTCGCGCCCAGACGGCGACCAGCAGAACCAGCCCGGCGACCGACAGAGCGAGTTGGGCGAGGGCCGTGCCGTACGATCCCTCGCTCGCCGACCGCACCGCCCCGACGGCCGAGGCGGGCGGCACCCAGGACAGCACGTCCGCCGCCGGCTGCAGCTGTCCGAGACCTGCCGAACCGAGCTGCTGCGCACCGAAGTTGACCAGCTGTGCCCCGACGGCGATCACCAGACCGCTCAGCACGGCCAGATCGCGCCCTTTCCTGCTGGTCAGCAGCCGTACGTTGGCTGAGGCGACGGCGCGCGCGAGCGCCACGCAGACCAGCAGCGCGAGAACCACGGCGACGACAGAGACGGCGTACCCCGCTGCCCCGTGCGCCACCGACAGCACGCATCCCACCAGCACCAGCAGCGTGAACAGCGGCCCGACACCGACCAGCGAGGCGGCCAGCAGGGCCCGGACCAGCGGCCGGGGGCGCAGCGGCAGCATCACCAGCCGGGTGGGATCCAGCGTCTCGTCACCGCTGGGGAAGAACAGCGGCATCACCGCCCAGCCGAGCGCCAGCACGGCCGTACCGGGGACGGCGACCGCCTCGGCGTGCGCATGCCCGCGCAGCGCGACCAGGCCGAGCAGTTGCAGCAGTGCGAACAGCAGGGCGACGACGGCCGAGGCGACGAACGCGGCCCGCCGGCCCGCCGACTGCCTCAGTCCGCCTCGCAGCAGCGACAGCTTCAGTTGTACGACGGTGGAGGTCAGGCTCGTCATCGGGCCGCCCCGCCGCCCAGCCAGTCCAGATCGGTGGCGGTGTCCCGGCCGTGCGCCCCCACCAGCTCCAGGAAGGCCGCCTGCAGGGTGGGATGCTCCCCGCGGACCTCGGCCGGCGTGCCGGTCGCCCGGATGCGGCCCGCCGCCATGACGGCCACCCAGTCGCACAGCGACTCGACCAGCTCCATCACGTGCGAGGAGAACACGACGGTGGCGCCGGAGGCGGTGTAGCGCTCCAGCACGCCCCGGATCGTCTGTGCGGACACCGGGTCGACGCCCTCGAAGGGTTCGTCGAGGAACAGCACGTCGGGGTTGTGGAGGAGCGCGGCCGCGAGCCCGATCTTCTTGCGCATGCCGGTCGAGTAGTCCACGACGAGCTTGTGCTGCGCACCGGCCAGGTCGAGCACGTCCAGCAGCTGTGCGGCCCGTTTGTCGACCTCGGCGCCGGGCAGCCCCCGCAGCCGCCCGGAGTACCCCAGCAGCTCCCGTCCCGACAGCCGCTCGAACAACCGCAGCCCCTCGGGCAGCACCCCGATCCGTGCCTTCACGGCCACCGGGTCCCGCCACACGTCGCGCCCGACGACCTCGACGGACCCGTGGTCGGGCCGGAGCAGCCCGGTCACCATCGACAACGTGGTGGTCTTCCCGGCCCCGTTGGGACCGACCAGTCCGATGAACTTCCCGGAGGGAAGATCGAGGTCGATCCCGCCCACGGCGACCTGCTGCCCGAACCGCTTCCAGAGCCCTCGCACACGAACCGCAGCCTCTGCCATGCCAGAACCCTACGGTGGGCAATTGCCTTCAGGGGCGCCGGACCGTGCCCGGTATGCGGCTCCGCCGCGTGGGCGCACGTCAGCGATCCCGGCCGCACGCGTAGGCCAGCGGCGAGATCAGCTCCTCCGCGTCCGGCAGCCATCGGTTCGCCGGCGTGGGCCGGCAAACCCACTGCACGGCGCCACGCGAGCCGAAACGGGTCGGCGGAGCGGCCACGTAACTCCCCTCGCCGAGCGGCATGAGGTCCAGCGAGGCCAGCGACCACCCCAGCTTCCGCACCAGGTCGGGAATCTTCACCGAGCCCCCCGGCAGCACGAAGAACTGAACGCGGCGGTCGGGGGTGAGCGTCACCGGGCCCAGGGTCAGCTCCATCCGCTCCATGCGGGCCAGCGCCAGGAACCCCGCGCTCTCCGGCACGGACAACGCGTCGAACGTACGCCCCGTGGGCAGCAGGATCGACGCCGTCGGCAGCTTCTGCCACATCCGGCGCGCGACGGTCGCACTGCCGGTCGCCTGCGTCGCCCAGTCGGGGCGCGTGGGGTGCGCACCCGGCGCGGGGCAGGAAGCATCGCCGCACGAGCAGCGCTGCGCCCCGTCGACGGCTTCCAGCCAGGCGCCCGGGAACAGGTCCCAGTGGCGTTCCTCGGCGTAGCGTACGGCGGTTTCCAGCAGCGATTCCCCGCGCTGCTGCGGAATCTGAGCGGCTTGCGTGCCGGCGATCGTCTCTTCCACGTTTCACTCAACTCCCGCACTCACCTGGAGTTACGGCCGACGCGTGGGCAGGGGAGGAGCATCGACGCCGCGGCCGGGGCGCACGGGTGCACGAATGGGGGCGCGCGGGAGGAAGCGGGGCGTGGGATGGGTAGCCAGGGGTGGGGTTGGCACCAGCCTTTACCCCGGCAAACCGCACATGTCACGCATTGACGGTATGTCAGCTGGGCAGTGATCTTCAGGACCGGATCCTTCCGGCCGGATCTTCACGCTCCAGGGGTTCGCAGGGGGTAGCACATGGCCGCAAGGCCTCTCGTTGCGAGGCAGCCGAACGAACGGCTGCAGGCACTCATCCAGGAAGCGGGGTGCTCGAACGCCGGGCTGGCCCGGCGGGTCAACATGTGCGGCGCCGAGCACGGTCTCGACCTGCGCTACGACAAGACGTCCGTGGCCCGCTGGCTGCGTGGCCAGCAGCCGCGCGGCCGGGCCCCGGCGATCATCGCGGAGGCGCTCGGGCGCAAGCTCGGCCGTACGGTCACGATCGACGAGATCGGCATGGCCAACGGCAAGAACCTCGCCTCGGGGGTCGGCCTCCAGTTCTCGCCGACGGTACTGGGGGCCATCGAGCAGGTCTGCGAGCTGTGGCGCAGCGACGTGGGGCGGCGGGACTTCCTGTCCGGCTCCTCCGTCGCCGCCTCCGCGCTGGTCGAGCCCAGCCGCGACTGGCTGATCTCCATGCCGGACGCCCAGGTGGCCCGGCAGGCGGGCCCGCGGGTGGGCCAGGCCGACGTGGCCGCCGTACGGTCCATGACCCAGGCACTGGTGGACCTCGACCACCAGTACGGCAGCGGTCATGTGCGTCCGGTGGTCGTGCACTACCTCAACAGCGTCGTCTCCGGGCTGCTCGCGGGGTCGTACCGCGAGGCGGTCGGCCGCGACCTCTTCGCGACCGTCGCCCGGCTGACCGAGCTGGCGGGGTACATGGCGGTGGACACCGGGCAGCCGGGCCTGGCCCAGCGGTACTACATCCAGTCGCTGCGTCTGGCGCAGGCGGCCGGCGACCGCGGCTACGGCGGTTACATCCTGGCCGCCTCCATGAGCCACCTCGCCGCGCAGCTCGGCAACCCGCGCGAGATCGCCCAGCTGGCGCGGGCCGCGCAGGAAGGGGCGCGCGGACGGGTCACCCCGCGCGCGGAGGCGATGTTCCACGCGGCCGAGGCCCGCGGGCACGCCCTGCTCGGTGACGTCCGGGCCGCGCAGGCCGCCTCCGGGCGGGCGGTCTCGGCGATGGAACAGGCGGACGCGGCCTCCGGGGACGACCCGGTGTGGATCGCGCACTTCGACGAGGCCTATCTGGCCGACGAGCTGGCGCACTGCCACCGCGACCTGGGACAGGCCGAGGCGGCGGCGCGATACGCCGAGCGGTCGCTGGCCGGACACCCCGAGACCCGGGCCCGGCGCCGCGCCATCGGCTATGTGCTCCTCGCCACGGCCCAGGTGCAGCAGCGCGAGATCGAGCAGGCCTGCAGCACCGGTATGAAGGCGGTGGAACTGCTGGAGACACTCCGGTCAAACCGGGGCGCCGAGTATCTGGAGGACCTCCAGCAGCGCCTGGAGCCCTTCCGGGACGAAGCGGTCGTGCGGGAGTTCGGGGCCCGTCTCGACCTCCAGCAGGCCGCCTGAACAGCGGCCCCGCGGTGGTGTGAACGCACGGGAAACGGCATCAGGGCCCAGAACGGTTGCCATATGCAGCGCACCGCGGGGCTGTTCTGTTACTGGTGTCACAAGGAAGAAGATCGCTCCCTGAGCTGCGTGGCACCCGGCTCGGGGGACCCGGTAGCGTGAGCCGACGATTCCGAAGGTCCCCCATTCGTAGGAGTCCCGGTGACGCAGAGTGGACAGGGCGAGGAGCCCTCGGCGCGACCCGCGCACGAAGGCATCGTGCTGCCCTCCGACGGAGGCGAGCCCCTGCTACCGGGCATGGCAAGCGCCCCCACCCCCGCCCCCGCGGCCCCGACCGGCGGCCAGGCCTGGGGCGGTGCGTGGGGCCCCGGCGCCCAGCAGGCACCCCAGCCGGACCAGGGCTGGCCCCCGGCGGCCGCCCAGCAGTGGGGCACTCCGGACCAGCAGCAGCCCGCGGGCAACGGCCCCGGCCCGCTGCCTCCCGAGGGCGCACCGGCTCCGTCGTACGGCGACCAGGCCTACGGCTCCGTCGGCCAGGCCCCGGCCTATGGCTCCGCGGGGCAGGCGCAGGCCTACGGCGGTGACCAGCAGCCCCGGTACGGCGGCGGTCAGCAGCAGTACGGCGCCGGGCAGCAGCCCCAGTACGGCGGCCCGCAGTCCCAGGGCGCGGGCCGGCCTGCCGCCTACGGCACCGCGGACCCGTACCAGCAGCAGTACCCGGCCTCGGCGCCCCTGCCGCCCGCCGACGCGTACGCGGCGCACGGTGCGGCGGGCCAGGGCGCGGCCCTGCCGCCCGCCGTACCGGAGGCATACCCGGCCGCGTCCCTGCCGCCGGCGGCCGACGGCGCGACCCAGTACATACCGCCGGTCCCGGCGGCCCCGGTC
Organism: Streptomyces sp. BK340; assembly: GCF_007827595.1. Taxonomy (GTDB): domain Bacteria; phylum Actinomycetota; class Actinomycetes; order Streptomycetales; family Streptomycetaceae; genus Streptomyces. Next base: position 264,144 of record NZ_VISR01000002.1, read on the forward strand.
GACGAGGGCGCGACCCAGCTCATACCGCCGGTCCCGGCGGCCCCGGTCGACGAGGGCGCCACTCAGCTCATACCGCCGGTGGCGGCCGGCGCGCTGCCGCCCGAGTCCACCGGTGAGGAGACGCGGTACCTGGGGCGCGTGCCCCAGTCGGCCGCCCCCTCCGACGCCGCCGCCACCCAGTACATCCCGCCGTTCACCGGCCGGGCGCCGGGCGGGGAGCGGCAGCCGCCCGCCGAGTTCGACAACCTCTTCCGCTCCGGGCCGGGGGGCGGGGAGAGCCCGGCCGGCTCCACGCAGCAGATGCCCCGCGTCCAGCCGAACGGCTACCCGGGCCCGGCGCAGCCGTCGTACATCCAGCCCATCGACATGAACGAGGACGACGGCGGGCGCCGGGACGGCCGTACCGGCTCGCGGGTGCCGCTGTTCGCCGCCATCGGCATCGGCATCGTCATCGTCGGCTTCGGTGTCGGCGCGATGTTCAGCGGTGGCGGCGGGGACAAGGGCAACGACAAGAAGACCGTCGCCGCCGCCTCCCCGGCCACCCAGAACTCCGCTTCGTCCGGCGCCGACCCCGCCCAGCAGCAGGCGGCCGCCCTGGACAAGCTGCTCGCCGACAGCGGCAGCAGCCGCGCCTCGGTGATCCAGGCGGTGGCGAACGTCCGGCAGTGCAACAACACCGGCCAGTCCGCCTCCAACCTGCGCGACGCGGCCAAGCAGCGCACCGACCTGGTCACCCGGCTCGGCAAGCTGTCCGTGGACAAGCTGCCGAACAACACCGAGCTGACCGCCGCCCTCACCAAGGCCTGGCAGGCGTCCGCGGCCGCCGACAACCACTACGCGGCCTGGGCCGACCAGGTGGGCGGTGGCCGGAAGGGCTGCCACAAGGGCCAGGCCCGCGGCACCGGCCAGACCCTGGCCGGCAACCGGGAGAGCACCACCGCCAGCGCGGAGAAGGTGAAGGCGGCGGCGCTGTGGAACACCATCGCGCAGAAGTACGGCCTGACCCAGCGCCAGCCGACCCAGCTGTGAGCCGGGCGGCCGCCGGGGCCTGCCCCGGCGGCCGGGTCAGTCCAGTTCGGCGTTCTCCAGCGTGCCCGTCATGTCGGTGATCCCGTCGAAGCCCGAGCCCGCGGTCTTCTTCGCCGCGACCAGCCGGCCGCCCTTGACGACCTGGAGGGTCACGTCGGCGTTGACGAGCCGCGGGAAGCCGACTCCGGCGAGCTTGCTCTCGTAGGGCCAGTGCAGGGTCGGGGTGAGGCCGCCCGTGGACACCTTCAGGCCGTCGTCGAGGGTGTGCCGCACGGTGTCGGAGCTCACCTCGCCGCCGCCGATCTTCTCCAGGACGGCCTTCAGCACGGTGTAGGCGATCCAGGTGGTCTGCACTCCGGCGTCCGCGGGGTCGATGCGGTTGTCGCCGAAGGCCTCCTCGTTGATCACCTTCTTCATCTGGTCCCAGCGCGGGTCGGACGACACCGGGTACCAGCCGGTGATGTACGACCCCTCGTAGGGCCCCGACGCGCCGCCCGTCGAGTTGATCACCGTCTGGTCGACGCTGCCCAGTACGGTCGCGGTCCGCACCGAGGGGTAGCCCTCGCGGGCCCGCCGGAAGGAGTCCATGAAGGTGTCGGTGCGGTCCCCGAGCGCGGGCACCACGCACCCCTTGCGGAGCGTGTCCTTCGTCGCGTACTTCAGTGCGTCGTCGACCTTGCCGTCGTACTCGGTGGCGTTCTCCGCGGCGAGCTGGTCGCCGGCCGGGGCGTGCCCGCCCTCCTTCAGACCGGAGTTGAGCAGCGCGGGCAGCTGGTCGCCGGCGATGCTGTCGGGACGGACCAGGGAGACCGGGCCGCAGGAGGCGGCGAGCGCCCTGCCGAGACCGGCCAGGAGGGCGGGCTGGCCCCCGTTGACCGGGTACACCATGGGGCCGGTGAACTCCTCGCTGGTGACGCCGTAGCCGCCTATGTAGGGGATGCCCGAGCTCTCCAGCGGGGCGAGGAAGGAGTCGCCGAACTGGCTGTACGAGCCGACCACCGCGACCACGTCCTCGGCCGCCGCGCGCCGGGCACACTTCGCCGCGCCCACGCTGTCGTTGTGGTCGTTGCAGGTCAGGACCTCGAGCTTGCGGCCGTTGATGCCGCCGTGGGCGTTGATCCACTTGCCGTAGGCGTGGGCCATCGCGGGCATGCCGGGCTTGTTGGTGGAGTCGGTCTTCTGGGGCGCCCAGGTCATGACCTTGATCGGGCCATCCCCGGAGCCCCCCGTGGCACCGGGGATGGCCCCGCAGCCGGCGGTGAGCGACGCACACGCGGCCAGTGCACCCGCCGACAGGGCGGTGGCTCTGACGGGCCGGGAGAGGAAGGGGAGGAAGGTGCTGCGGATGCGTGGCCTGCCGGTCATGGACAAGCACGATTCCGTCACATCACTAACCTGGGAGTGACCCATGGTCAACGAAAGGTGACACTGAGGTGAATTGCAGGGGCCTGTGAGACTGGTGTGGCGAGGAACGTACGATCGATGACCGTGCAAGGTTCGGAGAACTCTTCCCGTCGCGGCCGTCGCTCCTCCACCATGGGCGGCATGCCACTGAACGACATGCCGTGGTGGCGCTGGCGCAGCAATGTGCGCTCCGCGCTGCACATGCTCTCCGACCAGGAGTTCCAACGCGACGTCTGGCTGGCCGGCGTCGACGGGTACGGCGACGTCACCGACGCCGTGTACCGCCTGGTGGAGGACACCTGGCTGGACAACTGGTCCGCCGAGAAGTACGTCGGCACGATATTCCGCGACTCGCAGGAGGCGGCGCTCGTCGACACCGCCGTCCTGCGGGTGCTGAGGATCATGCACCAGGTCGGCCCGGACGCGCCGGTCTCCGCCTACGTCGACCACCACGGGTGGCCGGAGGCGGTGCGGGCGGCCCGGGACGCGCACCTGCGCCTCGCGGCGAGCGACGGCGACGATCCGGACGCGCCTCCGCGGAGCCTGGAGGTACTGCGGATCATGACGAGGGCCGCGTAGACGCGGGCCGGAGCCTTTCGGGACGGCGCCGCGCGGCGGGCCGTCCCGGCCGTCCCGACCCGCGGGACGATTGCCCACGGCGCGTGGCCGTATGGGACCCTGTGGTGCATGAACGAGCAGTCCGCCCCGGCCGCCGCCCCGGCCGACCAGTACGTCCTCACTCTCTCCTGCCCGGACAAGAAGGGCATCGTGCACGCCGTGTCGAGCTACTTGTTCATGACCGGCTGCAACATCGAGGACAGCCAGCAGTTCGGCGACCACGACACGGGACTGTTCTTCATGCGCGTCCACTTCTCCGCCGACGCGCCGCTGACCGTGGAGAAGCTGCGGGCGAGCTTCGCAGCGATCGGTGACAGCTTCCACATGGACTGGCAGCTCAACCAGGCCGACGAGAAGATGCGCATCGTCCTGATGGTCAGCAAGTTCGGCCACTGCCTCAACGACCTGCTCTTCCGCGCCAGCATCGGCGCCCTGCCGGTGGAGATCTCGGCCGTGGTCTCCAACCACACCGATTTCCAGGAGCTGGCGGGCTCGTACAACATCCCCTTCCACCACATCCCGGTGACGAAGGAGAACAAGGCGCAGGCCGAGGCGCGGCTGCTGGAGATCGTGCGCGAGCAGAACGTCGAACTGGTCGTCCTCGCCCGCTACATGCAGGTCCTCTCGGACGACCTGTGCAAGCAGCTCAGCGGCCGGATCATCAACATCCACCACTCCTTCCTGCCGAGCTTCAAGGGCGCCAAGCCGTACCACCAGGCGCACGCGCGGGGCGTCAAGCTGATCGGCGCCACCGCCCACTACGTGACCGCGGACCTCGACGAGGGCCCGATCATCGAGCAGGAGGTCGAGCGGGTGGGCCACGGCGTGACGCCGGACCAGCTCGTCGCCATCGGGCGGGACGTGGAGTGCCAGGCGCTGGCGCGCGCGGTGAAGTGGCACGCCGAGCGCAGGATCCTGCTCAACGGGCGCCGCACGGTGATCTTCGCCTGAGGCGCCCCCTTGGGCTCATGTGTTCCCTTTCGGATCCGTGCACGCCCCGCGCCCAGGCGACGCAGGGCACCCTCCCCCGCCGGCCCCTCGGGGCCGGCGGGAAAGCGTCCGGAGGGACACGCTCACACGGGCCGGAGGATGCTGCCCCGCGCAGCCCGTCGGCACCAGGGCGTGACGACGATCAGCACACCCACCACCCGCCGACACCGGCCACGAGGGGCAGAACGGGGCGCGGGCTTCCACCTCCACGCACACGCCACCCCTCCACGGTGGGCAGAACCCACGCCGGACACCATGTCCTGCATAGGATCACTTGGATGATCAGAGACGCTTCGGGCATGACCTCACGGGCTTACCTCTCCGAACTCTTCTCGCTGGACGGGCGTGTCGCCGTGGTCACCGGCGGCAGCTCCGGTATCGGCCGGGCCATCACCGGGGCACTGGCGCGGGCCGGGGCGAGCGTGGTGGTCGTGGCGCGCAAGGAGGCACAGCTGGCCGCCACGGTCGACGAGCTGACCGCCGACGGCTGCCGGGCCGCCTGGGTCAGTGCCGACCTGAGCACCCGCGAGGGCGTGCGCGCGGGGGCCGAGGAGGCGGCCGGGAAGTTCGGGGAGCCCGACATCCTCGTCAACTGCGCCGGGATCAACCTGCGGCCGCCGATGGGGGAGCTGGGCGAGGAGGTGTGGGACACCACCATGGCCGTGAACCTGGAGGCGCCCTACCTGCTGGGGCAGCGGTTCGGGCCCGGCATGGCCGAGCGGGGTTACGGCCGGATCATCCACATCACCTCCCAGCAGGCGCACCGGGCCTTCGTGCAGAGCGGTGCCTACGGCGTCTCCAAGGGCGCGCTGGAGTCACTGGCCCGCTCCCAGGCCGAGGCGTGGTCCCCGCACGGCGTCACCGCCAACACCCTCGTCCCGGGCTTCGTGATGACCCCGCTGAATACGCGGCTGTCCTCCGACCCGGAGCGGGTGGCGGCACTGGCCGCGCGCACGATGGTCGGGCGCAACGGGGTGGCCGAGGACTTCGCGGGGGCGGTGGTGTTCCTGGCGAGCGGCGCGTCTGCCTATGTCACCGGGCAGTCGATCTTTGTGGACGGCGGGTTCTCGGTGCACTGAGCCGCCGGCAGTCGGGTCGGCTGCGGGTCGGCGGTGGCTGGTCGCGCCCACGCGGCGGAGCCGCACATCGATACAGCCCCGCGCCCCCGGGGGAGTTGCAGCACCGCCGCCCGGCCACAGCACCGGCACGCCGATGCTCAGCCGGGTCACATCCGGCTGAGCCCCGCGGCGGCGAACAGCACATCCCTGATTGCCTCCCGGTCGCCCACCTGCCCCGCCGCAGCCTCCTCCGGAGGCACGTGACCTGCCGCCAGCCGACAGAACTCCACGCCGTCCAGGGCGACATGGGCCACCTCGAACTCCGCGGAGCCGACCGCGCCGGGCGAGTCGAGCGGGATCAGCCACTCGCCGCCGGCCGCCCCCTCGATCTCCAGCCGCAGGCTCCGCCCCGGCGCCCCCGCAGGAACGAGATGCGGGGTCCGCCCCGGCGCGGACAACCCCGCCCGACGCCGCGCGGCCAGCGCCACCGGCAGCATCCGCGCCGCGAGGTCGATCATCTTGTTCAGGTGACGCGGCGCGGGCGGCTCGTACGGATAGTCCACCGCCTCCGCGATGTCCTCCGCGTGCACCCAGCACTCGAAGGCGCGGTCCAGCATGGCGTCGTGCAAGGGCAGTTCGAAGGGGCCGTAGGGCACCGCCAGCCCGCCGGCGGTGCTGCCCGTGAAGGACACCGTCCGTACGAGGTTGTGGCTCTGTTCCCGCCACGGCCCCCGCACGGACCGCGTCGGCGGGAAGTGGGACGCCCGCCAGAACGTCTCGGTACGCTCGGCCGGCCCCGCGGCGCCCTGCGCGCCGGTCTCGCCCGTCTCGGTCTTCTCACCCTTCGCGAGGGCCTCCGCCAGCGGATCCTCCAGACCGAGCGCCGTCGCGACCAGCCCGTCCACCGACAGCAGATGCGCGATCACCCCGGCCACGGTGGTACGACGACTCGTCGGCGCGTCACCCTCGAACCACCGCAGCCGCACGGGCGCATGCCACTCCGCGTCGCCGAAGTCCTGCAGCAGTGCGTCCAGCCGCGCGCTCTCGGCGTCGTAGGGAGCCGCCCACCCGGGCACCGGGATGCGCGGCGGCCGGCGGTCCAGGCAGCTCTCCAGGACGCGGGTGCGCAGGGCGGGGTCGAGGTCGAGGCTCTCGGGCTGGTGCAGCAGACCGACCGCCCCACGCAGCCGCAGCGCCTCCTCGGCGCAGGGCCCGCAGCTGCCGAGGTGTTCCTCCACGGCCGCCGTCTCGGCCGCCGAGCAGGCGGCCAGGGCCCAGGCGCCGAGGAGCGACTTCAGGACGTCGTGCGACAGGTCGAGCGGCACGGGCGGAAGGTCCCCCAGGTCGGCGAGGTCGGGCAGCGGCATCCCGCTGTCCTCGACAGAGGCGCGGGGCAGCGGTATCCGGGGCGAGCGACCGGTTCCCGGTCCACCGGCACCCGGCGGCCCGTCACCGGAACCGGAACCGGAACCGATACCGGCACCGGAGTCGTGACCCGAACCGTCACCGGGGACCGCTCCCGCAGCGCCCTCGTACGCGTCGTCCCCGTCGTGCGCCTCGAACCCTCCCGGCCCGTTCACACCGCACCCCCGTAGCCCGGCGGTGTGCCGACGTCATGGGCGGTGGACAGCAGTTGCAGGCCGAGGCGGAGCCGGCGGCGGGCCTCGTCCTCGGTGACGCCGAGGTCGGTGGCGGTCTGGCGGTAGTCGCGGCGCTGGAAATAGGCCAGTTCGAGCGCGGCGCGCAGCGGGGCGGGCATGGAGTGGACGATGTAGTCGGCGCGGGCGGCGACCGAGGCGCGGTGCACCTTGCTCTCCAGGCTCTCCAGTTCCTCCGCGGAGCCGCTCCCGCCGCCGGTGAGCGCGGCGGTCTCGGTGGCGCGCAGCCGCTGCACGGCCAGCCGGTGGGTCACCGCGGCGACCCAGGAGCGCAGCGGACCCTCCTTGGGGTCGTAGCTGTCGGGGTGTTCCCAGACGTGGGCGAACACCTCGCGGGTGACGCCGTCGGCGGCCCGTTCGTCGCCGAGGACCCGGTGGGCGAGGCTGTGCACGAGGGAGGCGAACCGGTCGTAGAGCTCGCCGAGCGCGGCGGCCTCACCGCGCGCGAGCCGCTGCTGCATCTTGCGGTCCCAGCGGGGCGGTACGTCCTTCTGCGCCATGCTGCCCCTCCCCTCGCGTCGTCCGGCCCGTCCAGCGTCTCTGCACCCTCATCTCGAATGTAGTCGGCACTCCTGACTACGCACGCCCCTTTGTGTCAATGTGCGCCCCCCGAGGCGTCGCAGGTGATAGCGCCCTCTTCACATAATCTTCACTCAAAGCGTGTCCGACTCTGATCGAACAGGATCGGTAGTGACTGAAACAAGCCCTCTGTCGACCGCCCGCGGTTTCCTCCGCGAAGTTTCAGGGAACGGCCGCTGGGCAGCCGCGCGGAGAGAAACGTAGGAACTGCTTCCGTTTCCGGGCGGTTCCGGGAGATCCGGCGAGCGGAGGGGCGTGGCCGTGGCATTCAAGGTGACCGGCGTCGAACAGGGCGAGTGGGCCGTGCTCCGGGTGTCCGGGGAACTGGACCTGATGACCTCGCCGGTGCTGCGCCAACGGGTCCATGACGTGGTGGCCGAGGGCCATCACAGTCTGATCCTGGACCTCTCCGAGGTCTTCTTCTGTGACTCCAGCGGGGTGGGCGTGCTGATCGCCGCGCGCCGCCTGATCCGCTCCTGCCAGGGCCGGCTGCGGCTGATCCTGCCGGACCGGGGCGCCGACGAGGGCTCGCACGTCAACCGGGTCCTCGGCGCGCTCGGTGTCCGCCGCCTCTTCGACGTCCGCCCCGACGTCGTGTCCGCCGTCACCGACGAGGCGGGCCCCCTCTCGGCCTGAGCCGCACCACGCCGACACCACAAGCTTGTCGCAGAATTCCCCCGGTCTTGGCACAGCCCCCGCTTTTCCGTCACCTCACCGCCTCCCGCGACGTACGCTCCCTGCCAGATCAACCCCCACGTCAACGTAAGGCGGCCCGAACAGACATGGTCAGCACCGAGTACGAGCGCAGGATCGCCGCCCGGTTCGCCACCTTCGACCAGGACGGCAACGGCTACATCGACCGCGCGGACTTCAACGCGGCGGCCAAGGCGCTGCTCGCCGAGTTCGACGTCACCGCCCGCTCCGACAAGGGCCAGGCGCTGTACGCCGGCGCGGAGGCCTTCTGGCAGGGCATGGCGGGCATCGCCGACCGCGACGGCGACCAGCGCATCACCCGCGAGGAGTTCGTCACCGGCGCGGTCAAGCGCCTGCGCGACAACCCCGACCGCTTCGCCGAGATCGCCCGCCCGTTCCTGCACGCGGCCCTGGCCGTGGCCGACCCGGACTCGGACGGCCACGCCACCGTCACCGACACGGCCCGTGTCCTGCGCGTCTTCCACGTACCGGCCGACGTCGCCCGCGCCACCGCCACCGCCCTCGACGCGGACGGCGACGGCAGGATCGGCGAGGCGGAGATCATCCCGGCGTTCGCGCGCTACTTCACCGTTCCGGAGTAGCGGCCGGCCGCTGCGAGAAGCGTTCCCGCAGCCGGTACTTCAGTACCTTCCGCAGTGTCTCGTTGCGTGGAAGGGCGTCCACCACCTCCAGCCGCTCCGGCAGCTTGTGCACGGACAGCCCTTCCGAGCGCAGGTACGAGACGACCGCGGACAGCGTCAACTTCTCGGCACCGGAAGGTTGTTCGATCACCGCGCAGACCAGTTCCCCCCGCTCCGTGTCCGGCAGGCCGATGACCGCCACGTCCCCCACCGCCGGATGTGCGGCCAGCAGGTCCTCGATCTCCTTGGCCGAGATGTTCTCGCCCTTGCGGATGATCACGTCCTTCAGCCGGCCGGTGAGCACGAGGTGGCCCGAGTCGGTGACGCGGCCGAGGTCGCCGGTGCGCAGGAAGCCCTCCGGGTCGAAGGCCGCGGCCGTCTGGGCGGGGTCGAGGTAGCCCTGGCAGACAGCCTCGCCGCGCAGCCGGACCTCGCCGTCGACGATCCGTATCTCCATGCCCTGCGGTGGGCGGCCCTCGGTCGTCGCGAGGTTCTCGGCGGTGTCCTCGGGATCGCCCATGGTGATCATCGGGACCTCGGTCATGCCGTAGCCGTGGGTGAGCTGGACGCCCATCTCGCGGACGACGCAGTGGTAGACCTCCGGGGGCTTGGGGGCGCCGCCGCCCGCGAGGAGGCGGAGGGAGGGGATCACCTTCGTGTCCGGCTGTCTGCGCTGCTCGTTCAGGAACATCGAGTAGAACGCCGTCGAGCCGCCGGCCACCGTGACCCCGTGCCGCCGGTACTCCTCCAGCGCTTCCGGCAGGGCGAACTGCTCGAACATCACCGCCGGGAAGCCGTACAGCAGCAGCATGACCGTGTAGTCCGGGCCGGCTATGTGCGCGTACGGGAACGCCATCGAGCCCACGTCGTTCGGGGTGAGGCGCAGCGCGTGGGCCAGGCAGGAGCCGCCCGCGATGAGGGAACGGTCCGTGTGCAGGACGCCCTTGGGGTCGGAGGTCGTGCCCGACGTCCAGTAGATCCAGCGGACCGAAGTGCCCTCGGCGGGGGGTGCGGGGAGGACGGACGGGTCGGCCTCGGGCAGGGTGTCGTACGCCTCGAAGACGCCCTTCGCACCGAGCCGGCGAGCCATCTCCGTGTGGTCGTGGCCGCGCCAGACGCCCGGTACGGCGAAGAACTCGGACCTGGACTCGCGCAGGGCGAAGCCGACCTCGCGGTCCCGGTAGAAGGGGATGACCGGGGACTGGACGGCGCCCAGGCGGGCCAGGGCGAAGGAGAGCACGGCCGTCTCGATGCGCGTGGGCAGCTGCCAGGCGACCACCGTGCCGGGGCGGACGCCCATGCCGTACAGACCCGCCGCCACCCGCTCGGCCCGCTCGCGCAGCCCGCCGAAGGTCAGCCGGCGGTCCTCCTGGAGGAGGACGGGGCGGTCGGGGGTGAGATCGGCGCGGCGCGCGACCAGGTCCCACAGCGTGCGGGAGGAACTCAGGGAGTGCGGGGTCTCGTTCACGTATGCCCCCTGCTTGGCTGACGACTCGTCAGGTGACATGCTATCTGACGGACCATCAGATAAGTACTGTCCGGCGGAGGGGACCATCGTGACCGAACTGCCCCGCATCATCAGCGTCGACGACCACGTGATCGAGCCCGCCCACCTCTTCGAGACCTGGCTGCCGGCGAAGTACCGGGACCGGGGTCCCAAGCCGCTGACCGCCGGCATCGGGGAGCTGGCGTACGTCGGTGGGAAGTACCAGATCACCATGGACCCGGAGGGCCAGCCGACGGACTGGTGGATCTACGAGGACCTGAAGTTCCCGTACAAGCGCAACATCGCCGCCGTCGGCTTCGACCGGGACGAGATGACCCTGGAGGGCATCACCCGGGAGCAGATGCGGCGTGGCTGCTGGGACCCCAAGGCGCGGCTCGAGGACATGGACCTCAACCATGTCGAGGCCAGCCTCTGCTTCCCGACCTTCCCGCGCTTCTGCGGGCAGACCTTCGCCGAGGCGCACGACAAGGAGGTCGCGCTCGCGTGCGTCCGCGCCTACAACGACTGGATGGTGGAGGAGTGGTGCGGGGACAGCGCGGGACGGCTGATCCCGCTGTGCCTCATTCCGCTGTGGGACGTGGAGCTGGCCGTCGCGGAGATCCGGCGCAACGCCGCGCGGGGGGTGCGGGCGGTGACCTTCTCCGAGATCCCCACCTACCTCGGGCTGCCGTCCATCCACTCCGGCTACTGGGACCCGTTCTTCGCGGTGTGCCAGGAGACCGGGACCGTCGTCAACATGCACATCGGCAGCAGCTCGCAGATGCCCGCCGCCTCCCCGGACGCGCCGCCCGCCGTCCAGGCCTCGCTCAGCTTCAACAACGCGATGGCCTCGATGATGGACTACCTCTTCAGCGGGGTGCTGGTGAAGTTCCCGACCCTCAAACTCGCCTACTCCGAAGGACAGATGGGCTGGATCCCGTACGCCCTGGAACGCGCCGACGACGTGTGGGAGGAGCACCGCGCCTGGGGCGGGGTGCGCGATCTGATCCCGGAGCCGCCGTCGACGTACTACTACCGGCAGATGTTCTGCTGCTTCTTCCGCGACAAGCACGGGGTCGCGTCCCTGGACGTCGTCGGCCGCGACAACGCCACCTTCGAGACCGACTACCCGCACGTCGACTCGACCTTCCCGCACACCAAGGAGGTCGCCCTCGACCATGTGAAGGGCCTCGACGACGAGACCGTCCACAAGCTGATGCGGGGCAACGCCATCCGCATGCTGGGCCTGGACCTCGACAACTGATGGACGTCTCGTACACGCCCGAGGAGGAGGAGTTCCGGGCCCGCCTGCGCGAGTGGCTCGCCAAGGTGCTGCCCACCCTGCCCGCCAAGCCGTCCCCGGACGACTGGCCCGGCCGCCGCGCCTACGACCTCGGCTGGCAGCGGACGCTGTACGACGCCGGGTACGCCGACGTCCACTGGGACTCCTCCCCGACCATGCGGCTGATCTTCCTGGAGGAGACGGAGAAGGCGGGCGCGCCCTATGTGGGCGCGAACTTCGTCGGGTTGCTCCACGCCGGGCCGACGATCGCCGCCGAGGGCACGCCCGGGCAGCGGGACCGCTGGCTGCCGCCGATCCTGCGCGGGGACGAGGTGTGGTGCCAGGGGTTCAGCGAACCGGACGCCGGCTCCGACCTCGCCGCGCTGCGCACACGCGCGCGCAGGGACGGCGACGACTACGTGGTGAGCGGGTCCAAGATCTGGACCTCGCACGCCGAGGTGGCCGACTGGTGCGAACTGCTGGTCCGCACGGACCCGGAGGCACCCAGGCACAGGGGCATCACCTGGCTGGCCATGCCGATGGACGCCGAGGGCGTCACCGTACGGCCGCTGCGCACGCTCGCCGGGTCGGCCGAGTTCGCCGAGGTGTTCCTGGACGAGGTCCGGGTGCCGGTCGGCAACCGGGTGGGGGCGGAGAACGACGGCTGGCGCGTGACCATGGTGACGCTCTCCTTCGAGCGCGGCACGGCCTTCGTGGGCGAGGTCGTCGCCTGCCGCCGGGTGCTCGGCGAACTCGCCCGCACAGCGCGGGAGAACGGCCGCTGGGACGACCCCGTGCTGCGCCGGCGGCTCGGCCGGCTCCATGCCGAGTTCCGGGCGCTGTGGCGGCTGACCCAGTGGAACGTGAGCGAGGCGGAGGCCGGCGGCGGCGTGCCGGGCGTCGGGGGTTCGGTATTCAAACTGAGGTACTCGCACGCCCGTCAGGAGCTGTACGACACCGCCGCCGAGGTGCTCGGCCCGGACTGTCTCGACCTGGACCGGCCCTGGGTCCTCGACCGGCTCTCCTCACTGTCGTACACCATCGCCGCCGGCACCTCGCAGATCCAGCGCAACATCGTCGCCGAGCGCATCCTCGGCCTGCCGAAGGGGCGGTGACCGTGCGTTTCCGACTCACCGAGGAGCAGCGGGCGTTGCGGGCCGGGGTGCGGCAGCTGCTGGAGCGCCGGTTCGGCGCGGACGCGCTGCGGGCGGCGGTGGCCCGGCCCGGGCACCTGGACCGGGACCTGTGGCGTGAGCTGGGCGCCGCGGGCCTGTTCGCGCTGCGGGTGCCGGAGGCCCGGGGCGGGGTCGGCCTCGGGCTGCCGGAGGCGGTGCTGGTCCTCGAGGAGACCGGCCGCGCACTGCTGCCGGGGCCGGTACTGGCCACCCACCTCGCCGCCGGGACCGTACCCGGGGCGGCCACCGGGGAGACCGTGGTCGCCCGCGTGGACGGCTCCCTGGTGGAGTGGCTGGACGCGGCGGACACCGTGACCGGGGACGCCTCGGGTGCCGTACCCCTGCGGTCGGTGGACCCGTTGACGCCGCTGCACCGCGTCCCCGGGGGCCGCGTCGGCGTGCCGGACCCGGAGGCCGTGCTCCTCACCGCCGCGGAGCAGCTCGGCACGGCCGCGCGCGCGTGCGAGCTGGCCGTGCAACACGCCCGGGCGCGGGAGCAGTTCGGGCAGCCGATCGGGGCCTTCCAGGCCGTCAAACACCTGTGCGCCGACCTGCTGGTGCGCGCCGAGACGGCCCGGGTGGCGGTCTACGCGGCCGCCGTGACCGCCGACCCGGCCGACATCGCCGCCGCCCGGCTGCTCGCCGACGAGGCCGCCGTGCGCGGGGCCCGCGACTGCCTCCAGGTGCACGGCGGTATGGGCTTCACCTGGGAAGCGGAGGTCCATCTGCATCTCAAACGGGCCTGGGCGCGGGCCCATCGTGGCGGGGGGAGCACGGAGAGTGAGGAAGTGTTGGCCGCCGATCTGGTGGCCTGACGGTACGGCGACGCGCTGGGCTGGGCCGTGCGCAAAGTCATGGCCCAAGTTGTCGCGGATCGTGGCGTATCGAAATCACAGAGCGTCGATACCGGGTTGTGTCCATCGTGTGACCCGTCACGTCCTGGAGTCGGCGCCTCACTCCGGTACCTTCTGTGGGATGCGAGTGGCTGCGAGTGCGAGCCGTGCCGGTGACGCCCCCGGGGTGACGCCGGAACAGGCCTGTTCGACTCCCCGCTGCGAGCGTCGCACAGTGTGCCGCACGGGTAATCCTTCGCGCTGGAATATGCCCGAAGCGCTTGTTGGGGTGACTGTACGTCAACCATGCTGTCTCGCAAGGGAGTCACGTTCCGTGACCCTTGCGCTGGCCTTTGTCCTGGCCATGCAGAGAATGGCTACGATCGTGGCCCTCGTCGCGGCGTGTGCGCGGCGCGGGGTCATGTGTCCGCCGGTTCGGATGGTGTGAGCGGTGCAGGTGCTTCAGGTGCAGCTGGAAGTCCGGCCCGACCCCACGGAGGTCGGGCGAGCCCGGAGGTGGGCCCGTTCGCGCCTGGCCGGGTCCGGTATAGAGGCCGACGAGCAGCTCGCCGAGACGCTGATCCTGCTCGTCTCCGAACTCGTCACCAACGCCGTGGTGCACACCGGCCGTCCGGCCGTGCTGCGGCTGTCCCTGCCCCCGGGCACGGTCGAATCCGCCACCGTACGCCTCGAGGTGGCCGACACCAGCCCCCGCGCGCCTGTCCCGCGCTGCGCCGGCAGCAACGCCACCGGCGGCCGTGGCCTGGCGCTCGTCGACTGCCTCGCCGACCGCTGGGGCTGGAGCCCCGAGGGTGCCGGCAAGAGCATCTGGTGCGAGCTGGACCGCTGCGCGCAGCCCCGGGAGGGCGCAGCCGTGGCGTACGGGGGCGGGCTGTCCGCGTACGGGGACCTCGCGTTCGAAGCGGTGTAGGTCCCGGCGCGGCGTGCGCCGGGGGTGCATCCGTGCGCGGTCACCGTGAATCGGGCGTATCCCATGAATCGCCCCATCGGTGTTGACGGCTTGTGACCGTCTGAACACCCTTGTGGGCAACGATTCGCCGCGAGGGGACGGCGAGGGCCCGGATGACGGCGGTCCTCGTCGAGTGTGGGTCGCGCCGGGTGGCGGCGCGTGGTCGACGCAGGGGGGCGCGCCGCCAACCGGGCTTCAGAGAACAGCGATCGGTGCCACGGGTGTCCCCGTCGCGCCGACGAACGGCTCCGGCATCGCCGACAGCAGGAACGCGTACCGGTTCGTTTGTCCACAGGCTGTGGACAACTCTTCGAGATTCCAGTTCTGGCCCTGGAGCATCCCCATCTCCACCAGGTCCAGCGCGTGGACCGGCAACCACAGATTCTCGATCTCGGGCGGAAAGATCTCAAAAGTGAGCGTGTCGTTCGCGACCGCGGCCGCGTCGCGCGCGTGGAACCACTCCGGGCAGCGCACCGAGAGCCCGGGTGACGGGTACCCGTACCCGTGCTTGTCCCCGGCCAGATACACCTGCACCTGCCCGGTCCGTACCAGGACCACGTCCCCGGCCCGTACCCGCACCCCGCCGAACTCCTCGGCCGCCTCCAGGTCTTCCGGCGTGACCGGGTGCCCGCCCGCCAGCCGGTCCACGCCGCGCGCGCGTGCCACGTCCAGCAGCACCCCGCGCGAGACGACGTGCCGCGCCTTGTCGATGCCGCTGAACTGTGCGCCGGCGTGCGGGGTGACCGTGTGTGCCGGGCGGCCGTTGTAGAGCTTCCCCGAGTGCGAGACATGGGTCAGCGCGTCCCAGTGGGTGCCCGCCTGCAGCCCCATGGTCACCGCGTCGTCGCTGCAGGCCACCGTGCCCGGCCCGAACAGCTCCTGGTTGATCTGCACCATCGCGTGCAGCGGATTGACCCGCCCCGGGATCATCCCGGTCTGCACGCCGTCCTGCTGGAGCGGGAGGGCGAGGGGGACGCGCCGGCCCGTGCGGACACAGGCGGCGGCCTCGCGGACGACCTCGTCGGTGATCAGGTTCAGGGTGCCGATCTCGTCGTCGGCTCCCCAGCGACCCCAGTTGTTCACGCGCTTGGCGATCTCGTGGAACTCGGCGGGCAGTGACATCCGATGCCTCCCCGGGGCTTGTGTCCGCACATCTGACGCGCCATAAAATCTAACGGTCCGTCAGAAATCGCGGGAAGGGGCCGGACGTGGGGAACTTCTTGGCAGGCAAGGCGGTCGCCGTGACGGGCGCCGGACGGGGCATCGGGCGCGCGGTCGCACGCGCGGCCGCCGCCGAGGGCGCGAAGGTCGTCGTCAACGACTACGGCGTCTCCATGGACGGGACCTCGCCGACCAGCGAGGTCGCCGAGGCCGTCGTCAAGGAGATCGAGGCGGCCGGGGGCGAGGCCATCGCCGTGGCCGACGACATCTCCACGATGGCGGGCGGGCAGCGGGTCGTGGACGCGGCGCTGACGTCGTACGGCCGCATCGACGGGGTCGTGTGTGTGGCCGGGATCCTGCGTGAGCGGATGCTGTTCAACATGTCCGAGGAGGAGTGGGACCCGGTGGTCGCCACCCACCTCAAGGGCACGTTCACGCTGTTCCGGGCCGCCTCCGCCGTGATGCGCAAGCAGCGGGCGGGGACCTTGATCGGGTTCACCAGCGGCAACCACCAGGGCTCCGTCTCCCAGGCCAACTACAGCGCGGCCAAGGGCGGCATCATCTCGCTCGTCCGCAGCGCGGCTCTGGGGCTGCACAAGTACGGGGTGACGGCGAACGCGGTGGCCCCCGTGGCGCGTACGCGGATGTCGGCGAACGTTCCGATGGAGCTGAAGGAGATCGGGGAGCCGGAGGACGTGGCCGCGCTGGTGGTGTACCTGCTGTCCGACGCGGCCAGGGAGCAGGGGGTCACCGGGCAGGTGTACACGATCGCCGGGCCGAAGATCGCGGTGTGGGCGCAGCCGCGGGAACTCCGTTCGGCCTACGGGGAGGGGACCTGGACGCCGGAGCGGATCGCGGAGTTCCTGCCGGGGTCGGTGGGGGTGGATCCGATGCCGATGCTGGCCCAGCTCCAGGCGATGGAAGAAGCGGCGCGGGGTGGGGATCGGCCCAACGCCCGGTAGCCCGGGCGGATGTTGCAGCGACCGGCGTCATGAGGAGGCCCCATGGACTTCGAATTCACCTCCGAGGATGAGGCGTTCCGTACCGAGGCCCGCGACTGGCTTGCGGCGCATGCCGACAGCGCGCGGGACCGTCGTACCTGGGAACGTACTCTCGGGAAAGCCGGCTGGATCGGGATCGGCTGGCCCGAGGGCGGGTACGGCAACCGGACCGCCACCCTCACCCAGCAGGTCGCCTGGGCCGAGGAGTACGCCCGGTCGGGTGCGCCCCCGCGGTCGGGGCACATCGGGGAGAACCTGCTCGCCCCCACCCTGATCATCCACGGCTCCGAGGAGCAGAAGACCCGTTTCCTGCCGCCGGTCGCCGCCGGGGAGGAGCTGTGGTGCCAGGGGTACAGCGAACCGGGCGCGGGGTCGGACCTGGCCGGGGTGCGGACCTCGGCGGTGCGTGAGGGGGCGTCCTACCGGATCACCGGCCAGAAGATCTGGACCTCTCTCGCCCACGAGGCCGACTGGTGCTTCGTGCTGGCCAGGACCGATGCCGGCTCCCGTCGGCACCAGGGCCTCAGCTTCCTGCTCGTCCCCATGGACCAGCCGGGGCGCATCGAGGTGCGGCCGATACGCCAGATGACCGGCACGAGCGAGTTCAACGAGGTCTTCTTCGACGGGGCGCACGCGCGTGCGGAGCACGTCGTCGGGGGAGAGGGTCAGGGCTGGCGGGTGGCGATGAGCCTGCTGGGCTTCGAGCGCGGGGTGTCGACGCTGGCCCAGCAGATCGGATTCGCCCAGGAGCTGGGCCGGGTCGTGCGGGCTGCCGTGCGTACCGGAGCCGTCGACGACCCGGTCGTACGGGCCCGGCTCGTACGGCAGTGGGCCGAGCTGCGGGCCATGCGCTGGAACGCCCTGCGCACCCTCGGCGGCTCCGGTGACGCGGGCGCGCCCAGTGCGGCCAAGCTGCTGTGGGCGAACTGGCACCAGCGGCTGGGGGAGCTGGCGGTGCAGGTGCGCGGTGCGGAGGCTTCCGCGGGGCCCGCGGACTGGGTGCCGGCGGCGCCGTACGAACTCGACCCCGACCAGCATCTGTTCCTCTTCTCCCGGGCCGACACCATCTACGGCGGCTCGGACCAGGTCCAGCGCACGATCATCGCCGAGCGGGTGCTCGGTCTGCCGAGAGAGCCGAAGGGGGCCGTGTGATGCGCGGTGTGGTGTTCGACGGCGAGCAGGTGCAGGTGGTGGACGATCTGGCGGTACGGGAGCCGGGGCCGGGCGAGGTGCTGGTGGCGATCTCGGCGGCCGGGCTGTGCCACAGCGACCTCTCGGTGGTGGACGGCACCATCCCCTTCCCGGTGCCGGTGGTGCTGGGCCATGAGGGCGCGGGCGTGGTGGAGTCGGTCGGCGCGGGCGTCTCGCACGTCGCGCCCGGTGACCATGTGGCCCTGTCCACGCTGGCCAACTGCGGCACGTGCCCGGAGTGCGACCGGGGGCGCCCGACGATGTGCCGCCAGGCGATCGGCCGCCCGGGCCGCCCCTTCAGCCGCGGGGACCGGCCGGTCCACCAGTTCGCCTGCAACTCGGCCTTCGCGGAACGGACGGTCGTCAAAGCCGTGCAGGCGGTCCGCATCCCGAAGGACATCCCGCTGTCGTCGGCCGCGCTGATCGGCTGCGGGGTGCTGACCGGGGTCGGCGCGGTCCTGAACCGGGCCCGGGTGGACCGCGGGGACACCGTGGTCGTCATCGGCACCGGCGGTATCGGCCTGAACGTCCTGCAGGGCGCGCGTCTGGCCGGGGCCGTGCGGATCGTGGCCGTGGACGCCAACCCGGCGAAGGAGGCGGCGGCCCGGCAGTTCGGCGCGACCGACTTCCTGACCTCGGCCGAGGGCGTGCGGGACCTCCTGCCGACGGGCGCCGACCACGTCTTCGAGTGCGTGGGCCGGGTGGAGCTGATCCGCCAGGCGATCGACCTCCTCGACCGCCACGGCCAGGCCGTCCTGCTCGGCATGCCCCGGGCGACCGCGGAGGCGTCCTTCGTCGTCTCCTCGATGTTCCTCGACAAGGCCATCCTGGGCTGCCGTTACGGCTCCTCGCGCCCCCAGCGGGACATCCCCCTGTACGCCGAGCTGTACCGCCAAGGACGGCTGCTGCTGGACGAGCTGGTGACGGCGACCTATCCGGTGGAGGACTTCGAGAAGGCGCGGGCGGACGCGGAGGCGGGGCGGGTGGCGCGTGGGGTGCTGACGTTCTGAGCGCTCCTGTCCGGGCTCCGTGAGTGCTGCGTGTGCTGCGCCCGCGCGAGTTGTCCACAGGCGGCGGGAAATGCCGGGGCGATTGTCCGTGCCGCCCCCTACCGTCGTCGCATGAGCTACCGCGATGTCGTCTCCCGACCGGTCCTGACCTGGGCCTCGGTGGCCGTCGGCGCCCGTATGCCGGTGGCCATGGCGCCGCTCGCCCTGGTCTTCCTGGTCCGCGAACGCCCGGGCGGCTACCCGCTGGGCGCCGCGCTCGCCGCGGTCTACGTCCTCGGCGAGATCCTCGGCGCTCCCGTCCTCGGCATGCGTCTGAACCCGCGGCGGGCCCGCCCCCAACTGGCCGTGGGCCTCGCCCTGGGCGCCGTCGGGTTCGCCGGGCCCGGCGCGCTGCCGGGCGCGCACCCCGTGATACTCGGGATGTTCGCGTTCCTCGCCGGTGCCGCCCCGGCGGCGTCCTCCGGGGGCCTGCGGGCCCTGCTGACCTCGCTGGTGCCCGGGCACGCGGCCGCGCAGGCGCTCTCGGTGGAGTCGATGCTGACGTCCGGCATCTGGGCGCTGTCCCCGGCCGCGGTCACCGGACTCGCGCTCGGCGTCGCCCCCGGCGTGCCGCTGCTGCTGGCGGCCGCTCTGATGGGGGCCTCGGTGGCGGGCCTGTGGCTGCTGCCCGAGGGCTGGCAGGCGCAGGAGCGGGCCGGGGGGCCGTCGAAGCTCCGCGTCCTGGCCGGGGCCTGGCCGGCCTACGTCACCGGCGCCGCCGGCCTGTCCCTGCTCGCCCTCGCCGAACTCGTCCTGCCGGCCCTGCTCGAACAGCGCGGTATCGCCGTCGGCTGGGCCGGCCCGCTGCTCCTCGGCATGTCGGCGGCCGCGGGGGTGGGCGCGTTCCTGTACGGGCTGCGGTCCTGGCCGGGGCGCCTGGCCACCCGCAGTGCGGTGCTGCTGTGCGCGATGTCGGCGGCGGTGACCGGGGTCGCGTTGATACCGGGCGCAGCCGGCATGGCGGCCGCCCTGGCCGTGGCGGGGCTGCTCCAGTCCGCGGCGATGCTCACCCGGAACCTGTCCCTGCGGGAGGCACTCCCGCCGGATGCGCTGGCCGCGGGCTACTCGGTCATGTACGCGGCCGTGGGCGCGGGATACGCGGCCACGGGTTCCCTGGCGGGTGTTCTGCTGCAGCTGGCGGCCCCCTCCACGGCGGCCCTGGCCGGCGTGGGGCTGACGCTGGTCCTCACCGGGATCGGCTGGTGGGGCGAGAGACACAGGGAGCGGTCCCGGGGTCGGAGTGAGGCCGAGGCGGCCGACGGAAGCACCCGCAGCAGGATGCCCACGGCCCCGTGAGAGCGGTACTCCGCTCTGCTCCGGTCTCCGTTCCGGTCCGTCATCGCGGGTTCTCCGCCCCGTCGTCGACCCCCGCCCGGAACGTCCGCCGATAGGCCGTCGGGGTCACCCCGAGGGCCTGTTGCAGGTGCTGGCGCATCGACTGGGCCGTGCCGAAGCCCGCGTCGCGGGCCACCTGGTCGACCGAGAGGACGGTGGACTCCAGGAGGTGGCGGGCGCGTTCGACGCGCTGCTGGGTGAGCCACTGGCCGGGGCTGATGCCGACCTCCTCGCGGAAGCGGCGGGTGAAGGTGCGGACCGACATGGCCTCCTGCTCGGCCATGTCCCGCAGCTGGATCGGCTCCTGCAGACGGCCGAGGGCCCAGGCGCGGGCCGCGGTGGTGGTGGCGAGCTGGGGGTCGGGGACGGGGCGGTGGATGTACTGGGCCTGGCCGCCGTCGCGGTGGGGCGGGACGACCGTGCGGCGGGCCACTTCGTTGGCGACGGCCGTGCCGTGGTCGCGGCGCACCATGTGCAGGCACAGGTCGATCCCGGCGGCCACACCGGCCGAGGTCAGCACGTCCCCGTCGTCGATGAACAGGACGTCCGCGTCCACCCTGATCCGCGGGAACATGCGCTGGAAGCGTTCGGCGTCCGCCCAGTGGGTCGTCGCCGGGCGGCCGTCCAGACGGCCGGCGGCGGCGAGGACGTAGACGCCGGTGCAGATGGAGGCGAGGCGGGTGCCGGGTCGGATGCGGGCGAAGGCGGCGGTCAGCTCCTCGGTCAGCCTGCCCTCGTCGTAGACCGGGCCGAGTTCGTAGGACGCCGGGACGATCACCGTGTCGGCCGTCTCCAGTGCCTCCGGGCCGTGCGGGACGTGCACCGTGAAGTCGGCGTCCGTCTCGACCGGGCCGGGCGGCCGGACCGAGCAGGTCACGACCTCGTACAGGTACCGGCCCTCGGCGTCCCGCGGGCGGCCGAAGATCCGGTGCGGGATGCCCAGTTCGAAGGGGAGCAGGCCGTCCAGCGCGAGGACGGCGATCCGGTGCGGACGGAACTCCTGGCCGGCCGCGACCTGTTCCTTCGCGACCGGTTCCGTCGCGGCCCGTTCTTCCGCGGCCCGGTCCGCCACGATCCGATTCTCCATGGCCCGATCCTAACGAATACTGTCTTTCGGGCCACTCGATGTGCGGGGTCCGAAACAGGACCCTCTATGACGTGACTCAGACAACCGAAGCCGCAGCTCCCGTCCAGGCCCCGCCCGCCCGGCGCCACCGTGTGCACCGGGCCTGGTTCGTCGCCGCCGTCACGTTCGTCACGATCATCGGCGCGGCCGCCTTCCGTTCCCTGCCCGGTCTGCTCATCGACCCCCTGCACCAGGACTTCGGCTGGTCGCGCGGCACGATCGGCGCGGCCGTCTCGATCAACCTCGCCCTGTACGGGCTCACCGCGCCCTTCGCAGCCGCGCTGATGGACCGCTTCGGCATCCGCAAGGTGGTCGCCGTGGCGCTGACGGTGATCGCGCTCGGCTCGGGCCTCACCGTGTGGATGACGGCGGCCTGGCAGCTGCTGCTGTGCTGGGGACTGCTCGTGGGCCTCGGCTCCGGTTCGATGGCCCTGGCCTTCGCCGCGACGGTCACCAACCGCTGGTTCACCGAGCGGCGCGGTCTTGTCAGCGGCATCCTCACCGCAGCCTCCGCGTCCGGCCAGCTGATCTTCCTGCCGCTGCTGTCGTGGATGGTCGAGTCCTACGACTGGCGTCCGGCCGCCGTCACGGTCGCGCTCGCGGCGCTCGCCGTCGTCCCGTTCGTATGGCTCCTGCTGCGCGACCACCCGGCCGACGTGGGTCTGAAGCCTTACGGCGCCCAGGAGTTCGTGCCGAAGCCTGCGCCGGTCACCGGGGCCGCCCGCCGCACGCTGGGGATCCTCGGCTCGGCCGTGCGCACCGGTCCGTTCTGGCTGCTCGCCGGCACCTTCGCGATCTGCGGCGCCTCCACCAACGGCCTGATCCAGACCCACTTCGTGCCCGCCGCCCACGACCACGGCATGCCCGTCACGGCTGCGGCCTCGCTGCTCGCGGTCATCGGTGTGTTCGACGTCGTCGGCACGATCGCCTCCGGCTGGTTCACCGACCGCTTCGAACCGCGCCGCCTGCTGGCCGTCTACTACGCCCTGCGGGGCATCTCGCTCCTCTTCCTCCCCATGCTGCTGGGGCCGTCCGTCCACCCCCCGATGGTCTTCTTCATCATCTTCTACGGCCTCGACTGGGTGGCCACCGTCCCGCCCACCCTGGCCCTGTGCCGGGAGCACTACGGCGAGGACAGCGCCATCGTCTTCGGCTGGGTGCTCGCCTCCCACCAGGTGGGCGCGGCCCTCATAGCCTTCCTCGGCGGCGTCGCCCGCGACGTCTTCGGCACCTACGACATGGTCTGGTACGCCTCTGGCACCCTGTGTGCGGCGGCGGCCCTGATGGCCCTGGTGATCAGGCGCACGTCGGCTCCCGTGCCCGCGCTGTCCTGAACGGGTCCAGGAAAAGACTTCGAGGGTGAGTGGTAGTGGCCGCGCTGGTCTACTTCAAGAAGGAGTCCGAGGAGTCGGGGTGCATTCGCTACTCCTTCGGCGCCGACCCGGCGGAGATGGATCGCCGGCTCTCCCTGAACACGGCCACTCGTTCGTCGGAACCGGCCGACGGTGAGGTCGACCACCTGTTCCTCAAAGCCTCACGGAAGATCAACTCGCTGTACGAGGAGAGGGGTAGCTGGCCGGAACGCGGAATGAGCGCCAGCTGACCCGACTCATGAGGAGCCGCCGTCCAGCCGCCCGAACCGCCCCCGGTGGAAGAGCAGCGGATCCCCCGGCTCGGCGGCCCCGAGGGCGTTCACCCGGCCCACGACGATGAGGTGGTCGCCTCCGGTGTGCACGGCGTGGATCGTGCAGTCGATCCAGGCGGCGGCGCCGGCGAGGCGCGGAGAGCCGGAGACGGGCGCGGCGTCGTACGCCACCCCCGCGAACTTGTCGGCGCCGCTGACCGCGAAGGCGCGGCACAGTTCGCCCTGCCCGGAGCCGAGGACGTTCACGCAGAAGACGCCCGCGCGGGCGATGCGCGGCCAGGTCGCGGACGTACGGCCGACCATGAAGCAGACCAGGGGCGGATCCAGGGAGAGGGCGGAGAAGGACTGGCAGGCGAAGCCCGCGCAGGAGGCCGAACCGTCGGCCGGCGGTGCCGTGATCACGGTCACCCCGGTCGCGAAGTTCCCCAGCACGCGCCGGAACTCCGCCTGGTCCACCGGTGCCCGCTCGTCCTCGCGGACGCACCGCAACTCCGGGCGCGGCAGCGCCTCCACGGGCCCCGGCGCCGGAGCCGACCTGAGGTAACGGACGGCGGCGGCCGCCGCCCCTGCGTGTCCCATCACCCTCCCATTGAAGCTGACGGTGCGTCAGATGGGAAGGGGTTGGTGAGTGGCCGAAAGCGTGCCCGTACGCTGCGCCCATGGGGTGGGAAACGACGCGTGCGACGCGGCCGAGTGCCGGGCTGACCTGGGCGCCCGATGATCTGAGCGCGGCGGCGGCCTTCGGGGGCGCCCAGCTGCCGGCGGCCGGACTGCTGTGGTGGATCTACGAGACCACCACCCAGGACAGCTACGGTGCCGGGCTGGGCGGGGCCCTCGGCGCGCTGTGCTTCCTCCTCTTCGCGCCGCTGCTGCTGCCGATCCTCGGTGTGCTGTCGGCGTTCGCGCTGACCCTGCCGTCGGTGGTGCTCGCGCGGCTCGCGGGCCGGTACTTCCCCGGCCCGGCGTGGGTCTGGCATGTGGTGGCCCCGGTCGCCCCCGCCCTCTTCTGGGGCGTACCGGCCGGCGTGCTCTTCGGGTGGCCGCTCGGCACCACGGTCGCCGCCCTGGCCGCCCTGGGGCTCCTGCCCACCCTCTGGGTCGGCCTCGCCCGCAGGCGGGCCTGGCGTCCGGCGGGTGTGTGGTGGCGGGCTGCGATCGGCTCCGTCGTCCTCTTCGTGCTGGCCTTCGGCGGCGCGGTGCTCGCCACCGAGACCGGTCTGATCCAGGAGTACGAGCCGCCGAAGCTGACCCCCGCCCAGCTGGCCGGGGTCTGGCGGGGCGACAGCGGGGCCGAGCTGCGGCTGCGCCCCGACGGCAGCGCCGAGGCCGTCAAGCTGCCCACGCAGCCCCCGTTCGACGACGACCACTTCCGGGACTACGTCCGGTGCCGGGGATCCGGCACCTGGGAGCCCGACGACGACTCGGACAACACCGACCGCGACGGCGTGCTGCTCAAGCTCGACGGCGACTGCGGCGAGGACACCCACTGGTCGATCAGCGGCAGCGAGGACGCCCCCGAGCTGTTCGTGCTCTTCGGCGACCCGGACGGGGGCGAACTGCGGATTCTCAAGCCCGCCGGGGACTGAGCCTCACCGCCCCCGGAACTCCGCGCTCCGCCGTTCCACGAACGCCCGCAGACCCTCCCCGGCGTCCTCGGTCGTCATGTTGATCTCCTGCGCGGCCGCCTCGGCGGCGAAGGCGGTGGCCCGGTCGACGTCCAGGGAGGCGTTCACCAGCTGTTTGGTCAGGGCGAGGGAGCGGGTCGGGCCGGCCGCCAGGCGGGTGGCCCACTCGCGGGCGGTCTTCTCCAGCTCGCCGTCCGGGACGACCCGGTTGACCAGACCCAGCCGTTCGGCGTCCGCCGCCGACAGGGTGTCCCCGAAGAACATCAGCTCCTTGGCCCGGTGTGGACCGACCAGCCGGGGCAGGAGATAGGCGCCACCGCCGTCGGGTACGAGTCCGCGCCGGACGAACACCTCGATGAAACGGGCCGATTCGGCCGCCAGGACCAGGTCGCAGGCCAGGGCCAGGTGCGCGCCGAGCCCGGCCGCGGTGCCGTTCACGGCGGCGATCACCGGCTTCTCGCAGTCCAGTACGGCCGAGACGAGCCGCTGGGCGCCCAGGCGCAGGACTCGGGACACGTCACCGGGGATGCGCGGCCCGGCGCCCCCCGAGCCGCCCCGCAGGTCCGCTCCCGCACAGAATCCCCGGCCGGTGCCGGTGAGGACGACGGCTCGTACACCGGGGTCCGCCGAGGCCTCCTCCAGCAGTCCGATCAGGCGGTCCCGCATGGCGGGTGTGAGCGCGTTGAGGGCCTCGGGGCGGTCGAGGGTGATGTGCGCGACCTGCTCCCGGACGTCGTGCCCGAGGTCGCTCACCGGCACACCACCAGTGCGTCCAGCGCCACCGCGCCCTGTCCGCGGGGCAGCACCATCAGTGGGTTGATGTCCAGCTCGGCCAGCTGCTCGCCGAGTTCGAGGGCCATGCGCTGGACCCGCATGACCACCTCCACCAGCGCGTCGAGGTCGGCCGGCGGGCGGCCCCGGACCCCGTCCAGCAGAGCCCGTCCGCGCAGTTCGGCGAGCATGTGCCGGGCCTGCTCCTCGCCGAACGGCGGCACCCGTACGGCGGCGTCGCGCAGCACCTCGACCAGCACCCCGCCGAGCCCCACGGTCACGGTCGGCCCGAACAGCTCGTCGTGGGTCACGCCGACGACCATCTCGACGCCCTGCTCGACCATCTGGCACACCAGGACACCGTCCAGTGCGACGCCCTCGTAGCGGGCGATGTCGGTCAGTTCGCGGTAGGCGTCCCGGACCTGGCTGGCCGAGGTGAGGCCGATCTTCACCAGGCCCAGTTCGGTCTTGTGCGCGATCTGCCCGCCGGACGCCTTCATCACCACCGGGTAGCCGACCTGCCCGGCCGCGCGGACGGCGGCCGCCGCGCTGGTCACCAGCTGTTCGCGCGGCACCCTGATGCCGTAGGCGCGCAGCAGCTGCTTGGCCGCGTGCTCGCTGAGCTGCTGCCCGGGCCGCAGCAGGGCTTCGGTCTTGCGGAAGGAGGGGGAGGGGACGCGCGGAGCCTCGTCGAAGGGGGAGCGGTAGTCGCTGACGAAGCGGTGGTGGTCGAGCCAGGCGCGGACGGCGGTGAGGCAGTTGCCGACCGTGCGGAAGGTGGCCACACGGGAGGAGCCGAGCAGGACCTCCCGGTACGCCGGCTCCGTGCCGACCGGCGACCCCCACACCACGCACACCAGCTTGTCCGTCTCCTCCGCGGCCTCGACCAGGTCGCGTACGAGCTTGTCGCTGAGGGGCGGGAAGGGGCCGGTGACCGGGCAGATCAGGACCCCGACCTCCGGGTCGGCGAGGATCGCGTCGATGATCTTCCGGCCGCGCCAGTCGCCCACCGGATGCCCGCCGTTGTCCACCGGGTTGGCCACGCTCAGGTACTCCGGGATCCACTGGTGCAGCTCGGCCTGCCGCTCCTGCGACAGCCCCGGCAGCCGCAGCCCGATCCCGGCGGCCAGGTCGGCGACGTGCGCACCCGTGCCACCGGAGATGGAGTAGACGACGACCCCGTCGGCCCTCGGGGCCCGCGCCCGGGCCAGCAGGGCGGCCGTGTCCTGGAGTTCGTCGAGGCCGTCGACGCGGATGACGCCGTACTGCCGCATGGCCGCGTCCACCACGTCGTCCGCGCCGGTGAGCTTGCCGGTGTGCGAGGCGGCCGTACGGGCCCCCGCTTCCGTGCGGCCCACCTTCACCGCGACCACCGGCACCCGGCGGCGGGCGGCGCGGTCGGCGGCAAGCAGGAAGGCGCGGCCGTCCTTGAGGCCCTCGACGTAGCAGGCGATGGCGCCGACCTCGGGCTGCTCGGCGAAGTAGGAGATGAAGTCGGCGCTCTCCAGGTCGGCCTCGTTGCCGGTCGGCGCCCAGTGGGAGAGCCGGACGCCCAGCTCCTGCAGGGCGAAGACGGGCCGGCCCTGATGCCCGGACTGGGTGATCAGCGCGATGGCCGGCCCCTCCAGGTCGTCCCGGAAGCGCTCGAAGGCGTTCAGGTTGGTGTTCGGTCCGAGCAGCCGCAGCCCCGAGTGCCGTACTGCCTCCGCGAGCCGCTCCTGCGCCTCGGCCCCCGCCTCGCCGGTCTCCGCGAACCCGGAGGCGAAGGCGACCGCGAACTTCACCTTCGTCTCGGCGAGTTCCTCGATCACCGGCAGCGGGTCGGCCACCAGCAGCACCGCCAGGTCGACCTGTTCCGGCAGGTCGGCGACGGAGGCGGAGCACGGGATGCCGAACACGGACGGCCGGGTCGGATGCACCGGATGCACCCGGGCTCCCACCCGCTCGGCCCAGCTCAGCAGTTGCCGGGTGATCCCGGTGTTCGGCCGCCCCTCGGCGTCCGAGGCGCCGATGACGGCGACCGACCCGGGCCGGAAGAACCGCGCGAGATCCGGTACGTCCGCGTACAGCGGCCGCCCGCCGACGTCGAGGTCGTCGACCTGATCGTGGACGACGGGTCCGGGCCGCTGCTCACCGCAGGCGATGACCCGGGCCCGGCGGGAGTCGGTGGTGAGGGTGCCGTGGGTTGATCCAAGCATCGTTCCGCCCGCTCCTGTGAGACAACCACATCAACTGACGCTCTGTCAGATTACTTGAACTGACGGAGTGTCAGGAATGGGTCGGAGCGGCAAAGTTACCGCCGGGTGCGGAACTCCTTGGTCACACCCTTCGCGATCTTCTCGGCGTCCAGCGCCAGTTCGCGGAACATCCCGCTGATCGGGTTGGTGAACCCGGTGAAGTACAGCCCGGGCGCCTGGGCGGGCGCACGTCCGCCGTGCACCGTCGGTCTGCCCCGGTCGTCCAGTACCCCGAGATGTCCGACCAGCCCCTCCAGTGCCCGCCGGTAGCCGGTCGCGGCGATCACGGCGTCCGGCTCGACGCGGGTGCCGTCGGCGAGGACCACCTTCCCGTCCTCGAAGGACTCGACGGCGGCCACGATCTCCACCTTCCCCTTCCGCACCGCGTCGATCAGGCCGACGTCCTGGACCGGGACGGCGCCCTGCCTGACCCTGCTGTAGAGGCCGGTGTCCGGGCGGGGCAGGCCGTGGGCGGACAGGTCCGGGACGCCGACCCTGGCCTGGATCCGGCACAGCTGGTCCACGAACCGCACCGGAAGCCGCCGTACCAGCACACCCGAGTACTGCGCGGGCCAGCCGAGGGTGGTGCGGCGCACGATGTGCGGAACGGTCCGCACCGCCAGCCGCACCCGCCCGGCCCCGCCCTCCAGCAGGTCCACGGCGATCTCGGCACCGGTGTTGCCGACGCCGACGACCAGCACGTCCCGGCCCGCGTACGGTTCGGCGTTCCGGTACCGGCCGGCGTGCAGGAACTCCCCGCCGTAACCCTCAAGGCCCGGCCACTCGGGCACGCGCGGGGTGTGGTTGTAGCCGGTGGCGACGACCACCGCGCTGCCGGTCAGCTCCCGTCCGCCGGAGGCGTGCAGCAGCCAGCCCGTCCCGTCGGCGGACCGCTCGACGCGGAACACCTCCACACCGGTGACGATCTCCAGCTCGTGGTGCTCGGCGTACTTCTCCAGGTACCGCACCACGTTGTCCCGGGACACCCAGCGGCCGAACCTCCGCGGTATCGCGAGCCCGGGCAGGGCGGACAGCCGGCGGGTGGTGTGCAGATGGAGCCGGTCGTAGTGGCGCCGCCAGGAGGCGCCCACCTCGTCGGCCTTCTCCAGCACCACGGCCCGTATGCCCCGGGCCCGCAGTGCGTACGCGGCGGCGAGTCCGCCGGGACCGGCGCCGATGACGTACACGGGACGGTCGGCGGGGGTCGCCGAGAGGTGCGCGCGGGAGGGACGGGAGACGGCCATGAGCGGGAGCGTAATCACCCACCCCGTTGATGGGTCTCGGTCAAGACCGGAATTGGTTGCGGATTGATCACATCGGTGGGAGATGTGGGTGGGACAGGTGTCGTAGGCATTCCGGATGGGTGGAAGTGGTGCGCGGACACCGCGGTCCGCTACCGGGCCGGCGAGTCGGCCGGTGCCGAGGACGCCGGGCCGCTCGACGCCTGCGTGCCCAGGGCGATACCGCCCACCGCGGCGACACCGGTGGTGGCGCCGATGCCCATGACCACGGTCCTGCGCCACGGCGAATCGACTGCAACCCCCTCGGCATTCCCGGCTATCTGACGTACCGTCAGATCCATGGACTCGATCTGGCTCGACGGCGCGGAGTGGCTCGCGGTGCTGCGCATAGGCCTCGGCCTGTGGTGGCTGGAGAGCTGGCGGCACAAGGACAAGAAGACGTGGTTCGAGGGCGGCGGTATCGCCTGGGCGGCAGGCGTCGCGGAGAAGCACCGCTGGGCCCCGGTGCGGGCGGGCTTCGAGACGGTGGTGACACCCCGGCCGAAGCAGATGGCCTACGTCGTGGCCTACGCCGAACTCGCCCTGGGACTCGGCCTGATCCTGGGCTTCCTGACCCCGGTGGCCCTGCTGGGCGGCCTGGCCCTGAACGTCCTCTACTTCGTCCTCATGATCCACGACTGGGCGGAACAGGGACAGAACTCGATGATGGCGCTGATCTCGCTGGTCGGTTTCTTCGGCATGGCGGGACAGACGTGGTCGGTGGACGCGGCGCTGGGGTGGTTCTGATGAGCGCGGCGCGTTTCGACGAGCCGGAGATCGACTCCTTCACGCGCCCCTACTGGGCGGCGGCGGAGGAGGGACGGCTGCTGATCCGCCGCTGCGCCACCTGCGGCCGGGCCCACCACTACCCCCGCGAGTTCTGCCCGCACTGCTGGAGCGAGGACGTCGGCTGGGAGGAGGCGAGCGGCCGGGCGACCCTCTACACCTGGTCCACGGTCCACCGCAACGACCTCCCGCCCTTCGGTGACCGCACCCCGTACGTCGCCGCCGTGGTGGACCTGGCGGAGGGCCCGCGGATGATGACGGAGCTGGTGGAGAGCGGGGACATGGCCGCCGGGATGTCCCTGCGGGTGACGTTCAGGGAGGGAAAACCGGTGTTCGGGCCGGCCGGCTGAGCGCAACCATGCAGGGATGCATTCGGACGCCTGGCACCTGACCCACGACCTGGACGACTTCCTGACCCGCGCCGACGGCTTCCTGCGCTCCCGGCCGGCCCTGCACACCGTGCAGCTGACGGTCACGGACGCGCTGCGCAGCCGGGGGCCGGGGACCTTCGGAAAGGAGGCGCCGCTCTTCGGGACGCTCGGCGACGGGAGCGGCGGGGTCCGGGCAACCCTCCTGCACACCCCGCCCTACCCGGTCAACGCCACCCTGCTCGGCGCGGCGGAGGCCGATGCGCTGGCGGCCCGGCTGCTGGACCTCGGCCGCCCGGTCGCCGGCATCTCCGCCGAACGCGACACGGCGGCCGCCTTCGCGGCGGCCTGGCAGCGGCGCACCGGCACGGAGGGTGAGATCCACCAGCGCCAACGGCTCTACCGGCTGGCGGAGTTGCGTCCACCGGAGCGGCTGCCCGAGGGGCGCCCCAGGGTGGCCGGCCCGGCCGACCGGGACCTGTTGATGCGCTGGTACGGCGAGTTCACGGCAGCGGCCGGCCTGCACGCCGGGCAGGCCGCGGGCGAGTGGGCCGACGCGCGTCTCGCTCACGACGGCCTCACCCTCTGGGAAACCCCCGACGCCACGCCCGTCGCCATGGCCGGGGTGACACGGGCGACGGCGGGCCAGGTGCGGGTGCAGACGGTGTACACACCGGCGCACCTGCGCGGCCGTGGTTACGCGAGCGCGGTGACCGCCGAGGTCAGCCGGGCGGCCCTGGAGTCAGGGGCGCGGGAGATCCTCCTCTTCACGGACCTCGCGAACCCCACCAGCAACGCGCTGTACCAGCGGATCGGGTACCGGGCAGTGGCGGACTTCGCGGTGTGGGAGCTCGCGGACCTCAGGCCCGGCCGCCCGCCGGGCGCACACTGATCGACCACGGCCCGTCCGATCGGGCGTACAGCAGGCAGGGGCCGGGCGGGGGGACCTCCCTGCTCCACGGGCCCACGTGGTTCGCCACCTCAGCCCCTTACGGCCACAACAGGTGCCTCGACCAGCCCGAGGCGTCCGAGGCCTTGGTGCGACGGTAAGTCAGACGCACGTGTCTGCGGGCCGCGTCTCCCTGGAAGAACTCCACCTCCTCCGCCCGGAGGCGGTACAGCGTCCAGGTCCCGGACGGCTCCGTCGGGTTGTGCCGGGCCCGCTCCCAGGCGGCCTCCGAAGCCTGCCGCAGCTCGTCCAGCGAGGACAGCTCCTCGCTCTGCCGCCCGGTGAGCGCCGCCGCCAGGGCCCCGGTCGAGCGGGCGTGCAGGTCTGCCTGGCTCTCCTGCGACGGCGCCGACGTCACCGGGCCCCGCACCCGCACCTGCCGCCCCAGCACCGGCCAGTAGAAGGCCAGCGCCGCGTACGGGTGGGCGCTCAGGGCCCGGCCCTTGCGGCTCGTGACGTGCGTCGCGAAGGACCAGCCCTCCGCGTCCGCCCCGTGCAGCATCACGATCCGTACGTCCGGAAGACCGTCCTCGTCCGTCGTCGCCAGCGCCATGGTGTGCGGCTCCGGCTGACCCGCCTCCACCGCCTCCGCGAACCACGTCGTGAACAGCTGCAGCGGTGTCGAAGGCGCCTCGTCCGGGTCGAAGGGCCGTAGCTCGGTCTCCTCGGGTGACCACACCCGCAGGGACCGCAGCAGCCCGTGAAGATCCGTTTCCATGGCCACGAGTATGGCGCCGGGCCCTCGTCCCTGTACGCCGTCCGGACTGCCCCCGCATGCGGGGGAACCGGTGTGTGCGCAGGCTGGGACCTGCGGGCTCCGGGACCGGCGGTGAGAGGCGATGATCGTAACGGTGGTGTCGATGCCGGAGGGAGGCGTCACGCGTACGGGCGTGGCGGAGGCACGGGAGCGGCTCGCCACGGCCGGTTTCCTGCTCGTCGACGTCGAGCTGACCGAGGAGCCGCAGGCCGTGGTGCCGCCGGTCTCGCACCAGTTCGGCCTGGAGGCGGAGAACCTCACCTGGCTGGGCAGGGTGGGCGAACCCGCGCGGGCCGAGTTCCTCGGGGACCGGGCCGCTTTCGTCGTGCCCGTGGTCAAGGGGAGCGAGGTCGCCCAGGTCCATGCCCTGGTGACCGAGCGGTATCTCCTCACGGTGCACCGAGGGCAGGCCGGCCTGCGGGAGAGCCTCATCGGGCAGCTGCGGAGCGAACACCCTTCCGACGCCGTGGCCGCGCTCTTCCTGCTGCTCGAGGAGGCCCTGGCGACCTACCGCCGGTCCGCCGTGCAGGACCTGCTGCTGGTGGAGGACCTGGAGGACGAGATGTTCATGGGGCGTCGCCCCGACCAGATCTACCGGCTGGCACAGCTGCGACGGCACTCCGCCCTCCTGCACCGCACGCTCCTGCCCTACCTCCAGGTGATGGACGAGATGTTCACCCGGAGGATGATGAGTCGCGACTTGCCCGAGGAGCGCCAGCGGCTCGCCCAGGAGTTCCAGCGCACGGCGACGCTGGTGCACACGGACATCGAGTCCCTGCAGGACGCCTCCCGGCGCGCCTTCTCCAGCTACTCCACCCTCGTCTCCGGTGAGCAGAACGCCGTGATCAACCGGCTGGCCATCGTGTCGGTGATCTTTCTGCCGCTGTCGTTCCTGACGGGGTTCTTCGGCATGAACTTCACCTATCTGACCGACGAGCTGGAGAGCGGGGCCGTCTTCTGGCTGCTCGCCATCGGGTTGCAGGTCGTCGTCGTGTTCGTCGCGCTCTACGTCCTGCACCGCACCCGCATCTGGCGCAGACTGCGCGACGAGGAGGGTGAGGGGGGTGCGGACGACCGCTGAGCCGGCCCGTCACCGGCCCAGCACCACCGTCCCCGAGGAGCAGAACCAGCCCCCCGTGCCGGACGCGACACCGAGGTACGGCAACTCTCCGTCCGGCCGCCGCACTTGGCGCTCGCCCGCCTCCCCGCGCAGCTGCCGTACCGCCTCCACCAGCAGGAACAGCCCGCGCATACCGGGGTGCTGGGCCGACAGGCCGCCCCCGTCCGTGTTCACCGGGAGTTCCCCGGAGACCAGCAGCCGGCCCTTCTCCACGAAGGCCCCGCCGTCGCCCTTCGCGCAGAAGCCCAGGTCCTCCAGGGTCACCAGGGTCATGTAGGTGAAGGCGTCGTAGATCTCGGCGAAGTCGATCTCGGCGGGGCGCACCCCGGCCCGCTCGAAGGCGAGCCTGCCGCTCACCGCCGCCGGGGAGACCGTGAAGTCCGGCCACTCGGACATCGTGGCGTGGGAGAGGTGCTCGCCGGTGCCGAGGATCCAGACGGGGGCCGTACGGCAGTCCCGCAGGTACTCCTCGGCCACCAGCAGGACCGCCGCCCCGCCGTCCGAGCGGATGCAGCAGTGCAGCTTGGTGAAGGGGTCGGCGACCATCGGGCCGGACAGGACGTCGTCGACCGTGATCGGGTCCCGGAACATCGCCTCGGGGTTCAGGGCGGCGTTGGCGCGGGCCTGGACCGCCACCTGGGCCAGCTGCTCGATCGTCGTGCCGTGCTCGATCATGTGCCGGCGGGCCGCCATCGCGTACTTGGCGATCAGCGTGTGGCCGTAGGGGACCTCGAACTGGAGCGGGCCACGCGCGCCGAACGACAGGTTTCCCGTCCTGCGGCCCGCCCTGATGTCCGCGCGCGCCGTCGAGCCGTAGACCAGCAGGACGGCGTTCGCGTGGCCCGCCGCTATCGCGTCCGCCGCGTGGGCCGCCATGACCTCCCAGGTCGAGCCGCCGACGGAGGTGGAGTCCACCCAGGTGGGGCGCAGGCCCAGATACTCGGCCACCTCCACCGGGGCCAGCGTGCCGAGGCCCGCCGAGGCGAAGCCGTCCACCAGGGTGCGGTCCAGGCCCGCGTCCGCGAGGGCGCGGCGGGCCGCCTGGGCGTGCAGGGCGTACGGGGTCGTGTCGTCCACGCGGCCGCAGTCGGAGAGGGCAACCCCGGCCACGGCGACTTTCCGGTTCCCGGGTCTCATAGATCTGACGGTACATCAGATCTGCTGGCTCGCGGCAGGTGTCGCGCCTCTGGGCTTCGCCTCTCGCCCGCCCTAATATGACGCACCGTCAGATCAGGTCGGAGGGATCGGATCAGCCATGGACACGCGTCTCACCGCCGAGCAGGACGAGATCCGCCGGGCCCTGCGTGAACTGCTCCACAAGCACGGTGGCGCCGAGGCGCTGCGGGCCGCCGTCGACAGTCCGGCCGGGTACGACCCCGCTCTGTGGTCCGCCCTCGCCGGCCGGCTCGGTCTGCCCGGGCTCGCCCTCCCCGAGGCCTACGGCGGCGTCGGCTGCTCGGCCACCGAACTCGCCCTCGCCTGCGAGGAGACGGGGCGGACGCTCGCCCCCTCCCCGCTGCTGGCCACCTCCGTCCTCGCGGCCCCGCTGATCCTCGCCCTCGGCACCGAGGAGCAGCGCACCGCTCTGCTGCCCCGCCTCGCCGCCGGCACCCTCACCGCCGCCCTCGCCGTCCCCGGCCCCGCCCTCACCGCCGCCCTGGCCCTGACCGGCGGCAACGACGGCCAGTGGGCCGGCGGCGGCCGGGCGGGCGGCGTGCAGGCCCGGCAGGGCGACGAGGGGTGGCGGCTGTACGGACAGGCCGACCAGGTGCTGGACGGGCACAGCGCCGGGCTGCTCGTCGTCGCCGCGCACACCGGCGGGTACACACGGTCCCGGACCCTGCTGTTCCTGGTCGCGGGAGACGCCGTGGGGGTCGTGCGGGCGCGGCAGACCGCGCTCGACGCCACCCGGCCGCAGGGGCGGATCCAGCTTCGGGACGTGCCGGCCGAGGTGCTGGGGCAGGCAGGCCAGGACGTGCTCCCCGCCCTCGCCGGACTCGGGGACACCGTCGCCGCCGTGCTCGCCGCCGAGGCGGTGGGCGCCGCCGACCGGGCGCTGGAGCGGACCGTGGAGTACGTGGGGCAGCGGGAGCAGTTCGGGCGGGCCATCGGCTCCTTCCAGGCGGTCAAGCACCGGCTGGCGGATGTGTACGTGGGCGTGCAGGCCGCCCGCTCGGCCGCGTACTACGCCGCCTGGGCGACGGCGAACGGGGAACACCTGGGCGGGCTCGCGCTCGCGCAGGCACTGGAAGCGCTGCGGAGTGCGGCCGGGGAGGCGATCCAGCTGCACGGCGGGATCGGGTTCACCTGGGAGCACGAGGCCCACCTGTACTTCAAACGGGCGGCCGGGGACGAGCTGCTGTTCGGGCCCGTGCACCGGCTGCGGGACCGGGCCGCCGAGGAGGCCGGGCTGTTCGTGCGCGGGGCGGTGGCGGTCTGATGGCCGCCGTCGGCGTGCGGTTCGTGCAGAAGGTGTCCGCCACCCGGGCCTTCGCGAAGGTCGCCCCGCACGTGGTGCCGGCCCTCGACCGGGCCGTGCACCGGCTCACCCGGGGGAGGGTGCTGCTCAGTGCGCAGCTGCTGCCGGGCGTGATCCTCACCTCCACGGGGGCGAGGAGCGGGCTGCCGCGCCGGACCCCGCTGGCCTGCATGCCGGAGGAGGACGGGCACGGCTGGCTCCTCGTCGGCTCCAACTTCGGCCGGACCGGCCATCCCGCCTGGACCCACAACCTGCTCGCCCGTCCGGACGTCTCGATCAGCTGGAAGGGCCGGGACATCCCGGTCACGGCCCGGCTGCTGGCGGGGGAGGAGCGGGCGGCCGCCTGGAAGGCGCTGCTGGCGTTCTGGCCGCCGTACGCCACCTACCAGGCGCGGGTGGAGCGGGAGATCAGGATCTTCCGGCTCCTGAGAAAGTGACCGTCAGAGCGTGGCCAGGCGTTCCACCAGCAGGAACGCGCCGATTCCGAGCATGGCCGCGCCCGATGTGCGGGTGACCGCGCGGGCCGCGGCCGGCCGGGCCGCCAGCAGGACGCGGGCCAGGGCGCCGACGCTGAGGTACACGGCCGCGCAGCACGCCATGTGCAACAGCCCGAGCGACGCGGTCTGGGCGGGTATGGGCAGGTGGGCGCCGCGGAGGGTGAGGAACTGGGGGAGCACGGAGAGGTAGAGCAGCAGGCCCTTGGGGTTCAGGCCGCTGATCGTGGCACCCCGCAGGAACAGGCGCCGGTCGGGGCCGGGGGTCTCGTCCGCCGCGCCAGGGACGGCCGGGCGGCGCAGCACTCCCCAGCCCAGCCACAGGAGATATCCGGCGCCCGCCACCGTCAGTGCCGTGAGCAGCCGGGGCGAGCCCGCGACCAGGACCGCGAGCCCCGCCGTCGCCAGGACCGTGTGCAGGGCGTAGCCGGAGACCAGGCCCGCCACCGCGCGCGGCACCGAGCGGCCGCGCAGGGCGGTCGCGATGACGAACGCCCAGTCCGCGCCCGGTACACACACCAGCAGCAGGTCCACGGCGAGGAAGGAGAAGAGCAGTCCCGAGTCCATGCTGGGGACATTAGGCGTGAATGGCCCGAAAGTGTTCCTGAAATTTGCCCGTGATCGTGAGTTCTGAGCAATTATCTTCTTCATGGACGACGTAGACCGGAAAATCCTTGCCGAACTGCAGCAGGACGGGCGGCTGACCGTGACCGAGCTGGCCGCCCGGGTGCGCCTGAGCGTCTCGCCCTGCCATCGGCGGCTGCGCGAGCTGGAGCGCTCCGGTGCCATCCAGGGCTACCGGGCGGTGGTGGACGCGGCCGCGCTCGGGCTCACCTTCGAGGCGCTGGTCTTCGTCTCCATGCGGCAGGAGGACCGGGAGACGGTCGTCGAGTTCGAGCGGGCGGTCAGCGAGCTGGAGCACGTCCTGGACGCCCAGCGGCTGTTCGGCGAGCCCGACTATCTGCTCCGGGTGGCCACCGCCGACCTCGCCGCCTTCCAGCGGCTGTACGACGAGCGGCTCGCGACCCTGCCCGGGGTGCAGCGGCTGACCTCGACGCTGGTGATGAAGCACGTGGTGCAGGACCGGCCGCTGCCCGCGACGCGGGGGTAGTCCGGCGGGCGCCCGATGTCTCAAATACGTGGTGCGGGCAGGGCGTTGCCCCCTGCGGGGCGGGAGCGGCCTGTGGTACACCGGGGACGCGATCAGCGGTTGCGCGAGACGGGGGCGCGGACATGAACGGCATGTACATTCCGGTCGAAGTGGGCGGTGTGCGAAGCGGGCCATTCCCGGCCACGCGTGTCCCTGCTGGCCTCCGCAGTGGCTCTGCTGGCCTGCCCGCAGGACCGTTCCCCGGCCGTGGAGGCAGCGGTGGACCGGGCGCTCGACCAGCGCGGCGACAAGGAGTTC
This sequence comes from Streptomyces sp. BK340, assembly GCF_007827595.1. Classification (GTDB taxonomy): domain Bacteria; phylum Actinomycetota; class Actinomycetes; order Streptomycetales; family Streptomycetaceae; genus Streptomyces. The sequence goes on from NZ_VISR01000002.1 coordinate 301,342, forward strand.
GCCCTCTAGGGCTGCGACGTGGTTGCCAAACTGCTCCGGGAAGGCTGGCTGGTCGGCAGCGGTGACCGGCTCGAGCTGGTCCACGACATCGTGGCGGACGGCCTGCTCGACGCCACCCTGATCCCGGACGGGGACACCGTCCAGAGCCGCACCGCCGAGGAGCTGTTCGACGCCCTGCTCGACCACGGTCCGGTCTTCACCCAGGCCGTCCGGCACCTGTCGCGCTGGACCACCGATCAGAAGGAGTACCGGCAGTCCGAGATCGAGACGGCCTGCGCCCGCTGGCTCGCCGCCAGAGTGGGCAGGATCGGAGAGCTGCTCGCCGAAGACGCCCTCGGCCAGACGGCTTTCGACCTGATGGCCCGTACGCCCTGGCAGGCAGGGATGCTCCGGCTCTGGGACGAGCTGGTGGACCCCTGGCTGGCACGGATCGAGCGCGAGCGGCCCGGCGCCATGCCCGGCGTGCTCGCCCAGGCAGTGGACAGGATCACCGATCCGCCGCCGCAGCTGCTCGCCAGGGCCATGGCCTGCCTGGAAGCCCGGACCGACGCCAAGGAGACGGGCGTCCTGCTGCAGGCCCTGCTGTTCGCGGACGGCCTGGGGCCGGACCGGCTGGAGGCAGTGACCGGCCGTACGCTGTCCTGGGTGGGACGGTACGGCGGCGATCGGCGTGCCGTGCAGCTCCTGAGCGCTGCCCTGGCCCGCGCCGATCTGCCGCCCGTGACCGCCCGGCAGATCGTGGCAGCGGCCCGGGACTGGATACGGCGCAACCCGAGGCACCCTGCCGGCTCGATGCTGCTGGTCTCGCTGCTCGAGCGCGAGGACCTCGGGCACCAGGCCAAGGCCGCGCTGGACACTGCCCTGACCTGGACCGTCCGGAACAACGGCCACCCCGGCATCTCGTTCGTCCTGGCCCGTGCCCTGCGCCGCGAGGATCTCGGGGTGCACCGGGGCCGGGCGGTCGGCCTCGCCCTGGCGTGGCTGCGCGGCCACGCGACCGACAGGCAGGCCACCTACGTACTCCGGCCCCTGCTACGCGCCGATCTCACCGACGCCGAGGCCGATCAGGCCATTGCCTACGCGCGCCGGTGGCTGGCACGGCACGACGACGCACCGCACGGCTTCGTCCTGTGCGCCCTGCTGCACCGCGACGGCTCGGTCGCCGAACGGGCCCTGGAGCTGCTCGGACAGCAGCCCGTGACCGAGGAGCAGCAGTACCTCCTGCGCGCTCTCCTCGGCCGTGAGGACCTGCCGAAGGCGCACTTCCGGCAGGCCGTCAAGGTGGCCCTCGACTGGCTGCGGATCCCCGGGCACACGCCGAACGCCTCACTGCTCCACCTGCTGCTCCGTCGCCTGGGCCCCGGCAGTACGACCTGGACCGAGGTGTCCGCCGCCGCCGTGCGGTGGATGGAGCGGCACGCGACCGGCGCCGAGGCGAGCCTCGTCCTGCCCGACCTGCTCACCGCGGATCCGGGCCGCGCAGACACCACACGGTTTGCCCTGGAGTGGCTGGCACTGCCCGACGCGGATCCGTATGCCACGTACGTCCTCAAGCCTCTGCTGCGCCATTACGACCGCCTCCCCGAGGACGCGCTCCAGCAGACGGTCGCTCACGCACTGCGCTGGCTGGAGTCACGCGCCGACCAGCCCGAGGCGCGGTTCGTCATCGCACCGTTGCTCGCGCTGCCGTCTCTCGGCCCCGACGAGGCCGGTGCCGCGGTCCGGGCCGCCACCACCTGGCTCGCGGTCCATGCGGCGACGCGCCACGCCGACCGGGTGCTGAGCCCGCTGCTGGTCTGTGCCGGTCTGCCGCCCGGCCTGCGGGTGCAGGTCAAAGCGCTGGCGGTGGAGTGGCTGGACCGCTACCCGGAGGAGGAGAGCCGCATCGGCCTGCTGCTGCCCCTGCTGGCAGAGCCCGGTCCCGGACGTGCCGCCGGACTTCTGCCCCGGGAGCTGCTGAGGGCGGTCGCCAGTGGCAGTGCGGTGCCCGTCCTCATCGGACTGCTGGACGCGGTGCCGAGCGGGACGGAACAGTGGGAGCGGCTGATAGATCACACGCTCGACTGGCTGGCCCGGCGCAGAACCCTCGGCAACGGCCCCGACGATCTGTTCCCGCGTCTGCTGGCCCATCGCGGCCTGGCCGGGGAGCAGCTGGCGCACGCTGCCGAGCTGTTCCTGGCCTGGCTGGAACCTCGGGCGGCCCGCCCCACGACGGGACGCCCGCTCGCCGAACTGCTCAGCCATACCGCACCTGCCCCATGGCGTGCAGCGGCCGTCACCCAAGCGCTCGCCTGGCTGTCCCAGAACGCCGCGCAACCCCAGGCGGGTGAGGTGCTCGACGCCCTGATGAACGCCCCGGACCTGCCCGCCGACCGCCGGGCCGAGGTGGACGAGTGGGCGAAGGCATGGCGGGAGACGTACGCCCCCGGACCTGGGGGTCAGCCCGACATCGCCGGGGCCGCAGACGGCCCACCCGGCCCCGAAGAGAAAGCAGGCGGCGGTCCACTCGGGTGAACCACCGCCTGCCAGACAGGACTTGGGACCTGCAAAAAGGCCGAGTGCTACTTCGTCGGCTTCTTGCCTGTCACGCCGAGGTGTACCAACAGCGCCAGGTTCGGCTTGAGTTCGGCCTGCTTGACGCCCCAGGTCTGGAAGCCCTTCTGGTGCGCGGCCACCGCCGCGAGCATCGCGACCAGCGAGCCGGCCACCGCGGCCGGGTTCACGTCCTTGTCGATCCTGCCCTTGGACTGGAGTTCCGTGATGGAGTCCACCAGGGAGTTGTTCACCGAGTTCAGGATCTTCATCCGGATCTTGTAGAACCGTTTGTCCCCTTCGGCGGCGCCGAGGTCGACCACGCGCAGGATCGCGTCGTTCTTCCGCCAGAACTCGAGGAACCCGTCCACGAGTTCCTGCGCGGTCTGCCACCCCGCCTTGCCGGCCCAGCTCCGGCCCTCCAGCAGCTCGGTCAACCCGACGCCCTCGGCGGCCATTTGGTCCGCGATCTCCAGGACGGCACCTTCGACGTCCGGGAAGTACTGGTAGAAGGTCGCGGGCGAAGTGCCCGCCTTCCGGGCGACATCGATGACCTTGACGTCCCGGTAGGGGGAGGAGCTGAGCATCTCGCTGAGGCAGTCGAGCAGCTTCTGCCGGGTCGCCTGCCCACGCCGGCCGGCCACGCGGCCGTCGACGGTACGCACTTGTCCTGTCATGCCGTCAGCTTACCGAGGGGTGATCGGAGCGCTATTCGGCCGACTGCAAATGGGGTGCACGGGTGCATCGGGGGTGGTGTGGCTGGTCTGCGAGGTGCGCGCGGCACGGTTACTTTGGCGACATGGCCGAAAACAGGGCATCGGTGTACGGAGAGGGCGTCCCCTGCTGGGTGGACGCCCAGCTTTCCGACGTCGAGGCGGGCAAGCGGTTCTACGGTGAGCTTTTCGGGTGGACCTTCGAGGACGCTCTCGGCTCCTCCGTGTGGGCCCTGCTGGGCGGCGAGCCCGTCGCCTCGCTCGCCCCCAAGATGGACGGGCGGATGCCCACCGTCTGGACGGTGTCCTTCGCCACTCCGGACGCCCAGGCCCTCGGCCGGCGGATCGTCGCGGCGGGCGGCCAGGTGGTCATGGCCCCCTTCCCGGTGGGCGACCTGGGCATCGCCGCCCTCGCCGCCGACCCCCAGGGCGCCGTGTTCGGCCTGTGGCAGTCCGCCAGCCACCCCGGCTTCGGGCGGCGGCACGAGCCGAACACCTTCGTCTGGGTCGAGCTCTACACCCGCGACACCGCCGCCGCGAACACCTTCTACGGCGGCCTCTTCCACGACGCCCTGTTCGGCGCCGACGCCGAGCCCGACTTCGGCCGCGCCGACGTCGCCGACGTCTTCCCGGCCGAGATGCCGTCGCACTTCGTCACCCACTTCCGGGTCACGGACCTGGAGGACGCCGTCGGGGCCGTACAGCGGCTCGGCGGGCGGGTGCAGGCTCCACCCTTCGAGACGTCGTACGGACGAGTGGCCGTCGTCACCGACAATCAGGGGGCGTCGTTCGCGGTACTGCAGCGGTGAGGCAGGCACCATGGCGATGAAATGACCGTATTCGGCATGAGACACCCCGATTCGTCACCGGGTTCGCAACCAGCCTCCCGGCCAGGAAGAATCAGGGTGCGTGCCGCCATGGCGGTGCGGTGGTGAGACGCTGCACTTCGGTCGCGTACATATGTGGGTGGCGCGGCTCGTACGGGGAGGTGGCAGGCAAGTGGTGGATCAGCTGACACAGCACGATCCGCGGCGGATCGGGCCGTTCGAGGTGCTGGGCCGGCTGGGTGCCGGCGGCATGGGGCTGGTCTATCTGGCACGCTCGGCGTCCGGCCGGCGCGTGGCGATCAAGACGGTCCGCACCGAGCTGGCCGAGGACCAGCTCTTCCGGGTCCGCTTCACCCGTGAGGTGGAGGCGGCCCGGGCGGTCTCCGGCTTCTACACGGCTGCCGTGGTCGACGCCGACCCGCGGGCCGCCGTGCCCTGGCTCGCCACGGCCTACGTCCCCGCGCCCTCCCTCGAGGAGATAGTGAACGACTGCGGGCCGCTCCCGGCCCAGGCGGTGCGCTGGCTCGCGGCGGGCGTCGCGGAGGCCCTGCAGTCCATCCACGGTGCCGGCCTGGTCCACCGCGACCTGAAGCCGTCCAATGTCCTGGTGGTCGAGGACGGCCCCCGGGTGATCGACTTCGGCATCGCCTCCGGCGTCTCGAACACCCGTTTGACGATGACGAACGTCGCCGTCGGCACCCCCGCCTACATGTCCCCCGAGCAGGCCAAGGACTCGCGCAGCGTCACCGGCGCCAGCGACGTCTTCTCGCTCGGCTCCATGCTGGTCTTCGCGGCCACCGGTCACCCGCCCTTCCACGGGGCCAACCCGGTCGAGACCGTCTTCATGCTGCTGCGCGAGGGCCCGGACCTCACCGGCCTGCCCGACGAGCTGCGCCCCCTCATCGAGCTCTGTATGCAGATGGAGGCAGCCGGCCGCCCCTCCCCGGCCGACCTCCAGGCCCAGCTCGCCCCGCACCTGTTCGGCTCCGGCTCCGACGACAGCGGCACCGCCTCCGCCTGGCTGCCGGAGAAGGCCGTCGCCCTCATCGAGACCCGCCGCGGCGGCCGCCCCGCCGCCAAGCCCGCCCCCACCTCGCCCGGCCCGCGCAGCGGCGGCCGGGGGGCCGTACCCCCGCCGCCGTCCTACGACCCCGCCGTCCGGGCCCCCGCGCCGGTCGGCCCGGCGGCCGCGCCCGACACCGGCCCGGTCCGGCTGGCCGGCGCCCCGGTGCCCATCGGCCCCGGCCCCCGGGTCGCCGACGCCCGCGCCGCCGCCGTCAAGGCGCCCCCGCCGGAGGCCGGCCTGGTCGCCAGCTGGTCCCGCCCCCGCCCCGGCGTCAACGGCGCAGACCCTGCCGTACCGCCCGCGCCCCCGGAGACCGCGTCCGGCTGGCGCCCCTGGCGGTTCCGCATGTCCAACGACGTCTGGGGCACCCCCACCGTCGACGGCGACCTCGTCTACGTCACCTCCTTCGAGGTGCACGCCCTGGACGTGGGCACCGGCCGCCGCCGCTTCAAGACGCGGGACGTCGCCTGGTCGATGGCTGTCGCGGACGGCCGTATCCACGCCTCCGACGGCCCCACCCTGTTCGCCCTGGACGCCCGCGAGGGCGCCGACCTGTGGCGGCTGTCCACGGACGCCTGGGTGTACTCCCTGCACGCCGACCGGGGCACGCTCGTCACCGGCACCCGCGGCGGCGGCGTCCAGGCCTGGGAGGCATCCGGCGGCCAGAAGCTGTGGGAGATCTCCGGCTGCCAGACCGACTTCGAGTCGCCCGAGGCCGGCCCCGCCGTCCACGACGGCACCGTCTACGTCTGGCAGGACGCCCGGCTGCGCGCCCTGGAGGCCCGCACCGGCGAGGAGCGCTGGTCGTACCCCGTCGGCGACGCGGCCTCCTGCGGCGGCGTCCCGGTCCGCATCACCCCGGCCCCCGACGGCTACGTCTACGTCTCCGCCGGCACCCGTGTCCTCGCCATCGACGTGGCGAGCGGCATGGTGCGCTGGCACTTCGAGGCCCCGGCGGTCTTCCTCTGCCCGCCCGCCTTCGCCCCGGGCCCGGCCGTCACCGGCGGCGGCATCTACCTCGCCGACTACCTGGGCACGGTCTACGCCCTGGACGCCACCGACGGCCGCGACCGCTGGCGCATCGCCACCGAGGCCCGCTCCTCCGTCGAACCGGTCCTGGTCGCCGCCGGCCATGTCCACGTCGGCAGCGGCAAGGGCCTGTACACCCTGGACGCGGTCACCGGCACCCCCAAGTGGCGCTTCCAGGCCGGCGGCGACGTCGTGGGCGCCCCCTCCGTCGCGGAGGGCCGCATCCACTTCGGCTCCACCGACCATCTGCTGTACACGCTGAAGGCCGACGACGGCCGGCTCCGCTGGAAGCTCGCCACCGGCGGCGAGATCACCGGCTCGCCCGTGGTCAAGGACGGGGTGGTGTACGCGTGCAGCAAGGACCGCTGCGTGTACGCGCTCGACGCGGAGAAGGGGACGGGGACCGCGCGCACCAGCTGAATCGGGCCGGGGTGACGGCCGTCGCACCGGCTGCACGGAAGGGCTCCGGACGGCGGCCGTCTCACGAGAGACGCTACCCCGGGTGCGGAAGCACTGCCACGCGGTGATCGCTCCGCCGTTAGGGTGACCGCATGAAAACGCGGGGGCGCACCATCAGGTTCACGGCCGTGCTCATGTTCGTGGTCCTCGCCCTGACGGGGTTCTCGTCGGGGCACGGCCGCAGCCGCGGCCATCACTACAAGAGCGGCCACAGCAGTGGCGGGGGCGGCTGCAGCAGCTCGCACCAGGACCACGACGACGAGGACAACGACTCGTACGACAGCTCGTACAGCGACTCGGACGACACCTCGGACGGCGGTGGCGGCAGCTATCTGCAGGACGCCACGGTCAAGCTCGTGAGCTGCGCGACCAGGAAGAAGCCGTACGCGACGGTCGAGCTCACCAACCCGAACGGCACGGGTGCCACCTTCTCGGTGACGGTCTACTACAAGGACCGGCGCTCCAAGTTCATCGACTACGACGACCTGGACGTCACCGTCCCCGCCCACGGCATGCAGACCGCCCGGATCCCGTTCAACAAGGCCTACTTCGCACGCCTCGACCACTGCGAGCCCCAGGCGAACGCCACCGTCGTGAGCTGACGGCTCACCGCGTCCGGAACCCTCCCCGGCGCCGCCCCTCGAACAGCGCGGCCTGCCGTTCGGCCGGCAGATTGCCGAGGGCGATGAGGTGCGGCGCCTGCGCGAACGCCTGCGCACGGCCCGCCTCCCCGGCCGCCCACAGAGCCCGTACCGTCCCCTGCACGCCCTCCGCCGGGTACCCGGCGATGACGGTGGCGCAGCGTACGGCCGCCTCCAACGCCCCGCCCGGCTCGCTCAGTTCGGACACGAGCCCGATCTCGTGGGCCCGCCGCGCGGAGATCCGCTCGGCGGTCCCCATGAGCATCATCCGGGCCACCTCGCCGTACGGCATCCGCGCGGCCATCAGCACGGACTCGTAGGCGCTGACCATCCCGTAGGTCGTGTGCGGATCGAAGAAGGCCGCCGTCGTGTCCGCGACCACGAACTCGCTCTCGCCCAGCAGATAGAAAGCCCCGCCGCAGGCCATGCCCCGCACCGCGGCCACCACCGGCTTCCACAGGTCGTTCGTCTTCGGCCCGATCCGCAGCAGCGGATCGTCCTGCATGTACGGCGACGAGGGCTGCGGCACGACGAAGTCCCGGTCGATGCCCGTGCAGAAGGCCCGGTCCCCGGCCCCGGTCAGGACGACGGCACGCACGGCGTCGTCGAACCGCAACTCCCGCCACAGGGCGACGAGTTCCGCCACCATCTCCGCGTCGACGGCGTTGAGCCGCTCGGGCCGGTTCAGCGTGACGACGGCGACGCCGGTGTCCTTGTCCGCGGAGAAGCGGAGGGTGTTCACGCCGGCACCCACTGCGGGAACCCGTCACAGAACACGACCTGGACCCGGCCGCCGATCCGTATGCGCCGAGGGTCGAGGGAGTTGAGGGGAGCGCCGGCACGGCTCACCAGATTCCCCACGAGCCGTATCCGGGGCGCGTCCTCCAGCTCCACGACGACCACGTTGTACGGCGCCTGCTCCGCGTACTCGGGCAGCAGCGGCGGATGCGGCAGGACGTACGACCACACGCGCCCGCGCCCCGACACCGCCCGCCACTCGCTCGCGAAGGACTGGCAGTGCGGGCAGCACGGCCGGGGCGGGAACCGGAACTCGCCGCACTCGCCGCACGCCTGGACACGCAGCTCGCCACGGGCGGCGTACTCCCAGAAGGGGGCGCCGTCGGTGTCGGTGACGGGGGTCAGCATGGCTGTCTCAACTCCTCAGCAGAAGGGCGGAGGTGGGGACACCCTCGCCGGCGGTGACCAGACAGGTGGCGGCCCCGGGAACCTGCGCGGTGCTGGTGCCGCGCAGCTGCTTCACCCCTTCGTTGATGAGGTTGAAGCCGTGCACGTAGGCCTCGGAGAGCCCGCCGCCGCCGGTGTTGAGGGGCAGCCGCCCCCCGATCTCCAGGGCGCCCTGCTCGGTGAAGGCGCCGCCCTCGCCCCGCCCGCAGAAGCCGTACCCCTCCAGGGAGAGCGGTATCAGGGCCGTGAAGGCGTCGTAGATCTGCGCCACGTCCACGTCCTCGGGCGTGAAGTCGGCGTGCTTCCACAGATGCCGGGCGGCGGTCCAGGCCGGGCCGGTGAGCGGGTCGTCGTTCCAGTAGTTGACCATTCCGTGGTGCTGGGCGGGCAGTCCCTGGGCGGCGGAGTGGACGTAGACGGGCTTCTTGGCGCAGTCCCGGGCGCGCTCCCTGCTGACGACGACACAGGCCAGTGCGCCGTCCGTCTCCAGGCAGTTGTCGAAGAGGCACAGGGGCTCACTGATCCAGCGGGAGGTCATGTACATCTCGCGGGTGAGCGGCCGTTCGTACATCACCGCCGCCGGGTTCTGGTTGGCCCGGTTCCGGCAGGCGAGGGCGACGTTGAAGAGATGATCCCGGGTCGCGCCGAACTCGTGCATGTAGCGGCGCGCGAGCATGGCGATCTCGTCGGCGGGCCGGAGCAGCCCGAAGGGCCGGGTCCACTGGGCGGGCGTGGGCAGCTGGACGGCGGTGTTGGTCCAGGGCCGGGGCCCGCTGCCCCGCTTCCGCGACCGCCAGGCGACCCCGACCGTGGCCTGCCCGGAAGCGATGGCGGACGCCAGGTGGGCCACGGTCGCACAGGACCCCCCACCCCCGTACCCGACCTTGCTGAAGAAGGTGAGGTCCCCGAAGCCGACCGCCTTGGCCAGCTCCACCTCGTCCGTCTCCTCCATGGTGTAGGAGGCGAGGGCGTCGACCTCGCCGGGTGCGATCCCGGCGTCCTCCAGGGCGGCGAGCACGGCCCGGCAGGCGAGCGTCTTCTCGTCCTCCGGAAGGTGTTTGGCGAAGGCGGTCTGCCCGATCCCGACGATGGCGGTGACGTCCTTCAGCCCCGTTACTGCCATGGTGCATACACCCACCCTTCCTTTGCTGACAGCCCGTCAGGTTACAGCTAATCTGACGGTCAGTCAGCTAGAGCGCAGGGGGCTGCTATGAGTGACTGGGGCACCATCCCGGGTCTGGTGCGATGGTCGGCCGAGCGGTACGCGGACACCGAGGCGGTGGTCGAGGGCCGTACGAGGATCACGTACGCGCAACTCGGCGCCCGTGTGGAGCGTGCGGCGGCGGCCTGTCTGGCGAGCGGGGTGCGGGTCGGCGACCGGGTGGCGGTCTGGGCCCCCAACTCCCTCGACTGGATCGTCTCGGCCCTGGGCGCGGTGTCGGCGGGCGCGGTCCTGGTCCCGCTCAACACCCGCTTCAAGGGCACGGAGGCGGCGGACGTGCTGCGCCGCAGCGGGGCCCGCCTGCTGTTCGTGACGGGCACGTTCCTGGGCACGTCGTACGTGGCGTCGCTGAGGCGGGCGGCGGGGACGTCCGAGGGCCTGGGGCATCCGCTCCCGGGGTTGCCGGCACTGGAACAGGTGGTGGTCCTCGCGGACGACGCCCCCCAGGACTTCCGCACCTGGAAGGACTTCCTGGCGACGGGCGAGGGCGTGGGCGAGTCCGACGTGCAGGCTCGCGCCGCCTCGTTGGACGGCACTCACCTCTCGGACATCATCTTCACCTCGGGGACGACGGGCCGCCCCAAGGGCGCGATGATCACCCATGGGCAGACGCTGACGGCGTACGAGATCTGGGCGGACCTGGCCGGCCTGCGCGCCACCGACCGCTATCTGATCGTCAACCCCTTCTTCCACACCTTCGGCTACAAGGCCGGGGTGATCGCCTGCCTGATGCGCGGGGCGACGATGATCCCGCAGCCGGTGTTCAACGTCGACACGGCGCTGGCGAACATCGCCGCGGAACGGGTGTCGGTCCTCCCGGGGCCGCCCACCCTCCACCAGTCCCTCCTGGACCACCCGTCCCGGGACACCCACGACCTCTCGGCACTGAGGCTCGTGGTGACCGGGGCGGCGGTGGTACCGCTGCGCCTGGTGGAACGCCTGCGCGGCGAACTGGGCGTGGGGACCGTCCTGACGGCGTACGGACTCTCGGAGGCGAGCGGCATCGTCACGATGTGCCGCCGCGGCGACGACCCGTCGGTGATCGCGTCCACCTCGGGCCGCGCGATCCCCGGTACGGAAGTGCACGTGGTCGACGCGGGAGGCTCACCGGTACCGCCCGGCACACCCGGAGAGGTCCGGGTCCGGGGCTTCAACGTCATGCGGGGTTACTACGAGGACCCGGCGGCGACGGCGGAGACGATCTCCCCGGACGGCTGGCTGAGCACAGGCGACATCGGCGTCCTCGACCCCTCCGGCAACCTCCGCATCACGGACCGCCTCAAGGACATGTTCATAGTCGGCGGCTTCAACGCGTACCCGGCGGAGATAGAGCAACTCCTGGGCCTCCACCCGGACGTGGCCGACGTGGCGGTCATCGGCGTACCGGACGCGCGCCTGGGCGAGGTCGGCAAGGCGTACGTGGTGCGCAGGCCGGGGTCAGTACTGACCTCCGACGACCTGATCGCCTGGTCCCGCAGGGAGATGGCCAACTACAAGGTGCCGAGGGCGGTGGAGTTCGTGGGGGCGCTGCCCAGGAATGCGAGCGGGAAAGTGGTGAAGGGGGAGCTGCGCGGGCGGTGAAGCCACCGCCACGCGTCCGGACACACCTCGGCCGCGGCGGCTCCCCCTCCGCGCCGCCGCGGCCGTTCCCCGTCCGGTGAAAGGTCTGATCAGGCCTTCTCGTCGGTGGCGTGGGTGTTGTCCGGAGTCGCCACGCCGGTGTCCTCGCCCGCCGCCAGAGTGACCGGCTTCAGCGGCTCGCTGGTGGCGTGCGTGTTCAGCGTGGTCACCTCGGGGGCCGAGGTCTCCGGCTGCGTCGTCTTCTTGGCGTCGCTCATGACTGCTCCCCTGATGCTCTGTGCGGTGGGTCGGAAAGGCCCGCTCGGCTGCTCCCCCTGGTGCGGCCGAGCGGGCACTTATGGGCCGGTACACCTTAAGGTGCGCCCATATGACGTCCCGTCTGCCCCCCGACGCGACGGATCGACACGACTGAGAGTGCCGTGCGGCGATAAACGAACGATGAACGTGCAGGACCCTGCTCTCAGAGCACTGCGCGTGCCTCGAGCAGAGCCCTCACCTCATCGGCCTCCGGTGCGCCCAGCGCCTCGAAGATGCTCAGGGCCTCCTGCAGACAGACCTGCGCACGACCGCTCTGCCCGATGCCGCTCAGCGCCCGGCCGAGTGCCGTGAGCACGTTGCCGCGCCGCCACTCCCCGCCGATTCCGCGGAGGAGGGTCAGCGCCGACTCCGCGTTGGTGGCGGCCTGTGCGAGTCGCCGGGCGGCGAGGTCGACCTCCGCGAGACGGAAGAGGGTCATGCCCTCCCACAGCCGCTGCCGGCTGTCGCGGAACACGGCACGGGCCTCCTCCAGGCGCTCGGCGGCCAGATCGAGCTGGCCGCTCTGGGTGAGCGCGAGCCCCAGCGCGTAGCGGCCGTTGGCGCCCTTGAACGCGTGGCCCATGTCGTCGTACATGTCCGTCCCCTGCTGGGCCAGGGACACCGCACTCGCGGTACGGCCCGTCGCCAGGTGTATCCGCGAGAGGTTGCACAGGGCGCTGGCCTCACCGGGCCGGTCACCGGCGGAACGGAAGCTCTCGATGGCCCGCGTCAGATGACTCTCGCCGACGTCGTACCGGCTCTGGTACAGGGCGATGACCCCGAGCATGTTGGACGCCCAGCACTGGGGAAGGGGGTCACCCGCCACCTCGGCCAGTCGCACGGCCTCGGCGGCCTCCTGGTCTGCCAGTTCGAAGCGGCCGGACATGTGGTGGCCGTTGGCCAGGGTGACCAGGGCGCGGGCCTCCGCACGCTCGTCACGGCAGCTCCGTGCGGCGGCACGGACCGCGGTTCCGGTTGCCTCGTACTCCTTGGAGTTGGCCCCCGATTCGGCGAGGTCGATGGCTGCCCACAACAGGTCCACGGCCCGCCTCAGCTGATCGGGCCGGGTCGACTGACGTACGCACGCGAGCAGGCAGATCGCCTCGCAGTACAGCCAGTCCTGGGCCTCGTGCCGCTCCTCGAACACCAGCCCCGCATACTCGGTCGGCTCCAGGTGGTCCACCAGCCGGTCTCCCGGGCGCTCGATCGCGTAGACCCCTGCCGCCGTGGCCAGGTAGAAGTCCAGCAGGCGCGACATCGCAGCCTCCCGCTCGCTCGGCGGCTGCTCGTCCCGCTCCGCGCAGGCTCGCGCGTAGAGCCGTACCAGGTCGTGGAAGCGGTAGCGGCCCGGTGCCGCGGACTCCAGCAGGGAGGTGTCCACCAGGGACTCCAGCAGGTCCTCGGTGTCCTCCGGGGGGAGGTCGAGGATCGCTGCCGCGGCGGCGAGGGACATGTCCGGGCCGTCGGCCAGGCCCAGCAGGCGGAACGCGCGGGCCTGGGCCGGCTCCAGCTGGCCGTACCCCAGCTCGAAGGTGGCCTTGACCGCCAGGTCCCCGGCCTGCAGCTCGTCGAGCCGGCGGCGCTCGTCCGCGAGCTTGACCGCCAGGACCGAGACCGTCCAGGTGCGGCGGGCCGCGAGCCGGGAGGCGGCGATGCGGATCGCGAGGGGGAGGAAGCCGCAGGCGGCCACCACGTCCAGTGCGGCCTCGCGCTCGGCCGCCACGCGCTCCTCGCCCACGATCTTCGTGAACAGGGCCAGCGCCTCGTCGGGGGACATGACGTCGAGGTCCACCAGGTGGGCGCCCGCCAGGTCCAGCATCCGCACCCGGGAGGTCACCAGCGCCGCGCAGCCCTCCGTGCCGGGCAGCAGTGGCCGTACCTGGGCCGCGTCCTTCGCGTTGTCCAGCAGGACCAGCACCCGGCGGCCGTCCAGGACCGAGCGGTACAGGGCCGCGCGCTCCTCCAGGGAGTCCGGGATCGCCGAGTCCGCCGTGCCCAGGGCCCTCAAGAACGACCCCAGCACCGTCTCCGGTTCCGCGGGCCGCGGCCCAGCCCCCTGCAGGTCCACGTACAGCTGTCCGTCGGGGAAGGCGGGCCGCGCCCTGTGGGCGACATGCACAGCCAGCGTGGTCTTCCCCACGCCCCCGATCCCGGCGAGCGCCGAGACCGCCATCACGCTGCCCTCCGCCTCGGACGCGGACGCCAGTACCTCGCTCAGCTCGGACACGAAGGCCGAGCGGCCCGTGAAGTCCGGGACGGAGGCCGGGAGCTGGGCCGGGCGGACCGGGACCACGGCGGGTTCGGTGGCCGGGGTGGAGGGTTCCGCGAGGGCCTCGTCGGCCTGGAGGATGCGCTGTTGCAGTTCGCGCAGGCCGGGCCGCGGGTCCACGCCCAGCTCCTCCGCGAGGAGGCGCCGCGTGTCCGCGTAGACCGCGAGGGCCTCCGCCTGGCGGCCGCTGCGGTAGAGGGCCAGCATCAGCAGTTCGCGCAGGCGCTCACGGAGCGGGTGGGCCGCCGTCAGGGCCGTCAGTTCCGAGACCGCCTCCGCGTGGCAGCCCTGCTCCAGGTCCATGTCCAGGCGGGACTCCAGGAGCTGCAGGCGCCATTCCTCCAGGCGGACCCGCTGGGCGTCGGCGTAGGGGCCCGGCACGCCGGCCAGTGGCTCGCCGTCCCACAGGGCCAGGGCCCGGTTCAGCACCTCGCGCGCCTGACGCAGATCCCCGGCGCTGCGCGCCTTCTCCGCCTCCGTCGCGAGGTCCTGCGCCACCGCCACGTCCAGGGCGCCCTCGCCGAGGCCCCGTACCGCGTAGCCGCCGGACTCGCTCGCCAGGACCCCGGGGTCCAGGATCTTGCGCAGCCGGGAGGCGTACGTCCGCAGCGCCGCCAGCGCCTGCGACGGTGGCTCGGCGCCCCAGAGCGCGTCGATCAGCTCCGCCGCCGTCGCCGTACGGCCCTCGCGCAGCAGCAGGGCGGCCAGCAGGGCGCGCTGCTGAGGGGAACCGGTGTTCAGCGTCTCCTCGCCGAGCCAGGCCCGCACCGGACCGAGCACGCTGAAGCGCAACGCCGCCGGCGCCGCGATGGCCGCGGAGCCGGGACGTCGCTGCTCAGGCACTCGCGGCCGACCGTCCATGCGTTCGCCCCCCTAGGCATCACGAACAACCCCGTCAGTTTGCCTTGTTCGGGGCGGTTCCGTCAGCCGGGGGAGACGCCGATCACAGGCCGGTACGCCGCAGTACACAAGGCCCTCACAAGGTCTTCGCACACAGTGGGCCGGACTCAGCAGCTGACGGACCGTCAGATCGGCGCTACCGTGAGCGCCATGGACACCCAGGACGCCCAGAACATCCCGAGTGACTTTCCGCGGATCATCTCCGTCGACGACCACACCGTGGAGCCTGCCCATGTCTGGCAGGACCGGCTGCCGAAGAAGTACCTGGACACCGGGCCACGGACGGTCCGCGCCCCACTGAGGGAAATGACCTTCCTGGGCGGGCGGTTCAAGCCCGTCATGGGTGAGCCGGGCGACGACGGCCCCGTCGGCGACTGGTGGGTCTACGAGGATCTGCACCGGCCGCTGACCCGGCTGGACACCGCCGTCGGGTACGACCGGGACGAGATCAAGCTCGAAGTCATCACCTACGAGCAGATGCGGCCCGGGTCGTACGACGTCACGCAGCGGCTCGCCGACATGGACGTCAACCACGTCCAGTCCGCCCTGTGCTTCCCGACCTTCCCGCGCTTCTGCGGCCAGACCTTCACCGAGGCCCGGGACCGCGACCTCGCCCTGCTCTGCGTCCGCGCCTACAACGACTGGATGGTGGAGGAGTGGTGCGGGCCGGCCGCGCGGGGGCGGCTCATACCGCTCACCCTCATCCCCCTCTGGGACCCGCACCTGGCCGCCGAGGAGGTCCGGCGCAACGCCGCCCGCGGCGTCCGGGCCGTCGCCTTCTCCGAGATACCCCCGTACCTGGGCCTGCCGTCGGTCCACGGCGACGAGTGGGATCCGTTCCTCGCGGCCTGCGACGAGACCGGCACGGTCGTCTCGATGCACATCGGCTCCAGCAGCCGGATGCCGTCCACCTCCGAGGACGCCCCGCCCGCCGTCGGCTCCACCATCACCTTCGCCAACTGCTGCTTCTCGATGGTGGACTGGCTGATGAGCGGCAAGTTCGAACGCTTCCCGAACCTGAAGGTGATGTACGCGGAGGGCCAGATCGGCTGGATCCCGTACATCCTGGAGCGCGCCGACGTGGTGTGGGAGGAGAACCGCGGCTGGGGCGGCGTCGCCGACAGGGTCCACCGGCCCCCGTCCGAGTCCTTCGCCGGCCACGTCTACGGCTGCTTCTTCGACGACGCCTTCGGGCTGCGCAACCTCGACTCCATAGGTGTCGGAAACGTCCTGTACGAGACCGACTACCCCCACTCCGACTCCACCTGGCCCAAGTCCCGCGAGGTCGGCGAGGCCCAGATGGGGCATCTGCCGGCGGACGTCGTCGAGCGGATCGTCCGGGGGAACGCGATCGAGCTGCTGGGGCTGACGGCGGACGGGCTGTGGGAGGGGTCCGCGTGAGTCTCGCCTACGGCATCCAGCTGCCCGTCCAGTCCCAGAGCACCCTCTACACGGAGGGCTGGGAGGCCGCCGCCGGGCCCGCCGATCTGGTCGAGATCGCGCGGGCCGTGGACCGGGCCGGGTTCGACTACCTCGCCTGCTGCGACCACGTGGCGATCCCGCGCCGGCTGGCCACGGCGATGAGCACGGTCTGGTACGACCCGGTCGCCACCCTCGCCCATCTGGCCGCGGTGACCGAGCGGGTCCGGCTGCTCAGTCATGTGGCCGTCGTGGGCCTTCGGCACCCGCTGCTCAGTGCCAAGCAGTACGCGACCCTCGACCATCTCTCCGGCGGGCGGCTGATCCTCGGTGTGGGCGCCGGGCATGTGCGCGAGGAGTTCGAGGCTCTCCAGGTGGACTTCGAGCGGCGCGGAGCCGTGCTGGACGAGGCGATCGACGCGCTGCGCGCCGCCCTCGGGCCCGAGGAGTTCCCCGAGCACCACGGCAAGCTGTACGACTTCGCCGACCTGGGCCAGCGGCCCCGGCCCGCGCAGGAGCACGTCCCGGTCTGGATCGGGGGCTCCTCGACCGCCGCCGTCCGCCGGGCCGCGCTGAAGGGCGACGGCTGGCTGCCGCAGGGGGACCCACGCGACCGGCTGCCCGCGCAGATCGAGCGGCTGCGGCGGCTGCGCGAGGAGCACGGCGTCGAGGCGCCCTGCACCATCGGCGCCATCGCCGAGCCGCTGTACATCGGCCGGGCCGACTGGCACGTCGGGCGGCGCACCCTCACCGGGTCGCCGGAGGAGATCGCCGAGTCGCTGCGGGCGTACCGCGCGCTGGGCGTGCACCAGATCCAGGTGCGGTTCCGCAGCCGGAGCCGCAGCGAACTCATCGACCAGATCGGCGTGTTCGGGGCGGAGGTCGCGCCCCGGCTGGACTGAGGAGCGGACATGGGCAAGCTGGACGGGCGGGTCGTCATCATCACCGGGGCGGCGCGCGGACAGGGCGAACAGGAGGCGCGGCTCTTCCGGGCGGAGGGTGCGCGGGTGGTCGTCGCGGATGTGCTGGACGACCAGGGGGAGGCCCTGGCCAAGGAGATAGGGGCCCTCTACGTCCATCTCGACGTGGGCGCGGAGGAGGGCTGGCGGGAGGCCGTCGCCGCCGTCAAGCAGGCGTACGGGCGCATCGACGGGCTGGTCAACAACGCGGGCATCCTGCGCTTCAACGCGCTGGTGGACACCCCGCTGGACGAGTTCATGCAGGTCGTGCAGGTCAACCAGGTCGGCTGCTTCCTGGGCATGAAGGCCGTCGCGCCCGAGATGACGGACGGCGGGACCATCGTCAACACCGCCTCGTACACCGCGCTCACCGGGATGGCGGCCGTGGGGACGTACGCGGCCACCAAGCATGCCGTGCTCGGGCTGACCCGGGTGGCCGCGCTGGAGCTGGCGGGCCGGCGCATCCGGGTCAACGCCGTCTGCCCGGGTGCCATCGACACCGCGATGTCGAACCCGGCCCGGCTGGACCCGGACGCGGACCCGGCGGAGATGAGCCGGGCCCTGGACGAGCTGTACCGCAAGCTCGTGCCGCTCGGGCGGGTCGGGCAGCCGGAGGAGGTGGCCCGGCTGGCCCTCTTCCTCACCTCGGACGACTCGTCCTACATCACCGGGCAGCCGTTCGTGATCGACGGGGGCTGGCTGGCCGGGGTCCATGTCATCTGACAGTCCGTCACCTATTGACGAATCTGACGCTACGTCAGAAAGTTCGTAGCACTCGTGAGGACCTGAACCGGGGAAGGTGAACCGCCGTGGAATTCGGGCTCTTTGTACAGGGATACGTCGGCAAGCGCGCCGAGACCGACCCGCTGGCCGAGCACAAGGCACTGATGGAGGAGACCGAGTACGTCATCCAGGCGGACAAGTCCGGCTTCAAGTACGCCTGGGCCTCGGAGCACCACTTCCTGGAGGAGTACTCGCATCTCTCCGCCAACGACGTCTTCCTCGGCTACCTCGCCCACGCGACCGAGCGCATCCACCTGGGCTCCGGGATCTTCAACCCGCTCGCCCAGGTCAACCATCCGGTGAAGGTGGCCGAGAAGGTCGCCATGCTGGACCACCTCAGCGAGGGCCGCTTCGAGTTCGGCAGCGGGCGGGGCGCCGGCAGCCACGAGATCCTCGGCTTCCTGCCCGGCATCACCGACATGAACTACACGAAGGAGATCTGGGAGGAGACCATCGCCGAGTTCCCGAAGATGTGGCTCCAGGACGAGTACGCGGGCTTCCAGGGCAAGCACTGGCAGCTGCCCCCGCGGAAGGTGCTCCCCAAGCCGTACGGGAAGTCGCATCCGGCGATGTGGTACGCGGCCGGGTCGCCGCCCTCGTACGCCATGGCCGCGAAGAAGGGGCTCGGCGTGCTGGGCTTCAGCATCCAGAAGGTCTCCGACATGGAGTGGGTGCTGGAGCAGTACAAGACGGCGGTCGTGAACGCGGAGCCCGTCGGGGACTTCGTCAACGACAACGTGATGGTGACGACCACGGCGATCTGTGCGCCCACGCACGCCGAGGCGATCGACATCGCGGTGAACGGCGGGCTGCACTATCTGCCCTCGCTGGTCTTCCGCTACCACGACACGTTCCCGCGGCCCGAGGGCTTCCCGGTGTGGCCGGAGACGCTGCCCCAGTACACGCCGGAGTTCGTGGAACTGCTCATCGAGGAGGAGCTGCTGATCTGCGGGGACCCGGACGAGGTGCTGCGGCAGTGCAAGCGGTGGGAGCAGGCGGGGGCGGACCAGCTGAGCTTCGGGTTGCCGGTGGGGGTGCCGAAGGAGGAGACGCTGCAGACGATCCGGCTGATCGGCGAGCACGTGATTCCGAAGATCGACACGGATCCGGTGCACCGGACGTCGCGGTTCCGTCAGGCCGTGTGAGGGGGCTCCTGGCATGCTGGACCACCTCATCAGGGCGGTGACCGTCGTCGACGGCACGGGTGCCCCCGCATACACCGCCGACGTCGGCATACGCGGCGGCCGGATCGCCGCCGTCGGCCGGATCGCCGAAGGCGCGCGCACCACCGAGGACGCGCACGGTCTCGTCCTCGCCCCCGGGTTCGTGGATCCCCACACCCACTACGACGCCCAGCTCTTCTGGGACCCGTACGCCACGCCCTCGCTCAACCACGGAGTGACGACCGTGGCCGCGGGGAACTGCGGGTTCACGCTCGCGCCGCTGCATCCCGATCGCCCCGAGGACGCCGACTACACCCGGCGGATGATGTCCAAGGTGGAGGGGATGTCCCTGGTGGCGCTGGAGGAGGGCGCGCCGTGGAGCTGGAGCGGCTTCGGGGAGTATCTGGACGCCCTGGAGGGGCGGATCGCGGTCAACGCCGGGTTCATGGTGGGGCATTGCGCGCTCCGGCGGTATGTGATGGGGCCGGAGGCGGTCGGCGGGCAGCCGAGCGCGGAGCAGCTGGAGCAGATGCTGCGGCTGTTCCACGAGGCCATGGACGCGGGAGCCTGGGGGCTGTCCACCAGCCAGTCCAGTACGCACTCCGACGGTGACGGGCAGCCCGTGGCCTCCCGGCACGCGCGGCCGGCGGAGCTGCTGGCGCTGGCCCGGGCCGTCGGGGAGCACGAGGGCACCCAGATCGAGGCGATCGTCGCCGGCTGTCTGGACCAGTTCAGCGATGCCGAGATCGATCTGTTCGTCGAGATGAGCGCGGTGGCCGGACGGCCACTGAACTGGAACGTCCTGACCATCGACGCGGCCGTCCCGGAGCGGGTGCCCCGGCAGCTCAGTGCCAGTGAGCGGGCACGGAAGGCCGGTGGGCGGGTCGTCGCGCTCACCATGCCGATCCTGACCCCGATGAACATGTCCCTGGGCACCTTCTGCGCCCTGAACCTCATCCCGGGTTGGGGGCCGATCCTGGGCCTGCCGGTGCCGGAGAGGATCGCCAGGCTGCGGGACCCCGAGGTGAGGAAGGAGATGCTGCGGCGGGCCGAGTCGAAGGAGGCGGGTGTCTTCCGGCGGCTGGCGAACTTCGGGCGGTACGTCATCGGGGACACCTACAGCGAGGCCAACCGCGGGCTGACGGGGCGGGTGGTGCGGGACATCGCCGCCGAGCGCGGGCAGGACCCCTTCACCTGCCTGGTGGAGATCTGCGCCGCCGACGAACTCCGTACGGTCCTGTGGCCGATGCCCACCGACAACGACCCCGCCTCCTGGGCCCTGCGTGCGGAGACCTGGCAGCACGAGGACGTGCTGCTCGGCGGCTCGGACGCGGGCGCGCATCTGGACCGGATGTGCGGGGCGCCGTACACCACCCGGTTCCTCGGGGACTGTCTGCGCGGCCGGAAGCTGGTCGGTCTGGAGCAGGCGGTGAAGATGCTCACCGACGACCCGGCGCGGCTGTTCGGGCTGCGGGAGCGGGGCCGGGTCCGGGAGGGCTGGCATGCGGACCTGGTGCTGTTCGACCCGGAGCGGATCGACGCCGGGCAGGCCACCCTGGTGCACGACCTGCCGGGTGACAGCCCGCGGCTGGACGCCCGCGCGCTCGGGATACGGGCCGTGTGGGTCAACGGGGTCGAGGCGATCCGGGACGACGTGGTGAGCGGCGCCGTGCCGGGCCGGGTGCTGCGGTCCGGGCGGGACACCGGGACGGTGAGCACCAGGTGAGCGAGGGGCAGCGGCTGTTCGTCGGCGGGCAGTGGGTGGAGCCGGACGCCGGCTACTACCCGGTGGTCGACCCGGCCACCGAGGAGACGGTGGGGCAGGCACCGGAGGCCTCGGTGGAGCAGGTGCGGGAAGCCTGCGCCGCGGCCCGGGAGGCCTTCGGGGCCTGGTCGCGGACCGGCCCGGGGGAGCGGGCCGCGGTGCTCGGACGGGCCGCGGAGATCATCCGCGGCCGGCTCGGCCCGTACGCCGAGCTGGCGCGGGCCGAGACCGGGGCGACGACCGGGACGGCCCGGGCGATGCAGGTCGGGGTGGCAGCCGCCCGTTTCCGCCGGTACGCCACCGTGGAGCCGGCCGAGTGGGCGATCGCCCCGCAGATCAACGAGGCCGGGCCCATGGGCAGGGCGGGGGTGATGGGGGCGCTGGCGGTGCGCCAGCCCGTCGGCGTGGTCACCTGCATCACCTCGTACAACAACCCGTGGGCCAACCCGGCCGGCAAGGTCGCCCCGGCCCTGGCCATGGGCAACACGGTGGTCGTGAAGCCGGCCCCGCAGGACCCGCTGTCCGTCTACCGGATGGCCGAGGCGCTCGAGGAGGCGGGCGCACCGGCGGGTGTGGTGAACGTGGTCTCCGGGCGGGCCACGGACGTCGGTGCGGCCGCGGTCGCGTCGCCCGACGTCGACATGGTGAGCTTCACCGGCTCCACGGCCGTCGGCCGGCGCATCGCCGAGGTGTGCGGGCGGGACATGAGACGCCAGCTGATGGAGCTGGGCGGGAAGGGGGCGGCCCTCGTCTTCGACGACGCCGACCTCACGTCGGCGGTGGCCGGGATCGGGACGACGTTCTCCTTCTACAGCGGGCAGATCTGTACGGCGCCGACCCGGGTGCTGGCCCAGCGAGGGGTGTACGAGCGTCTGGTGGAGCAACTCGCCGCCTATGCCCGCCGGTTGAAGATCGGTGATCCGAGGGAGGCCGGCACGGTCGTGGGGCCGCTGATCTCCGCCGAGCACCGGGCGCGGGTGGAGTCGTACGTGGAGCTGGGCCGCAAGGAGGGTGCGACGGTGGTCGTCGGCGGCGAACGCCCCGCGCCGGAGCGGGGTTTCTATGTCGCCCCCGCTCTGCTGGCCGACTGCGCGAACGACATGCGGGTGGCGCGGGAGGAGATCTTCGGGCCCGTGGTGGCGGTCGTCCCGTTCGACGACGAGGACGAGGGCGTGGCCCTCGCCAACGACTCCGACTACGGCCTCGTCGACTACGTCTGGTCGGGCGACGTGGCCCGCGCCTTCCGCGTGGCCCGGCAGCTGCGGGCCGGCGGCGTCGGCATCAACACGGTCGGCCGCAACATGGAGGCGCCCTTCGGCGGCTTCAAGAAGAGCGGGGTCGGCCGGGACGTGGGCTCCTACGCCCTGCACGCCTACAGCGAGGTGCAGGCGATCGTGTGGCCGGGGTGAGCGGGCTCAGTCCGTGAGATCCACCCGCACCGTCAGCAGGTCGGTGCCGAACGCCCGTACGGCCGCGCTGTTGAAGCGGGGCAGGGCGCGCAGCCGGGCCACGGCGTCGTCCTCCGGCAGGAGGTGGGCGGTGCCGTGGTGCCAGCGGCCGCCGATGCGGACGCGGACCTTCGGGTCGGCCTGGATGTTGCGCACGTACTGCGACTTGAACCCGAACTCCGAGACGATCCAGAAGGAGTCGCCGACCCGGCGTCCGCCCACCGGCGTGGGCCGGGGCAGGCCGGAGACACGGCCGGTGGTCTCCAGAATCGTCTGGGCCGGGATGCGCCGGTTGAGCGGGTTGGCCACGTGACGCTGGAAGCGGGTGACGATCCGGTGCTTGAGACCGGCGGCCTTGCGTGACATCTCTCGGGCTCTCCTGCTCTTCTGCTCTCCTCCCGGAACGGTATCCGGATGCATGCCTCGCGCGGTGCCGCGGCAGCTCTGTGGAGGGCGTGTGATTCGTGGACAGGCCTGCGAATGGCGCGTGTTAGCCTCCCTCGCGATCGTGATCGATTGCAACGGGGG
The DNA here is from genome assembly GCF_007827595.1 of Streptomyces sp. BK340. GTDB lineage: Bacteria > Actinomycetota > Actinomycetes > Streptomycetales > Streptomycetaceae > Streptomyces. Next base: position 324,128 of record NZ_VISR01000002.1, read on the forward strand.
GCAGTGATGGGCACGTCTTCGGACGGCTACCAGGTCAAGTCCGGCATGAGCGACCAGGCCGGCGAACTGGACGGCGCGGGCACCGACACCGGGAAGATCGCCACGGCGATCGACCCCATGGCCTGCTACGCGCAGGACGCGCTCGGGGGTTCCGACTCCGGGCCGGCGTTCGACGCGTACGCCGCGGCCTGGGAGGCGGAGGCCAAGACGCTCACGGACGCACTGCACGAACTCGCGGACAAGATCCGTGCGTCCAAGGGCGCCTACGGCGGCAGCGACCACCTCGTCTCGACGCAGGCCGCCCACGTCCGTGCCGGTGACGGCACCGTCGGCACGGTGCCCGCGCACGCCGAGCGTCCCTCGGCTCTCTCGAGTTACTGAGGACCGCTCGATGACGGAATCCACCACCGACCGCCGCAAGCGGCTGGCCGGGCTGAGCGACGACATCGCCTCGGCCGACAGCAAGAACGACCTGATCGACGCGATCGACTCCGCGCTCGGCGTGTCCGCCCCGGTGGGCGACCCGGCCACCCTGGAGACACTGGGCAAGCGCTACCGGGGCCACGCCGACGACGCCCTCGGCGTCTCCGAGCGGGTCGACAAGGTGGCCCGCAAGGGCCTGCCGGAGGTGTGGGTCGGTGACACCAGCGTCCTCGCCTCCGACGCGGTCTCCGCCGCCTCGCGGTCCGCCGTGCAGATGTCCGAGGCGCTCCGGGGCGGCGGCAACGCCCTGCTGAACCTGGCCGACTGGCTCAAGGTCGCCCAGAAGGACGACGGCGACGGCCGCGCCAAGCTGCGCGAGGCGCGCGGCATGCTGGGCGGCAAGGACGGCTTCTTCGACGACTGGTACGAGGACGACGACGAGGAGTCGGCGCGGCTGAAGGCCCGCTCCGTGGCCTCCTCCGGCATCCAGCTGCTCCACCAGGCCGCCGTCACCGCCGACGACGCCGCGCGGCATGCCGCCCGCGACCTGAACAAGTGGGCCGCCGAGGCCCGCGCCGGCAAGCTGAACACCGACGAACTGTCCGCGGTCGACCGGCTGATGCTGGCCGACACCAGCAACGCGGGCGGCGATCCCGAGCTGAACGAGATCCTCACGGCGAACGACCTGGAGCGGTCCGGGCGCGCCATGGAGAAGCTGTCCCCGGCGGACCGGTCCCGGATGGAGCTCCTCCTGGCGGACGCGAAGACGCCGCAGGAGAAGGCGTACCTGATGAAGGCCCTCGCCGCGGGCAACTCCGTCGACGAGGTCGACACGTTCGCGAAGAAGATCCACGGCAAGGACCCGGTGTGGCTGCAGCAGCACCTGGCGCCGGTGACGACGGGCTACGAACCGTCGAACAAGGACCAGGAGCGCCAGGCCTTCAAGGGCAAGCTGTGGGACCAGGACGGCGAGACCTGCGTGCCCTCCTCCACGGTCACCGCGCGTGCCATCGTGGATCCCGTGTACGCGCTGGAGCTGACCGGCGGCCCCGACGGCACGGACGACGACCCGGATCACTTCCGTGAGCGCCTGACCGACGAACAGCTGCGCCTGCACGAGGAGGGCGACGGCGACAACTCCGGCTGGTGGTGGGACGAGCACCCGTCCGGCATGGACAAGGACGGGCAGGTGGAGATCTCCAACAAGGAGCTCAGCCCGCACACCGGCGATCACTACGAGGCCCAGAACATGGGTGGTGAGGACGACCGGCGCAACGTCCTGCCCGACATCGAGAAGTCCGTCGCCGAGGGCAAGCCCGTCCCCATCAACATCGAGCGGTACGACGAGAACAACGACCGGCACGGCCACAGCATGATGATCATCGGCCAGGAGGGGGACAAGCTCCAGATCTACAACCCCTGGGGCGTCACCACCTGGGTCAGCGAGGACGACTTCATCAAGGGAGACCTCAGCGCGGCCGCGGACGACCGCTACTCGCCCGCGCACAAGGGCAACGTCGACACCGTCTACATCCAGCAGGGCTGAGCAACGTGAACATGCGCACCGTAATGACCTCCCTGGCCACCGCCGCAGCCGCGGTCCTCGTGCTGTCCGGCTGCGGCGGCCAGGGGGGAGTCGACGAGTACGGCACCAAGGAGCGCGGGGCCGTCACGGTCGGCGCGGGGGACGAGTTCACCCTGAAGGTGCCGGCGAATCCCGCGCTCGGTCAGAACTGGTATCTGGCCGAGCCCCGGCCGGACAAGGACATCCTGAAGTACCGGGGCAAGCGGGAAGAGGAGAGCGGCGGCGGCTCCACCGGTTCCGGCGACGGCACCCAGTACTTCGACTTCACGGCGCTCAAGTCCGGCAAGGCCACGGTGAAGCTCCTGCACTGCCCCATGGCCGGCTGCCACAGCGGCACCGAGTCGGCGGCTCCGTTCCCGAACGCGACGGCCCCCGGCACGACCACGATGAGCCCGTTCCCGACGGCCACCGGCACCCCCGACGACCTGCCGGCGTTCTTCGTCTACACGATCACGGTCCGCTGACCCACCCACCCGAGAACCGGAAGCGTTCCCCATGCCCTCCGCATCCCGCACCGACGACGAGGTCCTCGCCACCACCGACGTGGCCGTGCTGCTCCGCTACGGCCTCACCCAGGACGCCTTCCGGACCGCCCTGTCCGGTGACGGCGCCGTCGCGGCCGCCGTCACCCTGGACCGGCTCGGTGTGGTGCCGCGCTCGGTGGCCTACGTCGCCAAGATCGTCCGCGCCGGCGGCCTGCGCTACGCCGCGCAGCTGCCCGAGCCGCTGCCCTCGCGTGAGGCGTCCGCGCTGCTGCTCGACTGGCTGGAGACCGCGGCGCAGGCCGCGGACACGCCGGACGGCGAGGCGCGCACCGCCCGCTGGCTGGACGCGGTCGCCGAGATCGTCGGCCTGCGCCGCGCCGCCCGCGCCCGCGGCGAGCACACCTCCTAGATCCGGTCGCCCAGCCAGTTGCCGTGGAAGCCGAACGGGACGCGAGCGGGCAGATGGACCGTGGCGACCGGGCCGGCGGCGAGGTCACCGGCATCCAGGACGACCAGGTCGCTGCGGTCGGTGGTGGCGTCGTGGACGTACGTCATGAGCCAGCCGGGGCCGCCGGGCCTGTCGTCGGCCGGGGCGAACGCAGCCTCGCCGGGGGTGCGGCCGGGGCCGAAGTCGTGCGTGGTCACGGAGCCGGTCGTCAGGTCGTAGCGGACCAGTGAGGTGCCACTGGTCATGTGCCCGTAGGGGGAGTCGAGGCCGGTGAGGCGGTCGTCGACGCGCGGGAACTCGCCCGGACGGTCGTCGACCTGCTCCTCGCGCACCGTCCCGCGGACCGGGTCGACGGTCCACTTCCACAGCACCGCCTGCTGCGACGCGGTGCTGCCGTCGGCGGTGCGGCGGTACATCTCCGGGTAGCGCATGACGTGCAGGACGACGGTGCCGTCCGGCGCGTCGTAGGCGTTGAGCGAGTGGAAGACGTAGCAGGGGTCCACGGTGAACCAGCGGACCTCGCCGTACGGGTCGTCGCGGCGCAGGAGGCCGAGCCGGGCGCCGTATCCGTCGTCCCACCGGTAGGGCATCGTCCCGCCGGTCAGGGCGAGTTCGATGTCGAAGACGACGGGCAGGTCCATGAAGACGACGTGCCCGGCGGTGAGCGCGAAGTCGTGCAGCATCGTCGGGCCCGGCACCTCGACGGGCCTGCTGACCACCAACTCGCCCGCGGCGTCGGCCCGGTGATAGGTGAGGTGGGTGGACTCCACCATGCCGTAGCCGAAGAAGTGCAGCTCCCCGGTGACCGGGCAGGTCTTCGGGTGGGCCGTCATCGCGGTGCCCAGCCGGCCGTCGAAGTCGTAGGGGCCCAAGGTGTCGAGGTCGCAGGTCAGCTCGTAGGGCAGGGCCGACTCGACCAGGGCGAGGGTGCGGCCGGCGTGCCGGACCACGTGGGTGTTGGCCGGGCCGGAGGTGAGGTCCCGGCGGCCCTGGTCGTCGTACATCCGCGCCCCGTCGGTGAACCGGGTCGTGCGCACCCACCGGTTGCGGTAGGAGACGGCCCGCCCGCCGTCGAGGCGGACGCCGTGCACCATGCCGTCGCCGAAGAACCAGTGCCCGGAGGCGGCGTCGGCCGGGTTCGGGCCGTTGCGCAGGTACCAGCCGGCCAGCTCGGGCGGGATCGTGCCGGTCACCGGCAGGTCGTGCGCGGTGAGTTCCTCGGTGACCGGGGCGTAGTTGCCGCTGAGGTGCTTCGGGTTCACCGGGCCACCTGCCCGGCCTTGGCCTGGACGTGGGCGACGTAGCGGACGGTGAAGACCATCGGGACGGCGAAGCCGGCGATCTGGATCACCGTGGCGGCGGTGGAGTGGGCGTGACCGGCGTGGGCCACCAGGGCGAGGGCGGCGGCGGTGGCCACGAAGGCGGCGGTCCAGACGGCGGTGATGACGACGTTGGTCCGGATGAACGGCTTCAGACCCCAGACCTCGGGAGGGGTGGTGCGCTTGGCGATGCCCAGGGTGAACGGCCGCCCGATGGCCAGCGAGATGCCGGCGATGAGGGCGAGGGTGCCGGAGGAGAGCGACGCGGAGTAGTCGTGCACGCCCGAGTGCGGGTCGGCGAAGGCGATGGCCGCGAGAGCGGCGAAGAAGACCGCCGAGCCGGATTCGATGATGAGTGCGTCAAATCCGGCGCCGGACTGCCTCTCCTTCGCGATGATCGCGACGGCGGCCAACAGTGCGGCCAGTGCGCCCCACTGCCAGTCCCCGGAGGGAAAGACGGCGAAGACGATCCACGGCAGGAACGTGCGCAGGTACGACATTGGTTTCCCCGTTTTTTCGATGTGGTCTTGGTCTGGTGCGGTCTTGCTTCCTGGCCTGACATGTCAAAAGTAGAAGGTCAGTACGTGACATGTCAAGAGTGGAATGTAAGCTGGGGGCCATGAGCCTCAAACACGCACTCCTCGGCCTGCTCTCGGAGCGCCCCGCCAGTGGGTACGACCTGCTGAAGCGGTTCGAGACCTCGCTGGCCAACGTCTGGCCGGCCACGCAGAGCCAGATCTACACCGAGCTGACCAAGCTGGCGGGCTCCGGACTGATCACGGTGGCCGCCGAGGGGCCGCGCGGCCGCAAGGAGTACACCCTGACCGACGAGGGCCTGGCCGAGCTGCGGCACTGGCTGACCGAGACCAGGCCCCAGCGCAACACCCGCAGCGATCTGCTCCTGCGCGTCTTCTTCCTGGGCGTGCTCAGCCCCGAGCAGGCCCGCACCTATCTGACCGAGCTGGTCGAGATGTCCGCGCGCGAGCACGAGCAGCTGAAACAGCTCGACGAGGCCATCGACTGGGACGACGACAACCTCTCGGTCTACGGCCGCATCGCCCTGGAGTACGGCCTGCGCTTCAACGCGATGCGCCGGGAGTGGGCCGAGTGGGCCGCCGACCAGATCAAGTAGTACCGAGGAAGACGGGGTTGGTGAAGGCGGCCATCGCCCCCGGCAGCGGACCGAGGGCCGTCTCGTGGCGCAACTCCGCCCGCACGTAGGCCGCTCGGGCCGGTGTCGTACGCCACTCGACCACGCCCTCCCCGGTCACCGGCAGCGGATCGCCGGTCAGCAGCGTGCCCTGGTCGGTGATGAAGCGGACGGAGCAGCGCGGGGCGCCGGAGACCTCCAGGCGGACGGTCACCGGCGTGTCGTCCGGCACTTCGAGCCGCTCGCCGATGCCCGCCTCCCGGCCGGCACCCGCGGCGGTGAAGGCGAGCGCGACGTGCTGAGACTCGGCCACGTACGATCGGCCCGCGCGCAGGCCCTGCTGGATCGCCGCACGCGTGAGGTCCTCGGCGAGGACGACCGTCTGGGGCATGCCGACCGCGTCCGGGTCGCGATGGGCGTCACTGTTGCCCATGGCCGGCAGCCACGCCCGCCCCTCCCGTACGCAGGCGACGAGCCGGGCGTCCCAGGCGGCCAGGGTCACCTCGTCGTCGGGCGTGTACGGCCCGTTCCACACCTCGACCGCGTCCGCCTCCCCGAACCCGAACCGCCAGCCGCACCCGACGCACGTGGCGTGCGGATGGGCCGGCACGACCAGCCCGCCGGCCTCCCGGACGCGCCGCGCGAAGTGCCCGAAGCGCCCGTCCCGGGCCCGGTACCGCCAGTCCACGAAGGTGCCCGGCTCGGTCCCGAGGGCCAGCACGTGCCCGTTCCGCGTGGTGACCTCCTCGCCCAGCATGACCAGCAGGTCGTCGCCCGCCACGTCGGCCCAATGGGCATGGGAGGACGTCGTGTTGTGCTCGGAGCTGTTGATGAAGTCCAGCCCCGCCGCCCGGGCCAGCGCCCCGATCTCGGCCGGGGTGCGGCGCCCGTCGGAGTGCCAGGAGTGGAGATGACAGTCGCCGCGGTACCAGGCCCGCCCCCGTCCCCGGGCGCGGGGCGGCGGGTGGACCGGCCGGGGCGTCTCGCCGGGCTCCCCTTCCGTGAGGGTGACCGTCACCTCGTACGACAGCCCCTGCGGCGCCACCGTGTACGGCCCGAGCGCGATGTACCAGGTCCCGGGATGCGGCGCCCCGGGAAGATACCCGGGCGTCGCCTCGTCCGCCCGCACGAAGAACTCCGTACGGGCCCCGCCCGACCACCCCCGAAACCCCCGCCCGCCCAGCTCGGTACCGCGCACGTCGAAGAGCCCGATGTCGAGGGCGTTGCCGGGGGTGCCGGATGGGACGGCCGGCTTGTCGTAGGTGTAGGAGACGCGCAACTCACGGATCCCGGGGCCCACTTCGAAGGGAAGGTAGACGTAATCCGGCGAGCCGGGAGCGATGGTGCCGCGCAACGTCGTCACACCCTCAACGTAGGCCAACTCCAGGGACACGGGCAGTATCAATTTGCGACTCCGCCGCGTGGGCGCGACAAGCCACATGGCACCCGCACTCGCCAGCGAAGATCAACCAGTCCCCACGACGGCGTCCCGAGCCCCGACCGGTTGGTATGGACATATGGGACAGCACCCGGTACAGATGCCCCATGCGCATCGCCGTCACGATCTTCCTCACGGACGAGACAGTCACCCCCACGCGCCTGGCCCGCGAACTGGAATCCCGGGGATTCAGCGGCCTGTACCTCCCCGAACACACCCACATCCCCGTCGAGCGGACCACCCCCTACCCCGTCGGCGGCGACCTGCCCCGCGAGTACGGACGCACCCTCGACCCCTTCGTCGCCCTGGGCCAGGCCGCGGCCGTCACCGAGCGGCTGGCGCTGGGCACGGGGATCACGCTGGTCGCCCAGCACGACCCGATCGCCCTGGCCAAGCAGATCGCCACCCTCGACCACCTCTCCGGCGGCCGCTTCACCCTCGGCCTCGGCTTCGGCTGGAACGTCGAGGAGGCGGCCGACCACGGTGTGGAGTGGCGCGGCCGCCGGGAGCTGGTCCGGGACCGGATGGGCCTGATGCGGGCGCTGTGGTCCGAGGAACCGGTGGGGTACGAGGGCGAGTCCGGCAGCGTGCGGCCGAGCTTCGCGTTCCCCAAGCCGGCGCAGAAGCCGCGCGGGCCGGTCGTCGGCCCCCGCACGCTCGTCGGCGGGGCCGCGGGGCCCAGGCTGTTCGCGCACATCGCCGAGTACGCGGACGGCTGGCTGCCGATCGGTGGCCGCGGGCTCGGCGAGTCGCTGCCCGTGCTGCGGTCCGTCTGGACGGACGCCGGCCGCGACCCGGCCGCCCTCCAGGTGGTCCCGTACGCCGTCCGTCCCACCCCCGGCAAGCTCGCCCACTACGCGGAGCTGGGAATCGAGGAGACGGTCGTCCAACTGCCCCCGGCGGGTGAGGCGGAGGTGCTTCGGGTGCTCGACGAGTACGCGGGTTTCCTGGAGCCTCGATGAGACCCCATTGGCGTGATCAGCCCGAACGTATGCTCAAGGAATGACGACTTCCGCGACCTCCGGGACCGGCCCGACCGAGAACTCCATGCGTCGCGCCCTCAAACGTGCCCGGGACGGCGTCGCCCTCGACGTCTCCGAGGCGGCGGTGCTCCTCCAGGCCCGCGGCGAGGCCCTCACCGACCTCGTCGCGTCCGCAGCCCGGGTGCGTGACGCGGGCCTTCAGGCGGCGGGCCGGCCCGGTGTCATCACCTACTCGAAGAGCGTCTTCATCCCCCTGACCCGGCTGTGCCGGGACAAGTGTCACTACTGCACCTTCGTCACCGTCCCGGGCAAGCTGCGCCGGGCGGGCCACGGGATGTTCATGTCCCCCGACGAGGTGCTCGACGTCGCCCGCAAGGGTGCCGCCCTCGGCTGCAAGGAAGCCCTGATCACCCTCGGCGACAAGCCGGAGGACCGCTGGCCGGAAGCGCGCGAGTGGCTGGACGCGCACGGCTACGACGACACCATCGCCTACGTCCGCGCCATCTCCGTCCGGATCCTGGAGGAGACGGGCCTGCTGCCCCATCTCAACCCGGGCGTGATGACGTGGACGGACTTCCAGCGGCTGAAGCCCGTGGCCCCCTCCATGGGCATGATGCTGGAGACGACGGCCACCCGGCTGTGGTCCGAGCCCGGCGGCCCGCACCACGGCTCCCCGGACAAGGAACCGGCCGTACGGCTGCGGGTGCTGGAGGACGCGGGCCGCTCCTCGGTGCCCTTCACCTCCGGCCTGCTGATCGGCATCGGCGAGACGTACGAGGAGCGTGCGGAGTCCCTGATCGCGCTGCGGAAGGTCTCGCGGGCCTACCACGGCATCCAGGAGCTGATCATCCAGAACTTCCGCGCCAAGCCGGACACGGCGATGCGCGGCATGCCGGACGCCGAACTGGACGACCTGGTCGCCACGGTGGCGGTGGCCCGGCACATCATGGGCCCGAGCGCCTGCCTCCAGGCCCCGCCGAACCTGGTGGACGCCGAGTACGAGCGGCTGATCGGCGCCGGTATCGACGACTGGGGCGGGGTGTCCCCGCTCACCATCGACCACGTCAACCCGGAACGCCCCTGGCCGTTGATCGAGGAACTCACCGAGCGTTCCCGTGCCGCCGGCTTCGAGCTGCGCGAACGCCTGTGCGTGTACCCCGAATTCGTCCGCCGCGGCGAGCCCTGGCTGGACCCGCGCCTGCGCCCGCACGTGGCCGCGCTCGCCGACCCGGAGACCGGCCTGGCGCTGCCGGACGCGGTGGTCGAGGGACGTCCGTGGCAGGAGCCGGAGGAGGCCTTCGTGCCCAGCGGCCGCACGGACCTGCACCGCACGATCGACACCGAGGGCCGGACGGCCGACCGGCGCGACGACTTCGACGAGGTGTACGGCGACTGGGAGGCGCTGCGTGAGGCGGCGGCTCCCGGCATGGCGCCGGAGCGCATCGACACGGACGTACGCCAGGCGCTGCGCACGGCCGCCGACGACCCGACCCGGCTGACCGACGCCGAGGCCCTGGCCCTGTTCCACGCGGACGGCCCGGCGCTGGACGCGCTGTGCCGGGTGGCGGACGACGTGCGCAGATCGGCGGTGGGCGACGACGTGACGTACATCGTCACCCGCAACATCAACTTCACCAACGTCTGTTACACCGGCTGCCGCTTCTGTGCCTTCGCGCAGCGCAGGACGGACGCGGACGCGTACACGCTGTCGCTGGAGCAGGTGGCGGACCGGGCCCAGCAGGCGTGGGACGTGGGCGCGGTCGAGGTGTGCATGCAGGGCGGGATCCACCCCGACCTGCCCGGCACGGCGTACTTCGACATCGCGAAGGCGGTGAAGGAGCGGGTCCCCGGCATGCATGTGCACGCCTTCTCGCCGATGGAGGTGGTGAACGGCGCGACCCGGACCGGCATGTCGATCCGGGAGTGGCTGTCCGCCGCCAAGGAGGCCGGTCTCGACTCCGTCCCCGGTACGGCGGCGGAGATCCTGGACGACGAGGTCCGCTGGGTCCTGACCAAGGGCAAACTGCCGGCGGCCACCTGGATCGAGGTGATCACGACGGCCCACGAGCTGGGCATCCGCTCCTCCTCGACGATGATGTACGGGCACGTGGACCAGCCCCGCCACTGGCTCGGCCACCTGCGCACACTGGCCGGGATCCAGCAGCGGACGGGCGGCTTCACCGAGTTCGTGACGCTCCCCTTCATCCACACCAACGCGCCGGTGTACCTGGCGGGCATCGCACGTCCCGGCCCGACCACGCGGGACAACCGGGCGGTGACGGCGATGGCCAGGCTCCTTCTCCACCCCTACATCCCCAACATCCAGACAAGCTGGGTCAAACTCGGTGCGGAGGGTGCGGCGGAGATGCTCCGCTCCGGGGCGAACGACCTGGGCGGCACGCTGATGGAGGAGACGATCTCCCGCATGGCGGGCTCGTCGTACGGCTCGTACAAGTCGATCCGCGACCTGGTGGCCGTGGCCGAGGCGGCCGGCCGGCCGGCGAAGCCCCGCACCACGCTCTACGGACAGGTCCCGGACGAGCGCCGGAGCGCGGCCGAGGCCTCCGACGGGCACCTGCCGGATCTGCTGCCCGTCCTGGACTGAGTACGATGATCCGACCCCTGTGCTGAGAGGGGGGACCCGTAGCGGAGGAGATGCGTACCCGTGGCTGCCCGACTGCCCTCGTGGGCCTGGGTCTCCGGTCTGACGGCGGGGGCGACCGCGGCCGTCGTCTTCCTGGCCGTGCAGGCGGAACACGGGCCGCATCCCACGGCCGCGAAGGCCAGGCCCAGCGCTTCGGCGTCGGCGTCGGCGGGCGCCCACGTGCCCGCGAAACCGAAGCCGTCGGGACCGCCCGCGCTGCCGGAGGGGTCCGGCACAGGCCGCCGGATCGTGTACTCGCTCGGCGAGAAGCGGGTGTGGCTCGTCGACGCGACCGGCAACGCCGGCCGCACCTTCACCGTGTGGCCGGGCACGGTGAGCCCGCAGCCCGGCCGCTACTCGGTCACTCTGCGCATCCAGTCCCTCAAGGGCTCGGACGGCGTCGAGATCGAGCACATCATGTACTTCACCAAGGTGTCGGGCGTGAACATAGCGTTCTCCAACGCCCTCGACGGCGCCTCACCGCCGCCCGCGAACGGCAAGAAGCTGGGCGGCATCCGTATGCACAAGGAAGACGGCGCCGCCCTGTGGGCCTACGGGGATCAGGGCACGAAGGTGACGGTCGTCAAATAGCGCCACATGGCGCCCCGCATCAGACGGCGTCCCGCTGCCCGCGGTCCGGCAGCAGGTTGACGATCAGGGCGACCCCGGTGAGCACGAGCACCCGGGTCGCCGCGTCCAGCCCGTTCCAGGTCTTCGACTGCCACATCGAGAACCACTCACCGCCGATCGCGATGAACCCGGCGCCGAAGAGCAGCACCAGCATCAGCAGCCCGTAGGTGGACCAGCGCCGGGCCCGGTCGTGATCCTGCCGCGTCCACAGCCAGGTGCCCCGGATCAGGACGAGCGCGGCGACGGTCTCCCACACGATGATTGCGACGTACGCGGTGTCCTGAAGTGCGGTGCTGGTGATCGCCCGCCACATCAGGTTGTCGTCCTTGAAGGTCGTGTCCATCGCGAGGACATGCCGCACGAACTGCTGGTTCGTCCCGAAATCGGTGATGTTCCCGAGGGCGACCAGGGCGATGTAGAGGGCGAGTATGCCGGTGAGCACACCGGCGGCGAGCCTGAGGCCGGTGTGGCGCGTGGGGGTGGTGGTCATGGCTGGATTCTCCCTGACGAACGCCCCCTCCTCCCACGCGCATTGAGCCAGAATGTGGAGGCTGACCTCGGGGGAAGGGCGTACGGATGGCGCGGGCACGGCGGTCGATGCAGGAGCTGATCGGGCGGCGCCGGCGGGCCGGATTCGTCGGCCGGAGCGACGAACGGGCCGCATTCCGGGAGAACCTGGACCTCCCTGCGGAGGACGAACGTCACCGCTTCCTCTTCCACGTCCACGGCAACGCCGGTGTCGGAAAGACGTTCCTGGTCCGGGAGCTGGAGCAGATCGCCCGGGAGCGGGGTGCGCTCACGGCCTACGTCGACGAGGCTGTGGGCAGCGTGCCGGAGGCGATGGCGGCGATGAGCCGCGAATTCGCCGGTCAGGGTCACGAGTTGAAGAAGTTCGACCGTGCGCTGGCCGCCTACCGGGAGCGGCGCCACGAGGCGGAGGCGGTGGCGGCGGGGCTGGAGCCGGAGGGCCCTTCACCGGTGACGGCCACCGCCGTCCGCGCCGGGCTCGCGGGCCTGGGCCTGATACCGGGCGCCGGACCGTTCGTGGGCGCCGTCGACCCGGTCCAACTCGCCCAGTACGCCGACAAATTGAAACGCGGCCTCAGCGCCCGATTCGCCAGCCAGGACGACGTGCAACTCGTCCTGTCACCCGAACAGGTGCTGACACCCAAGCTGCTGGACGAACTGGCCGACCTGGCGACTGCCGTGCCCTGGATCGTGCTCTTCTTCGACACCTACGAGCGGATCGGGCCCTTCGTGGACGCCTGGTTGAACGAGGCGATGACGAGCGACCGGCACGGGACGCTGCCCGCCAACGTGATCGTGGTGACCGCTGGCCAACGCCCCTTCGACACCGCCCGCTGGCCCGGCTTCGCGGACTTCATGACGGACGTACCGCTCGGGTCGTTCACGGAGGCGGAGGCTCGGGGCCTGCTCGCGGACCGGGGTGTGGTGGCCGAGCCGGTCGTCTCAGAGGTACTGCGCCTGACGGGCGGGCTCCCGCTGCTGGTGTCCACCCTGGCCGAACAGCGTCCCGCCGACCCGGACGACATCGGAGACCCCAGCGCCACGGCCGTCGAACGCTTCCTGAAGTGGGAGCCGGATCCGGTCCGGCGGGGTGTGGCACTGGCCTGTGCACTGCCCCGGCGCCTGGACGCCGACGTCTTCCGGGCGGTGGTGGAGCGTCCGGAGGACGAGGCCGAAGTCCTGTACGACTGGCTGCGGGGCCTGCCGTTCGTCAGCGAGCGCGGCGACCGGGCGCAGTACCACGACGTCGTACGCGCCCCGATGCTCCGCCTGCAGCGCCGGCGCTCGCCCCGGGGCTGGACGCAGCGGCAGCGGCGGCTGGCCGAGGAGTTCGGCCGCTGGCGGGAGGAGACGGCCGCGGGACGGGACACCGACGAGCTGTGGGCGGACGCGCAGTGGCGGGAGCTGCGGCTGGCGGAGTCGTACCACCTGCTGTGCGCGGGACCGGCCCGCGAGACCCTGCCCATGGTGCTGGGCGACATGACCGGCGCCTGCAAGGAGGGCGAAGCGGTGGCCCGCCGGTGGGCACGGACCCTGGCGGAGGCGGGCGAGGACGCGGACGACGAGACCGTGCGCGTCTGGGGACGTGACCTGCTCGGCGTGCTGGAGGAGGGGATCTTCGAGGCGCTCGGCCTGCTGTTGGGCAGGGGCGGCCTCGACACGTCGGCCCAGGTGCTCGCACGGGTGCTGCGCGCCCGTGAGCTGAGACTGCGCTCCGACTACGAGCGTGCCGTCGCCGAGTGCGAACACGCCATGGCGGCCGACGCGGACAGCTGGCTTGCGTACTACTGGCGCGCGCTGGTCCGCGCCGACCTCGGCGACCGCGAGTCCGCGGTCGCGGACCTGGTCCGCGCCGGGGAACTCTCGCCGGACAACGCCAGGGTCCTCTACGCGCGCGGCGAGTACCGGCGGGAGCAGGGCCACTACGAAGCGGCGCTCGGCGACCTGGACCGTGCCGTGGCCCTGCAGCCGGGCTACGGCGGAGCGTGGGCGTCCCGGGGCGTCACGCAGTACGCTCTGGGCCGCCTGGACCGCGCGCTCATCGACCTGGACCGGGCCCTGGACCTCGATCCCGAGGACGTGTGGGCCCTGGCGAGCAGGTCCCGGGTGTGGCGCGCCCGGGGCGAACACGACCGCCAGCTCGCGGATCTGGACCGCGCGCTGCGACTCCATCCGGACTCGCCCTGGATCGCCTGCGTACGGGGCGACGCGCTCAGGAACGCGAGCCGCGACGAGGAGGCACTCGCCGAGTACGACCGGGCCCTGCGCACCAACCCCGACTACGCCTCCGCCCACGCCAGCCGAGGCGCCTCCCTGGCCAACCTTGGCCGCCACCGCGAGGCACTCACCGCCCTGGACCGCGCTCTGGAACTCGCGCCCGACTACCCCTGGGCCATGAACCGCCGCACGGAGGTGCTCCTGGTGCTCAACTCCGCGCCGCGAACGTGAGGAACTCCGTCCAGGTGGGGCCGGTGACGGTGAGTCGGGCGCCTTGCTTGTTCTTGGAGTCGCGGATGTGGATGGTGGCGGGGGTTATGGCTACTTCGACGCAGTCGGGACCGTCAGCGCTGCTGTAGCTGCTCTTGAACCACGTCAGCGTGGAGGTGGTCATGCTTCGTCTCCCAGCACTTTCTCGATGAACGCCATCGACTCCCGGGGCGGGAGAGCCTGTGCTCGGATCATTCCATAGCGCATGTCGAGGATCTGTACTTCCCGGGGGTCGCTGATCACTCTGCTGTGCAACTGGACTTCCAAGTGTCCCAGCGTCTTGCCGTTCCGGAGCTTGAGGAGTCGGATGGGTCCGCTCAGCCCGGCGTGATCCTGCCGGTCCGTAGGCATCACCTGGATCTCCACATGCGGCAACTTGCCGACGTCCAGGAGGTGTTCCAGCTGCCGACGCAGAACCTCTTTGCCCCCGACGGGCCTTCGCAGGGTCACCTCCTCCTGAACGAACGTGATCAGCGGGCGCGGCACCCTGGCGAAGACGGACTTCCGTGCCATGCGCGCTGCGACGAGCCGCTCGATCTCGTCCTCTGTGTAGGACGGGCGCCGCAGCGTGTACACCGCCTGGGCGTACTCAGCCGTCTGCAACAAGCCGTGGATGTGAGAGCTGACGTAAGCCCCCATCTCGATGGCCTCGTCCTCCAACTTGGCCAGGTCCCGCACGTTCTTCGGATAGCGGGCCCTCTCCACGTCCTCCTTCATCGCGGACAACTTCCCGCCCGCGCCCAGCACTTCATCGGCCTTGTCGAGGAAGTCGGGCTTGGCGAGCCGACGCCCACGCTCCACCGAGGAGACCATCTCCTCGCCGTACCCGATGGCATCGCCCAGCTCGGTCTGCCGCATCCCGGCCGACTCCCGCCACAGCTTGATCTGCCGTCCGACCGCCTTGAGTACGGCCTCGGCCTCCTCGTCCTCCACCCTCACCCCTCCTGACGTACGAGCCGTACGACGGCACAAGGCACCCGGACAGTCACGTTGCGTACCGTGGTCGTCGCTGTTCAGAGTAGGGAGCGGCGGCCACGCTGGGTGACGTGAATCAGAAAACCCACCTCAGGATCCAGCTCTCCGCCACCCGCAGAGGTGCCCGCCTCGCCCGCCTCCTCACCGAGCGCCAACTGGATGAGTGGGGCGTGCCGTTCGAGGAAGCGGCGCAGGTGGTGGCGGAGCTGGCCGCCAACGCCGTACTGCACGGCCGGGTCACGGGAAGAGACTTCCGGCTCGGCCTGGCACTGCACGACGACGGCACGCTCCGTATCGAGGTGACCGACGCCCGGGGCGACCGGATCCCGCGAACCCCGGACCCGGCGGACGGGGCGTCGGAGTCCGGCCGGGGATTACTGATCGTCGCGGCCTGTGCCCACCGCTGGGGCGTTGACGAGGCCCCCGCCAACGCCAAGACGGTCTGGGCCGAACTCACACCGGGACGCGCCGGGGCGTGACCCGGCGGCTCCCGACGCCAAAGACCAAAGAACCGGGGAAAGAACCAACCCCACCCCCACCGCCCCCGTCGATCACCCGCGGGAGTGAATATGCCCAACGCAACTGGCGCGGTGGGACAGTTGTGGTGCAACGTCGGCGAAAGCAACCCCAGACATGCATCGGCCCTCGCCGGGACGGCAATCCCAGTGCGAGGGCCTGATCACCTAGGAAGAAAGCCCCTTCCCGATGACTGACAAGCAGCCTAGCGCGCCCGCGTGCGCCAAGACCCCGCCTTCCCACTCCGGTGTCACCCATGTGAAGGAACGCCTCGACGGCAACTTCACCGTCATCAGCAATGAACTGCTCCAGCACCCGGAGTTGTCCTCCACGGCGAAGGGCATCGGGGGCTACATCCAATCGCTGCCCGAGGGCGCCCCGGTCGGCATCAAGGCGTTGGCGGAGCAGTTGCCCGAGGGGGAGATCAGGATCGCCTCCGCCCTGCGCGAGTTGGAGAAGTACGGGTTCTACTCACGCCCCAAGGAGCGTCTTTCATCGGGCCAGGTCGTGACCCGCACGATCTGGTACAACAGGCCGCGTCGCGCGGTGGTGGAAGCCGGCCGGGCCCCTCAGGAGTCGGCTGCCGTCCCTGCCCCGCCGAAGGCTCCGGCGCCGCACCACAAGGTCGCCGAACTGCTCGCCGGACTTCGCGCGCACGATTCCCGTCTGCTCCTCACCGAACGGGACGTATGCCGTCTGGGCCCGTCCGTCACCGAGTGGCTGGACAGAGGCGTGCCCCCCACAGTCGTCGTACGCACCCTCACGACAGGTCTCCCCCAGGACCCGATCAAGCACCCGGCGGCCTTCCTGGCCCACCGCCTCACCACCCGACTGCCCCCGCACCTGCCCGATGCTCCGCCCCCGAGCGTCACGCCACCTCGCCCCGACCCGCTCCAGACCTGCGACGGCTGCGATCGGGCCTTCAGGGCCCCGCGGCCAGGGCGCTGCCGCGACTGCCGGGCGCCGTCCGAGCAAGCAGCCTGACCTGCCGAGCTCCCTCAGGAGAGGAATCCGATGACCTACCAGTACCGGCCGACGGACTACAGGTACCGGCCCACGCCCAAGGCACGCATCTTCGCGGGGCACGACGACCTCGCCCAGCACCCGGAGTTGTCCCTCATGGCGATCGGCGTCGGGGTCCACCTCCGGATGCTGCCCGAAGGGGCCCCGACCAGCGTCCAGGCGCTGGCCTCGCAGCTCCGGGACAGCGAGTTCGAGATCGCCGCCGCCCTGCAGGAGTTGAAAGACCACGGCTTCCTCCCCAAGGCCTGACGGCTCCCATGCCCGAGCTGACGCCGGAGGCGTTGCGGGCGGCGGTCGCGTGCATCGCTCCGAGTCGGGTGCGCTGACGCGGCACCTCCTCGAAGCTACGACCAACGCGCAACAGACCCAGAGCCTCGCGCCGCTGTGCGCCTTCGTTCACTCCTGGGCCGTGTTCGTGGCGATCGAACGGCACCCCGAACGTGCCGCCCGACTGAGGGAGCTGGAACGCATCGTGGATGCGGGGGAGCAGGACCCCGCAGAGGCCATCGTGGAGATCCGGTCGATCCGAGAGGCGGCCGAGAGGGAGGCCGGGCTGTGACGGATTTCGCGGCTCACCGCTCCGCCGCCGGGACGAGCCCCGGCGCGAACCGGTAGGAGACCGACTCCATCAGCGGCTTGCGCTTGGTGTTGTGGAAGGCCGCGATGCGCCACGCGCCGTCGCTTCCGCGGACCAGGGTGTACGTCTGGATCTTGGTGAGCTTGCTCGGCCGCTTGCCCTTGTAGGTGTCGCCGCGCCCGTTGACCACGGCCGTGTCCGTTCCGTGGAAACGGATGTCGAGGACCTCGTCGGCGAGCCTGGTGCCTTTGAGGAAGCCCGTGAACAGGGTGCGGTGGCTGTCCACGATGTCCTGGCGCCCCTGGTAGAAGGTGCCGACGTAGGTGATGTAGGTGGCGTCGGCGGTGAACAGCTCGCCGTAGGCGTCGGCGTCGTGCCGCTCCCATGCGGCGACCAGTTCGTTCAGTACGGAGGTGATGGCGGCGACGTCGTGGCTGGCGTTCGACATGGTGGAGGTCTCCTCTGCTCGCTAGACTGCATGCAGATTCTGAACGAAAGCAGTATCTGCATCCGTGCAGATAAATTTAGGAGGGAACTCCGGTGGTGGCAACCCCTGTGGGTGGCGGGGACGAGCACGTGATCTTCCGCCAGTACCTGGACGCGGTGGGCCTCCAGGGCCTGGCCAGCGCGGAGGCCGCCGGTCTGCACACGTCGGAGTGGTACGCGCTCAGCCTGATCGCGGCGGAAGGCGGGCTCACCTCGGGTGAACTGGCCACCAGGACCGGGCTGACCACCGGTGCGACCACGCGCCTGATCGACCGCCTGGAGCGGGCCGGGTACGCGCGCCGCACCGCGGACCCCAGGGACCGCCGACGGGTGATCGTCGAGCCGGTCCCGGACGCGCTCGGCCGGATCGAGGAGGTCGTGGGCCCCGCCCGCCGCCACATCGCCGAGATCCTCGCCCGCTACACCCCTGACCAGCGCGCTGTGCTCTTCGACTACTTCGAGCACGCCGCGCCCGCGTTCCGTGCGGCCACCGAGGAGATCCGCCGGTCGGTGGCGCCCAGGCGCAGGAGGGCCGCGCGGCCCGAGGACGGCGGCTGACCCCTGCGTCACGGTGCTTCAGCGCACCGCCGCGTCCCCCGTCACCACGGGCCGTACCTTGTTCAGCATCAGGTCCAGGAACTGGTCCGGGTGCCGGAAGGACGCGAAGTGGCTCGCCTCCCTGATGAGGGCGAAGTCCTTCACGGGGGCCGTGACGTCCTCGAAGAAGCGGCGGGCCGGCTCCGGTGGGGTCAGGACGTCGCTGTCGCCCTGGAAGAGGAAGAAGGGGAGGCGGAAGGACGTGCCCTCGGCCCGCTCGTCGACCGTCATCGCCTGCGGGCCCAGCTGCTCGGAGAAGTTCATGCCCTTCAGGTACGAGCGCAGCCCGCGCAGGGTGTGGAACGGGGAGAACCACAGCGAGCGGATCACCACCGTCTTCATCGTGTCGTAGGTCAGCGGGTCGGTCGTGACGACGATCTTCGCGTGCTCCGACCACTCGTGTGCGGACCAGGCCGTGCGGTCCGGGCCCATCGCCACCACCTTCGCCAGCTCCTTCTTCTTGCCCGCCTTCTCCAGCCGGGCCAGCAGCGCCTCGTACGACGAGGTGTCGCGGCCACCGCCGATGATGTTCTGGTCGGTGCCGACGTACGCCGAGTACAGCTCGGGGTGGTTGCGGGCCAGCCGCAGACCGGTGACCGTGCCGAAGCTGTTGGCGACGAGGAGGAGCTTGGCGACGCCGAGGCGGGCGCGGACGTGTTCCGTCACCTCCAGGGCGTCGGCGTAGAGGCGGTCGAGCGTCATCTCGCCCTGGCCGGCCGGGCCGCCCGCCGCGAACGTCCTGCCCGCGCCCCGCATGTCCCAGCGCACGATCGTGAAGTGCCGCTCCCAGGCGCGGGTGCGCGGGGTGAAGATCAGGTTGGAGGCGCCGGGGCCGCCGTGGATCTCCAGGACCACGGGGTTCGACAGGTCCTCGCCGCGGATGGAGATCCACTGGTCGATGCCGCCGATGCGGACGTACGACCCCTCGTCGATGCCGTTCGGCGCGGTGATGCGCAGTTTCTTCGCGAGCGACGCGCGCTTGAGGGCCCGGTAGGTGAGCAGCATGGTGTTCCCCCTAAACTGTTTATGCCGTCAGCAGTTGTGTTTACGGTATATACAGTTGGTGGTCGGAGTCAACGGGCTTCGTCCGGACCGAAGGGGAGGGACCGCATGGCCGCCCGGAACAAGGAGCAGGACAAGCCGCGTGACCCGCGGGCGAGCCTCGCGCTGCTGTGGGGCGAGCAGGAGCAGCCCACCCGCGGGCCCAAGCCGAAGCTGTCCCCGCAGCGGATCGCCGCGGCCGCCGTCGAACTGGCCGACGGGGAAGGGCTGGACGCCGTCTCGATGAGCAAGGTGGCCGGCGGGTTCGGTGTCTCGGCGATGGCGCTGTACCGGTACGTACCGGGGAAGACCGAACTCGTCGAGCTGATGGTGGAGGCGGTGCTGGCCGAGGGCCCGGATCTGTCGGGTGTGCCGGACGGTGACTGGCGGGCGGGGGCGCGCGAGTGGGTGCGGCAGTGTGCGCGGGTCTACTCCGCCCACCCCTGGCTGCTCTCCGCCACCGCGATGCGCCGCCAGGTCATGGGGCCGCGGCAGCTGGGCTGGCTGGACGCGGCGCTCGCCGCCCTCGAACCGACCGGCCTCGGCGCCGCCCAGCGGCACCAGGTGTTCCTGCTCCTCGTCGGACTCGTGCGCAACCTCGCCCAGCAGGTGTCCGATTACGACGAGGAGCAGGACCGGGAGTGGGACCGGCTCACCGGCGAGCTCCTCGCCCGGCACGCGGACCGCTTCCCGGCCCTCACCAGGGCGATCGCCGAGGGCGCCTTCGACCCGGCAGGTGTCGATCCGCTCGACTTCGGCCTCGACCGGATTCTGGACGGGGTCGAAGCGCTCATGGCTGTGCGGGAATGACCGGGCGGGCCTGATTTGCCCCCGTGAACCGATCGTCCCTGGTCGATTACAGTGCTGAGCGTCGTACGTACGGACGGTGCCGTGAGGAGGTCTGAGTGAGTACGACGTCCGTTGCCGTCTGGGGCCGCGTGGAACAGCAGGACTTCCGCAGCCGGGTGCGCGGCACCCTGCTCGGCGCGGCCGTCGGCGACGCGCTCGGCGGGCCTGCCGACGCGCTCGCCCTGGACGAGATCCGTTCCGTGTACGGCGGGGAAGGACTGCTCGACCTGGCCTTCGGGCACGGGCGGCGCGGTACCGTCACCCACCACACCCAGCTCACCCTCTTCACGGTGGACGGGCTGATCCGCGCCCAGGTGCGCCGCGACACCGGCGCCTGGCATCCGCCGACCGATCTGCACCGGGCGTATCTGCGGTGGGCGGCCACCCAGCGGGACTGGGGCCCCGACGAGCGCCGCAAGGACGACGGCTGGCTGGCGCGGGAGGAGTGGCTGTACGCCCGGCGGGACCCGACCCGGGCCCTGCTCGTCGGACTCGGCGACGAGACCATGGGCACGCTGGAGGCCCCGAAGAACCCCGGTGAACTGGGCCCGGAGGCCGTGGCCCGCTCCGGCCCCTTCGGTCTCCTGGTCGGCTGGGAACCCCAACTGGTCATCCAGCTGGCCGTGGAGTGCGCCGCCCAGACCCACGGCCACCCCATCGCCTACCTCTCGGCGGGCGCGTACGCCGTCATCGTGCATGCGCTGGCCCGCGGGGAGAGCCTGGACAGCGCCGTGCAGCGGGCCCTCGCCCTGCTCGCCGCCAGGCCCGGGCACCAGCCCGTCTCCGACGCACTCCAGCACGCGCTGGGCGCGGTACGGCAGGGCCTGCCCGGCCCGTCAAGGGTGGAGGAACTGGCCGGCGACGGCACCGCGGACGGCCTGCTGGCCGCGGCCGTGTACTGCGCGCTGGTGGGGGAGGACGTACGCCACGGCCTCTGCCTCGCGGTGAACCAGAGCGGCCCCTCCGCGGCGGCGGGCGCCCTCACCGGCGGGCTCCTCGGCGCCCTCCACGGCGAAACGGCCCTCCCCCCGGCCTGGCTGACCGAGCTGGAGGGCCGTCCGACGATCCTGGAACTCGCCGACGATTTCGCGATGGAGATGACCCAGGGGCCCGCGCTGCACGGCCCCGCGGGGTCGTCCCCGGGGTGGCTGGCCCGATACCCGCGGGCCTGAGCCAGGTGTCCGCTACGGCGCTCCCACCACGTCGTCCCCCGCGCCCGCCGGCACCGGGACCGCCGCCGCGCCGTCCCCGTCCGTGTTGACCTTCTCGATGATCGCCAGGCGTTCGGGGGTGTCCTCCGGCTTCAGGTAGCCGATGAGGACGTACAGGACCAGGGAGACCGCCAGCGGGATCGAGACCTGGTACTGGAGCGGGACTCCGCCGTCGACGTTCCAGTTGATGGGGTAGTTGACCAGCCAGAAGGCCAGCAGGCCCGCCGCCCAGCTGGTGAGTGCCGCCGTCGGGCCGGAGCGGCGGAACGTGCGCAGCAGACCCAGCATCATCGGGATCGCGATCGGGCCCATGAGACCGGCGACCCACTTGATGACGACCGTGATGATGTCCTTGAAGGCGGGGGAGTTGACCTGCGTCGCGACCGTCATGGACAGACCGAGGAAGACGACGGTCGTCACCCGGGCCGCGATCAGGCCCGAGCGTTCCGTCCACGACCGCGCCTTCGTCGACACCACCGGCGCCACGTCCCGCGTGAACACCGCGGCGATCGCGTTCGCGTCCGAGGAGCACATGGCCATCGTGTGCGAGAAGAAACCGACGATGACGAGACCCAACAGGCCGTGCGGCAGCAGCTGTTCGGTCATCAGGGCGTAGGAGTCCGAGCCGTCCGGCTTCTGCGCGTGGACGAGCAGCGGGGACATCCACATGGGGAAGAAGAGGACGACCGGCCAGACCAGCCAGAGGATCGACGACAGGCGCGCCGAGCGCTCGGCCTCGTGCGCGCTGCCCGTGGCCATGTAGCGCTGGGCCTGGTTGAGCATGCCGCCGTTGTACTCGAAGAGCTTGATGAACAGGAACGCGAGCAGGAAGACCGTGCCGTAGGGGCCGACCAGCGGCTTGCCGTGGCCGTGCAGCGCGGGCTCGTCCCAGGCGCCGGAGAAGCCGATGTTCTTGTCGTCCAGCTTCAGCACGACCGCGACGAACATCGATATGCCGGCCAGCAACTGGATGACGAACTGGCCGAGTTCGGTCAGCGCGTCCGCCCACAGGCCGCCGATCGTGCAGTAGACGGCGGTGATCGCGCCGGTGATGAGGATGCCCTGGTTCAGCGACACCCCCGTGAACACCGACAACAGGGTCGCGATCGCCGCCCACTTGGCGCCCACGTCCACGATCTTCAGCAGTATGCCCGACCAGGCGAGCGCCTGCTGTGTGGGCAGGTTGTAGCGGTTCTTCAGGTACTCCAGCGGAGAGGCCACATGGAGCCGGGACCGCAGCCGGTTGATGCGCGGCGCGAACAGTTTGGAGCCGATGGCGATGCCGAGCGCGATCGGGAAGGACCAGGTGATGAAGGAGGTGACGCCGTAGGTGTAGGCGATCCCCGCGTACCCCGTGAACATCACCGCGCTGTAGCCCGACATGTGGTGCGAGATGCCGGACAGCCACCAGGGCATCCTGCCGCCGGCCGTGAAGAAGTCGCTGACGTTGTCGACGCGCTTGTGCGACCAGACGCCGATCGCGACCATCACTCCGAAGTAGCCGATCAGCACGGCCCAGTCGAGACTGTTCATGTGCTCGATCGTGGGTGCGGTCACGTGAACACGACAAGCGACCGTAAGGTCAAGTCAGAGTAAAGATGTTCGACGAGATGACTGACGTTCATCTATATGAACAGCTAGCGCATCAGCTCCCCCGCGTTGACCAGCAGCGACTGTCCCGTGACGGCCCTCGCCCGGTCCGAGGCCAGGAACACCGCCGCGTCGGCCACGTCCCCGTCCGTCGCCAGCTCCGGCAGCGCCATCCGCTCCGTCAGCCGCCCGAGCACCTCCGCCTCCGGCACCCCTTCCGTGTGCGCGGTGAACTGGACGTACGCCTGCACCGGCGGCCCCCACATCCAGCCCGGCAGCACCGTGTTGACCCGGATCCGGTCCGGTCCCAGCTCTCGCGCCAGTGAGTACATCGCGCTGGTCAGCGCCCCCTTCGAGGCGGCGTACGCGGCCTGCTTCACCTGTGAGGGCGCGGCGACCGCCGACTGCGTCCCGACGAAGACGACCGATCCGCCGCCCGCCGCCCTCAGGGCCGGCAGGCACGCCCGCGTCATCCGCAGCGTCCCCAGCAGGTTCACTTCGATGACCGACTGCCAGGTCGCGAAGTCCGCGTCCTCGACCCCGCCGAAGTAGGAGTCCCAGGCGGCCACGTGCACCACGGCGTGAACGGCCCCGAAGCGTTCCCGCGCCAGTGCGGCCAGCGCCTCGCACTGCCTCTCGTCGGTGATGTCGGTCGCCCGGTACGCCGTGTGCCCGCCGGCCGGATCGATCTCGGCCGCGCTCTTGGCGAGGTTCGTCTCGGTGCGCGCCCCCAGCACCGCGTTCCCGCCGTCCCGTACGACGGCCGCGGCGACCTGATGGCCGAGCCCGGCCCCGACTCCCGAGACGACGACGGTCTTGCCTGTGAGCAGTGACATGGCGGACCTCCAGCTGTCCTGGCTCTGGCGCATCATCTGACGGAGCGTCAGAGTATGGGCGAGTGGAGGAGGACGGAAGGGGAGGAGCGTTCATGTCCGAGGAGACCGACACCCGTAGCGAGACGTACGCCGAACTGGCCGCCGTGGGCCCCTACGGCGTCCACCCCGGCCACGCCCTGATCACCATGGTCGAGCCGCATCCCGGCCACGAGTACGCCTACAACCGCTGGTACGAGGACGACCACTACTACGCCGGCGCCATGGCCATGCCCTGGATGTACACCGGCCGCCGCTGGGTCGCCACCCGCGATCTGCAGCTCCTGCGCTACCCGGAGAAGTCGGCCGTCGCCCAGCCCGTCACGGCCGGCTGCTACATCTCCACGTACTGGATCACCGACGGCCGCTACGACGACCACATGAAGTGGACCGTCGCCATCAACAAGCGCCTCAACCGCGACGCCCGCGTCCACCACGCCCGCACCCACGTCTTCACGGCCTTCCAGGACCACGAGAGAACGGTCTACCGGGACGGCGCGGCGGGCCCCCGGGACTTCCACGCCCTCGACCACCCGTACGCGGGGCTTGTGGTCGGGGTGATCGACGCGGAGTCGGCGGAGCAGCGGGCACGGCTCGTCGAGTGGCTGACCGCCCGCCAACTGCCCCGCCGCCTGGCGGGGTCCCCGGCCGCGATGGTGACGCTCTTCCGGCCCACACCCCTGCCCGGCGACCGTATGACCTACGTGAAACAGGTCGAGGGCGTCGACACCCGCCTGACCCTTCTCTGGTTCCTGGAGAAGGACCCGCGGGAGTGCTGGGAGGAGCACTTCACCGGGTGGGACGAGCAGGTGGCGGAGTCAGGCCTGGGCCGGGTCGAACTGATGGCCCCGTTCATCCCCACGATCCCGGGCACGGACCGGTACGTCGCGGAGCTTCGCGGCTGACAGCCGGGCTCACTTCAGCTCGTCGGGGCAGGGAGTACCCCGCGGCAGCTGATACGGCGCGGCCAGGTGGTACGTCCCGGCCTTCGGCGCGAGCAGCGTCGTCCACTTGTCGCCCTTGGAGTCCTCCGGCGACTCCATCAGGCACCCGTTGACGTTGTCGTACGTCAAGCCGTCGGAGGTCTTCTGCGGCGGCTTCAGGCTCTTGCCCTGCCCGTCGACGATGCTCAGCCAGGGCGAGTACGGGATCTTGATCAGGATCCGGCCCGGCTTGTGCACCTGCAGCGTCATCTCGCCCTGCTCGGCCCGGTCCACCACCGTGTTCGGCTCGGCGAGCGACGTCGGATCGGTCACCCGGAACAGCTGCCAGTTGGCATCGCCCCAGATCTGCTTCAGGTACGGCATCCCGCGCTGCAGCAGCTGCCGCTCGCGCTCGCCGCCGTCCCCGTCCGGGTTGTCCTTGGGCAGCACGACGAAGTGCACGGCCCACCGCTGGAGCCACTCGTGGTAGTTCGCCGAGTTGAGCGTGTCGTCGTAGAAGAGCGGGTTGCGCTCCATGTCGGCCTGCCGGTTCCAGCCGCGGGCCAGGTTGACGTAGGGCGCGAGCGCGGAGGCCTCGCGGTGCGAGCGCGCCGGGACCACCTCGACCCTGCCCTTCTCCGCGCCGACGTTCTGGAGCTGGTTGACCAGCGGCGCCAGCTCACGGGCCCAGGACGCGGCAGGGGTCGTGTGGATGATGTCGTCGACCGTCTTGAAGCCGATCCAGCCGACGAAGCCCAGGAACGCCACCACGGCCACGTACCACTTGCGCGAGCGCGGCACCGTGTACGGCAGGGCTGCGATCAGTGCCGCGCCCGCGAACAGCATCGGCAGCCGCGAGATGTTCGAGCCGATCTGCGAGTTGATCAGCCAGACCAGGACGACGCCGAGGCTGTAGACGGCGGCCGTCAGCCGTACCGTGATCCACTCCTTGGGGACGAGGAACAGGCACAGCAGGCCGTACGCCAGGGGCATGATCACCGAGCCGAAGATCATCGGCTGGGTGCCCGAGAACGGGAACAGCCACGCCGAGACGGCGACCACCGCCGTGGGCGCGAGCCCCAGCGCCCACGCGCCGGGCCGCCGCTTCTGCAGGAACAGCGCGACGGCGACCAGGCCCACGAACAGCCCCGCGACCGGCGAGGCCATCGTGGCGAGCGCCGCCAGCGGGGCGGCGACCAGGGCCTTCGCCCAGCGTTTGTACCGCCACCGGTAGGGCCAGCAGAAGACGGCCGCGACCGCGCCGAGCGCGAACATCGTGCCGAGCCCGAAGGTCACCCGCCCGGACACCGCGTTGCAGAGCAGCGCGAAGACCCCGGCCATCGCGGCCCACAGCGGGTTCTTCACCGCCCGGCTGCGGATCAGCACGAGCGTCAGCAGGCCCGCCGAGACCGTCCCGGCGATCATCATCGTCGTACGGACGCCGAGGATCGACATCAGATACGGCGACACCACGCTGTACGAGACCGGGTGCATGCCCCCGTACCAGGCGAGGTTGTACGCCGAGTCCGGGTGCCGGCCGACGAACTCCGCCCAGGCGTCCTGGGCCGCGAGGTCGCCGCCGCTGTTCGCGAACGTGAAGAACCAGACGATGTGCAGGAGGCCGGCGAGAGCCGTGACCGACAGCACGGGGTGCAGCAGGAGCCGCTGCCGCAGGGGCTCGGCAGCGACGAGGAGCCGGGCGAGCCGGCCCTGACGCGCGGTCGTGCGGCCGTACGGTCGGTCGTCCGTACGGCTGTCAGAGCGCTCGTCCGCGTGGCTGTCCGTGTGACTGTCCCTGTGGCTGTCGGTGCGGTCCACGCGATGACCGTCCGTGTCGGCGCGACCGTCCGTGTCAGCCGTGGACAGGCGTATTCGAGGGCCGGAACCCGGGTCCGGGTCGGCGTCGTCCGCGCGTGTCGGCTCGGTTGTGGCCACCTGAAGGCACTCCCCGTGTCCCGTCTTCTGTTCTCGGCCGTGTCCCTCGGTGTTACCGGCCGCTTCCCGTCCAGTTCGCGGCCCCGTCCCACGGACCGGCGAGCTGCCCCGTTTCGTGACGCTAGCACGCACCCCGCCGCGGGGCTCCGTCGGCGGGGTGGGGGAGTGGTGAAGCGGGGCCGCGGCTCAGCGCAGGCGGGTCAGCTTGTCCGTGAAGCCGGGTTCGGTCAGGTCCTTCTGCAGTGCCACCGGGACCGTCACCGCACCGGCCGAACCGTCACCCACGGTGAGCGTGCCGACCTTGGTGCCGGCCTTCGCCGTGTGCGGTACGGCGTCCGAGGTGAAGGACAGCTTCACCTTCAGACCGGCCCAGCCGGCCGCCGTGACGTCCTTCGTCGCCACGATCGGCGTACGGCCGCCGAGGCCGTCGTCGACGTAACCGACGACATCGCCCTTCTTCAGGATCGTCGCCGACTTCAGAGCGCCCTGCGCGGCTCGGATCAGCTTGTCGCCGGCGGCCAGGACGCCGCTGATGATGGTGTTGTCCGAACCGCCGGCGGGCTGGCGCATCGCGGCACCGATGACGGTGCGGGTCTCGCCGCCGACCTGCTGCTTCGCCGCGAAGACGAGGTTGCCGAGGGCCGAGGTGGTGGTGCCGGTCTTGATGCCGACGACGTTGTTGTAGCCGACCAGCCGGTTGTAGTTGTTGTGCTTGACGCCCTTGTAGTCGACGTAGGACATCATCGCGGCGACCTCGCGGAACGCGGGCTGCTCCATCGCCTTCTTGGCCAGCTTGACCTGGTCCACGGCCGTGCTGACCGTCGAGTCCGTCAGGCCCGAGGGGTCGGTGTACGTGGTGTTGGTCATGCCGAGCTTCTTGGCGGCGGCGTTCATCTTCGTCACGAACGCCTTCTCCGAGCCCGAGTCCCAGCGGGCGAGCAGCCGGGCCACGTTGTTGGCGGAGGGCAGGAGGATCGCCTCCAGGGCCTCGCGCTCGGAGATGCTGTCACCGGCGGTGACCGGGACGGTGGACTCCTGGCCCGCGTCCGACTGCTCCTCGGCGGCCTTGTCGATCTTGATCTTCGGGCCGTCCTCGCCGCTCTTGAGCGGGTGGTCGCGCAGGGTCAGGTACGCCGTCATGACCTTCGCGACGCTCGCGATCGGTACGGGCTTCTGGGCGCCGGAGGAGCCGAACGTGCCGATGCCCTGGACGTCGAGGGCGGCCTGGCCGCTGGACGGCCACGGGATGTCGGCCTTGCCGCCCTCGAAGGTGTACGTGTCCTTCGCGGTGAGGGCGAGGGTGGGCTGGGGGAGCGGGCGGAAGGCCTGTACGACCGCAAAGACGATCGCCAGGAGGAGGGCCAGCGGGGTCCAGATCTTGACCCGGCGGACCAGTGTGCGGACCGGGGTCTCCGGGGGCGGGGGCGTGTTCGTCAGCTCGGCCAGCAGGTCCAGCGGGGGCTTGGGCGGGAGGGGCTGCTGGGTGGTGCGTTCGGGGCCGACCTGGGGGAGGGCGGTGGTGGGGGCGGAGGTGTCGTTCTTGAGCGGCACGAACTTGCTGCCGCCGAGCTTGAGGGTGGTGGTGGGCTGGTCGACCTGGGGCTTCTTGGGCTTGACGGCCTTTATGAGGGTGGTCGGCTGGTCGACACCCTTCGCCGCGGGCTTGGCGTCGGCGGGCCTCGCCTCGGCTTCGCCTTCGGCGGTCTTGTTCCCGCCCGCACCGCCCGTGCGGGTCTCGTTGTCGGCTGCGGGTGCCTTCTGCGGGGCGTCCTCGCCGTCGGCGGCCTGCGCCTCGTCCTCGGGCTCGGCGTCGGCCTTCGGCTCGTCTTCAGGCTCGGCGTCGGCCTCCGCCTCGGCTTCGCCTTCGGCGGTCTTGTTCCCGCCCGCATCGCCCGTGCGGGTCTCGTTGTCGGCTGCGGGTGCCTTCTGCGGGGCGTCCTCGCCGTCGGCGGCCTCCGCCTCGTCCTCGGGCACGGCGTCAGCCTTCGCGTCGGCCTCGGCCTCGGCCTCGCCCTCGGCGTCGGCCTTCGCCTCGTCTTCAGGCTCGGCGTCGGCCTTCGGCTCGTCCTCGGGCTCGTCCTCGGCTTCGGCAGCGGCCTTCGCGTCGTCCTCGGGTTCGGCGTCGGCCTTCGCCTCGTCCTCGGGCTCTGCGTCAGCCTCCGCCTCCGCCTCGGTCTTTGCGGTGTCGGTCGGTTCCGACTTCGTGTCAGCCTTCGCGTCCGGCTTCGACTTGGGGTCGGTTCCGGTGGAACCGGGGTCTTCGGGGGTTTTCGGGTCCTCGGCCGAGCGGACCCAGGCCGAGACGGCCTCGCGGAGGTCGGAGTCGTCGTCCTCGGCGCCGGCGGCGACCTTCACGTCCCGGACCGAGAGGACCTTCGTCGCCGTGTCCGTCCTGGCGCCGGAGGAATCCTTTTCGCGGGAGACCGCGAGACGCGGATCGCGGGCTTCGGGAACCGTACCCCCGCTCCCCGACGTCGGTTCCGCCGACGACTCGTGCTGCTTCGACCTGTCGGGGGACTCGCCCGCCACCGATGCCTCCTAGTGCGCCGCACGCCCACTCGCGCGCCCTGTCCGAACCATGTACCAGTGTCCTGTGTGAGGGCTTGGCCCCTGTGGTAGACGAGAACGACATACCTGCCGGTTCCCTCACGAACCGGTCACGCACCCTCGACAGACCAATGTGAGAGGGGTCACCCTGTCTTTCATCCACGCGGGGAGGCATGGATGGGCAGGAGCCGCAGAACACTTCCGGAGGAGCTTCTGCTGCTGGCGTTGGACCCGGCCACGGGTACCACTGCACAGCCGCAGTCGCTCGACCTCGGTCTGGCCGGAGCACAGCTAGTGGAGCTGGCGCTGGCCGGACGGATAGCCCCAGACGGGGATCGTATCGCCGTGGTGGTACCACGGCCGACTGGAGATCCGACTTTGGACTGTGCGTTGGAGTTGCTGCGAAGGCGTGGCGCTCCCGTGCGTGCCGTCCATTGGATCGGCGGGCCCCGGCTGGGGCTGCGTCAGATCTACCTCTCGCATCTCGAACGGTGCGGCATGGTTGCCGCCGTACCGGGGCAGATGTGCGGAGTACTGCCGACGACTCGCTACCAGGCGACGGACACCGACATCAGCCGGGAGATCCGTGCCCGGCTGGATTCCGCGATCCGCACCGGCGTACCGCCGGACCCGCGGACCGCGGCGCTCGCCGCCCTGGCCCACGCCGTCGGACTCGGCAAGCACCTGTACCCGGGGAACGAGGGCCGCTCCTCACGTTCCCGGTTGCGGGACCTGATCCGGCACGACCCCATGGGCGGGCTGGTCGCGCATGCCGTGATGGACGTACAGAACGGCGCCGCGGCCCAGCCGCGGCGTGGACCGGCCACGGCCGGCCGGCAGGCGGGGCACGGAGCCAGGACCGTGGCGGAACCCGCACGCGGGGTTCCGATGCAGCCCAGCCGCGGGTCCATGGCACGCGTCGTGGCCCACTGAGCCGCACCGCCGGTCCCCAAGTCCCGGTACGGGAGCCGCTGGTTCGAGCGGGGCGGAGAGATCCTTGTGGTCTCTCCGCCCCGCTCGGCCGCGTCCGGACCCGAAAATCCGTGCCCGAACTGACGCGTACGCGCCGCATATCCACCGTTTCCCAGCGGTAGAAAGCACCTTGGTGGCAGTCTGCTCAACAGCAGATACGCAAAGTGTTAGGTACAGGCAGGCAGCCGGAGGTGCACGTCCCGTGGCGTCCAGTGTCAATCCCACCGTCAGACGACGCCGGCTGGGCCAGGAGCTGCGCAGGCTCCGTGAGCTCAAGGGCATGACGGCCGAAGAGGTGGCGGAGCGGCTGCTCGTGTCGCAGTCGAAGATCAGTCGGCTGGAGAACGGCCGCAGAAGCATCAGTCAGCGTGATGTGCGCGATCTGTGCGGGGTGTACGAGGTCGAGGACCAGCGGATCGTCGACTCCCTGATGGAGATGGCCCGGGACTCGCGGCAGCAGGGCTGGTGGCACACGTTCGGGGACATCCCGTACAGCGTGTACATCGGTCTGGAGACCGACGCCGAGTCGCTGCGGGTGTACGAACCCCAGCTGGTGACCGGTCTGTTGCAGACCCGCGCCTACGCGGAGGCCCTGGTGCAGGGCGCGTTGCCGGAGACGTCGACGGCGGAGATCGAGAAGCGCGTGCAGGTGCGCATGCGCCGACAGGAACGTATCACCGCCGAGGGCGCCGCCCTTCGGCTGTGGGTGGTGCTGGACGAGGCGGCGCTGCGCCGCGTCGTGGGCAGCAAACTGGTGATGCGTGAGCAGCTGGAGCACCTGATCGAGATGTCCCAGCTGCCGCACGTCACCGTGCAGGTGCTGCCCTTCGAGGTGGGCGCGCACCCGGGGCTCAACGGGCAGTACGCGATCCTGGAGTTCACGGACGCGGCCGACTCCAGCGTGGTCTACCTGGAGGGCGTGACCAGCGACCTGTACCTGGAGAAGGCGCAGGACGTGCAGAAGTACGCCGTGATGTACGAGCATCTGCGGGCACAGTCCCTCAATGTGGAGCAATCCCGGCAATACATCTCCGACGTGGCGAAAACCTACGCCGATTGAGCCCTGCTCCACAGGAAGTGCCGGATCGTACACCGTCGTTACGATTCAGCGGAAGGCTCACTTGGAATATGCCATCCGCTTGAGTGAACGACTACTCCGGCAAAGGCGGTTGCCCGGTAGCGTCGATCACGCCAATCAGACGACAAGGTTGGCGTGAACCGCACCACCAGCAACTCGCAACAGGAGTGGACATGGCACTGATTCAGGGCGCTTCGGAGACGTGGATGAAGTCCTCCTATTCCGCGGGCAACGGCGCCTGCGTCGAGGTCAAGTCGCCCACCACCGCGGAGCTCGCCGTACGCGACTCCAAGGTCACCCAGGGCCCGATCCTGGCCTTCCCCGCCGACGCGTGGAACGCCTTCGTGGCCTCGGTCAAGGCGTAGGGAGCCCTCTCTGACGTTCCCCCGCAGACACGTCCGACGACAACTGCACACGCGTCAACCCGCAGAGCCCTCTCGACGAGTCGCCGTCCTTGCCGAGGGGGCTCGGCCAGGCCCGGCCCAGGGCTACTTCACCGGGAACGCCACATCGCACACCGGATCCCCGGGCCCGGCCGCGTCCCAGTCCGCGAAGTACACCTCGCGGCAGGGACCGGCCATCTCCAGGCCCTCCCCGGCCAGCCACTGCTCCACCGCCCCGAAGGCGGCCAGGATCTGCGGATGGGCCACCTGGGCCTTGGCGATCCGGGTGTAGGCCAGCCGGGCCGCCGGCTCCACCCGTACCCGGGTCGCCCCGGCCCGGCCGTGCGCTTCCACCCACGCCCGGGCCGCCGCCTCGTCCGCCACCGGCACACACGACTCGGCGGGCCCGTCGCTCTCCATCGACACCTCGGAGTGGTAGACGACGAACGGCTCACCCGCCACGCCCCCGCACTCCCGCGCGGCCTGCAGCAGCCGGTCCAGCGATGCGCCGATCCAGGCCGGCAGCTCGTCCGCGAGCGTGTGCCGCGTCTCGGTGATCACCACCCGCGCGGGCACGTCCACCGTCTCGACCACGAACTTGTCGTACATCTCGGAGCTCCTCCCCGACAGTCGTCCACGGAGGTACTCGGCGAGGGTGCGCTGCCCGGCCACCCGGGTCTCCACGTCCGCCCAGTAGGCGGCCAGCAGGTCCGCGGCCGCGGTGCCCTGCGCCCCGACCACCTCGGCGATCCGGGCGAGCGGCATGTCCAGCTGCCGCAGCAGGGCCACCAGACGGGCGTGCTCCACCTGGCCGGCGCGGTAGTAGCGGTAACCGCTGGCCTCGTCGACATGCGCCGGGGCGAGCAGCCCGAGGCGGTCGTACAGCCGCAGCGCCTTGGCCGAAAGCCGGGCCCGCGCGGCGAACGCGCCGATGGTCAGCAGCTCCTCGTTCACGATGTCATCCTCCGTCACCGGGCGGTTCCTCCCGCCCGGTGACAGGGACGCTCGGCCCTGCCCCTGGGGCAAGGTCAACCCATCAGCCCAGCTGGCCCTCGATGGCCGCCACGACCTCCGCGGCCTCCGGCTCGGTCTGCGGCGAGAAGCGCGCGACGACCTGCCCGTCCCGGCCGATGAGGAACTTCTCGAAGTTCCAGCGGATGTCCCCGCTGTGTCCCTCGGTGTCGGCGAAGCCCACCAGACGCTCGTACAGCGCGTGCCGGCCCTCCCCGTTCACCTCGACCTTCTCGGTCAGCGGGAAGGACACGCCGTACGTCGCGGAGCAGAACTCGGCGATCTCCTCGGCGGTGCCGGGCTCCTGCCCGAGGAACTGGTTGCAGGGCACCCCCAGCACGGTGAAGCCCTGCTCGGCGTACCGCTCCTGCAGCCGCTCGAGGCCCGTGTACTGCGGGGTCAGGCCGCACTTGGAGGCCACGTTCACGATGAGAACGCTCTTGCCGGCGTACTGCGGCAGGTTCGCGGAGCCGCCCTTGAGGGCCCCGATCTCGGTGTCCAGTACGGAGCCGTTGTGGTCGTTGGTCGTCATGAGCGGATGCTAACTCCGACGGGTCGCCTCCCCCCGCCCAGGTGCCGAGGGGGAGGCGAGGACACCCGTGCTACGGCTGGTCGGCGCTCTGCTCCGGCTGCTGGGCCGGAACGCTCTCCTGCGCCTGCTGCGCCGGGACGCTCTTCGCGTCGACGCCGGCACCGATGTGCTGTGCGGCCCGGTCGAAGTACCGCAGCAGCTCCACGGGGAACGGCATCACGAGCGTGGAGTTCTTCTCGGCGGCGACCTCGACGACCGTCTGGAGCAGCCGCAGCTGCATGGCCTCGGGCGTGTCCGACATGATCCGCGACGCGTTGGCGAGCTGCTGGGCCGCCTGGAACTCGCCGTCCGCGGTGATGACCCGGGCCCGCCGCTCCCGCTCCGCCTCGGCCTGCCGCGACATGGACCGCTTCAGCGACTCGGGCAGCTGTACGTCCTTGATCTCGACGCGGTCGATGTGGATGCCCCACCCGGCGGCCGGGCTGTCGATCATCAGGGCGAGCCCCTCGTGCAGCCGCTCCCGGTCGCTCAGCAGATCGTCCAGGTCGCTCTTGCCGATGATGGACCGCAGGGAGGACTGGGCGACCTGCCCGACGGCGAAGTGGTAGTCCTGCACCTCGATGGCCGCCCGCAACGGGTCGGTCACCCGGAAGTAGACGACGGCGTCGACCTTCACCGACACGTTGTCCTTGGTGATGCCCTCCTGGGTGGGCACCGGCATGGTCACGACCTGCACGTTCACCTTGCGCATCCGGTCGGCGAACGGGATCAGGAAGGTGATGCCCGGCTGCCGGTGGGCGGGCAGCGCCTTGCCCCAGCGGAACACCACTCCGCGCTCCACCTGGTTGACCACCCGCATGCCGCTCTTCAGCACGAGCAGTACGAACGCGGCCACGACGACCACTGCGACGACGGTGCCTTCCATGGCACTCCATTCTCCGACGCGACTTCCGTCCGGTTCCGGACAACGGGGATGACATCACGGCGGGCGTCCATGGATGCGTGCCGGGTGTCAGGGATCCGTAAAGAAACCGATGCGGGATCGCCGGGCCGGGCGACGAACCCCGCCCCGCCCTTGATCGTCTTCCAGTCGGCCGCGAGACGTACCGCGCGGCCCACCACTGCCAGATCTGCGACCGGGGGCCCACATGCACGATCCGACGTCCGAGGCCGAGCCCTCGTCTCCCGTGCCACCGCCGGAGGCCGGCATCCTGGTCCGCTTCCTCACGGCGGACCCGGCCGGGAGGGTCCGGATCGCGCCGGGTGTCGCGGAAGCGGTCGGCGCCTCCCGCATGGAGGAGATCGTGCAGGGCACCCTCGCCCGCACCGGAACCCCCGTCGCCGTCACGGACAGTCCCGACGGCCTGATCGTCACCGGCCCGCAGGGCAGCGTCCGCGCCTGGGCCCACCAGACCCCCGACGGCGAGAGGATCACCGGCCTGCTCCTGGAGGGAGTGGGCTACGAGCCCCCGTCCCGCCGCCGCCTGCTCCCGCTGCCCGCGACCTGGCTGACGCTGGTCCTCCTGGTCACCCTCTGGAACGTCGGCATGCTCTGGACGGCCGCGGACCGCACCTCCTGGTGCGCCGGCCTGGCCGGCCTCGCGGCCTTCTTCGTCTTCGTCGAGGGCTGCGGCGCCCCCGCCCAGCAGCCGCGCCTGCACCGCCGTGCCGTCGAGGTGACCGCCCTCACCGCCCTCGCCTCGGCCTACCGCCTCCCCGGCCTCCCGGGGGGTCACCCCTCCCTGGACCTCGCGGTGTCCCTGACCGTCCTCGCGGGCGCCGTGTTCCTGGTGACCAGAGGCCGCCTCCACCACTGGCGCACCCCCGTCTCCCAGCCCCTCCTCTTCCCCC
Organism: Streptomyces sp. BK340; assembly: GCF_007827595.1. Taxonomy (GTDB): domain Bacteria; phylum Actinomycetota; class Actinomycetes; order Streptomycetales; family Streptomycetaceae; genus Streptomyces. The sequence continues at coordinate 359,217 of NZ_VISR01000002.1, forward strand.
TGGAGGGCACCTGGTACGTCGTCCAGGGCGGCGGCCGCCCCCTCAACCACCACGCCCGAGTCCCGGAACAGCGCGCCGCCCTGGACCTGGTCTCCCTGGGCCCGCACGGCACCCGTACCCGCCCCGGCCGAGAGCTGACCGACTACGCCGCGTACGGCCGCCCCGTCCGCTCCCCCTGCCGCGGCCGCGTGATCTCGGCGGCCACGACGATCGCCGACCAGCGCCCGGGCGAGATCCGCTACCAGCCCCTCTACGGCAACCACGTCTTCATCGACACGGGCCGCGAGATCGTCAAGCTGGCGCACCTGCGCCCGGGTTCGGTGGCGGTGAGCCCGGGTGACATGGTCGAACCGGGCGACCTCCTCGGCGAGGTCGGCAACAGCGGCAACTCCACCGAGCCCCACCTCCACTTCCACGCCGAGCGCGACGGCGTCGGCCTGGACCTGCGGTTCACCGATGTCGGGGGGCGGCTGTACCGGGGCCGCAGGATCTGAGGATCCGGCCGGGGCCGCCTGGACGAGCCCCGGCCGGCAGCGGGACCGGTCAGTCGAGGGCGGGGTAGTCGGTGTAACCGCGGTGGTCGCCGCCGTAGAAGGTGGCCGGGTCCGGGGTGTTGAACGGACCGCCGGCGGCCAGGCGCCGGGGCAGGTCGGGGTTGGCCAGGAACAGCGCCCCGTAGGCCACCATGTCCGCGATCCCGTCCTCCAGCAGCTTCAGCTCGTCGGGGCCGGTGACGTCGGGGTGCGTGAACGGGTTCAGGACGAAGGTGCCGGGCCAGGCCCTGCGCAGCGCCGTGGTCAGGCCGCGGTCCGGTCCCTCCATCAGGTGCAGGTAGGCGAGTTCCAGGCCGGCGAGCCGGTCGAGCAGGGCGGGGTAGACCTCGCCCGGGTCGTCCTCGGACATGTCGTTGAACGGGTTTCCGGGCGAGATCCGCAGACCGACCCGGTGGCCGCCGATCGCCTCGGCCACGGCCGTGACGACCTCGACGGCGAAGCGGATCCGGCCCTCGGTGCCGCCGCCCCAGGCGTCGGTGCGCCGGTTGCTTCCGGACGCGAGGAACTGGTGGATCAGGTAGCCGTTGGCGCCGTGGATCTCCACGCCGTCGAACCCGGCCTCGACCGCGCCCCGGGCCGCGTAGGCGAAGTCGTCGACGGTCTGCCGGATCTCCGCCTCGCTCAGCTCCTTCGGCGTCACGAAGTCCTGCGGGCCCTCGTGGGTGTAGACCTGCCCCTTGGCGGCCACCGCCGACGGCCCCACCGGCACCAGGCCGTCGGGCAGGAGCTTCGGGTGGCCGATCCGCCCGGTGTGCATCAGCTGCGCGAAGATCACGCCGCCCTCGCGGTGCACGGCGTCGGTGACCGTCCGCCATGCCCGCACCTGCCCGGCCGTGTGCAGGCCGGGGGTGTCGGGGTAGCCCTGGCCGACAGGCGAGGGCTGGATGCCCTCCGTGACGATCAGGCCGGCGCCGGCGCGCTGCGCGTAGTACGTCGCCATCAGCTCGGTCGGCTCAGCGCCGGGCCCGTAGGCGCGGCTGCGGGTCATCGGGGCCATCACGACGCGGTTCACCAGGCGCCTGCCGCCCAGGACGATCGGTTCGAAAGCAGTGGTCATGGTCTCTTCCTCGGGAAGCGATGCTCGATTTACCTGTCCGAACAGGTAAACCCGCTGAACCCATTCCCGAGGTCGAATGTGAGGTGCATCACGCATGGTGACCTGCTCATATCTTCTCCGAAGTCAGAACGGACGGCCGAGCGGCCTCCGCCGGGGTAGAATTGGCTGCTCGGCCAGGCAGGCGGGGAAGTGAAGCAGTGGGGGAAGCGGGAGAGGAAGATGGCGCAGTCCGAGCCGGAGCCCACCGTCCCGGTGCCGGCCGCGGCCGGCGGCGGACCGGTCAGCCACGCGATCTTCCGCCTGGCCCGTCTGCACCGCATGTTCGCGGGACAGCTGCTGCGCCGCACCGGCCTGCATCCGGGTCAGGAGCTGGTGATGATGCACCTGTGGGAACTCGGCCCCCAGCGCCAGGCCGACCTGGTGCGGCTGCTGGACTCCGACGCCGCCACCATGACCCGCACCGTCAAGCGCCTCGAACAGGCCGGCTTCGTGCGCCGCCGCCCCTCGCCGACCGACAGGCGTGCGTCCCTCATCGAACCCACGGCGGCCAGCCAAGCCCTGCGCCACGAGGTCGAGCAGATGTGGAGCCAGTTGGAGGACCTCGTGACCGCGGACCTCTCACCCGGCGAACGGACCGCGGCCCTGGTCACCCTGGAACGCCTGGAACACAACCTCGCACAGGCCGCCGCGGATCCGGCGGACCCGGAGACGGATGCGGAGCGCTGACGGCGGTCGCCACGTCGGCTGCCCCGTCGGCTGCCATTTGATCGCCTGTCAGCGGACGGGCAAGGGGCCGGGCGCAGCCCTCAGGTAATGCTTTCCGAGTGCCCGTCAGGGAAGACGCACGTGGGGCCGCGGTAGGGGCCGCCCGGGTTGACCGTTCCACCCTGGGCTGTGCACTGATCGGAGGAGATGACCGGATACGTCGCTGCCTGAGCGGTGGCGGCGCCGACGGCACTCACGCCGAGGAGGGTTGCTGCGGCGAGGGCGAGCCCCAGCAGTCGTCGTATGCGCATGGCTTTCTCCTCTCGCGTGCCAGTCGCTGGGACACGCTCTAGTCCCCGCAGAACTTCTTCTCCGCCGCGGCCGCGCCGTCCCTGAATCCTTGCCGGAAGTTCTCGTTGACCGTGACGCCCTGCAGTTGCCGCACGTCGCAATCACTCTTCATGGCCGCGTAACCCGCCTTGTAGCCTGCCGCGTACTGCTCCTGCGCACTCTGGCGTGCCCCTTGCTCGGCCGTGCCGCACCTGGCCGCGGGGCTGCCGACCTGCCGGGCGGTGATGGTGCCGCGGGCCTGAGTGATCGTCGCGGAGAAGTTTCCGCCGGCGTCCGTCCGCACGGTGCCCTGGGCTCCGTGCGCGGACTCGATGAAAACGGCCTTGTTCGGCTGGAAGTCCTCGCCGATGACCTTCAGGTTCGCCCGACCGTCGGCCCGCGAGACAGCGCAGGTGGGCGACACCGCCGCGGCCGGCGAGGCGGCGAGCTCCACCGCCCCGGCTGTCAACGACGACACCACCAGGGGGGCCAGCACCGCCAGGCGTACGCGTCGAGCGTTCATGGGAGGGCTCCTACGTGGCTCGCCCCCCTTCAGCCTCTGCCCTCCAGCGTCTCTCCGACGGTAAGGGGTGTCAAAATGGCGACAAATCCTGGCGGTTGATCGGGATTTCGTGCCCTGTCCCGCAGTGCGCAGCGGGCACGAAAGCGAGTGCGGCTCTGACCCGGATGGCCATGTCTGGCACGGCTGTGGCACGGGGACCGTCTGATGTCCCGCAACATGGCTTCGCGGATGAACACCTGCAGTGGTACTCAACGCGCCATCCCTGACCAGGGAAAGCGGTCGCGTCTGTCGTCGTTGGCTGCCCTCGGACGGTCACCTGCGGCAATGCCCTGATGGCGGCCCGGGGTTGCAGTCGCGGCGACGAGGGATTGCGGCCATGCTGGCAGGGGAGCGTGGCTGGCTTCGCGCGGGCGGTGTGCATCGGTGACCGCGCTGCACAGGAAGGCTGCTGCCATGACAACGGTGCCGAACAGGACACAGCGAGGACACGCGATCATCGACGCCTCCTCGTTCGCCGGGATCATGATGATGCTCAGTGGGCCCCTCAGCATTCTGATGGGCGCAGCCGGAATCGCACAGGACACCCTGTTCACAGCGTCCCGGTACTCCTACCGGTTCGACCTGACGGCTTGGGGCTGGATCCACCTTGTGCTCGGAGTGGCACTCGTCATTGCCGGCCTGGGAGTCCTTACGGGCCAGAGCTGGGGTCGCGGGGCCGGTGTGGCGGTGGCAGCGATCAGCCTGATCACCCAGTTCATGTTCGTTCCGTACTACCCGTTGTGGGCCATCCCCATGATGACGATCGACCTCCTGATCCTGTTTGCGCTGACGAGGGTCCACATCGAGACCAGCGATGGTGAGTGAACCTCACGGCATTGCAACACTCCCGCCGCGTCCGGCTTGAGTCTGCGTGAGCTGATGACCAGGACGGGGCACAGCGCGCCTCGCGCGGCGCTGATCTACCAGCACATGGTCAATGGCTGTGACCGGGAGATCGCCGATCGGCTCGGCTCGATGATCTGCAAGGAGCGGGGTGGCCCTTTCCTGGCTTCGCTATTCCTGCCGCCACAGCGCCGGTGCCTGCAGCCGTGAGGGAGGCCTCAGGGGAGTCACACGCGATGCCGGAGACGCACTGCCAGGGCCGGGCACTGGTTGACGGCGCGGCGGGCGCCGTGCTCCTGCCAGGGGGCGACCGGGATGGTGGTGGAGGTCGGGTAACCGTGCGGGCCGAGGCGAATGAGGTCCGGGGCCAGCACGGCGCACAGACCGTGACCGGTGCAGCGGGACCAGTCCACCTCCAGCCGGGCGCCCTTCGCAGGCGGGAGGGGCAGTACGCCCTGCACGGGACGGCCGCAGCCGGGGCCGGACAGGTGGGCGTCGACGTCTTCGGAGAAGACGTCCAGCGCGGTGAGCAGGAAGCGGGCCGTGCCGTCCGGGTGCGAGCAGGCACCACCGCCCTGGGCTGCGCCGAGGGCGCACCGGGCGTCCTCCAGCACCGCGGGCTCGGCAGCACCGGCGGCCAGCACGGCCAGGGCCTCGGCGGCATCGGGCAGCCCGCGCTTGCACGGTCCGCACTGGCCGGCGGACTCGGCCGCCAGCCAGGCCGCGACCCGGGCGGTCTCGCCGAGCGGGCAGGTGTCGTCGGGGAGCGCGACGACCGCCCCCGCGCCAAGGGTCCCGCCGAGGCCGGCGAGTCCGGCGCGGGAGAGCGGGGCGTCGATGGCGTCCGACGGGTGCAGCCAGGCGCCGTGGTAGCCGCCCACCAGCACGCCGGCGCCCGGCTGGAGGCCGCAGGCGTCCAGTACCGGGCCCAGCCGGGAGCCGGTCGGAACCTCGACCACCAGCGGATCGGCGCCCGGCCGGTTGACGGTGAGCAGGATCGTGCCGGGTTCGGCGGCGGTGCCGACGGCGGCGTAGGAGTCAGGTCCAAGCCGGGCCGCGACGGCGAGTTGGGCCCAGGTCTCGGCGTTGGAGAGCAGCGTCGGACGGCGACGCACCCCGCCCGTTCCGCCGTCGGCCGCGCGGGCCTTCAACGGCGCCGGTACCACGGGCAGACCGTTGACGCCCCGGATCAGGGCCCCGGATTCGCCGGAGACGAAGCGGTCGGGCAGGCATATGGTCCGGGCCGGGCAGGGAAGTTCGCGCTCGGCGAGGGCTGCCGGAACCGAAATCTCACCGGGACTGCCCGCGGCGACGCCGATCACGATCTCCTCGGCGCCGAACGCGGCGGCGGCCAGGCAGGCGCCGTCCAGTACCAGGTGCGGCGTACGGGCGAGCAGCATCTTGTCCTTGGCGCTGGCCGGTTCACCCTCCGCGCCGTTCACCACGACGACCGGCGGTGCCCCCATGCGGTCGGCGACGGCGAGTGCGGCCCGGGCCTTGCGGGAGAACGGGAAGCCGGCGCCGCCGCGGCCGGACAGGCCGACGGCTTCGGCCAGGGCGAGCAGACCGTCCCGGTCCGGTTGGAGGAGCGGCGGGTGTACACGGGTGTGCGCGGCGAGGTCCAGGCGCTGGTGGCGGTCCAGGCCGGCGGTCATCCGGGCCGAATCCAGCCAGCGCACCTCGAGCAGCTTCGGCGGTGCGACCTTCACTCGCTGTTCCCTGGCTGGGCCAGGCGGACCGGCCGGGGCCCTGGTCTCGCGGCGTGCCTGGGCTGGCCGAGCTGGCCGGCACTCCGTGCCGACGGGCGAGCCGCCGACGTCGACGCCGCGGGCCACCCGGGCCGGGCGATCGGGCGGGCACCGGTGGCGGGCCAGGAGGACCGCGCGGACAGGGCGGCCAGCGCGGCCGGGCGGACCGCGGCCGGCCGATATGCATTGGCGCCACGCCGACGCCGACGCAAGGTCCGGTGACGGCCCAGGTAGGAAAGGGCACGGACCAACAGTGCGAGCGCCACCAGGGCCGCGCACAAGCCGTAGCCCCAGAGCACCCACGCGTGCGCCTTGCGCCCCGCCGTCAGCCCGTGTGCCAGTGAGACCGGCCAGCAGACGTACGCAGACGAGTGCAGCACCCGCCACAGCCAGGGGCGGCGGCCGGCGAACCGGCCCCGGAGCACGCCGGTGGCCGTGATCAGGACGAGCAGGTCGGCGGCGATGGTGCCCAGGCTCACCGCAAGGGCGGCGCCGCCGGTGAAGGGGACCACCGCGGTCTGCGGAGCGGCGTGCCGCTCGACGACCTTGACCGCGATGTGAGTGGCCAGGAAGCCGAGCGCCGCGACGGCGCTCGCCCGGTGCACCGACTGCACGGCCACCCGCAGCCGGGGGGTCAGCACCAGCCGGTCGGTGGCGGCGAGCCCGCAGGTGACCACGGCGGTGAGCGAGAGCAGGGTGAAGACGCCGGCGAAGTGGTCCAGGAAGGTCATCACCCGGCCGACTGCTGCGCCCGGCGCGGCAGCGAGCGCAGGACGGGCGAGCAGGGCGACGCTGGACATGGGCACCTTCTTCCTTGCGCTCGGGTCGCGCAGCCGGGCCGTGGAGGGATCGGATCGGGATTCGACATGCCCACGTCGGGGGGACGGCACCGCCGGGGGTGTGGCACCGGCGGCACTGCACGGCAGGGCACATCGTTAGCTCGCACCCCAGCTCAGTGCCAAATGCTTCTGATACGGCCCACGACCGTAGCGACCCCCGGCATCGACGCCGGTTTCCCGGGCGCAGGCGGCAGTTTGCGGTCCACGACCCTGCCTAGTAGATAGCGAAAGTGGCGTGACCAGGCTCACCGTGCAGAAGTCATCGACCGTGTCAAGATCCTGGGCCGGGCGATCACCTGGTCCAGAAGTACTGCCATCACGAAGAGTGCGGTACTCGCGGAGACCGGAATGTCGGACGCCGGGACATTTGCGGGCCGAGGGAGCCGGTGTCGGCTGACTGCGGCGATGAAGTCGGCAGGAGAGCTCCACGCGCGGATCGTGCCGGCTTCGATGAACCTGCCGTACGCCCGCCGATCCGGGGGCTGAACTCCACAGCGGCTTGGCCCTTCACCACTGCTGACGCAGGTCGGACAGCTGAGCCGGATCGAGACCGGGCGCCGGCGCATCAGCCTCGACCAGCTGATCTCGCTGGCCCGCGCCCGGGGTACAGCCCTCGATCAGCTGGTGGAGTCCGTCGACGACGGCGACATCGTGATCCGTCCTCAGCGCGACGAACAACGGGGGACGACCTGGCTGCTGAGCCGCGACTCCGGCCCGTCCGGCGCCACCGTCGCCAAGATGCGCATCACCGACGAAGCCCGCGAGGGCGGCAACGACCAGCTCGGCGTTCACCCCGGCAAGGACTGGTTTTCGCCGTCCTGTCCGGAACCGTCACCCTGTGCTCGGCAGGTTGACGTCGAGGTTGCTCAGTCAAGGACCGCGAGGTGGTCGGCAGCGCCCCCGTGCCACTCGATCATGAACAGGGTGGCGTCGTCGCTGGTGCTCCCGCCCCGTTCCGTCTTCAGCGTGTGAGAGAGCCAGCTCACGCCCGCCCGCACCCCGCCCGACGTCTCCTCCGCAAGGCGGTTGACGCACCGGATGAGGCGTTCCTCACCGAACGGCTCGCCGCCGGTGACGTGTTCCTCGATGATGCCGTCGGTGTAGCACAGCACCCGGTCGCCCGGCTGGAGCAGGTGCTGTCTGATCCGGGGCTGCTCACCGCCGAAGCCGACGGGCAGCGTTGTTGCGCTGTCCAGCTGTCGCACGACTTGGCCATCGCGGATCAGTAGCGGCGCGGGGTGTCCCGCGTTGACCAGCTCCAGCTCACCGGTGGCGATGTTGAGGTGCATCAGCTGCGCCGTGACGAAGTGGTCGGGCCCGAACTGCCGTGAGATGGCGTCGTCCATGTACGCGTACTTCTCGGCCAGGCTGACGAATACGCGCCGGGCGTGCCGGTAGGCGCCGATGGCGATGGTCGCCATCGCGGCGGCGTCCAGGCCGTGGCCCATCGCGTCGATCACGGCCACATGCAGGATGTTGTCATTGAGGGCGTAGTCGAAGCTGTCGCCGGCCAGGCGGTAGGCGGGCTCCAGGGCGCCGGCCACCTCGACCTGCGGCACTGTCATCGACAGCGGCGGCAGCAGGCTCCACTGGATCTCCGCGGACACGCTCATCGGCTCCCGGCGCCGGGCCAGGAAGAACTGGTCGGTGTAGGCGTTCTTGGTGACCAGCATGTCGGCGACCAGCCCGGCGAGCCTGCGCAGCAGGCGCCGGGCGTCGTCGCCGACGGTATCCAGGGTCACGGCCATCACACCGACCTCGTCGCTGCCGTCCAGCAGCGGCAGATATATCCGCACGCCGCCCTGGGCCTGCGGTACCTCGACCACGTCCGCGTGCAGGAAGGCCCGGCTGGCGGGGGAGTCGGCTACCGGCTGGGGCTGGCCGACGTGCAGCTTCCTGCCCGGCAACGGCACCAGCAACTCCTGCGCGTAGTCCTGGAGCAGGATGGAGACGTCACGACCACCGATCCCGGCCGCCTCCTCCGCGACCAGCGGAGCAATCAACTGCGGCGGCAACAGCCGCGCCCGGTCCAGCAACAGGCCGAGCAACCGCTCGCCGAAACCCTCCGACCGGTCCACGCTCTCCTCGCCCATGGCCCGCTTCGCCGCATCCTTCCCGCCACCCACGCCATTCACGGTCTTCGCACAAGACCCGATAAGCCGCCTGAGCGGCCCATTACGCCATGTGTGGCATGTCAGCACACGTTGTCCGCGCAAAGTGAGTTGACTGAGGGAGCGATCACCTCCAGGCATCGGTCCACAGGCGGAGGCCGCGCTGGTGCGCCGATGACGCGCGGAGCGGGACTTGGCTAGCCGTCGAAAGCAGGCCGGGTTCATGTGCCAAGTCCAGAAAGCGGCAGTTCGTGTAATCCGCGGCGCGACGACGGTCCGCGAATCGCCCACCGTCGACCACGACGTGCTCAACATCGCGCAGGAAGTAGCTCGCCGGGGGGCGGTAACACCCCCTCACTGAATCGGGCGGAAGTCCATAAAGCGGACTGCACTGTCGGCGTAGAGTTACCCGAAGTTACTCATCGTGCCGTTCCCGTCAGGTTCCCATCTGAGGCATATCGGCCCTCCATGATACTCGCGGAGGGTCGGTATGCCCTGTTACCAGGTACTTCCTGGCGCCCTCGGCAGGATTCGAACCTGCGACACCTGCTTTAGGAGTTCGATCCGAGCGCAGTCCAGCTGCTGCCGACGACTGATGCGACGCCCGGACGCATCCGCTGGTGTACGCCCCTGTCCGACGTCGTCGATGTCAGCAGTGGATGTCAGACACCTGGTTTTGCGGGGCCGGTGACAGCGCGGCGCGGGCGGCGGAGAGCACCTGCCCGGACAGTGGGGAGTTCTTGGTGGCGCGGGCCAGGAGAAGGGCGCCGAGCATGGTGCACAGCCGGGCGATGCCGTCCTCGTCGTCGGTGGCGAGCCACTGGGTGAAGTCCTGTACCCCTTCGGCGTAGGCGCGGTGCGCTGCGTGGTCGCCACTGTCCCGGGCCATGTCGGTGGCGAGCGCGGCGACGGGGCAGCCCGAGGCGGGAGTGTCCCGGTGCCGGACGGACAGGTACCCGTCGATCAGGGACTGCTGGGCCTCGACACGGTCACCCTCGTGCTCTTCGAGTGTGGTGGCGTGGAACTCGGCCAGTTCGCCGAAGGCGTGGGTGACCGCCTCGTCGATCAGGGCCTCTTTGGAGGCGAACTGCTTGTAGAAGCCGCCGTGCGTCAGGCCGGCCGCCTTCATCAGATCCGCGACGCTCACGCCCGTGCCCTGCTCGCGGAACAGTTGCGAGGCCCGTTCCACGACCCGCTGGCGGTTCGCCTGTGCCTGTGCCTGTGAGACGCGACCCATAGGGCACCTCCCTTTTGGATGCTGGACGACATCTATCGTACGGTGCTGTTTAGATTGCCTGCATCATCTATTTGGGGCGCCCCCTCCCCTCGTCCAAGGGCGCGCCCCCCTTCACGGGAGACACTTCATGGCCACTCGCCTCGGCCCGGCCGCCGAAGCCGACCTGACCACCGCCACCGCCACCTCCGCAACTGCGCCACCGGTCCGGCTCTGGCTCCAGCCGACCGTGATCGCCCTGGTCGTCGTGGCGGCCTTCATCGGCTGCTACGTCGGTCTGCAGCGCAACCCCCAGCCGCACCGGGTGCCGGTGGCTGTCGCCGGCCAGGAGCTTTCGGGCGAGATAAGCCAGGTCCTGGGTGACAGCGTCGATGTCCATCCTGTCGCCGACGCCGCCACGGGGCGCGCTGAGGTCGAGCGCCGCGATGTCGTGGCCGCGCTCAGTGGCCGCGCGGCCTCCGACCGGTTGCGCCTGGAGATCGGCGGGGCCAACGGGCAGTCGACGACGACGGCCGTCAAGAGCCTGATCGGCGCCTATGCCCACGCATCGGGCCAGCGCCTGACCACGGTGGATGTCGTCCCGTTCGCTCGTTTCGACTCGCGTGGACTGGCCGGGTTCTACATGGCGTTCGGCGTCACACTGGCCGGCTTCGTCCTCGCCCAGAACGTTCTGGGTCTCGCGAACCATCTGCACCTGCACCACCGGTTCTGGCTACTGTCCGGCGCGTCTGTGGCCATCGGCATCGTCGCCACCGTCATCGCCGGCCCCATCCTCGGGGCGGTGCCCGCGCCGGTGATGCCGCTGGCCTTCGCCCTGACCCTGCTTGCCGCGGCAGCCGCGTTCACCACCAAGCTGCTGGGCACCTACCTCGGCCCGGTCGGCGTGCCCGTCGCCACCCTTTTGCTGCTCACGGTCGGCAACTCCACCAGCGGAGCGGCCATCGGCCCGGACCTCCTGCCCTCCGCCGCACACGCCGTCTCCGCCCTGCTGCCGCCGGGTGCGGCCGTTCGCGCCGTGACCGACCTGAGCTACTTCCACGGCGCGCAGGCGGTGCAGCCACTGACCACCCTCGCGCTGTGGGCGGTGATCGCCGCCACCCTGGTGGGCCTTCGTCCCCGCCTGAGGCGGCGGCGCACGCGGGTTACCGCCTGACCCCCCTTTCCCTGGCTTCACCGTTCATGCTGGTCAGCGCGGCGGAGTCTTCCGGATCCTTCCGGTCCTTCCCTGTCTTTATTCGGCCTTCCGTTCCCATGGCGTTCCCATGAGGGGCCCTCGGAGGCCCCCGGGGGCTGGGGTGGGGGAGTCGGCTGAGACCAGCCGCGGTCGCTGAAGCGCTGAGCACCGCAGACCCCTTCGGGGCGCCAAGGGCCCCGCACTGAGCGGGGTTGTCCGGGCCCTCAGCGTTCAGCACGCCCTGGAGCGCGTCGGTGACCTGGCCGAGTTCGGCGCGGCACCGGGCTGCCTGGGCGCGGCAGGCGCGGAGGACTGGCGCTTCACCCGGACCCCGGGGACCTCCCGTGCCTTCGCCGGCGGGTTGGACACCGTACGGCTGGCGAGGATCAGCCGGTCGTAGTGGTGGTGGAGGCCGTCGGTGTCGCCGACGTCGACAGGTCCGCCGACCCGGTCAGGTCGATGTCCGCGAGCCCGCGCCGGAACGCCTTGAGCGTCGCCGCGTTCTCGGTGAAGCGCCAGTCCGCGCCGCCGCCCTGTTCCCGGTCGCGTTCGAACCAGATGAAGCCGATGACGTCGTCCTGCTCGCTCTTCCCGAGCCACTTGAAGAAGTCGCTGATCCACGCCGCCTTCGACGTGCCGGGCTGCGCGCCGGCCTCGGTGATGACGATGGGGTGGTCGGTGAGCTTGCGCAGCTTCTTCAGCGTCGGGTCGAAGACGGCGGCCGCGGTCTTCTCGTGCACGGCGTAGCCGACCGTGCCGACCCAGTCGGTGTAGTCGTCGCCGGGATACAGCTCGGCCAGGCTCACCTCGGGCACCGGGCGCAGGATGTTGGGGCTCCACAACCAGATGACGTTGTCGGCGCCGGCCTGCTCGAAGAGGTCGTGGACGTGCCGCCAGGCCTTGACGTAGTCGCCCTTGTGGTTGCCGCTGCGCTGCTCCGACCAGGGGTACCAGGCGCCGTTCATCTCGTGCGCGAAGCGGATCACCACGGGCCACTTGTGGCCGGCGACGGCTTTCGCGAAGCGCGAGACGTACGTGTCGTACGTGCCGTCGGCGATCTTTGAGAGTGCGTACTTCGGCTGGTCGGTGCCGTGCTTCCGGTCGGCCCAGGGCTGCCAGGAGATCACCGGGAGCATGCCCTGCCGGTAGGACGCGTCGACGGCGGTGGGGTCGAAGTCCTCGTTCCAGTTGACGAAGTACTCGGACATGGTCGGCCGCTGCCCGGCCGCCTTCGCCAGGGTGTTGGTCTTCTTGGACGACCAGGGGACCTGGGTGCTGCTGAGCCCGAAGTACTTGCCTTCGGGAGCGGTGAAGGAAGCTTTCTCCGGGACGGTGGTGCGGGCGGCGGACGCCCCGGACGTGAGCCGGTCCTTGATGCCGGGCTTGGCCGCGGGGACACCGAGGCCCTGGTAGACCGGCTCGGAGCTGGAGTTGGCGAGGAGGTAGACGCCGTAGCTGAGCAGCGACAGCACGAGGACGTTGACGGCCATCCACAGCCGCAGCCGGACACCGCTGCCGCGGTTCCACCAGTGCAGGCGCTTGGCGCGGGACCGGCCGGAGGACTTGCCTGCCTTAGACACTCATCATCACCGATCCGAAGAGCAGGGCGGCGCCCAGCAGGTAGGGGACCACGACGAGGGGGCTGCGGGTGCGTTCGCCGGCGAAGCTGTCGGCGCGGGTTCCCCAGCTCGCGTTGTGGGCCATGCGGAAGAAGCCGAGGAGGCGTACCGGGAGCAGGAGCAGCGTGTTGATGATCATGAAGACCGGCAGGAAGACCATGTCCTTGGGCCGGTAGGCGAAGTGGCGGCCGAAGCGGATGGCCATGGAGATCAGGGACATGAGGGCGGCCAGGCCGAGGACGAACACCAGCGCGTGCCACGGGGTGTGCGGCAGCGGCAGCTGGTTGTAGATGCCGGGCTTGTCGCGCCGCCAGGCGGCGACGGCCCAGGACGCGAAGGTGCCGAGCAGGACGAAGGGCACCAGGATGTCGGCGATGTAGAACAGCCAGAGCATCTTCGCGTGGCGCAGCATCCACCAGAACATCCGCAGGGTGTTGTACTGCGAGCCGCGCGCCCAGCGGTACTGCTGCTTGGCGAGCTTCCGCAGCTCCAGCGGGGCGTCGGTGTAGACCAGCGAGGTGGACTGGTAGACGCTCTTGTACCCGGCCTTGAGGGTGTAGTTGGTCAGTGTCCGGTCGTCGCTGACCTCCAGGAAGACGCCGAGGAACTTCTCGTTGAGGAAGTCCTCCATGCAGTCCTCCAGGATGCTCCGGCGGAAGGCGATGGTCCGGCCGGGCAGGCAGCCCACCGTGCCGACCACGCTCATCGCGGGCATCGAGTAGTGGCAGCGGACGCTCTCCAGCCAGTCGGCCCAACGGGTGAGCACCGAGCGCCCGGGGTCGAGGATCCGCTGTCGGGTGGTGACACCGCCGACCTCAGGATCGCGGAAGGGCTTCACCAGTTCGGTCAGGGTGTCCGTGGTCCAAATGGTGTCCGAGTCGACGAGTACGGCGATCTCGCCGGTCGCATCCTCCAGGCCGACGCGCAGCGCGTTGCGCTTGCCGGGTATCTCGGTCCAGCGCCAGTCGACACCCATGTCGGTGCAGATGTCCTCCAGAACCGGGTTGCGTCGGCCGTTGATGACGACGATGACCTCGGTCGGCTGCTGCTCGGTTATTCGCTGGAGTACGGAACGGAAAAGGTCTTCCGGCTCGTCGACGACGGGAATGATGACCGAGGTCGTCGTCTGCCAGGGTCGCTTCCATGGTTTGTAGCGGCGGGCCAGCAGAATGCGGATGATCCAGAGCGACCAGACCATGGTCATGAAAACGGCGAACGGGTAGACGACTCCGTTGTTCCGCCATTCTCTCAATTCCAGCAAATACGCAAGCATGACCTTCCCTGAGCCGTGGAATCGGAGATTCAGGCACGGAAGGTCGTGTGCCGGCAGGCCGTGCCGACTGCTCCGCCGGGCCTGTGCGGCCCCGGTCGCCCTCCTACCCCTGGTGTCGGCGACATCGATGCTGATCTCGCCAACTGGCCGGAAACTAGCAGGAGTTACAGTGTGCTAAATCATGAAAAACACCTCAAAACGGCACATCAAGATCGTTCGTTATTCAATGGAGATGTGAAAGATGTGTGAGGGTTACACGTTCAAGGCGTGGAAGATCACGCTCGTGTGACGGTTGCGTGACATGGGTCGGCGCGGTCGATCCGCTCTCTTCCCCGGGTTATGGTTCCGCTCTCCACAGACCTCCAAAGGGGTCACTGAGCACCATGTGCGGAAGGCGATTCAGTGTCTGCCCGTGTGACAGTCATCGGCACCGGATATCTCGGTGCCACGCATGCTGCCTGTATGGCAGAAATAGGCCACGAGGTTCTCGGGCTCGACGTCGACCCGGACAAGATCGCCGCACTGCGATCCGGCCGGGTCCCTTTCTATGAACCCGGCCTGGAAGAGCTTCTGGCCAAACACGTGGCCACCGGGCGGCTGCGCTTCACCACCTCTTACGAGGAAGTCGCCGAATTCGGCGAAGTCCACTTCTCCTGCGTCGGCACCCCGCAGTCGCCCGGTGGCAACGCGGCGGACCTGCGCTACGTCGACGCCGTCATCGAGCACCTGGCCCCGCTTCTGGCCGGCCGGAACGCGCTCGTGGTCGGCAAGTCCACCGTTCCGGTCGGCACCGCCGAGCGACTCGCGGCGATGCTGCCCGAGGACGCCGAACTCGCCTGGAACCCCGAGTTCCTCCGGGAGGGCTTCGCCGTCGAGGACACCCTGCGGCCGGACCGGCTGGTCTTCGGCGTGCGATCGACGGCGGCGGAGGCGCGCCTGCGCGTGGTCTACGCCCCCGTCATCTCGAACGGAACTCCGGTCGTCGTCACCGACTTCCCGACGGCGGAGCTGGTGAAGACCTCGGCCAACGCATTCCTGGCCACCAAGATCTCCTTCATCAACGCCATGGCCGAGGTCTGCGAGGCCGCCGGCGCCGACGTCAGCCTCCTCGCCGAGGCCCTGTCCCACGACACCCGCATCGGCGGCCGCTTCCTGCGCGCCGGAGTCGGATTCGGTGGAGGCTGCCTGCCCAAGGACATCCGCGCCTTCATGGCTCGAGCGGGAGAGTTGGGCGTGGACCAGGCACTGGCCTTCCTCCGCGAGGTCGACCACATCAACATGCGCCGCCGCAGCCGGGTCGTGGACCTGGCACGCGAAGCGGCCGGGGGCAGCTTCCTCGGCCGCCGGATCGCCGTCCTGGGCGCTGCCTTCAAGCCCGACTCCGACGACATACGGGACTCCCCGGCCCTCAACGTGGCCGCGCAGATACAGCTCCAGGGCGGCAACGTCAGCGTCTACGACCCCAAGGCCATGGACAACGCTCGCAAGGCGTTCCCGACCCTGGCCTACGCGACCTCCGCCGAGGACGCCCTGTGTCAGGCCGACGTCGTCCTCCACCTCACCGAGTGGCAGGAGTTCCGGGACCTGGACCCCGCCGTAGTGCGGGACATGGTGGCGCGGCCGTACGTCATCGACGGCCGCAACGCCCTGGACGACGGACGGTGGCGCGCGGCGGGATGGACGTACCGCGCGCTCGGCCGGCCCTGAACGCGGCCGACGCGCCGCATGTGCGCGCCGACCAGAACGGCCCCAGGGCGCTCATCCACTCTCCCGCGCCCCGGGGCGCTTTTCTTCCCGACCACTGCCGAGAAGTTCAGGAAGCACACCGCCCGTACGGGGGGCGCTGGACCGAGCTCGGCATCGCGGTCGGCCTGTCGGCCGTCGCCGCCGCGTCCGGCGCTCGTCTGGACGGCGCCGCCGGGTCGTCCTCGGCAAGGTCCACCATGGGGCGATCAACCCGGCCCGTACGCCGCCACCGCTGATCCCCACCGCACGAGTGGAAGCCTGACACCGCGCGGCGCCTGCGGCCGGAAGCCCGGCCGCCTTCGCCAGCGCCGATCCGATCGGGTCGGACTTGGCCCGGACCTGCCTGAACGGTGCTGTCCGTCGCTGAACGAGACGGAAACTGAGACGGCCCGACGCCCGCCTGACCAGGTGCGCTCCCCGATGCGAACTACGGGTACGCCGGGGAACGGGCCGGACGCTGAGGCCAGCCTGCCGGGGTCAGGAACGGATGAACGCGAGGATGTCCGGGTTGAGGACCTCCGGGTGCGTCGACAGCATCCCGTGCGGATAGCCCTCGTAGGACTTGAGGGTCCCGTTCCTCAGAAGCTTGACCGTCAGGGGTGCCGAGTCGTCGTACGGAACGACCTGGTCGTCGGTTCCGTGCGCGACGAGGACGGGCACCTCGATCTGCTGCAAGTCCTCGGTGAAGTCGGTCTCGGAGAACGCCGCAACGCACTCATAGTGCGCGTTCGCCGCGCCCATCATGCCCTGGCGCCACCAGTTGTCGATCAAACCCTGCGACACCTGCGCTCCGGGACGGTTGAAGCCGTAGAACGGCCCCGAGGGAATATCAATGAACGACTGAGCCCGGTTGCCGGCAACGCCCTCACGGAAGCCGTCGAAGACCTCCATCGGCAAGCCGCCCGGGTTGGCCTCCGTCTTCAGCATCAGCGGTGGCACCGCGCCCACCAGGACCGCCTTTGAGACACGGCCGGGCTTAGCGCGGGCGACGTAGCGGGCGACCTCGCCACCGCCGGTGGAGTGGCCGATGTGCACGGCGCCCCGCAGGTCGAGTGCGTCGGTCAGGGCGGTCACGTCCGCGGCGTAGGTGTCCATGTCGTGGCCGGTCGCGGTCTGGGTGGAGCGTCCGTGGCCACGGCGGTCGTGGGCGATGACTCGGTAGCCCTGCGCCAGGAAGAACAACATCTGATTGTCCCAGTCGTCGGCGCTCAGCGGCCACCCGTGGTGGAAGACGATCGGCTCCCCATCCCGAGGACCCCAGTCCTTGTAGAAGATCGTGGTGCCGTCGTCGGTCGTGACTGTACCCATCGCAGATCCTCCGCTCGTCCGGGCGCACCCCAGTCACGGAGCAATGGGTGGGGGGCACGCGGGACTTCACGCCCAGCGGGCGCGGTCCGGATGTATGGCCCACGTTACGCCCTGTCCCTGCGGGCCACATCCGCAGCTTGTCGACGTCCGCCAAGTCTCGGAGATCTTCTCAACTGGCTTGATCGTTAGGCTGGCGGCCGTAATGCTGCCGCTGCGGCATCCATCCTCCTCAACCCACCACTTGCCCCAGCTCCCATCCCGTCTGCCGTCGACCCACACACCGTGGAGCGGGCGTGGTTCCTGGCGTCCAGGTGGAGCGCGCCGCTGTACGAACGACCTGGACGCCAGGGGCCGTGTCTGCTCGGCTCTGCCTGGGGCGACGGCGGACGGGATGGGAGCACCCTGCGCACGTCACACTCGGCTTCACCGTTCCTACTGGTCAGCGGGGTGCAGCCTTCCGCCCTTGCCTGATCGTTCCCCGCCTTTGCTCGGCCTTCCGTTCCCATGACGTTCCCATAGGGCCTCCACGAACCCTTGGAAACTAGGGGCTGGGGAGTCCGCTGAGGTCAGCTGCGGTCGACGAAGCGGTGAGCACCGCGGGTTGCGTCCATGGAGATGGTGTACGGGTTCGACCTGATCCGGGGGTTTGCTCCGGCGTCGGGGTGAGGACCGCATAGACGAACGGCCACCGGCTGATCTTCGAGGTGTCGAAGCTCGAAGGAGATCAGCACGATGACCGCACCTGACAGTGTGCCCCTGCACGCCCTCGCCGAGGACAACCTCGCCGCGGCGAGTCCGGATCTGCGGCGCGCGATGGTCAAGACATTCGCCGACGCGTTGATGTCCGCCGAGGCCGACGCCCTATGCGGTGCCGAATATGGGCAGGTCAGCGACGAACGCGTCAACCACCGCAACGGCTACCGCCCGCGCGAGTGGGACACCCGGGCCGGCACCGTCGAACTGGCCATCCCCAAGCTGCGGCAGGGCAGTTACTTCCCGCACTGGCTCCTGGAACGCCGTCGCCGGGCCGAGCAGGCTCTCGTCTCGGTGGTCGCGACCGCCTACCTGCTGGGAGTGTCCACCCGCCGGGTCGAGAAGCTCGCCGAGTCCCTCGGCGTGACCCAGCTGTCGAAGTCCCAGGTCAGCGCGATGGCCCGGCATCTGGACGAGCAGGTCGCCGCATTCCGCAACCGGCCCCTGGATGCCGGTCCCTATGCGTTCGTCTGGGTGGACGCGCTGACTCAGACGAAGTCCGTACGGTCGGCCGCGGAACCGTCGTCGGCCACGCGGTGCTTGGAGACGCGGCGGCCGAGCGGGTCGTACGCGTACCGCCACCGGCTGCCGTCCGGGGCGGTCGCCCCCGTGAGGCGGTCCTCGGCGTTCCAGGTGTAGGTCCAGGTGCGGGTCTGGCCGTTCAGCAGCTTGCGGGTCCGGCGGACGAGACGGCCCTCGGCATCGTACTCGTACGACGTGCGGCCGGCCGAGCGGACGAGCGTGCCGTCGAACTGGCGCTCGCCGAGAGCCTCATGGGCGGGCGATGTGGCGTGCACCAGGTTGCCCGCCGGGTCGTACGCGTACGTCTCGCTCCAGCCGTGGGCACGCGTTCCGGTGACGCGGCCCAGACCATCCAGATCGAAGCGGCGGGTGCCAGACGTCAGCTCCCGGATCTCGGTGAGGTAGCCGTCTGCTCGGTGGGCGTACGTCCGGTGCTGGAGGAGGCGGTCCGAGGCGGCGGCGGCCAGGGTCTGCGCGGTCAGCAGCCCCGCCGCGTTCCATGTCTGGGCCAGGGTGGCCTCCGTACCGAGGGCGCGCTGTGTCTCGCGGCCCGCGGCGTCGTGGGCGAAGTCCAGCGAACCCGCGGACGACCGCAGAGCGAGCGGTTGTCCTGCCGGGTCGTACGTCCACTCGGAGACCAGCCCGGAAGGTGTCACCCGTCGGGTACGGCGACCGACGGCATCGTGGACATGGGTGGTCGTCCGGCCGTTCACGGCCTCTGAGAGCGTCCGGCCGAGCATGTCTCGCTCCAGCACGACCTCGGCGTCCGCGTTGGCCGCACGGCACAGCCCGCCGTCGGGGCCGTAGGCGAACGTCGTGACATCACCGGCGTCCGAGTGCTGCTCCACGACCCGTCCGAGCGGGTCCCTCGCGAAGCTCAGAGTCTCTCCGGCGCCGTTGGTGCGGGCAGCCAGCCGCCCGTCGGCACTGTGCGTGTACGTGAGGGTGCGGCCGTTGAAGTCCGTCTCCGCGGTCAGTCGGCCCGCTTCGTCGTAGGTGTACGACCAGACCAGGCTCTGCGGGTTGGTGACGGCCGTCAGCCGCAGCTCGGTGTCATAGACGAATTCGTACTGCGCTCCGTCAGGGTCTGTGCGGGTGGCCGGCACACCGAAATGGCTCACCGTGTGCTGGGTGGTGTTCCCGGCGGGGTCTGCGTGGGTGAGCAGGTTGCCCTGGGCGTCCCAGGTCCACGACTCGCGCGTGCCGTCGGGCTGCTCGCGCCAGGACGGCTTGCCCTCCGTCGTCCAGCCCAGGCGGGTGGCGTGGCCGAGAGGGTCCTTCACCTCGATGACTCGGCCGAAGCGGTCGCGGCGGATTGTGGTCGTGTGGCCCAGTTCGTCCGTCAGGGCGAGGGGCAGGCCCGCCGCGTCGTACGCCACCGTGCGGGTATGGCCGAGGGCGTTCGTGATCGCCGTCGGACGGCCCGCATCGTTGTACGCGTACCGTGTCTCGGCGCCGAGCGGATCGACCGTCGTCAGCAGGTTGCCCCGCTCGTCGTACGTGTGCCGCCAGACCGCACCGCCCGGCTCGACGACCTCCGTCGGCAGGCCGAGCGCGTTGTATGCAGCCTGGGCCACCGAGCCGTCGGGCAGGGTGAGTTCGATGACGTTGCCCGCGTCGTTGTAGGCGTATCGGGTGGTGTGGCCCAGGGCGTCGGTGACCGACAGTGGCTCGTCGCCGTACACGTCCCACTCCGTGCGCGTGACATGCCCCAGCGGATCCGTCTCCTCCACCACGAGCCCCTCGGCGTTGTACCGGTGGACCGAGGCATGGCCCAGCGAGTCCGTGTACGTCGTCGTGCGGGCCGTGTCGTCGTAGGTCAGGGTGCCGGAGAGGATGCCGTCGACGCCCTCGGTGATCGTCATGCCCGGCTGCATCGCTCACCCGCGTGACGCGACGGCGACGCGCGAATCACCCGCGGGCCGTCTATGACACGCCCCGCATCACCCAGAAAGCAGCCTGCCGGGCGCAGTAGAGCCTCATGCGATGCAGTAAGACTCCATAAAATTCCCGCACCGCATGATCGGTCTAAAGTTGCCCAAATCCCCCATCATCCCGTACCCGGGATGTTCCCATCGAGCACACAAAGGACCCCCCCGTGGCGTCCACGGAGGGTCCATGTGGCCTCTGACCAGATATTTCTCTGTGCCCCGGCAGGATTCGAACCTGCGACACCCGCTTTAGGAGTGGGATCGAATCCCTGCCGAGGGCTGCCTGGCGCTGCCGTACGGTGCTGTTTTCCCTGGTCAGAACCGCGCGGCGAGCCGCTTGATCCGGCTCATTGCGCCCTGTATCGGGTAGTCCGCTCAAGCATCGCTCACGCGTCGCCGACTGCCAAGCAGTGCATGGTCAGACCTGGCCGAGGTCGACCTCCACCGGGAAGGGGGCCGCGACCTTGAGGACGCCGGTGAAGACGTCTCCGTCCCGGTAGGTCTTCGTCGCGGGGTCGAGAACGTAGGTGTACACGAGGGGAACGCCTGTCGCGGCCTGCTCGATCCGCCAGTAGAAGCCGATGCCTGCCTTGGCGTACTGGTCGACCTTCACGATCCGGTCGGTGGTCTCCGAGCCTGGTGACACCACCTCCGCGACCAGCAGCACGTGCTCAGGGCGGGTGGGGGTGATGTCGATCGTGTCTGCGCGGTACACGACGACGTCCGGGCGGCGATTGGTGAGCGGGACGTCTTGAAGCCGGACGTCGAAGTCCGTGTCGGCGTTCCACTCCGGGCCCGCGGCGGCGTCCAGGGCGTTCGCCAGAATACGGGCCAGCCGGTTGTGCCGCTTGGAGGCACTGGGACTCACGACGACCATCCCGTCCACGATCTCGATGCCTGCGCACTGCTCCTCGGACCAGGACTCGTACTCCTCCGCCGTGATCTGCTCATGCATCCACGCCGGGGCTACCATCTCGGCCGTCATGAAGCACCTCCCGGACACTGTGCTGCGGGCCCGATCCCGCTGGATTCAGCGTACTGTCTGCCGTCCTTCCGGCACGCTGATCTCGCTCACGCTCCCTCCCGTCGGCCGACATCCGACCAGCAAGCCCACGACCGGGGGAAACCGGCGCGGTGGACTCGTCGCCAGAGGATCGGAACACGGCCGGCGGTACCACTGACTTGGCGGCCACACCGGTGAGCGCTGAACCACCCGGCGACGTGACCGTCGCGAAACCCTCGGCCGCAGAGCAGCACGGTTTTGGCGATGCTGCTTCCGGAGGACCCGGGTCAGGAAGCCGAACCGTCGAGGCCGAGGCGGATCACGGCGAGTGCCTCGGCGATCTCGGTGGTCATCTCGTCGTCGGGGCCGAACACCATGCACATGTCCTGGTGGAGCGGTTCGAGGACCTGCCGGGCTTCGGCGGCCCTGCCCTGTGCGAGCAGCAGCATGCCGATGTTGTGCCGTAGCTCCACGGCTTCCTCGCTGACGTCGCTGTCGACGGCCCGCACGACGTTCAGCACGCCCTGGAGCGCGGCGAGCGCGTCGGTGACCTGGCCGAGTTCGGCGCGGCACCGGGCCGCCTGGGCGCGGCAGGCGCGGGCCTGCTCGCCGGTGGGTCCGGCGATGCGGGCGTACGCGTCGGCGAGGGCGTCGAACTCGGGCAGGGCGGCCCGGTAGTCGCCGCCGAGGAGCCGGATCGCCGCCCGCTGGCGGCGCAGCGCCAGGACCTGCTTGCTCTCGGAGCCGAGGGCGAGGGCCGCGGGTTCGATGACCTCGCCGAGCACCTCGGCGGCCTGCGCGAACCGCTCCTCCTCCAGCAGGGCGTCGGAGTGTGCGTACGCCTCCTTGATGTCCTCGCGCAGCCGGCCGGGGACGGGAACCGGCTGGGCCCCCGGAAGGACGGCCGTAGGCGTCGAACCGCCGGGTGCGGGGGCCTGGGCGCGGGCGCGGGGCGCGAACGGGTGCCGGAACACGCCCGTCGGGTCGGGCGCCCCGGCCGGCCCGGCATCGGCCGCGCCGGGCTCCTGGCCTGGCGGCGGGAGGAACGGCAGCAGCCGCGCGTACACCTCCTGCGTGTCGGCGGGCCGCGCCTCGGGCGCCTTGCGCAGCAGGTGCAGGACCAGCTCCTCCAACGCCTCGGGAACGTCGGGCCGCAGCTGTCGCAGCGGGGTGGGGGCGGCGTTGACGTGCTGGTACATCAGCAGGTATTCGCTCTCCGCCTCGAACGCGAGGCGCCCGCTGAGGAGTTCGTGCAGTACACAGCCCAGCGCGTACAGGTCGGTCTGCGGGGTGATGCGCCCTCCGCGGACCTGCTCGGGCGACATGTACTGGTGGGTGCCGATGGGGCTGCCGGTGGCGGTCAGTTTGGTGACGTCGGTGCGCAGGATCGCCGCGATGCCGAAGTCGAGGACCTTCACCGTGCCGTCGCGTGCGACCAGGATGTTGCCCGGCTTGAGGTCCCGGTGGATCACCGGCACGTCGTGCGCGTACGACAGCACGGTCGCCACCTGCGCGGCGACGGCGGCCGCCCAGCTGACCGGCAGCGGCCGGCCGGGGTCGAGGTAGGCGGACAGCGGTACGCCGTCGACGAGCTCCATCACCAGGAACAGCCGCTCGTACGACGCGTCGAGCACGGCGTCGTAGACCTGCGGCACTCCGGGGTGCTGGATGCGCGCGGTGATGCGGGCCTCGCGGCGGAACCGCTTGGCGAACTCCTCGGCCAGCTCGGGGGAGGTGACCGACGCCTGCCGGATGAGCTTCACGGCGACGGGCCGGTCGAGCACGGCGTCGTAGCCGCGCCACACGTCACCCATGCCGCCGTGGCTGAGCTCCTCCAGGAGTTCGTAGCGGTCGGAGATCGCCTCCTGCGGCACCTTGCCCCCGGTGTGCGTGATGAACAGTCACGGTCAGGGGTCAAGTGTGACCGCAGCGTTGATCCGCCGTCCAGCGGTCGGGGTGCGACAGGGGCTCGAGCGCGGCGGTGGACGACGGGCAGGAGGGCGCGTCGGCCGGTCAGCCTCCGGCCGACGGCAGGACGTATTCCGCCCAGACCGTCTTGCCGGGGCCGCCCTGGCGCGGGTGCCAGTCCCAGCGGTCGGCGAGGTGCTCCACCAGGAGCAAACCGCGGCCGGTGTCGTGGAGGTCCGTGGGCGTCGCCACGACCGGTACGCCTTCGGTGCGGGTGTCGGTGACCTCGATCCGTACGGCCCTGGCGTCGCGGGCCAGCGAGAGATGGAAGTCGCGGCCGGGGACCCGGCCGTGCCGAACGGCGTTGGCAGCGAGCTCGGCGACGATCAGCGTCAGCGCGTGGTGCGCGTCGCAGTCGTAGGGGATGCCCCACGCATCGAGCCGCTGCCCCGCGAGACGCCGGGCGAGCCGCGCGCCGCGCGGGGTGGAGCTGAAGCGCATCTCGAAGTGGCCGACGAGGCTGGTGGGCCTGGCGATGCCGCCGGGCAAAGCGGTCTCACTGTTCATGCCCCAACGGTCCCGGTGGTGGCGTAGCGTGACCAGTGGTGACTCGCGGTCGCGTGTCGGTTGTACGCGACTGGGCGGGGCCTGTACGAGGCGCGCCGCGTGACCGGCTCGGGGCGGGCGCGTTGGGCCGGGGAACTGGGCCGGGGAGGAGGTGGAGCCCATGGAGTCGGTGGAGCAGGCCGAGGGTGTGCGCGAGGACGCCGGGCCGAGGCCGGAGGACGAGCCGGGGTCGGGCGTGGTGACGGCGTTCGGGCGGCAGTTGAAGCTGCTGCGGGTACGGGCGGGCCTGGAACGGCCGGAGTTCGGGAAGCTCACGGGCTACGCGGCCCAGTCGATCGCCTCCTTCGAGCAGGGGCGGCGGATTCCCTCGCCCAGGTTCATCGACCGCGCGGACGAGGTGCTGGACGCCGGGGGCGTCCTCAAGGCGCTGAAGGAGGAGGTGGGGCGGGCGCAGTATCCGGCGTTCTTCCGGGACATGGCGCGGTTGGAGGCGAGCGCGCTCGGCCTGTCTGTGTACGCGGCTCTTGCGGTGCCCGGCCTGTTGCAGACAGCGGAGTATGCGAAGGCCGTCTTCCAGATGCAGCGCCCCCTGCTCGATGACGACGTCATTGAACAGCGCTTGGCGGCCCGGTTGGCGCGGCAGGAAATTTTCACTCGTCGTCCAGCCCCACTTCTGAGCTTCATCATCGAGGAAGTGGTGCTCCGCAAGCCGATCGGTGGACTGGCAACCCTCTGCGAGCAGTTGGAGCAGCTCCTGCTCGTGGGGCAGAACCGGAACGTGGAGATTCAGGTGATGCCCACCGACCGAGAGGACCATGCGGGGCTGGGCGGACCCTTCAACCTGATCGACAACGCCGAAGGTCGGCGCATCGCGTACACCGAGGTTCAGGACGACAGTCGCCTGTACACCGGTGCGGGAAAGATCCGTGAGCTCGAAGCTCGATATGGCATCCTCCGGTCACAGGCGCTCACCCCTCGTGAGTCGCTGGACTTCATCGAGGAACTGCTGGGAGTGAAATGACCTTGCGAAGCACCGAGTTGACTGTGTCGGAGTCGGCCTGGTTCAAGAGCAGTTACAGCAGCGGCGGGGGTGGCGAGTGTGTGGAGGTCGCAGCCGCCGTGGACGCCGTACACATCCGCGACTCGAAGGTCCGATCCGGACCGGTTCTGACGGTCGCCCCCGACGCGTGGGCCGGGCTCGTCCGGCTGGCCGCCGACCAGACCGTCTGAGCCGTACGGTCGTGACCCGTGGGGCGCCCATCCGCTCATGCGGCTGGGCGCCCAGTTTCGTACGGCCGGCTCGACGGAAGCCCCCGCTCCGCGCAGCCGGGGCCCGACCACCGGATCGGCCAGGTCGTTACTTTCCGTCCCCGAACCAACGGCGCGCTCGCCCGGCGAGCTCGCTCGAGAGCTTGTTCGTTACCGAGCCGGCCAGGTCGAGCGTCTCGCTACCGACGCGCCAGGCGGCATCGACGCCCTCTTCTCCTGCCTCGAGCACCTTGTCCATCGCCTCAGCGGCCGCGTCCGTCCATCGTCTCTCCTGCGAGGACTGGCGTCCGGACTCGATGCCGAGCCGTCCGTGGAAGTTATGGACACTGGCCGAGACATGGTTGCTCGACCGGACCACAGCCGGGGACGCGGCCGGGTTCAGCAGCACCTTCGCGTTGGCCGAGTCGGCGGCCGCGTTCATCCGGGCCACCAGACGCTCGGTGCTGAGCGTGATCCGTTCCAGCCGGTCCTGCCGGGCATCCTTCAGCCCGCTGCGATGCCCGTCCAGCTCCTCCGGAGACGCGTCCAGCACCCGGTCGAGTTCGAGAACGGCGATCGCGTCCTGCAGCTGGAAGCAGCGTGCCAGCACGGCGAGCCACTCCCGAACCGCCGACTCGGCTTCCTTGGCCGTCGCGGCCAGATCACCCATGTCGGTCTTGCGCTCCATCTTCTCCGCGAGGGCGTCGAGTTGACGCAAGGCGTAGACCTGGGTCTCTGCGATCGTCGTCGGCGCGGTCTGCACCTTCGACCACATGATCTCGTCGACCCTGCCCCTCTTCTCCCGGATGGTCATGGTCTCCTCGATGACCAAGCCCACTCCGATCATGCGGGCCAACGCGGTGTCCTTCTGGGCGCGCAGCACGTCGTCGACCTTCTCGTCGATGGTGGCGAGATAGTCGGCGATCTCGGCCATGCTCTGTTGCATCGCCACCTGCGCCATGATCCCCGCGGCACCCGCAAGAATCGCCGGGTTGGTCAGAAGCGATCGGGGCGCCTTCACGACCTCGATGAACCCTCTGATCTGGCCCTTTGGTCCTCTGACCACGCCTGTGCTGAGACCCGTCTTCGAGCTCTTCCTCAGCCCGTACTTCTGGACACTGTGTGCCGACTCCCGCGTCAGCTTCACCCAGCGACCGGAGTTGGCGGCGATCTCCGAACCTGCCTGCGCGACTACGGCCCCGGTACCGACGGCGGACTTGAGCCGTTCCAGTCCGAGGTCCTGGGACGCCAGCCCCTCCGAGACGAGGAAGTGATCGACATCCGTCGGATTCCCGATGACCGCCAGTCCGTCACCGTCACTGATCAGCTGAATCTCGTTGTCCATCGCCCGCTCCTGAAGTGTCTTCTCGTGGTCGAGGGGAGGTGGAAGGCCGCGGCAGCCGGCACCAGCTCGTGAGCCTTCTTCTCCGCACGGCTACGGCGTGCGGAGCACGAGGGGTGCCCCGGCCGGCACATTCAGCCGGGGCATACGAGTCGGACGTCAGTCGTCCAGGCCTTCCTCTCGGCGGATCATCCGCCAGGCGGCCTTACGGGCGCTGCGGTCCAGGCTGGACTTGAAGCCCTTGTCGGGGCCGAAGTACTGGCGGCCCATGCCCGCGATGGTGTCGATGTGGTCGGCCATCTTGTCCGCGAAGACGTTGTCGAAGACGAGGCCGAAGTTGTCCTCGTCGTTGACGACGGCCGCCGCCCGCACCTTCGGGTCGGCCTTAGCCTCCTCGAACGGGCGGATGACGTCCTGCTCGGTGAACTCGGTGCCGAAGCGTTCGTTGAACTTGTCGATCAACTGCGACAGCAGCGACTTCTCCGCTTCCTTCGGGCCGCCCGAGCCGTCGCCGAAGCCCTTCATCGTCGTCGGCCCCTCGGAGGTGAGGGAGACGTCGTACTCGCCGGTCTTCTCCACCCGCATATGGCTGAGGTCGATCTCGCCTATGTCCACGCCGCCGTCCGCGCGGCGCGGGAGCCGGTTGAGGAGGTAGCGGCCGTAGAGGTGCAGCCGCTCCAGCTCGGCGTCACGGTAGGGGACGATCTGCGCGAGGAAACCGTACTTCCTGACGTAGTCGTTGAGGTCGGCGCGGAAGCCCTCCGCCGTCTCCTGGTCGTCCTCGTCCTCGCTCTCCAGCAGGGGTGTGAAGCGGGCGACGGCGGGGGAGAGCAGCCGGTACAGCTCGGCGTGCAGCTTCTCCCACTTGGACTGCGAGCCCGCCGCCTTCTCCTTGGCGGCGAAGTACGCGGCGGCGAACTCGTCCATCTCCTGCCCGGACAGAATCCCGGCCTGCATGACCCGGCTCTGCGCGGTGTAGAGCAGGTTGGGGTCGGAGGGGAGGGTGTTCGCCTCCTCGAAGTACGGGCGGAAGGCGTCCTGTATGTCGTTCGCGTCGTTGACGAAGTCCAGGACCGCCAGGTCCGCCTGGGCCTTGCGCTCGGCGGTCCGGTTCAGCCGGGACAGGGTCTGGACGGCGGAGATGCCAGTCAGCGACTTGTTGACGTACATCGTCGTGAGAAGCGGCTGGTCGAAGCCGGTCTGGTACTTCTCCGCCACGACCAGGATCCGGTACTCGCGCTGGCCCGCACCGCCGGCTCGGGCGGCCTTGTCGTCGGCGCGCGTGTACGCGAACGCCTTCGGCAGCGCGCTCTCCGACAGCCCGCCGTTCTCCTTCGGCTCGGTGGTTTCCTTGCCATCCAGGGTGAGCGAGCCGGAGAAGGCGACCAGGACACCCAGGTCGGGGTACTCGGTGTCGTAGTCCCGGTCCTTGATGTAGCTCTTGATGGCGCGCGCCATCTGCACGGCGGACTGCCGGGAGGCGGTCACCACCATGGACTTGGCCCGCCCGCCGAGGCGGCCCCGGCTGTGCGCCACGAAGTGCTCCACGATCACCTGGGCGTGCTGGGCGACCGTCGAGTCATGGGTCAGCGCGTACCGGGCGAGCAGGCCGTTCGCCTTCGACGGGTCGACCTCCCGCTCGTCCGGATTCTGGTTCACCAGCTTCCAGTACGTGTTGTACGTGACGTAGTTGCGCAGCGGGTCGAGGATGAAGCCCTCCTCGATCGCCTGCCGCATGGAGTACGTGTGGAAGGGCCGGTAGGCCGCCTTGCCGTCGATGTCCTGGAGCGTGCCGAAGAGTTCGAGGGTCTTGGCCTTCGGCGTGGCGGTGAAGGCGAAGTAGGAGAGGTTCGCGGCGCGGGAACGCTGCTCGGCCCTCTTCTTGAGCTGCTCGTCGAGGGTGGCGGCCTCGGCCTTGACCGTGGTCGCGCCCGCGTCTTCCGAGTCGGAGTCCAGGCCGAGGTCGCGCAGGGCGGACCGTACGGCGGTGGCGGCGTCGCCGGACTGCGAGGAGTGCGCCTCGTCCACGATGATCGCGAAGCGGCTGCCCTGGATCTCGGTGGGGTTGCGCTGGAGGTAGTCGAGCAGTGCCGGGAAGGAGTGCAGGGTGACGGTGACGATCTTCCCGGTGTCACGGGAGAGGGCCTTGGCGAGCTGCTCGCCCTTCGCCCCGTGCTTCTCGTCGATCTTCACGACGAGGCCCGCGGTCTGCTCGAAATTACCTACCGTTTCCCGGAGTTGGGCGTCCAGGTTGCGGCGGTCGGTGATGACGATGACCTTGTCGAAGACCGGCACGCCCGGCTTGAGGCCCTTGGCCACGGCCTCGGCGTCGAGCTCCGACGGGTCGGTGGGGGTGTGCAGGTCGCTCAGGCGGTGCGCGAGCCAGCCGATGGTGTTCGACTTGCCCGAGCCGGCCGAGGCCATGACCAGGTAGTCGTGGCCGGCGCCGTGCGTGGCGGCGTGCGCGGTGAGCTTCTTGACCACGTCCCACTGGTGGAACCTGGGGAAGATCATCGTCTTGGTGCTGCCGCCGCCGGGCGTCTTGCTCTTGTGCAGGTGCACGAACCGCTGGAGCAGGTCCAGCCAGTTGTCCGGCTGCCAGACTTGCTCCCAGAGGTAGGAGGTCGCGTACGTGCCGAATGCCGTGGGGGCCGGGTTGCCGGCGCCGCCCGGCTGGCCGGGTCCGTTGGAGCCGGTGTTGAACGGGAGGAAGCGGGTGTTCTTGCCCTTGAGCTGCGTGGCGACGAAGACCAGGTCGGGGTCCACGGCGAAGTTCGCGACGACCCGGCGCGTGAAGATCAGCTCGGTGGGGTCGCGGTCGGTGCGGTACTGCTCCTTGGCCTGCTCCACCCCTTGCTTGGTCAGCGGGTTCTTCAACTCGGCCGTGGCGAGGGGGATTCCGTTGAGGAAGAGGGCGAGGTCGAGCCGGTTGCCCCAGTCGGCCTGCTTCGTCGCGTACTCGAGTTCGCGGACGACGGTGAGGCGGTTGGCGCGGTAGCCGTCGAGCACGGAGTCGTGGGCGACGAGGTTCGGCTTGAAGTACGCGACACGGAGCAGGACGCCTCGGTCCTTGACGCCGTTGCGGAGGACATCGAGGAGCCCGTTGGTGGCGATGGCCTGGTCGAGGCGGCCGGCGAACCCGCGCTGGGCCTCGTTCGGGTCGCCGCCGTAGACGGTGAGCAGCTCGCTCCACTCGTCGGGCTGGGTCGCCCCGATGAAGGTGAACAACTCGTGGGTGTCGAGGCCGAGATCGGCCTGGTAGTCCTGCGGGCGAGCCTCGCGCCAGCCACGCTCGACCATGGCGGCGACGATGGCATCACCGAAGGCGGACTCCGTGTGGATGGGGCTCATGGCTACGCGGTGACTCCGTCCGTTACGCTGCGTCCGCTGGCGGTGGAGACGTCGAACTGGCCGGTTACGGCGGCGGTGATGAGGGCTTGGCGGCGTTCAGCGAGCAGGTCAGCCTGTTTCCCTGTAGCTGCCCGCAGCCTGTCAGCGTGATCCAGTGCGCTACTTACTCGCCCTACGATTTGACGCTGCTCGTCGAGAGGCGGGTAGTAGATGCGCAGCTTCAAACAGTCGTGAACTCGCATGTGTGAGTGCGCAGCACCGTCACTGGCTAGTTCGAACTGCCGCTTCATGAAAGAACTCAAAAAGTTGTACAAGAGAAACTCGGGGATCGTGCTTAGTGGATTTGGGCGGTACAACATGACCTGTTGCCCAAGGAACACAGGTGCGTCAGAGGTAAGCAGTCCAGCCTCACCAACGGGGGCTTGTCTGGTGAACAGAACATCACCGATCCGAGGGGCGCCGCGCCGATTCCATTGTTTGAACGTCTCTTCCGATACCCGATAGGTGTCGTCAACGTTTACTTGCCCATCTCGGACGTTAGATGTTCGGAGCATGCGGTATGGAGTCTCGCCAGCTTCGATTGGGGCAGTCTTGTTGACACAGTCCAAGACCAGCTCGCATGCGCTGGTCACAGGCACGACACAGTCGTCGGAAAGGGCTTCAAGTTCCGCGTCAATAACGGCCGTGCGGCGAGCCACCGCCAGTTGCCCGGCTTTTCTCACCAGGCCTTCAATCTGATCCAGCCGGGCGGTCTCGGCGTCGAGGAAGTCCGCGATGCGGCACTGCTCATCCAGAGGCGGAAGCGGCAAGGGGAAACTCTTGATCTTGCTGCTATTGGTGGAAGCCAGGTTTGTGGTTCTCGTGCCGGTGCTCTCGAAATAGTGGCGGCCGTAGAGAGACTGGGTCACGTAGGCGAGGAAGCGGCCGCTGAGTCGCTGTGCATCGGGGCGCACCGCGAAGATGTGGTTCTGGTGCAGGCACCGGTCAAGTTCGCCCTGCCAGACCGTCCCACGGCCCAGCTTGTCCAAGTCCCCTCCTTCGGTCATCAGGACGTCACCTGGACGAAGGGTGCTGCGTTGGGCCACACTTCGAGGCACAGTGATCTCGGTGACCGATTCGAGGTCGAGGCTCCCTGCTTGGACATTGGCGACACGCAAGTACGGACTGGTGACGACGTCACCAGTTACGTCCCGTTTGGCATCGACGGTCAGTCCATTCTGCAAGCGCGCGACATATCCGAGGCGTACAAGTTCGTAGGCGTCAGAGGGTTTGGGGGAAGGCGGTGTGACGGCTGAGGTGTTCACGGGGCCACTTCCCTGAGCAGCTCCTGAATCTCCGCCTCCAGCGACTTCAACTCCGCGTCGATCTCTGCCAGCGGCCTCGGCGGCTTGTACACGTAGAAGTGCCGCGTGAACGGGATCTCGTAGCCGATCTTCGTCTTCGTGTGGTCGACCCACGCGTCCGGCACGTGCGGCAGCACCTCGCGCTTCAGGTACTCCTCGACGTCCTCGCCCAGCGGCACGTTCTCGTAGTCCCGCAGGTCCGCGTCCGGCTCCGGCGCGCCCTTGACCTTCTGGACCTCGCCCTCCGGGTCCCGTACGCCGATCGTCTCCCGTACCGCCTTCGCGAACGGCGCTCCCGGCGGCCAGGTCAGCCCGGCCGCGACCACCGCGTCCTTGAGCGCGATGAACGCCTCGGACTTCGTCATCCAGGACGAGCCGAGCAACGTACGCACCGCCGCGACGAACTCCTCACTCCGCTCCAGCTTGGCCACCGGCTTGGCCTCCGCCAGCGCCGCCAGCGTCTCCTCAGTCACCTCGAACCGCAGCTTCAACGGCCGCTCCACGGTGATGCGCTGGTAGCCGAAGTCCTCGTTGGCGAAGACCTTGACCTTGCCGTGCAGAGCGTGCTCCGGGTCGCCCGCGACCTGGAGCGCCTCCGCGTACAGCCGCGTGATGTCACCGATGTGGTCGGGGCGGCCGTTCGTCCCGTCGCCGAGCTCCTTGCGCTTGTCGCCGAGCGACTTGCGCATCTTCTGCCACTGGTCGCGCGCGTCGAGCAGGACGACCTTGCCCTTGTGGTCGGCGTCCTTGCGGTTGGTGAGGATCCAGAAGTACGTGGAGATGCCGGTGTTGTAGAAGAGCTGGTCGGGGAGGGCGACGATCGCCTCCAGCCAGTCGTTCTCCAGGATCCAGCGGCGGATGTTGGACTCGCCGGACTCGGCGGCGCCCGTGAACAGCGGGGAGCCGTTGAAGACGATGGCGATGCGGGAGCCGCCCCCGCCGTTCACGTCCACCGGCTTCATCTTCGAGATCATGTGCTGGAGGAAGAGCAGCGAGCCGTCGTTGATGCGCGGCAGGCCCGCGCCGAAGCGGCCGGCGTCGCCGAGCGACTTGTGCTCGTACTCGACCTCCTCCTTGACCTTCTTCCACTCCACGCCGAACGGCGGGTTGGCGAGGATGTAGTCGAACTTCCGGCGGGAGTGGCCGTCGTCGGAGAACGAGTTGCCGAAGCGGATGTTCTCCGGGTTCTGGCCCTTGATCATGAGGTCGGACCGGCAGATCGCCCACGACTCGGGGTTGAGCTCCTGCCCGTACACCTCGACCGTCGCGTCCGGGTTGAGGGCCTTGATGCGGTCGTCGGCGGCGCTGAGCATGCCGCCCGTGCCGCAGGCCGGGTCCATGACCGTACGGACGACACCGGGCAGGCTGAGGGCGTCCGCGTCGGGCGCCACCAGCAGGTTGACCATCAGCTTGATGACCTCGCGCGGGGTGAAGTGCTCACCCGCGGTCTCGTTCGACTGCTCGGCGAAGCGGCGGATCAACTCCTCGAAGATGTAGCCCATGTTGTGGTTGGGCACGACGTCGGGGTGCAGGTCGAGGTCCGTGAACTTGCCGATGACCTGGTAGAGGAGGTTCGCGCCGTCGAGCTTCCTGACCTGCTGGTGGAACTCGTACTTGTCGAGGACCTCGCGGGCGTTGTCGGAGAAGGCGCCGACGTAGATCTGCAGGTTCTTCGCCGCGTTCTGCGGGTCGGCCGCGATCTTCCGCAGCGTGAGGTCGCTCTTGTTGTAGAAGGAGTGGCCCGAGGCCTTGCGCAGGAAGTGGTCGGTGTCGATGTCCTGGCCCGCGAACCTGGCGACGGTCTCGACGACCTTCTCGCGCGTCGGCTCCAGGA
This sequence comes from Streptomyces sp. BK340, assembly GCF_007827595.1. Classification (GTDB taxonomy): domain Bacteria; phylum Actinomycetota; class Actinomycetes; order Streptomycetales; family Streptomycetaceae; genus Streptomyces. The sequence goes on from NZ_VISR01000002.1 coordinate 392,122, forward strand.
CGCACTCCAGGCGGCGCAGCACGGTGAACGGCAGGATGACCTTGCCGTAGTCGGACTGTCGGTAGTCACCGCGCAGGAGGTCGGCGACGGACCAGGCGTGGTTCGCCAGCTCCGTGTGCTTGCTGCTGTTCAAGAGGTCCCGGCTTCCTTCCGAAGAGCGCCGTCCGGGCGTGGGACGGCAGGGATCCAGTGTGGTCGTGTGCGGGGGGACGCGTGGGGCGTTTCAGGCGGAACGGCTGTCCGGGGTGTCCGGTGGCAGGAGTACGCCGGCGGTGAGGCCGGTGGTGAGGGTGGCCGCGGTGTCGGCGGCGAGGTCGGCGGTTCGGCGGACGGCCGCGCGCAGCTCGTACACGCGGCGGAAGGCCTCCCCGTAGCGCCGCTGCTCCTCCAGGGGCAGCAGGGGTACGCGCAGCCGGCCCGGTGTGACGTGCACGTGGGTGCTGCCGGTGGACGCGGAGGCGATGTTGTCCTCGGCGCCGAGGAACCCGGCCAGGAACCACGGGTCGAGGCGGGCGGGGTCGGGGCGCAGGAGGTGGATGTGCGGACCGAGCAGGGCTCCGGCGTCCTGGTCGTCCGCGACCCGGGTCATCGAGGCCGCGGCGCCGCCGCCCCCGAGGGCGCGTACGAGGACGTCACCGGCGGCGACGGGTTGCGCGGCGTCCGCGTGGAGGTCGACGGCCCTGATGGACGGCGGGTTTCCGGCGGAGATGTCCGAGGCCGTGAGGACCGGTCGGTCCATGGTGGGGGCGGCGGAGCCCTTGGAGCCTCGGGTGCCGGACGGCGCCGCCCGCAGCACGGTCAGTGCCCCGCCGCGTGCCAGGTCGGAGACGGTCGCCGTACGCCACTCGCGGGCCGAGGCCCCGGACGGCTGCCACCCGCCGGACGCGGAGGCGGCCGCCAAGGCGGCTACCTGGTCGGCCAGTTGGTCGTGCAGGTCGTGGACGCGGCGGGCGAGGGCGGCCGGGTCGATGTCGGCCGCGGTCGCCCGCACATGGCGGGCCGGGGTGACGTCGACGACGTCGTCGAGGAGGTCGACGAGCGGCACCGCGCGGGCGACGCCGGGCTCGTCGGCGTAGGTGTCGGGGGCGGTGGTGAACGCGGCCCACTGGCCGAGGACCCGCTCGGTCAGCCCCTCCCAGTCGAAGGAGGAGGCAGAGGCGGAAGAGGCAGAGGAGGCGGCGGAGGAGGAGGGGCCGGATCGGCGGGGGCGTGAGCCGCCGCGGGTCCCGGCGCCGGCCGTGGCCATGTCGGTGGCGGACGGTGTGCCCGCGGCGCCGTCCCGCTGCTCGCCCTCCCCGTCCACGAACAGCACCGTCGTACGGTCCGTGCCGCCCGGCTCGGGGCGTTGGAGCACCCAGATCTGCAGGCCGATGTGGAGCGGATACGCGGCACGCGCCGGAAGTGACACGACGGCGCGCAAGGCCCCGCTGCGGATGAGTTCCGCGCGGATGCGGCGGCCGGAGGAACGGAAGGCGAGCGCGGGCGGCAGCAGCATGACCGCGTGGCCGCCGGGCTCCACGTGCGCGAGAGCGTGCTGCACCCAGGCCAGTTCTGATTCGAAGCGCGGCGGGACCCCGTACGCCCACCTCGGGTCGTAGGCCAGCTCGTCGTGACCCCAGTCGCGGTCGCCGAACGGCGGGTTGCACAGGACGGCGTCCACGGTGACGTCGGGGAAGGCGTCGGCGCGCAGGCTGTCGCCGACGCGGATCGCCGTCTCGGCCTCGGGCGCGGCGAGCAGCAGCCGGACCGCGGTGCGCCGGCCCTGGACGGGGAGCGAGTCCTGCCCGAACAGCTCCTGTGCGCCCTGCCGGGCGGCGGCGGCGAGGAGCGTGCCGCTGCCGCAGGCGGGGTCGAGGACGCGGGACGCGCCGGCGGGCAGGAGCCGTGCCATGAGCAGGGCCAGGCCCTCCGGGGTCTGGTAAACGCCGCTGGCGGCGCCCTCGTCCAGTTCGCGTTCGGCGAGGACGTCGAGGGCGGCCTGGGCCCCCGCCTCACGGACGCAGCCCAGCAGCGCGCGGACCGCGCCCGCGTCGTCCGGGCCGTAGCGGACCGGCTCGGCCTCGGGCACGGTGGCCGGGAGCTCGCCGGCGGCCTTCTCCGCTCGGGCGAGCAGCTGGTCGTCGGGCACGGCGGCGAGTTCGGCCAGCTCGTCCGGCGCGCGGCGGGACGCGGCAGCCACCAGGGGGAACAGCCGCGCGGCCACGCCCGAGCCGGGTCCCAGCAGCCGTAGCGCCGTACGCAGCTCCTCGGTCGGCGAGGCGGTGGAGGTGTGCCCACGTGCCCGCAGCCATGCCTGGACGGCCGGCAGGTCGTAGAGCGGGCTGGTCTCCGTGCCTGCGCTGGGGGCCGGGAAGTCGTCGTGGCGGCGGCGCCAGTTGCTCACGGTGGCGCGCGTGACCCCCGCGATGCGGGAGATCTCGGCGGCCGTCACATGCGCGGAGGGCGCCGGCTGGGCTGGTGGCTGCTGGGGCATGGCGTGGGGTTCCGCACCTCTCGGGCCAGTCGGATAGTGAACGGTTAACACATTACTGCAGTCGTCAAGCCTGTGAAGCTGATTGACGGTGCTTTCAGTGTTGTGCTTATCTGGTTACGCTTCCGAATGGAAGCATGCGCCGTGACTCCGCAACCGCACCGTGAAGCGTCCTGGCGCCGTACCGCGCCACGCATCCGATCTCTCCCGGTCCCTTTTTGTTGCAACGCCACACCTCGGGGCCATCCACTCCGCGTCCATTCCGCACCGCAGTCGCCACCCACCGCACACACGGGAGGAACCCGCATGACCGTGACGGAACAGCCCCGGCAGAACGCACACCACCCCACCGACCCCGCCCGTCCGGTCCCGGCCGACCAGCCCGTGAGCGTGGCCGGTCTGGTGGAGGCCCGCCTGGCTGAGGAGGCGCTCACCGAGCCCGTGAAGGTGCTCCTGAAGGAGGCCCTGGGTGACGGAGAGCCCCGGGGGACCTCCTCTGTCGGCCGGATCTACCTCGAATCCGTCGCCGTCGCCCGGTTCCGTGGCATCGGACCGCGCGCCTGGCTCAAGCTCAGCCCCAGACCCGGCGTGAACCTGGTCGTGGGTCGCAACGGCTCCGGCAAGTCCAGCATCGCCGAGGCCATCGAGACAGCCTTCACCGGCGTGAACATGCGCTGGCAGGGGCAGCACGCGATGCGCAGCAGCAACTGGCGCAACCTCCACGACACCGACGGCAGGCCGGAGATCGAGGTCAAGCTCGCCGTCGCGGGCGACACCGGCCGCAGCACCCTCACCCGCACCTGGGAGGGCGACGACTTCGACGCCTCCCAGGCCGAGCTCAAGCGACCCGGGCACGACCGCGCCCCCCTCGACCAGGCGGACTGGAAGCAGGCCCTGCGGGACTTCCGGCCCTTCCTGTCGTACGTCGACCTCGACCGCATGATCAGTGGCAAGCCCTCCGAGATGTACGACGCCATCGCCACCATCCTCGGCCTGGGGCAGCTCAGCGCCGCCGACGGCCGGCTCCGCCAGGAGGCCAAGGCGCTCGAAGACGCGGACAAGGCGGCGAAGGCGGAGCTGCCGGGCCTCAAGGACGCGCTGTACGAGTTGGAGGACGACGACCGGGCGGTCCAGGCACTCGTCGCCGTCGACACGGCGGGAACCCCTGACTTCGCGACCGTCGAAGCCCTGGTCGCCGGTCTGCCCACCGACACGGACGATGGCCTGCTCTCCGGGCTGCGCGCCGAGGCCGACGTGCAGGGACCCGAGATGGCGCAGGTCCACGCGGCCCTGGACCGCCTGCGCAATGCTCTCGCCGATGCCGAGGACCTGCGCGGCACCGGCGCCGAGGACGCCCTGCGGCGTGCGGAACTCCTCGAACGGGCTGTGGCGCACCACGACCGTCACCCCGACGCGGCCGCCTGCCCCGTGTGCGGGACCGACGGGATGCTGGACGCGGCATGGGCCGCGGACGCCATCGCCCAGATCGCCGCACTGCGGCAGGAGGCGGAGGCAGCCGCGGGCGCGCGCAGCGAACTCCGGTCGGCCGCGCGGGCCGTGCAGGACCTCGTCCACACGCCCCGACAGATCCCCGCCGCCCTGGCCGACCCGTGGCGCGCCTGGACCGCCTGCCGGACGATCAGTGATCCCGGCGAGCTCGCCCAGCGCGCCCACGAGGCCGCCGCGACCCTGGCCGATGCCTGCGCCGCGGTCAAGGAGAACGCCGTCAGGGAACTGGAGAAGCGGGACGAACGCTGGCGCGGGCTCGTCACCCGCCTGGCGGGCTGGGCGGAGAGGGCCCGTGCCGTGGAGGCGAACAAACCCCGGTTGCGGGACATCAGGAAGGCGAGCACCTGGATCAAGGCGCTGGCCGCCGAGTTGCGGGAACAGCGGATGGAAGGCTTCGCCGACCAGTCGCAGCGCATCTGGGAGCGGCTCCGCCAGGAGAGCAACATCGACCTCAAGGCCGTGAGCCTGAAGGGCAGCGAGAAGGCCAACGTCCGCAAGCTCGTCATGGACGTCACCGTCGACGGCCATGAGGCCTCGGCTCTCAGCGTCATGAGCCAGGGCGAGCAGCACTCCCTCGCGCTGTCCCTGTTCCTGCCTCGGGCCGCCACCGCCGACAGCCCGTTCGGCTTCATCGTCATCGATGATCCCGTGCAGTCCATGGACCCCGCCAAGGTCAACGGACTCGCCCAGGTCCTGCACGAGCTCGGCGAGCACCGGCAGGTCGTCGTCTTCACCCACGACACCCGGCTCCAGCGGGCGTTCACCAGCCAGGATCTGCCCGTGACGGTGTTCGAGGTCGAGCGGGCCAAGTCGTCCAAGGTGAAGGTCAAGCCGGTGACAGACCCGGTACGGCAGGCACTCGACGACGCGCGGGCCCTCGCCAGTACCAGTGGCCTGCCGTCGGCGGCACGGACCCACGTGCTGCCCAGCCTGTGCCGTATCGCCCTGGAGAACGCCTTCCTCGAAGCCGCCTGGATCCGGCATCACCGCTCCGGCGCGCCCGAGGACGAGCTGCAGGCCGCCGTCGGCAGCGCCGACAAGCTCATGAAGGTCGCGGCACTGGCCCTGTTCGGCGACGCCGGCCGGACCGGCGACGTCTACCGGGAACTGCGCACCCTTTGCGGACCGCGTGCGGTGGACCTCCTCAAGGAGTGCCAGAACGGCGCCCACGCCAGGGGAGCGCAGATCACCGACCCCCACCGCTTCGTTGACGACATCGAGATCATGGCGCAGAAGGTGCGCAAGCCGGGGGTGACTGCGTGATGAGCACTCCCACCACCTCGGTCGAGGAGCTCCTGCTGACGGCGGATCAGCTGCTTGCCGCCCGTACGGGCGCCACGACCGCCGGCCGACACCGCGGAGCCTCCCTCGCTCTGCGGACCGCCCTGGAGCTCTCCATCGACCGCGTGCTCGACGCCGCGGTGCCGGGGCTCGCCGACACCACGACGCGGGCCAAGATGCTGTGCCTCCACTGCTACACCGCGGCGGAGACCGCTCGCCGCACCAACGCCGTCTGGTCGCACCTCTGCCTGGGATGCCACTACCACCAGTACGAGATCGGCCCCACGCACGACCAGGTTCGCGCCTGGCGGACGGAGGTCGGCGAGCTGGTCGGGAGGTTGACCATCTGACTGTTTGTTACCAGCAGGTCTCTGATAGTTATTTCGACGGGGCCGGGCGTATGCCCGTCGCAGCGTCCTCCGGGGTGCTGCAAGGGGAGGGGATATGTACATGGGCACCACCACGCGCGAAGAGATCATCGCCCTCGAGCAGAAGGCGGTGGATCGTGCCTACGACTGCTATGCCGCGCGGCTGGCCGAAATGACCGGGGGCTCGGTCGCCTTGGCCTCCGCCAGCGGCAAGGACAGCGTCGCCAACCGGATCGTGGCCGAGGAGCGGGCCGCGGCATACGACGGACTCGGCAACGAGTCGCTGGTCATCGGCCGCGTCGACGCACCGGACGAGGACGAGCCCGGCAGGGGGCCCAAGACCTGGTACGTCGGCCGACGTGCCGTTTCTGACGTCCGTACCCGCGACACCATCGTCGTACTGTGGACCAGTCGGCTGGCCAAGAAGTGGTTCGAGGCGCTGCCCGATGCCCCGGGCGAGGTGCTCCTGCGGCGGCGACTGCGCTGTGTACAGCGTGTCGTCGAGGACTATTTCGACGAGATCACTGCCACCGCCCCCGTCCCGCAGCCACGGCCGGCGGCAGACGACGCCCAGCGGGAGGCCCAGCCCGCGGAGCCGGCCACCGTCACGCAGAAGGAGGGAGCACCGAGCCCGCCCGTCCCCACACCCGCCGACATCGCCCGCGTCCAGCGACAGAAGCCGCTGCAGCCCGACGACTTCCTCCTGCGTGAGCTTCAGCGCTCGCGCAGCGGCAGCATGCGGGACATCGTCGAGACCATCCGCCGAGACCAGATGGCCCTGGTCACCGGCTCGCCCTCGGACATCCTCGTGGTGCAGGGCGGCCCGGGTACCGGCAAGTCGGCGGTCGGTCTGCACCGCGTGACCTGGCTCGTCAACAACGGGCACTTCAAAGCCCAGGACGTCCTCGTCGTCGGCCCCCACCAGCGGTTCCTGGACTACGTGAGCCAGGTGCTGCCCACGCTCGGCACCCGGAACGTCAACGCCGTGCAGGTGACCCGTCTGTGGGACGGCGAGGTCCTCGGCACCGACACCCCCCAGGCGCGGGTGGTGAAGTCCGACGAGCGTATGGCGGCCGTCCTGCGGCGGCGCGTCGAGATCGAGTGCCGTCCCGAGGCCGTCGACGAGTTCACCACCATTGCCTCTTACGAGGGAGCCAAGCCTGAGCTCACCGTCACCGTCGGCAGCACGACCCTGCGTGTCCCGCGCTCCGAAATGCTTTCGCTCCTCGAAGACGTGCGCCAAGGCGACGGCTCCTACCGTGAGCGCCGCGACCGCTTCCGCGGGCTGCTCGTCGACCGCCTGCTGCGGGAACTCGTCGCCGTCGCCCCTCGCCGCAGCCGCGACGACACGATCCGCCGCGACCTGGAACGCAACCGTCAGGTTGAGCGCCTCATCGAACGTGTCTGGCCTTCGCCCGGCGCCAGGGAAGCCCTCCGCACCCTCTACGACTCGGAAGACCTCCTGCGCACCTGCGCCGAGGGCATTCTCGACGCCTCAGAGCAGGCCGCTCTGCGCCGTCCTCGGGCCGACACGGCCGACGCCGATCCCTGGACGCTCGACGACCGGGTCTGCCTCGAAGAACTGCGGTATCTCATCACCGGGGAGACCCCGCAGCGGTACGGGCACATCGTGGTCGACGAGGCGCAGGACCTGACACCCATGCAGGCCCGCTCCCTGCGCCGGCGCTCCGCCGCGCAGGGCTCCATGACCATCCTCGGTGACCTCGCCCAGGCCACCGGCCCCCACACCCACACCGACTGGGACCGCCTCGGCACCCTCCTGTCCGACCACGGCGACTGGCGCGTGGCCGAGCTGAACACCAGCTACCGCGTGCCCGCCGAGATCATGGAGTTCGTCGCCCCCCTGGCCCGTACCGTCGCCCCCACGCTGCCGTACCCGCAGGCCGTGCGTGCGGCGGGAGAAGACGCCGTACGGACGGTCGCGACCGAGCCGTGGAAACTCCTCGGCGACACCGTGGCCCAAGCCACCCGCCTCATCGGCACCAGCGACGGACACACCTTGCGCTCCGTGGCGGTCATCGTCCCCGACGACTCCGGCTGGCTCGACGAGATCAGCCGCCAGCTGGACCTGGCCGAGGGCATCACCGAGCAGGGACGCGAGGCGGTGTCCGTGCTGGCCGCCGCCCAGGCCAAGGGCATGGAGTACGACCACGTCCTCGTCGTCGAACCCGCCACCATCGCCGACCGGGGCCCGGCCGGCCTGCGCCAGCTGTACGTCGCGCTCACCCGCAGCACCCAGAGCTTGACCGTCCTGCACACGTCCCCGCTCCCGGAGGCCCTCACGAACACCGACGGCCGCAGTACCGAACCAGCACCTGCCGAAGGCGAACCAGGCATGGCAGACGCTGACGTCCCCGACATCGGTACGGACGTCCGAGTCCGCGTGACCGGCCGGACACCCGGTGGCTGGTACAGGGTCAAGGCCCTGTCTCCCGCGATCGACGTCCCTCTGGTCCTGACCGTCCGCCACGGCTCGGTGCCCCCGCGCCCCGGCGACGAACTGGACTGCTGGGTGTTCGCCCACGAGACGAACCACTGCCTGCTCACCGCGGACCAGCGTGGCCGCCAGCCCATCTCTCCCACCATGGCGGATCGCTATGTGGCGGCGCTCGGCGTCTTCGACGACCTGACCAACGGTGACGGAACCATTCCGGAGAACGCCCGTGATCGTCTGTCCGAGCTCAAGGGCATGGCCAACCGCGTTCTTCGCCGTGACCAGGCGGACTGGGTGGACGTGCGTCGTGTGCTCGGATCCCCGGACAAGCACCGCCTCAGCCTCCTGCGCGACCTGGCGGCGCACACCAACCGCATGCTCAAGGACAACAACCTGGACCTGAACCGACTCCAGGCGGACCTGGCACGCGCCGACTGGGCCCAAGCCCTGAACGCGGCCCGAGAGGCGCTCCAGCACCGCCGGGCCGCCCAGGGCGAACCGGAAACCGAGAGTGCGCCCACCTCCGTCGAACAGCCGTCCGAGCAGAAGGAAGCAGAGCCCGTGACCTCCGAAGGCATGCCCGCCACGCCGGCGCCCGCCACGCCCGCCAAGGGACTTCTGCAGTCGCTGGAGACCACGGCGGCCGCCGACCGCGCGTGCAAGAAGCACGAGGCGGTGCGCCATGCTCTCAAGGCGGCTCTGCTCTGGGCGGACCTGCAGCCGACCGACTCCCCGGTCATCGATGTCAGCCGCACCGCGGAAGACGGCCACTTCCTCTACGAGGTCCTCGGTGCCGGCCGCTCCACCTACGCCGACCTCCGCTCGGGAGCCACCCGCCTCCTGGAGATCAACCACACCCTGCCCGCTCCTGCCGACCGCCTCTACCTGGTGCTCTCCGAACCGCCCGCCGAGGACTGGTCGGCCGACACCGTGTTCGGTGTCTTCGGGGTTCAGGTCCTGTGGCGCACCCCCGACAGTTGGGGCGGCCACGACGCGGAAACCGCCCTGGGCTCCGGAGAGGCGTAACCACTTTCGACAGAAGCGCGATTCTTCCGTGCTCGCTCGGGCGCTCCTTGGGTGCCTGAAGCGGAGCCAGAGCCCGATGGCCCGGAGAAGACCGGGCCGGAGTCCGTGCCGGATGATGCTTGTCCGCTGGAGAGATATCGGGGATCAACTCTCCGTCCGCTCACGCAAACGGCCCCGGACGAGGAGTCCGAGGCCGAGTAGGAGCCCTCCCTGGGGGACAAACCCCAGGTCGGAGCGGCAATGCATGGTGCCCCCGGCAGGATTCGAATCTGCGACACCCGCTTTAGGAGTTCGATCCGAGTTTGCTCCAGCAGCTGTCGTCGACTGGTGCGACGGCTGGACAGATACGTTGGTGTACGCCTCCGTCCGGCGTCGTTGATGTCAGCTGTGGATGTCAGAAGCCGTCTGCTCAGTAGCTAGAAGGGCCGGCTGGCATGCGTCGACGGCACCTGCTGGCCATCCCTCTCGAAGCCGGTAGTCGGCAGGTCTGCTCTGAACCTGCCGTCCCCACTTCGCGTCGGCATGCCGATGTGACTCCGTCGTGGACGTCTCATCCGTCCTCGAAACTAGCGGAAACTGCCTCTAGTTCTGCACGCGCCGTCATGGCCTCATCAATCCGGCGTGAGATTTCGTCCACGACCTGGAGGTGTTCCTTCTTCTTGCGTGAACCACTGGCAAGCATGGCAATAGCCCAAGTGATGTACCAGAACTTAACCCGCTCATACTGCTTCACACGTCGATCGCACAGAGTGACTGCATCCGCAATGCGGGAGCGAACGGAAGCAACGTCATTGCCCAGCGCGTGATACGTTGCGGCCGAGAGCACAGCTAGCCGACATGCATCAGCCGTCGCCTCAAGGGCTGCCACTGGGTGGCGGACGCGATGCACGGTCCTGCGACGAGTGCTCATGAGGACTTTCGAGCGGGCGGTGTAGGCGGCCTCAAGCAGGGGGAGTGCTGCCTGTAACTTCTGCTTCTGAGCGTCGCCGCTGCGGTCTCGTGCTTCGCGTAACAGCCGCGCAGCTGCTTCTGCGTTGACATCGCTGATCACATTTAGAGCCCCGATGACCTGCTCTTCTGTGATGAGATCGCACAAAGATTTGAATGCTGTCCCTGCCCTGAAGGCATCCTTGAGGACTAACCATTCGATAGCCATGGCGACAGTCTGGCAGGCAACATCCAATGGAGGACAGTCCTGTCCTGTAAGTCAATGACTGAGTCAGCCGATGGTATGCCGCCCATCAGCCAAGACGGCGCAGTGGGCCCGATGCGGGCTTTGAGGTCTGGCCTCATCCTTATCAGGTCGATCACAGGGTATCGGCGCCATCGGGCAACGCGTCCCAGAGCAGGGCAAGCCGTTCGCCTCGATGCGTCTTAGATCGCTGACGTTCGCCTCTGTTGGTGTCAAGCATTGGTGTCAGGAACTAGGGCCGCCCTTGACGGCCTCGGCTCATCGCACTACCGCCCAGGTTGGCTGCGAACGACAGCGCTTGCCAACACGCGAGCAGAGGACGGAAGCTGAACGCTCGGAAAACGGCCGGTTCGTCGTCCTCGCTGAAACCACGCGTCGAACTCTTGGCTCACTTGCTTCGACGTCAGCAACACAACCACAGCCATCGAACGGGTCCTGCCACCTTCCAACGTGGTCACCTTGAACCACCCACCTGCGTCCAAGGTCAGCTTCTCCTTCGGCCAGATCTCGCTGCCGTTGGGAATGCGGTGAACGATCCACAATTCATGATCTTGAGGTAGGTCAAGGACTCTGCCTTTGACATGGATCTCAGTGTCGAAGCCATCGCCCTCGATCGGGCTGGTGAGCCAGGCCCGGCTCCCTTGTCCCGATCCTGCCTGAGCTTCGCGTCTTACTCGCCGCCGTTGCGGATAGGACAGTAACCGAGCCAAGAGTTCTTGTCCGCCACGGGTACACGCAACACAGGCGGACACGAGGATGGTGCTCAACGCACCACCCAATGCCCCTATCAGCATATTGATCATCTTTATAGGCTGCGCACCGGCGTGATCGTCGCTGCACGCCTCCCCCTCACCCGAGGAGACTAGGCGCCGGACGGCATCTCTCACGGGTTCCTTGCGTTTTCGTGATTTTTGCTTGGATTGGTGTGCAGCGAAGCCTCCCCGTGCACAGCCTCAACCCACCACTCCGCCCAGCTCCCGTCCCGTCCGCCGTCGACCCACACACCGTGGAGCGGGCGTGGTTCCTGGCGTCCAGGTGGAGCGCGCCACTGTACGAACGACCTGGACGCCATGGGCCGCGTCTGCTCGGCTCTGCCTGGGTCGATGGCGTACGGGATGGGAGCACCCCACGCACGCCACAACGGACCCGCGGGCGGCAACGGCGCCCCCTCCATCCCGGTGCCGGCCGATCCCCCGCCGGAGGCAGGAGCGCAGGCCCGGCCGGGGGCCCGGCCGGGCGGGGCAAGCCGCCTTGGACTAGTAGAGAAAATTGTGACTCACGCTGCTGGACGGGGGTTGAAGTCGTAGGCGCAGGCTGGGAGTTCGGTGGCCTCACGGTGGGCGAGCGGCAGGTAGGTCACCGGGCGGCCGGAGTCGCGCCCCGAGTGGTGATGGAGATCCTCGGGCACTCCCAGATCAGCATCACCATGGACGTGTACACGCACGTCGTCCAGGACACCCAGCGCGAAGCCATGAGCCACATGGATCGGCTGCTCGGAGGCGCGCCCCCGGTCGTCAGTGACCACCCGTGTTGATGTCAAAACTGGATGTCAAAGGCCCCGGACCATGATCGGTCCGGGGCCTTTTTCCCTTGTGCCCCCGGCAGGATTCGAACCTGCGACACCCGCTTTAGGAGAGCGGTGCTCTATCCCCTGAGCTACGAAGGCGAGGATCTGCACCGACAGTGTAGCGGCTGCCGTCGTGGGAGGTTCGAGCGTTTGCGGTGGCCGGCGGGTGGGAGTGGTCGGGGAGGGCTACTCGGCCAGTGCGGACACGCGGCGGAGTACCTCGTCGCGGCCCAGCGTGCGGGCCACGGCGAAGAGGTCCGGGCTGCGGGTCGAGCCGGTCAGGGCCACCCGGATCAGCTGGGAGGCCTCGCGGATCGAGCCGGGGTAGGCGTCCGGGTTCTTCTTGTGCTCCTTGGGCGAGGGGGCGAAGCCGTGCTTGGCGGCGAGCGTCCGGATCTGGTCGAACCAGGCCTGGGGATCGTCCAGTTCCGCGTACTGCGCCGCGAAGTCCCGCGCGAAGGTGCGGGTCAGGTCCTCGTCGAGGCCGCCGAGACGCTCGTCCCCGGCGGCGACGAGCGTGAACAGCTGCGGGAAGAAGAAACCGTAGGCCTCGCGGAAGTCCGACCACTTGCGGAGATCCTTGCGGGGGTTGTCCACGCCCACCCGCTCCACGTCCACGGCCGCCAGCGCGAGCGCCCGCTCGGTGTCCAGCACCGGCACGAGGCCGGGGTCGTGGGACAGGGCCCACTCGCGTACGGCGGTAAGGATCTGCTCGCTGCTCAGCGTGGCGATGTGGTCCGCGCTGATGCCCTCCAGCTTCACCAGGTCGACCAGCGGACCCGCCACCCCGCAGTCCTCGAGCCTGATGGGCTCCTGAAGGGCCTGGGCGAGGGGGAGTTCGGCCAGCCGGCCGTTCGCCAGACCGCGGAGGTAGTGGAGCACCGGCTCGGCGGGGTAGCCCTCGCCGAGGTAGAAGTCGACCGTGGACTCGGGGTCCTTGCGCTTGGAGAGCTTCCGCTTGCCGCCCTTGATCTGCTTCATCAGCGGCGCGATGTGCGCGTACACGGGCGGTTCGAAGCCGAGCGCCTCGAAGAGCTGGAGGTGCACGGGAACGGAGGAGATCCACTCCTCGCCCCGGATGACGAGGTTGACCCGCATCAGGTGGTCGTCCACGACGTGCGCGAAGTGGTAGGTGGGCAACCGCACCGCGCTGTCGGAGGACTTGAGGATCACCACGTCGTTGCGGTTGTCCTCGTGCTCCAGGCGTCCGCGGATGGCGTCCGTGAAGGACCGGCGGGCACCGCGCAGGGCGGGCGAGCGGAAACGCACCACGTAGGGCGCGCCCTCGGCGAGCCTGGCCGCGACCTCGCCGGAGTCGGCGTCCCGCCAGATCGCCCAGTCGCCGTAGTAGCCCGTCGGCACCTTGGCGTCCTCCTGCCGCTGCCGGATGCCGGCCAGCTCCTCCTGGGTCGCGAAGCAGAGGTAGGCCTGTCCGGTCCGCAGCAGCGCACGCACGTAGCTGAGGTAGATCTCCTGGCGTGCCGACTGGAGGTAGGGGCCGTAGTCGCCGACGGCCGTGGCGTTGTCGGCGGGCAGGGCGAAGTAGTCGAACGCCCGGTTGAACTGCTCGATCGCGCCCTCGACCTGGCGCGACTGGTCGGTGTCCTCGATGCGGAGCAGGTACGTGCCACCGGTGCGGTGCGCGACGGCCTGGTTGATCAGGCCCGCGTAGATCCCGCCGATGTGGACGAAGCCGGTCGGCGACGGCGCCAGCCGGGTGACCTGCGCGCCGGCGGGCAGGTCGCGGGCCGGGTAGCGCTGCTCCCAGTGCGCGGGCTCCGGAAGGTCCGCGGGGAACAGTGCGTCGATGGTGCTGGCGTCGAGCATGGAGGGTCTCGGTTTCCGAACTGGAAGGGGCGTGGAAAGGGTGCAATAGGGGCGTAGAAGGGGCGTAGAAGGTGTTTGTCCAGGTTACCAACGGGCCTGTTCGGCCTTCGGCGGGGTTGATGCGGGCCGGGGGCGTCGGGCCGGTGCTCAGGCCGGCGGGACCCGCGTGAAGCGGGAGGCGGTGCGCAGGTCCGTCCGGATGCGGTCGGCGGTCGCGCGGAGGGCGGGGAGGAGGTCGTCGACGCACTCCTCGAGGGTGCGGCGGGCCGGATGAGTGGCCACGTTCACCGCGGCGACCGCCCGGCCCGTGCGGTCCCGTACGGGTACGGCCAACGACCGCAGGCCTGACTCCAGCTCCTCGTCGACGAGTGCGTAGCCCTGCGCGCGGACCTCGGCGAGGGCGGGGGACAGGGGCTCGGCGCCGTCCGCGAGGAGGACGCGGCCCAGGGAGGTCGACGCGGCCGGCAGCCGCGCGCCCACCGTGATGTCCACGGTCAGCACCCGGTTCGCGCCCGCCCCGGCCGTGTACTGGATCTCCGCCTCCGCGCCCGGCACCAGGACCGCCAGTGCCGTCGGCTCGTGCAACCGGCCGGTGAGGGCCCGCAGATGGGGCTCGGCGAGGCGGGGGAGCGTGGTGCGGGACAGCGGCGGGAAGCCCAGGTCAAGAACGCGGGGCGTGAGGGTGAAGGCGCGGTCGGCGCCCGCGGCCACCAGGCCCAGGTGCTCGTACGTGATCAGCGCCCGCCGGGCCGTGGCGCGCGTCAGGCCGGTCGCCCGCGCCACCTCGGTCAGCGGCAGCGCGGAGCGGTCCGCGCCGAACGCGGTCAGCACGGTCAGGCCCCGGGCCAGGGACTCGACGAACTCCCGGCCCAGTTCGTGCTTGGACGCCGTCGTCCAGGTCGCCAGGCCCGAGGGCGGCGGGCCGGGCTGCGGCCGCGGTGCCTCGCGCAGGTCGGCCTCCATCGCCGCCACCGCCGTACGCAGCCGGGGGAGCAGGGAGGTGCGCAGGCCGGCCGCCGAGTGGCGGCTGGTGTGGCTGACCACGCTCGCCACGCACGCCACCCGGCCGGTGTCCGGCTCCCGTACCGGTACGGACACCGCGACCAGGCCTGGTTCGATCAGCTGGTCGTCCAGTGCCCAGCCGTGCCGGCGGGCCCGTTCCGCCCGCCGTTCGAAGTCGTCCGCTGCGGATGCCGGCCGGGGCGGTACGGCGGGGAAGGAGGTGTCCTTGGGGTCCTCGGCCCGCCGGGCCCGCCACCGCTGCCAGTCCGCGTCCGTCCAGTCGGCCGCGAACAGCGGTCCGGGCGCGGTGCGTTCGGCCGGCAGCAGGTCGCCGATGCGGAAGCTCACGGACATCGCGCGGCGGCGGGTGGCCTGGTGGATGAAGCGGATGCCGTCCAGGTCGGCCACCGCGAGCGACACCGACTCGTCCAGTTCGTCGGCCAGGGCGTCCGCGCGCGCGCCGAGCAGCGCGGGCAGGCGCAGGGCGGCCAGGTAGGCGTTGCCCAGCTCCATCACACGGGGGGCGAGGACGACGTCCCGGCCGTCGAGGCGGACGTACCCGATGCGGGCCAGGGTGGCGGTGATCCGGTCGACCGTGGACCGGGCGAGCCCGGTGGCCCGCTCCAGCGCGCTCGGGCTCAGCGTGCCGCCCGCCTCGGTCAGCCGTCGCAGCACGGCGATCCCGCGGATCAACGGCGCGACCGCCTCGGCCGGCACCCCGGCGCGGGCCTCGGCATCCAGTGCGGTGTTCGCGGGCATCAACTCTCCGATACGGCATCCAGGCACGCCTACGGTAGACCCGCCCGCGCTGCGGCCGCCCCGCCTGTGCCCGGTCCCGCTAGGGGGTTTCGTTCGGTTCAGCCCGGGTCCGCGACGGCCGGCACGGCACCTCGCCGCGTTGTCGGACCACCCGGGTACGCCCAGTACGCGGGTGATCCTCCGCCTTGCGATGCACCGCACCGGACGCCGCGGCCTGATCCGACCTGATCCAGACGAAACCCCCTAGCTCCGTGTGATCCGCACCTTGTAGTTCCCGGAAGCGTCCGCCCCCAGCACCTCGATCGTGATGCCGTGGCGTGGGTCCTTGAAGGACTCGCCGGTGGTGAAGGGTGCGTCGGAGAGTTCCGCCTGGACGTTGGGGCTGCGGGTGCAGCCGCCGCTGCCGCGGTGGGCGTCGTACACGGTGACCGGGCCGCGTCCGGTGTCCACGGTGGCGTCGACCTTGTAGACGAGGATGCCCGGCTTGCACACAGCCTCGTCGTTGCCGCCGGGGGCGCGCAGCTCCAGCGCGTACGTGGTCCGCGCGTCGAGCGGCACCAGGACCAGCTTTCCGCCGCCCTCCTCGTACAGCGGGGTCAGCGTGTAGTCGACGGTGCCCGGGGCGGCCGCGCAGCCGACCTGGTTGCCGTCCAGCCAGCCCAGCTTCCACTTGTGCCAGCCGAGCAGGTCGTTGTTGGCCCCCCAGTCCTCGCTCATGATGTCCCAGTGCCCGACCGTGCTCCCGCCCTCCTGGGTGTAGAGGTCGGGCAGTCCGAAGGTGTGGCCGTTCTCGTGCGGCAGGACGCGGTAGCCGGTGCGGGAGTAGGAGCCGGAGCCGTCGTCCTGGCGGGAGTAGACGAAGGACGCGTTGGCGATGGGGACGCCGTCGGCGACCGGGGCGTCGGCGTTGCCGGCGAAGGTCACGGACAGCACCGTGTCCAGGGCGGAGGGGCCGGCGTTCGGGGTGACCAGCACGTTCAGCAGGTCGTACGAGCGGAAGTCCACCTCGGGATCGGCGGCGGCCACGATGTCCTGCACCAGCTGCCGGTAGCCGGGGTCGAAGGGCGCCCCGCGCTCTATGCCGTATTCCTTGAAGGGCTTCGGCATCCGCAGCCAGGACGTGATCGGGGTCTCGGGGTGGTAGTCGAGCCGGCCGTACGACGCCGCGCGGAACCATTCCTGGGTCTGCGGGAAGAACTCGTGGAAGCGGTCGAGCGCGCTGCCCTGCCCGGGCGCGTCGGAGAAGTCGACCATCAGGGTCAGGGCGTGGACCGAGCCGGTGGAGCGGGAGTAACCGGCCGCGGTGGGCAGGCCCTCCGTCATCTGGATGTCCAGGCCGCTGTGGATCAGGCACGGCGAGAGGGTGGAGCGGGCCAGGCCTATCGGCCCGGCGGTGGTGGGCGCCGCCAGGTGACCGGTCCCGGCCGAGGTGCTGACCGCGAGGGTCAGGACGGTCACGGCGACGAGGGCGGCCACGCGGCGCGGGCGTATGCGGCGGCGGGGCGAGTGCGGCATGCATGGACCTTCCGCTCCACGGCAGCCGCCCGTCGCCGGCTGCACCCTTGCGCTCACCCTGTGTCGACAGGGTGGGGGGCGCGCGCTGGAGGAGACCGATCGTGGGAAATCCCCGCGCGGGCGGGTGGGAACCGTGCCCGGCAAGTGTGGTTCAGGTCACAGGAATTCCTTCCGGGTCGGGAAATAACCGGGGAGCCCTTCCCCGTTTAGACCTGTGTCCGAGCGAAACGGGGAGTCCTTCCCCGGATCGCCCGGCGACCCCCGACCACCGTCAACGACTCAGGGAGCACGCCGTGCAGACCGCAACCCCGACCCGCAAGGTGACCCGGCCGCGAGCCGACGCCCTGCGCAACCGGGAGCGGATCGTCACCGCCGCCCGGGAGATGTTCGTCGAGCACGGCCCGGACGTGCCGCTGGACGAGATCGCCCGCCGGGCCGGCGTCGGCAATGCCACCCTGTACCGCAACTTCCCGGACCGTGACGCCCTCGTCCGTGAGGTCGTCTGCTCCGTCATGGACCGCACGGCCGAAGCGGCCGAGCAGGCTCTCGCGGAGACCGGGGACGCCTTCGCCGCCCTGGAGCACTTCGTGCACGCCGCCGCCGACGAGCGGATCAGCGCGCTGTGCCCCATGGTCTCCAGCACCTTCGACAAGGACCACCCCGATCTGGTGGCGTCCCGGGAACGGGTCGAGCAGCTGATCGAGGAGGTCATGGGCCGGGCCAAGGAGGCGGGCCAGCTCCGCGCCGACGTGGGCGTCGGCGACGTGATGATCGCCGCCGCCCAGCTCAGCCGGCCGCCGGCCGGCACCGACTGCCTGAGCAGCGACCGCTTCGTCCACCGCCATCTGCAGCTGTTCCTGGACGGGCTGCGGGCCCCCGCCCGCTCGGCCCTGCCGGGGACGGCCGTGACCATCAAGGAGCTGCGCCGGTGCTGAGCGATTAGTTCCGGCCGCGCCGGCGGTCTTCCCCGCACCAGCACCCCGGTCGTCAGCGACGACGAGCCGGCCCTCAGCACGCCACGCCCGACAGCTTTCCGTTTTCTGATCTTTTTCCGTCACGAAGTCCCGAAGTGGGTATCCCCATGTCCGAAACAGCCCTCAGGGCTCCCGGCGCCGCCGCACCGAGCGGTGACGCCAACCGCTGGAAGGCGCTCGTCTTCATCGCGCTCGCCCAGCTGATGGTCGTCCTCGACGCCACCATCGTGAACATCGCCCTGCCCTCCGCCCAGCAGGACCTCGGCATATCCGACGGCAACCGGCAGTGGGTCGTCACCGCCTACGCCCTCGCCTTCGGTGGTCTGCTGCTCTTCGGCGGCCGCATCGCCGACCTGTGGGGCCGCAAGCGAGCCTTCGTCCTCGGCCTGACCGGCTTCGCCGCCGCCTCCGTGCTCGGCGGTGTCGCCACCACCGGCGCGATGATGTTCGGCGCCCGCGCGCTCCAGGGTGTCTTCGGCGCCCTGCTCGCCCCGGCCGCGCTGTCCCTGCTCGCCGTGATGTTCACGGACGCCAAGGAGCGCGCCAAGGCGTTCGGCATCTACGGCGCGATCGCCGGTGGCGGTGGCGCCGTCGGCCTGATCCTCGGCGGCTTCCTCACCGAGTACCTGGACTGGCGCTGGACCTTCTTCGTGAACGTCCCGTTCGCCGTCGCCGCCGCGCTCGGCGCCAACTTCGTCATCCGTGAGCCGGAGGGCGGCCGCAACCGCTCCCCGCTCGACATCCCCGGCGTGATCCTGTCCACCCTCGGCCTCGTCGCCCTCGTCTACGGCTTCACCCGCGCCGAGTCCGACGGCTGGAGCGACGCCGTGACCGTCTCGATGTTCGTCGCGTCCGCGGTGCTGCTGACCGCCTTCGCGCTGGTCGAGTCCCGGGTCAAGGCCCCGCTGCTGCCGCTGCGCGTGGTCACCGACCGCAACCGCGGCGGGATCTACCTCTCCCTGGGCCTCGCGATCATCGGCATGTTCGGCCTGTTCCTCTTCCTGACCTACTACCTGCAGGTCGTGAAGGGCTACTCGCCGGTCAAGACCGGCTTCGCGTTCCTGCCGATGATCGCGGGCATGATCACCGGCTCCACCCAGATCGGCACCCGCCTGATGACCCGGGTCCCGGCCCGCTTCCTGATGGGCCCCGGCTTCCTGGTCGCCGGTCTCGGCATGCTGCTGCTGACCCAGCTGGAGGTCGACTCCTCCTACACCACGCTGCTGCTGCCCGCGATGCTGCTGCTCGGCCTCGGCATGGGTACGGCGTTCATGCCGGCCATGTCCCTGGCCACCTCGGGCGTCGAGCCCCGGGACGCCGGTGTCGCCTCCGCGATGGTCAACACCTCGCAGCAGGTGGGCGGCGCGATCGGCACCGCCCTGCTGAACACGATCGCCGCCTCCGCGACGACGTCGTACGTCAAGGACCACATCGCCGGTGCGGCCTCCAAGCCGCAGCAGCAGCTGGTCCAGCTGCAGGGCATGGTGCACGGCTACAGCGCGGCGATCTGGTTCGCCGTCGGCATCCTGGGCCTCGCCTCGCTGATCGCCTTCACCTTCGTCAACGCCGGCCGCCCGGGCACCACCACGGTGGCCTCCGGCGAGGGTGCCGAGGACGAGGTGCCGGTGCCGGTGGTCGCCCACTGAGCGCCCGTACGGTGAACCGGTCGGCTCGGCCGGCCTAGCGGAGCCAGGGCAGGTCCGCACCCGCTTCGTTGGGCTGAAGGCCCTCGGCGACGATCTCCATGATCTCACCGAGGGTCTTCTGCTGTTCCGGGGTCAGCCGCTCGAACAGCGCCTGCCGTACGGCGGTCACATGGCCCGGCGCGGTCCGGCGCAGCACCTCGGTGCCCTCGTCGGTGAGCACCGCGAACTGGCCGCGCTTGTCGGAGGGGCAGTCCTCACGGCGGACCCAGCCGTTCTTCTCCAGGCGTGCGATGGCGTGCGACAGCCGGGAACGGGTGATCTTCGCCTTCATCGCCAGCTCGGTCATCCGCAGCCGGCGGCGCGGCGCCTCGGCGAGGCTGACGAGCAGGCCGTAGTAGATGTGCGGCATGCCCGCGTCCCGCTGCAGCTGCCGGTCGAGGTGGTCCTCAAGCAGGGTGGTGGCGTGCAGATAGGCGCGCCAGACGCGCTGCTCCTCGTCGGTCAGCCAGCGGTGCCGGCCGGCGGAGTCCGTTGCCGTGTTCATGCATTCCACTGTACGGGGCATCTTCTTGAAACTTGAACAAGTCGGGCGTACCCTGTCCCCAAGAGCTTGAGAGTTAAAACATCTGGCCCGCAGTACCGGGACCGCACCAACAGCAGTACCGACCGACGCATTGGGAGCCGCCGTCATGTCCGCCGCCCAGGAGCGCATGCCCGCCCTGTATCTCAGCCATGGCGCCCCGCCGCTCGCCGACGACCCGGTCTGGCCCGGCCAGCTCGCCGCGTGGTCCGCGGACCTGCCGCGCCCCAAGGCGATCCTCATGGTCTCCGCGCACTGGGAGGAGGCCCCCCTCGCCCTCGGCGCGACCGGGACCGTCCCGCTCGTCTACGACTTCTGGGGCTTCCCCGAGCACTACTACCAGGTCCGGTACCCCGCCCCCGGCGCGCCCGGACTCGCCGAGTCCGTCCGCAAGCTGCTGCGCGCCCCCGGCACCCCCGTCCAGGACATCCCCGACCGCGGCCTCGACCACGGTGCCTACGTCCCCCTCGTCGAGATGTTCCCGGCCGCCGACATTCCCGTCCTGCAGGTCTCCCTGCCCACCCTCGATCCCCGGCGTCTGATGGACATCGGCCGCAGGCTGGCCCCGCTGCGCGACGAGGGCGTGCTGATCGTCGGCTCCGGCTTCTTCACCCACAACCTGGCCGCCCTGCGCCACACGGGCGGGGGCGTGCCGAGCTGGTCCTCCGAGTTCGACGACTGGGGCCGGCGGGCCCTGGAGACCCGTGACTGGGACGCGCTGCTGGACTTCCTCCACAAGGCCCCGGCCGGCCGCTACGCCCACCCGCGCACCGAGCACTTCGCCCCGCTCTTCGTCACCATGGGCGCGGCGGAGGCGGGCGGCGAGCTGGACGCGCAGAAGTCGGTGATCGACGGGTTCTGGATGGGAATGGCGAAGCGGTCGGTGCAGTTCGGCTGATCCGGAGGTCCTTCCGGCCTCCGGCCGGCCTAGGTCCTGTCGTCAAATTCCCGTCGTCGCCCGAAGGGCGGCCTCGCGGCGTCTGGTGCGTGCTCTCGGCGTGCCGGGCGGAAGTCCTCGTACTGGACGTACTTGGGCTTTCGCCCGGTGCGGCGAGAGTGCGTGCCAGGCGTCGTGGGGCAGACGGGAATTTGACGACAGGGCCTAGAGGTCCTTCTCGTACCAGGCCACGTCCCAGTAGCGGCCGAACTTGCGCCCGACCTCCCGGTAGGTGCCGACGTACCGGAAGCCGAAGCGTGTGTGCAGCCGCTCGGAGGCCTCGTTGGGCTGGGCGATGCCGGCGTAGGCGCGGTGGATGTCCTCGTCGGCCAGAGCCTTGAAGAGGGCGTCGTAGAGCAGGGTGCCGATCCCGCGGCGGCCGGCGTCCGGAGCGACGTACACCGAAGTCTCCACGGATGTCGCGTACGCGGGCTTCACCCGGTAAGGGCTGGATGTGGCGTACCCCAGAATCCGCCGACTTCGTCCGTCCGTGGCAACCATCAGGCGGTACGGCCCGTCTTCCGGGTGGGAGAGCAGCCACGAGCGGCGCTCCTCCGGCGTGAAGATCACGGTGTCGAACGTGATGGGCGTCTCGCGTACGTAGTGGTTGTAGATGTCCGTGAGGGCTTCGAGGTCGCTCTCGACTCCCGGCCTGACCTGCACTTCTGCATACGCCGACGGCATCCGGCCTCCCTGTGGTCGGACAGGGTACTGCAAGATCAGAAAAATTGAGGGTCGGGTTGGGAATTCTGTCCGGATTCCAGTCGTTGTTTCCTTCGGATGCCGGGCACTCGTGGAGAGTCCCAGGAGTTCCAGGAGTGCTGAGCATCCCTTAAGGACCACCGCCCGCCCACCATCGCAAGGGAGCACGCATGGCAACCCGTGCCGTCGCCCGTCGTCAGTCCGCCACCGGCGAGACGGCCGACTCGGCCCGCAGTCTTCGCGCCCATGGCGGCGAGATCGCCGATCGCGACCTGGTCGGTATGTATCTCGACGAGATCGCGCGCACGCCGCTGCTCGACGCCGCCAAGGAAGTCGAGCTGTCCCAGACCATCGAGGCGGGTGTGTTCGCGCGGCAGGTCCTCGACGGCGAGGAGGAGTCGCAGACGGACGCCTCCCGCGAGGAGTTGGAGGCCCTGGTCGCCGCGGGTGAGCGGGCCAAGGACGTCTTCATCCGCTCCAACCTCCGCCTGGTCGTGGCGGTGGCCCGGCGCTACCCGCGCAGCGGCCTGCCCCTCCTCGACCTGATCCAGGAGGGCAACGCCGGTCTGGTGCGCGCCGTCGAGAAGTTCGACTACCGCAAGGGCTTCAAGTTCTCGACGTACGCCACCTGGTGGATCCGTCAGGCCATCACCCGCTCCATCGCCGACCAGTCCCGCACGATCCGGCTCCCCGTCCACCTGGTGGAGGAGCTGGGCCGTATCCGCCGCGTGCAGCGCGAGTTCAACCGCGAGAACGGGCGCGAACCGGAGCCCGCGGAGATCGCCGCCGAGCTGGACTCGACGCCGGAGCGCGTGACCGACGTGCTCGACTGGTCCCGTGACCCGGTCTCGCTCAACATGTCCGTGGACGACGACGGCGACACCCAGTTCGGCGACCTCCTGGAGGACACCTCGGCGGTGTCACCGGAGCAGTCGGTGCTCACGCTGCTGCGCAGTGAGGAGCTGGACGACCTGATCGGCCGCCTGGACCAGCGCACGGCCTCCATCATCAAGATGCGGTACGGCATCGAGGACGGCCGTGAGCGCACCCTGACCGAGGTCGGCAAGGAGCACGGCCTGACCCGCGAGCGCATCCGCCAGATCGAGAAGCACGCGCTGCTCGAACTGAAGAAGCTGGCCCGCACCACCGGCTTCGACGCGGCGGCGTGACGGACGGGGAAGTGCGGCCATGACGAAACCGGGCGTACGCCCGGTGGCGAAAGACGGCGCAAACATGGCGTGGTCCCATCGCTTCAACCCCGGGGCCCGAGGGAACAACCCTTCAGGGCCCAGGAGTTGGGCCCCAGGGTTCGCACTCCCGCCCTTCGCGGACACCCCACGTCTGCCATGACGAGCACGTCGTAGGTCTTCTTCGTCAGTTCCTGCCCGACAAGTGAGCCACGTCCCCGCGCCATCCCCCCCCCGG
Organism: Streptomyces sp. BK340; assembly: GCF_007827595.1. Lineage (GTDB taxonomy): Bacteria > Actinomycetota > Actinomycetes > Streptomycetales > Streptomycetaceae > Streptomyces. The sequence goes on from NZ_VISR01000002.1 coordinate 415,357, forward strand.
CGCCGGGACCTTCCCAGAGCCGGGCTTCGGCGCCTACCCCCCCAGGCGCCGGGGCCCGGCTTCTTGCCATGGGCGCGGGGGAGGAGAGCGGGGAGGAGAGGGAGAGGGCGGGCTCGCCGAAGGCCGACGGTGCGGACATGCTGGATCGGCGGGCCACCCCGTACCTGAACCCCGGGGTGGCCCGCCGGATGGCAGATTCTGCCACATCGGCATAGCCTGCCGAGGTGAGCACCCCCAGCACCACGGGCAACACCGCGCACCAGCCTTTTTCCGCCTCGGCACCCGCCCCGGCGTCCCTGACGGAGCGCCGCAAGGCGGAGACCCGCATGGAGATCGCCCGCGCGGCGGCCGCCCTTTTCGTCCGCCAAGGGCTGCGTGCCACCCGCGCGGAGGACATCGCCCAGGCGGCGGGCATCGCCCCGCGCACGTTCTACCGCTACTTCGCCTCGAAGGAGGAGGCGGTGGCCCCTCTCTACGCGGCGGGTGCCCAGCTCTGGACGCAGGCGGTGCGCGAGGCCCCGCCGGCCCTCACCGTCCCGGAGGCCCTGCGCCACGCGGTCCACCAGACCCTCACCCCGGGCGCCGCCGTCTCGGCGTCCTCCTGGGAATGGGTCCGCACCCTGATCCGCCTGGCCGACGCGAGTCCCGCCCTGCGCAAGGTCTGGGCGGAGGTCTGCCAGTCCTCGGAGAAGACGCTCGCGGAGATTCTGGCGGAACGATCGCCGGTGTCCCGAGGGCGGACGGACTCCGCCGATCCGGAGTCCGGCGACAACGTTGCCCGCCCGTCCGTGATCCCCCCGCGCGTCCATTTCGCGGCGGCGGTGGCCGGCGCGGCGGTCCGGGTGGCCGTCGAATCCTGGTCCACCACGACGTCCCCACCCGCCGGCCCCACCGGCCCGGCAGCCCTGGCCCTCCAGAACCTGGAGGCGCTGGGGGAGTTCGAGTGGGGCGAGGAGTAGCCGGCGCCCCTGGCCCCGACACCCCAGGCCCCGACTCCCGTGGCCGACGGCCGCTGTTGGACTGCAGGCGGTGTGCGGTTGCGGCTGCGGTGCGCTGGGCTGCTCGCGCAGTTCCCCGCGCCCCGGGGAGTTGCAGTCCGGTCGGCCGCATCGGCGCCGTAGCCTCACAGCCGCAGACAGCGGCCGGCCGCCCGGAGCCCGTCTAGGGTGCCACGGCTCCCCCCGCCCGGCTCAACCGCTCACCCAACTCGCGTACGCACACCGCGAGTTCGGCCGGTCCCCGGACGAAGAACCCACACCCCGTCATCGCCAGCCGCACCGCCAGCCACTCCACCGGATCCCCGCTGCTGCCCCGCACCACGCACCAGCCCTCCCCGTCCGCCTCCGGCACCCCGACCCACCCGGGCACCCGCGACGACACCTCTTCCACGGACCCGGCGAACCGGACCTCGAACTCGTACGTCCCGGTGTCCGGCCGCCGCTGGATGGACCGCCGCAGGTACTCCGCCGCGCTCCCCATCGGCAACTCCCGCGGAGCGAACCGCACGCCGGTGGCGCACGGCTCCCGTACCCGGTCCACCCGGAACGTCCGCCAGTCCTCGCGCCCGAGGTCGTACGCGACGAGGTACCACCGCCGCCCGGTGGACACCAGCTGATGGGGCTCGGCCAGCCGCTGTGACTCGCTGCCGTCCTTGTCCCGGTAGGCGAACCGCAGCCGCTCGTGCCCGGCCACCGTCGACGCCATCACGGTCAGCGTCTCGGGCGCGATGCTCGCCCCGTCCCCGCTGGTCAGCGCCGTCGTCGCGGCCTGCAGTGTCGAGACCCGGTGCCGCAGCCGCGAGGGCAGCACCTGCTCCAGCTTCGCCAGCGCCCGCACCGACGCCTCCTCCACCCCCTCCACCGCGTGTCCGGCACCGGCCCGCAGTCCGACCGCGATCGCCACCGCCTCCTCGTCGTCGAGTACGAGCGGCGGCATCGCCTTGCCCGCGACAAGGCGGTATCCGCCGTCAGCACCTTTGCTGGCCTGCACGGGATAGCCCAGCTCCCGCAGCCGGTCGATGTCCCGCCGCACGGTACGGCGGGACACCCCGAGCCGGTCGGACAGCTCGCCGCCGGGCCACTCGCGCGGGGTCTGCAGGAGGGAGAGCAACTGGAGGAGCCGAGCCGGAGTGTCCGTCGTCATGTGTTCGAGAATGCCCTACAACTAGGACACGATCTGACCTAATAGGGTCCTAGCTTGTACGCATGACCTCCACGGAACAGACCCTCAGCGCAGAGCAGAGCCCGGGCGACCGCCGCCGGTGGTTCGCGCTCGCGATCGTGATGACCGCGGCCTTCATGGACCTCGTCGACGTCACGATCGTCAACATCGCGATCCCCTCGATCCAGCACGACGAGGGCGCCTCCTTCAGCCAGATCCAGTGGATAACCGCGGGTTACGCCCTGGCCTTCGCCGCCGGTCTGATCACCGGCGGCCGCCTCGGCGACATCCACGGCCGCCGCCGGGTGTTCCTCATCGGCATCGGCGGCTTCACCCTGGCCTCGGCCCTGTGCGGCTTCGCCGCGAACCCCGAGATGCTGGTCGCCTCCCGCATCCTGCAGGGCGGCATGGCGGCGATGATGGTCCCGCAGGTCCTGTCGATCGTGCACGCCACCTTCCCCGCCCATGAGCGCGGCAAGGTCTTCGGTCTCTTCGGCGCGATCGTCGGCCTGGGCGCGGTCTCCGGCCCGCTGCTCGGCGCCCTGCTGACGGAGTGGAACCTGTTCGGGCTCGAGTGGCGCCCGATCTTCCTGATCAACCTCCCCGTGGGAGTCGCCGCCTTCCTTCTCGGCCGCCGCTTCATCAGCGAGTCCCGCGCCCCGAAGGCGCTGAAGCTGGACCTCGTCGGCGTCGCCCTGGTGACCCTGGGCCTGCTGATGCTGCTCTACCCGCTCACCCGCGGCCGCGAGCTGGGCTGGCCGCTGTGGGGGTACGTCTCGATGGCCGGAGCGTTCGGCGTCTTCGCGGCGCTGGTGGCGTACGAGCGGCGCAAGGCGGCCCAGGACGGTTCCCCGCTGATCGAGCTGTCGCTGTTCCGTGTGAAGAGCTTCGCCGCCGGTATCGCCGTGCAGACCGTCTTCGGTGTGGCGCTCGGCATCTTCTTCCTGGTCTGGACGCTGTACATGCAGGTCGGGCTGGGCTGGAGCCCGCTGCGGGCCGGCCTGACGGGTGTGCCGTTCTCGCTCGCGGTCTCGACGGCGGCCGGCATGTCCGTGCAGAAGCTGGTCCCGCGCTTCGGCCGCAAGGTGCTCCAGGCGGGCGCGCTGGTGATGGGTGCGGGCGTCCTCGTCTACATCTGGGAGTCGCACCGGTACGGCCTCGGCATCGCCTCCTGGCAGATGGCCCTCCCGCTGGTCGTGATGGGCGCCGGCATGGGCCTGATCGTGGCCCCGCTGACGGACGCGGTGCTCTCGGAGGTGCCGCGCGAGCACGCCGGGTCCGCGTCCGGCCTGATCAACACCGTGCAGCAGATGGGCAACGCGCTCGGCCTCGGGCTGGTCTCGGTGGTGTTCTTCGGCGTGATCGACGACCGGCTGACGCGCGCCGAGGTGGGCCCGGCCTTCGTCCACGGCTTCCAGCACGCGCTGTGGTGGGTGGCCGGCGTGATGGGCGTGATCTTCCTGCTGATGTCCGCTCTGCCGAAGCGTCCGGCGCAGCACGTGGAGGGCGCGTCCGACGCTCCGGCGGTGGAGAGGGAACCCGAGCTGGTGTCCTGACCAGGCAGGAGGGGGCCCGGTACCGACCAGGTACCGGGCCTTTCTGCTGTCCGGACAGAACCGGAAGCCCGTTCATGCCCGATTGTGGCCCGAACCTGTTTACTTCCCGAAAATCGAGGCGTAGTCTCGCGGTGAAACCACACGTTCGGGCATGAGGCGGAGGCAAACGGACATGTACGCACCGGAGCGGCAGCAGGAGATCCTCCGGATCGCCCGTGACGGTGGCCGGGTGGACGTGCTGTCGCTGGCCGAGGAGTTCCAGGTCACGGCGGAGACGATCCGCCGTGATCTGAAGGCCCTCGACCGCGCGGGCCTCGTCCGCCGGGTGCACGGCGGTGCCATCCCGGTCGGCCGCCTCGACTTCGAGCCGGACCTCGCCGAACGCGAGTCCACCGCCGCCGACGAGAAGGACCGCATCGCCAAGGCGGCCCTCGCCGAGCTGCCCGTCGAGGGCACGATGGTCCTCGACGCCGGTACGACGGTGGCGCGGTTGGCCGCGGCCATCCCGCTGGAGTCCTCCCTCACCGTCGTCACGCACAGCCTGCCGATCGCCGCCCGCCTCGCCGACCACCCGGGCATCCAGCTGCACCTGGTCGGCGGGCGCGTCCGGCACCGCACACGCGCCGCAGTGGACGCCTGGGCGCTGCGCGCGTACGGCGAGATCCGCGCCGACGTCCTGTTCGTCGCCGCCAACGGCTTCTCCGCCGAGCACGGTCTGACCACCCCCGACCTCGCCGAGGCCGCGGTCAAGCGCGCGGCCGTCGCCGCCGCCCGCCGCGTCGTCCTCCTCGCCGACTCCGCCAAGCACGGCCAGGAGCACTTCGCCCGCTTCGGTGACCTGAGCGACGTGGACCTGCTGATCACCGACAGCGGGCTGAGCCCCGAAGACGCCGCCGTGATCGAGCGCGGCGGCACGGAAGTAGTGCGCGCATGATCCTCACCGTCACCCCCAACCCGTCCCTCGACCGCACCTACGAGGTCCAGAAACTGAAGCGCGGCGAGGTCATCCGGGCCGAGACCGAGCGCATGGACCCCGGTGGCAAGGGCGTGAACGTCTCGCGCGCCGTCGCGGCCGCCGGGCGGCGCACGGTCGCCGTACTGCCCCTGGGCGGTGCGCCGGGTGCGCTCGTCGCCGATCTGCTCGACGCGCAGGGCATCGAGGTCGCGCCGGTCCCGGTCGCCGGAGCCACCCGCTCGAACATCGCGCTGGCGGAGGCGGACGGGGTACTCACGAAGATCAACGCGCCGGGCCCCGAACTGTCCCCGGCCGAACAGGAGCTGCTCCTGGACACCGTCCGCGAGCAGTCCCGCGACGCGGACTGGATCGCGTGCTGCGGAAGCCTGCCCCGGGGCCTCACGCCCTCCTGGTACGCCGACGTCGTCACGCGGGCGCACGCCAGCGGCGCACGCATCGCCCTGGACACCTCGGGGCGCGCGCTCCTGGAGGCGCTGCGCGCCCGGCCCGACGTGGTGAAGCCGAACGCCGAGGAGCTGGCGGAAGCCGTCGGGCGCCCCCTGGCGACGGTGGGCGACGCGGTGAAGGCGGCCGAGGAACTGCGCGAGATGGGCGCGCGCGCCGTGCTCGCGAGCCTGGGTGCCGACGGGCAGCTGCTGGTGGACGGCGCGGGCGCCTGGTTCGGCAGCGCGCACGTGGACGCCGTACGCAGCAACGTGGGCGCAGGTGACTCCTCCCTCGCCGGCTTCCTGATCGCCGGCGGCCGCGGCCCGGAGGCCCTCGCCTCCGCGGTCGCCCACGGAGCCGCCGCGGTCCGGCTCCCCGGCAGCGTGATGCCGACCCCCGCCGACCTGGCCCCGGCCGCGGTGACGGTCACGGCCGACATCCCGGTCGACCGCGAACTGACGGAGCCGGTGTCATGAACGTCCACGAGCCCCGCACGGCCGCGCCGATCACGCCGGCCCTGCCGCCGGTGCCGCTGCGGCCACCGGCCATGAAGCGGCGGGGCTCCCCGTTACCCGCCGCCTCGGCGGGCCGGCAGGACGCCCCGATCCGCCCTGCCACCCCCAGCAGTCAGGGTCTCCCCGGCCAGGCCTGCGCCCACCCCGCCGCCTCCCCCCGCAGCACCCCCCTCCCCACCTCCGCCCACCCCACTCCCCGGGCGATACGCGTGCATAGGAGCCCGCGATGAGCGACATGATCACCGCGGACCTGGTCGACCTCGACCTGTCCGCCGACACCAAGGAAGCGGCGGCGCGCGCCCTCGCCGAGCGCATGGTGGCCCAGGGCCGGGTGACCGACCTGGAGGGCTTCCTCGCCGACGTGGCCGCCCGGGAGGCCCAGATGCCGACCGGCCTCGACGGCGGCATCGGCATCCCGCACTGCCGCAGCGCCCATGTCACCGAGCCGACGCTCGCCTTCGGCCGCAGCGCCGCCGGCATCGACTTCGGCGCCGCGGACGGTCCCGCCGACCTGATCTTCCTGATCGCGGCCCCGGCCGGCGCCGACGACGCCCACCTGACGATCCTCTCCTCGCTGGCCCGGCAGCTGATGAACACCGAGTTCACGGACGCGCTGCGGTCGGCGGGCGACGCGGGGACGACGGCGGCGCTGATCCGCGGGGAGGAGGCTCCGGCGACCGCGGACAGCGCGTCCGCCGGTGCACAGGCGTCCGAGGACGCCTCCGAAGACTCCGCTGCGACGCCGGTGGCGGCCTCCGCCGGCGCCGCAGCGGGCAGCACGGCCCCGGCGCCGGGCGCGGCCACCGAGAGCGGCTCCGCCCCGGCGCCGGGCGCCACGGGTGTGACGGGTGCGACGGGTGTGACGGGTGCGACGGGAACGGGCGAACGCCCCTTCCGTATCGTCGCCGTCACCTCATGCCCGACCGGCATCGCCCACACCTACATGGCGGCCGAGTCCCTGGAGAACGCGGGCCACGAGGCGGGCGTCGAGGTCGTCGTCGAGACACAGGGCTCGGCCGGCTTCACCCGGCTCGACCCGGCGGTGATCGCGGCGGCGGACGGCGTGATCTTCGCGCACGACGTCCCCGTACGCGACAAGGAGCGCTTCGCGGGCAAGCCGACGGTCGACGTCGGCGTGAAGGCGGGCATCAACCGCCCCGCCGAGCTGATCTCCGAGGTGCGCGGCAGGGCCGAGCGCGGCGAGGTCACCGCGGGCGCCGCCGCCGGGACGCCGGTCGAGCGTGCGGGCGACTCCACCGAGGGCTACGGCACCAAGCTCCGCAAGTGGCTGATGTCCGGCGTCAGCTACATGGTTCCGTTCGTCGCGGCCGGCGGTCTGCTCATCGCCCTCGGCTTCGCGATCGGCGGCTGGAAGGTCAACAAGGCGCCGTCGGTCATGGACCACTTCGTCTGGACCCAGTCGGGCAGCTGGGGCGCGCTGCTCTTCCAGATCGGCGTGGTGTCCTTCGGCTTTCTCATCCCGGTCCTGGCCGGCTACATCGCCTACGGCATGGCGGACCGCCCCGGTCTCGTCCCCGGCTTCGTCGGCGGCTCGATCGCCCTCACCATCAACGCCGGCTTCCTCGGCGGTCTGGCGGCCGGTCTGATCGCCGGTGGTGTGGTGATGGCGATCCAGAGGATCAACATCCCGGCGGCGTTGCGCGGCATCATGCCGGTGGTGGTGATCCCGCTGATCTCCTCGGCGATCGTCGGGTTCCTGATGTTCGTCGTGATCGGCAAACCCATCGCGTCCGCCCAGAAGGGCCTGACCGACTGGCTGGGCGGCCTCACCGGTGCCAACGCCATCCTGCTCGGCGCCCTGCTCGGCCTGATGATGTGCTTCGACCTGGGCGGCCCGGTCAACAAGGTGGCCTACACCTTCGCCACCGCGGGCATCGCGGTCGCCAGCCCGAGCGACTCCGCGATGAAGATCATGGCCGCGGTGATGGCGGCCGGCATGGTCCCGCCGCTGGCGATGGCCCTGGCCACGACGGTCCGCGGCAGGCTCTTCACCCAGACCGAGCGCGAGAACGGCAAGGCCGCCTGGGTGCTGGGCGCCTCCTTCATCTCCGAGGGCGCGATCCCGTTCGCCGCGGCGGACCCGCTGCGGGTCATCCCGTCCGTCATGGTGGGCGGCGCGATCACCGGCGCGCTGTCGATGGGCTTCGGCGCCACCCTGCGCGCCCCGCACGGCGGCATCTTCGTGGTCCCGCTGATCGGCAACCCGTTCCTCTACCTGATCGCCATCGCGGTCGGCGTCTGCGTCAGCGCGGCCCTGGTCGTCCTCCTCAAGGGCATGCGCAAGCAGGCTCCGGAGGCCACGGCCACGGACCCCGCCGGCAACCCCGCCACGACGCCGAAGGAGGCGAAGCAGCCCGTCGCCGCCTGACGGGGTACCGCCACTCTTGCCCCTTTGGTGAGCTGTGAGTTGTTCACGGCACCTGCGAGATACGTCACGGTCCGGGACCAAAGTCCCGGACCGTGGTGTCTACTGGACGGCATGCCTGAGCAAGTCCCGACTCTTCAGCTGATCGGCGTGACCGTCCTCACTCTGGCGGGCGTCGTCTGGGCCCTCGCGGTGACCCGCATCATGCGCCGCGCCCGTGTGGAGGCTGCTCTGGCGGCCTTCCCGCACCAGCGCTTCGGCCCTCCGCCGCAGGAGTACGTCGAACTGAGCGCGGCGGAAGAGGACGCCTTCGCCGGCCTCGTACGACGACTCGGAAGCCGCTGACGGAAGCGGGCCCCGAGGCTACTGTCAGGCCTGCCGCGCCGCGCGCCGTTCCATGGCATCCCGGGCCGCTTCCTCCGACGTGTAGACCTCGCACATGTGCCGCCCGTCGGGCGTCGCCGTGTGCTCGACCTCCCACAGCGAGACCTCCCGGCCGTCCGGCAGCAGGAACGCGTGCTCGTACAGCGCGAAGCTCAGGCCCGCGCGGCCGGTCCGGCCGGGCCGCCCGAACGCCTGGGTGATCTGATGCGCGGCCGCCGTCGCCAGCAGCGCCGCCGTCTCCGCGTCCGGACGGTCGGGATTCTCCGCGCGGCGCAGCAGCCGGCGTGCGTGGTCCGCCGAGTCGTCCCGGGCGTACACATGCCGGGGCTCGGGGATCGCCGACAGCTGCATCAGCACCGGCAGCTCGAAGTCCGGAGTGTCCGCCGGCAGCGCGAGCCGGGCGGTGGCCGTGTGCAGCTCCTCCTCGTCGACGTACACCTCGTGCTGGGCGTCGCCGCCCGGCACGGTGTTGTGGACCAGCTCCCACAGGGTCACCGCCGAGCCGTCGGCGAGCAGCCAGGTGTGCCGGTACGTCTCGCGGTGCAGTCCCGCGCTGTGGTGGGCGGAGTGCAGGGAACTGTCCTGCGCCAGAGCGCAGTCGAGCTGCCGTAACACCTCGTCGGGCAGTTCGAAGGAGTTCAGGGCACGGCCGAGGAGCCGCTCGAGATGCTCCTCCGGAGACTCGGGCGACTCGGCTGGTTCGTACGCTGCCGTCTCGTACGGAACGCTCAAGGCTTCTCCCGGCGTTGCTGCATGTCACCTTGTGGGTGCATACCGTAGCCCCTCGGTCGGACATCATGTCCGGGAACCGAGAAAACGTATGCCCGGAAAACGCGCGGGCCGCGCGAGAAGTTCCCGCGCGGCCTCACGGACCGTCAGAACCGGCCGGTCAGACGGCGCTTCCGGCGGTCCAGGCGCTCCACGACATGTTCCAGCCGTTGAGGCCGTTGTCCGGGGACACCGTCTTGTCCGGGGAGTTCTTCACGATCACGACGTCACCGATGAGCGAGTTGTCGTAGAACCACTTGGCCGTCGTGTCGCCCTGCGCGCCCTGCACGTCCGCCAGGCCGACGCAGCCATGGCTGGTGCCCTCCCGGCCGAACGGCGGGTTGCCCTTGTTGTACCAGTAGTTGCCGTGGATGAACGTGCCGGAGGTCGTCAGGCGCATCGCGTGCGGCACGTCGGAGATGTCGTACTCCCCGCCGAAGCCGACGGTCGAGCCGTTCATACGGGTCTGCACGAACTTCTCGGAGATGACCATCTGGCCGTTGTACGTGGTGTGCTGCGCGCTGCCCGCGGAGATCGGCACCGACTTGAGCGTCTTGCCGTCCCGCTGCACCGTCATCGTCTGCGTGTTGACGTCGACCGTGGAGACCTGCGAGCGCCCGATGGTGAAGGACACCGTCTTCTTCTGCACTCCGTAGACGCCGTTCGCGCCCTGCACCCCGTCCAGGTCGATCTTCATCGTGACCTTGGAGCCGGCCTTCCAGTACTCGTGTGGCCGGAAGTCGAGCCGCTGGTTCCCGAACCAGTGCCCGACGATCTGCTGACCGCTGCTGGAGCCGACCGTGATGTGCGACTGCACGGCCTTCTTGTCGGTGATGGCCTTGTCGAAGGTGAACGACACCGGCATGCCCACACCGACGGTCGAGCCGTCGTCCGGGGTGTAGGTGCCGATGAAGCTGTTGGCGGAGCTGACGGTGGTGAAGATGGAGTTGGCCGCCGCCGTACGCCCGCTCGCGTCCTTCGCGGTCGCGTCGATCTCGTACTTCGTGCCGCGCTCCAGCTGCCCCTTCGGCTTCCAGCTGCTGCCGTCCGCCGATATCGCCCCCTGCACCGCCTGCCCCGACCCGGCCACGGTCATCTTCACGTCCGTCAGCCTGCCGCCGCTGACCTTCACACCGGTGGCGTTGATCGACGCGCCGGTCGAACCGTCCTTGGCCGAGATCACGACCTTCGCCGTCGACGTCCTGGGCGAGTCCTTGCCGCCCTTGCCGTCGTCGTTCGAGGCGTTGGCGCTGCCACCGCAGGCGGTCAGGGTCAGGGCGCCGACCACCAAGGCGGCACAGGCCCCCAGTACGCGCCGCGCTGCAATGTCCGGCGTTGTCACGGGCTGCTCCAGGTTCGTGTGATGTGCGTGATCCGTTCCAGTGCGTCATGAAAGAGGGCCCGGGTCCGGGGGGAGGTTCCCTCCGGAGCCGGTTGACGTCATCACGTGACAGAACCGCGACAATCCATGGCTCAACCCGCGGCCACGAGGGCCGCCGGGGCTCAACGCTGCCCGTACAACTCCCCGTACGACGGCCACGCTCCACCCGGCCCGTCGACCGGCTCGGCGGCGCGCACGGCCCGCACGATCGCCCGGGTCACGACGTCGGCGCCGGCCGCGAGGACGTCGTTGAGCGCCAACGGGCCGGTGCCGTCGAGCGTGCGGGTGCCGGTCGCCAGCGCGAAGACCGTGTCGCCGTCGTGCAGCAGGTGCACCGGCCGCACGGCGCGTGCGATGCCGTCGTGCGCCGTGCCCGCCATCTTCTGCGCCTGCGCCTTGGTGAGGTCCGCGTCGGTCGCGACCACCGCGAGCGTCGTGTTCAGCGGCGGCGGCGCGTTCCTCGCGGCCACCTCGGCGAGACGCCGACGCGCGGCCTCGTGCACGCGCTCCTCCGGATACCGAACGCGCCCCTGGAACAACTCCCCGTACAGGACGCCCGTGTCCGGATCCAGCACCGACCCCGCCGCGTTCACCACCACCAGCGCGGCCACCGTGATCCCCGAGTCCAGCACCGCACTCGCGGTGCCCACCCCGCCCTTGAGCTGCCCCGCCACGGCGCCCGTACCGGCGCCCACGCACCCCTCGTACACTGCCGCGCCCCGCCTGCTCGCCGCGGCCGCCTCCACCGCCGCACGCCCCGTCGCCGCGTCCGGACGGGCGCGGAAGTCCCCGCCGCGCCCCAGATCGAAGACGCACGCGGCGGGCACCACCGGCACGACGTGCCCCGGGTCCGGCCCGACCCGCACCCCGCGCCCCTGCTCCTCGAGCCAGGCCATCACCCCGGACGCCGCGTCGAGCCCGTAGGCGCTGCCTCCGGTCAGCACGACGGCGTCGACCTTCTGCACCACGTTGCGCGGATCGAGGGCGTCGGTCTCCTTGGTGCCGGGACCGCCCCCGCGCACGTCCACGGCGGCGACCGCGCCGCCCTCGGGCGCGAGGACGACCGTGGTGCCGGTGAGCCGGCCGTCCCCGCCGAGGGTGGCGTGCCCCACCCGCAGCCCGGCGACATCCGTCAATGCGTCAACTGTCATGGGGTCAGTCTGGCCCAGCCCCAGGACGCGTCCGCGGGCTTCAGGCGGCCGGTGCCGTCGCGTTCGTGCGCCGCCCGCTGGAGACCGTGCGCGTCGTGAGCGTGACCCCGACCACCACCGAGGCGGCGCACACGAGCCCCGCGGCGAGCACCGCCCACTCGCCCAGGAAGGTGCAGCAGACCACCACCAGCGCCGTGCCCGGAAGCACCAGCTGCTGGCTGATGCCGACCTTGAAGTGCCGCGAGTGCAGCGCCCACACGGTCAGCAGGTACAGCGCCGTCGGCAGGGTCACGGCCGCCGAGGCGGACAGCGTCGAGATGTGCGCCTTGCCGACCGCCTGCTCCACCGCCACCTCCAGACCGGCGCCGATCGCCGCGGTCGAGGCGAAGATCAGGTAGTGGCCGTAGCCCCAGAGGAACGCCTGCCTGCTGGAGCGCAGGTGACCGTGGATGGGCACCACGAAGTAGATCCACCACGCGGCGAACACGATCAGCAGGCCGCCCGCCGCGATCGGCAGCAGTTCGCCCAGCGCGTCCTGCTCGTCCAGCGCCGACTTCACGGCGACCGTGGCCGCGGCGATCGTCTCGCCGAGCACGATGATCGTGAACAGGCCGTACCGCTCGGCGATGTGGTGCGGATGCCAGGACGTCGCACGGGCCTTCTCCGCGTACAGCGGCACGGACAGCTCCACGATCACCATCACCAGGAACACCCAGGGCCGGGCCGGCTCCGGCAGCAGGATCAGCCCCAGCCAGCCGACCTGGCACAACAGCACACCGCCCACGTATCTGAGCGCCATGGTCCGTTCCGGCCCCTCGGCCGATCGCGCCGCTCTCAGCCACTGTGCGACCATCGCCAGCCGCATGATCACGTAGCCGAGCCAGACGACCAGGAAGTCGTGGTGCTCGAACGCCCGGGAGACGCCCGCCGCCAGTACCAGCACACCGGCGATCTGGACCAGGGTCACCACCCGGTAGAGCGCGTCGTCGTTGTCGTACGCCGAGGCGAACCACGTGAAGTTCATCCAGGCCCACCAGATGGCGAAGAACACCATCGCGTAGTTCAGGATCCCGTGGCCCGCGTGCCCCTCGGCCACGGCGTGCACGAGCTGCACGCCCGCCTGTGCGATGGCCACCACGAAGCACAGGTCGAAGAAGAGCTCCAGCGGGGAGGAGACCCGGTGCGCCTCGTCGCGCCTGCGCGCGGTGAGCGGCCGCAGGGGCCCCCGGGACTTGTGCGCACCCGAGGCGGGCGCCGGAGCGGAACTGGACGTCATGCGTCCCAGCACAGCAGAAAACCGCGGCAAAATCTTGTGAAGGGATTCACAATTCGGTCGGGATCCGAAGCGTCGGAAAAACCTCCAGGTCAGAGGCTTCGCGGGGGCGCCCGGGCCGGGGCCGTACCCTGGGGACATGAGCACCGCCCCCGAACCCGAGTCGCGCGACCCGAAGCCCGCGCTGATCTTCGACGACCCGTTGAGCCAGCAGTCCTCGGACGACACCGACCGCGGGTGGGGCGAGCGCCCGGACGGCGACAGCGCCGCCGACCTGAAGCGCTTCCTCGACGAGAAGCCGCCCCACCACCTCTGAGCCGCCCGCGGGAGCGCCGCTAGCGCTCGTCGTGTCCCGATCCGCGCTGGGCGACCAGCGCGTCGCGGATCTCCTTGAGGACCTCCAGCTCGGTCACCTCGATGATCTCGTGCGTGCCCTCCCTCGCCTTCCGGCGGGCCTCTATCCGGGCCAGGTACTTCGCCATCGGCAGGACCATCAGGAAGTACACGACGGCCGCGGTGATCACGAAGCTCAGCGTCGCGCCGAGGACCGAGCCCCACATCAGCTGGATGCCCTGGTCGCCCTTGCAGCTGCTGCTCAGGCACGAGCTGTAGTGGTCCAGGTTCTGAGTGCCGATCGCGCCCACCAGCGGGTTGATGAGCCCCTTCACCACCGAGTTGACGATGTTGGTGAAGGCGGCGCCGATGACCACCGCGACTGCCAGATCGACGACGTTGCCGCGCATCAGGAAGGCCTTGAAGCCGTGCCAGATGCTCGGTTCCTTCTTCGCGTTCACCTCGGGGACTCTCCTCGCGTGCACAGGGTGTGGAACCAAACGCTCCGCAACCTACGGCACGGTGCGGCCATTGTGTCCAATTCCGTAGCTCGATCTTCGGACTTGACGGCGGGTCGCAGAGACATCGGCCGCGGTGACTCAGCACAGCGTCACCGCCAGCCGTGCGGTGGCGCTCGCGCCCACGAGCCGCGCCGCCATGGCGCGCGGCACCGACAGGACGACCAGCGCCCCGCTCTCGGACGCATCCTCCAGCGGCTCCGGCACCCTCGTCACCCGCACTCCCCGCGCGAGCACCCGGGCGCCGCCTCCGGCCGAGGGGTCCTCGGCCGCGACGACGTCGACGCGGTCGCCGGGCCGGAGCAGCCGGACGGTGGCGGCGTCCGAGATCCGCACCGGCGCCGTCACCATGCGCACCGATCCGTGCCGTCGTGCGGGTTCCGTGACCGGGTGCCCGCGGGCCCGTTCGGCGCGGTGGGGTTCGGCCGCGGTCCGCGGCCCCGCCGCCACGAGCGCGGCAGCGGTCACGGCGAGGCCGGCCGCGACGGCCCGCCTGCGCTGCCGTACGAGCCGTTGCAGCTGATACAGCCCGCCGCGCACGCGCACCGGGGCGAAGAGCGGGACCTCGCAGGTCGCCGGGGCGTCGGTGCCGAGGGGAAGCGGGAGACGGAGGGGAGGCGCGGCCGGAGCGGGGGACGACGGGGTCAAGGGCATGGGGATCACCGCCTGCGACAAGGGGATTTCGGCTTGCCCTGCCACGATGACGCCTCACGCCGAAGCCCGCCGGAGCCGGTGGACCACGGAGAAGTTGTGGACAACCCGCCCACCCGAACGGGGACTTCCGCTCACCCGTCCCTCGCGTTGACTTGTCCCTCGCGTCGCCGTCCCTCGCGTCGACTTGTCCCTCGCGTCGCCGTCCCTCGCGTCGACCCGTCCCTCGCGTCGCCGTCCCTCGCGTCGCCGTCCCTCGCGTCGACCCGTCCCTCGCGTCGCCGTCCCTCACCGCGCACCGTTGCCGGTGTCGCCCGGTCCCTCCGCTACGGCAGTTCGAAGCCCGGATCCATCCCGCCGAGCGCGTTCTTGCAGAGGCAGTCACGCGCCCCGGTCTCCGGCAGTGCCGCCACCGCGTCGAACAGCACGCCCCGCAACCGGTCCACGTTGGCCGCGAACACCTGCAGCACCTCCTCGTGGGAGACCCCCTCGCCGGTCTCGGCACCGGCGTCCAGGTCGGTGACCAGGGTCAGCGACGTGTAGCAGAGCTCCAGTTCACGGGCGAGAGCCGCCTCGGGGTGGCCGGTCATGCCCACCACCGACCAGCCCTGCGCCTGGTGCCACAACGATTCGGCGCGGGTCGAGAAGCGCGGCCCCTCGACCACGACCAGCGTGCCGGCGTCCACCGGTTCCCACTCCCGTCCGCGCGCCGCCTTCAGCGCGGCGGCCCGGCCGGTGGGGCAGTAGGGGTCGGCCATGGACACGTGCACCACGTTGGGCACCGTGCCGTCGGGCAGCGGCAGCCCGTCGAAGTACGTCTGGACCCTGGCCTTCGTGCGGTCCACCATCTGGTCCGGTACGAGCAGGGTGCCCGGGCCGTACTCGGGGCGCAGCCCGCCGACCGCGCACGGTCCGAGGACCTGCCGGACGCCGACCGAGCGCAGGGCCCAGAGGTTGGCGCGGTAGTTGATCCGGTGCGGTGGCAGGTGGTGGCCGCGGCCGTGCCGGGGCAGGAAGGCGACCCGCCGGCCGGCGATCTCGCCGAGGAAGAGGGAGTCGCTGGGCTGCCCGTAGGGGGTGTCCACCTGGACCTCGGTCACGTCGTCGAGGAACGAGTAGAAGCCCGACCCGCCGATGACACCGATCTCTGCGTTCGCCATGACGAGCACACTAGCTGGCCGCGAAAAGGCGGGGAGCCGGTGCCCGGGTACACCTGGGGCCCTGCCGTCACGTGACGGCAGGGCCCGGGGAGCGCGATCTCAGGCCGCGGAGCTGCTGCTCGAGGAGCCCGACGAAGTCGAGGACGAAGAGGACGCCGAAGACGTCGAGGACGCCGGCGGGGACGACTTCGAGTCGGTCGACGAGGAGCTGGACGACTTCGTCGCCGGGCTGCTGCTCGACGTGGAGCCGCGGGAGTCGTTGCGGTAGAAGCCGGAGCCCTTGAAGACGATGCCGACCGCGGAGAACACCTTCTTCAGGCGGCCACCGCAGTTGGGGCACTCGGTCAGGGCGTCATCGGTGAACTTCTGAACCGCCTCGAGGCCCTCGCCGCACTCGGTGCACTGGTACTGGTAGGTCGGCACTGTCTTCCTCCTGGCACTCTGACTCAATGAGTGCTAACGACGGTCCATAGTGACGTATTCCCGGGGATCAGTCCACCGTCACCGGCACGCGGTGACCGACGCCACGTGCGACCGTGCGGGTCTGGGCCCGGGCGACCAGCCGCGAACGCAGGGCGACCAGGGTGACCAGCGCGAGCACGGTGCCGGCCATCGGCACCAGGAAACCGGCACCGCCCCACAGGCGGTCCTCCAGCTGTCCGGCGACCGTGACGGCGGCCGCCTGACCGAGCGCGACGGCACCGGTCAGCCAGGTGAACGCCTCGGTGCGGGCCTCCGCCGGCACCAGGCCCTCGACCAGCGTGTAGCCGGTGATCAGAGCCGGCGCGATGCACATGCCGACCAGCAGGCCGAGACCGGCCAGCAGCAGCACCGAGTGCGCCGTCCACAGCGCGGACGCGGTCAGCGCGAGCGCGGCGTAGCCGATGACCAGGCGCCGCTGCGGGGCGGCCTTCCAGGCGATCGCACCGCAGACGATGCCGGAGAGCATGTTGCCCGCGGCGAAGGTGCCGTAGAGGACACCGTTGAGGCCGGGCTCGCCGATCGACTCGGTGAACGCCGCGAGCGCCACCTGCATGCCGCCGAAGACCGACCCGATGCCCAGGAAGGTCACCACCAGCACCCGGACGCCCGGGACGCGCAGGGCAGAGGTGTGCTGCACGCGCGCGTGCCCGCTCCCGCCGGACACCGACGGCTGCGTGCTCTTCTGCGCGGCGAACAGCAGACCGCCGACGAGCGTCAGCGCGGCCTCGGTCACCAGGCCCGCGGACGGGGTGACGGCGGTGCACAGCGCGGTCGCCAGCAGGGGCCCGAAGACGAAGGTCAGCTCGTCCGTGACGGACTCGAAGGCCGCCGCGGTGGTCATCAGGGGCGAGCCCTGGAGCTTCACGCCCCAGCGCGCACGCACCATGGGGCCGACCTGCGGCACCGAGGCGCCGGTCGGGACGGCCGCCACGAACAGCGCCCACAGGGGCGCGTGCGCCAGCGCGAGCGCCGTCAGCGTCAGGCCCGACAGCGTGTGCACCAGGACACCCGGGATCAGGACGGCGCGCTGCCCGTAACGGTCGGCGAGGCGGCCGCTGTACGGCGCGAACAGCGCCATGGAGACACCGGTGGCGGCCGCGGCGGCGCCTGCGGCGCCGTACGAGCCGGTGGTGTGCTGCACGAGCAGCACGATGGAGATGGTGAGCATCGCGAACGGCTGGCGCGCCGCGAAGCCGGGGAGCAGGAACGTCCAGGCGCCGCGGGTGCGCAGCAGCTGTCCGTATCCGGGGCGGGAAGGGGCCGGCGAGGTCGTCTCCGGTGCGGTGGTGCTGACCGTGGATCCCACGGCCCGTGCCTTTCTGCCGCCTGGTAGCGCGTGCCCCGTTGCGGGCCCGGGCGCCGAGAGCTGTCCTCTTGCGCAAACTGCGGTAGATACCGGCGCCCACTGTGGGTGGGAGAGGCCCGGCCGCCATACGGTCGCGCCAGCTCTGCGTCAGGCAGAGTTGGTTCGATCAGGGTGCGCCTTCATCGTACAGGTGGCATTGCCTCGTCCACCTGTGAAAATGAGCACCACCCGCGGCGGTCACCTGTGATTGCCGAGGGTGTGAACCGTACGAAACGCCCCCTTAACGTGAGCTGCCCGCCCCGTCCGTGCCCAGCCAGCCGGCCAGCTTGCCGCCGTGGGCGACCGCGCGCAGGCGCCGTTCCGCCGCGTCGCGCACGGGGTCGGTGGCGACCACGAGGAGTTCGTCCCCGTGCCGCAGCACCGTCGTGGGCAGCGGAACAAACGATTTTCCGTCCCGGACGACGAGGGTGACGGCGGCGCCGGGCGGCAGCCGCAGCTCGTTCACCTCGACGCCGTGCATCCGGGATCCCTCGGGGATCGAGACGGACAGCAGATGCCCGCGCAGCCGCTCCAGGGGTGCCGACTCGATGCCGAGGTCGGACGCCTCGCCCGCCCCGCCGAGGCGCAGCCGGCTCGCCAGCCAGGGCAGGGTCGGCCCCTGCACGAGGGTGTAGACGACGACCAGCACGAAGACGATGTTGAAGATCCGCTGGCTGCCCGCGACGCCGTTCACCATGGGGATCGTCGCCAGGATGATGGGCACGGCGCCGCGCAGCCCGGCCCAGGACATCAGTGCCTGCTCCGGCCACGGCACCCGGAACGGGGCCAGGCTGAGCACGACGCTCAGCGGGCGGGCCACCATGGTCAGCGCGAGCCCGATGACGAGGGCCGGCCAGATGTCGTCGCCCAGCTCGTGCGGGGTGACGAGCAGGCCGAGCAGGACGAACATGCCGATCTGGGCGATCCAGCCGAGCCCCTCGGCGAAGCCGCGCGTGGCGGGCCAGTGCGGGAGCTTGGCGTTGCCGAGCATCATCGACGCCAGGTAGACGGCGAGGAAGCCGCTGCCGTGGTTCAGCGCGCCGGCGGCGTAGGCGACGACGGCGATCGCCAGCACGGCGATCGGGTAGAGGCCGGAGGCGGGCAGGGCGACCCGCTTGAGGGTCCAGGCCCCGAGCCAGCCCACCGTGAGACCCACGGCCGCGCCGATGGCCAGTTCCAGCGCTATCTCGCCGACCAGGACGTACCAGTGCTCGACCGGGCCGGCCGTGGAGAAGGCGACGACCAGGATGACCACCGGGGCGTCGTTGAAGCCGGACTCCGCCTCCAGCGTGCCCGTCACGCGCGCGGGCAGGGGGATCCGGCGCAGGACCGAGAAGACCGCCGCGGCGTCCGTCGAGGAGACGACCGCGCCGATGATGAGCGCCTGCCGCCAGTCCAGCCCGACCAGATAGTGCGCGCCCGCCGCGGTCGTGCCGACGCTGATCGCGACCCCCACCAGAGCCAGCATGGAGGCGGACCCGAGGACCGGCCGGATTTCCTTCCACTTCGTGCCGAGACCGCCCTCGGCGAGGATCACGACCAGGGCCGCGTACCCGATGACCTGGGTCATCTCGGCGTTGTTGAAGTGGATGTTCCCGACGCCGTCCTGGCCCATGAGGACGCCGATCCCCAGGTAGACGAGCAGGCTGGGGAGCCCGCTGCGTGAGGAGATCCGGACGGCCGCGACGGCGACCAGGAGGACCAGGGAGCAGACGAGCAGGAGCTGGTCGAGGTGGTGAACAGTCAGCGGCGGTTCCCTTCCTTGGCCCGCGCGGGGAGCGCGCGGGCTCACGTACACAAGACCCGAGGCTGCGGCGCACCGCACCCAAGTACTTCGTTACCTTACCTAACTCTTGACGCTTTCTTGACACTCGCCAGGGCAAGATCGAACGTCCGTGCGCGCCGGTTCCCGACTCCGCGTCAAGCGGCTCGGGGCCCTGCGCCTATGGTTGCTCCAGCGCTCATTCAAAGTCACAGCCCGACCTGCCGCTCGCGTTAGGACAGCAAGGACAGCGATGCCCCCCAACACCACCGCCACAACGGGTGACGCCGCCACAACGGGTGCCACGTCCGTCAAGTCCGGCAGGAAGAAGGGGCGCAAAGCCCGACTTGTCGTGCTTGTGCTCGTCCTGGCCATCATCGGAGGCGTCGCCTACGGGGCTTACTGGTCGATCAGCACCGTCCGCGCCTCCTTCCCGCAGACCACCGGTTCGATCACGCTCCAGGGCCTGTCGGGGCCCGTCGACGTCAAGCGGGACGGGAACGGCATCCCGCAGATCTACGCCTCGTCCGACGAGGACCTGTTCATGGCGCAGGGCTTCGTCCAGGCGCAGGACCGGTTCTACGAGATGGACGTGCGCCGGCACATGACCTCCGGGCGCCTGTCGGAGATGTTCGGCAAGGGGCAGGTCAAGAACGACGAGTTCCTGCGCACCCTCGGCTGGGACCGGATCGCCAGGCAGGAGTACGACACCAAGCTGTCGGCCTCCACGAAGAAGTACCTCGACGCCTACGCCAAGGGTGTCAACGCCTACCTCCAGGGCAAGGACGGCGAGGACATCTCCCTGGAGTACGCGGCCCTGGGCTTCACCAACGACTACAAGCCGCAGAAGTGGACCCCGGTCGACTCGGTCTCCTGGCTCAAGGCGATGGCCTGGGACCTGCGCGGCAACATGCAGGACGAGATCGACCGCGCCCTGATGACCAGCCGGCTCGGCCCGCAGCAGATCGAGGACCTCTACCCCGAGTACCCCTACAGCCGCAACAAGCCGATCGTCCAGGAGGGCCGGTACAGCGACGTGGCCAAGGCCTTCCAGCAGGGCGGCGCCACGAGCGGTTCTCAGGGCGCGACCGGCACGACCGGCTCCTCCACCTCGGCCACGGCGGGTTCGGCACTCACGAGCCAGCTGGCGGGCCTCTACAAGGTCCTGGACAGCGTGCCCACGGCGGTCGGCGTGAACGGCCAGGGCATCGGCTCCAACTCCTGGGTCGTCGCCGGGAAGTACACCATCACCGGCAAGCCGCTGCTCGCCAACGACCCGCACCTGTCGGCGTCGCTGCCGTCCGTCTGGTACCAGATGGGCCTGCACTGCCGCACCGTCTCCAGCAAGTGCCAGTACGACGTCACCGGCTACACGTTCGCCGGCATGCCCGGTGTGATCATCGGCCACAACGCGGACATCGCCTGGGGCATGACCAACTCCGGGGTCGACGTCACCGACCTGTACCTGGAGAAGCTCAGCGGCGACGGCTACCTGTACGACGGCAAGGTCCGGCCCTTCAGGAGCCGCGAGGAGACCATCGAGGTCGCCGGCGGCAAGTCGAAGACGATCGTCGTGCGCCAGACCGCCGACGGGATGCCGCTGCTGTCCGACCGTGACGACGAACTCGTCCAGGTCGGCCGGAAGGCCGCCGTCAACACGGCCGCACCCGACCGCGGTGACGGCTACGGCATCGCCCTGAGGTGGACGGCCCTCGACCCGGGCACCTCCATGGACGCCGTGTTCGCCCTGGACAAGGCGGCCGGCTGGAACGACTTCCGCTCCGCGGCCGCCCTGTTCGACGTGCCCTCGCAGAACCTGGTCTACGCCAGCACCGACAACCACATCGGCTACACCCTGCCCGGCCGGATCCCCACCCGCTCCTCGGTGGACGACGGCTCCATCCCGGCGCCGGGCTGGGACTCGAAGTACCGCTGGACCGGCTTCATCAAGCAGGACGAGCTGCCCTACGAGTACGACCCCCGACGGGGCTACATCGTCACCGCCAACCAGGCCGTGGTCGACAAGGACAAGTACCCGTACACGCTCACCACCGACTGGGGCTACGGCGCCCGCAGCCAGCGCATCACCGACCTGATCGAGTCCAAGATCAAGGGCACGGGCAAGATCTCCACCGACGACATGCGCCAGATGCAGCTGGACAACAGCAGCGAGATCGCCAAGCTGCTGGTGCCCAGGCTGCTGCGGATCAACCTCGACGACAAGAACGTCCGGGAGGCGCAGAAGCTGCTGGAGGGCTGGGACTACACCCAGGACGCCGACTCCGCGGCGGCCGCCTACTTCAACTCCGTGTGGCGCAACATCCTCAAGCTCGCCTTCGGCAACAAGCTCCCCAAGGAGCTGCGCGTCAAGGGCCAGTGCCTGTGGGTCGACAAGATCGACAACACCGGCCCGGTGGACGACGACACGAAGGTGCGCGAGTGCGGCCAGCGCGACGCCGACCAGGCGCAGCCGGACGGCGGCGACCGCTGGTTCGAGGTCGTGCGCACCCTCATGGACAAGCCGAACAGCGACTGGTGGAAGACTCCGGCCGGAGTGGGCGACCGCAACAAGGCCGACAACCGGGACGAGCTGTTCAGGCGCGCCATGATCGACGCCCGCTGGGAGCTGACCGCCAAGCTCGGCAAGGACATCGACACCTGGAGCTGGGGCCGGCTGCACCGCCTGTTCCTGAAGAACCAGACGCTCGGCACCGAGGGGCCCGGGTTCCTCCAGTACGTCCTCAACCGCGGTCCCTGGAAGCTCAGTGGCGGCGAGGCCACCGTCAACGCGACCGGCTGGAACGCCGCCGGCGGCTACGGCGTCGTCTGGGTTCCGTCGATGCGCATGGTCGTCAACCTCAAGGACCTCGACAAGTCCAAGTGGATCAACCTGACCGGAGCCTCCGGCCACGCCTACAGCGCCCACTACACCGACCAGACCGGCAAGTGGGTCAAGGGCGAGCTGCTGCCCTGGTCGTTCTCGGACAAGGCGGTCGACGCGAGCACGAGCGACACACTCGTCCTCAAGCCGTGATCCGCTGACGGCAGGCATCCGGGACGGGCCCCCTCCACACGCGCGTGGAGGGGGCCCGTCCCGGATGCGGACCAGGCGCCCCGCCCGGTCAGCCGCCCGTGAAGCGGCGCACACCCGACGGCGTCACCACCGCGTGCACCGGCTGGTCGTGCGCCTCCTCCGGGACGTGTGCGACGACTTCCGTGTCGTACAGGAGCACCACGAGCGCGGGGCGCGCGCCCGCCCGCTCCAGGCGTGCGAGCACCCGGTCGTACGACCCGCCGCCGCGCCCCAGGCGCATCCCGCGCGCGTCCACCGCGAGCCCGGGCAGCAGAACGACGTCCGCCGCGATCACGGCGTCCGGGCCGAGGCGCTCGCCGGAGGGCTCGAACAGGGCCATTTTTCGGCCGTGTTGGATCCGCTCCAGAGAGTCCGGGCCGGTGTAGTCGCCCCAGTCCAGGTCGTTGTCGGGCAGGAGTGCGGGGAGCAGGACGCGCACGCCCCGCGCGCGCAACGCGTCCAGCAGGGCGAGCGTGCCGGGCTCGCTCCCGACGGAGACGTACGCCGCCACCGTGCGCGCACGCGCCAGTTCGGGCAGGTCAAAAGCGCGCTCGGCCAGCGTGTCACCCGCCTCCCGTACGACATCCTCCGGCAACCTGTTCCTCACCGCGAGGAACTCCCGTCGCAACGTTCGCTTGTCAGGCTCGCTCGTGCGTCCGTCGTGTACCACTGGTCGTTCTTGCACCCTTCTTAATGTGCTCATATGAGGGCCAATTAACCGGAGCCACAGATTCCTTACCAAAGGCACCGGATAAGGTTGCGAGCATGACTCAGTCGCACCCCAGGATCAGCAAGGCTGTCATTCCCGCAGCAGGCCTCGGTACCCGGTTCCTGCCGGCGACCAAAGCCACTCCCAAGGAGATGCTGCCGGTCGTGGACAAGCCGGCGATCCAGTACGTGGTCGAGGAGGCCGTGTCGGCGGGGCTCGACGACGTCCTCATGATCACCGGACGCAACAAGCGTCCCCTCGAGGATCACTTCGACCGCAACTACGAGCTTGAATCGGCGCTCCAGAAGAAGGGTGACGCCGGGCGGCTCGCGAAGGTGCAGGAGTCCAGCGACCTGGCCACCATGCACTACGTGCGCCAGGGCGACCCCAGGGGCCTCGGCCACGCCGTCCTGTGCGCCGCCCCGCACGTCGGCCACGAGCCCTTCGCGGTCCTCCTCGGCGACGACCTGATCGACCCGCGCGACCCGCTGCTCCAGCGCATGATCGAGGTCCAGGAGCAGCACGGCGGCAGCGTGATCGCGCTCATGGAGGTCGCGCCCGAGCAGATCCACCTGTACGGCTGCGCGGCCGTCGAGGCCACCGCCGAGGGCGACGTGGTCAAGGTGACCGGCCTGGTCGAGAAGCCGGACCCGGCGGACGCCCCGTCGAACTACGCGATCATCGGCCGCTACGTCCTCGACCCGCACATCTTCGACATACTGCGCAAGACCGAGCCCGGTCGCGGCGGCGAGATCCAACTGACCGACGCCCTGCAGCAGCTGGCCCAGGACGAGAAGGTCGGCGGCCCGGTGCACGGCGTCGTCTTCAAGGGCCGCCGCTATGACACCGGCGACCGTGGCGACTACCTGCGTGCCATTGTCAGACTTGCGTGCGAACGTGAAGACCTGGGCCCGGACTTCCGGGCCTGGCTTCGCAGTTACGTAGCCGAGGAGATGCAGCAACGTTGAGCAGCGCCGCGACCAGCCCCGCCGGCCCGGACCACCTCTGGTCGGTGGACGAGCACCTGGAGGACATCCTCACCACCGTCCGTCCCCTCGAACCCATCGAGCTGCAACTGCTCGACGCCCAGGGCTGCGTCCTGGTCGACGACATCACGGTGCCGGTCTCCCTGCCGCCGTTCGACAACAGCTCCATGGACGGGTACGCGGTGCGGGTCGCGGACGTCGCCGGCGCCACCGAGGAGTTCCCGGCCGCCCTCGAGGTCGTCGGGGACGTCGCGGCCGGCTCGGCCGACCTGGTCCGGGTCGGGCCCGGCCAGGCCGCCCGCATCATGACCGGTGCTCCGCTGCCGCCCGGCGCCGAGGCCGTCGTGCCCGTCGAGTGGACCGACGGAGGGCTCGGCGAGGGCCCCGTGAGCGGGATGCAGGCCCGCAGCCTGGCCCCCGACGGCGCCGAGGGACAGGTGCGCGTGCACCGCCCCGCCGAGGCGCGCGCGCACGTGCGCGCCAGGGGCAGCGACGTGAAGGCCGGAGACCTGGCCCTGGAGGCCGGGACGATCCTCGGTCCGCCGCAGATCGCGCTGCTCGCCGCGATCGGCCGGGGCACCGTGCGGGTGCGCCCGCGCCCGCGCGTGGTCGTCGTGTCCACGGGCAGCGAACTCGTCCAGCCCGGGGAGGAGCTGGGCAAGGGCCAGATCTACGACTCCAACAGCTTCGCGCTCACCGCGGCCGCCCGTGACGCGGGCGCCATCGCCTACCGGGTGGGTGCCGTCGCCGACGACGCCGACATCCTGCGCTCCACCATCGAGGACCAGCTCATCCGCGCCGATCTGCTGGTGACCACGGGCGGGGTGAGCGTCGGGGCGTACGACGTCGTCAAGGAGGCGCTGTCGCACGTCGGCGACGAGGACGAGGCGGGCGGCGGCATCGACTTCCGCAAGATCGCCATGCAGCCGGGCAAGCCCCAGGGCTTCGGCTCCATCGGCCGCGACCACACACCCCTGCTGGCCCTGCCCGGCAACCCCGTGTCGTCGTACGTCTCCTTCGAACTGTTCGTCCGCCCCGCGATCCGCACCCTGATGGGCCTCGAGGACGTCCACCGGCCCCGCACCCGGGCCACCCTCAAGGCGGACAAGGCGCTCGGCTCACCCAAGGGGCGCCGGCAGTTCCTGCGCGGCAAGTACGCCGACGGCGAGGTGACCCCGGTGGGCGGCGCGGGTTCCCACCTGATCGCGGCGCTGGCGCAGGCCGACGCGCTGATCGTCGTCCCCGAGGACGTGGAGTCCGCCGAGCCCGGTACGGACGTGGAGGTCGTGCTGCTCGGCTGACGAGCGGGCGGTACCGTGTCGCGCACAACAGGCCCGTGCACCGCACTGCGACGGGCCCGGACCGGGAGCGCCACACACCATGACTGTGCCTTCCCGGGGGGAGACCCCCGGACGCCCTGAGCAGGACCGCCTGACGCACATCGACGACGCGGGCGCGGCCCGCATGGTCGACGTGTCCGGGAAGGACGTGACCGCGCGCACCGCCCGCGCGAGCGGCCGGGTCCTGGTGTCACCGCGGGTGGTCGAGCTGCTGCGCGGTGAGGGGGTGCCCAAGGGGGACGCCCTGGCGACCGCGCGCATCGCGGGCATCATGGGCGCCAAGCGCACCCCGGACCTGATCCCGCTGTGCCACCCCTTGTCGGTGTCCGGTGTGAAACTGGATCTGTCGGTCGCGGACGACGCCGTGGAGATCCGCGCCACCGTGAAGACGACGGACCGCACGGGCGTCGAGATGGAGGCCCTCACCGCGGTGACGGTCGCCGCGCTCACCGTGATCGACATGGTCAAGGCGGTCGACAAGGGAGCGGTCATCACGGACGTGCGGGTGGAGGAGAAGACAGGCGGCAAGTCGGGCGACTGGAGCCGGTCATGACGTACCGCGCACTGGTGGTCACCGCCTCCAACAGGGCTGCCGCGGGAGTCTACGAGGACAGGGGCGGCCCCCTGGTCGCCGACGGCCTGCGGGGCTTCGGCTTCGAGGTCGACGGCCCCCGGGTCGTCCCGGACGGGGACCCGGTGCGGGAGGCGCTGCGCGCCGGTGCCGACGCCGGCTACGACGTCGTCGTCACCACCGGCGGCACCGGCCTCTCGCCCACCGACCGCACGCCCGAGGCGACCCGCGCGGTGATCGACTACGAGGTGCCGGGCATCGCGGAGGCCATCCGGACGTTCGGACGGGAGAAGGTGCCGACCGCGGCGCTGTCCCGGGGGCTGGCCGGGGTGGCCGGACGGACCCTGATCGTCAATCTGCCGGGCTCCACCGGCGGGGTGCGGGACGGTCTCGCCGTCCTGGAGCCGCTGCTGGTCCACGCCGTCGACCAGATCCGCGGCGGCGACCATCCGAGACCCAGTAGTGGGGGTGCGAGCTGAACAGCCCTTCCTGGCCGGTCGTGCTGGCGGACGGAGATGTCGTCCTCCGGCCGATAAAGCTGCGCGACCAGCGGGCCTGGCGTGAGGTGAACCGGCGCAACAGGGACTGGCTGCGCCCCTGGGAGGCGACCATCCCGCCGCCCACGCCGAGCGGGCCGATCACGCACCGGCCGACCTACCGCCAGATGGTCCGGCATCTGCGGTCCGAGGCCCACGCGGGCCGGATGCTGCCGTTCGTCATCGAGTACCAGGGGCAGCTCGTCGGGCAGTTGACGGTCGCCGGGATCACCTGGGGGTCGATGTGCTCGGGCCACGTCGGCTACTGGGTGGACGAGTCGGTGGCCGGGCGCGGGGTGATGCCGACGGCCGTCGCGCTCGTGGTGGACCACTGTTTCCGCACCGTCGGACTGCACCGCATCGAGGTCTGCATTCGCCCCGAGAACCGGCCCAGCCGCCGGGTCGTGGAGAAACTCGGATTCCGCGAGGAGGGGCTGCGGCCGCGTTATCTGCACATCGACGGAGCCTGGCGCGACCACCTCGTCTTCGCGCTCACGGCGGAAGAGGTGCCGGAGGGGCTGCTCGGACGCTGGCGGCGGGCACGCTCCCAGCAGACGCGGCACACGCAGGAGAACACCCCAGGGAATCCCGTCCAGGACAGAAATTGAATACGTGTTCGAAATTGATCGACCGATGACCGTCTCGGTGCATTGAATTGGCGGCTCGGACGGTCCACTGATCGCATCGGTCGCAAAAAAAGCTGGAAATATCAGCCAGATCGTGCGACACACCGGCCCAATTGGCGGATGGCCTCACGCAAACCCCTCTACCGTGTGAGGCGTGAGCAGCAGCGGCCTCATCTACGCAGTCATTGTCGGGGCCTGGGCCGCCTACTTGGTGCCCATGTGGCTCCGTAGGCAGGACGAGCTGAACGAGGCCCGTCCGACGGAACGCTTCAGCACCGCCATCCGGCTGCTGTCCGGACGGGCGGGGATGGAGCGCCGGTACGCCAGGGACCTGCGGGCGCGCTCCGCCCAGGAGGGGGAGCCGGACGCCAGTGATCCGGACGCCGCCACCGACTCGGTGGACGTCCGGGCCTTCGCCATGCCTCCGACCCGCCGTCAGGTGCGTGCGGAGGCCGGGGCGGAGACGTCCGGGCGGGCGGAACCGGTACCCGGCCGGCCTGTCATCCCGGCGCCCAAGTCTCCCTCCGCGTCCGCGCACCACTCGCCCGGTGCCTCCGCTCCCGCCTCCGCGCAGAAGCGAGTGCCGGCCGCGCGGCGCGCGCCCTCGGCGCAGGCGTCCGCAGCACGTGCCCGGCGCTCGAAGGCGCTCGCGCGCCGTCGGCGTACCACCGTGATGCTCTTCGTCGCCTTCACCCTCGGCGCGATCGTCGCCGCCGTCGGAGGCCTCCCCTTCCTGTGGGCGCCCGGTGTACCCGCGGTCATGCTCAGCGCGTACATCGGCTACCTGCGCGCCCAGGAGCGCCGCCGGTTCGCCTACCAGATGGACCGCCGGCGCGCCGAGGTCGCGGCCCAGCGTCTGCGCGAACGCCAGCCGCGTCGGCGCGCGTCCCTCGACGCGGGCCCCGCCGCCGACGAACCGGACGAGGGACCAGAGACCGAGACCGACCCCGGCCTCTCCGCACTCGCCGCGGACCGCCGCGCCCTCGTGGAGCAGACCGACCACGCCGAGTGGGTCGATCAGCAGCAGCGTGAGCGCCAGCGGCGGCCCGGGCACGGGGACAGCTGGGACCCGGTGCCGGTGCCCCTGCCGACGTACGTGACCGCGCCGGTCGCGCCGCGGGCCACCTCCGACGTGGACCTGGGGGCGCCCGACACCTGGAGTTCGGCGCGTTCCAGCTCCGTCGTGCCGGAGCAGGAGGCGAGCCGTGCGCCGGAGGCCGGGGAGGCCGAGGCGGCGCTCGAGTCCGAGGACAAGTCGGCGGACGGCCGGAGCGACGCCCGCCGCGCGGCCTCCGCCCGCCGCTCGCGCGAGCGCGGACGCACCCCCCTCTTCGATCAGTACGAGGACGGTGACCGGCCGCGCGCGGCCAACGAGTGACCGCCGTCACGCGGCTGGAAGCCTGCCTCTGACCAGTCAGGGAACGGATTTCCAAGCACCCCGATGGGGATGCTAGAGTTTCACTCGTTGCAAGGGCCTGTGGCGCAGTCCGGTAGCGCACCTCGTTCGCATCGAGGGGGCCAGGGGTTCAAATCCCCTCAGGTCCACGCATCATGAAGCCCCGGTCGGCAGTAGCCGACCGGGGCTTCATCGTGTTCTACAGCTGCTTCGCGTAGCAGAGGCTCTCCTCGTGGTGGCGGTAGTAGCCGAACTTGGCGCAGGGCTCGTAACCGCTCGAGGTGTACAGGGCGATGGCCTCCGGCTGCTTGGTGCCGGTCTCCAGGACCATACGGACGCGGCCGGCCGCGCGGGCGTCCTCCTCCAGGGCGGCGAGGATGCGGCGGGCGAGGCCCCGGCCGCGCATCGCGTCGACGACGAACATGCGCTTGAGTTCGGCGTCGCCGTCCTCGTTGCCCTCCTCGTTGAGGTCCTGGCTGCGCCAGCCACCGGTGGCCACCGGGCGGTCGTGCTCGTCGTAGGCGATCAGGTACGCGCCCCGCGGCGGGGCGAAGTCGGCGGCGTCGAGGAGCGTGGCGTCGCCGCCGTCGCCGTAGCGCAGGTGGTACTCGGCCTGGACCTCGTCGTTGAGCTTGACGGCGTCGGGGTGATCGAAGCGAACACGACGTATATTCATGCTAAGTATCGTACTTCTATGCAGAGGATGGGAGGGACGGACCCGACCAGTGTGCCGGTATCGTGCCCTGGTGCTGACTGTGACCTCGGTGAACGTGAACGGGCTGCGGGCCGCCGCCAAGAAGGGCTTCGTGGAGTGGCTCGCCCAGACCTCCGCGGACGTCGTCTGCCTGCAGGAGGTGCGCGCCGAGCCCCACCAGCTGCCGGAGGAGGTCAGGCAGCCCGACGGCTGGCACGTCGTGCACGCCCCGGCGGCCGCCAAGGGGCGCGCGGGCGTCTCCCTGTACATGCGGCGCGAGCCCGACCGTGTCCGGGTCGGCTTCGGGTCGGCCGAGTTCGACGGCAGCGGGCGCTACGTCGAGGCCGACCTGCCCGGTGTGACCGTCGCCTCGCTCTACCTGCCCTCCGGTGAGGTCGGCACCGAGCGCCAGGACGAGAAGGTCCGCTTCATGGGCGAGTTCCTCGTCCACCTCAAGGAGCTGCGCGAGCGGGCCGCCGCCGACGGGCGCCAGGTGGTCGTCTGTGGCGACTGGAACATCGCCCACCAGCAGGCCGACCTCAAGAACTGGCGCGGCAACACCAAGAACTCGGGCTTCCTGCCCGAGGAGCGGGAATGGCTCGGCCGGGTGCTCGCCGCGGAGGACGGCGGCTATGTCGACGTCGTACGCACCCTGCACCCGGACGTCGAGGGGCCGTACACCTGGTGGTCGTACCGGGGGCGGGCGTTCGACAGCGATTCGGGTTGGAGGATCGACTACCACGTGGCCACCCCGGGGCTCGCGGCGAAGGCCGTGAAGGGGCTCGTGGAGCGCGCGGCCACGCACGCCGAGCGGTGGTCCGATCATGCGCCGGTGACCGTCGTGTACGACCTGTAGGGGCGCCGCTCAGTCCCGCTTGCTGAGCCGCCGGTCCAGGGCCAGGGACAGTTCCGCCTCCACGACGCTCCGGGCGAGCGGGCGCAGGCGGTGCAGGTCCTCCTCGGGGGCGTGGCGCAGGATCAGGTCGCGGAAGAGTTCGGCGAGGGCGTCGGCGTGTTCGCGGACGCGTTTGCCGGCGGCCAGGACCTCGGCGAGGGGTATGCCCTCGCGGACCAGGGCGGAGGAGACGTCCAGCAGGCGGCGGCTGATGTGGACGATCTCGTCACCGTCGGTGCCGAGGTAGCCCAGCTCCATGGCGGCGGCGAGGTTCTCGGGGGTGACCTCGCCCTCGAAGCGGGCGGCGAGTTCCTCGGGGGTGAGGTGGACCGGCTCCTCCTCGGTGGGGGTGCCGATGCCGAGCAGGTCGGCGACATCGCGGCCCTGGTCGAGGGCCTCCGCGAGTTCCGCGATGCCGTTGAGGGTGTGGCCGCGCTCCAGCAGCGCGGAGATCGTGCGCAGGCGGGCCAGGTGGTGGTCGTCGTACCAGGCGATACGGCCCTCGCGGCGGGGCGGCGAAAGCAGCTTGCGCTCGCGGTAGAAGCGCAGCGTGCGCACGGTGATGCCGGCCAGGCGGGCCAGCTCCTCCATGCGGTACTCGCGCGGTGCGCCGGCCCGGCCGCTGCCCTGCCCGTCCTTGTGCTCGCCGTCGTCTGCCACCCCCGAAGCCTATGTTGTACCGCCGGTAACTTTCCCTTTCCCACCCCCTACCGCTCGGTACGGAGCTGCTCTACAGTCCCATTGCGCCAGTGTTCACTGGCAGAGTCCAAGGCGATGCGTGGAGGCTTCGGGATGGCCGAGCACGAGCATGTACGAGTGGCGGTGATCGGGTCCGGTTTCGGCGGACTGGGAGCCGCGGTGCGGCTGCGCCGCGAGGGGATCACCGACTTCGTCGTCCTGGAGCGGGCCGGCAGCGTCGGCGGCACCTGGCGGGACAACAGCTACCCCGGGTGCGCCTGCGACGTCCCCTCCCACCTGTACTCCTTCTCCTTCGCGCCCAACCCGGACTGGCCGCGCACCTTCTCCGGGCAGCGGCACATCCGTGCCTACCTGGAGCACGTCACCGACGTCTTCGGGCTGCGCCCGCACATCCGCTTCGGCTCCGAGGTGAAGCGGATGACCTGGGACGGCGAGCGGCTGTGCTGGGAGATCGAGACGGCCCGGGGGACGCTGACCGCCGACGTCGTGGTGTCCGCCACCGGGCCGCTGTCCGACCCCAAGATCCCGCAGATCCGGGGGCTCGACACCTTCCC
Organism: Streptomyces sp. BK340; assembly: GCF_007827595.1. Lineage (GTDB taxonomy): Bacteria > Actinomycetota > Actinomycetes > Streptomycetales > Streptomycetaceae > Streptomyces. Next base: position 446,664 of record NZ_VISR01000002.1, read on the forward strand.
CGGCAAGGTGTTCCACTCGGCCCGCTGGGACCACGACCACGACCTGCGCGGCAAGCGCGTCGCCATGGTCGGCACCGGCGCCTCCGCCATCCAGATCGTCCCCGCCATCCAGCGCCAGGTCGGCCGGCTCACCCTCTTCCAGCGCACCCCGCCCTGGGTGTTGCCCCGTATGGACCGTGCCATCAGCGGCGCCGAGCGGCGGCTGCACCGGGCGCTGCCCTTCACCACCCAGCTGCGGCGCGGGCTGCTGTGGGGGCTGCGGGAGCTGCAGGTGCAGGCGTTCACCAAGCATCCCGACGAACTCGGCCTGGTCGAGCAGCTCGCCAAGCGCAACATGGCCCGTGCCGTCAAGGACCCGGCCCTGCGCGCCAAGCTCACCCCGGACTACCGCATCGGCTGCAAGCGGATCCTGCTGTCCAGCGAGTACTACCCGGCGCTCGCCCGGCCGAATGTGGACGTCGTCGCGAGCGGACTCAGCGAGATCCGCGGGTCGACCGTGATCGCCGCCGACGGCACCGAGGCCGAGGTCGACGTGATCATCTTCGGTACGGGCTTCCACGTCACGGACATGCCCATCGCCGAGCGCGTGGTCGGCGCGGCGGGCGGCACGCTCGCGGAGTCCTGGAAGGGCGGCATGCAGGCGCTGCGCGGCGCCTCGGCCGCCGGCTTCCCGAACTGGATGACGATCATCGGGCCCAACACCGGCCTCGGGAACTCCTCCATGATCCTCATGATCGAGTCCCAGCTGAACTACATGGCCGACTACCTGCGCCAGCTCGACGTCCTCGGAGGCCGCGCCGCCCTCGACGCGCGGTCCGCGGCCGTCGACGACTGGAACGACAAGGTCCAGGAGCGCATGAAGCGGACGGTGTGGAACACCGGCGGCTGCACCAGCTGGTACCTCGACGCGAGCGGTCGCAACACCACCATCTGGCCCGGTACGACGAGCGAGTTCCGGCGTGAGACCCGGCGGGTGGACCTGGCGGAGTACGAGGTGATCCGCAAGGCCGAGGAGAAGCCGGAGCCGGAGAAGAAGCCGAAGGCCGAGGAGCGACCGAAGACGGCCTCCGCCGAGAAGAAGACACCCGAGAAGGCCGGGAAGAAGAGCGAGGCCGCCGCATGAGCCGTCCGACCTCCGTGGCCTCCGGCCCCTACGTCCCGCCCGCCCCCGCCCGTACCCTCACCGCGGTCTCCGCCGACGGCGCGCACCTGTACGTCGAGGTCCACGGGCCCGAGGGCGCGCCCCCCGTCGTCCTCTCCCACGGCTGGACCTGCTCCACCGCGTTCTGGGCGGCCCAGATACGGGAGTTGGCGGCCGGCCACCGGGTGATCGCGTACGACCAGCGGGGGCACGGGCGCAGTCCCGCGAGCCCCGCGTGCACCACCGACGTGCTGGCGGACGACCTCGAAGCGGTGCTCGCGCAGACGCTGGAGCCCGGTGAGAAGGCTGTGGTCGTCGGCCACTCCATGGGCGGGATGACGGTCATGGCGGCCTCCGCGCGCCCCCGCTTCCGCGAACACGCCGCCGCCGTCCTGCTGTGCAGCACCGGCAGCTCGCGGCTGGTCGCGGAGTCGCGGGTGGTGCCGCTGCGTGCCGGGCGCGTGCGCACCTGGATAACCGGCCACATCCTCGGTTCGCGCGCTCCTCTCGGCCCGGTCACGCCCGTCGCGAAGCGCATCCTCAAGTACGCCACCATGGGCGCCGGTTCGGCCCCGCACATGGTGGAGGCGTGCGCGCGGATCGTGCACGCCTGCCCGCGTGCCGTGCGTCACACCTGGGCCGCCGTGCTCGCGGGGCTCGACCTCGACCACGGCGTACGGGAGTTGCACGCCCCCACCGAGGTGGTGCACGGCGCGTCCGACCGGCTGACGCCCCCCGTGCACGCCCGCGCGCTGGTGGCCGCGCTGCCCCGGTGCATCGGCCTCACCGAACTCCCCGGCGTCGGCCACATGACTCCGATCGAGGCCCCGGAGTTGATGACCGGCAAGATCCGGGAACTCGTCACCACGTACGTCACGGGGAACGCCCCCGAGTCCCACCCCACCCCCGCGCAGCAGATCAAGGAGGGCGCATGAGCAGGGTCAGCCTCGAAGGGCAGGTCGCCGTCGTCACGGGAGCGGCGCGCGGCGTCGGCGAGTTGCTCGCGCGCAAGCTGTCCGCGCGCGGTGCCGAGGTGGCGCTCGTCGGCCTGGAGGAGGAGGCGCTCAAGGAGGTCTCCGAGCGGCTGCACAGCGACAGTGCGCACTGGTACGCCGACGTCACCGACCACGAGACGATGAGCCGGGTGGCGCAGGAGGTCAAGGAGCGGTTCGGCAAGGTCGACATCGTCGTGGCCAACGCCGGTGTGGCGACCGGCGGGCCCTTCGCCGACTCCGATCCGCAGGCCTGGCGGCGCGTGATCGAGGTGAACCTGATCGGTTCGGCGGTGACGGCCCGGGCCTTCCTGCCGGTGCTCACCGAGAGCCGCGGCTACCTGCTGCAGATCGCCTCGCTCGCCGCGATGACCCCCGCGCCGATGATGACGGCGTACTGCGCCTCCAAGTCGGGCGTGGAGGCGTACGCGCACAGTCTGCGCGCCGAGGTCGGCCACCAGGGCGTGCGCGTCGGCGTCGGATACCTGTCCTGGACCGACACCGACATGGTGCGCGGGGCCGACCAGGACGACGTCATGCGGGAGCTGAGGCAGCGGCTGCCGTGGCCGTCGAACAAGACCTACCCGCTGGGTCCGGCGGTGGACCGGATCGTCGCCGGTATCGAGCGGCGCTCGGCGCACGTGTACGGGCAGTGGTGGCTGCGCGGCATGCAGGGCGTGCGCGGATATCTGCCGGCGCTCATCGGCACCGTCGGCCAGCGCGAGATGCGGCGGTTCGGGCCCCGTCTGCAGGGGATGCGTTCCGGGCTCGTCGGCGCGGGCGGCGCGGCCGACGAAGCAGCGAGGACTACGCACCGTAACTGATCGAAGTGCGCTCCGTGTCCACCCGTGTGAATCTGGTCGAGGCCCCTCCGAGGGGCCGACCCCCCCACCCACACCCACCACGGGAGTGAACCCACATGGGTATGAAGGACAAGTCCAACAAGCTCGGTCAGACCAAGGAGAAGGCTGGTCAGCAGGGCCAGCCGCAGCGTGGTCAGCAGGGCCAGCCGCAGCGTGGCCAGCAGCCGCAGCGCGGTCAGCAGCAGCGCGGCCAGCAGTCCGAGCGCCACATCCCGGACACTGACCAGGAGATGAGGGACCGGCTCGACCAGGACTACGACGCCTAGTCGTCACCCTCGACTTCACCCCTGAGGCGGGGTGCCCGGTGATCGCCGGGCACCCCGCTTCGTCGTTCGTCAGGGCGTCGCCCGGGGCGGCAGCTCGGGCCTCGACCGGTCCGGTACGTCGCTGTAGTCCGGGGGCACCGCCGCGGGGTTGGTTTCCAGCAGCTCCACGGCGAGCTGTACGGCGTCGTCGAGCTGGGCGTGCCGGCCCTCGGCCCAGTCGAGCGGGGTGCGCAGGATCTCCAGGTCGGGGGCGACGCCGTGGTTCTCCACGGACCAGCCGTAGGCGTCGAACCAGGCGGCGTTCATCGGGACCGTGATCACCGTGCCGTCGCCGAGGCGGTGCCGGCCGGTCATGCCGACGACTCCGCCCCAGGTGCGCTGCCCCACGACCGGACCGAGGTTCAGGAGTTTGAAGGCGGCGGTGATCATGTCGCCGTCGGAGGAGGTCGCCTCGTCCGCCAGGGCCACCACCGGGCCCCGGGGCGCGTTCGAGGTGTACGACACCGGTTGCGCGTTCCGGGTCAGGTCCCAGCCCACGATCGTCCGGCTGAGCTTCTCGATGACGAGTTCGCTGATGTGCCCGCCGGCGTTGCCGCGCACGTCCACGATCAGCGCGGGCCGGGACACCTCCATGCGCAGGTCCCGGTTGAACTGGGCCCAGCCGGAGCCGCCCATGTCCGGGATGTGCAGGTAGCCGCACTTGCCGCCGCTCAGCTCCCGGACGACCTCCCGGCGCTTGGTGACCCAGTCCTGGTAGCGCAGCGGCCGTTCGTCGACGAGCGGGACGACGGCGACCCGCCGGGGCACGCCGGTCTCGCCCTCCGCCGGTGCGAAGGTCAGCTCCACGGTCGTGCCGCCCGAGCCCGCGAGCAGCGGATACGGTCCCGCCACCGGGTCGACCGGGCGGCCGTCCACATGGGTCAGGACGGCGCCCTCCTGGATGCCGGTCCCGGCCAGCGGCGAGCGGGCCTTGGAGTCGGACGATTCGCCGGGCAGGATCCGCTTGACCGTCCAGCCGCCGTCCCGGCGTACGAAGTTGGCGCCGAGCAGGCCCTGCCAGCGCTGGTAGTGCGGCGGGCCCTCGTTGCGCCGGGCGGCGGTCACATAGGCGTGCGACGTGCCCAGCTCGCCCAGGACCTCGCGCAGCAGGTCGGCGAACTCGTCGGGGGAGGCGACCCGTTCGACGAGCGGCCGGTACTGGGCGAGCACGGCGTCCCAGTCGATGCCGCTCATGCCCGGGTCCCAGAAGTAGGAGCGGATGAGACGGCCTGCCTCCTCGTAGGACTGGCGCCATTCGGCGGCCGGGTCGACCTCGTGCAGGATGCGGCGCAGGTCGATCCACACGGTCGTGTCGCTGTCGCCGGACTCGGTCGACGGCACCGCCCGCAGATCCCCCTCGTCGACCACCACGAGCCGGGTCCCGTCCCCGCTCACCGCGAACCAGTCCAGGTGGTCGACGAGTTCGGACTTCTTCGCCTTGGTGATGTTGAAGTACTCCAGCGTCGGCCGTCCGCTGATGTCGGCCGGGTTGACGAAGGTCTCGCCGAGCGCGCCGGAGATGGGCCAGCGCAGCCAGACCAGGCCGCCGCCCGCGACCGGGTGCAGCGCCGAGTACTTGGAGGCGATGACCGGGAACGGCGTCACCCGGTTCTCCAGGCCCTCCACCTCCACGGTCACCGTGCCGGCCTCGCCGGTCTCCTCGTCCTCGACGGGGTCGAGCCCGCCCGCCGCCGGCCGGCCCTCGGGGTTCAGGGCGAACGGGGACGGGGTCGCGGAGGACAGCGGGACCAGGTACGGGCGGCAGCCCAGCGGGAAGGACAGGTCTCCGGTGTGGACGTCGTACACCGGGTCGAAGCCGCGCCAGGAGAGGAAGGCGAGGTAGCGGCCGTCGCGGGTGAAGACGGGGTTCTCGTCCTCGAAGCGGCCGTTGGTGACGTCCACGATCAGCCGGTCCTTGATGCGGGCCAGCTTGATCTGCCGCAGTGAGCGGCCGATGCCCGGCTGCGACCAGGCGAGCCAGGATCCGTCCGGGGAGAAGGCGAGGTCGCGGACGGGCCCGTTGACGGACCGGATCAGCTCGGCGACCTGCCCGTCCGAGCCCTCGGCCACATCCCCGTCGGCCGCCTCCGCCCCTGCCGGCCCCTCTGTCCCCTCCGCCACGTCGATCAGCAGCAACCGCCCGTCGTGCGACGCGATCGCCAGCCGCTCGCCCAGCGGATCGGACGCCGTCTCCAGCACCCGGCCCAGCTCGCCCGAGGCCAGTCGGCGCGGGGCGCGGTCGCCGCTGGCGCGGGGGAGGTGGGCGATCTCGATGGCGTCCTCGCCCTCGGCGTCCGTCACGTACGCCACCTGCCCGGTCGAGCCGAGCATCTCCGGCAGCCGGACCCGCACGCCGGGCGTGTCCGTGATCGTGCGCGCGGGGCCGTCCCGGTGCGTCAGCCAGTGCAGGCTGCCGCGCACGACGACGGCGCTGGCCCGTCCGGTCTCGTCCACGGAGATGCCGTCCACGTGCTGGGCGGCCGGCACCTGGTACCTGCGGCGTCCCGCGCGCGGGCCGCTCAGCCGGATGTCGAGCTTGTGCGGTACGGCGTTCGGGGCGAGGTCGTCCACCAGCCAGAGGTCGCCCGCGCACTGGTAGACCACCCGGGTGCCGTCGCTGGCGGCGTTGCGGGCGTAGAAGGCGTCGTGGTCGGTGTGGCGGCGCAGGTCGGAGCCGTCGTAGGCACAGGAGTAGAGGTTGCCGACGCCCTCGTGGTCGGAGAGGAAGGCGATCCGGCCGGCGACGAACATGGGGGAGGCCAGATGCCCGCCGATCCCCTCCAGCAGCCGCTGCCCGTGCAGCCACAGCCGGCCCATGGCGCCGCCCCGGTACCGCTTCCAGGAGGCGGGTTCGTGCGGCGGGGTGCCGGTGAGCAGCAGGCTCATGTGCACGTCGTCGATGTCGGCGACCTGGATGTCGGCGACCGGGCCCCAGGGCAGCTTGCGGCCGGGGTCGCCGTCCGTGGGCACCTTGTAGGCCCAGGTGTAGTAGGAGAAGGGCTGGCCGTGGGAGGCGACGGCGAGGATGTCGCTGTGGCCGTCCGCGTCGGGCGGTGTCCAGCCGCAGACCTGGGTGTCGACGCTGCCCCAGTAGGTCAGCTGCCGCGCGGGTCCGCCCTCGGCGGCGACGAGATGGATCTCGGGCATGAGGCTGCGCCAGCTCGTGTAGGCGATCTGGCGGCCGTCGGGGGAGAAGCGGGGATGGCCGGTCTTGGTGCGGTCGACGGTGAGCCGCCAGGCTCGGCCGGGGGAGTCGAGGGGGGCCAGCCACAGGTCGTCCTCGGCCACGAAGCACAGCAGGTCGCCGCTGAGGTGGGGAAGGCGCAGATAGCTCACCTCCCCATGCTTTTCCGGGGGCGGTGGCCCAGCAACTTATGGAAAACCGACACGCGTGACCCAGCACACGTACGAAACCGTTTCGTTTCGCTTGCTGCTGCGGTACATTCGTCACGTACGAAACCGTGTCGTTCGGAGCGGGCGACCGCGTTGGGGAAGGTGAGGAGCATGACTGAGGTCGCCGCAGCGCGTCGCAGTCGGATCACGCCCGAACGCGAGGCCGAGTTGTACGAGGCCGTGCTCGAACTGCTCCGCGAAGTCGGCTACGACGCCCTCACCATGGACGCCGTGGCCGCTCGCACCCGGTCCAGCAAGGCGACGCTCTACCGCCAGTGGGGCGGCAAGGCCGAGCTGGTGGCCAAGGCGGTGCGGCACAACAAGCCGGGCGGCTTCGGTCTCGAGGAGATCGACACCGGGTCGCTCAAGGGCGACCTGCACGCCCTGACCATGCGTTCGGACGACTGCGAGATGGAACAGAACTCCGCGCTGATGCGGGGTCTGGCCATGGCGATCCATGGCAACCCGGACCTCCTGCGGGCGTTCCGGGACCATCTGATCGAGCCGGAGATGGCCCAGTTCCGCGATGTGCTGCAGCGGGCGGTCGACCGGGGCGAGGTCCGCGCGGACAACCCGGCGATCGAGTTCGTGATGCACATGATGATCGGCGGGTTCGCAGCCCGCACGATGATCGACGAGAAGCCGCCGACCCAGGCCTTCCTCATTTCGTACATCGACGCCGTGGTCCTCCCCGCCCTCGGCGCCACCGCCGGCTGAACCCGCCGGCCGAGCCCCTCGGCCGGACCCGCCGGCTGAACCCTCTCCCCAGCATGCCCACCACCTGACGTCACCGCTCACGTCGTCGGGCTGATCGCCCCTGCCCAGATGAACCCCACGACCTGACCGGGAGTACGCCCTCGTGGCCACGTTCCTCTACAGAATCGGCCGGCTCGCCTTCAGGCGACGGCACTTCGTCGCCCTCATATGGGTCGCGCTGCTCACCCTCGCCGGGGTGGGCGCCGCCTCCGCGCCGGCCGCCGGCAACTCCTCCTTCTCGATCCCCGGTACGGAGGCTCAGAAGGCCTTCGACCTGCTGGAACAGCGCTTCCCCGGGATGAGCGCCGACGGCGCGACCGCCCGGGTCGTCTTCAAGGCGCCGCACGGCGAGAAGATGACGGACGCCGACAACAAGGCGGCCGTCAAGAAGACGGTGAAGGAGCTGCGGAGCGGCTCCGAGGTCGTCTCCGTCGCCGACCCGTACGTCGGGCACGCCGTCAGCAAGGACGGCACGATCGCCTACGCCTCGGTGAAGTACAAGGTCTCCGGCATGGAGCTGGAGGACTCCTCGCGCGACGCGCTGAAGGAGGCCGCGCAGGACGCGCGGCACGCCGGGCTCACGGTCGAGATCGGCGGTGACGCGCTGCAGACGGCGCCCGAGACCGGTTCCAGCGAGGTCATCGGCCTCGCGGTCGCCGCGGTCGTCCTCGTCATCACCTTCGGCTCGCTGCTCGCCGCCGGATTCCCGCTGCTGACCGCGGTCATCGGCGTCGGCATCGGCGTCTCCACGATCACCGCGCTGGCGAACGCCCTGGACCTGGGCACGACCACCTCCACCCTGGCGTCGATGATCGGCCTCGCCGTCGGCATCGACTACGCCCTCTTCATCGTCTCCCGCTACCGCTCCGAACTGGCCGAGGGCCGCGAGCGCGAGGAGGCGGCCGGACGGGCCGTCGGCACGGCGGGCTCGGCGGTGGTCTTCGCCGGCCTGACCGTCGTCATCGCTCTGGTGGGCCTGTCCGTGGTCAACATCCCGATGCTGACCAAGATGGGTGTCGCGGCCGCCGGCACGGTCGCGATCGCGGTCCTCATCGCCCTCACGCTGATCCCGGCGCTGCTCGGCTACGCGGGCCGCTGGATCAAGCTGGCCGGTGAGAAGAGCAAGCTGCTCGGCGGCGGCCGTCGGCCCAAGCAGGCGGACCGCCCCAACATGGGCACCCGCTGGGCGAGCTTCGTCGTACGGCGCCCGGTCGCCGTCCTGCTGCTCGGTGTGATCGGCCTCGGCGCGGCGGCGGTCCCGGCCGCCTCCCTCGAACTCGGCCTGCCGGACGACGGCTCGCAGCCGGTCTCCACCACCCAGCGCCGCGCCTACGACCTCCTGTCCGACGGCTTCGGACCCGGCTTCAACGGCCCGCTGATGGTCGTGGTCGACGCCAAGGGCAGTGACGACCCGAAGGCGGCCTTCACCAAGGTCGGCGACGAGATCAAGGGCCTGAAGGACGTCGTCACGGTCACCCCGGCAGCGCCCAACAAGGCGGGCGACACCGCGACGATCACCGTCATCCCGGACTCCAAGCCGTCCTCGACCACCACCGAGGACCTGGTGCACGCCATCCGCGGCAAGGGCGCGGACATCACCTCGGCGACCGACGCGAAGGTGCTGGTCACCGGCTCCACGGCGATGAACATCGACGTCTCGCAGCGGCTGAACGACGCCCTGCTGCCGTATCTCGCCCTCGTGGTCGGCCTGGCCTTCCTGCTGCTGATCGTGGTCTTCCGCTCGATCCTCGTCCCGCTGAAGGCGGCCCTCGGCTTCCTGCTCAGCGTGATGGCGGCCCTCGGCGCCGTGGTCGCGGTCTTCCAGTGGGGCTGGCTGTCGGGCCTGATGAACGTCGAGGAGACCGGCCCGGTCATGTCGATGATGCCGATCTTCATGGTCGGTGTGGTCTTCGGTCTCGCCATGGACTACGAGGTGTTCCTCGTGACCCGCATGCGGGAGGCGTACGTCCACGGGGAGAAGCCCGCCCAGGCCGTCGTGACCGGCTTCAAGCACGGCGCACGGGTCGTCACGGCCGCCGCGGTCATCATGATCGCCGTCTTCTCCGGCTTCATCGGCTCCAGCGAGTCGATGGTCAAGATGATCGGCTTCGGACTCGCCGTCGCCGTCTTCTTCGACGCGTTCATCGTGCGCATGGCCATCGTCCCGGCGGTGCTCGCACTGCTCGGCAGGAAGGCCTGGTGGCTGCCGAAGTGGCTGGACCGCGCGCTGCCCAACGTCGATGTCGAGGGCGAGGGCCTGCGCACGGCAGAGGAGCGCCGGGACACCGACCCCGACGGGGAACGGGAGCTGGTACGCGTCTGACGTACGGCCGATGAAGGACCGCCGGTGAGGGATCCGTGGGGACGGGGCGCCCTCACCGGCTTCTTTCTGTGACTCAGACGGGGCGCGGGGGCGGATGAGTACCCGCTGAGTACCCGCGCCCATGCCGCACCGGCGGCTCCGGGCGGAAGATCGTGGTCGTCCGCACAGGCACGAAAGGAACCGCCGGTGAATCCCCAGACGTACGCGAACCTGTACGGCCCCGCCCAGCCGGCGCCGCGGCAGCGCCGGGGCGAGACCGCGGTGGGCCTGCTGGCCGTCCTGCTCTGGGTGCTCACCCTCGCCTCGGTCGGCTGGCTGACGTTCCTCGTGGGCATGGTGGCCGTGTGGGGCCTGGCGGACGGCGCGTCCTGGGCAGAGATCCGGGGCTTCGCCCTCCCGTACGCCCTGACCGTCGTCGGCGCGGCGGCGGCCCTGCTCGCACTGGCCTTCGCCCCCGGCGTCCGCCGCCTCGCCCCGCTCACCCGACTGCTCCTGCTGGGTGCCCTCGCCTTCCCGGTGCCGACGGCCCTGGCCCTGTGGACATGGGTCCGGGCCGGCTGACACGGCCGCACGGAAAACCCCGTGAGCGCGGCTCGGGCGATGTCGTAGCGTGCCCACCATGACGACGACAGCCGCCACTGACGCCGAAGAGTCCGGAGCCCACCCCCGGTTCGCCGAAGCCCTCCGCGCGCTCGGGCTGGAGGAACTCCTCGCCCGCACCCGCCGGTTCCCGGAGGCCACCCGCACCGCCGCCGAGGCCGCCCTCGGGTGCGAGCTGAGCCGGATCTGCAAGTCGCTGGTCTTCGCGGCGGACGGGGTGCCGGTGCTGGTGCTGATGGACGGGGCCTCGCGGGTGGACGTGGAGCGGGTGCGCGAGGTGCTGGGGGCCGGGAAGGTCACCCGGGCCGGCGCCGACGTCGTACGTGAGACCACGGGCTACGCCATCGGCGGTGTACCGCCGTTCGGCCACCGCACCCGCACCCGGGTCCTCGCCGACCGCTCGCTGCTCGCGCACGACGTGGTGTGGGCGGCGGCCGGGACCCCGCACACGGTCTTCCCGATCGAGCCGAAGGCACTCGTCGCGCACGCCGGTGCCGACCTGGTGGACGTCCGCGAGCACACCGCGTGACGCCGCTGGTCACCGCGGCGGTACTGCTCGCCGCGGTCACCCACGCCAGCTGGAACGCCATCGCGCACCGCATCACCGACAAACTGGTCGGCTTCACGCTGATCTCCGGCGGCGGCATGTTCATCGGGCTCGCGGCGGCGCCGTTCGTGGCGTTTCCGGCGGGGGCGGCCTGGCCGTACCTGCTCGCCTCCTCGTGCGTGCACATCGCCTACTACGCCCTGCTGATGACCTCGTTCCGGCTGGGCGACTTCGGGCAGACGTACCCCATCGCGCGCGGCAGCGCACCGCTGGTGGTGACCGTGCTGGCGGCGTTGTTCGCACACGAGGTGCCCGGCGCGTGGGCGGCGGCCGGCATCGTCGTGTCGTGCGTCGGGCTCACCGGCGTCAGTCTGTGGGGGCTGCGCGGCCACCGGCCCAACTGGGCGGCGATCGGAGCCGCCCTCGCGACCGGTCTGACCATCGCCGTGTACACGGTGATCGACGGCCTGGGCGTACGCGCCTCGCACGCGCCGCTCGGCTACATCGCCTGGCTGATGGCCGTTCAGGGTGTCTTCGTGCCCGCGTACATGTACGCACGCGTGCGCGGTGACACGGTCCGGCAGCTACGGCCGTACGCCTTCGTCGGCCTCCTCGGCGCCGCCCTGTCCGTCGCCGCGTACGCCCTCGTCCTGTGGGCCCAGACCCGTGCCGCCCTCGCCCCCGTCGCCGCGCTGCGCGAGTCCTCGATCATCGTGGGCGCGGCCATCGGCGCCCTGTTCTTCAAGGAGCGCTTCGGCGCGCCGCGGATGGCTGCGGCGGGTCTGCTGGTCGTGGGGATCGGGTTGATGCTGCACGCGGGGTAGCGAGCGCCCCGGCAGCCGGGACCGACCTGTTCCTTTCGGTAAGGGTGTGGTTTTTGGTCCGGGATTGCCGATTTCCGGCCGGAACAAAATCCAACCCTTTACATAAGCCCTCAGTAACGATCGACAATGTCCCGGAATCGGAAGGACCGGTTCATTCCCCGGTGCGGCTGAGCACTCCGCTGACGTTCAGGACCTCGTGGCACCCCTGTGCCTGACGGCCCGTGGCCGGTGTGCCCGGCTTCGCGCACGTCACGTTGATGGTCACGCTGTCGTTCGCGGGGATCTTGATGGGGGTCACCCAGTGGTAGTCCTGGTTCCGGAAGGTCTCCAGCGCGATCGTGGTGATCTTGCGCTCGCCGAACGTGATCGTCAGCACCCCCTCGTCGCCCTGGAAGTTGGCGACGACGATGTCCGTGACCCCGAAGACACTGTCCTCGGGCACCTTGTAGGTACCGGTCCTGGTCTGCCCGCCGGACGTCTTCAGGTCGATGGTCGCCGAGCTCTGCCGGCCGGCGCCGCCGGAGGTGCCGTCGCCGCCCGAGCCGCCGTCACCCCCACCACCGGTCTTGGACGGTGCCCCCGAGGCCTTGCCGCCGGGCTTGTTGTTCCCACCGGTGCCCGGGGAGTCCCCGGAACCCTGGTCCCCGGCGGTCGTGGGGCGGGGCTGGACCGCTTCGTGGGCCGCTTCCTTGGCGGCGCTGCGCACCGCCGGACGGACCAGTGTGAACCAGGCGAGCAACAGCGCGAGCAGCGCGGCGAGCAGCGCGAGCAGCCACTTCGGGAAGACGGGTATCTGGACGAACTCCGCGTCCAGCGGCGCCCGTACGGCGGGCTCGTCCCGCCCGGACTCCGCGGCCGCCTCCTGGTCCCCGGTCTCGGCGGTGTCCACGGTGAACGGCCACACCACGGGATTGCCGAACCACACCGGCTTGGCCGTGCGGACCCGCAGCACGACCTCCGTCGACTCACCGGGCTCCAGTTTCGGCTCCGCCGGGGCGAAGGCGAACCCCAGCTCCTCGCCGGCCTGGCCGGGAGTGAAACCCACCTGCACCGGGGTGTTGCCCTGGTTGCGCACGGCCAGCCGGTAGCGGCCGCGCAGCCAGCCGCGCCGGCGGCGCGGGGCCAGCTCGGTCTGCAGCTCGTGGAACTCCCCGACATGCACGGTGGTTTCGAGGACCCGCACCGACTCGGGGTGCTCGGTCGGCAGCACCCGCACGCCGAGCGGCTTGTCGCCGGCCCGGATCTCCGGGGAGCGCGGCGGCGCCAGACGGATCGTCACCGTCTCGGACGTACCGGGGTACAGCGAGACACGCGCGGGTTCCACCGTGGTCCAGGGGGCGCAGTCCCCGACGACCTCCAGGCTGTACGCCTCGACGATGTCACTGTCGTTGCGCACGGTCAGGGTGGTGGTGGCGATGTCACCCGGCGTCACCGTCACGGCCGGGATGTCGAGGCCGGGCGCACCGGGTCCGGAAGAGGCTGCGGAAGGCGTCACGCAAGCACGCTAGGAGAGCGCTCCCGAGCGCGGCGAGGAGCGCGAGGGCAACATCCGGGCAGTCGCGGTGCCCGTGAAGTCAAATCGAACGGCTTTGTGACAGCGGGTCGTTGATGTGGCGCGCCGCCTCCCGGGCGCCGCCCTCCCGTGGTCGCCTCAAGATGCACTTCCTACCCCCCATGAACTCATGAAGCAGGTACATCATGTCCCGTGTTGAGGAGAACGGCCCTGTTATGTCCGACCCCACGTCGCATGCTGCCGCTCGGATCGACTCGACCTACCGGACCTCCCGCCCGGATCGCCCGAACCGGGTGACGGTGGCCGTCTACGCCGCCGATCCCGTCCTGCGCACCGGCATCGTCCAGCAGCTGCGCCAGCGCCCCGAGATCGACCTGGTGGACGAGGCCGCCGCGGACCGGGCCCAGGTGTCACTGGTGGTCGTGGACAGCGTCGACGACGACGTCGCCGCCCTGCTCAACCGGCTGCGGCACAACAACGCCACGCACACGGGCCTCGTGGTCGGCACCCTCGGCGCCGGCGGACTGCAACGCGTCATCGAGTGCGGCGTCGCGGCGGTGCTGCGCCGCGCCGAGGCCGATCAGGACCAGCTCCTGCGCCTGGTCCTGGCGCTGGCCAACGGCGAGGGAGTGCTGCCCGGCGACCTGCTCGGCAAGCTGCTCTCCCACGTCGGCAGCCTGCAGCGCTCGGCGCTCGACCACGGGAGCCTGTCCCTGTCCACCCTGACGACGCGCGAGGCGGACATGCTGCGCCTGGTGTCGGAGGGCCTGGACACCGCGGAGATAGCCCGCAAGACCGCGTACTCCGAACGAACCGTCAAGAACGTCCTGCACGAGATCATCACCCGGCTGCAGCTGCGCAACCGGGCCCACGCGGTCGGTTATGCGCTGCGCAACGGGCTGATCTGAACGGGCTGATCCGACGGACGGCGCCGTCGGACCGGGCCGAGGACCGGCCGGCGGCCGGCCCGGTGACGGCAGGGAAGCCGGCACTGCCCGAAAGCGCACCGCGCGCTTCCCCCGGGTACGGCCCCGCCGCCCTGCCGCGCCGCGCGCGACCGGTGCACGGTGGCGGGGGCACATCCGGATGCCGCACCACACTGCGAAGGGGACCGCGATGGAAACCGCTGGCTCCGGCGGGCGGTACCGCCTGGGGAGACTCGGCTCGGCCTTGCTGCTGCTCGTCCCGCTGCTCGGGGTGGCCGCGGCCGCCGGGCCGGGCAGCGCCGAACCCCGGGCGGGGGCGGCCGACGCCGCGGCCACCCGGGTCGCGTACGCCGGTACCCGGCACCGCAGTCTCGGCCGGGTCGCCACCACCACCTCCAGCACACCGCTGTTCGGCGCGGGGCCGGCCCACAACGACGTCCAGCCGTCCGCCCTCGGCGACCAGATGGTCTTCGCCGGCCGCCGCGACGAGAAGAACCCGCAGATCTACCTGCGGTCCGCCGACGGTTCGGTCAGCCGGCTCACCAGGGGCATGGACGCGGCACACCCCCGGCTGACGCCGGACGGCCGGGCCGTGGTGTTCGACTCTGCCCAGTCCGGCGGCCCGGACGGCCGGACGCAGCGCGACCTGTGGCTGGTGCGCACCGACGGCACCGGCCTGACCCGGCTGACCGACACACCCGCCGACGAGGACTGCCCGACGGTGTCCCCGGACGGGCAGCGCCTGGCCTACTCCAGCGACAGCGACCCGGCGGCCGGCCGGCAGATCTACGTCCGGCCCCTGAACGGCGGCACCGCCACCCGGGTCACCGACCCGGCGAACGGCACGGCCACCGAACCGGCGTGGAACCCGGTGAACGACGACGACAACCGGAACTGGATCGCGTACACCGCCACGACCACCGTCGACGGGCGGTCCGTGCCCCGGCTGAGGGTGACGAACGCGGAAGGCACCGGTGACGAGCCGCTCCTCGGGGGCGCGCGGGCACAGTGGCGTGCCCATGGGGCAGCGTGGCTGCCCGACGGGGACGGGGTGCTGTTCCTGAGCCCGGAGATCACCTGCGAGTGCGAGGGCGACTGGGACCACGTGTTCCGGGCGAACGCCCACTCCGACCAGGTCCCCAAGCTGGAGCTCAACGAGAACCGCGAGGTCCTCTCACCCACCTGGCTCGGCCCGCTCGACGGTGGCGGCGTGGTAGTGGAGCGCACCTCGGCGGCCACCCCGCACACGGTGACCCTGCAGGACATCCGGATGGACGGGGCCGACCCCCGCGACCTGGGGCTGACGATCCTCGACGAGGACCCCGCGGCCGACACCAACACCGACCCCGCCAAGGACCCGCTGTTCCAGCCCGCGGCCGGACACGACCCGTGGACCGAGCGGCAGAACTACACGCCCGACGGCCGCCGGATCGTCGTCACCCGCTTCGAGAACAACTCCGACGGCCGGCGGATCGAGCGGATCTGGATGACGGACGCCGACGGCTCCAACGCCGCCCCCCTGCCGCTGGCGGGACGCGGGGCGAACGACTGGGACACCGACCCGACGTTCTCCCCGGACGGCAAGTACCTGGCCTTCACCCGGACTTCGCCGGGAGGAGCCGGACAGGCCGCCGGACCCAGCCGCATCCTGATCGCGGAGGCCGCCACCGGCGCGATCACCGGCGAGATCACCCCGCCGGCCGGGCAGCTCCAGGGCCAGGACGCCCAGCCCACCTGGTCCTCCGACGGCACCACCCTGGCCTTCACCCGCAACATGGAGATCAACGGGGGCGGCGGCGACAAGCACATCTGGACCGTGCCCGTGAACAACCTGACCCGGCAGCGCGACCTGAGCGCCAGGATCTGCCCGGGCAGCTGCGAGGTCATCGACGACAGCCCGGCGTTCTCCCCGGACGGTCTCCGTATCGCCTTCAACCGCAAGAACGGCGCCGGCCGGATCGACGAGCAGAACGGCATCCTCCTGACGTCGCTGTCGGGCGGCGACTGCCAGGTGCTGCTGCCCACCGCCGCCCGCGGCCTGCCCGGCGCCTGCGGCCGGGAACTGCCGGAGAACACCGGCCCGTTCCAGCCGCGGGACGCCGCCTGGACGGCCGACGGCAAGGGGCTGGTGATCAGCGCCCGCCCCAGCCGTCCGGTCAACACCCCCGAGAAACTCAAGCTCCTGGACATCGCGTCCGGCAGGCTCACGAAGCTCACGACCGAGCTGCCGGGCCGGCAGAAGGAACCCAGCGTCCAGCAGTCCGTGGACCTCGCCGTCAAGGCGCCCGGCACCGTCCCGGAGGTGACCGTCGGCGACTCCACCACGGTCCGCGTCGACGTCGTGAACAACGGCCCCGCCACCTCACCCGGCACCCGGCTGACCATCGCCCCGCCGTCCGGCGTGCGCATCACCCGGATCACCTGGTCCGGGGGCACCTGCGACGCCGCCTCCCTCCAGTGCGACGTCGGCGTGGTACCGCCCGGCACGACCGTTCCGGTGGACGTCACCCTCACCGGGGTCACCGCCGGCGACGCGCCCGTCGACTGGTCGGTCACCGGCACGGTCCTGGATCCGCGGCCCAGCGACAACGCGGGCCGGACCGTGGTGCCGGTGCGTGCGGCCACGCCGCCCCCGACCCCCACGCCGACCCCGACCCCGACGCCGAAGCCGCCGCCCCCCGTGCCGCCGAAGCCGCAGGAGCCCGAGGCCGGGCCCGGGGTGCGCGTCACGGCCCAGCCGAACCCCGGCTACGTCGGCGGGCGCGTGGTCGTGACGTACACGGTGCGCAACGGCCGCAACGCGCTGGCGACCGGTCTGCGGCTGCGCATCGGCCTGCCCAAGGGCATCCCGAACAGCGGGCCACCGGAGGGCTGCGACCGCTCCTGGGTGTGCGCGCTGCCGGACCTGACGCCGGGCGCGAGCACCGTCGTACGCGTCGTGCTCAGCCCTGACAAGGCACTGACCGGCCGCGTCACCGGCGTCCTCACCACCACCGGCACGGACGCCGACAAGAGCGACAACACCGCACGGCAGCGGCTGCGCATCCTGCAGCCGCGCATCATCGCGGTGCCGGACATCGGCAGGCCCGGCTTCGTCACCTCGGTGCGCGGCAAGGACTTCCCGCCGGGCGTGCCGGTGCGGTTCACCTGGAAGCCGGGGATCACGGCTGCGGCGGCGCCGACGGTTCCGAAGCCGGACGGCACGTTCATCGGACAGTTGCTCATCCTCGCCAAGGACCAGACGGGACCGCGCGTCATCACCGCCAAGGGCCCCGGGTTCTCCCCGGTGACCACCGACTTCCTGGTGGTCAGCGGCAGCGTGCAGCCGCCGGACGAGGTGACCCGCCGGTGATCCACGAGGTCGACGAGGGGCTGCGCCGCCTGCTCGGCGAGTCGGGCCTGGAGACATCGGGCGTCGACGTGGTCTTCGACTCCCCCACCCGGGACTGGGCGGCGCGCCGCAGCGCCCCGACGGTGTGCGTCTTCCTGTACCACATCCGCGAGGACGCGACCCGGCGCGGCAGCGGCGCCGGGGAGGTGTACGACGAGGACGGGTACCTCGTGGCGCGGCGCAGCCCGCCGCGCTGGTTCGAGCTGACGTACCTGGTCACGGCGTGGGCGAACCGCCCGCAGGACGAACACCGGCTGCTCTCGCAGGTGCTCACCTGTCTGGTCGCCAACGACACGCTTCCCGCGCGGCTGCTCACCGGCACGCTCGCCGAACTCGGCCTGACCGTGGGACTGGACACCGCCGGGGCCGCGCTCGACGCACCGGCCGCCTCCGACGTGTGGTCGGCGCTGGGCGGGGAGATGAAGGCCTCGCTCGCGGTGCGGGTACGGGCACCGCTCGCCGGCGTGACCGCGGCCGCCGCGCCCCCGGTCACCGAAGGCCTGGTCATCCGTTCCGCGGCCGGGCGCGAGGGCGAGGAAGTGACGCCCGGGCGCCGGCTGCGCTACACGGAGGCGGGCGATCCGGGCCCGGAGGGCTTCACCGGCCCGCGCGAACGGCCGCCCGCCCCCGCCCGACGCCGCCGCCGAGGAGACCGTCAGCCGTGACACACACCGCCGAAGACGTCGAGGACGCCCGAGCCGAGAGCGAAGCCGAAGTGGCCGGCCTCTCCGGTGCCGAGGCCGACGCGGCTGCCCGGAGCGCTGTCCGACCCGGCGCCGAGGCCGTCCGGGACGACGTGGAGCACACCGCCGAACCTGCGACGGCCGCCCGAACCGGCGTCCGCCCCGATGCCGATGCCGAAACGGTCTCCGCCGACGTGGACCACCTGTGGACGCGGCTTCGCGTGGTCGAGGAGCGTGTGCGGCACGCGGTGGCGGTTCGCCGGGCCGGCGACCCCGACCCCGACGACCCGTACCGGGGCCAGTACCTCACGCCCGAGGCGGCTGCTCGCATCCTGGACGAGCCGGGCGGTCTCGGCGTACCCGCGTACGAGCCGGGGCAGCCGCCCGCCGGGTCCGTCCTCGACGGCCTCGCCCGGCGGTTCGGGCTGTCCCCGCTCGACCTGGACCTGCTCCTGGTCGCGCTGGCACCCGACCTCGACGCACGCTTCGAGCGGCTCTACGGCTACCTCAACGACGACCTGACACGACGACGCCCCACGGTCGGGCTCGCCCTGGAACTGTGCGGGCTCGCCGGGGCGGCGTCCGCCCGGTTCCGGCTCGCTCCGGGCGCCCCGCTGATCGCGGGCGGTCTGATGGAGGTCACCGAGCCCGAACGGCCGCCACTGTCACGAGGGCTGGCGGTCTCCGACCGGGTCACCGGGCATCTGCTGGGCAGTGCCCGGCCCGACGCCCGGCTCGCCGGGATGCTCGGCGAGGCACGCGAGGACCCGACCGCCGAGGCGGCCGACGTCCACCGCACGGCGGCCGCGGCCGGCACCGGCGTCGGTCTCGTCCATCTGCGCAGCCGCGGCGGCGATGCGGCGGGTCTCGCCGTCGCCGCCCTGCGCACGGCCGGGCTGCAACCGCTCGTCCTGGACGCGGTGGCCCTCGCCCGGCGCCCGGCCGACGTACCGGAACTCGCCCGGATCACCGCCCTCGAAGTCCGCCTCACCGGCGCCGGAGTCGTCCTCGGCCCCCTGGAGGCGCTCCCCGGGGAACCCGCCGAACGGGCCGCCGCACTAAGGGTGTTGTGCGCGACGCTGCGGGGGATCCCCCTGATCACGCACGGCACGGTCGGCTGGGCCCCGGAGTGGGCGGCCGACACCCCCGTCGCCCTGACCGTGCCGGCGCCTTCGCCCGGACGGCAGGCCGCGCGCTGGCGGCACGCCCTCGAAGGGGCGGCCGGCAACATCTCGGGTGACGACCTCGCGACCGATGACGTGGAAGCGCTCGCCGAGGCCGTCGCCGCGCACCGCCTGGACTCCGGGCAGTTGCGCCGCGCCGCCGACGTGGCGGTGCGCACGGCCGCCCTCGCGGGGCGTCCGGTCCGCCCCGACGACCTGCGCACGGCCGCACGGGCCCAGAACGGCGCGGGGCTCGAGCGGCTCGCCCGCCGGGTGGAGCCGGGCGTCGGCTGGGACGACCTGGTGCTGCCGCCGGCCACCCACCGGCGGCTGCGCGAACTCGCGCTGCGCGCCCGCCACCGCGAGCAGGTGCTCGGGCAGTGGGGGATGCGGCCCGGCGGCGGCCGGGGACGCGGAGTGATCGCGCTCTTCGCGGGGGAGTCGGGCACCGGCAAGACCATGTCCGCCGAGGTCGTCGCCGCCGACCTGGGCATGGACCTGTACGTGGTGGACCTGTCCACGGTGGTGGACAAGTACGTCGGGGAGACCGAGAAGAACCTGGAGCGGATCTTCACCGAGGCGTCGGCGGTCAACGCGGTGCTGCTCTTCGACGAGGCCGACGCCATCTTCGGCAAGCGGTCGGAGGTGAAGGATGCACACGACCGGCACGCCAACATCGAGTCGGCGTACCTGCTCCAGCGCATGGAGTCCTTCGACGGGATCGCGGTGCTGACCACCAACCTGCGGGCCAACCTCGACGAGGCGTTCACCCGCCGCCTGGACGTCGTGGCGGACTTCCCGGTGCCCGATGCCGGCCAGCGCCTCGCCCTGTGGGAGCGCTGCCTGGGCGACCGGCTGCCCCGCGCCGAGGACCTGGACCTCGCCTTCTGCGCCGACCGCTTCGAACTCGCCGGCGGCTCCATCCGGGCCTGCGCGGTGACCGCGGCCTACCTCGCGGCCGAGTCCGGCAGCCCGCTCACCATGCGGCAACTGGTGACGGCGGTCGCGCAGGAGTACCGCAAGCTGGGACGGCTGGTCCTGGAGGGCGAGTTCGGGCCTTACCTGGCGGACGCCGTCGACGCCTGAGCCGCGGACTGCCGTCGGCGCCTGAGCCGCGGGTGGCGCGGTCCGCGGGCGGCGGAACCGCTTCCCCCGGGGCTCGACACGGAAGACCTCAGTCGGAGGCCTTCTTCCACTTGTCGCCCTGCGCTTTCTTCCACCGTTCGAGAGCGGGCGGGGAGAGTATCGCGCCTCCGTACTGCGTTTCGTGAAGGCGCTGCGCCTCCCTCAGCTTGTCCGCGACGGCCTCCCAGTCGACGGTGGCAGCGTTCGCCAGGCTCAGGGCGTCCTTCAGCTCGCTCGACCGTGGCGTCATCGCGCCCGAAGGCGTGTAGTTGAAGTCGGTCCCGGATCCCGGGTCGCCTATCCTCTTGTCACTCGCCGGTCCCATTTCCAGGTTGGCCGGCATGTTGTGCAGGGCTTTTTTGTTCCCCGCGGTCGAGTCGAGCACCGTCCGTATCTCGTCCAGGAACTCGAACAGCGGTTTCGCGTTCGCCCCGTCCTTCTCGGCCGAGGCGAGTACAGCGTCCAGCTCGCTCCGGGAGATCTTGTGGTGGAGGGTCGTCTTGTCGCCCCAGAACGGATAGTCCGCCCGCATCCCCGCGTGTGCCGAAGTGACCGCGCTCGCCGCCCAGTCACTGCTGCCGCCGCCCGGACCCGAGAACCCGGACGCGTGTTTCGCGGTTTCGAGCTCCGCGAGGAGAAGGGTCAGCATCGACTCGTCTTCTTTTACCTCGTCGAGCGTGAAAAGTTCGCTTCCGGGTTCGATCCCGATCTGCTCGAGGATGTACTCCTTCTCGTTCTGCTTCTTCGCTTTGAACTCTTCGCTGAGCCCCTCGAAGTGCTCCATGATTTCCTCGAACAGGGTCTTCGAGGAAGTGGCCGCTGCTGCGGGTTGGTTGCCCCCCGCCTGATTCTTCGTCGTCTTCTTCCTCGGCATGCGCTGCACCTCGGCCGCTGCCCCGGTCGTCCGGTGCGCGGCGTCGGCGGTGTGGTCCGCGACCGACCGCTGGACGTCCGCTCCGCCCCGCATCACCTGCTCGGCCTTGCGTTCGGCCGACCTCTCGAACCGGTCGGAGGGGTCGCTGATGCTCAGGCCCCTGCCGTCGTCGGTACCGGCCACGGCACCGGCACGCTGCTGGCGGACGTGCTCCAGTTCGTGCGCGAGGGTCTTCTTGTCGATCGTGCCGCGGAACACGATGTGACGGGTGCCGGTGGTGTACGCCTCGGCCCCGACCGCCTCGGCGGACCGCCGGGCAGCGGCGCCGGTGTGGACCGCGACGTCGGAGAAGTCCTCGCCCGAGAAACGGGCTTCCATCTCCCGCTGCAGCGAGGCGGGCAGTCGGCTGCCGGCGGACCGCACCACGGAGTTCACCGCGTCGGCGGCGCTCGGCTGCGCCGCGGCTTCCCGGTCGTGTTCCGCGCCGTGCCGATGGTTCGGGTGAGAGTCCTCCTGCACCCCGGCGTCCGGCTGCTCCTGGGCGGACGCGCGCCGGGCGATCATGGCGGTGACCGCGGCGTTGCCCGAGCCGCGCTGCGCCGCCCGGAGCGCGTCGGCGGTGAGTGGCGGCGGCACGGCGGCGCCGCCCGCGGACGTCTCCCGGCGGGCGGCGGCCGCGGCCGGGCCGCGCGTGGCCTGCCGGTTCTCGGTCTGCTCCGTGTGCGCCCCGGACGTCCGCAATTCGCTGCCTCCTAGTCGGCCGCACCCCTGCTGCGGTCCACCAGTGGACCGCCCGGGCGACCGGGACGTCCAGGCCCGTACGGGCAGAACGAGGGCAAGGCGGGGCGGCGGCCGGACCGTCCGAGCGGGCAGCCGAAGGCAGCGATCTTGCCCTCGGCCAGGTCCCCGCGTTCCTGTCGCCCCGGCGGGCCTGCCGCGCAGACTCGGCCTGGACACAGCTGACAGACCCGTAGGACGCGAAGGAGCGAGCATGCCGACGTACCTCACCCCGGGCGTGTACGTGGAGGAGGTGCAGTCCGGTGCCCGCCCGATCGAAGGGGTCGGCACCGCCGTCGCCGCGTTCGTGGGGTTCGCCGAGAGCGGCCCGTTCCACGCGCCGACGCTGGTCACCGGATGGGACCAGTACACCCAGCTGTTCGGTGGCTTCACCGAGGGCGCCTACCTGCCGCACGCGGTCTACGGCTACTTCGCCAACGGCGGCGGCGCCGCCTACATCGTGCGGATCGGCGGTTCCGCCGAGGACACCTCCGCCCCGGCGGCCCAGAGCCCCAGGCGGCAGGACACCAAGGCCGTGGAACCGGCGGAGCTCGGCGGCTTCCTGGTCGCGGCCAGGCCGGGCGTCCTCGGGTTGTCGGTGGAGGTCGCCGACGCGGACGGCGAGAACCCGCCCGAGGACCGCTTCAAGATCCTGGTCCGCCAGGGCGAGCAGGTGGCGGAGACGTACGAGGCGTCCGCCCGCAAGAACGTCAAGGGGTACCTGGTCAACCAGGCGCGTGCCTCCAAGCTGATCGAGGTCACCGAGCAGCGCGGTGCCACCCAGAGCAGGCCCGCCAACCAGACCGTGGCACTGGCCGACGCCCCGGCCGCGCCGGCCGTGCCCGGCGCCGGCGCGGTGTCCCGCCTCGACCCGGCCGAGTACGTCGGTGACGCCGGGGCCCGCACCGGGTTCGGTGGCCTGGAGACCATCGACGAGATCACCATGGTCGCGGTGCCGGACCTGATGAGCGCCTACCAGCGCGGCGACATCGACGCCGAGGGCGTGCGCACCGTGCAGCTCGCCGTGATCTCGCACTGCGAGCAGATGGGCGACCGGGTCGCCGTCCTGGACGCGCCGCCCGGGCTCTCCGCCCAGCAGGTGCGCACCTGGCGCAACGACGAGGCGGGCTACGACTCCCGCTACGCCACCCTCTACTACCCGTGGGTGCGGGTCTTCGACCCGGCCGCCGGACGCAACGCCCTCGTCCCGCCGAGCGGTCACGTCGCCGGTGTGTGGGCGCGCAGCGACGTCGAGCGCGGTGTGCACAAGGCGCCGGCCAACGAAGTGATCCGCGGCGCGGTCGACCTGGAACTCCGGCTCAGCAAGGGCGAGCAGGACCTGCTGAACCCGATCGGCGTGAACTGCATCCGGGCCTTCCCCGGCCGGGGCATCCGGATCTGGGGCGCGCGCACCCTCTCCTCCGACCCGGCCTGGCGCTACCTGAACGTGCGCCGCCTGTTCAACTACCTGGAGGAGTCGATCCTCCTGGGCACCCAGTGGGTGGTCTTCGAGCCGAACGACGACCGGCTGTGGTCGAGCATCCGGCGCAACGTCACGGCGTTCCTCAGCGAGGAGTGGCGCCGGGGCGCCCTGTTCGGCCGCACCGCCGAAGAGGCCTTCTACGTGAAGTGCGACCGCGACAACAACCCGCAGGAGTCCATCGACCAGGGCCGGGTCGTCTGTGAGATCGGCGTCTCGCCGGTCAAGCCGGCCGAGTTCGTGGTCTTCCGGCTGGCCCAGTTCTCCGACAGCACCAGCCTCATCGACGAGTGACCCGCGGGTCCGCAAGGAAAAGGTGACAGACAGTCATGGCAACGGGCGATGCTCTTTCCACCCACGTCTTCGGCGTGCAGCTGGGCGGCTACCTGGTCGAGTCGATCCAGGAGATCAGCGGGCTGACCGTCGAAGAAGAGGTCGTCGAGGTCAAGCAGGTCAGCGCGGACGGCAAGCAGATCATCCGCAAGCAGCCCGGCGCCCGGCAGGCCGGCGAGATCACGATCACCCGGGGACTCGACAAGAGCAGCGAGTTCACCAAGTGGATCAAGGAGACGCTGAACAAGGGCGCCGTCAACTCCGCGCGGCAGAACCTCACCATCGAGATCAAGGACTCCGAGGGCAGCACGGTCCGCCGTATCCAGCTGCTGCAGGGCTGGGCCTCCAAGTGGGAAGGCCCCTCCCTGAAGGCGGGCGAGTCGTCCCCGGCCACCGAGTCCGTCACGATCGTGTTCGAGGAGATCGTCGTCGAATGAGGCGCCGTACGGTGACGGCGGGCAACCTGGAGGAGATACTCCAGGTCACGGCACCCGCCGCGGCTCCGGAGCAGGCGGCGGCCCCGGCCGCCGCCCCGGCGCCGCCCCGGGAGGACCACGGTCTGCGCACCGAGTTCGAGTTCGAGCTGCCGCGCGGGTACGTCGACGAGGCGGGCACGGTGCATCGGCACGGCTCGATGCGCCTGGCCACCGCCCGGGACGAGCTGCGGCCCCAGATAGATCTGCGGGTCAAGGAGAACCCGGCGTACCTGAGCGTCGTGCTGCTGAGCCAGGTGATCACCCGGCTCGGGAACATCACCGACGTGCACGCCGGGGTCGTGGAACGGATGTACGCCACCGACGTCGCCTTCCTCCAGGACTTCTACCGCCGCGTCAACAGCGAGGGCCACACCCGTGCGGCGGTGACCTGCCCGCACTGCGGCGGCGGCTTCGAGGTCGACCTCTCGGGTGGGCGCCTGGGGGAATCGTGACGTACGCCCTTCCCCGCCTCCGGGAGGAGATCGCGTACATCGCCTACCACTTCCACTGGCAACGCGAGGAGATCCTCGATCTGACCCACGGCGAACGCCGGCAGTGGGTGGCCGAGATCGCTCGTATCAACACCCGCATGAACGAAGGCGGTTGAGCACATGGCATGGCGGGACAGGCTGCGCCGCCGGGCCGCCGGAGGACCGGACACCGTGGAGCGTTTGCGGCGTGCGGGGCGCACCGGCGCCCCGGCGGCCGGTCCGTCCGGCGAGGGTCCGGACCCGAGCGCGCCCGGCGGCCCGGGTTCCGCCGCGCCGGTTCCCTCCGCCCCGGTTCCCTCCGTGCCGCACGACTGGGACGGCGGCTGGCGCCGTACCGCCGCGCCCGAACTGACCCTCTCCCGCGCCCCGCTCGGCGTCAGCGACGGCCTCACCTTCCGCGCGGGCCTCGCCGCCTGGCAGAACCCGTCGTTCGACAACGGCCTCGGGCACGCCCTGCAGCCCACGGCCCCGACCGGACTCATGCGGGGTGTCACGCGCCCGGCCACCGCGCAGCCCACCCACACCGGCGGTGGGCCGCTGCTGCTTCGGGCACTGCGCCCCGAGGGAGCGGAGGGAGCGCAGGGCGACGGGACCACGGCCGGCACGGCTCGGACACTGGACGGCCGGACACCACAGCTCCGGCGCCGGGCGCGAACGGGGACGGGGACGGGGACGCGGGCGTCAGGCCCCGCGCCGTCCGCCTCGGAGCCGCGCGTCTCGACGGAGTCCGGTCCGCTCCCGTCCGGCCCGCTGCCCTCCGCCTCCGCCTCTGCCGTACGGCCCACCGCCGGCGGCTCGGGCGGTACGGGAGGGGCGCAAGCGAGTTCGGGCCCGCAGCCCGCGTCGGCGCGTCCCGGCGGCAACAGCGGCAACAACGGCGACGGCGTGGCGGGGGAGGGGCGTTCGAGTGGTGCTCCGCGGGCCCGTGGCCTCACGTCCGGTGATTCCCCGGCCGTGCTCTCCTCGTCACCTCCCTCCGTCCAACGCGTCGCGGTGCCGGGCACGGCCCCGGCCGTGACTCCCACCGACACCGGCCGCCCGCCGGCCGCTCGGGAGATTCCGCTGGTACGACGTGTGGCGGTGCTCCCGGGCGCAGCGGCCGACGCAGGTGTGTCCCGCTCAGCGGCCGACGGGTCCGCCCCGGCGAGACGGGCCGCCGCGCCCGAGCGGGACTCCGGGAGCGCGTCCCGGCCGGCGGCAGGTTCAGGAGGCCGTACGCCCTCCGGCCCCGCCACCCGGACGACGGGTTCTCCGTCCGCTCGGGGAGCCGGACAGCCGGAGGCATCCCGCGCCTCCGCCGCCGAGGCGTCCCAACCTGCCGTCCGACTCCGGTCGGTGGGGCCCCGGCTGACCGTCGCCCGGCGCCCGGCCGGAGCCGCGCGCCGCATCTCTGCCCTGCGGCCCGCCGGCACCCCCGTGACCGCGGGCGGCACCGCTCCTGACGCGCCCGGTCCCACCTCCGCCACGACCGGACCGGCCGGTACGGGCGTGTCCTCGACCGCCCCCGTACAGCGTGCCGTCACCCGTACGGCGAGCCGCGCGCCCCTCGGTGCCCCGCTGAGCGAGTTGCCCGCCACGGCCGCACCGCCGGCGCAGGCCGTCTCCGCCGCACAGCCCCCGCCCGGCACCGGATCCGTGCCCGGTCAGGCACTTCCCGTCGTCCAGCGGCATGCCGAAGGCACAGCGGAAGGCGCAGCCGGCGCCTCGCGCCCGGCCGACGGAGGTCCGAGCGGGTCGGAGAAGGGTGCCTCGCGGCCCACTGACGGCGGCGGGAGCGGGAGCAGGAGCGGGACGAGCCAAGGCTCCCCGCGCCCGAGCGGCGCACGTGCGCGAGGTGGTCTGGGCGCGCCGCTGCCCGCGTTGCCGCCGAGCGCAGACCTGACCGGTTCACCCGCGTCCGCCGCCCGCGCCGCTCGTACGGCACCCGGCCCGGACGTCCAGCGCGCCCCGGCCCACCGGGACAGGGGTGCTCCCGCCCACCAGGACAGGGGTGCCGGAGCCGCTCCGGCGCCGTCCGCGACGGATCGCGACCGGACTCCCGGCGAGGCCGCACCCCTCGGGCGAGGAGAGGGCGGAGCGGACGCGCCGCTGCTGGGGGCCGTCGACGTCCAGCGCAGTCTCGCCGCGGACCGGCCCACCACCGCGGGCAGCACGGCACCCCGCCCCGCGAGCCATGAAGACGGGCCGGCCACACCGCTGGTGACGCCGTCTCCGGTCGCAGTGCCGGAAGGCGTTGCGGGTACGGCAGGTTCGGCAGTCCCGGCAGTCCCGGCAGTCCCGGCAGGGAATGCGCCACGCTCCGGTGCGACCTCCGGCGGACCGGTCCCGGGCGGGCAACAGCCTCAGGACCCCGGCGCCCCGGCCCCGGTCCTCGTGTCCCGGGCCCTGGCCGAAACAGGCACCGAGCGCCCCGAACGCACCGAGCACCCCGAACGCACCGAGCGCCCGGAAGGCAGCCGGACCCCTGCCGCCGGATCGCCGTCGGCACCGGCGCTGCCCCGATCCCCCCGCCCCGCGGGCGACCGGCGCCGGCCCCGCGGCGCGGCCGCCCCGCGCGCTCTCACCGTGACCGGGTCCGCAGCGCACGCCGTCCCTGCGGCGTCCCGCTCCCTCCAGTTGCTCCACG
Organism: Streptomyces sp. BK340; assembly: GCF_007827595.1. Lineage (GTDB taxonomy): Bacteria > Actinomycetota > Actinomycetes > Streptomycetales > Streptomycetaceae > Streptomyces. Next base: position 474,266 of record NZ_VISR01000002.1, read on the forward strand.
CGCGCCCGCTCACCATGAACACCCGCGCTCCGGAAGGGGTGGCACAGCCCACCGCCTCCCGCACCGACAGCCGTCCCGTGGTGGCCGCGCGCTGGCCCGGCGCGGCTGCCGCCCCGCAGGGCGAGCCCGTGCCTCCCACCGGGGCGTCCGCGCGACCGCCCCGGAACGCGAGCCCGTCCGCACGCACCCCGGCGACGCGTCAGGTGCAGGGGGCCGCGACCGTGCACGGACCGGAGAACTCGGCGGTACGAAACACCAGTTCCCCGGTGACGCCCCAGGTGCAGCGGGCCGTGACTGCGTACGGGCACGGGCCGGACAGCTCGGTGGTGCGAAGCACCGGTTCTCCGGGGAACGTCCAGCGCGTGCCGGTCGTACGGCCTGCACCGCCGGGGCCGCAGACCTCCGGGGCGCTCGCCGGGGCCACCGCCGTACCGGGGCGGCCGCTGCCGGTGACCGCCCCGCAGGCGCCTCCCCTCCCGGACCGCCCGCAGGCCATGCCGGCACCGGCATCCGCGGGGACTGTTCCCGTGGTCCGGCCGAGGAACGTCGCGTCAGGCCCCCGATCGACGGCGGGAGGCCACGGGAACAGCCCGGTGGCTCCCGCGGTCCAGCGCGAGGTCCCCGGCGCAGGGAAGAGCGTGCCCAAGGACGTACCGGCCAAGGCGGCGCCGTCGCGCGGCAAGCAGCAGCCGCCCGGCACGTCCACCACGTCCTCGACGTCCACCGCCTCCTCCAGGCGCACGCCCCACCGCGCCGGGGCACCGCAGGACCCCGGCATCGACCTGGACGACCTGGCCCGCCGTCTGCTGGACCCGATGGCCCGGCTGCTGCGCACCGAACTGCGGCGCGGCCGGGAACGCACGGGCCGCCCCTACGACGGACGCCGCTGAGGGCACGGAACGGATCGGACGGATGACGGACGAATGACGGACAACATCTTCGCGACGAGCGTGTTCTTCCGGCTCGCGATCGGCGGCAACGACCTGGGCGCCTTCCACACCTGCTCCGGCATGGGCGCAGAGGTCGAGATGGAGAGCTACGCGGAGGGCGGCAACAACGACTTCACCTGGCAGCTCCCCGGCCGCGTGACCTGGTCGAACATCACGCTCACCCGGCCGGTCACCGCCGACACGGCGAAGATCGCCCGCTGGCTCGACGAGACCCTGCGGAGGGTGGAGCCCAAGGACGGCGAGATCGTGGCGCTGCGGCCCGACCTGACCCGGATCATCAGCTGGCAGGTGTTCGGGATCGTCCCGGTGCGCTGGCAGGGCCCGTCCTTCGACCCCAACAGCTCGCAGGCCGCGGTGGAGACCCTGGAGATCGCCCACGAGGGGCTTCGCCCGTCCTGACCCGCCTCAAGCACCGCCCCGCACCTCGGTTTTCGCCCTCCGTCCCGGAAAGGAAGTCCCGGCATGTCCCCAGCGTCCCGCTCCAGTCGGGCCAGGGCCCAGCTGACGCTGAAGGAGCCCCCGGCCTCCGTCGGCGCCAAGCCCGGCGGGACGATCGCGCGGCTGAACCTGCAGTTCAACCCCTCCACCCTGGAGCTGCGCAAGACCACCGAGTGGCGGCGCTCCCCGTCCCGGATGGCGGGGCAGTCGGCGCTGCCCGAGTTCGTCGGCAGCGGCCCGCGCGAGCTCAGCCTCGAGGTGTTCCTGGACGCCACCGCCACCCACGACAACTCCGTGGAACTGGCGGTGGAGAAGCTGATGAAGGCGTGCGTGCCGACGCCGGCCAGCCTGGGCCGCAAGAAGCCGGCCAGCCCGTGGGTGCGGTTCGAGTGGGGCACCGCGCGGACGACCTCGTTCGACGGGGTGCTCTCCAGCCTGTCGGTGACATACACGCTCTTCGACGTGGACGGCAAGCCGCTGCGGGCCACCTGCGCGCTGTCGATCGAGGAGGCGAGCGTCGACCCGCCGGGCCAGAACCCGACGTCCGGCGCGCGCACCGCCCGCAGCACGCACACCGTCGTGGCGGGCGACAGCCTGGCCCTGCTGGCCTGGCGGGAGTACGGCGACGCGACGGCCTGGCGGGCCATCGCCGAGGCGAACGAGATCGACGACCCGATGGCGCTCGTACCCGGCACCGAACTGGTGGTGCCGGCGCTGCGGGACGCGGGCGCTGAGGAGGAGCGGTGAGCACATCCGGGGAACAGGGCGGCCGGTCGTTCGCGGCGGACCCGATCGTGGAGGCACCCGGCGAACTTCCGCCGATCTGGGCCGCCCAGCTGGTGAGTTGCGTGGTGGACGAGAACGTGGGCCTGCCCAACGCGGCGGTGCTCACCTTCCGCGACCCCGACCACGAGTTCCTGACGGCGACCGGCATCACCATCGGCACCCCGCTGCGCGTGTCGGTCGTGACCGTGAGCGGACAGGCACGCGAGCGGCTGTTCGACGGCGAGGTGACGGCCCTGGAGGTGGACCGGGACCGCACGGGCTCGTTCACGGTGGTGCGCGCCTACTCCAAGGCGCACCGCCTCCAGCGCGGCCGGAAGGTGGTGGCGTACCGGAACATGACCGCGGCGGCCATCGTCCGCAAGGTGGCCGCCGGGGCCGGACTGGCCTGCGGAACCGTGCAGGCCGCGCCCGTCACGTACCAGCAGCTCTCGCAGGCGAACGTGTCCGACTGGGACTTCCTGCAGTTCCTGGCGGCCGAGAGCGGCGCGCAGGTGCGCGTCGACGACAAGGGGCTGCTCCAGTTCACCAAGCCGGAGAAGGCGTCCGGCGCGCCCGCGCCGTCGACCTCGGCCACCCGGAACCCGATGGTGCTGGAGTACGGGCGGAACCTGCTGGCGCTGCGGGCCTCGCTGTCGGCCGCGGACGGCGCGCAGCAGGTGGAGGTGCGTGGCTGGGACGTCACCACGAAGCGGCCGCTGGTGTCCCGGCAGCCGTCGGTGAACAGTGACACGGTGGTGCCGGGCCTGAGCCCGGCGTTCGCCGCCCGGTTCGGCAAGTCGTCGAAGCTGACCGTCACCGACACCCCGTACCGCACCCAGGCCGAGACGACCGCGGTCGCCGACGCGGTGGCCGCCCAGGTCAGCGCGGGCTTCGGCGAGCTGGAGGTGGTGGCCGAGGGCAACCCCAAGCTGCGGGCGGGCAAGCCCGTGGCGCTCGGCAACGTCGGGAAGGCGTTCTCCGGCAAGTACACGGCGACGGCGGTGCAGCACGTCCTCGAACCGCAGGGCGGATACCGGACGACGGTGTGGGTCAGCGCGAGTCCGGACCGCTCGCTCACCGGCCTGGTGACCGGCGCCAACGCGCCGTCCCGCGGCCCGCGCATGCCGGGACTGGCGATCGGCGTCGTGACGGACGTACGCGAACCCGGCGGCTCCCAGCGCGGCGCGGTGAAACTGAAGTTCCCCTGGCTGGACGACACGTACGTCACCGACTGGGTGCGCACCGTGCAGTGGGGCGGCAAGGGCGGCGGTGGCGTGGTGAGTCCGGAGGTCAACGACGAGGTACTGGTGGGCTTCGAACAGGGCCTGCTGGACAGCCCGTACGTCATCGGGGGGCTCTACAACGGCGTGGACGAACCGTCTCCGCACGACGTCCCGCTGATCGACAGGACCAGCGGGAAGGTCAACCGCCGCTCCGTCGTGTCGCGTTCGGGACACCGGGTGGAGCTGCTGGACGCGAGGGCGCCGGGACGCTCCGGGGTGCGGCTGATGACCGGCGACGAGCGCCTCGAAGTGTTCCTCGACGACCGGCAGAACCGGATCGAGCTCACGGTGTACGCCGGGAAGGCCAGACCCGTCACCTCCGTCGTGCTCGACCGGAGCGGCATCACGCTGGACGCGAAGCAGGGCGACGTGACCGTGAAGGGCCGGCAGGTGGACATCACCGGGACGAACAAGGTGCAGATCGACGGCCGTTCGGTGGGCGTCAACGGCAAGTCGGACGTCACCGTCGACGGCGGTCTCCTCGGCGTCCTCAAGGCCAAGCTCATCCGGATCAACTGACCTCATTCCCCCGGGATCTCGAAAGGAGCGCCGCATGCCCGCCGCAGCCCGTACCGGCGACCCCACCAACCACGGCGGGGTGATCGCCACCCCGCCGCCCGGCGCCGCCACGGCGGTGGCGACGGTGCTGATCGGCGGCCGCCCCGCCGCCGTCGTGGGCAGCCTGCACGCCTGCCCGATGCCACCGCACGCCGCCCTGGGACCGGCCAACGTGGTCGTGCCCAACCCGGCCGGGCTCGTGTCGGGCGCCGTCCTCATCGGCGGCCTGCCCGCCGCCAAGGCGCGCGATCAGACGGCGTGCGGCGCCATGATCATGACCGGCGCCCCGAACGTCCTGATCGGCGGTGTGTGATGAGCGAGCGGTTCATCGGCCGCGGCTGGGCGTTCCCGCTGCGGGTCGGGCCGACCGGCGGGATCGCCATGGTCGAGAGGGAACGGGAGATCGAGGAGGCGATCCGCCTGGTGCTCGGCACCGCGCCCGGCGAGCGCCCCATGCGCCCCGAGTTCGGCTGCGGCATCCACGACTACGTCTTCGCCCCCGGCGACGGCGCCACCGCCGGCCGCATCGCGCAGCAGGTGCGCGAGGCCCTGGAGCGGTGGGAGCCGCGCATCGCGGTGGACGACGTGGTCGTCGCCTTCGACGCGGTCGAGGACGGCACCCTCTACATCGACGTGCACTACACGGTGCGTTCCACCAACGACCGGCGCAACCTGGTCTTTCCCTTCTACACGATCCCCTCCGAGGAGGGGGCCGAGGAAGCGGGCGCTCACTGATGGCCCTGCCCTCCCCGAACCTGGACGACCGGCGGTTCCAGCAACTCGTCGACGAGGCGAAGCGGTACGTGCAGCAGCGAGCCCCGGAGTGGACCGACCACAACGTCTCCGACCCGGGCGTCACCCTGATCGAGACGTTCGCCTACCTCGTGGACCAGTTGCTGTACCGGCTGAACCGGGTTCCGGACAAGAACTACTCCGCGTTCCTCGACCTGTTGGACATCCGCCTGTTCCCGCCGACCGCGGCCCGTGCCGACGTCGACTTCTGGCTCTCGGCGCCGCAGCCCGACACGGTCGCGCTTCCCGCGGGCACCGAGGTGACCACCGCGCGCGGCGAGAGCGACGAGGCCGTGGTGTTCACGACCGCGGACGAACTGCGCATCCTCCCCAGCGAGTTGATGCGCCTGGTGACCGCACCGCGGTCCGGTCAGCAGACCGACCGGACGGCCGTGCTCGCCGAGGGACACGACATCCCCTGCTTCCAGGCGGCACCGGAGCCGGGCGACGCACTGCTGTTCGGCCTGCCGACGGCGGTGCCGCGCTGCGTCGTCGCGGTGCGCCTGGACAGCCGCGTGGAGGGCGTCGGCGTGGACCCGCGCCAGCCCCCGCTCGTGTGGGAGGCCTGGGACGGTGGCGGCTGGCAGCGGTGCGAGACCGGCACCGACACCACCGGCGGGCTGAACCGGCCCGGCGAGGTCATCGTGTACGTACCGGCCGGGCACACGGCGTCGGTGATCGGCGGAACCCGGGCCGGCTGGCTGCGCTGCCGGGTCACCGAGGCGGAGCCGGGCCAGCCGTTCTACTCGGAGTCCCCGACGGTGCGCGAGGCGGCCGTGTTCACCGTGGGCGGCACCATGTCCGCCGAGCACGCGGAGACCGTGACCGATGTGCCGCTCGGCACCTCGGAAGGGGTCTCGGGGCAGACGTTCCGGCTCGCCCGCCCGCCGGTCCTCCTCGACGGCGAGCCCCCCGTGGTCGAGGTCTCCTCGGCCGAGGGGTGGCAGCGCTGGGAGGTGGTGGAGCACTTCGGCCGCTCCGGCCCCGCCGACCCGCACGTCCGCGTGGACGCCACCACCGGGGAGTTCGCCTTTCCCCCGGCGCTGCGCGAACCCGACGGCTCGCTGCGGCAGTGCGGCGCCGTACCGCCCAAGGGAGCCCGGATACGGGTGGCCCGCTACCGCACCGGCGGCGGCCCGGCGGGCAACGTCGCCCGCGGCGCGATATCCGTGCTGCGCAGCTCCGTTCCGTACGTCGCCCGGGTCACCAACCGGGAGGCGGCCCGGGGCGGCGTCGCCGGGGAGAGCGTCGCCAACGCCAAGCTGCGGGCGCCGGAGGTGCTGCGGATGCAGGAGCGCGCGGTGACCGCTGAGGACTACGAGATCATCAGCCGCCAGGCCGCGCCCTCGGTACGCCGGGTCCGCTGTCTGCCGGCCGCGGACGGTCCGGGCGCGGTACGGGTCCTGGTGGTGCCGGACGCGGTGGCCGACGAGGGCGACGACCGGCTCCGCTTCGAGCAGCTGATCCCCTCGGACCAGGTGCTCGAAGCGATCACCACGAGCCTCGACGAGCGCCGTCTGATCGGCACCCGCCTCGTGGTGGAGCCGCCGGTGTACCAGGGCGTCACCGTGGTGGCCCGGCTCGCGGCGGCGCCGGGCGACACCGACCGGGTGCGCGACGCGGCGCTCGACGCGCTGTACCGGCACCTCAGCCCGCTGAACGGCGGTCCGGACGGCACCGGTTGGCCGTTCGGGCGGCCGGTGCAGTACGGCGACGTCTTCGGAGTCCTGCAGCGCGCCACCGGCAACGCGCTGGTGGAGGAGATCCGGCTGTTCCCCGCCGACCCGATCACCGGCCGGCGCGGCGCCCCGGCGGACCGCATCGACGTGGTCCCGGGCGCACTGGTCTTCTCCTACCAGCACCAGGTGGTCGTCACGGCCGTCGATCCGGAGGCGCGGGGATGAGCCGCGCCGCCGTGCCCGGCCTGCCGAGCAGGTACCCGATCGGCGAGCAGCTGCCCGCCCTGTACGCCGACGACGACTTCGCGCAACGGTTCACCGCCGGTCTCGACACCGTCCTCGCCCCGGTGTTCGCGACCCTCGACAACCTGCCCGCCTATCTCGACCCCCGGCTGACCCCGACCGACTTCCTGGCCTGGCTGGCGTCGTGGGTGGGCGTCGAGGACGACCCGCGGTGGCCCGTGGAACTGCGCCGTGAGGCGGTCGTCCGCGCGGTGGAGCTGCACCGGTGGCGCGGCACCAGGCGTGGTCTGACCGAGGCCCTGCACCTCGCGCTCGGCGTGCACGCCGAGGTGACCGGTGACGGCGGTGCGACGTGGTCGAGCACGGCGGGTGCCGGCCTCCCGCCGGAGCCGGACGCCGAGATCCTGGTCCGGGTGTGGCCGGCCCGCGAGGCGCGGGTGGACGCGGTCAGGCTCCGCGAGATCGTCCGGGCCATGTGCCCGGTGCACACGGCCTTCCGGGTGGAGGTCCTGCCCGCCCCGCCCGCCGACGAAGGGAGGTGACGTCATGCGCGCGTGTCCCGCGTGCGGGGCGTCCAACGACCCCACGGACGACTTCTGCGGCAACTGCGGCGCGTACCTGGGCTGGTCCGACTCCAGCACCCCCACGCCCACAGCACCGGAGCCGTCCGCACCGAGCACCGCTCCGGGACCGGAGCCGTCGGACTCGGGCGCGGCTGGGGTGGCGGGGCGGTCGGCCTCGGGTACGCCCACGCCACCGGAGCCGTCTGAACCGAGCACCGCTCCGGGACCGGAGCCGTCGGACTCGGGCGCGGCTGGGGTGGCGGGGCGGTCGGCTTCGGGTACGCCCACAGCACCGGAGTCGTCTGAACCGAGCACCGCTCCGGGACCGGAGCGGTCGACCCAGGGCGTACCTGTGGCGCCGGAGCGATCGGCGCCGTCCCCGGAGTCCCCGGAGTCCCCGGAGTCCCCGGAGTCCCCGGAATTCCGGTCCGCGCCCGCCCCCACCCCGGCGCCCACCGCACGTCCGGTGGACGAGCCGGCGTCCGCCGCGCGCATCCGCACCCCGTCGTTGCGAGGGCGGCTGACCGGCCGCGGCCGCGCCGGGGCGAGGGAGCCGAGCGGCGCCCCGGACGCCGAGGGCTCCGGTGCCGCCCCCGACCGGACCGAGACCACCCCTGCGCGCCGGTCCGCCGCGGACGAACCGCGCGCAGCCCGCGGTCCCGCCGCTGCCACGACGCGCGGACCGGTGGCCGCCGACGGAGAGGACGCCCCACAGGGGCCACCCGCACCCGGCGACGAAAGCCGCACGGGTGGTGCGGGTGGGAACAGCCCGGCCGAAGGCGCAGCCGAGGCCGCCGTACCCCCCACCCCACGCGCCCCGACCATCCAGCCCCGCACGCCGCAGGCGCCCGCACCGGCCCCGGACCAGATCGGCCCCGTACGCCCCGCGAAGCCCGTGGCCCCCCGCCCCGTCGTACGACCCGTCGCGGCGCCGGACGAGGGGACGGGGCGGCCCTGCCCCGCCTGCGGGACCCTCAACCAGCCGGAACGCCGCTTCTGCCGACGCTGCGCCGCCGAACTGACACCCGCCTCGAAGCCCGCACCGCTGCCGTGGTGGCGAACGGTATGGCCGTTCCGCCGCCGCACCCGCGCGGGCTCGGGCCGGGCGTTCCGGTTCTTCGTGATCCTGGCCGTGGTGCTGGCCCTGTGTGCGGGCGCCTTCCTGCTGCTGCCGGCCGGCCGCGCCCTGTTCGAGGACACCCGGGACAAACTGGGCAAGGCCAGGCCCGTGACCCCGGCCGACGTCAGGGCGAGCGCGGAGGTGCGCGGGCATCCGGCGACGGACACCACGGACGGGCTGAGCAACCGCTACTGGGGCGCACCCGGGCCGGGCGCCTCGGTGACCTACACCTTCCGCAAGCCGTTCCGGCTGGTCGACGTGATCATCACCAACGGCGCTTCCTCGTCTCCGGAGGCGTACGCCGGCCAGGCACGCGCGCTCCAGCTGGACATGGAGGTGACGACACAGGACGGCGTGAAGCACCACAAGGAGGTCACCCTCAGCGACAAACCGGGCCCCCAGACGATCTCCACCGGGATCAGCGAAGCGAAGACGGTACGCCTGGTGCTCGGCTCGCCCGTCGGTCTGACCCGGGGCCGGCACCTGGCGCTGGCGGAGGTGGAGTTCTTCCAGCGGAGCTGACGACCACCGGGCCCGGCTCGACGGACCGGTGCGTGCCGCAGCCGGAAAGGAGCGGTCCTGAGGGTCGTCCGTACGAAGATGATCGCGGACCACGAGGGCAGGAACCGTACGACAGGGAGCCGTCAATGACCGACAAGCCGACCGTCAGTGTCCTGGGCACCGGCATCATGGGCGCCGCCATGGCCCGCAACCTCGCTCGCGCCGGATTCGAGGTCCGGGCGTGGAACCGCACCCGCGAGAAGGCCGAGCCGCTGGCCGCGAACGGGATCCGGGTCACGGAAACGCCCGCCGAGGCCGTCGAGGGCGCCGACGTCGTGCTGACCATGCTGTTCGACGGCAACGCCGCCCTGGAGACCATGGGCGAGGCCGCCCCGGCGCTCCGCCCGGGCACGGTGTGGGCGCAGTGCACCACCGTCGGGATCGAACTGATCGCCGACCTGGCCGCGTTCGCGGGCGAGCACGAGCTGGTGTTCTACGACGCCCCCGTCCTCGGCACCCGCCAGCCCGCCGAGGCCGGTCAGCTGACCGTGCTGGCCGCCGGGCCCGAGCAGGGCCGGGAGACGGTCACGCCCGTGTTCGACGCGGTCGGCGCCAGGACCGTGTGGACCGGTACGGACGGGGCGGAGGGCAGCGCCAGCCGGCTGAAGCTGGTCGCCAACAGCTGGGTCCTGACGGCCACCGCGGCGGCCGGTGAGGTGCTGGCGCTCTCCCAGGCCCTCGGTGCCGACCCGCAGGACTTCTTCGAACTGATCCGGGGCGGGCCGCTCGACATGGGGTACCTGCGGGCCAAGGCCACTCTGGTGCTCGACGGGAAGCTGACCCCGGCGTCGTTCGCCGTGAGCACCGCCGCGAAGGACGCCCGGCTCATCGTGCAGGCGGCCGAGCGGGGCGGGGTACGGCTCGACCTCGCCGCCGCGACGGCCGAACGGCTCACCCGGGCCGCCGCGCAGGGGCACGCCGACGAGGACATGGCCGCCGCCTACTTCGCCAGCTTCGACGAGAAGCCGGCCGGCTGAACCGGCCCAAAGGCCGCGACCCGGGCCTCCGCATGACGTTCCGCGCGCGCGGGAGCACCCTGGTATCAGTGGTTCTCCGGAGGTGGTCGACATGATGCACACCGCTGTGGGTTGGCACGTGGAGCTGGAATTCCGGGAGGACGACACGCACACGCGTGCCGTCGCCCTGGTGCGCTTGCCCGACGGCAGCGAGGTCCGGGCCCATGGGAGCGCGAGCCGTCACCGTATCGACTCGAACCAGCCGCGGGTCGGCGAGGAGATAGCGGGCGCTCGCGCGCTCAACGAACTGGCCATGGAGTTGCTGACCAAGGCACACGGGGAGATCGACGCGGCGTCCGGCCGGACCTCGCACCCGATCAACGTGTGACGCCCGAGGGGCGCGTGCGGCGCCGCACGCGCCCTGAGCACGCGCCCTGAGCGAGCGCCTTACGCGGGCGTCCTACGCGGGCGCCCTACGCGAGCGCCGTACGCACCGCCCGCACCAGCGCCTGCGCCCTCGGGTCCGCCGTCACGCTCTTCCTGAAGCCGTTGGTGACATAGCCGAAGGAGACGCCCGACTCCGGGTCGGCGAACGCGAGGGCGCCGCCCCGGCCCGGGTGGCCGAAGGAGCCGGCGGAGAGCAGCGGGGACGCGCTGCCGTGCAGCATGTAGCCGAGGCCGAACCGGGTGCCCACGACGAGGATCCGGTCGGGTCCGGCGGACTGTTCCGCGCGGGCCAGTTCCACGGTGCCGGGGGTGAACAGGCGGGTGCCACCGTCCACTTCACCGATGAGCGAGCCGTAGAAGCGCGCCAGGCCGTTGGCGGTCGCGATGCCGTTGGAGGCGGGCAGGGCGGCCGCGCGGTAGGCGGGCGCGTTCTCGTCCGGGAGCGGGGTGATCGCGGCGAAGGCGCGCCGGGTGAGGGAGTCCGGGTCGGCGTAGGCCTCGGACACGGACCGCTTCGGGCGGGTCTTCAGCGCGCCCGACGTCAGGGGAGCCTCCACGGGGCCGACGCGACCCACGCGCGCCCGCTCCGCCTCGGGCAGGCCGAGCCACAGGTCGGCGCCGGCCGGCGCGGCCAGCTCGTCCGCCACCCACGTGCCCACCGGCCGCCCGGTGATCCGCCGGACCAGTTCGCCGGTGAGCCAGCTGTAGGTCTGCGCGTGGTAGCCGTGGTCCGTGCCCGGCTCCCACACCGGCGCCTGCGCGGCGACGGCCGCCGCCCCGAGGTCGGGGTCGGCCGCCTCCTCGGGGGTCAGCGGGCGGTCCAGCACGGGCACGCCGGCGCGGTGTGCGAGCAGGTGCCGGACGAGTGTGCGCTCCTTGCCGGCCGCCTTGTACTCGGGCCAGTACGTGCCGACCGGGGCGTCCAGGTCCAGTTCGCCGCGCTGGTGCAGCAGCAGGAGCGCGGCCGCGGCGACACCCTTGGTCGCGGAGCGCACGATCTGTGCGGTGCCGTGCTCCCAGGGGGCCGTACCGTCCACGTCCCTGGTGCCGCCCCAGAGGTCGACGACCTTACGGCCGTCCCGGTACACGGCGACGGCCGCGCCGCGCTCCCCGAGCAGCGCGAAGTTCGCTGCGAACGCCTCCCTGACCGGCTCGAAGCCATCGGCCACCGTGCCGTTCACATCCACATCCACGCCCGGTCCCTCCACTCGCTTGCGACCATGAGTGAAACACGGGTGTGCGGCCTTGGATTCCTCGGCAGATGGTGATGTCCGCTACGGCCCGGCGCCCTCGGGCCCGTCCTCGTACCCGGCCGGGACCGCGTCCTGCGGCCCGCGCGCCGACCGGACGAGCTTCTCGAGCCCGGACGGGTTCCGTTCGTACCGGTAGACACGAGACCCGTCGAGGGTGCGCAGCTCCAGTTCCTCGCGCCAGACCCGGTACTCGAACTTGTCGCCCTCTTCCGTCCAGTACCCGTGCCTCTCGGTGGTCAGTTCGGCCCAGGTGTAGGCGCGGTAGGTCCAGAACTTCCGGAGCACGACGCCCCGGCGGAAGCGGTAGAGCGCGCCCCGGTACCAGCCGATACGGAAGCCGAAGACGATCGGCAGCAGTACGGCCAGCGTGTACAGGCCGCCCGTGACGGTGCGTTCGTCCCAGTACCCCATGCACAGGCGTACGAGCACGATGATCGGCACGACCAGCCAGAACGGACTGGTGGCCTCCAGGAAGAGCAGCACCGGCGGCGGGACGGTGCGTTCGCACTCGACGTACGCGCCCAGCTTCCGCTCCCGAGCGCGTGCGGTCACCCTGCGCGGCATCAACCAGTGCACGGCACCCCCTGCCCCGCCCGGAAGGGCGACACCGGCGTTGTACCCGGGAGGGGGCTGCGTCATCCGGCGTGGGGGCTCAGCCCAGCAGAATCGTCACGTCGATGTTCCCGCGCGTCGCGTTCGAGTACGGGCACACCTCGTGCGCCGCGTCCACCAGCTTCTCGGCGATCTCCCGGTCCAGGACCGGGAGGGAGATGCTGAGGGCGACCGCGAGGCCGTAGCCGCGGTGCTTGTTCGGGCCGATGCCGACCTTCGCGGCCACCGTGGAACCGGTCAGGTCGAAGCCCGCGCGGTTGCCGACCAGGATCAGCGCGTTGTGGAAGCAGGAGCTGTAGCCGGCCGCGAACAGCTGCTCCGGGTTGGTGCCGTTGCCGTCCCCGCCCAGCGCCGGCGGCATCGCGACCTGCAGCTCGATCTGGCCGTCCTGACTGGTGACATAGCCGTTCCGGCCGCCGTGGGCGGTTGCCTCGGCGACGTACATGATCTTCGTCGGACGGGTGTCGACAGCCGTGTCGGCGGCGACATCGGGCAAGGTGGGCCTCCCCTGGAACAAGTGGCGCACAAGTACATCGTGCACAAGGTACCGGCCGGTAGGTCGGTCTGTCCCGGCAGGGGGTGGCAACCGCGGGTAACGCGAGATCAGCGACGGTCGGCGGCCGCGCCGGCGCGCTCGGTGAGCTTCCACAGCTCCTCGCGCAACCGCTTGATCTCCTGCGTCTCCAGCCCCGTGGTCGTGAGCAGTGCGCCGGGTACGCGAGCTGCGCGCTCCTTGAGCTGCTCCCCGCGCCAGGTGCACGCGACGAGCACCGAGCGCTCGTCGTCCGCCGCGCGCTCCCGGTGCACCAGACCCGCCCCCTCCAGCCGCTTCAGCAGCGGCGAGACGGTGCCGTAGTCCAGGCGCAGGGCGCCCGCCAGCTCCTTCACGCTGGTCTCACCGCGCTCCCACAGGACCAGCAGCACGAGGTACTGCGGGTAGGTGAGCCCCAGGTCGGCGAGGAGCGGACGGTACGCCGCGGTCACGGCGCGCTGTGCGGCGTACAGCGCGAAGCACAGCTGGTCGTCCAGCAGCAGCGACCCGGCGGCCCCTTTGTCGTCTCGGTCGTCTTGACGCGTCACGCGCCCATTGTCACGGACTTCGGGTCGAAGCCGAACGGCAGCTCCAGACGGTGCGCCCGCATCAGGGCGTCGTCGGAGAGCAGCTCGCCGGTCGGGCCGTCCGCCGCGATCACGCCGTCGCTCAGGATCAGCGAGCGCGGGCACAGCTCCAGGGCGTACGGCAGGTCGTGCGTGACCATGAGGACCGTCACGTCCAGGGAGCGCAGGATGTCGGCGAGTTCACGCCGGGAGGCCGGGTCGAGGTTGGAGGACGGCTCGTCCAGGACCAGGATCTCCGGCTCCATCGCGAGCACGGTCGCGACGGCGACCCGGCGGCGCTGGCCGAAGGACAGGTGGTGCGGCGGACGGTCGGCGAAGTCCTGCATGCCGACCCGCTCCAGGGCCGTGCGCACCCGCTCCTCCAGCGCCGCCCCCTTGATCCCGGCGGCGGCCGGCCCGAACGCCACGTCCTCCCGCACGGTCGGCATGAACAGCTGGTCGTCGGGGTCCTGGAAGACGATTCCGACCTTCTGCCGGATCGCCGCCATGTGCTGCTTGCCGACGGGCAGCCCGGCCACGGTCACCGTGCCGGTGCCGCCGCCCAGGATGCCGTTCAGGTGCAGGACGAGGGTGGTCTTGCCGGCGCCGTTCGGGCCGAGCAGCGCCACCCGTTCGCCGCGCCCGATCGAGAAGTCCACGCCGAACAGGGCCTGATGGCCGTCGGGATAGGCGAACGCGAGGCCGGAGACCTCCAGGGAAGCAGTACTCACAGGACCCATCCCAGCAGACAGATGACGAGGGCGGCACAGGGGAGCGTGAAGGCGTACGACCACTGCGCCCGGGACGCGGTCACCTCGTCGATCACCGGCATCGAGCCGGCGTACCCCCGGCTCACCATGGCGAGGTGTACGCGCTCTCCCCGTTCGTAGGAGCGGATGAACAGCGCGCCGGCGGACTTGGCGAGGACGCCCCAGTGCCGTACGCCCCGCGCCTCGAAGCCGCGCGACTCGCGGGCGATCCGCATCCGGCGCATCTCGTCGGTGATGACGTCGCCGTAGCGGATCATGAACGAGGCGATCTGCACGAGCAGCGGCGGCAGCTTCAACCGCTGCAGTCCGAGCAGCAGTTCGCGCAGTTCGGTGGTGGCGGCCAGCAGCACGGAGGCGGCGACGCCGAGCGTGCCCTTGGCGAGCACGTTCCAGGCGCCCCACAGCCCGTTCACGCTGAGCGAGAGGCCCAGCACGTGCACCCGCTCGCCCTCCGCCACGAACGGCATGAGGACCGCGAACGCCACGAACGGCACCTCGATCAGCAGCCGCCCGAGCAGGAATCCGGCGGGCACGCGCGCGCGGTACGCGACGTACCCGAGCAGGACGGCGTAAGCCGCGAACGCCCACATCGCCTCGCGCGGGGTGGACACCACGACCACGACGAAGGCGAACGCGGCCGCCAGTTTGGTGTGCGGCGGCAGGGCGTGCACGGGGGAGTGCCCGTGCCGGTAGAGCCGGTGCGCGTGTCCCGCTCCCACGTCACACGCCCGTGTTCACGGGAGAGACGTCCGCGCCGCGGCGCCTGCGCACGGCCCAGAACACCGCGCTGCCCGCGACGACCGTGACGCCGACGCCGATCACGCCCGCGAGGCCGCCGGACAGCCGGGCGTCCGGGACGTCCTTGACGCCGTAGCCGGCGAGCGGGGAGTCGGCCGCCGCGTGCTGTCCGGTCTTCTTGTCGATGCCCTGGTCGTGCGCGACCTTCTCCAGGCCGTCGGGGTCGGCGGAGGCGTAGAAGCTCACGAAGCCGGCGAGCACCAGCGACGCGACCAGTCCAGAGATCCACAGGGTGCGCCGGG
Organism: Streptomyces sp. BK340; assembly: GCF_007827595.1. Taxonomy (GTDB): domain Bacteria; phylum Actinomycetota; class Actinomycetes; order Streptomycetales; family Streptomycetaceae; genus Streptomyces. Next base: position 489,394 of record NZ_VISR01000002.1, read on the forward strand.
AGGTGCGCGCCGCGACGGGTGCCGTGGGCGACGGAGCGTCCACCAGCGCGCCGTTCACGCGGAGCTTGAGCCGCTGCTGCAGGCCGCGCGCGCCGTGCACGAGATCCGGGCGGACGGCGATGACGGCGCTCACGGTGAGCGCGGTGATCACGGCCTCGCCGATGCCGATCAGCACATGGACGCCGATCATCGCGGTCGCCACCTTGCCGATGGCGACGTCCGTGGTCCCGCCGACCGCGTACATGAGCGTGAAGGCGACGGCGGCGGCCGGCACGGAGACCAGCGCGGCGACGAAGGAGGCGATGGTGACCGAGCGCCGCTTGCGCGGCAGCACGGCGAGCAGCGCGCGGAAGACGGCGTACGACACCACGGTCGTGACGATCGCCATGTCGGTGATGTTCACGCCGAGCGCGGTCAGTCCGCCGTCGGCGAAGAGCACGCCCTGCATGAGCAGCACGACCGACACACACAGCACGCCCGTGTACGGGCCGACCAGGATCGCGGCGAGTGCCCCGCCCAGCAGATGGCCGCTGGTGCCGGCCGCCACCGGGAAGTTCAGCATCTGTACGGCGAAGATGAACGCCGCCACCAGCCCGGCCAGCGGTGCCGTCCGCTCGTCGAGTTCGCGGCGGGCACCGCGCAGGCTCACCGCGAGGGCGCCGGCGGCGACCACTCCGGTGACCGCGGAGGTGGGGGCGTTGATGAATCCGTCAGGTACGTGCACCGTACGATTTTAGAGGCTTGTTGCGAACCTTTTGCAAGAGAGACGTGGTCTCGCTTCCCATCGGGCGCGAACGGAAAAATGTGGCACATTGGATGGAAAGCGGATGCACGACTTCCGCGTAGGTCACAGAACGTGAGAGGGCGGTCCGATGTCTGTAGTCGAGCAGTACGCGCGCGCCCATATCGTCACGGACGAGGAGGACCCGGGAGCCGTACCCGTCATGCTGCGGTACGACTCCGACGCAGATCCACGATCCGTCCGGGTCGGCCTGCCCGGACCGCACGAATGGACCTTCTCCCGCGCGCTGCTCGAACAGGGGCTGCGGACGCCGGCCGAGAGCGGCGACGTACGCGTGTGGCCCTGCGGGCGCGTCCAGGCCGTGGTGGAGTTCCACTCCGCGCACGGCGTGGAGGTGGTGCAGTTCGAGTCGAAGGCGCTGCTCCGGTTCCTGCGCCGGACCTACACCGCCGAGCCCGTCGGCCGCTGACGCCTCCCGGACCGCCCTGCCGCCCTGATCAGCCGCCCATCTTCAGCAGCGCCGCGACGATCGGCCCGGCCGTGTCGCCGCCGTGGCCGCCCGCCTGGACCACGCCCGCCGCGGCGAGGTCGCCGCGGTACGCGGTGAGCCAGCCGTTCGGCTTCTTCTGGCCGTCGACCTCGGCGGAGCCCGTCTTGGCCCCGTAGTCCGGGCCGAGGCCCGACATCGCCTTGGCCGCCGTGCCGTACGCCGCCGTGTACTGCATGACGTCCTTCAGCTGGGCCTGCGTCTTCGACGACATGGTGCGCGAGGCCTTCGCCGGCGTGCGCCCGTCCACCGTCGGGGCCACCAGGTACGGCTGGCTGAAGACGCCCGACTCCACCGTCGCCGCCACCGACGCCATGTTCAGCGGGTTCATGCGCACCCCGCCCTGCCCGATCAGCGAGGCGCCCATCTGCGCGCCGCTCTGCACCGGGACGGAGCCGTCGAACGACGGGACGCCGATGGCCCAGTTGTTCAGGCCGAGGCCGTAGACCTCCTGGGCCTCCTTCGTCAGGTCGCTGTTGGACAGCTTCGGCGCGAAATTGATGAAGGCGTTGTTGCAGGAGGCCCCGAAGCTCAGCTTGAACGTGCCCTTCTTGATCTCGGAGTCGGCGTCGTTGTGGAACGTCCAGCCGGCGAGCTTGTACGTCTTGGGGCAGGGGTGCGACGCGTCGGGCGTGACGAGCTTCTTCTCGAACAGCATCGTCGACGTCACGATCTTCATCGTGGAGCCGGGCGCCAGGGAGCCCTGGAAGGCGGTGTTGAAGCCGTGCCCGTTGTTGGCGACCGCGAGGATCTCACCGGTCGACGGACGCAGGACCACCACCGAGGCCCGCGGCCGCTTGCCGACCTGGTTCTCGGCGGCGGCCTGCAGCTTCGGGCTCAGCGTCGTCTTCACCGTGCCCGGCGTGCCCTTGCTCAGCTCCACGAGCGTCTTGTCGGACAGCTTGGCCGCCTCCGACGCCTTGCCGCGCACCACGCGCAGCTCCACGCCCGCCTTGCCGCCCGCCTTCTTGCCGTACTTCTCCCGCAGCCCGTCCAGGACCGTGCCCAGCGACGGGTACTCGGCAGCCGTCAGCTCCCCGCCGTCGCGGTCCAGCGCCTTGATCGGCGGGGTGCCGGACTCGCCGGTGACGAGCTTGTCGCCGTCCTTCAGGTCCGGGTGGACCACCGAGGCGTGCCAGTCGACCAGCGGCTTTCCGTCGCTGCGCCGCCGCACCACGGTGAGCGAACTGCTGTACGCGAGCGGCTTGCTGAGGCTCTGGTACGACACCGTCGCCTTGACGGAGAACGGCACCTCGGCGCCGGTGGCGGTGCCGGCGGTGAGCGTGACGTCCTTCAGGTGGGCGTCCTTGGTGTACCCGGCGAGCAGTGCGGTGGCGGCGGACGGGTCGTCGGTGGCCGCCGCAGCCTCGGCGGGACGGCCCTGCCGCCAGGCGGTGAGGAAGCGCGTCGAGGCCGTGCGGACCTCGGCGGCGGTGAGCGGGCCGGTCTTCACGGCCTTGTGGTCGGAAGCGGACGTCCGCTCGTCGGCCGCCGCGCCGCCGTCGGTGAGCGCGTAGACGCCGAACCCGGCGCCGCCGACGACCACGGCGATCATCCCGCCGAGCACGGCGGGGTTGGTCTTCCGTCGCTCGGCGACGCGCCTTCTCTTGCCCACTTCCTCAGTTCCTCCGCGCCTTCCCCAGGGTCCCCGCAGCCCCCACACTCCCCAACGACGGCACCCACACTAAGGTCCCCGCCTTTGTGGGTGATATCAGCCCGCATTCCGTAGCACGCTTGCGACAATCGGCCCGGCCGCGTCGATGCCGTGACCGCCGTCCTGGACCATGGCCGCGGCGGCGACGTCGCCCCGGTACCCCGTGAACCAACTGTCCGACTTCGCCTGCCCGTCGGCCTCCGCCGAGCCGGTCTTCGCACCGATGTTCCCACTGAGCCCGGACATGACACCTGCTGCGGTGCCACTGGTCGCTGTGCGATTCATCATGGCGCGCAGCTGCTGGACCGTGCTCGGGGACAGCCCGCGCGCTTGTGCCGGTTCGCGGTGGTCCAGGCCCAGTGGCACGATCACGGGCTGCCGGAAGGTGCCGGTCGTCGCGGTCGCCGTCACGGAGGCCATGTTCAGCGGGCTCATCTGGACCTGGCCCTGGCCGATCAGCGCGGCGGCGGTGTCCGGGCCGCCGGCGGCGGGGACCCGGCCGTCGAAGGACGGGACGCCGATCTGCCAGTTGTTCTGCCCCAGCCCGAACCGCTCCTGGGCCTCCTTGGTGAGGGTGTCCACCTCGACCTCGTCCGCGAACTTGATGAACGCCGTGTTGCAGGAGCGCGCGAAGCTGTCGGAGAGCGTGGCGTGCTCGTCCGGGGTGAGGCCCTTGAGGTTCTGGAAGGTCTGGCTCTGCCAGACGGCGGACGGCGGGCAGGGCGCCGGTCCGTTCGCGGTGGTCAGGCCGTTGTCGATGAGGGCGGCCGCACTGATGATCTTCATGGTGGAGCCGGGCGGGCGCTCACCGAGGAGGGCCGCGTCGAAGCCGTCGTCGCGGTGGTTGGCGACGGCCAGGATCTCGCCCGTGCTGGGCTTGACGGCCACGAGGGAGGAATCGGCGTACTTCTCCACGGCGGCCTCGGCCGCCGCCTGGGCGCTCGCGCTGAGCGTCGTGTGCAGCTTGCCGGGCCGCCCCTTGGCGAGGGTCAGGAGGGTGGTGTCGGCGGCGCCACTCCCCGCTTCTCCTGATCCGTCCGTTTCCCCTGCTCCTGCGCCCCCGTGGCGTATCACCAGCTCCACACCGGCCCGGCCGCCCGTCTTGTCGCCGTACCGTTTGCGCAGCTCGTCCAGGATCGGGCCGAGGGACGGGTACTTCTGCGGCGTGAGCACCTTTCCGTCCCGGTCGACGGCCTCGATCGGCGCGGTCGAGGACTCGCCCGTCGTCAGCGTGTCCCCCTTCTGCAGCCGCGGATGCACGACGGAGGGCTGCCAGTCGACCAGCGGCCGGTACGAGGTCTTTCCGCGCACGACGTCCAGGCGGCTCTCGTAGCCGAGCGGCCGGCTCTTCCCCTCGTACGACACCGTTGCCCTGACCGTGAAAGGAACGGTCGTGCCGGTGGCCGTGCCGGGCGTGATGTGCACCTTGGTGATGTGCGCGTCGCCCCCGTATGCCGTCAGCAGCTCCCGCGCCGCCTCGGGGAAGTCGGTGTATCCCGCCGCGGTAGAGGCGTCCCCCTTCTCCCAGGCGGCGAAGAACTTCGCTGCCGTCTCCTTGACCTCCGTGCCGCTCGGCGGACCGCTCTTCACGACGGCCGGGCCGCCGCCGCCCGTGCCCCCGTCGCCGTTCAGCGCGGACACGAAGTTGTACGCGCCGTACCCGGCACCGCCCAGCACGACCGCACACACGCCGCCTATGACGGCACCCTTGACTCCCCTGCGCATTGCGCGAATCCTCCCCGTTTTCCCCGTTGAACGCGTTCAAAAACACGTCGCAGAGGAACTGTAAGCGGTTGTGGGGCGCCTGTGGCCGGAGTTGCCGATTGTTGTCCGAACAGAGACGTCGGCGAAGCGGCCGCTCGGCCGCGTGCGGTGGCGACGGGGAAATGTCGATATTCCTGGCAGCAGTGTTATCAAGGGTGTATGGAGCTATTTTCCGGGCACCCTCGGGGTCCGGAACGTCATCCGCCCGTCGGGGGCCCGCGCGCACGTCGCGCCTCCCTGCTGGACCCGCGCGCCGCGGCCGGTCAGGTGTTCCTTCTCCAGGTTCTGATCGTGGTCCTGCTGGTCGTGGCCGCGGTGGTGGCCATGGTGCTCCAGACGGCAAGTGACGCCTTGCAGCGGGGGCGCAGGGAGTCGATCATCGCGGCGCAGTCGTTCGCGAGTGCTCCCGGCGTGGCCGAGGCGCTGCGGAGCCCGGACCCGACGGCGGTGCTCCAGCCTCGGGCCGAGCAGGCGCGCAAGCGCGCGGGCGTGGACTTCGTCATCGCCATGAACACGGAGGGGATTCGTTACACGTATCCCTACCCGCGGGAGATCGGGAAGAAATTCGTCGGCACCATCGGACCGGCTCTGCAAGGCCGTACCGTCGTCGAGCAGGCCGGCGGGCCGCCGCTGCCCGCAGGCAGGGGGACGGACGTGCAGGCGGTGGTCCCGGTGACCGACTCGCACGGCAAGGTGGTCGGCCTGGTCTCCGCCGGAATCACGGTCAGGAACGTGACCGGGCTGTGGCTGCCGGAACTGCCGATCATCCTGGGCAGCGGCGTGGCCGCGCTGGCGCTGGCCGTGACCGGAACGACGCTGGTGTCCCGGCGGCTGCGGCGCCAGACGCACGGCCTGTCCCCGGTGGAGCTGGCGGAGCTGTACAGACACCACGACGCGGTCCTGCACGCGGTGCGGGAAGGAGTGCTGATCACCGACGCCGACGGACGACTGCTGCTGGCCAACGACGAGGCGGTACGGCTGCTCGGACTGCCGGCGGACGCGCGGGGGCGCCCGGCGGCGGAGCTGGGACTGCCGGAGCCGATCATGCGTCTGCTGTCGTCGCCGGATGCGGTCACCGACGAGGTCCGTCTCGCGGGGGACCGGCTGCTGGCGGTGAACAAGCGGCCGACGTACCCGGAGGCAGACCTGGACGGCAGTGTGGTGACCCTGCGGGACACCACGGAACTGGCGGCGGTCTCGGGGCGGGCCGACATCGCGCGGGAGCGGCTGCAGCTGCTGTACGAGGCCGGGGTGGGGATCGGGACCATGCTGGATGTGGAGCGTACGGCCCAGGAGCTGGCCGACGTGGCGGCGCCGCAGTTCGCCGACCTCGTGACGGTGGACCTGCTCGAAGCGGTGCTGCGCGGCTGGGAGCCCACGGCGGAGGGCTGGCGGCATCTGCGCCGGACGGCGATCGGCGGCGAGCAGCGGATGCTGCCGGTGTATCCGCTCGGCGAAGTGATCACTTTCTCGCACCGAACGCCGCAGATGCGGTCACTGCAGGAACGACGGGTCGTGCTGGAGGAGGACCTGCGGCAGGCGGACGGCTGGCGGGGACAGGATCCGGAGCGCGCCCGCAAGGCCCTGGAGTGCGGGTTGCGTTCGCTGGTGGCCGTGCCGCTACGGGCGCGGAACGTACCGCTGGGCGTGGCGAACTTCTACCGGACGGCGGATTCCCCGGCGTTCGAGCCGGAGGATCTCACCTTCGCGGAGGAACTGGCCGCCCGGGCCGCGGTGGCCATCGACAACGCCCGGAGGTTCACCCGGGAGCACGCGATGGCGGTGACGCTGCAGCGCAGCCTGCTGCCGCGGCGACAGCCGGAGCAGGACGCACTGGAGGTGGCCTGGCGCTACATGCCCGCGGAGGCGGGGGTGGGCGGGGACTGGTTCGACGTCATCCCGCTCCCGGGCGCTCGCGTGGCTGTGGTGATGGGTGATGTCGTCGGCCACGGGGTGCACGCGGCGGCGACGATGGGCCGGCTGCGCACCGCGGTGCACAACTTCTCCACCCTGGACCTGCCCGTGGACGAGGTGCTCGGGAACCTGGACGACCTGGTCGTCCGCATGGACAACGAGGAGGACCCGGGCGATGCGGCAGAAGGCCACGAGGGGGAGGGCGTGACCGGAGCGACCTGCCTCTACGCGGTCTACGACCCGGTGACGGAGGTCTGCACGATGGCCCGTGCGGGGCATCCGGAGCCTGTGGTGGTGCGCCCGGACGGGACGGTCACCTGTCCCGGCGTGCCGGCCTCGGCGCCGCTCGGCCTGGGCGGCTACCCCTTCGAGACCGTGGAGCTGTCCCTGCCGGAGGGCTCGCAACTGGTGCTGTACACCGACGGCCTCGTGGAGGACCGCACCCACGACATCGACGTCGGGATGGAGCGGCTGCGCCGGGCGCTGGGCGGGTCCGGTGGCCGCACGCCGGAGGAGACGTGTCAGGCGGTGATCGACTCCTTGAAGCCGGCACACACCTCCGACGACATCGCGCTGCTGGCGGCGCGTACCCGTAGGTTCCCGCGCTCGGACGTGGCCATGTGGGATGTGCCGCAGGACCCGGCGGTGGTGCCCTCGGTGCGGGCGCGCTGCCGCGACACGTTGCTGCAGTGGGGGCTGGAGGAGGCCGCATTCGCCACGGAGCTGATCGTCAGCGAGCTGGTCACGAACGCGATCCGGTACGGCTCGCCGCCGGTCGGCGTACGGCTGCTCCATGGACGCTGTCTGATCTGCGAGGTCTCGGACGGAAGCGGCACCTCGCCGCGCATGCGGCGGGCGGCGACCACCGACGAAGGCGGGCGGGGGCTGTTCCTGGTGGCACAGTTCGCCCAGCGATGGGGGACGCGGTACACCACCCGCGGCAAGGTCATCTGGACGGAGCAGTTCCTTCACGACGGCGCGTCCGCTGCCGCGGGCCTCGCGCCGGTCGACTTCCTTCTCGAACAGTTCGATGATCCCGGCCTCTGAGTCAGGGGCTCCCATGGGTCTGTGAGGGGCGCGCGCTCCTTGCTCCGGGACGAATCACCACGAGACAATATGAAGTGGCGAACCGTCAGTTCTGTGATGTCGGGCGCGCCGGGGTGAGGGAGGGGTGGCACATGCCGGCATCGGGTGCCAGGGGCCGGCAGGCCCTGCGGCTGGAGGTCAAGGACTGGGCGGGGCCGTCGCGGTGGCGGTGGCTGCTGTCGGGACCGGGGGGCGAGTTCCTGGCGGATCACGAGGTGGATCTGGAGGCGCCGGGAGGACGGGACGCGCCGGGGTGGGAGGGGTTCACGGACCTGGAGTGGTTCCTGCGGTGGCGGGCCGCGATCGACCGGCGGCTGGAGCACGAGGCCGAGCTGCTGACCGAGGTCGGGGAGTGGATCACGGAGTGGGCACTCGGCCGCGGCGTGGCGCAGGAGCTGGCACGGCGTCCGGGACCGGTGCACCTGGTGGTGCCGCCGGGGCCGGGGCAGATGCTGGCGTATCGGCCGTGGCAGGCCGCCCGGGTGCACGGCCGGACGCTCGCCGAGTCGAAGGTGACGTTCGTGACCGATCCGCTCGGACGGCCACCGACGGAGAAGCGCCCGGTCGGCGAGAAGCTGCGGATGCTGGCCGTGTTCAGCCTGCCCGAGGACACCACCGCGTTGAATCTGCGCCGGGAGCGGTACGCCCTGGCTCGGCTGGTCAACGACATCGCGAAGACGAATGGCCGGGCGGTGGAGTTACGGGTGCTGCAGTACGGCGCCACCCGGCGCCGGCTGGAGGCGGCCCTGCTCGAGGCGGAGGGGTGGGACGTCCTGCACATGTCCGGGCACGGCCTGCCCGCCGGACTGGTGCTCGAGGACGACACCGGCCGCCGCGATCTGATCGAGACGGACGACCTGGTCGATCTGATCGGCGCTGCGAGTGACCATCTGAAGCTGATCACGCTGTCGGCGTGCGAGTCGGCGGCGCTGACCGCTGAGGATCATCTGCGCCTCCTCGGCCTGACACCCCCTGGGGGCGGCGAGCCGGGGCGCGGCCCGGACGGGACGCCTCCGGGTGACGGTGCGGAGCGCAGTTGGGGAGTCCCCGGGCATGGCCTGACCGGTTCCACGTCACCGCCTCGTCCCACCGACGGTGCCGGGCAGAGCCCCTGGCAAGGTGACGACGCGGGGCTGTCGGTGCTGGCCACCTCGTTGGTGGACCGGGTCGATGCCGCGGTGCTGGCGATGCGTTACCCGGTCGCGGACGACTTCGCGATCGGACTGGCGGAGCGGTTCTACGACCTGGTTCTGGGCAAGGGCCAGCCGGTCGACCGGGCGCTCGGGCTGACCTTGACCCTGACCTCGACCCCGACCCGAGTGATCCCCCCGGAACCGACGTCAGGAGTGCCGGCGTTGTCGGCGGCCACTCCGGCGCTGTTCGGGAACCGCGCGCTGGGCCTGGAGCTGATCGCCCCCGAGGGCGAGCCGCTGGTGTTCCAGGCCGAGCGGGTAAAGCTGGCGCGGTTCCCGGACCAGCCGGCCCGCTTCGTGGGCCGGGTCGGGCCGATGACCCGGGCCGCCACTGCCCTGGCCCCCCGCTCGAAGGTGGCGGGGGTGCTGTTCCACGGGATGGCCGGGGCGGGCAAGACCGCCTGCGCGGTGGAACTGGCCTACGCCCACCAGGAGGCCTTCCAGCTGCTGGTCTGGCATCAGGCCCCGCAGCAGGATCAGGACATCGCGGCGGCGTTCACCACTGTGGCGGCGGACCTGGAGGCGCAGATCCCCGGCCTGCGGCTGATGCACCTGGCCGACAGCATTCCCCGGCTGACAGAGTTTCTGCCCACGCTGACCGAGTTCCTCGAACGGAACCGGGTGTTGCTGGTGCTGGACAACCTGGAGTCCCTGCTCACGAGCGACGGGAAATGGCGGGACGAGCGGTGGCGGCTGCTCATCGAGGCGGTCACGGTCCCCGACGGCCTGTCCCGGGTGATCCTCACCTCCCGGACCTGCCCCGCCGGTCTGCCGGCAGGGGTGCGGACCGAGCCGGTGCACGCGCTGGCGTTGCAGGAGTCGGTACTCCTGGCCCGCGAGTGGCCCCACCTCAAAGCCCTGATCGACACCCCCACCCGGGGCCGGCGTGACCCGCGGTCCGGGCGGGGCTTGGCCGCTCGGGTCCTGGCGGTGGTGCAGGGGCACCCGAAGCTGATCGAACTGGCCGACGGGCAGGCCGCCGACCCGGTGACGTTGGCGGCCCGGCTGGACGAGATCGACACCGCGTGGCTGACCCGCGGCATCCGGCTGCAGGACTTCCTCGACACCGGCCACCCCCAGGGCAGTGACCAGGATTACTACCAGGTGTTGTCCACCTGGACCCGGGCGGCCGCCCAGCGGTTGCCGACGGCATCGGGGGCGTTGTTCACGCTGTTGGCCGGGCTGGAGGACGACGACCGGACCCCGGTCGTCGTCGACACGGTGTGGCCGATTCTGTGGCGGGAGTTGGGGCATCCCGACCCGGCTCCCTCCATCGACGTGACGGTGGGGCCGTTGCTGGAGCAGGCCCTGGTCGCCGTCGACAACAAGCCCGGCACGAACGAGGTGGTGCGCTATCGGATCCATCCCGGGGTCGCCGAAACCGTCCGCAGCCATACCCCACCCGACACCACACGCCTGATCGACACCAACGCCGCCGGGCTCTGGCAGGTCATTCTCGCAAGTGGGTTGGAGCGGGAGCGGGAGGGGCTGGGGGAGGTCATCCTGTACGCGGCCAAGGCGGCAGCCCCGTACCTGGCTCGCAACAGTGCCTGGGGCGCTCTCGTCAACGTCCTGGACGAGGTGCTGATCCGTGACTTGTCACCGGACACCGCGGCCGCGCTGCTGCCGTTCTTGCAGGCCGCGGCCGAAGCCACCGTCGGCACCGACCCGAACCTGGAGGTCCGGTGCGGGTTCACCCACGCCCGTGCCCTGGCCCGGCTGCGGCCCATCGACGCCGAACCCGAGCTGCGTCGCCTGCACGACCTGGTCCGGCAACGCGGTGAGCACGACGCCGCTGCGGTCATCGCGGGCGAACTGGCCAACCGGTACCTGGAAATGAGCCGGTTCGAGGAGGCGCTCACCCTGCTTGATCAGATGCAGGAAGACAGCCGCGCCGCCGGATACGGACCGTGGAGTCAACTGTCGATCGAGGGTCGGCAGTTGCAGATCCGCATGCTGCAGGGGCACAGTCGGGAGGTCCTGGACGCCGTCGACGACATCCGGGCCCACATGGCCACTTTGCCCGACCCGTCCGACCAAGTCGAGACCATCCAGCCGTGGAACGTCCGCGAGGCCATCCTCGACACCGGCCGCTCCGCAGCGAGCGACCTGGAGAAGTGGCAGCTGGCCCTGGACCTCAACGCCGAACACTTACGCGTCATGAAGGAGCGGGGCGCCACCGAATGGAAGGTGGCCCAAGCCTCATTCAATGACTACGGCCCGCTACGGGCCCTCGGCCGCCTGAATGAAGCCCGTGCCCTGCTGCTGCGTTGCCGAGACATCGACGAGGCCCACCACGACATCACCGGCCTCGCCAAAGACCTCGGCGCCTTGGCCGATATCGAAGACAAACTGGGACACGGTCAAGCAGCAATCGCCCTGCAGCGCGATGCTCTACGTCTGACATACACGACCGGCGACATCACCACCATTGGGGTCGGTCACCACAACCTGGCCAACTTCCTCGACAGATACACCCACGAGACCGACCAGGCGTGGGCGCACCGACTCGCCGGCGCCGTCATCGTCTACCAGACCAACTCCGGCCTGTTGCACGGACAGCTCGCCACCATCGCGAGGTTGTTGCACCGGTCCGATGTGCCACCACTGCCTGCCTCCTTCGACCAGGTGTGCGCGATGGTGGATCAGATCGACGGGGTCCACCTTGCCGCCCTGTCGGCCCGGCTTCCCCGTCGCGCAGCAGATGAGCAGGCCGCGCTGGACGAGGTGCTGGCCCTGGCCCGCGCCATACCCTCCGAGCAAGTGCTCGACATGCCCCGGTACCTGCAGATGTGGGAGCCGGTCGTCTCCGCATTGGTCGCCACCGTCGGCACTCCCGGAAACGAGAGGGATGAATCGGGCGGCACCCAGGAGGACCAACGCGAGCAGGCCGCCGCGTTCTTGGACCGGGCCTTGGACCCCTCCGCGCAGACCCAGGACTGGGCCGCCCTGGCGGCCGTCCTGCGGCGAGTGCGAGCCGGGGACCGTGACCGGGCAGCGCTGGCCGCGGGCCTGGACAAGATCGACACCGTGATCCTGACCCGGACTCTGGCTGCGCTGGACGGCTCGGACCCGATCGCCCCCATGCTCTGGGCCATTGCCGACCATGGCGACTCCGTCGACGAGAGCGACGGCGCGGGGATGCCGGAGTTCCTGGCTACCGTGGTGGCCGCCGCCCAGGGAAGTCGGCCGGCCGCGGAGTTCGTCGGCCCGATCCTTGATCAGATGAGCGAGCATGCCGAGCTGGCGGCGTTGGCCGGTGCTCTGCGGGCGATCCTTGACGGAGACCGCAGTCCCACGCTGACCGCCGGGCTGAATCCTGAAATGCGTCCGCTGATCGACGCAGTGCTGTCGGTGTTGGCCGAATGAGCCATTGCGTTCCGTCCCCTCTCCTTGATCAGTTCCAGATGCAGGCCTGAACCCCGCCCAGGAGGACCCTCATGCACGTGTCCGAGGTTGACGCACTCACCGACGAGCAGGCGATCGCCGTGCTCGCCCTGGTCCTGGACCGCGACCGACGCCTGCCCGACCTGACCCGGGCACGGCAGCTGGACGCCCAGATCAGCGAGGCCGCCGGGCAACCCGTCGAGATCGAGGGGGCGACCGGACCGAACGTCGCCACGGCCGACGGGCCAGTGGCTCCGGGCGCGCTGGCGCGGGACACCCTGGCGTACCTGGCCGCAGAGAGGCCCGACGTGGCACCGGTGGTGGAGCGCGCGATCGCGATGACGCGGCAGGGCTTCAGCGCCCCGTCGCGGTTCGACCCGGTGACGGTCGGGGTGGGCGCGTTGGTGGTGCTGGCCCTGCAGACCGACCTGGAGCTGGAGCGCACCACCGCCGGGAAGTGGCGGTTCAAGGTCCACAAGAAGGCGCTCAGCGACAGCGTTCTGGGCAAGCTGCTGGGCAAGCTGATCGCGACGTACACCGGCGACAGTGGCCAGTAGACCTGCGGTGCGATGGAGAGCGGCGTCCGTGGAGGGCAACGGGACGGTAGGAGTACGCCAGTACCCCGCTACCCGTGCGCCCAGCCCGTCAGGCTCGGGGGCGGCGTCGGATCCCGCCGGCCTTCAGACCTGAGGTGTCTCGCCTGCCTTCCCCTGCCAGTAGGCGAGGTTGTTGCGGGTGGTCAGGGTGTCGGGGTGGTCCTCACCCAGTACCCGCAGCCGGTCGGCCAGTAGCTGCTCGTACGCGGTTGCGGCGCCGGATGCGTCTCCCGCCTTCCCACGCCAGTACGCGAGATTGTTGCGGGCGATCAGGGTGTCGGGGTGGTCGGAGCCCTGCACCCGAACCCGGTCGGCCAGCAGCTCCTCGTGCGCGGCTGCGGCGCCGGCCGCGTCTCCTGTCTCCCCCCGCCAGTAGGCGAGGTGGCCGCGGGCGGTCAGGGTGTGGGGGTGGTCCTCACCCTGCACCCGAACCTGGTCGGCCAGCAGCTCCTCGAATGCGGTTGCGGCGCCGGCCGCGTCTCCCGCCATGGCATCCCCCAGCAGGAGGGCTCAGAGGCAAACCTGCAGGTCACGGACAGTGGACTTAGCCCGCTGTACATCTGCTGGCTCATCTCGCTGGGCCGTCTCTGGGCCGTCCGAGGGCGGCCAGCGACGGCCAATGACGACCAGCATCGACCACGAGGGCACGGCCGCCGGCCGTGCCCTCGTGCAAGGTCTACACAGCTAGACCCACGTATCCAGCCACATCCGCGACCGCCACTGGTCGATCGGGATCGCCGTGCCCGTGTACAGCGGCCAGAAGTAGATGAAGTTCCAGGCGATCAGCAGGACCAGGATGCCCGCTGCCGATGCGCCGATCACGCGGCGGGTCTCGGTGGAGCCCGGTGGGCCGATGATCGCGCCGATCAGCATGGCCACGGCAAGGCACAGGAACGGCAGGAAGACGACCGCGTAGAAGAGGAAGATCGTCCGCTCCTGGTACATGAACCAGGGCAGGTAGCCGGCCGCGATCCCGCAGGCGATGGCGCCGGCCCGCCAGTCGCGGCGCAGCAGCCACCGCCACAGCACGTACAGGAGCGCGAAGCAGGCCGCCCACCACAGCAGCGGTGTGCCGATGGCCAGCACCTCCCGGGCGCACTTCTGGCCGGCGTCGGCCGGGCAGCCGTCGGCGCCGGGGGAGGGGGACTCGTAGAAGTACGACACCGGGCGGCCCAGCACGATCCAGCTCCACGGGTTGGACTGGTAGGTGTGCGGGGACGACAGCCCGATGTGGAACTTGTACACCTCGTGCTCGTAGTGCCACAGGCTGCGCAGCCAGTCCGGCAGGAAGGTCCAGTTGCCGCCCCTGCCGTCGGTCGCCGCCCAGTTGCGGAAGTAGCCGCCGGTGCCGTCGGCTGGGGAGAGGATCCAGCCGGTCCAGGAGACCAGGTAGACGGTGAGCGCCACCGGCCAGGTCGCGAGGAACGTGATGCCGGTGTCGTACTTGAGCGCCGCGAGGTAAGGGCGCCGGGCGCCGGCCGTCCTGCGGGCGCCCGCGTCCCAGAGGACCGCCATGACGCAGAACGCGGCCAGGATGTAGAGGCCGTTCCACTTCGTGCCGATGGCCAGGCCCAGCATCAGCCCGGCGCCCCAGCGCCAGGGCCGCCAGCCGAAGCGGAAGGTGTCGCCGACCTGGTCGTCGGGGCGTACCCGGCCGTCGGGTCCGGCCGGCAGCGCGGCGGCCAGTTTCTCCCGTGACCTGTCCCGGTCGACGACCAGGCAGCCGAACGCGGCCACGACGAAGAACATCAGCACGCCGTCGAGCAGCGAGGTCCGGCTCATCACGAAGTGCAGGCCGTCCACCGCCATCAGCACGCCCGCCAGACAGCCGAGGAACGTGGAGCGGAACATCCGGCGGCCGATCCGGCACAGCAGCAGGACGGAGAGCGTCCCGAGCAGCGCCGTCATGAACCGCCAGCCGAACGGGTCGAACCCGAACATCAGCTCGCCCAGGCCGATGACGTACTTGCCCACCGGCGGATGCACGACGTACGCCGCGTCCGTGGGGATCGTGAGATGGCCGTGGGTCTGCAGCACCAGGTCGTTGGCGTTCTTGTCCCAGTTGACCTCGTACCCGCGGTGGACGAGCGCCCAGGCGTCCTTGGCGTAGTACGTCTCGTCGAATATCACCGCGCGCGGGCTGCCCAGGTTCCAGAACCGCATCACGCCCGCCATCAGCGTCACCAGCAGCGGACCGATCCAGCCCGACCAGCGGGTGATCCGCTCCGCCAGGACCGGCGGGACGCCCAGCGCCTGCCACAGGCGCGGACTCGGCTCGGCGTACGGCGGCACCAGCCGGTCGCGTACATCGCCCGAGGGAGCGTCCTTGGCGGGCGCGTAGCCGAATCGGCGCAGCCGCTGCTGCCACGACGGCCGCTGGTCGTGCGGTGCCTGGCCCTGCCGGAGGTCCGTGGAGGACGCGGTACTGGTCACCGCGCCATCGTAGGGAACCGTTCTGTGTGAGTCCCGTGCATGTGAGGTACCGGTCGGGATGCGGTCGCTTTCTCCGCTCCTCGCCGGTCCTGGGAGGATGGGGGTGTGACTGGAACCCTTGTCCTGGCAGGTACCCCCATCGGTGACATCGCGGACGCGCCGCCCCGGCTGGCCGAGGAGCTGGCGGGCGCCGACGTCGTCGCCGCCGAGGACACACGGCGGCTGCGCCGGCTCACCCAGGCGCTGGGGGTGACCCCCAAGGGCCGCGTGGTGTCGTACTTCGAGGGCAACGAGGCCGCCCGGACGCCCGAGCTGGTCGAGGAGCTGCTCGGCGGCGCGCGGGTGCTGCTCGTCACGGACGCGGGGATGCCGTCGGTCTCGGACCCGGGGTACCGGCTGGTCGCGGCCGCCGTGGAGAAGGACATCCGGGTCACCGCCGTCCCCGGGCCGTCCGCCGTGCTCACCGCCCTCGCCCTGTCCGGGCTTCCCGTCGACCGGTTCTGCTTCGAGGGCTTCCTGCCGCGCAAGGCGGGGGAGCGGCTGTCCCGGCTGCGGGAGGTGGCCGGCGAGCGGCGGACGCTCGTCTACTTCGAGGCCCCGCACCGGCTCGACGACACCCTCGCCGCCATGGCCGAGGTCTTCGGCGCCGAGCGGCGGGCCGCCGTGTGCCGTGAGCTGACCAAGACGTACGAGGAGGTGCGGCGGGGGCCGCTGGACGAGCTGGCGCGGTGGGCCGCCGAGGGGGTCCGCGGGGAGATCACCGTCGTGGTGGAAGGGGCGCCCGAATCCGGCCCCGAGGAACTCGACGCGGCGGAGCTGGTGCGCCGGGTGCGGGTCCGGGAGGAGGCGGGGGAGCGGCGCAAGGAGGCGATCGCCGCGGTGGCGGTGGAGGCCGGACTGCAGAAGCGGGTCGTTTTCGACGCGGTCGTTGCTGCGAAGCGCTCCGCTGGGTGAGGCGGCTGTCCGGGGAGCGCCGTGGGGGTTCGGTCTGTGGCGGGCTGACGGTATGCCGTAGCTGGTCGCGCCCACGCGGCGGAGCCGCATACCGATGCAGCCCCGCGCCCCGTTCGGGCGCTTCCCCCGCCTGCTGAACAGGCCCTCTGAGCAGGGGCGTTCTCGGTTGAGCATGCGCCCCATGCGAGGGCAAAAGGCTGGCGCCGAAGGCAAAGACCAGACCCCCGCCCGCGGCCGATTTGGCAAGCGGCGACCAAATCGCCTCCAACACTCGACAGGCCTGATGCATTCGCTCCGGTGAAGGCGTCCACTGGTCGAAGGGACGCACCCGTCCCGTGTCCAGCGGACAAGAGGAGCTGGCATGAGTGAGATCGCAGGGCAGACCGGCCTCCGCGGTACGGCCACAGCCGTCGTTCACGAGTCGTACTCGTTCGCCTGCATGCGATGCGGGCACGGCTGGGAGCAGTCGTACGAGATAGAGCACCACACGGACGCCGACGGCCATGAGTTCGTGAGGTACGTGGCCGACAAGCAGGTCGTGCCGTCCCCGCTGAGCCGGCCGACGTGCCAGAACTGCGACGGTCACGTCGTCCGGATCATGCGGCCGGGACAGGTGTCGTCGGTGCGCAGCGCGGCGCAGCACCACCACCAGGCGCCGCGGGCCGGCGCGCCGCGGGGCGAGGCACCGCAGGCGGCGGAGACGGCCGCGCCGGCCAAGGAACACCACCACTGGCATCTGTCCGATCTCCTGCACCCGTTCCACCGCAGGGCGAGCTGAGCACATCGCCGACGTTCGAACGCATGCTCCTTTCGTAGGATCGGGGCATGCCTTCGAACGCCGACAAGAACGCGGCACCGCCGCTCCCGGAGCCCCTCCGGGTGCCCGTGGCCGACTCCCACACCCACCTCGACATGCAGTCCGGCACCGTCGAGGAGGGCCTCGCGAAGGCCGCTTCGGTGGGTGTGACGACGGTCGTCCAGGTCGGCTGCGACATCAAGGGCTCGCAGTGGGCCGCAGAGACGGCCGCGACGTACGAGAACGTCCACGCGACCGTCGCCCTGCACCCCAACGAGGCCCCGCGGATCGTCCACGGCGACCCCGACGGCTGGTCCCGGCAGGGCGCCCGGCAGCCGGGCGGTGACGCGGCGCTGGACGACGCCCTCGCCGAGATCGACCGGCTCGCCGGTCTGCCCCAGGTGAGGGGCGTCGGTGAGACGGGGCTGGACCACTTCCGCACCGGGCCCGAGGGCAAGGCCGCCCAGGAGCGGTCCTTCCGGGCCCACATCGAGATCGCCAAGCGGCACGGCAAGGCCCTCGTCATCCACGACCGCGACGCCCACGCCGACGTGCTGCGCGTCCTGAAGGAGGAGGGCGCCCCCGAGCGCACCGTCTTCCACTGCTACTCCGGCGACGCCGAGATGGCCGGGATCTGTGCCCGCGAGGGCTACTTCATGTCCTTCGCCGGCAACGTCACCTTCAAGAACGCCCAGAACCTCCGGGACGCCCTCGCCGTCGCCCCGCTGGAGCTGGTCCTCGTGGAGACCGACGCGCCCTTCCTGACCCCGGCGCCCTACCGCGGACGGCCCAACGCCCCGTATCTGGTTCCGGTCACGGTGCGCGCGATGGCCGCCGTGCACGGCATCGACGAGGACACCCTGGCGGCCGCCCTGGGAGCGAACACCGCACGCGCCTTCGACTACTGACCGCAGGTTCGGCGCGCAACAGTACGTAGTCGCGTCGCTTTGGACGGTGACATCCGCTCCGCTAGGTTCTGGGGGCCCGATCCGGACCCCTCTGGCCTTCTGGAGCGTGTCGGCGTGAGCAAGCCGCAGTACGAGACGTACGACCCGTACGGCCATGACGCCTCCGTGCACACCGCGGAGACGCTGCCCTACGGGATGTACGAGGACACCTACCGGCCCGCCTACGAGGCCCAGGCGTACTTCGTCACCGAGCCGGTGCTGCCGTTGCCGCGGCAGGTGGCGGGCGGGCACCGCGTTCCCGAACCGGTGATCCCGGAGCCCGCCGCGCCCGAGGAGGCGGTCGGGCGTGCGACGCGCCGGCGCAGGGCGCGCTCCGCCGAGCGCCCGGAGTCCGCGATGCGCCGTCTGCTGCCGCAGGCGCTGGTCGTCGCCTTCCTGGCCGGCGGCACCACCGCCTTCGTCGCCAAGGACAAGGCGATCGAGCTGAGCGTCGACGGCGAACAGCGCACGTTGCACACCTTCGCCGACGACGTGTCGGAGCTGCTGGCCGAGGAGGGCGTGCGCGTGGGAGCCCACGACGTGGTCGCCCCCGCCCCCGGAGCGGCGCTCGCCAGCGGCGAGGAGGTCGCGGTGCGCTACGGGCGCCCCGTGCGGCTCACGCTGGACGGCCGGCGGCGCGAGGTGTGGACGACGGCGCACACGGTGGACGAGGCGCTCAGGGAGCTGGGGGTGCGCGCGGAGGGCGCGTACCTGTCGGCCGCGCGTTCCCGGAGCATCGGGCGTGCCGGGCTCACGCTGGACGTGCGCACCGAGCGCGCGGTCACGGTCATGGCGGACGGCCGCAGCCGCACGATCCGCACCAACGCGGCCACCGTCGGCGAGGCCGTCGAGGAGGCCGGCATCACCCTGCACGGCCAGGACACCACCTCCGTCCCGGCCGACAGCTTCCCGCGCGACGGGCAGACGGTGACCGTGCTGCGGGTGACCGGTGTCAGGGAGGTGCGCGAGGAGCAGATCCCCTTCGCGGTCGAGCGGACCGAGGACCCCTCCCTCTTCAAGGGCACCGAGGTGATCGAACGGCCCGGACAGCCCGGGCTGCGCCGGATCACCTACCTCCTGCGCACCGTCAACGGCGTCCGGGAGAAGCCGCGCAAGGAGAAGTCCGAGGTGGTGCGGGGGCCGAGCAAGGAGCTGGTGAAGGTGGGGACCAAGCCCCGGCCGAAGTCGGTGCAGGGCGCCGACCACCTCGACTGGCACGGGCTGGCCGCGTGCGAGTCCGGTGGCCGTCCGCACGCGGTGGACCCGTCGGGGAGCTACGGCGGGCTCTACCAGTTCGACACACACACCTGGCACAGCCTCGGCGGCAGCGGGCGCCCGCAGGACGCGCCGGCGGAGGAGCAGACGTTCCGCGCGAAGAAGCTGTACGTACGCGCCGGGGCCAGTCCCTGGCCGCACTGCGGGGCTCGCCTGCACAGGTGAGTGCGGGCCGCCCTGCGGGCGCGGGCCGGTGGAGTCCGGTCGCGCCCGTGCGGCGGAGCCGCACATCGATACGTTCCCGCGCCCCCGAGGAGTTGCGGCCCCGTCGGCCGCACACGCACCCTGCGCGGCCGCGGCCGGCACCGATGCCCTGGCAACCCCCGCATCCACACCCCCGTACCCTTGTCCCGTGACCAGCCCCACCCCCGACGCCCTCCTCGGCCCCGCCGACATCCGTGAGCTCGCGGCAGCGCTCGGTGTCCGTCCCACCAAGCAGCGCGGCCAGAACTTCGTGATCGACGCCAACACGGTCCGCCGTATCGTCCGTACCGCCGAGGTCCGCCCCGACGACGTGGTCGTCGAGGTCGGCCCGGGGCTCGGCTCCCTCACGCTCGCGCTGCTGGAGGCCGCCGACCGGGTCACCGCCGTCGAGATCGACGACGTGCTGGCCGCCGCGCTGCCCGCGACGGTCGCCGCGCGCATGCCGGAGCGTGCCGAGCGGTTCGCGCTGGTGCACTCCGACGCCATGCACGTGACCGAACTGCCCGGACCGCCGCCGACGGCCCTGGTGGCGAACCTGCCGTACAACGTGGCCGTACCGGTGCTGCTGCACATGCTCGAAACCTTCCCGAGCATCGAGCGGACGCTCGTGATGGTGCAGTCCGAGGTCGCCGACCGGCTGGCCGCCGCGCCGGGCTCCAAGGTGTACGGCGTCCCGTCCGTGAAGGCGAACTGGTACGCCGAGGTGAAGCGGGCCGGCGCCATCGGGCGCAACGTCTTCTGGCCCGCGCCGAACGTCGACAGCGGGCTCGTCTCGCTCGTCCGGCGGGCCGAGCCGCTCACGACGACGGCCTCGAGGCGCGAGGTCTTCGCGGTCGTCGACGCGGCGTTCGCGCAGCGGAGGAAGACCCTGCGCGCGGCGCTCGCCGGCTGGGCCGGGTCCGCACCGGCCGCCGAGGCGGCGCTGGTCGCCGCCGGGATCTCGCCGCAGGCGCGCGGGGAGTCGCTGACGGTCGAGGAGTTCGCTCGGATCGCCGAGCAGAAGGAGGCGGGCAAGTGAGCGTGACGGTACGGGTACCGGCGAAGGTCAACGTCCAGCTGGCGGTGGGTGCGGCCCGCCCCGACGGGTTCCACGACCTGGCCAACGTGTTCCTCGCGGTCGGTCTGTACGACGAGGTCACCGTCACGCCGGCGGACGAGCTGCGCATCACCTGCGAGGGGCCGGACGCGAGCGAGGTCCCCCTGGACGGCACCAACCTGGCCGCGCGCGCGGCCGTCGCGCTCGCCGAGCGCCGGGGCATCGAGCCGGCCGTGCACATCCACATCGCCAAGGACATCCCGGTCGCGGGCGGCATGGCGGGCGGCAGTGCGGACGGAGCGGGCGCGCTCGTCGCGTGCAACGCGCTCTGGGGCGCCGGCGCCTCCCGCGGCGAACTCCTCGCCATCTGTGCCGATCTGGGCAGCGACGTGCCGTTCAGCCTGGTCGGAGGCGCGGCCCTCGGTGTCGGACGCGGTGAGCGGCTGACCGCCCTCGAGGTCGGCGGCACCTTCCACTGGGTGTTCGCCATGGCCGGGCGCGGGCTGTCCACCCCGGCCGTCTTCCGCGAGTTCGACCGTCTCGCCGAGGGCCGTACGATCCCCGAGCCGACCGCCTCCGCCGACCTGCTCGACGCGCTCGCCAAGGGCGACCCCGAAGCACTCGCGGCCGCCGTCTCCAACGATCTGCAGCCCGCCGCGCTCTCCCTCTTCCCGGAGCTGGCCGACACCCTCGACGCGGGTCGCGGCGCGGGCGCGCTCGCCGCGCTCGTCTCCGGTTCGGGCCCCACGACGGCCTTCCTCGCCCGTGACGCGGAGTCCGCGTCGAAGGTCGCCGAGGTCCTGCGGAATTCCGGCACCTGCCGCACGGTGCGCACGGCGACGGCGCCCGCGTCCGGCGCGACCGTACTGCCTGCCTGAGGGCGCTGACCTGCGGCGGGAAGGGGCACGGCCGCCGCCGACTACGCTGGAAGGTCGATCCGTCCCCCTTGGCAGGAGTGAAATGGCCGTCAACCTGGTCAATGTCGAGAACGTCAGCAAGGTGTACGGCACCCGTGCCCTGCTCGACGGTGTCTCGCTCGGTGTGTCCGAGGGCGACCGGATCGGTGTGGTGGGCCGCAACGGTGACGGCAAGACCACGCTCATCCGGATGCTCGCCAAGCTGGAGGAGGCCGACACCGGACGCGTCACCCACTCCGGCGGGCTGCGCCTCGGCGTGCTCACCCAGCACGACTCCCTCGACCCCGCGGCCACCGTCCGCCACGAGGTCATCGGCGACATGGCCGACCACGAGTGGGCCGGCAACGCCAAGGTCAGGGACGTGCTCACCGGGTTGTTCGGCGGGCTCGACCTGCCCGGCTTCCCGAAGGGGCTCGACACCGTCATCGGGCCGCTGTCCGGTGGTGAGCGGCGCCGTATCGCGCTCGCCAAGCTGCTCATCGAGGAGCAGGACCTGATCGTCCTCGACGAGCCCACCAACCACCTCGACGTCGAGGGCATCTCCTGGCTGGCCCGGCACCTGCAAAGCCGCCGCTCGGCGCTGGTCTGCGTGACGCACGACCGCTGGTTCCTCGACCAGGTCTGCACCCGCATGTGGGACGTGCAGCGCGGTGACGTCCACGAGTACGAGGGCGGCTACTCCGACTACGTCTTCGCGCGCGCGGAGCGCGAGCGGATCGCCGCGACCGAGGAGGCCAAGCGGCAGAACCTCATCCGCAAGGAGCTGGCCTGGCTGCGCCGCGGCGCGCCCGCGCGTACCTCCAAGCCGCGCTTCCGGGTGGAGGCCGCCAACGAGCTGATCGCGGACGTGCCGCCGCCCCGGGACAGCAGCGAGCTGATGAAGTTCGCGTCCTCCCGCCTCGGCAAGACGGTCTTCGACCTGGAGAACGTCACCGTGCAGGCCGGACCCAAGGTGCTGCTCAAGCACGTCACCTGGCAGCTCGGCCCCGGCGACCGCATCGGCCTCGTCGGCGTCAACGGCGCCGGCAAGACCTCTCTGCTGCGGGCCATGGCCGAGGCGGCGCGGACCGAGGGCGAGACGCAGCCGGCGGGCGGCCGGGTCGCCGTCGGGAAGACCGTCAAGCTCGCCTACCTCTCCCAGGAGGTCGCCGAACTCGACCCCGCCGTGCGGGTCCTGGAGGCCGTGCAGCAGGTCCGGGAGCGCGTCGACCTCGGCAAGGGGCGCGAGCTGACCGCCGGCCAGCTGTGCGAGACGTTCGGCTTCAGCAAGGAGAAGCAGTGGACGCCGGTCGGTGACCTGTCCGGTGGTGAGCGCCGGCGCCTGCAGCTGCTGCGCCTGCTCATGGACGAGCCCAACGTCCTGTTCCTCGACGAGCCCACCAACGACCTCGACATCGAGACCCTCACCCAGCTGGAGGACGTCCTCGACGGCTGGCCCGGCTCGATGATCGTCATCTCCCACGACCGGTTCTTCGTGGAGCGCACCACGGACCGGGTGTTCGCCCTCCTCGGCGACGGCGCGCTGCGGATGCTGCCGCGCGGCATCGACGAGTACCTGGAGCGGCGGCAGCGGATGGAGGAGGCGGTCGCCGCACAGTCCGCCGCCACGGCGCCCAAGCCGGACACGTCCGAGAAGAGCGCCGCCGACCAGCGCGCCGCCAAGAAGGAACTCCAGCGGATCGAGCGCCAGTTGGACAAGGTCTCCGAGAAGGAGTCCAAGCTGCACGCCCAGATCGCCGAGAACGCAACGGACTTCGCGAAGGTCGCCGAACTGGACGGCCAGTTGCGCGATCTGGCCACGGAGCGCGAGGAACTGGAGCTGCGCTGGCTGGAACTGGCGGAGGACGCCTGATCCCTCCCGCATGTCACGCAGGGGGCGCGTGCGCTGCGTGAAGGGGGCGTGAAGGCGCATAACGACGGCGTCACGGGCCGGTCCTCCCTTGGGAACAGGGGAGGGCACGGCCCCGTCTGCTGTCTGTCCTTGGTGATAGAAAGAGCCGTCTGAGAACTGTCTGAGTACGACCTTGGGTCCGTGAACGAACCTCAGGGCGTGGCTAAAAATCAGTGAACGAGGGGGAAGAGCGCTGATGACTCAGCCGCCCAACCAGCCGCCGCAGGGCGGCTTCGGAGCACCGCAGGACCAGCCGCCGTACGGCGGCGGATTCGGGGCCCCGCAGTCGCCGCCGCCTCCGGCGGCCCAACCGCCCCAGGCACCGGCCCAGCCCCCGCAGCCCCAGCCCGGCTACGGCTACCCGCAGCAGCCCGGCCCCTACGCCCAGCCGGGCCCGTACGGAGCCCCCGGCGCACCCGGCCCGTACGCCCAGCCCCAGCAGCCCGGCCCGTACGCCGCCCAGCCCGGCTACAACTACCCGCAGCAGCCGCCCCAGTTCCCGGGCGCGCCCGGCACCGTGCCCGGCGCCCCCTACGGCGGGAAGCCGGCGTCCAAGGGACGGACGGCGCTCATCATCGGTGCCGCGGTGGCCGCGCTGGCCGTCATCGGCGGCACCGTCTACGCGGTCACGAGCGGGGACGGCGGCGACAAGAAGCCGGTCGCCCACAAGAGCGACGACGGCAAGCAGTCCTCCGGCGACCCGGTCAACCCCGGTGACGGCAGCGGCGACGGCGGTGCGGACCCGGAGAACCTCAACGCCGGCCGCAAGCCCGGCGAGGCGAAGGTGCTCTGGTACAAGACCGCGCCCGACGCCCCCGGTTCCGGCGCCGACGCGCCCGGCATGTGGATCACCGGCAAGACGGCGGTGAAGGCGGCGTACAAGCAGCTCGTCGCCTACGACGTCGGCAATGGCAACCCGGCCTGGAACCCCGTCTCCTTCCCGCAGAAGATCTGCGCGGTCACCCCGGACAAGTCCGCCGACGACAAGATCGTCGTGGCGTACATGAGCGGCGTCAGCGACCGCGCCAAGTGCAACCAGATCCAGCAGATCGACCTGAACACCGGCAAGAAGGGCTGGAGCGGAGAGGTCGCCGACGGCGCGCTGTTCGACAGCGCGATCAGCATCGAACTGAGCATCAGCGGAAAGACGCTGATGGTGGGCCGTTCGCAGTCGGGCACGGCGTACGACCTCGAGACCGGCCACAAGCTGTTCGACAAGAAGAAGTACGGCACGGACTGCTTCCCGACCGCGTTCGCGGGCGGCACGGGCCGGCTGGTCCAGGTCGCCTCCTGCGGCGCCGGCGGCAGCAACGAGCACGACGAGATCCAGGAACTCGACCCGGCCAGCGGCAAGGTGAAGTGGACGCAGCCGGTCAAGAAGGGCTGGACGGTCGCGCGCACGTACTCCCTCGACCCGCTCGTGGTCTACCTGACCAACGAGAGCAAGAAGGCCTGGAACATCTCCACCTTCACCAAGGACGGCAAGTTCCGCTCGGAGGTCAAGGTGAACGAGAAGTTCGCCCCGCGCTGCGGCTGGGCGATCCTCGAACGCGACCTGCAGGGCTGCCAGGGCGTCGCCGTCGACGGCGACACGCTCTACCTGCCCACCGACACCACGAGCGGCGCCAACGAGATCGTCGCGGTCAGCCTGGCCAACGGCAAGCAGAAGTGGCGCGTCAAGTCCCCCGTGGACGAGTCGATGTCCCCGCTGCGGACCGAGGGCGGCAAGCTGATCGCGTATGTGCACCCGTCGTACGACGCGGGCGGCCGGATCGTGTCGATCCCGATCTCCGGCGGCTCGCACACCCCGGCCAAGGTGCTGCAGAACCCGGCGGGCACCGCGCAGATCGAGGACGGCTTCTTCGACGGTGACGTCCAGTGGGCCGACGGGCGTTTCTTCATCTCCTCCACCCGGTTGTCCGGCAACGACGACTCGAAGGAGAAGCTGATGATGGCCTTCGGCAAGTGAGTCCCGGCCCGTCTCCCGTCATCCTTCCGCCGTCCGGCCCCGACAGCTTCACCGAGGTACCTCCGTCATGACCCAGCCGCCTCCGCCGCCCCCGAACCAGCCGCCGAACCAGCCCCCGCAGCAGGGCGGCTTCGGCCCGCCCCAGCCTGCGGCACCTCAGCCGCCGCAACCCCAGCCCGGCTACGGCTACCCGCAGGCACCCCAGCCGCCCCAGGCCCCGCAGCCCGGCTACGGCTACCCGCAGGCTCCGCAGGCACCCCAGGCCCCGCAGCCGCCCCAGCCCGGCTACGGCTACCCGGGCGCGCCGCAGAACCCGTACACCCAGCCGCAGGGCTACGGCTACCCGGGCGCTCCCACGGTGCCGATGGCTCCGCAGCCCGCGCAGTCCGGCGGCGGGAAGAACAACAGCGCGCTCGTCATCATCGTGGCGGCGCTCGTCGTGATCGGCCTGATCGTCGGCGGCGGAGTCTGGTACGCCAAGTCCTCCGGGGGCGACGGCAAGAAGGACGACACCGCGAGCTCCAGCGGGGGTTCGGGCGGCAAGGACGGCTCCGGGGGCACGACCTCGGGCGGCGGCAAGGAGAAGGTGCCGGCGAACACCGCCGCCAAGGTCCTCTTCAAGGTCCCGATGCCCAGGACGAACGACTCCGTCGTGACCGCGGGCTCCTGGCTGACCGACACGGTGTACGCCAAGAGCGGGATCGCGGAGATCGTCGGCTACGACCCCGCCAAGGGCTCCAAGCTGTGGACGCTCAAGCTGCCCGGCCCGGTGTGCACGGCCAGCAAGCACGTCACCGCGGACGGCAGGACGGCGATCGTCTTCCAGCCGAAGATGCCCGCGAAGGGCTCCACCGCGGGATGCAGCCAGGTCGCGGCCATCGACCTCGCCAAGGGCACCAAGCTGTGGACGAAGACGGTCAAGACCGGTGACTCCCTGATCAGCCTGGAGAACGTGACGGTCTCCCAGCACACCGTCGCGGTCGGCAGCACCAACGGCGGTGCCGCGTTCGACATCGACTCCGGCAAGCCGCTGTGGCAGCCGAAGCCGACGGACTCCTGCTACGACAACGGGTACGGCGGCGGCCCCAAGCTGGTCGCGGTGCGCAAGTGCGGCAGTTACGGCAGCGGCCAGCTGCACATCCAGACCATCGACCCGACCTCCGGGAAGGTGATCTCCGACTACCAGATGGCGACCGGCATCGAGTACGCCAGCGTCGTCTCGACCGACCCGCTGGTGGTGGCCGCCGACGTCGGCAACAGCGCGGGCGACGGCAGCGGCATCTCGGACTACTTCTCCATCGACAACAAGACCGGCAAGCTGCTCACCCGCATCTCGGCGCCCGGTGACACCTACGGCGGCCGCTGCGACGGCATCACCCGCGTCGAGGACTGCCGCGAGGTCGTCGCCGGCGCCGGCAAGCTGTACGTGCCGACCGAGCAGCACGACGGCACCGGCCAGTACAGCAAGACCAACGAGATCGTCGCCTTCGACCTGACCACCGGCAAGCAGACCGGCCAGCGCGCCGAGGCAGGCGACGGCTACACGATCTCCCCGCTGCGCATGGACGGCGGCAACCTGCTCGCCTACAAGCAGCCCCCCTACAACAAGGGCGGTCAGGTCGTCAGCATCGACGGCGGCTCCTTCAAGGCGACCAAGCTGCTGGAGAACCCGGCCGCGCAGGACGTGCGGCAGGCGGAGTCCACGATGGCCCCGGACTACGCGGAGATCCGGTACGGGCAGGGACGGCTGTTCATGTCGGCCGCGTACGCGCACAAGGTGTCGTACGGCAAGGAGTTTCTGCTGCTCGCGTTCGGCGCGGGCGGCTGATCGCACGCCCCCGGGCGCTTCGGAGCGCCCGGGGTGAATGCCAGGTATTACCAGGGAGTGCCCCGGATTTCGTCGATCCGGGGCACTTCTCCTTCATAGGGGCAGCGCGACGTCGAACAAGCGTGTAGCTTCCGGGGGGCATGAAGGCAGGGGCGCCGGGGGGCGGCCCTCTGTCGTGGTGGACCGGTGGGCGTCCATAGTGGGGCATCCATGGGGGGGACTGGGGGGTTGCTCTATGGGAGTGCGGCTCATGGTCGTCGACGACCATCGCCTGCTCGCGGAGGCGTTGGCGTCGGCGTTGAAGCTGCGCGGGCACCGGGTACTGGCGGCGGCGGCGCCGGCCGCGGGAGCGGCGGATCTGGTGATCGCGCGGGCGCCGGAAGTCTGCCTGCTGGGGACGGCGGCGCCGGCCGAGCCGGGGGCCTTCGACCCGGTGGTGAAGATCAAGCGGGACCGTCCGCAGGTGGCCGTGCTGGTGCTCGGCCCGGTGCCGTCGCCGCGGGGCATCGCGGCGGCCTTCGCGGCCGGTGCGTCGGGGTACGTACGGCACGACGAGCGGATCGAGGGGGTCGAGCGGGCCATCATGAAGGCCCGCGCGGGGGAGGCGGCGGTGGCACCGCTGCTGCTGCAGGGCGCCTTCGGCGAGCTGCTCAACCCGGCGGCCCAGCCCGATGACGAGGGGCAGCGGCTGCTGCAGATGCTGACGCCGCGGGAGGTGGAGGTGCTGGTGCGGGTGGCCGACGGCGAGGACACCCGGCTGATCGCGGCGGGCATGGGCATCGCCCCGAGCACGGCCCGCACACACGTCCAGCGGGTCCTGATGAAGCTGGGCGTGGGTTCCCGCCTGGAGGCGGCGGCACTGGCGGCCCGCACAGGCCTGCTGGACAGGGCGGGCCCCCTGACGGATCCAGGGGGGCCGGAGCTGTAGCGGGGCACGATCCGCAGGGAAGCGGCGTTACTCCGCCTGCTTCTCCTCCTGCTCCTCCGCCGGAGGCAACGGCGGGGGAGTCGGGCGCAGCTTCAGCCACGCCAGGAAGAAGATGCCGAGGAGCAGCATGCCGATGCCGGTCCACAGGTTGATGTTGATGCCCTGGGCCTTGTCGATGGCGGCCTGGGAGTCGGTGATGCCGACGATGGTGACCATGACGCCGTAGACGACGAAGAGGCCACCGATGATGCGGCGCAGGTCGAAGATGCGGGCCGCGGTCGCCGACTTGCCTTCCAGCTCGGTGACCTCCCGCTGGACGTCCTCCTCCGAGTAGTGGAAGTGCTCGTGCTCGGGACGGCGAGAGTGCTCGGTCATGGTTTCCTCATCCTCCCGCGGTCAGAACGAGAACGGGATGTAGCAGGCGGCGGCCAGTACGATCGCGCCCCAGCCCAGCAGGGCCGGCTTGCGGTACCAGGCGTCGTCGCCGGCGGCCGGCGGTTCGGCCATGCCGGGGGAGCGGGTGCCGTAGACCAGGCCCTGCAGCTCGTGGGCCGGCTTCGGCCGGGTGAACAGGGACACGACGAACATGACCACCGCGCCGGCGACGAAGCCCGCGATCGCGGAGACGAAGTTGGCGCCCTGGTCGGTCGGGATCGAGATGATGCCCTTCTTGTAGAAGACGAAGTAGTTGACCATCGCCGTGACGGTGCCGGCGAGCAGGCCCCAGAAGCCGGACTTGGCGGACGCGCGCTTCCAGAACATGCCCACGATGAAGACGACGAACATCGGCACGTTGAAGAAGGAGAACAGCGTCTGCAGGTAGGCCATGATGTTCGAGAACGACGAGGCCAGGAACGCCGTGCCGATGGAGGCGACGACGCCGATCGCGGTGATCAGGCGGCCGAAGCGCACGTAGTACGAGTCCTCGCGGCCGCGCACGACGTAGCGGCCCCAGATGTCGTTGGTGAACACCGTGTTGAACGAGGACACGTTGGCGGCCATGCCGGCCATGAACGCGGCGAGCAGACCGGTGACCGCGATGCCGAGCACGCCGTTGGGCAGCAGCTCCTGCATCAGGAAGGGGATGGCGTCGTTGTACTGGTAGCCGGAGGCGGGGGTGCCGAACCTCGGGACGATCGCGGCGGCGACCAGCCCCGGGATCATCACCAGGAAGACGATGAAGATCTTCGGGTAGGCGGCGATCAGCGGGGTGCGCTGGGAGGCGGAGAGGTTCTTCGCGGACAGGGCGCGCTGCACCTCGGCGAAGTTGGTGGTCCAGTAGCCGAAGGAGAGCACGAAGCCGAGGCCGAGGACGATGGTCAGCCAGTTGGCGCCGAGCGGGTTGGCGCTGCCGATGCCGGTGCCGCCCCAGGCGGTGGTGAAGTTGTGGCCGTGGGTGACGGTGAGCTTGTCGGTCAGGCCGCTCCAGCCGCCGACCTTCTTCAGGCCGAGGACGGTGATCGGGATGAGGGCCGCGAGGATCACGAAGAACTGCAGCACCTCGTTGTAGATCGCGGAGGACAGGCCGCCCAGCGTGATGTACGCGAGGACGAAGGCGCCGGCGACCACGATGGCGACCCACTGCGGCCAGCCGAGCAGGGCCTCGACGACGATCGCGAGGGCGTAGAGGTTGACGCCGGCGATCAGGACGGCGGCGAAGGCGAACAAGATCGAACTGAGCAGGTGGGCGCCCCGGTCGAAGCGCAGCAGCAGGAACTCGGGGACCGAGCGGACCTTGCTGCCGTAGTAGAAGGGCATCATCACCAGGCCCAGGAAGACCATGGCGGGGATGGCGCCGATCCAGTACCAGTGCACGGTGTAGGCGCCGTACTGGGCGCTGTTCGCGGCCATGCCCAGGATCTCCGTGGCCGCCAGGTTCGCCGAGACGAAGGCGAGGCCGGTGATCCAGGCGGGCAGCGAGCGTCCGGAGAGGAAGAAGTCGAGGCTGGTCTTCACCGAGTGCCGGGCCGCGAAGCCGATGCCGAGGACGACGACGAAGTAGATCGCCAGGATCGCGTAGTCCAGCCCGTTCGTGGGGAGCCGTAGCTGCGCCGCCAGTTCTGTGGGGGCATATGTAGGGGTTTGCATGAGAACTCGCTTCGTTGCGCGAACTGATCCGGAGCGGAACCTATGCCTCCGTGTTCAGCAATTGAACACTTCTGTTGATGTCCTTTGTTTGATTGTGATGATCCAGGGTGTTGTCGGGTTGTGGTTTGTTATGTTTGGTTGTGTTGAGTGATTGGGTGCGGACACGCCCCGGGGGCTGCTGCCCCAGGGGCGCTTGATCAAGGAGTCCGGCGTGAAGAAGACCTCGACCCGGCTGGCCGACGGTCGTGAGCTGATCTACTACGACCTTCGGGACGACACCGTGCGGGGCGTCGTCGACCGCCGCCCGCTGGACCGTACGGTCACCACGTCCGAGATCCGCCGCGACGTGCTGCTCGGCGACTCGGTGGCGATCGCCTCCCACCGGCAGGGCCGCACGTACCATCCGCCGGCCGACGAGTGCCCGCTGTGCCCGACGCGGGGCGAGCGGCTGAGCGAGATCCCGGACTCCTCGTACGACGTCGTCGTCTTCGAGAACCGCTTCCCGTCGCTGGCGGGCGACTCCGGCCGCTGCGAGGTCGTCTGCTTCACCTCCGATCACGACGCCTCCTTCGCCGACCTCACCGAGGAGCAGGCCCGCCTGGTGCTGGACGCCTGGACGGACCGCACCTCGGAGCTGTCCCACCTGCCCTCCGTCGAGCAGGTGTTCTGTTTCGAGAACCGGGGTGAAGAGATCGGCGTGACCCTCGGACACCCGCACGGTCAGATCTACGCCTACCCCTTCACCACGCCCCGCACCGCACTGATGCTCAGCTCGCTCGCCGCCCACAAGGAGGCGACCGGCGGGGAGAACCTGTTCGACGCCGTCCTGGAGAAGGAACTCGCCGGGGAGCGGGTCGTCCTTGAGGATGAACACTGGGCGGCCTTCGTGCCCTACGCCGCGCACTGGCCCTACGAGGTCCACCTGTACCCGAAGCGCCGCGTCCCCGATCTGCTCGCGCTCGACGAGGCGGCACGCACAGAATTCCCCCAGGTCTATCTGGAACTCTTGAGGCGCTTCGACCGGATCTTCGACAGGCGGGACGCAGGGAAGGAAGGGGCGCGGGACGGAGCGGAAGAAGGGGCGGGCGAGCCCCCCACGCCCTACATCGCGGCCTGGCACCAGGCCCCGTTCGGCGCGCTGGAGGAGTTCGACGGTGTGACGCGGGACGACTTCGCGCTCCACCTCGAGCTTTTCACCATCCGCCGCACTTCCGGCAAGCTGAAGTTTCTCGCGGGTTCCGAATCCGGCATGAGTGTGTTCATCAACGATGTGCCGCCGGAGCGCGCGGCCGAGCGACTGCGAGAGGTAGCTAGTTCATGAAGTACCTGGTGACGGGCGGGGCGGGTTACGTCGGCAGCGTGGTGGCCCAGCACCTGCTGGAGGCTGGACATGAGGTCACCGTCCTCGACAACCTCTCCACCGGCTTCCGTGAGGGCGTGCCCGCCGGTGCCGCCTTCGTCGAGGGCGACATCCGCGACGCCGCCAAGTGGCTCGACGCCTCCTACGACGGCGTGCTGCACTTCGCCGCCTCCTCGCAGGTCGGCGAGTCGGTGGTGAAGCCGGAGAAGTACTGGGACAACAACGTGGCCGGCAGCATGGCCCTGCTCGGCGCCATGCGCGAGGCGGGCGTCCGCAAGCTGGTCTTCTCCTCCACCGCGGCCACCTACGGCGAGCCGGAGCAGGTCCCGATCGTGGAGAGCGCCCCGACGAAGCCGACCAACCCCTACGGCGCCACCAAGCTCGCCGTCGACCACATGATCACCAGCGAGGCGAACGCCCACGGCCTGGCCGCGGTGTCCCTGCGCTACTTCAACGTGGCCGGCGCCTACGGGGCGTACGGCGAGCGCCACGATCCCGAGTCGCACCTGATCCCGCTCGTCCTCCAGGTCGCCCAGGGCCGCCGCGACGCGATCTCCGTCTTCGGCGACGACTACCCGACCCCGGACGGCACCTGCATCCGCGACTACATCCACGTCGCGGACCTGGCCGAGGCCCACCTGCTGGCCCTCACGGCCGCGCGGCCGGGCGAGCACCTGATCTGCAACCTCGGCAACGGCAGCGGATTCTCCGTCCGCGAGGTCGTCGAGACCGCCCGCAAGGTCACCGGCCACCCGATCCCCGAGGTCGTGGCCCCGCGCCGCGGCGGGGACCCGGCGGTCCTGGTCGCCTCGGCGGACACGGCCCGCGAGAAGCTGGGCTGGAACCCGTCCCGCGCGGACCTCGCGGGGATCGTCGCGGACGCGTGGGAGTTCGCGCGGCACATCGCAAGCACGGCAAGGGAGCAGTAGTGGCGGCACAGCAGGTCCGGGAGCGCTTCGCCGAGCTGTACGGGGCCGAGCCGGAGGGAGTGTGGGCGGCGCCCGGCCGGGTCAACCTGATCGGCGAGCACACCGACTACAACGACGGCTTCGTGATGCCCTTCGCGCTGCCGCACCAGGCCACCGCGGCGGTCTCCCGCCGCGCCGACGGCGTCCTGCGCCTGCACTCGGCGGACGTCGAGGGCGGGGTCGTGGAACTGCGGCTCGACTCCCTCGCCCCCGGGAGCGACGGGAACTGGACGGCCTACCCGGCGGGCGTGGTCTGGGCGCTGCGCGAGGCCGGGCACCCGGTCACCGGTGCCGACGTCCACCTCTCCTCCACGGTCCCGACCGGCGCGGGCCTGTCCTCCTCCGCGGCCCTGGAGGTCGTGATCGCGCTCGCGCTGGACGACCTGTACGGCCTCGGTCTGCAGCGCTGGCAGCTGGCCCGGCTGTGCCAGCGCGCCGAGAACGTCTACGTCGGCGCGCCGACCGGGATCATGGACCAGACGGCGTCGGCCTGCTGCGAGGAGGGCCACGCGCTCTTCCTCGACACCCGCGACCTGTCCCAGCGGCAGATCCCCTTCGACCTCGCGGCCGAGGGCCTGCGCCTGCTGGTCGTCGACACGCGGGTCAAGCACGCCCACAGCGGCGGCGAGTACGGCAAGCGCCGGGCCGGCTGCGAGAAGGGCGCGGCCCTGCTCGGCGTGGACGCCCTGCGCGACATCGCCTACGCCGACCTGGCCGCGGCCCTCACCCGCCTCGGCGACGAGGAGGAGGTCGTCCGCCTGGTCCGGCACGTCGTCACGGAGGACCAGCGGGTGGAGCGCGTCGTGTCCCTCCTCCGCGCCGGCGAGACCCGGGCCATCGGCCCGGTCCTCACCGAGGGCCACGCCTCCCTGCGCGACGACTTCCGCATCTCCTGCCCGGAGCTGGACCTGGTCGTCGACACCGCCCTCACGAACGGCGCGCTGGGCGCCCGCATGACCGGCGGCGGCTTCGGCGGCTCGGCGATCGTCCTCGCGGAGGCCACCGACGTGGACACCCTCACCAAGGCGGTCGAAGAGGCCTTCGCCGCGGCCGGCTTCACGTCCCCACGCGTCTTCGAGGCGGTCCCGGCGGCGGGCGCCCGACGCCTGAACTGACCCCACCGGTCTCCCACGCGGGGTCGGACTACCGGGACAAGACCCGCGACTACCCCGCCATGGGCATCCCCCACTACCTGATCCTCGACCCACGCGACGGAACGTGGACCTACCAGTGAGGTATCGGCCGGGCCGAGGGCCGACCCGCCTACGAGAACCGGCTGCACCTCCCGTACGGCAAGCCGGTCACCGTAGCCACCGACCTGGGCACCGGGACGATCGACACCGCCGGCCTGCCCGCTACAGCGCGAAGGACACGGGACTGGCCACAGAGCCTAAGCAGCCGGGACGTCACTCTTTGTGATGACGGCCACCGAATCCGGCGGTTACCGTGGACGGGCAGGCCGAGAATCCCGCCCATGGGAGGAACCATGACCGCCGAGCCCATCGCCGAGCCCGGCCACCGCTGGCCGGTGCCGCCCCGGGACGGATACACCGTGGACGACCTGTTGACGTTGCCCGACCTCCCGCCGCACACCGAGCTGATCGACGGGAGCCTGGTTTTCGTGAGTCCGCAGCGTCGCTTTCACGCCAAGATGATCGAGCTGCTGATGAACGGCCTACGTCGAACACTTCCGGACGACCTGAAGGTCGAGCGCGAGATGACCGTCGTCCTGGACCGCCGTAACGGCCCCGAACCCGACCTCTCCGTCGTTCGCGCCGAAGCCGTGGTCGACCTGGAACAGACCCGCTTCAAGGCCGCTGACGTCCTGCTCGCCGCCGAGGTCGTCTCCCCGGACTCCGAAGCCCGCGACCGCGACACCAAGCCCCGCAAGTATGCGGCGGCGGGCATCCCGCACTTCTGGCTGGTCGAGATGGGCGACGCGAAGAAGCACCCGGTGGTTCGGACCTACGAACTTGACCCCGTCTCCAAGGCGTACGGGCTGACGGGCACGCATCGCGAACAGCTCAAGCTCAGCGACCCGTACGACATCGCCATCGACATCACCCTCGACGCCCTCAAAGAGCTGTGACCGGCTCAATCGAGCCGCTTCGTCAGAGTGAACTCCGTGATGCCCGGCGGATAGTCGGGGATCACGCACACCACGTCGTAGCCCTGCTTCTTGTAGAACTCCGGAGCCTGGAAGTCCCACGTCTCCAGCCGGGCACTCGTGCAGCCGCGTTCCGTGCGGGCGACGTGTTCGGCCTCGGCGAGGAGACGGGAGCCGAGGCCCGTGCCGCGGTGCGCGGAGTCGACCCACAGGTAGGTGACGTGCATCCAGTTCGTCCAGGTGTGGCCGACCAGGCCTCCGGCCAGATCTCCCGCCGAGTCCAGCGCCCAGACGTGCAGCGGGACTTCGCGCTCCCCCGGTGTGCCCCGAAGCGCCGCCAGGACCGGCGAGGCCGCCGTGTTGGTGTCCCGCAGCCGGGAGCGGAGCAGATCACGTCGGGCTTTGTCGACTTCCGCCTCAATACGAAACATGCGGCACACCATAAACGTGCCGGACGGCCAGTTCTGCAAATCGGCTTCCGCTCTCTGCTCCCATCCGTACTCTGATGAACAGCACCGGTGGGGGCCGGTGCATATCAGGGGGCGAGACAGGCGGGTACGGCGCCTGCGGTGGGGGTAGCAGTTTCCGCAACGGCGGCGGTCGTGCGGTCGGCGTTCCTTCCGCAGGTGTCGTGCCCGCGCGAGTCGTCGTGCTCCGAACCTTGGTCATCCCCTGCTCCACGCGGAGCCCGGGGAAGGGGGTTTCGTGGTTCGTATCCGAGTCCTGGTCGTCGACGACCACCGTATCTTCGCCGAGTCGCTGGCCGCGGCGCTGGCCGCCGAGCCCGACGTCGACGTCTCGGCCGCCGGCAGCGGCCCCGCCGCGCTGCGCTGCCTGGAGCGCGCGGCGGCCGAGGGGCGCCGCTACGACGTCCTGCTCGTCGACGCCGACCTGGGCGGAAACCTGCCCGGCGTGCGCCCGGCCGTGCCGGTGCAGGAGGGCAACGAGGACGGCCTGGTCGACGGGATCTCGCTGGTCGCGGGCGTCCGCACGGCGCAGCCCGCGGTGCGCACGGTGGTCCTCGCCGAGAAGGACGACCCCCGGCGCGCGGCCCTCGCGCTGCAGGCGGGTGCCTCCGGCTGGGTCGCCAAGGACTGCTCGCTCTCCCGGCTGCTGACGGTGATCCGGGGGGTGCTGCGCGACGAGACCCATCTGCCGCCCGCCCTGCTCACCGGCGTCCTCAAGGAGCTGACGGCCGCGCGCAAGCACCGCACCGAGAGCGAGCGGCTGGTGGAGTCGCTGACCCCGCGCGAGCGGGAGGTGCTGCGCTGCATGGTCGCGGGCCTCGGCCGCAAGGCCGTCGCCGAACGGCTGTTCCTCTCCCCGCACACCGTGCGTACCCACATGCAGAACGTCCTCGGCAAGCTGGGCGTCCACTCGACCCTGGCCGCCGTCGCGCTCGCCCGGCGGGCCGGAGTCGGTCCGGTGGACCTGGGGTCTGCCGGGCGGGTCGTGCCGGAGGAGACCAACAGCGCCTGATCAGCCGCGTCGCGGGCGGGAGACGCCCGGCAGGCTAGCCGGGGATGTTGTCGAACGGGGCGGTCAGCTGGCGTAGCAGGCCGGCGAGTTCGGCGCGCTGGGCCCGGGACAGCTCGGCGAGGATCGCCCGCTCCTGCTCCAGCAGTCCCGCCAGGGCCTGGTCCGCGCGGTCCCGGCCCGTGTCGGTCAGCCGGACCAGTACGCCCCGCCGGTCGCTGGGGTCGGGCAGCCGCTCCACCAGGCCCTTCTTCGCGAGCCGGTCGATCCGGTTGGTCATCGTGCCCGAGGTGACCAGGGTCTGCGTCAGCAGCTGCCCGGGGGAGAGCTGGTACGGCGTCCCCGCGCGCCTGAGCGCGGTCAGCACGTCGAACTCCCAGGGTTCGAGCTGGTGCTCGGAAAAGGCGAGCCGGCGTGCGCGGTCCAGGTGCCGGGCCAGTCTGCTCACCCGGCTGAGCACTTCCAGCGGCTCCACGTCGAGGTCCGGACGCTCCCGGCGCCACGCTGCGACCAGCCGATCGACCTCGTCCTCCATGGAGATCAGTGTAGTGGTTGTGTCGACATGAAGTCTCTTGATCTCAAGTCTCTTGACATCAAGATATATCGCCGGGAGAGTGGAGCCATGACGACGCCCACCTGGGACCCCGCCCAGTACCTCCGCCACGCCGGCCACCGCGCCCGCCCCTTCGCCGACCTGCTCGCCCGCGTCCCCGCGCTCCCGGCCCAGCCGCCCGCGGGGCGACCGCGCATCGCCGACCTCGGCTGCGGCCCCGGCAACGTCACCGCCCTGCTCGCCGAGCGCTGGCCCACCGCGCACATCACCGGCTACGACAACTCGCCCGAGATGCTCGACAAGGCGCACGTCGACCACGAGGGCGCCACCGCAGGAGGCGGCCGCCTGGACTTCGCCCACGCCGACGCCCGCGTCTGGACACCCGAGGGGCCGCACGACCTGATCCTCTCCAACGCCACCCTCCAGTGGGTGCCGGGCCACGCCGACCGCTTCGCCGACTGGATCGCCGCCCTGAAGCCCGGCGGCGTCCTCGCCTTCCAGGTCCCGGACAACATCGACGCCCCGCTGCACGCCCTGATGCGGGAACTGGCCGCCACACCCCGCTG
This sequence comes from Streptomyces sp. BK340, assembly GCF_007827595.1. Classification (GTDB taxonomy): domain Bacteria; phylum Actinomycetota; class Actinomycetes; order Streptomycetales; family Streptomycetaceae; genus Streptomyces. The sequence goes on from NZ_VISR01000002.1 coordinate 526,573, forward strand.
GAAGCCCCGCCTCGCCGACGTCCTGCGCCACGAGGACTCCGTCCACGCCCCCGGCACCTACCTGGACCGCCTCGCCCGCCTCGGCTGTGCGGCCGACGTGTGGCAGACGACGTACTTCCACGTCCTGGAGGGCGAGGACCCGGTCCTGGACTGGGTCAAGGGCACCGGCCTGCGCCCCGCCCTCACCGCCCTCGCCGACGACCCCGAGGCCCGCGACGCCTTCGTCACCGAGTACCGGGACCTGCTCCGCGTGGCCTACCCGAGCGCGCCGTACGGCACGGTCCTGCCCTTCCGGCGCCTGTTCGCGGTGGCCGTGAAGGAGGCCTGAGGTGATCACCGCCGTGGACCACGTACAACTGGCCGCACCGCCCGGCTCCGAGGACGTCCTGCGGGCGTACTACGCCGACGTCCTCGGCATGACGGAGATCCCCAAGCCGCCGGTGCTCGCCGCGCGCGGAGGCTGCTGGTTCCGGGCGGGGACCGTGCAACTGCACCTGGGCATCGAGCAGGCCACCACCGAAGGCGGAACGTGCGGCTTCCGGCCCGCGAAGAAGGCCCACCCGGGACTCCGGGTGACGGGCATCGAGGCGTACGCCGCCCGGCTGACGGCAGAGGGAGCACCGGTCACCTGGGACGACAGCCTCCCGGGCCACCGCCGCTTCTACTCCGAGGACCCCGTCGGCAACCGGCTGGAGTTCCTGGAACCCCGCTGCCCTCAGCTCTTGCGGTGACCTATCAGCCGGGGCTTCGGCTCCAGCCCGTCCAGACCGTGCCACGCCAGGTTCACCAGATGCGCCGCGACCTCCGCCTTCTTCGGGCGGCGCACGTCCAGCCACCACTGGCCGGTCAGGGCGACCATGCCGACCAGGGCCTGGGCGTACAGCGGGGCGAGCTTCGGGTCGAAGCCGCGCGACTTGAACTCGCGGCCCAGGATGTCCTCCACCTGGGTGGCGATGTCGGAGATCAGCGAGGCGAAGGAGCCCGTCGACTGCGGGATGGGGGAGTCACGGACCAGGATGCGGAAGCCGTCCGTGTACTCCTCGATGTAGTCGAGGAGGGCGAAGGCGGCCTGCTCGCACAGCTCGCGGGGATGCCCGGCCGTCAGCGAGCCGGTGACCATGTCCAGCAGCCGCCGCATCTCGCGGTCCACCACCACCGCGTACAGCCCCTCCTTGCCGCCGAAGTGCTCGTACACCACCGGCTTGGACACCCCGGCCTTCGCCGCGATCTCCTCCACCGAGGTGCCCTCGAAGCCCTTCGCGGCGAAGAGGGTGCGACCGATCTCCAGCAGCTGCTGGCGACGCTCCGCCCCGGTCATACGGGTCCGGCGCGCTCGCCGCGGCTTGTCGTTGCTGGGGGTGCTGGAGTCGGTCGCCACGGCGTCAATCATGCCGCCTTCGCGGGCTCCTTCCGGCGTCGGGAGCCGCCTTCGTCGGTGTTACGGCGCGAATCGATACGTGAGCGTGACGGCCAGCGCACGTCGTACGCCCAGCCGAGCATCTCGAACCAGCGGATGATCCGCGCCGAGGAGTCGATCTGGCCGCGCATCACGCCGTGCCGCGCCGAGGTCGGGTCGGCGTGGTGCAGGTTGTGCCAGGACTCCCCGCAGGACAGCACCGCCAGCCACCACACGTTGCCCGAGCGGTCCCGCGACTTGAACGGCCGCTTGCCCACCGCGTGACAGATCGAGTTGATCGACCACGTCACATGGTGCAGCAGCGCCACCCGCACGAGTGAACCCCAGAAGAACGCGGTGAACGCACCCCACCAGGACATCGTCACCAGACCCCCGACCAGCGGAGGCAGCGCGAGGGACACGACCGTCCACAGGACGAACTGGCGGGAGATCGCCCGGAGGGCCGGGTCCTTGACCAGATCCGGCGCGTACTTCTCCTGCGGCGTCTGCTCCTCGTCGAACATCCACGCGATGTGCGCCCACCACAGGCCCTTCATCAGCGCGGGCAGCGTCTCCCCGAACCGCCACGGCGAGTGGGGATCGCCCTCGGCGTCGGAGAACTTGTGGTGCTTGCGGTGGTCGGCCACCCAGCGCACCAGCGGGCCCTCGACCGCCAGCGACCCCATGATCGCCAGCGCGATCCGCAGGGGCCGCCTGGCCTTGAACGAGCCATGGGTGAAGTACCGGTGGAAACCGATCGTGATGCCGTGGCACCCCAGGAAGTACATGAAGACCAGCAGGCCCAGATCGAGCCAGCTCACCCCCCAGCCCCAGGCCAGCGGCACGGCCGCCACCAGTGCCAGGAACGGCACGATGATGAACAGGAGCAGCGTGATCTGCTCGATCGAGCGCTTCTGCTCGCCACCCAGAGTGGCGGAGGCGGGAGTGTCGTCGGCCGTACGGGATTCATCGATCACATCGGAACGTGAGGTCATGCGTGTCCCCTGTGGGGTTCGAGGGTTGGGACAGGGCGCCGGGCCGACCGGACCGAGCGGGACTCCAGCGATGTTTCCCTACGGTTCCGTAACCTACGGCGACGTAAGTATGGCAGCGTGCCGAGCTGCGGCAAGAGCCCCAGAACCTGCGCGTCCGCATCGACACCTATCCTTGAAGTCGGTCGGACAGCGCGGTCCGCTCTGATTCCTTCCCGGACGCTCCGGCCCGTATGCGGCACTCTCGCCGTGTGGTGGATGGTGCCCCGGGTTCCCTCCCAGACGAGCTTCAACACTGCAAGGAGCCGCACCTGTGAGCAGTGCCGACGACCAGACCACCACGACCAGCACCGAGCTGCGCGCCGACATCAGGCGGCTGGGCGACCTCCTGGGCGAGACCCTCGTCCGCCAGGAAGGTCCCGAACTCCTCGACCTGGTCGAAAAGGTCCGCCGCCTCACCCGCGAGGACGGCGAGGCCGCCGCCGAGCTGCTGCGCGGCACCGAACTGCAGACCGCCGCCAAGCTGGTCCGCGCCTTCTCCACCTACTTCCACCTGGCCAACATCACCGAACAGGTGCACCGCGGCCGCGAGCTGCGCGCCCGCCGTGCCGCCGAGGGCGGCCTCCTCGCCCGCACCGCCGACCGCCTCAAGGACGCCGACCCCGAGCACATCAGGCAGAGCGTCGAGCACCTCAACGTCCGGCCGGTGTTCACGGCACACCCCACCGAGGCCGCCCGCCGTTCGGTCCTCAACAAGCTCCGGCGCATCGCCGCGCTCCTGGACACCCCCGTCCTCGACTCCGACCGCCGCCGCCACGACGTCCGCCTCGCCGAGAACATCGACCTCGTCTGGCAGACCGACGAACTGCGCGTGGTACGCCCCGAGCCCGCCGACGAGGCCCGCAACGCCATCTACTACCTCGACGAGCTGCACGCCGACGCCGTCGGCGACGTCCTCGAGGACCTCACCGCCGAACTGGAGCGCGTCGGTGTCAAGCTCCCCGACGACACCCGCCCGCTCACCTTCGGCACCTGGATCGGCGGCGACCGCGACGGCAACCCCAACGTCACCCCCCAGGTCACCTGGGACGTCCTCATCCTCCAGCACGAGCACGGCATCAACGACGCCCTGGAGATGGTCGACGAACTGCGCGGCCTGCTCTCCAACTCCATCCGCTACGCCGGCGCCACCGAGGAACTCCTGGAATCCCTCCGCGCCGACCTGGAGCGGCTGCCCGAGATCAGCCCCCGCTACAAGCGCCTCAACGCCGAGGAGCCCTACCGGCTCAAGGCCACCTGCGTCCGGCAGAAGCTGGAGAACACCAAGCAGCGCCTCGCCAAGGGCACCCCGCACGAGGCGGGCCGCGACTACCTCGGCACCGGCGAACTGCTGACCGACCTCCGGCTCATCCAGACCTCCCTGCGCGAACACCGCGGCGCCCTGTTCGCCGACGGCCGCATGAGCCGCACCATCCGCACCCTGGCCGCCTTCGGCCTCCAGCTCGCCACCATGGACGTACGCGAACACGCGGACGCCCACCACCACGCCCTCGGCCAGCTCTTCGACCGCCTCGGCGAGGAATCCTGGCGCTACGCCGACATGCCCCGCGACTACCGGGCCAAGCTCCTCGCCAAGGAGCTGCGCTCCCGGCGCCCGCTGGCCCCCAGCCCGGCCCCCGTCGACGCGGCCGGCGCCAAGACCCTCGGCGTCTTCGAGACCGTCAAGCGCGCCCTCGAGGTCTTCGGCCCCGAGGTCATCGAGTCCTACATCATCTCCATGTGCCAGGGCGCCGACGACGTCTTCGCCGCCGCCGTCCTCGCCCGCGAGGCCGGCCTCCTCGACCTGCACGCCGGCTGGGCGAAGATCGGCATCGTCCCGCTCCTGGAGACCACCGACGAGCTGCGCGCCGCCGACACCATCCTCGAGGACATGCTCTCCGACCCGTCCTACCGGCGCCTGGTCGCGCTGCGCGGCGACGTCCAGGAGGTCATGCTCGGCTACTCCGACTCCTCCAAGTTCGGCGGCATCACCACCAGCCAGTGGGAGATCCACCGGGCACAGCGGCGCCTGCGTGACGTCGCGCACCGCTACGGGGTCCGGCTGAGGCTCTTCCACGGCCGCGGCGGCACCGTCGGCCGCGGCGGCGGCCCCTCCCACGACGCCATCCTCGCCCAGCCCTGGGGCACCCTGGAGGGCGAGATCAAGGTCACCGAGCAGGGCGAGGTCATCTCCGACAAGTACCTCATCCCGTCCCTGGCCCGGGAGAACCTCGAACTGACGGTCGCGGCCACCCTGCAGGCCTCCGCCCTGCACACCGCCCCCCGCCAGTCCGACGAGGCCCTCGCCCGCTGGGACGCGGCCATGGACGTCGTCTCCGACGCCGCCCACGCCGCCTACCGCAGGCTCGTCGAGGACCCCGACCTGCCGACGTACTTCCTCGCCTCCACGCCCGTCGACCAGCTCGCCGAGCTGCACCTGGGCTCGCGGCCCTCCCGCCGCCCCGGCTCGGGCGTCTCGCTCGACGGTCTGCGCGCCATCCCGTGGGTGTTCGGCTGGACCCAGTCCCGGCAGATCGTGCCCGGCTGGTTCGGCGTCGGCTCCGGCCTCAAGGCGCTGCGGGAAACCGGTCTGGACACCGTGCTCGGCGAGATGCACGAACAGTGGCACTTCTTCCGCAACTTCATCTCCAACGTCGAGATGACCCTCGCCAAGACCGACCTGCGCATCGCCCAGCACTACGTCGACACCCTCGTCCCCGACGAGCTCAAGCACGTCTTCGACACCATCAGGGCCGAGCACGAGCTGACCGTCCGCGAGGTCCTCCGGGTCACCGGCGAACAGGAACTCCTCGACGCCCAGCCCGTCCTCAAGCAGACCTTCACCATCCGCGACGCCTACCTCGACCCGATCTCCTACCTCCAGGTCGCCCTGCTCAAGCGCCAGCGCGACGCGGCCGCCACCGGCGCCGAACCCGACCCGCTGCTCTCCCGCGCCCTGCTCCTCACCGTCAACGGCGTGGCCGCGGGCCTGCGCAACACCGGCTGACCGCCACCGCACGACGAAGGTGCCCCCGAGGTCCGTACGACCCCGGGGGCACCCGCGCGTCCAGCCGCCTCAGCCCTGCCGGGCCCTGCGCCGCCAGGCCACCAGACCGCCCCCCCCGCACCGACCAGCACGGCAGCGACGGCCGACAGCAGGTCCACCGGGGCACCATTACCGGTCTCGGCGAGGTCGCCGCCGCCTCCCTGGGCGGACGGCGCGGAGGACGGTGCCGACGCCGAGTCCGGCGACGCGGCCTGCGACGGGCTTCCGGGCGGGGACGCGGACCCGCCCGCCGCCGCACCGGACGCCGACGCCGACGGCGACGCCGACACCGGTACGCATGGGGTGATCGATCTTCGAGTGGGGAACGGGGAAGATGTGGAGGGGGCGGTTCAGCTTCCGATCCCGCCCGACGGCCCGGCAATCACGAACAGGCAGCACACAGGCCCCCACAGACGTGAAGAACGCCCCAACCCCTCAGCGGGTCGCGAATCAGCGGGGCACGACATCGGACGGGGCCGACATCGAACGGGGCCGAAATCAGAGAGTCGCGACAAAAGCACCCGTCAGCAGCGCGATCCCCGACCCCGCCAGCACCCACGCCGCCCGCGTCAGACGCATACCGCCCGCCACCACCACCGACGCCAGCAGCAGCGCACCGCCCAGCGGAATCCAGGCGTACAGAATCCCCGCCGGCCCCGACCGCACCACCTCGTCGGTCCCCGGCTTCACCACCACGGCGTACGTCAGCCCCTCGCGCACCGCGACCGACTGCGCGATCTCCACGCTCGACCGCGCCCGTGCCCCCTCGGACACCGGCGTGAACGGGCCCCGGCACGTGTCCCCGGCACAGCTCGTCACCCTGATCGTGCCGCGCTCGCGCCCCTTCGTCAGCATCACGTGCTGCGCGGTCCCCCAGGAACCCCACACCCCGGTGAACACGATCAGCGCGGCGAACACACCCATCGTGGCGACCCGCCCGAACCGCAGCGCGGTCACGGAGGCCTGGCGAGCGCTGGCAGCTGTGGCAGGCATGGCCGGGATCATTGGCCATACGCCCACGACCGGTCAACTCCGGCGGCCGCCAAGGCCGGACAAGTCAGGAGTTGTACGCGCTCTGCGCCCGCTCCAGGCCCTCGATCACCAGACACTCCACCGCGTCCGCCGCACGGTCCACGAAGTAGTCCAGCTCCTTGCGCTCCGCCGACGAGAAGTCCTTCAGCACGAAGTCCGCCACCTGCATCCGCCCCGGCGGCCGCCCGATCCCGAACCGCACCCGGTGGTAGTCCGCCCCCATCGCCTTCGTCATCGACTTCAGACCGTTGTGCCCGTTGTCGCCACCGCCCAGCTTCAGCCGCAGCGTGCCGTGATCGATGTCCAGCTCGTCATGCACCGCGACGATGTTCGCCACCGGCACCTTGTAGAAGTCCCGCAGCGCGTTCACCGGACCGCCGGACAGGTTCATGAACGACATCGGCTTGGCCAGGATCACCCGCCGGTTCGCCGGCCCCATCGGACCGATCCGCCCCTCCAGCACCTGCGCCTGCGCCTTGCCCGCACGCTTGAACTTCCCGCCGATCCGCTCCGCGAGCAGATCCACCACCATGAACCCGACGTTGTGCCGGTTCATGGCGTACTCCGGCCCAGGATTACCCAGCCCGACGACGAGCCAGGGGGCACTTGCGGGGGTGGTCACGTCCGTGTCTCCTCACGTGCAACAGCCGCTGCTCCCCCGAGGGAAGCAGCGGCTGGAGCGTACAGCTACCGCTTCGGCGGTCGTACCGCTACGGCCGAACCGCCGGTCAGGCAGGCTCAGGCCTCGGCAGCCTCTTCGCCCTCGACGGCCTCGCCCTCGACGGCCTCCTCGACCTGCGCCTGCAGGACCTGCAGGACGACCGCGTCCTCGTCCACGGCCAGGGTCACACCGGAAGGCAGCTTGATGTCCTTGGCGAGGACGGAGGCACCGGCCTCCAGGCCCTCGACGGAGACGGTCAGCGCCTCGGGGATGTGGGTGGCCTCGGCCTCGACCGGCAGGGCGTTCAGCACGTGCTCGAGCAGGTTGCCGCCGGCGGCCAGCTCACCCTCGGCGTGGACCGGAATCTCGACCGTGACCTTCTCGCCACGCTTGACCAGCAGCAGGTCGACGTGCTCCAGGAAGCCCTTCAGCGGGTCACGCTGCACGGCCTTCGGGATCGCCAGCTCGTTGGTCTTGCCGTCGATGTCCAGGGAGATCAGGACGTTCGGCGTACGCAGCGCCAGCAGCAGCTCGTGGCCCGGCAGGGTCAGGTGCAGCGGGTCCGAACCGTGGCCGTACAGCACACCGGGAACCTTGCTGTCACGGCGGATACGGCGGGCGGCACCCTTGCCGAACTCGGTGCGCGTCTGGGCGGCGAGCTTTACCTCGGACATATTGATCACTCCTCGTAGGAATCGCGAACGGACAGGGTCACCCGGCCACGAACGGCCTGCTACGAAGAGCGCGTCGATAACGGACAGCCGATACCCGTATGAACAGGTACGGCCTCCCTCGCCGAGCAACTGGAGCAGTCTACTCGGCAGGGGAGGCCGTACCCAAAAGGATCTTCAGCTAGCCCGCCCGGCGGGCCTGCAGAAACCTCACTGCTCGTCGAAGAGGCTGGTCACAGACCCGTCCTCGAACACCTCACGCACCGCACTCGCGATCGTCGGAGCGATCGACAGCACCGTGATCTTGTCCAGATCCCGGCCCAGCTCCGCCGGCGTCGGCAGCGTGTTCGTGAACACGAACTCACTCACCCGCGAGTTCTTCAGCCGGTCCGCAGCCGGACCCGACAGCACACCGTGCGTCGCCGTCACGATGACGTCCTCCGCACCATGCGCGAACAGCGCGTCCGCAGCCGCACAGATCGTGCCACCCGTGTCGATCATGTCGTCCACCAGCACACAGACCCGGCCCTTGACCTCACCCACGACCTCGTGGACGGTCACCTGGTTCGCCACGTCCTTGTCACGCCGCTTGTGCACGATCGCCAGCGGCGCACCCAGCCGGTCGCACCAGCGGTCAGCCACCCGCACCCGGCCCGCGTCCGGAGACACCACCGTCAGCTTGTCCCGGTCCACCTTCTCGCCCACGTAGTCCGCCAGCTGCGGAAGCGCGAACAGGTGATCCACCGGCCCGTCGAAGAAGCCCTGGATCTGGTCCGTGTGCAGATCCATCGTCAGGATCCGGTCGGCACCGGCCGTCTTCATCAGATCCGCGACCAGACGCGCCGAGATCGGTTCACGACCCCGGTGCTTCTTGTCCTGCCGCGCGTAACCGTAGAACGGCACGATGACCGTGATAGACCGCGCCGACGCACGCTTCAGCGCGTCGATCATGATCAGCTGCTCCATGATCCACTTGTTGATCGGAGCCGTGTGGCTCTGGATCAGGAAGCAGTCCGCACCACGAGCCGACTCCTGGTAACGGACGTAGATCTCGCCATTGGCGAAGTCGAAGGCCTTCGTCGGGACAACCCCGACACCCAACTGCTGGGCGACCTCCTCGGCAAGCTCGGGGTGGGCGCGGCCGGAGAAGAACATCAACTTCTTCTCGCCGGTCGTCTTGATCCCGGTCACAGCACTATCTCCTCAGAGGTGTCTCAGCAGCGGATATGCACTCGTGCGGGTGTGCACTTATCACGGTACGCCGTGTTTGGCGCACCCGTTTCCGGTCAGTCCTCGCCCTCGCCCTTCCGGGTCGCGGCCTCAGCCGCCTTCGCGGCAGCACTCCCAGGACGCTTACGGGCCACCCAACCCGCGATATTCCGCTGCTGACCACGGGCCACAGCCAGCGAACCGGGCGGCACATCCTTCGTGATCACGGACCCGGCGGCGGTGTAAGCACCGTCCCCGACCGTGACAGGAGCCACAAACATGTTGTCCGAACCCGTCTTGCAGTGCGACCCGACGGTCGTGTGGTGCTTGCTCTCACCGTCGTAGTTCACAAACACGCTCGCGGCACCGATGTTCGAGAAGTCACCGATCGTCGCATCGCCGACGTACGACAGATGCGGAACCTTCGTCCCCTCACCGATCGACGAGTTCTTCGTCTCCACATACGTACCGATCTTGGCCTTCAGACCGAGCCGGGTACCCGGCCGCAGATACGCGTACGGCCCCACGGACGCCTGCTCACCGATCCGCGCACCGTCCGACACCGTGTTGTCCACACGAGCCCCGGCACCCACCCGGGTGTCCTTCAGCCGGCTGTTCGGCCCGACCTCCGCACCCTCACCGAGGTACGTCGAACCCGTCAGCTGCGTGTTCGGATGCACAACGGCGTCCCGCTCGAAGGTCACGGTCACGTCGACCCAGGTGGAGGCCGGGTCCACGACAGTCACACCGTCGAGCATCGCACGCGTCAACAGCCGGTCGTTGAGAATCCGACGGGCCTCGGCGAGCTGCACACGGTTGTTGATACCGGCGATCTCCCGGTGGTCCGCAGCCACGGAAGCCCCCACCCGATGCCCCGCCTCCCGCAGGATCCCGAGCACGTCCGTCAGGTACTCCTCACCCTGGCTGTTGTCCGTCCGCACCTTCTTCAGCGCATCCGCGAGCAACTGCCCGTCGAAGGCGAACACCCCGCTGTTGATCTCCCGGATCGCCCGCTGGGCCTCGGAGGCGTCCTTGTGCTCCACGATCGCGGTCACGGCACCGCTCGCGTCGTCACGGACGATACGGCCGTAACCGGTCGCGTCCGGGACCTCGGCGGTCAGCACCGTCACGGCGTTGCCGTCCCCGTGATGGGTCGCGGCGAGCTGCTGGAGCGTGTCGGCGGTGAGCAGCGGGGTGTCCCCGCACACGACCACGACGGTCCCGTCGACAGCCCCGCCCAGCTCCTCGAGCCCCATGCGCACGGCGTGCCCCGTGCCGTTCTGCTCCGCCTGCACAGCCGTCCGCACGCCGGGATCGATCTCGGTCAGGTGCGCGGCGACCTGCTCACGGGCGTGGCCCACGACGACCACCAGGTTCGCGGGGTCCAACTCGCGGGCGGCGGCCAGCACATGGCCCACCAGGGAACGGCCGCAGATCTGGTGCAGGACCTTCGGTGTGGCCGACTTCATACGGGTGCCCTCACCCGCTGCGAGAACGACGACGGCTGCCGGGCGAATGGCGCTCACGGGGTTGCCCTTCGGCTCTGGATGGTGGGGGTGACAGCCGAAGGATACCGGGGTGGGGTTGGGGGGATATGAGAGCGGGCCCCGACAGTGCAGTCAGGGCCCGAACCTAGGTCTTGTGTGCTGTGGCTCCCCCGCAAGGATTCGAACCTTGTCCTGCTGGTACCAAAAACCAGTGTGCTGCCAGTTACACCACGGGGGACAGCGCTCCAGACCTTACCCGAGACGTGCCTGCGCCTGGGCCACGATTCCGCTCCACCAGCCCTCGATTCGGTTGTACAAGTGGGCACTCCTGGCTACGACGATGACCAGGCAGCCGTGGTAGTCGTCGCCGGTGTTCTTGCGGACCGTCTTGGGGTTGTGCTTCTTCAGGGTCGGCTTCGCGAAGACGGACACGTCCACGTCGGCGACGGCCGCCCAGTGCCGGTGGGCTGCCTCCACGTCCGCCGACTCGTGGATGAGTACGCGGAAGGCCAGGCGCCCCCTGTCCACGTCGAGCAGGTCCAGCCACGCGAGATAGGTCTGGATCACACCGGGGTCGCTGTTGACGAAGACGGCCCGCTCGCGCCGGTCGTACGGCTTGCTCTTCGATCCTTCCGCCCAGTAGAGCGCGACCCCCACCATGAAGAGCTCGCGATCCGTCAGGTCCCCGATCTCCCGGAGGGCGGAGGTCTTGGACTCCTTGCGCTTCGCGCGCTCTGCGGTGCGGCACCTTGCCAGTCCCTCCTGCATGAGCGCCAGCTGTTCCTCCTGGGTGTACCGAGGGTCGGGCTTCGGCAGGTCCCGGACCCACAGCGACACCGAGCTCCTGGAGCAGCCCAGTGCGACCTGGATCTGGTCATAGGTCCACCCCTGCAGCCGCAGCTCCCGTGCCCTCTCGCGCAGCTCGTCCTTCGCCCTCGGCCGCTTCGTCCACTCCGGTGGGGGCTCCCCCTTCACCAGTTGGTTGAGGAGGTCGTTGTTGAAGATCTTCAGCTCGTCCCGGATCTGCCGGAGGCTGAGCCCCTCCCGCCGCAACGCGACCGCTCGCTCCCGCAACCCCTCGAAGTCCTCGTACTTGCTGCCCTTGCCGGGTGAATGTGTCATACGCATACCGTCCGGGCGGAATGTTCGCTTCCAGGTGTGAACGGGTGACGTTCAGTAGTTCGAGGGATACCGGCGGGTTTCGAGGTCATTCGATTAAGGGGTGTGGTCCGTGCCGGTGGGTGAAAGTCACCGGAAATGCCGTTGCCCGCGCCCGTAGGCTGGAGGCATGACCGCGACGGGGGAAGAGCATGCCGGGGCCCTGACCGGCCCATGGTGGTGGGGCAGGCGGCGCAGTGCGGTGCTCGACGGGAGTCTCGCGCTGGTGTCCGCGGTGGAGTGCGGTGCGGAGGGTATTCCGTTCGCGCGGGATGCCGGGATCCCGGTGTCGGTGGGGATCGTTTTCGGTCTGATCGCCGGTTCGGTTCTGCTGGTGCGCAGGAAGTGGCCGATCGCCGTGGTGCTGGTCGCGATCGCGATCACGCCGGCCCAGATGGGCTTCCTGATGGGCATCGTCGGGCTGTACACGCTGGCGGCGTGCGAGTTGCCGCGGCGGATCATCGTGGCGCTGGCGGGGATGTCGTTGCTGGGCACGATGATCGTGACGTTCGTGCGGGTGCGGCAGGACATGGCGCGGGGTGATCTGACCCTGGGTGACTGGTTCGTGCCGTTCGCCTCGATCACGACGTCTCTGGGGCTGACGGCGCCGCCGGTGCTGCTCGGGTTGTACGTGGGGGCGCGCCGCCGGTTGATGGAGAGTCTGCGGGAGCGGGCGGACAGTCTGGAGCGGGAGCTTCAGTTGCTCGCGGAGCGGGCGGAGGAGCGGGCCGAGTGGGCGCGTAACGAGGAGCGGACGCGGATCGCCCGGGAGATGCATGACGTGGTCGCGCATCGGGTGAGTCTGATGGTGGTGCATGCGGCGGCGTTGCAGGCGGTTGCGCGGAAGGATCCCGAGAAGGCCGTGCGGAATGCGGCGCTGGTGGGTGACATGGGGCGGCAGGCGTTGACCGAGTTGCGGGAGATGCTCGGGGTGCTGCGGGCCGGTGACGGTGCGGGGCGGCGTGCGGCGTCGGTGTCGTTGGCCGTGGTGGGGGTGGCGGAGGCGGTGTCGGAGGCGGTTGCCGAGGAGGCGGCCGGGGACGGTCCGTGTCTGTCGGAGCTGGAGGAGCTGGTCGGGCAGTCGGCGGCGGCCGGGATGGTGGTGGATCTCTCGGTCGAGGGGGAGGCGCGGCTGTATGCGGCGGAGGTCGAGCAGACGGCGTACCGGGTGGTGCAGGAGGCGTTGACGAACGTCCACAAGCATGCGGCGGGTGCGAAGACGTATGTGCGGCTGGCGCATCGGGGGGCGGAGATCGCGATGCAGGTGGAGAACGAGCCGCCGGAGCCCGGGTCGGGGTCGGCGGCGCGGTTGCCGTCGGGTGGCAACGGTCTGGTGGGGATGCGGGAGCGGGTCGTGGCGCTGGGTGGTGTGTTTGTCTCGGGGCCGACGGATGCGGGCGGTTTCCGGGTGTCGGCGGTGATTCCGGCGGCGTAGCCCGGGGCGTGGCGCGGGTCAGGCGACGGTGAGGCGTACGGGTTCGGTGCCGCCGATGAGGGTGGACAGGGCGTGGTCGATGTCGGGGCCGGCGTACCAGTCGCCGGTGTGGTCGAGGGTGTAGACGCGGCCTTCGCTGTCGATGGCGAGGAGGGCCGCGGTGCCGGCTTCCTCGCCGAGGGGGCTGACTTCGGTGCCGAGGGCGCGGCCGAGGTCGCCGAGGGTGCGGGCGTGGTGGAGGCCGTGCAGCGGGTCGAGGTGGAGGGTGGCGGGGGCGACCTGGCGGCCGGGGCCGCCGGGTTTGATGTGCAGTCCGCCGAATTCGGCCCAGGCTTCGACGGCGGCGGGGAAGACGGTGTGCCGGTGTCCGGCGGGTGAGGTGTGTTCGCGCAGGGCGTCGGCCCAGATCTCCGCCTGCTTTATGTCCCAGCGTCCGGGTTGCCAGCCGGCGGCGCGCAGGGCGGCGTCGACGGGTACGGGGAAGCGGGTGGTCGAGGTGCGGTCGGGGTGCATCGGCCCTTCGATCGTCGTGCCGGTTCGTGCCGGCTGGGTGGTTCTGGTGGGTGCCGGGTGGGCCGGGGTGTCAGTCGGTGGTGGTCGGGTCGACGATGCGGACGCCGAAGTGGGCGCTGAGGGCGGTGCAGGCGCGGCAGGGGGTGGCGAAGCTGCCGTGGAGGGGGTCGCCGTCCTCGCGTATGCGGCGGGCGGTGAGTTTGGCCTGACGGAGGATTTTGCGGGCTTCGCCGTTGGTCATGGGTTTGCGGGCGGCGCGTTTGCTGCGGGTGGCGTCGGCGGCGGCGATGTGCCGGGAGATGAGGATGGTTTCGGCGCAGCGGCCGGTGAAGCGGTCGCGTTGGGCGCTGGTGAGGGTGTCGAGGAAGTCCTGGACGAGGTGGTGGAGGGGTGGGGGCTGGTCGCCGCGGGCGGCGGTGCCGGTGAGGGTGGAGCCGCGTACGGAGAGGGCTGCGGCGACGGTGGGGAGGATGCCGTCGCGGCGGTGCAGGAGGGTGGGGGCGGGAGGTGTGTCGGTGCCGCTCCAGCCGATGCGAGGGTCGCCGGCCCGCACGTCGTTACCTCCGGTCTGCAAGGTATTCATGATCGTCTTCCCCTCCCCGGGCATCCCCCCGAAGGACACAGAGTGCCAAATGCCGTGGCTGGTGCGGAAGCTGGGGCGGCGCGACACGCCCGGGTTTGGGCGGGCTGTCACGAGGGGGTGACGGCTGGTCACGAAAGGGGAGGCGGGAAGTGCAGGTGTGGGGTGGAGGGCCGGTGACCGGGGTTCGTGTACCGCATAGGCTGTCGCCATCCGCGATCGACACCGCCGTTCAGGCCAGAGAGAACGCCGCAGGGGGCAACCGCCATGACGACAGGTCGGCTCGGGCAGCAAGCCGCGCCGCCGAACGCGGCCTATGCCGGGCAGGTCGTGCACTTCCCGGATCCGGTCCGGGCGGCACGTCACCCGAGAGGGGTACGCATCGACGAGCGCGGTTACCCGGATTTCTCGCCGTACGCGCGCGCGGCGGCGGAGATCGCCGATCCGCCGGAGGGTTTCGGCGTCGACGAGTTGCGGCTGACGGACTATGTGTCGGCGAACGCGGTTCTCGCGGCGTCGGGGCACGAGTTGTGGGACACGGTGCCCGCGGTGGCGACGCCGCACGGCTGGACGTGGCATCACGTGGTGGGTTCGCGGCGGCTGGAGTTGGTTCCGGTCGAGGTGAAGGCGTTGCTGCGGCATCACGGTGGTGTGGCGACGGCTCGGGTGGACCAGGGCAAGCGTGGTACGCGGCCGTTGCAGGAGACGCGTCCGGCGCACTTCGGGCTGTCGAAGTCGGGTGTGGCGGTGACGGAGTCGCAGGTTCAGGGTGTGGAGGAGGACCTGGGCTATCGCCTGCCGGGTGCCTACCGTTCGTTCCTGAAGGCGGCGGGTGGTGCCGCGCCGGTGGGTGCCGCGCTGGACGCCGAGTTGGGGCTGTTGCTGGATCAGCCGTTCTTCACGGTGCGGGACGAGGCGGCGGTCAATGACCTGGTGTACGTCAACAAGTGCCTGCGTGACCATCTGACGAAGGACTATCTGAGCGTCGGTTTCGTGCAGGGTGGTCTGCTCGCGGTGAAGGTGAAGGGCGAGCGGATCGGGTCGGTGTGGTTCTGCGCGTACGACGATGCGCGGGACGTGGATCCGTCGTGGTCCCCGGCGGAGCGGGTCGAGCGCCTGTTGCTGCTGTGCGGTGACGACTTCGACGCGTTCCTGTCGCGGCTGGCGGGTAATCCGCCGGAGTTGGAGACGGTGGCGAACCTGATGGTGGACGGCGGTTTCGCGCGTGCCGTTCCGGTCTCTTCGGCTGGGGAGTGAGCTTCGCGATGGTGACGTTCGCACAGGCGCAGGAGCGCGCCGAGGAGTGGATCAACGGTGATGTTCCCGCGTATCAGCATCGTGAGGTGCGGGTGCGGGAGTTCGAGCTGGGTTTCGTGGTCTGGGGTGAGGACCGTGCGGAGGGCCCGCGTTCGGACGCGGGTGCGCAGCGGCTGGTGATCGCCCGGGACAGCGGCGAGGCGACGCTGTGGCCGGCGCTGCCGGTGGGTGAGGTGATCCGCCGGTACGAGGAGGAGTACGGCCGCACCGAGGTCGAGGACGCGGTGCCGGTGCCGGCGGCTGCGCGGGTGGACCTGAACCAGACGTCGTTCCTGCTGAGTCCGCCGGAGTGGTTGCAGGAGGCGGCGGACAAGCTGGGGATTCCGGACCGTCGGGCGGGGTCGGCGCAGGACGCGGGTGCTGCGGCTGCGGCCGGCTCCGGTGCCGGGGCCGGTTCTTCGGGCGGGGGTTCCGTCGGGGGCGGGGCGCTTGCCGAGACGCAGGCCGGGGTGCCTGCGGCTGCCGACGCGCGGGCCGGGGCCGATGGTGCGGGTACGGCCGGTGGGTCCGGGAGCGGTAGCGGTGCGTCGTGGCCGGCTGCCGGTGCGCCGGGCGTGGGTGCGCCCGGTGGGGTGCCGGGCGTGGCGGAGGTGCCGGACGGGGCTACGCCGTGGGCCGGTACGGACACCAACGGGGATGCGGGTGAGGACCGTTCGGTGCCGTTGCCCGCGACGGTGTTCGCGCCGCCGTTGAGCGATGTGGACGTCGAGCCTTCGCGGTCGCCGGCGGTGGCGCCGGACGCGAAGACGGCGCTGATGTCCGGGGGCAGCCAGCTGCCGCCGACGGCGGTCGCGCCGGCGCTGGACGGTTCGAACGGGCCGGGTGCGCAGAACTTCCCGCCGGGAGCGCAGGGCGGTGCGCCCGCTCCGGGTGGTGCCCCGGGGGCGCCCGGCTTCGCGCAGGCGCCGGGTGCGCCCGGTGCGCCCGCTGCTCCTGGTGTGCCGCAGTACAGCACGCCTCCGCCGCCTCCGGGTGTGTCGTCGTACGGCTATCCGCAGGGTCCGGCGGGCCAGGGCACGCCCCCGCCGGGTGCGCCCGCCTACTCCCCGGCGCCGGGCACTGCGCCCGCGCCCCCTGCAGCGCCTGGTGCGCCGGGTGTTCCGCAGGGCAGCACGCCGCCTCCGGGCGCCCCGCAGTACGGCTATCCGCAGGGCCCGGGCGCGCCGGGTGCTCCCGGTGGCCCGCAGGGTGTCCCCGGGTACGGGTATCCGCAGGCGCCGGGCGTCGTCCCGAACGCGCCGCAGCCGCCGGCCGGCCCGGGTGTCCCGGGGCGTCCGCTCGCGCCGCATGCCGGGGACATCGCGGACGCCGCGACGAGCAAGGCCGCGCCGCCGCCGCGCAAGGGGCGCGGTGGACCGGGTGCGCCGCCTCCGCCGCCGGGTGTTCCCGGTGCTCCGGGTACGCCGGGCGCCCGCCCGGGGAGCACGCCTCCGCCGCCCGCGCCCGGCGCTCCGGGTGCGCCTGCGGGCGGGTACGTGCCGACGCAGCTGGTGTCGTCGCTCGGGCCCCAGGGGCCTGAGGCGCCGGGCGCTCCGGGCGTTCCGGGCGCGCCGGGGGGCGTGGACGCGCCGCAGGCGCCGGGCGCATTCCCGAACGCGCCGGGTGCCCCCAACCCGCCCGGTGCGCCGGGCGTTCCCGGTGGCACCCCTCCGGGCAACGTGCACCACGCGGCCACGATGCTGGCCGACCCGAATCAGATGGGAGGGGGCGCGCCGCAGCCTCCGGGCGCCCCTGGCATGCCCTATCCGCCCGGCGCTCCCGCAGCACCGGGCGCCCCTGGCATGCCTCCGGCCCCCGGCGCACCGCAGTCCCACGGCGCTCCCGGCGCACCCCAGCCCCCGGGTGCCCCGGGCATGCCCGGCGCCCCCGGTGCTTCCGGAGGCGGGCGTGGTGCGGTGCACCACGCGGAGACCGTGTTGGCCGCGCCTCCCGTGGGCGGTCCGGGCGTGCCCCCGCCGCCGCCCGCCCCCGGTGCACTCGGCGCGCCGGGCGCTCCCGGCATGCCGCCCGGCGTCCCGGGAGCCCCGCAGCCGATGCCGCCTGGTGCCGTGCCGTCGGGTGCGATGCCGCCGCCGGGCGGGCCCGGGCCGGGGCAGCCTCCGGCGTACGGCTACCCGCAGCAGGGGCAGCCGACGGTGGGCCCGGGCTATCAGGCCGTGCTGCGCTACCGCGCGCAGGACGGTTCGGAGCAGCAGCTGATCCGGCGTTCGGCGCCGGGCACGCCGCACCCGGAGTGGCAGATCTTCCACGAGCTGCGGGCCATGAACGTGCCGCCGGACCAGGTGCTGGAGCTGCACACGGAGCTGGAGTCGTGCGAGCTGCCGGGTGCGTACTGCGCGCGGATGATCCGGGAGCAGTGGCCGCAGGCGCGGATCACGAGCATCGCGCCGTACGGCACGGATCACGCGAGCCGGCAGCAGGGCATGCAGCAGTTGCTGGCGCACCAGGGCGAGCTGCACCAGGTGGCGGACGGTCCCGCGCGGCCGGCTCCGGTGCGGGCGCCGCTGGCGCCGGTGCAGGCCGTGCCGCCCGTCCCGCCGGAGGGCATCGCACAGGAGCTGGCGGCGGCGTTCGGGCCGGGGGTCTTCCGGTTCGACCAGCAGGCCGTCTCGCGGCAGGGCGTGCCGCCGGTCGTGGCGCACACGCTGGTGGTGGCCGGACTGCCGACGGACATGGCCCCGTTCTTCTGGGCGCAGGCCCAGCCGGGCCGGCCGGTGCCGACGCTGGCGGAGCTGGCGGCCGAGCGCGGGGTGCAGCCGGCCTCGGACGCGGGCTCGTACCTGGTGATGGGCACGGACTTCGGCCGGGCGATCTGTGTGCAGTACGGGACGGCGAACATCGTCGCGGTGCCCGTGGAGGCGGGCCCGGGCGGTGCGCCGGTGCCGCCGCAGTTCGTGAACACCGGACTGCCGGAGTTCGCGCGCTGCCTGGCGCTGCTGGGCCGGATGTGGCGGCTCAGGTTCGGGCTGAACCAGGAGCAGGCGGGCCGCTGGACCGTCGACTTCCAGGCTCAGCTGGCCTCCCTGGACCCGGCGGCGCTGGGTTCGCCGGAGAGCTGGTGGTCGGTGCTGCTTGAGCAGATGTGGGACGGGCTGCTGTAGGCCTGTCCGAGGACGATCGCATCATGCCCTTCACGCGTGCGTGAAGGGCATGATGCGCGGGTGGACCTGGAGCCGTTCCGGGGTGAGCCGGTGGCGTACTGCTACTGCATGTCGCGGCTCGGGGCACCGAGCGAGGATCCGGGCGTACCGCTCACGCCGGCGCTCGACGCCTCCTGGAGGGCGATCTGCCGGAGGCCGTACCGGCCGAGCGGCGGGACGTGGTCGTCAGCGGCAGCCCGGCGGTCGTCCATGCGCTGAGGGCCGCCGACCTGGTCGACGAGTACCGGCTGATGACCTTCCCGGCCGTCCTGGGCGAGGGGCGGCGGCTGTTCCCCGCGGGGAGTCCGCCCGCCGGCCTCGCGTGCCTGCCGGCCGAACAGGCCGGGACCGCCGTCCTCACCCGGCACCGGAGGGCGAAGCGATGACCGTCCGCTTCCTCGCCCTCCGGCTCGCGCCCGTCCGCAGCATGATCGTCACCCTGGCGGAGGACGTGCTCCGGACACCCCGCCCCGTGCCCCCGGACGGCCGCGCGAATCGAGAAGTGCGGCATGCCGCGAGATTCCGACCGTGACATGTCTGCGGAGTGTCGCGTTATGCCCACTTACATCAGATCCATCAGGATGTGCGCCACATCGTCCTGTCGTGTATGTCCGGTGGAGAGGGGTTCCCAGGGTGAGCAGCGCATCGATGACGCCGCACGGCTTCCCGACCGTGCGGGGGCGCGCCTACCGCCCCGGCCAGGTCGACGCGTTCATGGAGGCGCTGTCGCTGGACCGGGACGCCGCGTGGGAGCGCGCCGCGCGGCTGACCGTGCTCGCCAAGGACATGGGTGCGGAGGCCGCGCGGCTGCGCGAGGTGGTCGCGCAGCTCGCTCCCCAGACCTACGAGACGCTCGGAGAGCGGGCTCAGCACCTCTACCGGCTCGCGTTGCAGGAAGAGGCGGACGTCCGCGACCGTGCGCGGCGCGCGGCGGACGAACAGGTCGCGCAGGCCGAAGCGGAAGCCCTCGGCCTGTGCCAGGAGGCGCGGGAAGCGGCGGACGCGCTCCGCGCGGACGCGGACGAACGCGCCCGCCAGTGCCTCCTCGCGGCGCGCGCGGAGGCCGACGGCCTGCGCGTCGGTGCCCGGCTCGAAGTGAAGGAAGCGCGCGGGGAGGCGCTCGCCGCGCTGCGGGAGGTACGGCAGCGCACCGCCTGCATGCTCGTCGAGCAGTCCCGGGAGCTGGCCGAGAGGTGGGAGGCCACGGAACGCGAGGACGCCGAGCGGGCGGCCGCGCTGGAGGCCGGGGAAGCCGAGCGGCTCACCCGGGCCGAGGCCGCCCTCGCCGAGGCGGAACACGCCCTCGGCGAGGCGGAGGAGTTCGGGCGCCGCTGCCAGGAGGAGGCGCGCGTACGGGCCGCGGAGATCGTCGCCGAGGCGCACGCGCGCGAGGAGCGCATCGCCCTGGACACCGAGCGGGTGCTGCGCGAGCACAGCGAGACCTGGGACGACGTCCAGGCGCACATGGACCACGTGCGCAGCAGCCTCATCTCGCTGACGGGCAGGGCGACCCTGGAGTAGCCCCCCGCGCGGACGTCGTCAACCGCCTCTGCGTACCGCCCCGGCGAGGATCCATCCCTCCACGGCCTCGTACTGGCGCCGCTGTTCCTCCGCCTTCCGGCGGCCCGAGACGACCGTGCCCAGCCAGCCGAAGAAGAAGCCGGCCGGGATGGAGACGATGCCCGTCGTGGTGAACGGGAACCAGTTGAAGTCGGCGTGCGGGAAAGCCGATACGGGCGAGCCGGAGACGAGGTTGGTGCCCGGCATGAGCAGGAGCACGGTCAGCGAGCCCCCGAGGAGCGTGCCCATCAGCCCGCTGCGGGTGTAGCGGCGCCAGAAGAGGCCGTACACCAGGGCGGGTGCCAGGGCGGAGGCGCCCAGGCAGAAGGAGAGGGTGACCAGGGGCTGCAGGCTGTACTCCTGCACCATGGTGGCCAGCAGAATCGTCGGCACGCCTATGGCGAGCGCGGACAGCCGGGCCAGGGTCATCTCCCTGCGGGCCGGCATCTCCTGGACCCGGGCGGCGAACACGTCGTGGGCGAGGGAGTTGGCGCAGGCGAGGATCATCCCGGCCACCGAGGCGAGCAGGGTCAGGAAGATCGCCGTGGTGACCATGGTGAACAGGAAGGTCTCCGCGGTCGACACGCCGACACCGAACGCCGCCCGCGAACCCAGCAGGTAGGCCGTGTTGCCCTGCGGGTCGGCCGCCGCGATCGCGCCGCGGCCGACGAGCGCCGTGGCGCCGAACCCGATCACCGTGATGGCCAGGACGAACAGTGCCACGATCGACACCGCCCAGGACAGCGAGCGGCGCACCTGGCGGGCGCTGGAGGCGGTGTATGTGCGCATGGTGATGTGCGGCAGGCAGGCGCCGCCGAGCACGATGGTCAGCTCGGAGGTGATCATGTCCAGGCGGGCGCGCGGGTGCCCGGCGAACTCGAGCCCGGAGTGCAGGAAGGCCGGTCCGGCCCCGCTCTGCCGCGCCGCGGCGCCGAACAGGGCGCCCGGGTCCCAGTCGAAGCGGCGCAGGATCAGTACGGCGATCACGGCGCCCGATCCGACCAGCATCACGATCTTCAGGATCTGGATGAGGGCGGTGCCCTTCATGCCGCCGATCGCCGCGTAACTGATCATCAGCGCGCCGAGGCCGACGACGCAGCCGGTCTTCAGCGACTCGTTCGAGAAGCCGAGGATGAACGCCATCAGCTGTCCGGTGCCCGCGAGCTGGACCAGCATCAGCGGCAGCAGCGAGGCGATCGTCACCGCACAGGTGGTGATCCGCACACTGCGGCCCGGCATCCGGCGGGCCAGCGCGTCACCCATGGTGAACCGGCCCGCGTTGCGCAGCGGTTCGGCCAGCAGGAACATCAGCAGCATCAGCGACAGCGCCGTGCTGAGGGCGAGCACGACACCGTCGTAGCCGCACAGGGCGATCACCCCGCTGGTGCCCAGGACGGTCGCGGCGGAGATGTAGTCGCCCGCTATGGCCAGGCCGTTGCGCAGCGGGGACAGGGAGCCGTAGCCCGTGTAGAACTCGTCGAGGTCGTCGCGGTCCGGGCCGGCCATCACGCACAGCAGAAGCGTGAGGGTGGCGACGGCGGAGAAGGCGACCAGCGACATGCTCTGCGCGGAGCTGCTGAAACCGGTGAAGCCGGAGAGGTCCGCGGCGGCGTCGGCGGTCATCGGGCCGCTCCTCGCCGTGCGTCCAGTTCGGCCTCCTTGCGGATGCGGTCCGCGAGCGGGTCGACATGGCGGCGTGCGGTGTGCTCGTACAGCGCGATCGCCAGCCAGGTGACCGGGAGTTGGAGGAGGGCGAGCAGCAGGCCCGCCGGGATGCCGTCGACGGCCGTTTTCGTCATGACGTCCGGTGCGAACGCGGACAGGACGAGGAACAGGGTGAAGTAGCCGAGCGCGGTGAGGGCGGCGGTGCGGCGCTGCCAGCGGTAGGCACCGCGCAGGATGCGCAGGTCGCTGTGGTGGCCGAGGGGTTCGCGGGGCGGAGTGCGGCGTGGGCGGGACGGTTCGGGGGGCGGAGGCTGCCAGGGGTAGGTGAGGTACGACGGAGGGCGCGGCGGGTCGTAGGACATCCCGGGGCTCCTTGCGTGGCTCGGGTCCGTGGCGGCGGACCGCAGGGAGGTGGGGGGGTGGGAGGAAACGGAGTCACGCACGTTACTCGCCGGTTCCGAGGCGCGCGGGGTTTTCGCCAAACTGGACGGTCGGTATGCGCTTACCGCACGGGAACGGATCTGACCTCGGATGGCACCCGCGTCCACCGGGCGAGCCGGGGAGGATCGCACCGCTTCCCGTGCGGTCACTCCTGCCGCACCGGGAACTTCCGCGGCGCCACCACCAGCAGCACCAGGAAGGCCAGCGCAGCGGCCCCGGCCGCGCCGAAGTACACCGCGTGCACCGCCGCGGCGATCGCCCGCCGCGTCGCCTCCGGAGCCGTACCGCCGTCCCACGCGCGCGTGACGGACTCCAGGTCGCCCGCCCCGCCCAGCCTGGCCGCCAGCACCGCGTTGGCGACCGCGCCGAACAGGGAGGCGCCCAGGGTCTGCCCGGTCTGCCGGCAGAACAGCACCGACGCGGTCGTCGTCCCCCGCTCCGACCAGCCCACCGTCGACTGCACCCCGATGATCAGCGGCAGCTGGAACAGCCCCAGCACGGCGCCCAGCGCCAGCATCAGCAGCATCGGCTGCCACCAGGACCCGGGATACGGCAGGAACGGGAACGCGAGCAGGACCAGCGTGCCCGTGCCGATGCCGATCAGCGCGGTGTCACGGAAGCCGATGCGCCGGTACACGTGCTGACTGAGCGCCGCCGACCCCGACCAGGTCAGCGTCCACACACACAGCACGAGACCGGCGGCCGCCGGTCCGAGCCCGAGCACCGACTGGGCGTACGTGGGCAGGAACACCGACGGCGCCACCATCAGCAGCCCCAGCGCGCCGAACGCCAGATTGACGGCCGCGATCGTCCGGCGCCGCCACACCCACCCCGGGATGATCGGCTCCGCCGCCCGCCGCTCCACCCACACCACCACGCCCACCAGCGCGAACCCCGCACCGAACAGCGCGAGCGAGGGCGCCGACAGCCACGCCCAGGCCACCCCGCCCTGCACCAGCGCGGTCAGCAGCACCCCGCCGCACGCGAACACCGCGAGCGCGCCCGCCCAGTCCACGCGCGCGCGTGCCGCCTTCTCCCGCTCGGGCTCGTGCAGATGACGGACGATCAGCCACAACGCGGCCGTTCCGATCGGCAGGTTGACCAGGAAGATCCAGCGCCAGTCGGCGTACGCGGCCAGCACCCCGCCCAGCCCCGGCCCGGCCACCGCCGACACCGCCCACACCGTGGACAGCCTGGCCTGGATCTTCGGGCGCTCCGCCAGCGGGTACAGGTCGGCGGCCAGCGTCTGCACCGTCCCCTGCAACGCGCCGCCGCCCAGCCCCTGCACGATCCGGAACGCGATCAGCGCCCCCATGTTCCACGCGCCGGCGCACAGCAGCGAGCCCAGCAGGAACACGGCGGCGCCCGCGACCAGGACCGGCTTGCGGCCGAAGGTGTCGGACAGCTTGCCGTAGACGGGCAGGGTGACGGTGACGGCGAGCAGATAGCCGGAGAACAGCCAGGAGAAGACGGAGAACCCGCCGAGGTCGCCGACGATCTGCGGCACGGCGGTGGAGACGATCGTGGCGTCCAGCGCGGCCAGCGCCATCGACAGCATCAGCGCGGCGACGACCGCACCTCTCCTGCCGGTGCGCTGCTCCGTCGTGGCGCCGTCGCGTATCGCGGGTGTCGTACTCCCCACCGGATCCCCCCTCCCGTGCCCCCTGCACCTATCTCCGGTACGACAGCTTCCCACGGCCCGCGTGACTTGACCCTGACGCGACGGGAGGGTGGAGGCTTTCTGGGCCGGAGGGTGGAGCCGACCCTGAGAGGGACTCCACCCGGCGGTGGACCACCCCTAGGGGTATCTCCGTACTACGACCTGGGGAGGGTTCGTACCGCCGGAGGAGGAGATGGACCGGGTGCCGTCCTTAATCTGGCTTTACGCCGTCGGGGGGCGGCTGACCGAACCGGCGGGGGTGGGGTTTTCCCCCGCACAAGAGGGGGCTTCGCACCAGCGCGGGGCACACCCGCCGCACGCGAGACTCGACGCCGTACCCAGGACGACGCACCGGCACACCAGGGCGCGACGGCACACCTGCCAACCGATTTAGGAGATATACCGTGACATCGGCTGTTACCACTACCAGGCACGGGGGAACTGGCGGGCGTACGGCCGTTGCCGCGCGGGCGCGCCAGGTCGTCAAGGCGTACGGGTCCGGCGAGACCCGTGTCGTCGCCCTGGACCATGTGGACGTGGACATCGCCCGGGGCCAGTTCACCGCGATCATGGGCCCCTCGGGTTCCGGCAAGTCCACCCTGATGCACTGCCTCGCCGGCCTCGACACCGTGACCGGCGGGCAGATCTACCTGGACGAGACCGAGATAACCGGTCTGAAGGACAAGAAGCTCACCCAGCTGCGCCGGGACCGGATCGGGTTCATCTTCCAGGCGTTCAACCTGCTGCCCACGCTCAACGCGCTGGAGAACATCACGCTGCCTATGGACATCGCGGGCCGCAAGCCGGACCGGGAGTGGCTGGACCGGGTCGTGGAGACCGTCGGGCTCGCCGGCCGGCTCAAGCACCGGCCCACCCAGCTCTCCGGCGGCCAGCAGCAGCGCGTCGCCGTGGCCCGGGCACTCGCCGCCCGCCCGGAGATCATCTTCGGTGACGAGCCGACCGGAAACCTCGACTCGCGCGCGGGTGCGGAGGTCCTGGGCTTCCTGCGCCGCTCGGTGGACGAGCTGGGCCAGACCATCGTGATGGTCACCCACGACCCGGTCGCCGCCTCCTACGCGGACCGCGTGCTCTACCTCGCGGACGGCAGGATCGTGGACGAGATGTACCAGCCGACGGCCGATCAGGTCCTGGACCGCATGAAGGACTTCGACGCCCGGGGGCGCACGTCATGACCGTCCTGAAGACCTCGATGCGCAACTTCTTCGCGCACAAGGGCCGCATGGCGCTGTCGGCGGTCGCCGTGCTGCTGTCGGTCGCCTTCGTCTGCGGCACCCTGGTGTTCACCGACACGATGAACACCACCTTCGACAAGCTGTTCCAGGCGACCTCGTCGGACGTGACGGTCACCGCCAAGAGCTCCTCCGACACCGGCCAGACCACCTCCCGCACCGGCAAGCCGCCGGTCCTGCCGGCCTCCGTGCTCGGCAGGATCCGCGGGGCCCAGGGCGTCAAGGCGGCCGAGGGCACGGTGTTCTCCACCACGGTGACCGTGGTCGACGCCGACAAGGACAAGCTGTCGCCCAGCAGCGGCGCGCCCACCATCGTCGGCAGCTGGAACGGCAACGACGCCCGCACCATGAAGATCACCTCCGGTACGGCGCCCAAGGGTCCCGGCCAGGTCATGGTCGACGCGGACACCGCCGACAAGCACCACCTCAGGCTCGGCGACGACATCGGCATGATCAACGTCGTCGGCACGCACCACGCGCGCGTGTCCGGCATCGCCACCTTCACCGTCACCAACCCCGGCGCGGCGATCTTCTACCTGGACACGAAGACCGCCCAGCAGAACCTGGTCGGCCGGACCGGTGTGTACACCAACGTCAACGTCACCGCCGCCAAGGGCGTCACCGACGCGCAGCTGAAGAAGAACGTGACCGCCGCGCTCGGCCACGGCTACAAGGTGCAGACCGCCAAGGAGGTCGCCGACGCCAACCAGAAGAGCGTCGAGAGCTTCCTGAACGTCATGAAGTACGCGATGCTCGGCTTCGCCGGGATCGCCTTCCTGGTCGGCATCTTCCTGATCATCAACACCTTCTCGATGCTGGTCGCCCAGCGCACCCGCGAGATCGGCCTGATGCGGGCCATCGGCTCCTCCCGCCGACAGGTCAACCGGTCCGTGCTCATCGAGGCGCTGCTGCTCGGCGTGGTCGGCTCCGTCCTCGGCGTCGGCGCGGGCGTCGGCATCGCGGTCGGCCTGATGAAGCTCATGGGCACCATGGGGATGCACCTGTCCACGGACGACCTGACGGTCGCCTGGACGACCCCGCTGACCGGCCTGCTCCTCGGCGTCGTGGTCACCGTCCTGTCGGCCTACCTGCCCGCCCGGCGGGCCGGCAAGATCTCCCCGATGGCCGCCCTGCGCGAGGCGCACGCCCCGGCCGACGCCAAGGCGGGCCTCGTACGGGCCGCGATCGGCCTGGTCCTCACCGGTGCCGGCGTCGCGAGTCTCTACGTGGCGGGCACCGCCGACAAGGCCAAGGCCGGCTCGTCCTGGCTGGGCCTCGGCGTCGTCCTCACCCTGATCGGGTTCGTCGTCATCGGCCCGCTCCTCGCCGGCGGACTCGTCCGCGTCCTCGGCGCCGTCATGCTGCGGGTCTTCGGCCCCGTCGGCCGGATGGCCGAGCGCAACGCGCTGCGCAACCCGCGCCGCACCGGCGCCACCGGCGCGGCCCTGATGATCGGCCTGGCCCTGGTGGCCTGCCTGTCCGTGGTCGGCTCCTCCATGGTGGCCTCCGCCACCGACCAGCTCGACAAGACGGTCGGCACGGACTTCATCATCCAGCCGGACAACCCGCAGAACGGTCTCATCGCACCCCAGGCGGTCAAGGCCATCAAGGAGACCCCGGGTCTCAAGCGGGTCACCGAGTACCGGCCGGCCGTGGCCGACTTCACCACCCCGGACGGCCAGACGCTCAAGAACACCGACATCACGGCGGCCGACCCGACGTACGCGACCGACCTGCACAAGAAGACGGTCGCCGGGAACCTGAAGGACGCCTACCTGCCCGACTCGATGTCCGTCCACGAGAAGTTCGCCAAGGCCCACGGCATCCACATCGGCTCGAAGATCACCGTCGCCTTCAAGGGGGGCTCCACCGCCCACCTGACGGTCCGCGCGATCACCAGCAGCGACGAGGTGATCGACCAGGGCGCCAAGTACACGTCCCTCGCCACGCTCACCAAGTACGGGCCCGTCGACGACATGCCGCTCGACGCGCTGGTCTTCGCCACGGCCGAGGACGGGCAGCAGGCGGCCGCCTACAAGGCGCTGAAGGCGGCCCTGCACGACGACCACCCCGAGCTGACCGTACGGGACCAGACCGACTACAAGAAGGCGCTGAAGGACCAGATCGGCCAGCTGCTGAACATGATCTACGGCCTCCTGGCCCTCGCGATCATCGTCGCGGTCCTCGGTGTGGTGAACACGCTGGCCCTGTCCGTGGTCGAGCGCACCCGCGAGATCGGCCTGATGCGGGCGATCGGCCTCTCCCGCCGCCAGCTGCGCCGCATGATCCGCCTGGAGTCCGTGGTGATCGCCGTCTTCGGCGCCCTGCTGGGCCTCGGCCTCGGCATGGGCTGGGGCGCGACCGCCCAGAAGCTCCTCGCCCTGGAGGGCATGAAGGTCCTGGAGATCCCCTGGCCGACGATCACCGCCGTCTTCATCGGCTCGGCCTTCGTGGGCCTGTTCGCCGCCCTGATCCCGGCGTTCCGCGCGGGCCGGATGAACGTACTGAACGCCATCGCGACGGACTGAGGCCCTCGGGCCGACAGCCACCGCATACGGGGGTTGCGGGGGAATACCCGGTGCCGGGAAGTCTCATGGGACTTCCCGGCACCGGGCTTTTCGCCGCCCGCGCTCCCGGACCACCCGAGTTGTCCACAGCCTCCGACGCCCACAGCGGCAGCGTCGTAGGCTGGAGACCCCCGGCTGCCACCCGCGCCGGGCTACTTGCGTTGCCCACCTCCGGACGGACTACCCCCCATGAGCCTGCACGGTCTGCTCGACGCCGTCGTCAAGGACCCCGCCCTCGCGGAAGCGATCACGGCAGCCGCGGACGGCAACCGCATGCACGTCGACCTCGTCGGCCCGCCCGCCGCCCGCCCCTTCGCGATCGCCGCCCTCGCCCGCGAGGCCGCCCGCCCGGTGCTCGCGGTGACGGCGACGGGCCGCGAGGCCGAGGACCTGGCGGCAGCCCTGCGCTCGCTGCTGCCGCCGGAGGGGGTCGTGGAGTACCCCTCCTGGGAGACCCTCCCGCACGAGCGCCTCAGCCCGCGCAGCGACACCGTCGGCCGCCGCCTCGCGGTCCTGCGCCGCCTCGCCCACCCCCGCCCGGACGACCCCGAGACCGGCCCGGTCTCCGTGGTCGTGGCGCCCGTACGCTCCGTGCTCCAGCCACAGGTCAAGGGCCTCGGCGACCTGGAGCCGGTGTCCCTGAGGACGGGCCAGACGGCGGACCTGAACGAGATCGTGGAAGCCCTCGCGGCCGCCGCCTACGCGCGCGTGGAGCTGGTGGAGAAGCGCGGCGAGTTCGCCGTGCGCGGCGGCATCCTCGACGTGTTCCCGCCGACCGAGGAACACCCCCTGCGCATCGAGTTCTGGGGCGACGACGTCGAGGAGATCCGCTACTTCAAGGTCGCCGACCAGCGCTCCCTCGAAGTCGCCGAGCACGGCCTGTGGGCCCCGCCCTGCCGCGAGCTGCTGCTGACGGACAGCGTCCGTACGCGCGCGCGTGCCCTCGCCGAGGAGCACCCGGAGCTGGGCGAACTGCTCGGCAGGATCGCCGAGGGCATCGCGGTGGAGGGCATGGAGTCCCTGGCGCCGGTGCTGGTGGACGACATGGAGCTGCTGCTCGACGTCCTGCCCAAGGGCGCCATGGCCGTCGTGTGCGACCCGGAGCGGGTCCGCACGCGTGCCGCGGACCTGGTGGCGACGAGCCAGGAGTTCCTGCAGGCCTCCTGGGCGGCCACGGCGGGCGGCGGCGAAGCCCCGATCGACGTCGGCGCCGCCTCCCTGTGGTCCATCGCCGACGTCCGCGACCGCGCCCGCGAACTGGACATGATGTGGTGGTCCGTCTCGCCCTTCGCCGCCGACGAAGAGCTCGACTCGGACACCCTCAAGCTGGGCATGCACGCCCCCGAGACCTACCGCGGCGACACCGCCAAGGCCCTCGCCGACACCAAGGGCTGGCTCGCCGACGGCTGGCGCACGGTCTTCGTCACCGAGGCCCACGGCCCGGCCGCCCGCACCGTGGAGGTGCTCGGCGGCGAGGGCATCGCGGCCCGCCTCGACGCCGACCTCGGCGAGCTGAACCCCTCCGTCGTGCACGTCTCCTGCGGCTCGATCGACTTCGGCTTCGTCGACCCGGCGCTCAGGCTGGCCGTCCTCACCGAGACCGACCTGTCCGGCCAGAAGGCCGCCGGCAAGGACGGCGCCCGCATGCCGGCCCGCCGCCGCAAGACCATCGACCCGCTCACCCTGGAGCCGGGCGACTACATCGTCCACGAACAGCACGGCGTCGGCCGCTACATCGAGATGGTGCAGCGCACCGTCCAGGGCGCCACCCGCGAGTACCTGGTCGTGGAGTACGCCCCCGCCAAGCGCGGCCAGCCCGGCGACCGGCTCTACATCCCCACCGACCAGCTGGAGCAGATCACCAAGTACGTCGGCGGCGAGGCCCCCACCCTGCACCGCCTCGGCGGCGCGGACTGGACGAAGACCAAGGCGCGCGCCAAGAA
The DNA here is from genome assembly GCF_007827595.1 of Streptomyces sp. BK340. Lineage (GTDB taxonomy): Bacteria > Actinomycetota > Actinomycetes > Streptomycetales > Streptomycetaceae > Streptomyces. Next base: position 556,335 of record NZ_VISR01000002.1, read on the forward strand.
GGCGGTCAAGGAGATCGCCGCCGACCTGATCAAGCTCTACAGCGCGCGCATGGCCGCCCCCGGCCACACCTTCGGTGCGGACACCCCCTGGCAGCGCGAGCTGGAGGACGCCTTCCCGTACGCGGAGACCCCCGACCAGCTCACCACCATCGCCGAGGTCAAGGAGGACATGGAGAAGTCGGTCCCGATGGACCGCCTGGTCTGCGGCGACGTCGGCTACGGCAAGACCGAGATCGCGGTCCGCGCCGCCTTCAAGGCCGTACAGGACGGCAAGCAGGTCGCTGTCCTGGTGCCCACGACCCTGCTGGTCCAGCAGCACTTCGGCACGTTCTCCGAGCGGTACTCGCAGTTCCCCGTGAACGTGCGGGCGCTCTCCCGCTTCCAGACCGACACCGAGGCCAAGGCCGTCCTGGAGGGCCTCAAGGACGGCGCGGTGGACGTCGTCATCGGCACCCACCGCCTGTTCTCCTCCGAGACCAGGTTCAAGGACCTCGGCCTGGTCATCGTGGACGAGGAGCAGCGCTTCGGCGTCGAGCACAAGGAGCAGCTGAAGAAGCTCCGCGCCAACGTCGACGTGCTGACCATGTCGGCCACCCCGATCCCGCGCACCCTGGAGATGGCGGTCACCGGCATCCGCGAGATGTCCACGATCACCACCCCGCCCGAGGAACGCCACCCGGTGCTCACCTTCGTCGGGCCGTACGAGGAGAAGCAGATCGGCGCGGCCATCCGCCGCGAACTGCTGCGCGAGGGCCAGGTCTTCTACATCCACAACCGGGTCGAGTCCATCGACCGCGCGGCGGCCCGGCTGCGCGACATCGTCCCCGAGGCGCGCATCGCCACCGCCCACGGCCAGATGTCCGAGTCGGCCCTGGAACAGGTCGTCGTCGACTTCTGGGAGAAGAAGTTCGACGTGCTCGTCTCCACGACGATCGTCGAGTCCGGCATCGACATCTCCAACGCCAACACGCTGATCGTGGAGCGCGGCGACACCTTCGGCCTCTCCCAGCTGCACCAGCTGCGCGGCCGCGTGGGACGGGGCAGGGAGCGCGGCTACGCCTACTTCCTGTACCCGCCGGAGAAGCCGCTCACGGAGACCGCGCACGAGCGGCTGGCCACGATCGCCCAGCACACCGAGATGGGCGCGGGCATGTACGTGGCCATGAAGGACCTGGAGATCCGCGGCGCCGGAAACCTCCTCGGCGGCGAGCAGTCCGGGCACATCGCGGGCGTCGGCTTCGACCTGTACGTGCGCATGGTCGGCGAGGCCGTCGCCGACTACCGGCGGCAGCTGGAGACCGGCGAGATCGAGGAGGAGCCGCCGCTCGAGGTCAAGATCGAGCTGCCCGTCGACGCACACGTCCCGCACGAGTACGCCCCCGGCGAGCGGCTGCGTCTGCAGGCCTACCGTGCCATCGCCTCCGCCAACACCGAGGAGGACATCAAGGCGGTCCGGGAGGAACTCACCGACCGCTACGGCAAGCTGCCCGAGCCGGTGGAGAACCTGCTGCTGGTGGCCGGGCTCAGGATGCTGGCGCGGGCGTGCGGCGTCGGGGAGATCGTGCTGCAGGGCACCAACATCCGCTTCGCGCCGGTGGAGTTGCGCGAGTCGCAGGAGCTGCGCGTCAAGCGGCTGTACCCGGGCACGGTCATCAAGCCGGCCGTGCACCAGGTGCTGGTGCCCCGCCCGAAGACCGCGAAGGTGGGCGGCAAGCCGCTGGTCGGCCGCGAACTGCTGGGCTGGGTCGGGGAGTTCCTCGCCTCCGTCCTGGGCTCGTAGGCGACGAGGAGGATTTCGGGGTCGCAGGCCTTCGGAGGGCGTGCGACCCCGCCGCCCCGCGCTCCGTTCCCGGCATCACGTGCCCCCGCACAACACCCACTGCACGGAATCTCCTCGGCGGCCCCCGTCGGAGGGACGCCGTACGGCCGTTACGGTGGTAGGCGGAACGATCCGCCCCGCATGTGAGGGCGGACCAGGGCGAACCAGGGGGGACGCGCGTGAGGCGTCTGAGGGGTGGGGCGGTCACCGCTGCGGTCGTGATGGTCGCGGTGGCCGGGTGCAAGGCAGAACAGGACAAGGGGGCCTCCGGGCCCGAGCGGACGGGAGGCGGGGGCGCCGCCCTCACCGCCGCCGAGTCGCTGCCCGTCAAGGGCCGCGCCCCGAAGACCGGTTACTCCCGGGCCCGGTTCGGCTCCGCCTGGGCCGACACCGACTCCAACTCCTGTGACACCCGCGACGACATACTCAAGCGCGACCTGAAGGACGTGAAGGTCGCCGGCGGGAGCTGCAGGGTCACGTACGGCCTCCTGGAGCCCGACCCCTACTCCGGCAAGGACATCACCTACCGGCGCGGCCGCAGCCAGGTCGACATCGACCATGTCGTCGCCCTCTCCGACGCCTGGCAGAAGGGCGCCAAGTACTGGGACCCCAGCAAGCGCATAGCCCTGGCCAACGACCCCCTCAACCTGCTCGCGGTCGACGCGAGCACCAACCGCGGCAAGGGCGACGGCGACACCGCCACCTGGGTGCCGCCCAACCAGGCCTACCGCTGCACCTATGTGGCGGCCCAGGTGGCCGTCAAGCAGAAGTACGGCCTGTGGGTCACCGCCGCCGAGAAGACCGCGATGACGAAGGTCCTCACCGCCTGCCCGAACCAGAATCTCCCCACGGGCGGTAACCCGACGAAGGCTCCGGAGCGGTTCCGGGCGCGCTGAGCGGGGCCGGCCCACGGCCGAAACCCGGGTGCACCGGCGACGGCACGGCAGGCACCATGGCGGGATGCCTGATCTGCTCTGGGACGACGTCGCCGACTGGTTCGACCCCGAGGAGACGGGCCCGTTGCCGGACCTGCGCGTGCCCGGCGCCTCGACCGCGGACTGGCAGGCCGTCCTGGACCTCGTACGGGACAGCGGCCTGCGGTACTGCTACGAGGAGGGCGACGCCGTTCTCCCGCTGCCACGGGCGGCGGCTGTGCTCTCCCGGCCCGCCGGCGCCGAGTGCCCGAACCTGAGCGTATGGCTGGCGCCCGACATAGTGGCGATCTTCCGCTTCTACGCCGACGAGGAGATCGACTTCGACGTGGATCTGCGGGAGTTGCAGGGCCAGGAGCGGCTCGACGTCCTGTGCGGATTCCTGCGGTCGATCGGCCGGCGCTTGGACAAGCCGGTGCTGATGGATCCGGAGGGCGGTCACGGGCATCCGATGCTCGGGTACGACCCGGCCACCGACCGGGTCCTCTTCCTCGCCGACTCCGACTGAACGACCGGCCCTCGACGACCGGCCGAATTCGCTGTCCCCGCGGGTGCGTGCCGCTTACGGTGACCTGCATGGACGTAAAGGTAAGCACCCTCGCCGAGCGGCCCGACCGGCTGCCGGCGGTGCTCGGGATGGCCGACACATGGCCCGAGTTCGTGACCAACGACCCCGTGGGCAGCGCCCACTACGGCCGCATCCCCACCGAACTGCCGCAGTACGCGCTGTTCGCCGAGGACGAGCGGGGCGAGGTCGTGGCCCACGCCTTCAGCGTGCCCTTCTCCCTCGCCGCCGAGGGCCGGGGGACCCTGCCCGCCCGGGGCTGGGACGAGATCCTGCTGTGGGCCTTCGCCGACCGGCGCCGCGGCACCCGCCCGGACACGGTCAGCGCGATCTCCGTCGTCATCGCGCCGCACGCCCAGGGCCACGGCCTGTCCGCCGTCATGCTCTCGGCGATGCGGGAGAACGCCCGCGCGCACGGCTTTTGCGAGGTCGTCGCCCCCGTCCGCCCGAGCGCCAAGCACCGCGAACCGCACACCCCGATCACCGAGTACGCCCACCGGGTGCGCCCCGACGGCCTGCCGGAGGACCCGTGGCTGCGTGTCCACGCCCGGGCCGGCGCCACCATCGACTCGATCGCCCCGGCCTCCATGACCGTGGGCGCCTCGCTGGAGGAGTGGCGCCGCTGGACCGGGCTGCCCTTCGACACCGCGGGGGACGTCGAGGTGCCCGGCGCGCTGGTCCCGGTCCGCTGCGAACCGGAGCGGGGGTACGCCGTCTACGTCGAACCCAACGTTTGGATGCGACACCCGCTCTGATCCGTGCCGGCGCGGCCCGTGCTCGGTGTGACCCGTGCGAGGCGTGGCTCGGCCGTCGGTCCCGGTGATCAGGACTTGGCGGCCGCGTCCTTCAGGGAGCCCACGACGTGCCCCGCCAGCTTGGTGGCGTTGGCGGCGCCGTTGTCGCTGCCGGCCGTGGACATCACGGTGACCACGGAGCTGCCCACGCGGGCGGCCACCAGGGTGGTGCCGTTCTCCCAGCGAGGGCTGGTGAGCGTGATGGTGTAGGCCTCGTCACCGAGTCCGGAGGTGTCGCGGCCGGAGAGCTTCACCTTGGCGTGCGCGTCCGTGTCCGTGAACGTGGCGCACGCGGTGGCGGCGTTGCGCACCTCCTTCATCACCGTAGTCGCGGTGGTGCCCTGGAACGCGTCGATCCCCTGGACCATCTCTTCGCTCTGGTCCTTGTTCGCGTAGTCGTTCTGCGCGAACGACACGCCCCCCTTGAAGCCGGTCACGTCGATCCACGAGGTGTTCTCGAACTTGGAGCAGTCCGGCTTCGCCGTGTTCCGGCTGCTCGGGGCGAGGAACTGGCTGCCGCTGTCGGCGGCGCCGTCCGCGACGGGGGTGAGGTGGGAAGGGTAGACCGACGCCGGTGCCAGAGCCTTCTTCAGCTGGGTGCCCGTCATCAGGCCGGCGTTGGGGTCCTTGGCCTTCGTCGCCTTGGCCGACGTGGTGGCGTCGGAGGAACCGGTGGAGCAGGCGGCCAGGGCCAGCGGGAGCGCGGCGACGGCGAGGACCTTGACGAAACGGGACGGAAGACGCATGGAATTTCCTTGGGGGAGTCGGTACTTGGTGTGCGGTGGTAGGTGCGAGGCAGTGTGGTGCGAAGCGGCACCGGAGGCGGGGCTCGGGTGCCTGGGCGCGGGACGTGAGTGAAACGTCCCGCGCCGGCCGGAGGCGGGAGCGCCTGCCGGGTCAGGCCGTCTTCTTCCAGCCGCCGCAGCCGGTCGTCTTGAAGTAGGCGTCCGTGGACCTGATGGTGACGACGGCCGTGCCGGCGACGTTGTCGTTGGCCAGCACCGAGTCGGTGTCGCCCGAGGCGCCCTTGGTGCGCTCCCAGTAGCACATGCCGTCGGTGTTGCCGGAGGAGCGGTAGGTGCCGGGCTTGATGTCGGAGCCGACCTGGTAGTCGCCGTTCCCGCCGAAGGCCGCCTTCTTCTTCTCGGCCGCCTCGGCACTCCCCGGGTCCTTCTTGCCGCCGGGCCGGTGCGCGGCGGAGGCCGAAGAGTCCTTGCCGCTGCTGTCGGAGCCGGCGTGCTTGCCCTCGCTGTCGGCGTTCGCGGACACGACACCGATGACGACGACCCCTACGACGGCGCCCAGCGCGATCTTGCCCTTCATCCCCATGACGGGACCCCCTCCGCTGGCGTGGCGACCGCCCCCTCCGGCTGGCCGCTCGTTCGCTGGGTCAATAAGACCAGAGCTTGTGAACCGAGTCAACACGGTTCACATCATTGAATGTGTACACGTGTGTGAAGGCGGGGATCTTGTGTACGCCGGTATGCTCGGCGCACACACGGGACGAGGGGGAGTGGGGCCGGTGCAGGACAACGCGACAGAGGTGACCGCGGCCGGTATCGCCCGGCTCGCCGGGGTGGGCCGGGCCGCCGTCAGCAACTGGCGCCGCCGGCACGCCGACTTCCCCAAGCCGGTCGGCGGCACCGAGACCAGCCCGTCCTTCGCGCTGGCCGAGGTGGAGGCCTGGCTGCGCAACCAGGGCAAACTCGCCGAGGTCCCGCTGCGGGAACGGGTCTGGCAGCAGCTCGCCGGCCATCCCGAGGGGCCGGTCACCGCCCTGGTGCACGCGGGCTGCGCCCTGCTGCTCATCCATGAGCGCCCCACTGTCTGGCTCGACGTGAGCGCCGGCTCCGACGAGCGGCTGGCCGCGATGCTGCCCGGCGCGCTGGACCAGGTGCTCAGCCCGCGCTTCGGCGCCGCACACGCCCGCGGTGTTCACACCGACCGTTCCGCGGGCTCCTCACCGGCTGTTGACGGTCCACTTCCTGTGAACACCGATACGACGGCTCACAGCGAGGCCGGCCCCCCGCCCGCTCACACCGCTCACACCGCACCCGCCCTCCAGACCCCGACCGGCCCCCAGCTCCTCCCCTCCGCCCCCCTCCTGCGCGGCGCCGCCGAGCTGGCCGCCGAGACGGGGGCGCGGCAGACCTTCGAGTTCCTGCTGGGCCGGCATCTGGACGCGAACCCGCGCCAGTACACGCTCACCCCGGCCGAACTCGCCCGCCTCATGGCCGACCTCGCCGGTCCCGCCCGCACCGTCCTCGACCCGGCCTGCGGCACCGGCGCCCTGCTGCGCGCCGTGGACCCCCGCCCCGGCCAGGAGCTGTACGCCCAGGACAGCGCGCCCGACCTCGCCGCGCTGACCGCGCTGCGGCTCGCCCTCAACACCCGGGCCACCGTGCGCGGCGCCGTCGGCGACACCCTGCGCGGCGACGCCCACCCGCAGCTGCGCGCCGACGCCGTCCTGTGCCATCCGCCGTTCAACGAGCGCAACTGGGGCCACGACGAACTCGCCTACGACCCCCGCTGGGAGTACGGCTTCCCCGCGCGCACCGAGTCCGAGCTGGCCTGGGTGCAGCACGCGCTGGCCCGGCTGGCCGAGGGCGGCACCGCCGTCCTGCTGATGCCGCCGGCCGCGGCCTCCCGCCGTTCCGGGCGCCGGATCCGCGCCGACCTGCTGCGCCGGGGCGCGCTGCGGGCCGTGCTCGCGCTGCCGGCCGGCGCGGCGCCGCCGTACAACATCCCGCTGCACGTGTGGGTGCTGCGCCGGCCGGACCGGACGCCCGCGGCGCCCGAGGTGCTGCTCGCCGACACCGGACGGTTCGCGGGCGAGGCGCGGGGCGGCCCGGACTGGCAGGCGGTACGGGACGCCGTGCTGGACGCCTGGCGGACCTTCGAGCGCGCGGGGCGGCTGGAGGAGCGGCCGGGGCTGGCGCGTTCCGTGCCGGTCATCGAGCTGCTCGACGACGACGTGGACCTCGCCCCCGCCCGCCATCTGCCACCCCCGGCCGTGGCCGACGGCGTGGAGCAGCTCGCGGCGGTGCGCGAACGCCTCGGCGAGACCCTGCGGCTGACCGCAGGCCTGACCCCGCCCCCCGCCGACCCGGTGCCGCCCGCACGCCGGCCGCTCACCACCGTCGGCGAACTCGCGCGCGGGGGCGCGCTGGTGCTGCGCACCGGCGGAAACGGCGGCCGCGCGCGCGTGCCCGTTCTCACCGACCATGACGTGCTCGCCGGAACGGCACCCTCGGGGACGCTTCCGGAGAGCGACGAGGAGGCCGTGCTGACCGAGCCGGGCGACGTCGTCGTACCGGTGCTCGGGGGTGGTTCGGTGGCGCGCGTGATCGACGAGGCGACGGGGGGCGCCGCCCTGGGGCGCAGTCTCGTGCTGCTGCGCCCCGATCCCACGGCGCTCGACCCCTGGTTCCTCGCCGGCTTCCTGCGCGGTACGGCCAACCACCGCCAGGCCAGCAGCTACGCGTCCACGGCCACCCGCCTGGACGTGCGCCGCCTGCAGCTGCCCCGGCTCCCGCTCGACGAACAACGGCGCTACGGCGCGCGTTTCCGCGCACTCGACGAGTTCGAACGGGCACTGCGCCATGCGAGCCGGCTCGGGGAGCAGCTCGTGCGCGGGATGTACGACGGGCTCACGGACGGCATCGTCGCGCCTGATTGACGGCGGCGCCCGGACAACGGTTCGGTACAACCCGGGCCGGTTGTCCGCGCCGGGCCATATGCTCGAAGCGACCATCGCACGAGTGGTGTTGTCCGCCCGGCCGAGCGCATCGGGCGGGCACGTACACCCATGTCAGGCATCAGGAGCAGTCATGCAGGGCCACGGCTACGCACGGCCGGTGAAGCAGCCGCCCCACATCGGGTGGCTGGTCTTCATGCGTGTGCTGTTCGTGGCGATCGGGATCTTCAGCCTCGGCTTCCTGACCTGGGCGATACTGCTGCGGCTGGCCGTCGTCACACGCAAGTCGCTGGACTGGGGCCTGTTCGTGGCGGTGCTGGCGGCCGACTTCCTCGCCATCGTGCTGCTGGGCAGCGAGCCCGGCGAGGAGGTCCACACCACGGGCGGTTACCTGGGGATGGCCCTGATCCTCGGCGTCCTGCCCATCGTCCTCGTGTATTACCTGGTGGCCGACGCCCGGCACTTCCAGAACCTGCAGAAGGCGTACGAGGCGAGCCGCGGGCTGTCCGGGTACGGCTATCCGCAGCCCGCGTCGCCGTTCACGGCGACGACCGGGGCGCAGACCCCGGTGCCCGCCCCGTCCCCGCCCGCCATGCCCCCGGCGGCGCACACGCCCGTTCCGCGGCCCCCGTTGACGACCCCGCCGCCCCAGCGTCCGGCGCCCGCCCGGATCGACCAGGTGCGGGCCGAGCTGGACGAGCTGAGCGACTACCTGCGCAAGCACGACGGCCACCAGGACGGCCGTGACGAGGGCAGGCAGGACGCCGGCCACGAGGGCGGACGGTGACCGTGGCGACAGGACGTGTCGTCGCCGGCCGGTACGAGCTGTCCACGCTCATCGGACAGGGTGGCATGGGCCAGGTCTGGACGGCGTACGACCAGCGGCTCGACCGGCGCGTGGCGGTGAAGCTGCTGCGCCCGGACAAGGTGGCCGGGCAGGAGGCGGACGAGCTGCGCCGCCGCTTCGTGCGCGAGTGCCGGGTCACCGCACAGGTGGACCACCCGGGCCTGGTCACCGTGCACGACGCGGGCAGCGAGGGCGAGGAGCTGTTCCTCGTCATGCAGTACGTCGACGGCGCCGACCTCTCCGACCACCTCGCCGAGCACGACCCGTACCCGTGGCAGTGGGCGGTCGCGGTGGCCGCGCAACTGTGCGCCGTGCTGAGCGCCGTGCACGCCGTGCCGATCGTGCACCGCGACCTCAAGCCGCGGAACGTGATGGTGAAGCAGGACGGCACGGTCACCGTGCTCGACCTGGGCGTGGCCTCGGTCATGGACACCGACACCACCCGCCTCACCCACACCGGCTCGCCGATCGGCTCACCCGCCTACATGGCGCCCGAGCAGGCGATGGGCGGTGCGGTCGGCCCGTACACCGACCTGTACGCGCTCGGTGTGCTGATGCACGAACTGCTCAGCGGAGACGTGCCGTTCGCCGGATCCACGGCGCTCGGCGTGCTGCACCGGCACCTGTACGAGCCCCCGCTGCCCGTGCGCCGTATCCGCCCCGAGGTCCCCGAGGCGCTCGAGGCACTGGTCCTGCGCCTGCTCGCCAAGGACCCGCAGCACCGGCCGGCCTCCGCACAGGAGGTGTACGAGCACCTGGCGCTGCTCCTGCCCGCGCGCGGGACACCCACCGGGGCGCCTCTGGACCCCACGCGCCCCTTCCTGCGCCCGCACGCCCCGTGGCCGGACCGGGCGCGGACGCCCGCGCCCCAGCCCGCCCCCGTGACACCCGTGCCGAACACGGCCGAGAAGCCCGACGTCGCCGCCGCCGTCGACGAGGTCAAGCGGCTCCTCGGGGAGGGCCGGATCACCCAGGCCGTCGACATACTCGGCGCGATCCTGCCCGCCGCGGCCGAACAGCACGGCGAGCACTCCCCGGTCGTGCGCACCCTGCGCAAGCAGTACGCGGCCACCCTCATGGACGACGGCCAGTACCGGCGCGCACTGCCCGAACTGCGCCGCCTCGGCGACGAACGCGCCGCCGAGGCCGGCCAGGCCGACCCGCAGTCCCTGCGCTTCCGCTACGAGGCCGCCCAGTGCCTGGAGCAGCTCGGTGAGCCGGCGGCGGCACTCGCCGAGTACCGCGCGCTGCTGCCGTACTACGAGAACCAGTACGTCTCCGGAGACCCGCAGCTCGCCCACGACGTGCGGCGCCGCATCGGCCACCTGCTGCTCGCGCTCGGCGACCGCCCGGCCGCCCACGACACGCTCGCGCGGCTGCTGATGGATGTCGAACGCTTCCAGGGCCCGGGACACCCGCTGGCCGCCGAGATCCGCCGCACCCTGCAGTGGCTGGGACAGGTGCGTGGCTAGATTTTGCTGTTCCCTGAGGGATTCTTGTGATCTTCGGGGGATCGCGTTTCCCGAAGGCAGGGGCGGCGCCGTATAGGTTGCGCTTCGCTTTTCGCCAGGCACGTACGAGCAGGGGTGGGGTTTCATGGCCGGTCATCGGCAGTCGAAGAAGCGCAGGTACACCACGTGGGCGGTGGCCGGAGCGGCCGTCGTCGCCGGTGCCGGCATCGCCGCGCAGACCTCCATGGCCGCCACCGCCTGGCCCGCGCAGAAGACGTTCACCGGCCGTGCGTTCGACACCTGCACGGCGCCCTCCGAAGCCACGATGAAGGCCTGGCACACCGGCTTCTACGGTGCCGCCGCCGTCTACGTGGGCGGCAAGAACCGCGGCTGCAACCAGCCCAACCTCACGTCCAAGTGGGTCACGGACGTCACCGCCATGGGCTGGAAGCTCATCCCCCTCTACGTCGGCTCCCAGCCGTCCTGCGGGTCCGGCGGCTCCGTGAAGATCAGCGCCGCCACCGCCGCGTCCGTCGGCAGGTCCGAGGCGGACGACGCGGTGGCCAAGGCGTCGGCGCTCGGCATCAAGGCCGGCAGCCCGATCTACCTGGACATGGAGGCGTACGACACCACGAACACGTCGTGCAACGACGCCGTGCTGACGTACGTCCGCGCCTTCGACAAGGAACTGCACGCGAAGACGTACCGCGCCGGTTACTACGGCTTCACCAGCTCCAGCGCCAAGGCCGTCGCCACCGCCACCGACAGGACGGACCTGCCCGGCAACCTCTGGTACGCGCTGTGGGACAAGCAGAACACCACCACCGCGGACTGGCCGTGGGGCGCCACCCAGTTCACCGGTCACAGCCGCGCCCACCAGTACATGGTCAACAGCAAGGAGGCGCACGGCGGCGTCACGCTCACCGTCGACCGTGACGCATGGGACGCGCCGGTGGCCATCACCGGCTGACGGCGGCACCGCCGGCGCGCGGCGGTGCCTGAAGTCCCGGTGAATCGTTGGTCGAATGGCTTGGCCAGAGCTGAGCCGCTGCCTACCATCGATCACCGCAAGACTTTGTGCACCGTCGCACAATCTCCTCGGGAGGTTTCCTTGCACCGCCGCCGTCGCACCGCGCTCGTCCTCTCCGCCGCGATCGCCACCGCGGCCCCCCTTCTTGCCGCCTGCGGAAGCGATGCGCACCCCGGCGCGGCAGCCGTCGTGGGAGGGCAGCGGATCACCGTCGCGCAGCTGGAGAACCGGGTCAACGAGGTACGCAAGGCGCAGCGGGCCGCGGTGCCGGACGAGACCCAGTACCAACAGGTCCTCTCCTCCACCAGCAGCCTCACCCGCGACACCCTGCACAACATGGTCCTGGACCGGGTGCTGCACCGCGCCGCGCAGGACGGGGGGATCACGGTCACCCGCAAGGAGGTCCTGCAGATGCGCGGCGGCCTGGAGCAGCAGGCCGGCGGCACCAAGGGGCTGGAGACGGCCTGGCTGCAGAAGTACGGCATCGCGCCCGCGCGGCTCGACGACAACCTGCGCCTCCAGCTGGAGGCGCAGAAGCTCGCCGCGAAGCTCGGCACCGACACGACCCAGCCCGCCTTCTGGAAGGCCCTGTCCAAGGCCTCCGAGGAACTCCACGTCGACCTCAACCCGCGCTACGGCTCCTGGGACGTGCAGAAGAGCAGCCGGGTGGACGCCAAGACGCCGTGGGTACGGGAGGTCACGGCGGGCGAGCAGCAGCAGACGGCCTAGCGGGCGGTCTCCGGGGTGCCGTAACGGTACGGCGGGCGGCCTGTGGACGCCCGTCGGTCATACGATCACACGGCACCCCTGCCCCTGTGGACAACCGATCCCGTCCCTCTTCACCGTGGGTTAGGTTCGGATCGTGAACGCAACCAGCCCCGAAGCCGCCCCCGGCCGCATCGTCCTGCTCACCACCAGCCACCGTGTCGCGCCCGGCCTGCTGTCCTGGCCCGCCTGGCAGGCGCTGCGCGCCGCCGACGCGGTGCTGTGCGCGGACGGTGCGCACCCGCAGCTGCCGTATCTGCGGGAGGCCGGGATATCGGTGGCGCAGGCGTCCCCCACCGCTCAGGAGCTGGTCGACGCCTGTGCCGGCGGGCGGACGGTGGTGGTCGTGGCCACCGGTGAGGGGGAGCCCGCCCTCACCGACGGCCTGGCCCGCCTGGCCGGCTCCGGCCGGGTGCGGATGCCGGAGCTGGAGCTGCTGCCCGCCTCCTACGACCTGCCCGGCGCCCGTCTCCTCGACCTCGTCCAGGTCATGGACCGCATCCGCCTCGAATGCCCCTGGTCGTCCCGGCAGACCCACCAGGGCCTGGCGAAGTACGGCATCGAGGAGGCGTACGAACTGGTCGAGGCGATCGAGGCCGGCGACCGCGAGGAACTGCGGGAGGAGCTGGGCGACGTCCTGCTCCAGGTCGTCTTCCACTCCCGCATCGCAGAGGAGGACCCGGAGACGCCCTTCTCGGTCGACGACGTGGCCGGCGGCATCGTCGCCAAGCTGATCCACCGCCACCCGCACGTCTTCGGCGACGAGAAGGCCGAGACCCCCGAGGACGTCAAGGAGCACTGGCTGCGCACCAAGGCCGAGGAGAAGCGGCGCACCTCGGTCACCGAGGGAGTCCCCCTCGGCCAGCCCGGCCTCGCCCTCGCCGCCAAACTCGCCTCCCGCGTCCGCACGGCGGGCCTGGACGTCGCGCTGCCGCAGGGGGAGGGCATCGGCTACGAGCTGCTGGCCATGGCGGTACGGGCCGAGGCGGAGGGCGTGGACCCGGAGGCGGCGCTGCGGGCGGCGGCCCGGGTGTACCGGGACGCGATCAAGGAGACGGAGGGCTGATTGCCCACAGGGCGTCAGGGCCCTTGTGCCTCAGTACCGTTGACCTGAACGTGGTCGTGAGGTGTGGGGGCGTGCGTGAGGCTGGAGTCGGAGCTGGCGAGCGTTGGGGCCGAGGTCCTCGTGGCGAGGCGGGACCCGGTGGAGTGGACCCGGGTGAGGAAGGCGTTCGCGGCCTGGTTCAAGAGCAACGGCGCTCCCGGCTACGAGACCGAACTCCGCGTCGACCCGTGGCCCGCGGCCGGTCTCACGGAGCTGGAGCGGAAGGTCTGGTTCACGCGGGTACGCATGACGCTCGACCATGCACCGGACAAGGGCGCGGCGGCTGAGCAACTACACCTCCTGATAGGGGAGTTCGCTCCCGCTCCGGACGAGGGACGCGCCCCCGCTCCGGGCCCGGAACAGCGCACACCTCGCGTCCCGGACCACGTCGACTTCCGGCGCGGCACCTTCCACGGACCGGTTGTCGGCGTCCAGAACAACTACGGCACGCAGCCGGGTGCCGGGTACGGAGACCCCGACAACTGGCCGACCGTGGAGGAAGTCGACCTGATGAGGCTCGGGGTGCGGCGCACCCGGCGGTTCGGGACCGAGACCGGTGTTCCGGCCTACGTCCCGCGGGATGTGGACGAGATGCTGCGGGGCTGGCAGGAGCGTGACGGCCTCCTCGTCATCACCGGCGGCCCGTCGTCCGGCAAGACGAGGACCGCCTGGGCCGCCATGTTCGACCACCTGCCGCTGCACGCCCGGGTCTACGTGCCCCCGCCGAGCGCGGACCTCCGAGGCCTCCCCGGACTGCTGCGCGGCCGCGACGACCCCCACGTCCTCTGGCTCGACGAGCTGGAACGCCATCTGGGGGACAACGCGCTCGACCTGGGCCTGCTCGCCGAGCTGGCCCGTCTGCGGGTACCGGTGGTGGCCACGATGAGCGACGAGGAGTACGACAGACACCGGTTCGGCGCCGGACCGGCGTCCCGGCTGCTGAGCCAGGCCAGGACGGTGCCGTTGAGTTCCCGGTGGAGCGAGGGCGAACTCCGGCGGCTCGCCCAGCTGGCTCCCGGCGACCCCCAGCTGGCCGACGCCCTCCGGTGGCGCGGTGACAGCGGAGTCACCCAGTACCTCGCCGTCGGCCCCGAACTGTGGGAGCTGTGGCGCCGCGCCGCCCTTTCCAACAGCCGCCATCCGCGTGGGCACCTGGTGGTGAGAGCCGCCATCGATCTCGTGCGCTGCGGTGTCACCGGGGACATCCCCAGGCAACTGCTGGAAGCGGCGTGCGTCTGCTACGGAGCTGCCCACGTGGCCGGGCTGCCGGAGACCGAGTCGTTCGAGGACGGGCTGGCCTGGGCCGCCGAGCGACGGCAGGCGGTGACCGGCATGCTGGTGCGGGGAGTGCCGAGACACGTGGGGGACAGTGACGAGACGTGGCGGCCGTACGGCTCGCTGGTCGCGGACGTGATGCGGGACCCGTCCTCGGCGCCGGTCCCGCTCGCCGTATGGCGCTGCGCGCTCGACGGGACCCGGTACGACGCCGACGTGCGCCGGGGAGTGCTGGTCAGGGCGTACGAGGTGGTCGAGCCCTGCGCGGAGGGCGGCGACGCCGAGGCGATGCAGGTCATGGGGCTGGTGGGTGAGGCCGCGGGGGACGAGGCGATGACGCTCGCGTGGTTCCGCAGGGCGGTGGACGCGGGGAGGACACAGCTGGCGGGACGCGTCGGAGAAATCCTTCTCGACCAGGGGAAGGCGGAGCAGGCGCTTCCGTATCTCCGGACGGCTGCCCAGGACTGCCCCGAGGGCTCGGAGGGCCCCACGGCCAGGCTTCTCGGGCAGGCCTACCTGACGCTGGCCGAGCAGTGGTTGGGAAAGGCCGCGAAGGCCGGTGATGCGGAGGCCTCCCACCAGCTCGGTGATCTGCTGCTCGGCAGGGGAGACATCGAGGAGGCGAGCGATCTCTACGTGACCGCCGAGTCCCATGGACACGCTCCGGCCGCCAGGAGCGTGGGTGTGCACCATCTGTTGCAGGGCGAGGGAGAGGCGGCCCAGGTCTTCCTGAGCCGCGCGGCCGACACGGGGGACGAGCGGGCGGCCGCCCTGCTGCACCTGATCACCGGCAAGGCCCAGACGGTGGCGGAGGCCGAGGCATCCTTCGAGGAGGCCATGGAAACGACTCCTTACCCGTGGGACCACACGAACCTCGGCGTCGTACTGGAGAAGCAGGGACGCGAGAGTGAGGCCCTGCGCCACTACGAACAGGGCTCCAAGCGGGGCGACGCCCACGGTGCCTACCGGCTGGCCCTCCTCCTCGAAGCAGACGGCAACGCCGACCGGGCGAAAGCCTGGTACCGCAAAGCCGCGGCCCTGGGCCACCCCGCTGCCCTGAAGGCGCTCGGCGAGACGTCCGGGAAGCCGGATACCGTCAAGGAGTGACCAGCCAGCCCAGCCACCCCCACCCCCCGACGGCCCCCGACCTCTTCACCTGGGAGTTCGCCGGCGATCCCTACCCCGCCTACGCCTGGCTCCGCGAGCACGCCCCCGTGCACCGGACCCGGCTGCCCAGCGGGGTCGAGGCCTGGCTGGTCACGCGGTATGCCGATGCCAAGCAGGCTCTCGCCGACCAGCGGCTGAGCAAGAACCCGGCGCATCACGACGAGCCCGCACACGCGAAGGGGAAGACCGGTATCCCCGGCGAGCGCAAGGCCGAGCTCATGACGCACCTGCTGAACATCGACCCGCCGGACCACACCCGCCTGCGCCGGCTGGTCAGCAAGGCGTTCACGCCCCGCAGGGTCGCCGAGTTCGCGCCCCGGGTGCAGGAGCTGACCGACCAGCTCATCGACCAGTTCGCCGAGCGGGGCTCGGCCGACCTCATCCACGAGTTCGCGTTCCCGCTCCCCATCTACGCCATCTGCGACCTGCTCGGCGTCCCGCGCGAGGACCAGGACGACTTCCGGGACTGGGCGGGGATGATGATCCGGCACGGGGGCGGGCCGCGGGGCGGGGTCGCACGGTCCGTCAAGAAGATGCGCGGCTATCTCGCCGAACTCATCCACCGCAAGCGCGAGGCGCTGCCCGCCGAGCCGACCCCGGGCGAGGACCTGATCTCCGGCCTCATCCGCGCCTCCGACCACGGTGAGCACCTCACCGAGAACGAGGCCGCCGCGATGGCGTTCATCCTGCTGTTCGCCGGGTTCGAGACGACCGTGAACCTGATCGGCAACGGCACCTACGCCCTGCTCACCCACCCCGAGCAGCGCCACCGCCTGCAGCGGTCGCTGGCCGCCGGGGAGAGGGACCTCCTGGAGACCGGGGTCGAGGAACTCCTGCGCTACGACGGCCCGGTGGAGCTGGCCACCTGGCGGTTCGCCACCCGGCCGCTGACCATCGGCGGGCAGGACATCGCCGCCGGGGACCCGGTGCTCGTCGTACTCGCCGCCGCCGACCGGGATCCGGAGCGGTTCGCGGACCCGGACGTCCTTGACCTGTCCCGCCGGGACAACCAGCACCTCGGGTACGGCCACGGCATCCACTACTGCCTCGGCGCCCCGCTCGCCCGTCTGGAGGGCCAGACCGCGCTCGCCACCCTCCTCACCCGCCTCCCCGACCTGCGGCTGGGGGCGGACCCGGCCGAGCTGCGCTGGCGCGGCGGGCTCATCATGCGGGGCCTGCGCACCCTCCCCGTGGAGTTCACGCCCGTCCCCTGAGCGCGGCTCGAACGGGCCGGACGCGGGCAGAGGTTCGCCCGGTCGAACATGACAGGGACTCTCTTCTGTGATCTTCACGTGATCTGCGCGGCATTAACTTGTGACAAGTGATCGTCTGCCGATACGTTCACTCATCAGCGTGGCCCCCGAGTTCCATCGGCCACGCCGGCCCCGCTGTCGCACGAAAGGCTTCCGCATGCTCTCCGGGAACGGTCGTCACCGTCGCCCCCGTCAGGCTCCGGCCCTCCTCGTCGCGGCCGGCGTGACCGGATCCGCCATCGCCATCCCGCTCCTCGGCGCGGCCAGTGCCAACGCGGCCGACGGCACCACGTGGGACAAGGTGGCCGAGTGCGAGAGTGGCGGCTCCTGGAGTGCCGACACCGGCAACGGCTACTACGGCGGCCTGCAGATATCCCAGGACGACTGGGACAAGTACGGCGGCACGAAGTACGCCTTCAGCGCCGACCAGGCCAGCCGTTCGCAGCAGATCGCCGTCGCCGAGAAGATCCTCGCGGACCAGGGCACCACCCCCTGGGCCACCTGTGCCCTGCTCTCCGGCATGACCTCGAAGTCCGGCTCCGTGGACGTCGACACGGGCGTCTCGGGCTCCGACTCGGGCTCCGGTCACTCCGGTGACTCTTCCCAAGCCTCGGGCTCGTCCGACTCGGACGACAACTCCGACTCCGGCGAGAATTCCGACTCGTCCGGACTGCCGGATTCGCCCTCCTCGTCACCCTCGTCCGACTCCTCCTCGGATGCGAAGGACAAGCCGTCCAACAGTGCCGACAAGGGTGCCGGCTCCAACAGTGCCGACAAGGGTGCAGACGCTCCCAAGTCAGACAAATCCGCATCGCCCGGGTCCGGGCAGGTGCAGGGCGGCGAGTCCGTCACCACGGATCCCGCAACGGAGGACTCGGACAATTCGTGGCAGACCAGCAGCTCTTGGAGCCTGGTCGACACCGGCGCCCTCAGTAGCGGCGGGCGCCACCGCGGTGGCAGTGCGGACGAAAGTGCGACAAGCGGTCAGAACGCCACCCCCTCGGGTCGCCACGCCGGCCGCGAGGCGGGCACCTACGTCGTCCACGAGGGCGACACCCTCGTCTCCATCGCCGACTCCCTTGATCTCGACGGCGGATGGCACACGCTCTACGCCGAGAACAAGAAGGCCATCGGCGCCGACCCGAACCACATCAGTGCCGGTCAGACCCTGAAAGTCGGTACCGAAAAGGGCGATGAGTAGCGGGAGTTGACGCCCCGCTTCGCTCGCTAATGTCCGTTTTGGTGAAAGTGTGGGATGAGTCTCAGAAGCCCTGATCGTCTTTGAAATTCCGCCGATCGCCTGCCTACGGTCAAGGCCGCTCGTCACCACGAGCCCCGGCATCCGCAACGCCGAGTCCTGCCAGCGGCCGCCCGGGAACAGTCGTCGCGTCATGCGCCGTAGGCAGGAGCGGGGGACCCAAGGTAAGCGCCAGGACCGGCAGTTGATGCCGGCACCGGCTTGGGGTGAAGCCGCGTCCCGTAAGGGTCGCGGCCGGGCAACTCAACCGGCCCGAATCCGACAGCTCACCTCGCAGGCGTCGGTGAGGGGATCGATCCATGCTGTTTTCCGGCAAGGGCAAGCACCGTCGTCCGTTCAAGGCCACCCGTGCCATCGCGCTCGCCGGTGTCACCGGCGCCGTCGTCGCCGCCCCGCTGATGGCGGCCGGCAACGCCTCCGCCGCCACCGCCTCCGAGTGGGACGCGGTCGCCCAGTGCGAGTCCGGCGGCAACTGGTCGATCAACACCGGCAACGGCTACTACGGCGGCGTGCAGTTCTCCGCCTCCACCTGGGCCGCCTACGGCGGGACGGCCTACGCCGCCCGCGCCGACCTGGCCACCAAGCAGCAGCAGATCACCATCGCCGAGAAGGTCCTCGCCTCCCAGGGCAAGGGCGCCTGGCCGGTCTGCGGCACGGGCCTGTCGAGCACCCCGTACAGCGGCACCGCGGCGGCCCCGTCGAGCGGCAGCTCCTCGAAGACCACCACGACCACCACCCGCGCCGCCGCGCCGCAGGCCGCCTCCCGCTCCGCCGAGCGCCCGGCCGCGAGCCAGACCGTCACCACCCCGACCGGCAAGAAGGTCAAGAAGGGCGACGGCGAGTACAAGGTGGTCAAGGGCGACACCCTCAGCACGATCGCCGAGAAGCACAAGGTCAAGGGCGGCTGGAAGAAGCTGTTCGAGCTGAACAAGGACGTCGTCCAGGACGCGAACCTCATCTACCCGGGCCAGCAGCTGCACCTGAAGTGACACCTGGCTCCCACCGGAACCACAGTGCTCTCACAAGGCCTGCCCCCAATCTGAAGGCCTCGTGAGGGTCATCCCCCCGTCCCCACGGGCTCCCCACCCCGGCGCGTCTTCCCCCGTACGCGCCGGGGTGGGGTTGTTTGTGTCCCCGGCCTGCTCCCCGCCCCGATTCCTCTCCGTCTCCCCGCCCGTTTCCCACTCTTCGGCCGGGCCTCATCCGCAGGCCTCTTTGTTCCGAGCCTGAACAATAGGTACGGTCTCCCTGTTCCTCCCTGTCCACGGGACGGTCGGTCGGTGGCCGACGCCCCTGGGACGGTTAGGCTCTAGGCGCAAGGCACACAAGCCCCGCACAACCAGCGTCACATCCACGAAGGAGATGCTCGTGCCGTCCATCGACGTCGTCGTAGCCCGGGAAATCCTGGACTCCCGAGGCAACCCCACGGTCGAGGTCGAGGTCGGCCTCGACGACGGCAGCACGGGTCGTGCCGCCGTCCCGTCCGGCGCCTCCACCGGTGCCTTCGAGGCCATCGAGCTGCGCGACGGTGACCCGAACCGCTACCAGGGCAAGGGTGTCGAGAAGGCCGTCCTCGCCGTCATCGAGCAGATCGGCCCGGAGCTGGTCGGCTACGACGCCACCGAGCAGCGCCTGATCGACCAGGCCATGTTCGACCTGGACGCCACCGACAACAAGGGCTCCCTCGGCGCCAACGCCATCCTCGGCGTCTCCCTCGCCGTCGCCCACGCCGCCTCCGAGGCCAGCGACCTCCCGCTCTTCCGCTACCTGGGCGGCCCGAACGCGCACCTGCTGCCGGTGCCGATGATGAACATCCTGAACGGCGGCTCGCACGCCGACTCCAACGTGGACATCCAGGAGTTCATGATCGCCCCGATCGGCGCGGAGTCCTTCTCCGAGGCCCTGCGCTGGGGCACCGAGGTCTACCACACCCTCAAGAAGGTCCTGAAGGGCAAGGGCCTGTCCACCGGTCTCGGCGACGAGGGCGGCTTCGCCCCGAACCTCGGCTCCAACCGCGAGGCCCTCGACCTCATCCTCGAGGCCATCAAGCAGGCCGGCTACATCCCCGGTGAGCAGATCGCGCTCGCGCTCGACGTCGCCGCGTCCGAGTTCTACAAGGACGGCAAGTACGAGTTCGAGGGCAAGTCCCGCTCGGCCGCCGAGATGACGGAGTACTACGAGGAGCTCGTGGCGGCCTACCCGCTCGTCTCCATCGAGGACCCGCTGTTCGAGGACGACTGGGCCGGCTGGAAGGTCATCACCGACAAGCTCGGCGACAAGGTCCAGCTGGTCGGCGACGACCTGTTCGTCACCAACCCGGAGCGCCTGGCCCGTGGCATCGAGGAGGGCACCGCCAACGCCCTGCTCGTGAAGGTGAACCAGATCGGTTCGCTGACCGAGACCCTGGACGCCGTCGAGCTGGCCCAGCGCAACGGCTTCAAGTGCATGATGTCCCACCGCTCCGGCGAGACCGAGGACGTCACCATCGCCGACCTGGCCGTCGCCACCAACTGCGGCCAGATCAAGACCGGTGCCCCGGCCCGCTCCGAGCGCGTCGCCAAGTACAACCAGCTGCTGCGCATCGAGGAGATCCTCGACGACGCCGCGGTCTACGCGGGCCGCTCGGCCTTCCCCCGTTTCAAGGGCTGACCCATCTCGGGCTAAGCCTTAGCCAGTCGTACGTACGTCCCCGTACTCGGTCCCGTACCGTGTGCGGGGACGTACGCACGTGAAGGGGAGGCGGGGACATGGCCGTGAAGGACCGGGACCGGTTCTCCACCGCGACCAGGCTCAAGCTGCTCGGCGAGCAGACGGCGGCCCGCGTCTACCGCTCCCAGACCAAGCGGCAGGCTCGCCGCTCCCGCCTCACCGGCCGCGCGGCGCTGCTCGCGCTCGTGCTGTGCTCGCTGATCGTCGCGCTCGCCTATCCGATGCGGCAGTACGTCTCCCAGCGCGCCGAGATCGCCGACCAGCAGCGGCAGCAGGAACAGGCCCGCAAACGGGTCGAACAGCTGCGCGACCTCAAGGCGCGCTGGCAGGACGACGCCTATGCCGAGCAGCAGATCCGGCGCCGGCTGCACTATGTGATGCCCGGTGAGACCGGGTACGTCGTGATCGACCCGGGCGCGGCCAAGCAGTCCCGCGCCGACCTCGGGGCCGCCCACCGGCCCTGGTACGCGAACGTCTGGGACGGGGTCGACAAGTCCGACGCCTCCGACCAGTGAACCGACAGAAAGACAGCTGAACACAGTCATGGAAACGCCTCCGCCGCCCACTCCGCGTACCGAGCCGACCGACGCGGACGTCGAGGCCTTCAAGCAGCAGCTCGGGCGTCCGCCGCGCGGGCTGAGGGCGATCGCGCACCGGTGCCCGTGCGGGCAGCCGGACGTCGTGGAGACCGCACCGCGGCTGCCGGACGGCACGCCCTTCCCGACGACGTACTACCTGACGTGCCCGCGCGCCGCCTCGGCGATCGGCACGCTGGAGGCGGACGGCGTCATGAAGGAGATGACGGAGCGGCTGCAGAACGACCCCGAGCTGGCCGCCGCGTACCGGGCCGCGCACGAGGACTACATCCGGCGCCGGGACGAGATCGAGGTCCTGGAGGGCTTCCCGAGCGCGGGCGGCATGCCGGACCGGGTGAAGTGCCTGCACGTGCTGGTGGGCCACTCGCTGGCCGCCGGCCCGGGCGTGAACCCGCTCGGCGACGAGGCGATCGCCATGCTGCCGGAGTGGTGGCGCAAGGGGCCGTGCGTGCAGCCGCTCGTGGCGCCCGACCCGGCGGACGAGCACCCGGGCGAGGAGGGCGCGGTCCTCGACCCCGCCGAGGCCCGCAGCGGCTTCTTCGCCGGCAGGCCGCCGGTCGCCGAGGGCTTCTCGCGTGTCGCGGCCGTCGACTGCGGTACGAACTCGATCCGGCTGCTCGTCGCCGACGTGAACCCGGCGACCGGTGAGCTGCTGGAGCTGGACCGGCGCATGACGATCGTGCGGCTCGGCCAGGACGTGGACCGCACCGGCCGGCTGGCGCCCGAGGCGCTGGAGCGGACCTTCGCGGCCTGCCGCGAGTACGCGGACGTCATCCGTGAACTCGGCGCCGCCAAGGTGCGGTTCGTCGCCACCTCGGCCTCCCGGGACGCGGAGAACCGGGACGACTTCGTGCGCGGTGTCGTCGACATCCTCGGTGTCGAGCCCGAGGTCATCAGCGGCGACCGGGAGGCCGAGTTCTCCTTCACCGGTGCGACGAAGGAGCTCAAGGGCCGCGAGGACCTCGCCAAGCCCTACCTGGTGGTCGACATCGGCGGCGGCTCCACCGAGTTCGTGGTGGGCGAGGACCGCGTACGGGCCGCGCGGTCCGTCGACGTGGGCTGCGTGCGGATGACCGAGCGGCATCTGGTGCAGGACGGCAAGGTGAGCGACCCGCCCACCGCGGAGCGGATCGCCGCGATGCGGGCCGACATCGAGGCCGCCCTGGACCTGGCCGAGGAGAGCGTCCCGCTGCGCGAGGCGCGGACCCTGGTCGGCCTGGCCGGCTCGGTCACCACCGTGTCCGCGATCGCCCAGGACCTGCCCGAGTACGACTCCGCGCGCATCCACCACTCCCGCGTCTCCCGCGACCGCGTCCGTGAGATCACCGAGCGGCTGCTGCGCTCCACGCATGCCGAGCGCGCCGCGATCGCGTCCATGCACCCGGGCCGGGTCGACGTCATCGGCGCGGGCGCCCTCGTGCTGCTCGCGATCATGGAACGGACCGGGGCCGAGGAGGTCGTCGTCAGCGAGCACGACATCCTCGACGGCATCGCGTGGTCGGTGGCGTAGCTCTCTTTTGTTACTGGTCGGTAGCTGTCGGCTGAGCAGGTCGGATAACGTCTGAGCGGGACTGAGGGGCCCTCGAGGGCCCCTCGGTGACGGCCGGTCGGAAAAGTTCGTGAAGTTCTTCACAAGGAATTCCGTCTCGCGGAACCAGGAAAAGGGGCCGGTTGGCCCTTCCGGGGGCTTCCAGGCTGTTTGAACATGTTCAGACGGTGGGTGGAGCAGGGGCCCGGAGGGGGGTGCTCCAGGGGTGTTGCGAGGTGCTCACAACCACCCCGGTCACCCAGAGAGGCAGCTCACGCGGCCTTGACAACGGGGCAGACCGCCCAGGTGTTCACCCTCGGCGCCATGACCTGCGTCACGCGGGTCGCGGAGTTTAGCACAGGGCCTGTCGGACCTTGTGAAGGGGCGCACGAGCACCCCTCCCGGGCCGGGTGGATACTCGATGGCATGAGCACCACGGAGCGTCCCAGGATCCTCGTAGTAGGCGGTGGGTACGTAGGCCTGTACGCAGCTCGGCGCATCCTCAAGAAGATGCGCTACGGCGAGGCGACCGTCACGGTCGTCGACCCCCGGTCGTACATGACCTACCAGCCCTTCCTCCCCGAAGCCGCCGCCGGCAGCATCTCCCCTCGGCATGTCGTCGTCCCGCTGCGACGCGTGCTGCCGAAGGCGGAGGTCCTCACCGGCCGGGTCACCACCATCGACCAGGACCGCAAGGTCGCCACGATCGCCCCGCTGGTGGGCGAGGCGTACGAGCTGCCTTTCGACTACCTCGTCATCGCGATGGGCGCGGTCTCCCGCACCTTCCCGATCCCCGGCCTCGCCGAGCAGGGCATCGGCATGAAGGGCATCGAGGAGTCCATCGGCCTGCGCAACCACGTCCTCGAGCAGCTGGACAAGGCCGACTCCACGACCGACGAGGAGATCCGCCGCAAGGCGCTCACCTTCGTCTTCATCGGCGGTGGCTTCGCGGGTGCGGAGACCATCGGCGAGGTCGAGGACATGGCCCGGGACGCGGCCAAGTACTACAAGAACGTCTCCCGCGAGGACATGCGCTTCGTCCTCGTCGACGCCGCCGACAAGATCCTTCCCGAGGTCGGCCCCAAGCTCGGCCAGTACGGCAAGGAGCACCTGGAGAGCCGGGGCGTGGAGATCTACCTCTCCACCTCCATGGACTCCTGCGTCGACGGCCACGTGGTGCTGAAGAACGGCCTCGAGGTCGACTCCAACACCATCGTCTGGACCGCCGGCGTCAAGCCGAACCCGGCTCTCGCCCGCTTCGGCCTGCCCCTCGGCCCCCGCGGCCACGTCGACTGCGAGCCCACGCTCCAGGTCGCCGGCACCGACTACATCTGGGCCGCGGGCGACAACGCCCAGGTGCCCGACCTCGTCGGCCGCAAGGCGGGCAACGAGAACGCCTGGTGCCCGCCGAACGCCCAGCACGCGCTGCGCCAGGCGCGCGTCCTCGGCGACAACGTGATCTCCGGTATGCGGGGCTTCCCGCAGAAGGAGTACGAGCACGGCAACAAGGGTGCGGTCGCCGGTCTCGGCCTGCACAAGGGCGTGGCGATGATCGTCATGGGCAAGATGAAGATCAAGCTCAAGGGCCGCCTCGCCTGGTACATGCACCGTGGCTACCACGGTCTGGCGATGCCGACCTGGAACCGCAAGATCCGCGTCTTCGCCGACTGGACCCTCGCCATGTTCCTCAAGCGCGAGGTCGTCTCCCTCGGCGCCATGGAGAACCCGCGCGAGGAGTTCTACGAGGCCGCCAAGCCGGCGCCGGTCGCCGCCGCCAAGACCGAGGCGAAGGCCAAGGCCTCCTGACCTCCGGTCGTCCGACAGCCCGAAGGGGCCGCCCGCCATCCGTGGTGCGGGCGGCCCCTTCGTCGTGTGCGCCGTACCGTCGCAGGGAGCCGACCGTGCCGTCAGTGGGGTGATCTCTGCACGCGCCGCCCCGGCATCCCCGGCGCGGGTGGTACAGGAGCCACGTGAGCACGCAACCGCCGCTCGGCCCGCCACCCGGCCCCCTGTTCGGGGTCCCCGGCTCCGGTCAGCCGCCTCCCCGGCGCCCCTGGTGGCTCAGGCCGCCCGCGCTCATCGGCGCTGCCGCCGCCGTGGTGGCGATCGCGGTGGGGCTCGTGATCCTGCTCGGCGGCCCCGAGCCGGCACACGAACGTGTCGAGACCGCCGCGCAGGCCCGGGACCTCGCGAGACGCGTGGCCCTGAAGCCCACGGACTGGGGGTCCGGATATCTGCGCAGCACCCCCTACGAGACCGGCGACGTCACGGAGTCGGTCGCCGACGCCAGCTGCTACCTCGTGGTGCAGACACCGGTGAACATGCTGGCCGCGCTGGAGCGCAACGCACAGAGCCCGGACCGGAGGGTCGTCAACACGTCGACGGTCATCGTCCACCGGAACGCCGCGTCCGCCGCTGCGGGCATCACCCGGTTCCGCATGGACGCGCGGCGATGCCGGACGGAGTACGACTCCGCGAGCAAGCAGAAGTGGGAGGACGTGAGGGCGGTCGACGTTCCGGGCCTGAAGGGCTTCGACGAGGTCGCGGGCGAGGAGGGCCACCAGGTCGTCGACGAGACGGGCCTGAAGCTGGACGAGTACTACACACAGCTCACCGGCCGCAAAGGGCAGGTCCTGATGCAGGCGACCGTCGCCCGCTCGGGCGGCCAGGGGCGCGACCGCGAGGAGGCGGTGCACGCCCTCACGCTCATGCTGAGCCGCCTGTAGCGGGCGCCGGGTCACAGGGACCGGGTGGTGGTGCCGCTCGGCAGCTGGAGGCTGCTGAGGAACTGCCGGTAGTCCGCGTCCATGGTCTTCCGCGTGTCCTTGGTGCCGATGGCCAGGATCTGGACCATGTGGTCGCCGAGATCGACGAAGCGGGTGTGGCCGGCCGTGCCGTCACGGGCGGACAGGGCCGCGTCGACCACCGGCTGGCCGGCGTCCGTGGTGCTGTCCCGGACGTCGTGAGCGGTGAGCCGTTCGTCGGCGGACCGGGAGCCCTTGTTGTAGTTGTCCAGCGCGTTCTTGAGGCTGCCCCGCAGGTCCCACCGGCCACCGCCGCCCGGCGCGTCGTAGACCACGAAGCCGATGGCACCGTAGTCGGTGGCCACCTGGTAGGCGCGGCCCTGGATGCCGTTCACGGTGCACTTCTGCATCTGGGCGTCCCCGGGCAGCTCGGCCGTGACGCCGCTCGGGTCGTCGGTGGTCTGCGTCCAGTGTGCGGCGGCGTCGGCGACGGCCGCCGTGGCGGCTGCCGGGGGCGTCGACGGAGCGGCGAAGGCACTGGTGGGCAGCAGCACGCCGCCGGTGATCACGGTGGTCGAAGCGGCGAGCAGGGCAAGACGTCGGAACCTGGCGGGACGGGTCATGGGAGTTCACATCCAGAAGTGGGAGAGAGGGGAGTAAACGGGATGTTCTGCCTCTATTAGCCTCTTGTTGGGCAAGCGGGGCATGACCCTGGATCTCGTGACTTGACCGAACGCGGTCCCCGGCGCTAACGCGGGAGTGTGATGGTTCGGCCGTCGTGTCGGCAGGAGCGTGCGGAGGGGAATGACGTCGGCGTGCCGGGTCGTTTCCCTGCCGGCCGGACGGAGACGATCCGGCGGGCAGCCGATTCCTTTCACCGGAGGTGCGCCATGGCCGAAGCCGCGTCGCGGCTGAGGAGTCTTGCCGAGCAGATGCTGGGAGTCCCGCTCCCGGTGCGGCTACGAGCCTGGGACGGGTCACAGGCGGGTCCGCCGGACGCGCCGACGCTCGTCGTGCGCAACCGCCGCGCCCTGCGTCACATGTTGTTCAAACCGGGCGAGCTGGGCCTCGCCCGTGCCTGGGTCGCCGGAGACCTGGACATCGAGGGCGACCTGTACACCGCGCTCGACGCCGTGGCCGGACTGGTGTGGGAGCGCGGGGAGGACTCCCGCAGCCTCGCCCAGGCACTGCGCGACCCCGAAGTACGGGCCGCCGCGCGAGAGCTGCTGCGGCTCGTCGGGCCGCCGATCCCGCCCGCCCCGCCGCGCGAGGAGGTCCGCCGGCGCCGTCATCTGCACACGCGCCGCAGCGACAAGGAGGCCATCAGCCACCACTACGACGTCGGCAACGACTTCTACGCGATCGTCCTCGGACCGTCGATGGTCTACTCGTGCGCGTACTGGGAGGACGGCGGCACCCTGGAGTCCGCCCAGCGCGACAAGCTCGAACTCGTCTGCGCCAAGCTCGGCCTGAAGGAGGGGCAGCGGCTGCTCGACGTCGGCTGCGGCTGGGGTTCGATGGCCGTCCATGCGGCC
Source organism: Streptomyces sp. BK340 (assembly GCF_007827595.1). Lineage (GTDB taxonomy): Bacteria > Actinomycetota > Actinomycetes > Streptomycetales > Streptomycetaceae > Streptomyces. The sequence goes on from NZ_VISR01000002.1 coordinate 583,405, forward strand.
CGTGAGCACGGCGTGAGCGTCGTCGGGGTCACGCTGTCGCAGGAACAGGCCGCGTACGCCCGTAAGCGCGTCGCGGACGAGGGTCTGACCGACCGGGTGGAGATCAGGGTCCAGGACTACCGGGACGTCGTGGACGGCCCCTACGACGCCATCTCCTCCATCGGCATGGCCGAACACGTCGGCGCCGAACGCTACCTGGCGTACGCGCGCAGTCTGTACGCCCTGCTGAAGCCCGGCGGACGGCTGCTCAACCACCAGATCGCCCGTCGCCCGCAGCACGACGAATCCGGGTACGAGACCGACCCGTTCATCGACGCCTACGTCTTCCCGGACGGCGAACTCGCCCCGATCGGCACCACCGTCACCCAGCTGGAGCGCGCCGGCTTCGAGGTCAGGGACGTGGAGTCGATCCGCGAGCACTACGCCCGCACCCTGCGCCGGTGGGTCGCCGGCCTGGAGGCCGACTGGGACCGCGCGGTCCGCCTCACCAGCCCGGGCCGCGCCCGCGTCTGGCTCCTGTACATGGCCGCCAGCGCGCTCGCCTTCGAACACAACCGCATCGGCGTCAACCAGGTCCTGGCGGTCCGCACCCCGGAGTCCGGCGGGTCCGGCCTGCCGCTGCGCACCCGCACCTGGAACTCCTGAGACGGCAAGGGCCCCGCTCCGTACCGGAGCGGGGCCCTTGGTCCGTCGTACGGCTACTCGGCCTTGATCGCCGTCAGCATGTTCAGCCGGGCCGCGCGCCGGGCGGGCCACAGGGCGGCCAGGATGCCGACCGCCGCGGCCAGCAGCAGGAAGACCGCCATCCGGCCCCAGGGCAGGACCAGTTCGTACGTGGCCATCTTCGTGCCCAGCAGCTCACCGGCCGCCCAGCCGAAGAACACGCCCAGACCGATGCCGAGCACGCCGCCGAACAGGGAGATCACCAGGGACTCCAGGCGGACCATCCGCTTGACGGCGGCCCGGTCCAGGCCGATCGCGCGGAGCATGCCGATCTCCTGGGAGCGCTCGAAGACCGACATGGCCAGGGTGTTGATGACGCCGAGGACCGCGACGATCACCGCCATGCCGAGCAGGCCGTAGAGCATGTTCAGCATCGTCGTGAACATCTTCGCGATGTCGTTGGAGATGTCCTGCTTGTCCTGGACCTTGATCGCGGGGTTGGAGCCGAGCGCCTTCTCCAGCCGGTCCCTGACCGAATCGGAGGCGCCGTCCGCCGTCTTGACCATGACCTGCATGTCCGAGGCGTCGCGCAGGTGCGGGGTGAGGACACTGTTGTCGATCATGATCCCGTTGAGCATGTCGTTGCCCTCGTAGACCCCGGCGACGGTCAGCTTCTGCGCCTTGCCGTCCTCGTAGTGCACGGTGAACCGCGAACCGGCCTTCCAGCCGTAGTCCTTGGCCCGGTCCTGGTCCACGACCACCTGCGCGCCGCCGACCTTGAAGGTGCCGTCGGACACCTTGAGGTCCGTCAGCTCGCTGATGGCCGAGCCGTTGACCCCGGTCAGGAACTCGGTCTGCCCGTCGACGCGGGACACCGCGTTGCGCAGCGGGCTGCTGGCGGTGACGTCGGAGTCGGCGGCGATCTTCTTCGCCACGTCGGGGGAGAGCGGGCTGCGGCTGGCCATCGAGACGACGTAGTCGGCACGGATCGCCGAGCTGGCCATCTTGTCGATCGACGTCTGCAGGCTGCCCGCCATCACCGTCATACCGGTGATCAGGGTCAGGCCGATCATCAGCGCGGACGCCGTGGCCGCCGTACGGCGCGGGTTGCGCACCGAGTTCTGGCGGGCCAGCTTGCCCGAGACACCGAACACGCGCAGCACCGGGGCGGCGGCCGCGATCAGCGGGCGGGACAGCAGCGGGGTCAGGATGAACACGCCGATGATGAGCAGGACCGCACCGAGACCCATCGGGCCCTCGGCGGCGTCGGCGTCCATCGTGGTGGCCATGAGGACCACCGCGACACCGGCCGCCGAGAACAGCGCGCCGAGCGTGTTGCGCAGCACCAGCGACCTGGTGGTGGCCTGGGCGTGCACGCTGCTCATCGCCGCCACCGGCGGGATCTTCGCGGCCCGGCGGCCCGGCAGCCAGGCGGCGAGCACGGTGATGACGACGCCGACCGCGAGGGCGGCCACGACGGTGCCCGGCGTGATCACCAGCGGCCCGTCCGGCACGCTCGCGCCGAAGGAGCTCAGCAGGCTCCGCAGCCCCGCGCCGATGCCGACACCGGCGACCAGACCGGTCACACCGGCGACGGTGCCGACCACGAACGCCTCGATCAGCACCGACCGGGTGATCTGCCGGCGGGAGGCACCGACCGCCCGCAGCAGGGCCAGTTCCCGGGTGCGCTGGGCGACCAGCATGGTGAAGGTGTTGGCGATGATGAACGTGCCGACGAACAGGGCGATACCGGCGAAGACCAGCAGGGCCTGCTTCAGACCGCTCATCGAGGAGGAGATCTCCCGCGCCTGGTCGTCGGCGAGCTGCTTGGCGGTGGTGGTCTCCACCAGTTTCGACGGCAGCGCCTGGTTCAGCGCGGCCCGCAGCGCGGTCTGGCTGGTTCCCGCCGCCGCCTTCACGTCGATCTCGTCGTACGCGCCCTTCTTGCCGAACAGCGCCTGGGCGGTCGGCGTGTCGAACAGGGCGAGGCTGCCGCCCGCGGCCACGTTGCCGTCGTCGGTGGTGAAGATGCCGCTGACGCGCGGGGTGAGCACCGGGCCGTCGACCGAGATGCGCACGGTGTCGCCGACCTTGTAGCCGGCGCGCTCGGCGGTCCTGGAGTCGATCAGGACCTCGCCCCTGCCGCTGGGCGCGTGGCCGCTGACCAGCGGGTAGCGGGCGTCCTTGGTGCCCCAGTAGTTGCCGCCCTCGGACTGCCAGCCGCCGCCGAGCAGCTTGCCGTCCTTGTCGGCGATCGCGGTGAAGCCGGTGACGACACCGGTGGCGGAGGCGGCGCCCGGGACCTTGCCCGCCTTGTCGAGCAGTGTCTGGGTCAGTTCGGGGGTCTTGCCGACCTTGTCGCCCTCGGAGGCCTGGTACTTGGCCGTGACGGCGACGTCGACATGGTCGAAGCCCTTGGCGGAGCTCTTCTGGTAGGCCTGGGAGATGGTGTTGGTGAAGACCAGCGTCCCGGACACGAACGCCACGCCGAGCATGACGGCGAGCACGGTCATCAGGAGCCGGGCCTTGTGCGCGAGTACGTTGCGCAGGGCGGTGCGGAACATCAGCTGGTACGGCCCTTCGCGTCGAACTGCTTCATCAGGTCGAGCACGGAGTCGGCCGTGGGGCCGTGGATCTCGTCCACGATCCGCCCGTCGGCGAGGAAGACCACGCGGTCCGCGTAGGCCGCGGCGACCGGGTCGTGGGTCACCATGACCACCGTCTGGCCCAGCTCCCGAACGGAGTTGCGCAGGAAGCCCAGCACCTCGGCGCCGGAGCGCGAGTCGAGGTTTCCGGTCGGCTCGTCACCGAAGATGATCTCGGGCCTGGAGGCGAGCGCGCGGGCGACGGCGACGCGCTGCTGCTGGCCTCCGGACAGCTGCGAGGGCCGGTGGCTGAGCCGCCCGGAGAGGCCGACCATCTGGATGACCTGGTCCAGCCACGCCTTGTCGGCCTTGCGGCCCGCGATGTCCATCGGGAGGGTGATGTTCTCCAGCGCGGTCAGCGTGGGCAGCAGGTTGAAGGCCTGGAAGATGAAGCCGATCTTGTCCCGCCGCAACTTGGTGAGCTGCCTGTCCTTCAGGGAGCCCAGCTCGGTGTCGCCGATCCGCACGGACCCCGAGGAGAAGTTGTCCAGGCCCGCCACGCAGTGCATCAGCGTGGACTTGCCGGAGCCGGACGGGCCCATGATCGCGGTGAACTCGGCCTGCCGGAAGTCGACGGAGACCCGGTCCAGGGCGACCACCCGGGTCTCGCCCTGCCCATAGATCTTCGACAGCTCCGTGGCGCGTGCGGCCACGGCCGTGGTCCGGCCGGCGGTGGGTGTGGTGGTCACGGGAAGGTGCTCCTGTCGGGACGACGTCGGTTCGTGGGGACGTATCCATCGTCCCGGCCGCCGGTGCCCGTGTAGTCAGTCGCTGATCCGGTTCCGAGGGGCGACTCCGGTCGGACGGAACGGGCCCGAGTCATACCTGGGGAGGACGGGCGACCCTGACGCCCGCAAGGTCCAGAACCGGACGACCGCCCTCGTTCGGTAGGTGAAATTCCGTCATTCCGCGTACGCACGCGCCCACGCCACGTCACGCTATTGGCAAGTGCGGATGGCTCGTTCCATGGGCTGATGCACCCTCAGACGTCAATAAAATAAGACAACATCGGGCCGTCCCCTCCGCTGTTCGAGGGATGCGCACCGATAGGCTCAAAAATCGAAGCGGAGCCCATGGCCTGCCCGGATGGTGGAATGCAGACACGGCGAGCTTAAACCTCGCTGCCCCTTCGCGGGCGTGCCGGTTCAAGTCCGGCTCCGGGCACTTTCCGCCGCCCCGCACAGGCTGCGGACCGCCCTCGGGCTCAGCCGAGGTAGAGATCCCTGTGCGCGGCCACGAACGTCTCGACCGACTGTGCGGGGACACCCGTCACCCGTTCGACGTCGTCGGAGGCGCGGTCGTAGCGGTTCTCGCGGTGCAGCCGTGCCATCGTGGCGATGTGCTGTTCGGTGTGCGGCGGCAGGCCCGCCTTCGCGAGCACCTCCTCCCGCCACTGGTCCAGGGGCATGTCCGTGTAGGTCACCGGACGCCCGAGCGCTCGCGAGAACTCCTCGGCCATCTCCGTCATGTCGAGCGTGCGGGGGCCGGTCAGCTCGTAGACCTTCCCGATGTGCGGCGCCGGGTCGGGAAGCACCTCGGCGACCACCCGGGCGACGTCGACCACGGCAACCGGCGAGGTGCGCCCGGTGCCGAACGGCAGCGCGATCGTGCCGTTCGCCCGGATCGACCGTGCCGCCAGCGTGGTGAACAGCGGATTGTCCAGGAACGACGTCGGCCTGATGTGCACCACCGGCAGGCCCGACCAGTTCAGCACCTGCTCCGCCAGCCAGTGCAGCCGCTGCTGGTTCGACTCGGAGGTGCTGGTGGCGGTCATCTGGGAGACGGTCATCTGGGACATGTCGATCAGGCCGTCCAGTTCTCCGTGCTCCCGGGCGACGCTCGCCACCACGGTGGCCGCCAGCAGATGGTCCGGTGACACGGGCATCGCGAAGTACATGCTCCGCACACCCTTCAGGGCGCCCGCGACGCTCTCGGGCCGGGTCAGATCACCGAGCACGACCTCCGCGCCGAGCGCCCGCAGCGCGGCGGCACGCTCGTCGTCGCGGCGGACCATCACGCGCACGGGCACGCCCTGCGCGCGCAGTTGCCCCAGGGCGGTGCGGCCGACGTCACCGGCGTTGGCGATGAGGACGAGGTCGCTGGAAGCCATCGGTCGATCTCCTTCCGAGGGGCCGGACACAGTGGGGGGAATCGCGTCGTCGCTTCGGCCCCGGGCATCTGGAGCATAGGCTCGTACGGCGGAGGGGGCCTCCGGAGGAGACCGTGCCCCCCGACCGACCTGCCCCGCCGATCCGTGCACCGACGTGACCGTTGACACCCGACGCCCGCGCCCGGAGACTCCCCTCCCAAGTGCGTGAAGAAAATTTCACCAGGCGAACTGAATGCGTGTCAGAGGGAAGGGGCCGCCGATGCGCACCACCGTCGGGATCATCGGAGCCGGTCCGGCCGGGTTGCTGCTCGCGCGGCTGCTGCACCGCGCCGGCATCGACTCGGTCGTCCTGGAGAGCCGCGACCGCGCCTACGTGGAGCACCGGCAGCGCGCCGGGATCCTGGAACAGGGCACGGTGGACGTGCTGCGCGAGGCCGGGGCCGGACGGCGGATGGAACGGGAGGGGCTCAGGCACGACGGCATCGAACTGCGCTTCGGCCGACGGCGTCATCGCGTCGACCTCCCCGGGCTCACCGGCGGGCGGTCCGTGACGGTCTACGCCCAGACGGAGGTCTGCAAGGACCTCATCGCCCTCCAGCTGGAGGAGGGCGGCCCGCTCCTGTTCGGGGCGGAGGCCCTCGCCGTCGAGGGCGCGGAGGGCGACCGGCCGCGGATCCCCTTCCGGCACCAAGGGCGCGAGGACGTGCTGGAGTGCGACTACGTCGTCGGCTGTGACGGCTTCTGGGGCGTGGCCAGAAAGGCCTTCCCGGCCGCCGTCTCCCGGGTGTTCGAACGGTCGTACCCCTATGCCTGGCTCGGCGTCCTCGCCGACGTCGCCCCCTCGCACGACGAACTGGTCTACGCCCGCCACGACCGAGGCTTCGCCCTGCTGTCCATGCGTCCGCCCGTCGCCCGCCGGCGCCCTTGCGGGGAAGCCGCTCCGCTCTCCGTCGAATCCTTCGTGTCCCGGCTCTACCTCCAGGTGCCGGCGGACGCGAGGGCCGAGGAGTGGAGCGACGACGCGGTCTGGGCCGAACTGGAGACGCGCTCGGCGACCGACGACGGCTGGACGCTGGAGCGTGGCCCGATCACCCAGAAGTCCGTCACCCCCATGCGCTCCTTCGTGCACGAACCGATGCGCCACGGCCGGCTCTTCCTCGCCGGTGACGCCGCCCACATCGTGCCGCCCACGGGTGCGAAGGGGCTGAACCTGGCCGTCGGGGACGCCGTGACCTTCGTCCGGGCGCTCGTCCACCAGCGGGAGACCGGCTCCCCCGGCCTCCTCGACGCCTACTCGACGACCTGCCTGCGCCGCGTCTGGCAGGCCGAACGGTTCTCCTACGACATGACGACCCTGCTCCATCGCGCCCCGGACGCCACCGACTTCGACGCCCGCCTCCAGCTGGCCCGGCTGGAACGGATCGCCACCTCCCGCGCGGCCGAGACCGATCTGGCCGAGGCCTATACCGGCTTCTCCTTGGACTGAGCGGCCCATGGCCGGGAATGAGCCTTCCGGTTAGCGTGTTGCGCAGCACGGCAGGGGAAAGATCCTTCCCAGGTATCACGGTCGATCCTTTGCCAATCCATTACTCTTGAGGCCGAGGCCCCGCACGGCGGCCATGGAGGAGTGAAATGAGGAGCAGCAACCCGGTCTTCTCGCGACGGGGGTTCAGCCGCGACAACGGCTACGCCGGCTTCAACACCGCAGCGCAGGCCGGGTACGCACAGGGCAACCCGTACGCGCAGAACCCCTACGCCCAGAACCCCTACGGCCAGCAGGGTGTCGGCGCTCCGCCGCAGGCCCCGGCCACCACCGGCCGGATGACGATGGACGACGTCGTCATGCGTTCGGCCCTCACGCTGGGCACGGTCGCCGTCGGCGCCGTCCTCGCCTGGGTGCTGCTGCCGGTCTCCACGACCAGCTACGGCCTCGCCTTCGGCGCCGGGATCATCGCGATGGTCCTGGGACTGGTGCAGAGCTTCAAGCGCACCCCGTCGCCCGCGCTCATCCTGGGCTACGCCGCCTTCGAGGGCATCTTCCTCGGCGTCATCAGCGAGATCTACAACAGCCGCTGGAGCGGCGCGCCCTTCCAGGCGGTGCTCGGCACCATGGCGGTCTCGGCCGCGACCCTGCTGATCTACAAGGCCGGCTGGATCCGCGTCACCGCCCGCTACGCCCGCATCGGCATGGCCATCGCCATCGCCTTCGTCCTCGTCATGGCGGTCAACCTGCTGCTGGTCGCGTTCGGCGTGGCCGAGCACGGCGGCCTGCGCAGCATGGGCCCGCTCGGCGCGATCGTCGGCATCATCGCCATCGTGCTCGGCGCGTTCTTCCTGACCCTCGACTTCAAGCAGATCGAGGACGGCATCGCCTACGGCGCCCCGCGCAGCGAATCCTGGCTCGCCGCGTTCGGCCTCACCATGACCCTGGTGTGGATCTACGTGGAGATGCTGCGGCTGGTGGCGATCTTCAGCAACAACGACTAAGCCGACACGCCGGTCGTACGAGAGGGCCCCGGGCTGTCACCACTTGCGGCTGCCAGCCGCGTGGTGCCGGGGCCCTCTCGGTGTCTCAGAGCAGCTTGCGGGCTGCCCTCCTCAGGTCGTACTCGTGGACGAGCGCCTTCGCGTGGCCGTACGCGAGGTCGTACTCGTGCCGGAGCCAGCTGACCTTCTCCTCGAAGCGGAACAGGGCGGGGCCTTCTTCAACGGTGCGCAGCCAGTCGGAGACTTCGCGGCCGGTGCAGTGCGGAATGCGGGCGAGCAGATTGCGGTGGGTCTCCTCGGAGAAGAGCTGGGACATCGGCGCCTCCGAACGCAAAGGGGATGTAAGCCGGTCCTTCACGTCACCGTGCCTGAGCGTTCGCGTATTGGCAACAGTGCGGCGCGTTACGCTCGGCGCGTGGTTGATACGACGCCCTTGACCCGAGCAGTGGATCACTTCGCCGACCGGTTGCGGGCGGCTCCGCAGAGCCGGCTCCAACGCGGCGCCGCGGCCGAGGCCTTGGCCGTGGCCAGGGAACTCTCACGGCGGGCACAGCTGCTGGAGGAGCCCGCCGCGGAGCCCCGGGAGATGCCGGACGCCGGCATGTTCGCGGCAGCCGACCAAATCATGGTGGCCGGGCACGACTTGGCGGTGCTGCTGGAGAACGCGGACCAGGTCACCGAGGCCGTGGAGCTGGTGGAGGAGGCCCGTAAAAGAGCCGGGGTCTGACGTCGGAGCCGTCAGAGCGACGCGATGACCCGGTCGGCCAGGATGTAGACCGTGTCCTTGCCGCAGGCGAAGGTCAGGGTGTAGGCGCCCGAGATGCCCGAGCCGCCGAGGAGGTACGGGGTCTCGCCCTTGCGCAGGGCCGCTGCCAGGTGCTCGGCCGTCTCACGGTGGCCGGGGGTCATGCACAGGGTCGTGCCGTCGGCGAAGACGTAGACGTCGAGGGTGCCGAGGGGGCCGGGGCGTACGTCGGAGAGCTCGACCTGGTCGGCGGCCAGCTGCTCCAGTGTGGTCACCGTGCGCTCGTGGTCGTTCACGGCGGGCGACTGCACCGGCACGAAGTCGGGGTGCGAGGGGTGGCGGCGGCGGGCCGCGGCCAGCTCGGGTGAGTCCGTCGGGGCGGCTCCCTGGACGAAGTCCTTGGGGGAGAACTCGTCGGCCTCCGTGGACGGCTCGGCCGCCGGCTCCAGCGGCTCCAGACCGGCGAAGTCGGCCTGCCGGGGCAGGAACAGGTCGTTCTCGGGGAGGCCGAGCAGAGAGGGCGCGTCGGAGGCGTCACGGGCCTCCTGGGCGGCCCAGAACGCACGGGCCTCGGCCAGCTCGCGCTCACGCTCCTCGGCGAGCGCCTCGGCCACGGCCGCGCGTATCTCGTCCGTGTCGGCGGCCGTGCGGGCCGCGGGCAGCAGTGCTCCCAGGGCGGCGGCCTGGTTCTCGGCGAGCTGGGCCTGCAGCTCCGCGAGCTGGCGGCGCAGCTTCAGCACGGTGCGCAGGACGGCGACGCCCACGGCGCCCGTGGCGGCCGTGGTGAGCAGCAGGGCGATGGGCAAGGCGCTCACTGACGTACTCCCAGGTTCAAAGTCGACCCCCGACTTCCTAACATCAGCTTGAAGGGCGGACTAAGCAGCTGTCAGTGCGTAACGTCACGAAACGGACAGGACTTTGGGCTCATGGTTTCGCCCGTCACCGCGCTGACCTGCGCTGACCTGCAGCGATACCTCCGGCGAGGGAGATAGGTCACATCCTGGGGGAGATTGGATCACAAAAAGACCCAGAACCCGGGTGTTTTCCGGGTTCTGGGTCGATTCCTGACCTTCCGTACCCGCTCGGCTACCGAGGGTGGATCAGGTCAGCTGAGGCGCTCGATGACCATGGCCATGCCCTGGCCGCCGCCGACGCACATCGTCTCCAGGCCGAACTGCTTGTCGTGCCACTGCAGCGAGTTGATGAGCGTGCCGGTGATGCGGGCGCCGGTCATGCCGAAGGGGTGGCCGACGGCGATGGCGCCGCCGTTGACGTTCAGCTTGTCGATGTCGATGCCGAGGTCACGGTAGGAGGGGATCACCTGGGCGGCGAACGCCTCGTTGATCTCGAACAGGTCGATGTCGTCGACGGTCAGGCCGGCGCGCTGCAGAGCCTGCTTGCTCGCCTCGACCGGGCCGAGGCCCATGATCTCGGGGGAGAGGCCGGAGACACCGGTCGACACGATGCGGGCGAGCGGGGTCAGGCCCAGCTCGCGGGCCTTGGTGTCGCTCATGATGACCAGCGCGGCCGCGCCGTCGTTCAGCGGGCAGCAGTTGCCGGCCGTGACCAGGCCGTCCGGGCGGAAGACCGGCTTGAGGCCCGACACGCCCTCCAGGGTGACGCCGGCGCGCGGGCCGTCGTCCTTGCTGACGACCGTGCCGTCGGGGAGGGTCACCGGGGTGATCTCGCGCTCCCAGAAGCCGTTCTTGATGGCTTCCTCGGCGAGGTTCTGCGAGCGGACGCCGAACTCGTCCATGTCCTGGCGGGTGACGCCCTTCCAGCGGGCCAGGTTCTCGGCGGTCTGGCCCATCGAGATGTACGCGTCCGGGACCAGCCCGTCCTCACGCGGGTCGTGCCACGTGGTGCCCTCCTGCTCGGCGACGGCGGCGGTACGGGCCTCGGCCTCGGCGAAGAAGGGGTTGTGCGTGTCCGGGAGGCCGTCGGAGCTGCCCTTGAAGAAACGGGACACCGTCTCGACGCCGGCCGAGATGAAGACGTCGCCCTCGCCGGCCTTGATGGCGTGCAGGGCCATGCGGGAGGTCTGCAGCGAGGAGGAGCAGTAACGGGTGATCGTGCAGCCCGGCAGGTGGTCCATGCCCATCTGCACGGCGACGATGCGGCCGAGGTTGTGGCCCTGCTCGCCGCCGGGGAGGCCGCAGCCGAGCATCAGGTCGTCGATGTCCCGCGGGTCCAGCTCAGGGACCTTGGCGAGCGCCGCCTGGATGATGGTCGCGGTCAGGTCGTCGGGGCGCAGGTCCTTGAGGGAACCCTTGCCGGCGCGGCCGATGGGGGAGCGGGCGGTCGAGACGATGACGGCTTCGGGCATCACGGCTCCAGGTGGGCTGACGGTGTTTGGCAGGGCCGGTTGGGAAGTTACCCGTACGTATGGCCCAGGTCACCGGTGTCACGGTGTGACACTGGCCGCAATTTACTAAGCGCTTGCTTTGCCGGTCACGGGGACGGAGCCGCGGGCTCGGCCTCGGGCACCCGGCGCCGCCGCCTGCGCTTGAGCAGGGCCCACGGCCCGCGCGGACCGGTGGGCATCGCCGCCGTGACCTCCGTGCCCGCCTCCGACGCAGCCTCCGCCGCAGCCCGTGCGACCGGCAGGAAGCCCTCGCGGCGGGACACGTCGGGCCGCTCCTCCTCCGGCCACAGCCCGAGCGCCGCACACACGGTGGGCAGTATGGCCATCGCCGCCGTCGCGTACCCCTCCGCCGAGGGGTGGTAGTTGTCCGGCCCGAACAGCTCCCGGGGATTCGCCTCGAACTCGGGCCCGAGCAGATCACCGAGCGACACCGTCCGCCCGCCCTGCTCCACCACCCCGATCGTCTGCGCCGCCGCCAGCTGCCGCGAGGCCCGGCGGGCCAGCCACCGCAGCGGCTGCTGCACCGGCTCGATGGTGCCGAGGTCGGGACACGTGCCGACCACCACCTCCGCGCCGGCCGTGCGCAGCCGCCGTACCGTCGCCGACAGGTGCCGTACCGAACGCGTCGGCGGCATCCGGTGCGTGACGTCGTTCGCGCCGATCATGATCACGCAGATGTCGGGGAGCGGATAAGGGGACGAGAGCACCAGCGCCACCTGACGGTCCAGGTCGTCCGACTGCGCCCCCGGCAGGGCCACGTTCCGCAGCTCCACCGGGCGCTCCGCCACCGCGGACAGTCCCGACGCCAGCAGCGCCCCCGGTGTCTGTCCCGCCCGGTGCACACCCTGCCCGGCCGCCGTCGAGTCGCCGAGCATGCTCAGCCTGAGCGGCGGTTCACCGGGGAGGCCGTACGAGGTGCCGTACACGCCCTCGGCCACCGGCACCCGTCCGCCGCTGCCGTTGCCCACGTGGCGCCGGGCCAGCCGCACCTCCGCCAGCAGCAGGCCGACGGCGGCCGCCCCGACCAGCCCGACCCCGCCACCGCCGTACGCCGCTCCGGCCGCGATGCGCCGGGCCACCCTCGCCCTCGACATGCTCGTCATGCGTCGCCGCCACCTCCTCGTAGCCGTACATCCACTCCTTGCCCCGTACAGCCCGTTCGTCAATCTCAACGGGGAGTGAACGCCCGCGCCACGTCACCCAGGGGCCGTAGGCTGGCGGAACCACATACGACCACTGTTTTTTGCAAGCAACCGGAGACAACGGTGCAATTCCACGACTCGATGATCAGCCTCGTCGGCAACACCCCGCTGGTGAAGCTCAACAGTGTGACCATGGGCATCCAGGCGACCGTCCTGGCCAAGGTGGAGTACTTCAACCCGGGCGGCTCCGTGAAGGACCGCATCGCCCTGCGCATGATCGAGGCCGCCGAGCAGAGCGGCGAGCTCAAGCCGGGCGGCACCATCGTGGAGCCGACCAGCGGGAACACCGGCGTCGGACTCGCCATCGTGGCCCAGCAGAAGGGCTACAAGTGCATCTTCGTGTGCCCCGACAAGGTGAGCACCGACAAGATCAACGTGCTGCGGGCGTACGGCGCGGAGGTCGTGGTCTGCCCGACCGCCGTCGCCCCTGAACACCCGGACTCGTACTACAACGTCTCCGACCGGCTGGTCCGCGAGACGCCGGGCGCCTGGAAGCCCGACCAGTACTCCAACCCCAACAACCCGCTCTCGCACTATCACTCGACCGGCCCCGAGCTGTGGGAGCAGACCGAGGGGAAGATCACCCACTTCGTGGCGGGCGTGGGCACCGGCGGCACCATCTCCGGCACCGGCCGGTACCTGAAGGACGCCAGCGACGGCAAGGTCAAGGTCATCGGCGCCGACCCCGAGGGCTCGGTCTACTCCGGCGGCTCCGGCCGGCCGTACCTGGTCGAGGGCGTGGGCGAGGACTTCTGGCCCACCGCCTACGACCGGACCGTGGCCGACGAGATCGTCGCCGTGTCCGACAAGGACTCCTTCCAGATGACCCGGCGCCTGGCCAAGGAGGAGGGCCTGCTGGTGGGCGGCTCCTGCGGCATGGCCGTCGTGGCCGCGCTGGAGGTCGCCGAGCGACTGGGCCCGGACGACGTCGTCGTCGTGCTGCTCCCCGACAGCGGCCGCGGCTACCTCAGCAAGATCTTCAACGACGAGTGGATGGCCGACTACGGCTTCCTGGAGGACGAGGGCCCCAGCGCCCGCGTCGCCGACGTCCTCAACGACAAGGAGGGCGGCTCCATCCCGTCCCTGGTGCACATGCACCCGGAGGAGACCGTCGGCGAGGCCATCGAGGTGCTGCGCGAGTACGGCGTCTCGCAGATGCCGGTCGTCAAGCCGGGCGCCGGTCACCCGGACGTGATGGCCGCCGAGGTCGTCGGATCGGTCGTCGAACGGGAGCTGCTGGACGCCCTGTTCAACAAGCGGGCCTCGCTCGACGACCCGCTGGAGAAGCACATGTCCTCCCCGCTGCCCCAGGTCGGCTCCGGCGAGCCGGTCGGCGACCTGATGTCGGTGCTGGGTTCGGCGGACGCGGCGATCGTCCTGGTCGAGGGCAAGCCGACCGGAGTGGTCAGCCGGCAGGACCTGCTGGCGTTCCTGGCCAAGGGCGGGAACAAGTAGCGAACCTGCGGTGAACCGGCCGTGGCGGCGGCGAACTTGCGGTGACCACGGCCGATCGAGCCGTTCCGGAAGTGGTACGAGCGTGTCACGTGCGCGCAGCACCCGCTTAACACGGGTCAGGCAGATTAGTGGGTGCCGGCAGGGCGGGAGCGGCTCCCCGCCCCGGCCGGCGCCGAACGGCGCCAAGGACCTCCGGAGCGGCTCCCGGACCATCCATGGACGCCTAGGACGCGCAAGCCCGGCCCTGACCCGGCCCGCGTCCCTCGCGGGGACCGCCGTCGTCCCGCCCCCCGGCAACGGGGGTGCGGCGGTCCCCGCGCACCATCTTCCTCAGCGGGAGTGAGCCGATTCCCAACTGCCCAGCAGGGCAAGCCGTTCCGCCGTCTCCGACCCAGGCTCGGGGGTGTACACCACGATCGTCTGCTCCGGGTCCGCCGGGACGGTCAGCGTCTCGTACGGGAGGGTGAGCAGGCCCGCCACGGGGTGCCGTACGCGCTTCACGCCGTACGCGCACTCCTTGACCTCGTGGTCGGCCCAGAGCCGGCGGAAGTCCTCGCTCTTGAGGGAGAGTTCGCCGACCAGAGCGCACAGTGCGGCGTCGTCGGCGTACGAGCTCGCGCCGATGCGCAGGTTGGCCACCGTCTGGGCGGCCACCGCGGCCCACTCGGGGTAGAGGTCCCGGGCGGCGGGGTCGAGGAAGACCTGGCGCGGCATGTTGCGTTCGTCCGGTGCCATGCGGCTGAAGCCGCCCACGGCGTCGCCGAGCGCGTTCCAGGCGAGCACGTCCATGCGGCGGCCCAGCACGAACGCGGGGGTCCGCTCCATGCTGTCCAGCAGCAGCTGCACGCCCGGCCGTACCCGGGGCGCGGCCGGACGGCGCTCGCGGCGCCCGCGCGGCCGGGCCACCGTCCGCAGATACGTGTGCTCGGTCTCGTCCAGCCGCAGCACCCGCGCGATCGCGTCCAGCACGGCGTCCGAGACGGACGGACCGCGCCCCTGCTCCAAGCGGATGTAGTAGTCCACGCTCACACCCGCGAGCTGCGCCACCTCCTCGCGGCGCAGGCCCGGTACGCGGCGCCGCCCGTGCACGGGCAGCCCCACCTCCTCGGGCTGGATGCGGGCGCGGCGCGAGCGCAGGAAGTCTCCTAGGTCCCCGTCCATGGGTCCGATCGTAGGGGAGCGGCGGTCTCCCAGCCTGGTACTGGCAGACCCAGGAAAAGCGCATCCCTGGGTACGGCGGCCGGACCCGGCGAGGGTGGTGCCAGCCGCCGGGGAGACGCCCCGGCACCCAACGGGGAGAACACCCATGTCGTACGAGAACCTGTCCGGCCGTACCGCCGTCGTCACCGGCGCCGCCAGCGGCATCGGCGCGGCCGTCGCCCGGCAATTGGCCGCGCAGGGCGCCCGGGTGGCGCTGTTCGCCCGGCGCGCGGACCGGCTGGAGGCCGTCGCCGGGAAGATCCGGGCGGAGGGCGGCGAGGCGCTGGTGGTGGCCGCCGACGTCACCGACGACGCGTCCGTCGAGGCCGCCCGGGACCTGGTCCACCAGACCTACGGGCGCGTCGACCTCGTCGTCAACAACGCCGGTGTGATGCTGCCCAACCCCGTCGACGACGGCCGGATCGACGAGTGGCAGCGCATGCTCGACACCAACGTGACCGGCGTGCTGCGGGTCATCCGCGCCTTCACCGCCGACCTGGTGGCCGCGGCCGCCGAGGGCCGCACCGCCGACCTGGTGAACGTGTCGTCCATCGGCGCCCACGTCACCTTCCCCAACTACGCGGTGTACGGCGCCACGAAGGCCGCCGTCACCTACCTCTCGCAGTCCCTGCGCACCGAGTTGGGGCCGCGTGACGTACGGGTCACCAATGTCGAGCCCGGGCTCACTCGGACCGAGCTGAAGGCGCACGTCGGCAACGCGGAGCTGTCCGGGCAGCTGGACGGCATGCTCCAGGCGATCGGCGGCCTCGCGGCGGATGAGGTCGCGGACGTCGTCGCCTACGCCACCAGCCGCCCCCGGCACGTCAACCTGCGCCAGATCATGGTGCTGCCGACCCGGCAGGCGTGAACCCCTCAGTCCTCCCGGGAGGCCCGGCGCCCGGCGAGGATCTCCGGGTTGTGCCGGACCGCCTGGGCCGCGTTGACGGCGACGATGCCGACCCAGGTGGTCACCACCCCGGTCAGCCCCGCGAGAGCGCCGCCGATCGCGGACAGCGGGATCGCCAGCACCAGCGAGACGATCGCGAGGCCGAAGCGCTCGGCCCAGCTCTCGCCGCCCCTGGGCCGCCGGGAACCGCGGGCGTCCGCCATCCGCTGCTCGGCCAGGTGCCGCCGCACCCGGCGGTCCACCACGTCGTCGATCCGCTGGTCGACCTTCTCCAGGAACGACTCGACGAGTGCGGAGTCGTACTCCTCGCCCAGTTCCCTGCGTGCCCGCACGGTGGCGTCCAGGTCCTTCTTCAGGTCCACGTCCCGTGAGTCCAGTGCGCTCATGCGCTCCACCCTAGGGAGCGGTCATCCCCTCCGCACGGGGGACAACCCCCCTCTTCGGCGCGGCCGGCGGGACGCGGTCAGGGCAGCAGGGAGACGAGCCCCGTGTCGAGGTCGAAGCGGGCGGCCGCGACGTGGGCCGAGGTGAAGGCCGGATCGGCGCGGATCGCGTCCCGGACCCAGGCCGTGTGGGCGCGCATGGTGTGCTCGGCCCAGTCGCCGGTCAGCGCCCGGGTGCGGCGGGCGGCGGGGGCGATCTCGTCCACCAGCAGTTCCAGGTGGCCCGGCGCCGGCGCGCCCGTGCGCAGATGATCGAGCGTGGCGGCGACGGCCCCGCAGCGCTCGTGCCCGAGCACCAGCACCAGCGGGACGCCCAGCTCCTGGACGCCGTACTGGACCGAGCCGAGCACGGCCTCGTCCAGCACCTGGCCGGCGGTCCTCATGCACAGCACGTCGCCGAGTCCGAGGTCGAAGACCAGCTCCGGGGGCACCCGGGAGTCGATGCAGCCGACGATCACCGCGAACGGGTCCTGTGCGGCGGCCAGCAGGCGGCGCCGGCCGGGGCTGTCGTGCGGGTGCCGGGGGTGGCCGGCGGCGTAGCGGCGGTTGCCGGCGAGGAGCTCGTCGAGGGCGGCGCGCGCGGTGTGCGCCGCGCTCGGTGGGAGGGGACGGGGACCGGGGGCGGCCGTCGCCGGGGCGGCGGTCAGGGCGGTGACGGCGGTGGCCGTCAGGAAGGCCCTGCGGTTGGAGGCCATGACGCTTCCTCAGGAGTCGTGCCAGTAGCGCGTGTTCACCGTAAGCAGCCGTACGGTCACCCTGAGTGTCGGTTTAACGACACTTGGTTGTTTCGTCGTCGGATCATCGCCACGGCGATACCGCCCCTTGCCCGGCTGCATAACGTCATGCAGAGTTCTTGGTGTGTGAATAGCTGAGGGGAGTCCAGGCGTGCTGTCGTCTCGTATCGGGGGTGTGCCGGCGGAGCGCGCTGTACTCTCCCGGGGCGCGGGGGAAGGGGCGGGTCTCGCCCCGCTCGCAGCGTCGGCCCGGAGGGGGAGCACGGCATGAGCGTGGACAGGAGTACCGGTGTGACGACCGAGGGAGCGGCCGAGGAGGCTCCCGAGCTGATGTCCGTCGTGGCGGACAGCCCGGCCGCCCGGCTGCAGGTGCTCTTCGAGGGGCACCGGCTCACCCCCACCCAGCGCCGCATCGCGCACAGCATGGTGCGCCGGGCCGCCGACGTGCCCTTCCTGTCCAGTGTGGAGCTGGCCGAGCTGGCCGGGGTCAGCCAGCCGTCGGTGACCCGGTTCGCCGTCGCCCTCGGCTTCGACGGCTACCCCGCGCTGCGCAGGCACCTGCGCGAGGTCGTGCCCGCCGAACCGGCCGCGGAGGCGGGCTCCTACAACGAGTACCAGCAGGCCGTCGAGGCCGAGATCGAGAACCTGAAGCACCTCGCGGAGCTGCTCGCCGACCCGCGCCCGGTGCAGCGGGCCGGCCGGGTCCTGGCCGCCTCCCGCCCGCTGCCGGTGCTCGGGCTGCGCGCCGCCGCCTCCCAGGCGTACGGCTTCGCGTACTTCGCCGCCAAGGTCCACCCGGACGTCCGGCTGCTCAACGAGGGCGGCACGATGATCCATGACCGCATCGACGCGGCCGTCCGCGCGGGCGCCACAGCGCTGCTGTGCTTCGCGCTGCCCCGGCATCCGCGCGAGGTCGTCGACACCCTCGCCTACGCCAAGGAGGCGGGCCTGACCGTCGTGACGGTCGCCGACTCCGCCTTCGCGCCCGTCGCCAAGTACTCCGACCTGCTGCTGCCCGCCGCCGTCGGCACCGGACTCGCCTTCGACACCGCGTGCGCGCCCATGCTGCTCGGGCGGGTGCTGCTGGAGGCGGTCTGCGACGACCTGCCGGACGCCCAGGCGCGGCTGGAGGAGTTCGACGCGAACGCGGCGGCCCGCGGACTGTTCGTCGAATAGGCCGCACGGGCCGAGCGGCCCGGCGCGCTCTCAGACTCGTCTCACGTTCGCCCGTTACCGTGCCCGGCCGACAGCACTGTGCCGGGACGAGGAGGCGGATCGTGGCGCGCGGAGGACATGGACTGGCCCGGGTGGCCGTCGTCGTACGGGCCGGGGCCGCACCACTGTGGTGGTTCGGGGTGTTCGCCGCGGGGACCGGGGTCCTGCTGCCCGGGGTGACCGGGCGCCGGATCGGCGTGCTCGCGGGAGCCGCGCTGTTCCTGATCACCGCCGCCGTCGTGGCGCTGACCCGGCGCAAGGAGTACGCCGCTCTCGCCCGCGGGGCCGCCCGTGCCGGCAAGTTCGACGTCCTGCAGGACCGGGCGGTGACGGTGCGCAGCTGGCGCCGGGGACACCGCTGGTGGCTGCTGCTCGCCTTCGCCGTCGCGTTCGGCAGCTCCTTCGCGGTGCCCGCGGCCGGGGGCATGCTGCTCGCCGGGGCCGGCACCGGGCTGCGGCTGAAGGCCGCCTGGCTCGGGCGGCGCGAGCGGGCCGAGGACACCCTGCTGTGGGTGCGGGTCGACTGGCTCGACCGCCGGGGCGGGAGCCCGGCGGGCGCGGCCGTGAAGGGCCTGCGCGGCACGGGCCTCGCGGCCGGCGACGCGGCCCCGGGCGGGACCCGCCGCCGCTCCGCGGCGCTCGTCTGACCTGTCAGACCTCCAGGACCGCCTCGATCCCCTTCAGCTGGTGCCGGGCCATCGCGAGGTTGGCCCGGCTGGCGTCCAGGACCAGGTAGAGGAACAGGCCGTTGCCGCCGCGGCCCTTGAGCAGGCGGATCAGGTGGTACTGGTCCGACAGCGTGATCAGGATGTCCTCGATGTCGCCCTTGAGGCCCAGGTGCTCCATCGTGCGCATCTTGGCGCGGATCACGTCCGTGTTGCCGGCGGCGGCCACGTTCAGGTCGAAGCTCTTGCTGCCGCCCATCGTGCCCAGCGCCATGCCGCTCGTGTAGTCGACGAGCGCGACGCCGGTGGCGCCCTCGATGGAGGTCAGCGCCTCTTTCAGTGCGGTCTCGGTGTTGGCCATGGTGGTCCTTTCAGCTGTCGGTTGCGGTGCGCGCTTCGGTCGTGGTGCGTGACGCGCGCGTGGTTCTGTTCCGTGGTGCGGATGTGGTCCTGGTGGCCGGGCGGCCCGCTTCCGCGGCGGCTTCGGCGGCGTCGAGCAGCTCCCCGACGCGGGCGGCCGAGCGGCGGCCCTCCAGATGCAGCCGGCCGACGTTGACCCGGTCCTCGGCGAGCAGCGTCAGCACGGCGGTGCGGCCGGCCGCGTAGGTGGCGACGTAGCCGTTCTCGCCGCGCACCAGCAGTTCCCGGAAACCGTCGTTCCCGGTGGCGTCGGCCATCCGTACGGCGACGCCCAGCGCGGCCGCGGTGAGTGCCGCCAGCCCCTCCGGGTCGACACCGGGGGTGTCGTGGGCGACGGCGAGACCGTCGACGCCGGCCGCGAGGGCTCCGGTGAGCTGCGGCACGCGGGTCCGCAGCCGACGCAGTTCGTCCAGGACGGCGTCGAGGTCCTGTGCGGACACCATCAGCTCTCTCCTCTCGGCGGGTTGGTGCCGTTCAAAGCGCCTCCAGCGCATCCCTGAGCCTCTTCAGCAGCGCGATGTCGGGGTCGGTGACCGTGAGCGGGGGAGCCGGGGGAACCGGCGGCGGGGCGGGGGCCGCGGGTATCGGCCTGAGGAGTCCGGCCGCCGAGAGGCGGCGTACGTCCACCAGCGTGTGGAACGCCTGCCGGCCCAGGTTGCGGGCGATCTCCGGGGCCGTGCGGACGCCGTCCACCCGGTCCAGGACCGCGCGCTGGCGGGGAGTGACCGGCGCCGTGGCGACCGGGTCGGCGCGGATCAGCGGCGCGCTGTCGGTCGCCGGGTCCGGCCACAGACGGTGCAGCAGCAGCCGGCGGCGCAGCGTCTCGCGTTCCAGCGCGATGACCGGGACCGAGGGCAGCGGGCCGGGGCGGGGCGCCCGCGTGTACCGGAAGCGGCCCGGGGCGCTGCTCGGCGACAGGGCGAAGTACCCGGCGTCGTACAGCGCGTCCAGGTGGCACAGCTCCAGCGCGCCCTCCGGCAGCAGCCCGGCGTCCAGCAGCAGCCGGGCCGCGTCCGCCGGGCCGTCGGCCTGCCCGGTGGCCCGCTGCCAGGCGGTCGTGGCCAGGGTGCCGTGGGCCGTGAGGAGCACGTCGAGACCAGGGGCATGGGGGCTCTCGGCGTGCACCACCCGGCCCTCGACGAGGTGCAGGGTGCCGTGCTCGCGGACGAGGACGCCGGTGGCCTGTTCCTCGGCGAGCCGCCGGAGCATCGGGGACAGCGCGCCCGCCGTACGGTCCTGGACCGCGGCCCTGTCCCGCACCGGCAGCGGCGGAGGCGTTTCGACCATCGTCATCCCAGCACCAGCCGGGCGGCCATCTCGCCGAGCCGGATGCGGGCGAGGGCGAGATTGCCCTCCTCGCGGCCCAGCCACAGGTGCAGGAAGACGCTGCTGTCGAAGGACGTGTCCACGAACCGCAGCAGGTGGTAGCTGTCGTGGTTGCTGACGATCACGTCCTCGACGGGCGGGCCGAAGTCGTCGCCGTCCCCGGCCGCGAAGGCGCCGTGTTCGGCGGCGAGCCGGGCCAGTTCGGCGGCCTCGGCGGCGGTGGTCTCGTGGTCACCGCCGGGGGCGTCCCCGACGGTGCCCAGGGCCAGTCCGCTCGTCCAGTCCACCAGGGAGGCTCCCCGCGCACCGGGCAACCGCATCGCTTCCAGCAAGCACTCGTCGATTCCGGGCACCCTGGCTTCCCTCCCGCCTGTGACTCCGGTTGAGTGACAGGGACACTACGCAACGTGTGCGCGAGGGGTGAGTCCTTTGGCATTTTCCGGTGGAACATGCGCCCGGCGTACTAGTGTGGGTCAACTGACGACTGTTTTCGGGCAGTTGACCCAGTTGTTCGAGATGTACCCGAGGTGCGTCAACGGCTCCCGGGCGTGCGCAGGGTGGTGAGCGTGGACGCGTGCGCCCCACCGGACTCGGCCACGACCTCCGCCACGGTCTGCGGCTCCCGCACGGTCGCGAAGGCCACGCCTCCCGTGCCGTCGGGTGCGAAGCCGTAGATCCCCGGCCGGGCGAGGGAGTTGTAGGCGTAGTGGTGGGCGAAGTAGTACGCGCCCGTGTCCAGTGCCGCCGCGTAGTCGCCCTGCTCCAGCAGGGGCAGCGTGCGCCCCTCGGCGAGCAGGTCGCCGGAGAAGCAGGCCGGGCCGGCCACGTCCTGCACCACCTCGGGCCCCGACCGGGGCCGCCCCTTGGGGTCGTACGCGGCGATCCGCAGCGGCCACGCCCCGGGTGCGTACACGGTCCGCGCGGCCACCTGCACGCCCGCGTGCGTCACCGCGATCCGCCGCCCGCCGGAACTCTTGGTGTACTCCACCCGCGCCACCA
The DNA here is from genome assembly GCF_007827595.1 of Streptomyces sp. BK340. Taxonomy (GTDB): domain Bacteria; phylum Actinomycetota; class Actinomycetes; order Streptomycetales; family Streptomycetaceae; genus Streptomyces. The sequence goes on from NZ_VISR01000002.1 coordinate 604,986, forward strand.
CCGTGCCGTGCCTGGCCAGCAGCGACCGCCCGAACTCGGTCACCAGCCCGTACCGCCCGTCGAACAGCCCCGGCACCTCCTCGGCCAGCAGGCGCGCGTACTGCGCGTACGTCGGTGCCGTCGCCTCCGCCGTGAAGTCGACCGGCAGCCCGCCGCCGATGTCCAGCGTGTCGATCTGCCGCCGCCCGATCCGCGCGTTGATCTCCTCCGCGAGCGCGTACGTCTCCGCCACGCCCCGTGCCAGCAGCGGCAGCGGGATGCCCTGCGAACCGGTGTGCGCGTGCAGCCGGGTCAGCCACGGCCGGTCCGCGTACGCCCGCACGACCCACTCCCGGGCCCCCTCGTCGCGCAGCGCCACCCCGAACTTGGACGTCTGCGTCGCCGTCGAGGTCGCCCCGATGGTGCCGCCGCCGATCTGCGGGTTGACCCGGATGCCGAGCGGCGAGGAGCCGGGCGCCACGGGGGTGCCTCCCGTGCGCTTGGGGCCATGGTGGACGAGGGCGTCGAGCCGGTCCAGCTCCTGCGGGTTGTCCGCGTTGACGGCGACGCCCAGCGCGAGCGCCTCGCGCAGCTCGGCCGGGGTCTTGGCGGGCGAGTCGAGCACCGTCCGGTCCGGCGGCACCCCCGCCGCCCGCGCCAGCGCCAGCTCGCCCGGGCTCGCCACCTCCGCGCCGATGCCCTCCTCGTGCAGCAGGCGCAGTACCGGCACCAGCGGGGTCGCCTTCACCGCGAAGGCGTGCAGCACCGGCGTGCCCGGCGCCGTGACCGCGTCGAACGCCGCCCGCAGGGCCGCCGCCGACTTCCGGATGCCGGTGACGTCCAGCAGCGCCACCACGGCCGCGTCCGGCCCCAGCAGCCCCTGCTCCACAGCGCCGCGCACCGCTTCGTCCCGCCGGGCGGCCCGCTCCCGGGCCTCGCTGTCGGTGTCCTGGTCCACGCCTGTCCTCCTGTCGCCCTGCCCTGCCGCCGTATCCGCGTGTTCGGGTGATTCCAGCCAAACACCCACGACGCGCGGACGGGCTGCCGCCGATGTATTGACTAGTTCTATTCAGGAAGTCAGGATGTGAATAGAGATAGCAACAGGAGGAGGCAGACGATGTCGGGACCCCGCCCCGTACGAGCACCGCGCGGCACGGAACTGAGCACCCTGGGATGGCAGCAGGAAGCCGCTCTGCGGATGCTGCAGAACAACCTCGACCCCGAGGTCGCCGAGCACCCCGACAAGCTCGTCGTCTACGGCGGCACCGGCAAGGCCGCCCGTGACTGGCGCTCCTTCGACGCGATGGTGCGCACGCTGCAGACCCTCAAGCAGGACGAGACCATGCTGGTCCAGTCCGGCCGCCCGGTCGGCGTCATGCAGACCCATGAGTGGGCCCCGCGTGTCCTCATCGCCAACTCCAACCTGGTCGGCGACTGGGCCAACTGGGAGGAGTTCCGCCGTCTGGAGGCCCTCGGCCTGACCATGTACGGGCAGATGACCGCCGGCTCCTGGATCTACATCGGCACCCAGGGCATCCTCCAGGGCACCTACGAGACCTTCGCCGCCGTCGCCGCGAAGAAGTTCAACGGCACCCTCGCCGGGACCATCACCCTCACCGCCGGCCTCGGCGGCATGGGCGGCGCCCAGCCGCTCGCCGTGACCATGAACGACGGCGTCGCCATCTGTATCGACTGCGACCCGCGCGCCATCGAGCGCCGTATCGAGCACCGCTACCTGGACGTCAGGGCCGACAACCTCGACCACGCGCTCCAGCTGGCCACCGAGGCCCGTGACCAGCGCAAGCCGCTCTCCATCGGCGTCCTCGGCAACGCCGCCGAGCTGGTCCCGCAGCTGCTCGCGATGAACGCCCCGATCGACATCGTCACCGACCAGACCTCCGCCCACGACCCGCTGTCGTACCTCCCGGTCGGCGTGGCCTTCGAGGACATGGCCGACGCCGCCGCCAAGGACCCGGCCGGCTTCACCACGCGGGCCCGTGAGGCGATGGCGAAGCACGTCGAGGCGATGGTCGGCTTCATGGACGCCGGTGCCGAGGTCTTCGACTACGGCAACTCCATCCGCGGCGAGGCCCAGCTGGCCGGCTACGCGCGGGCTTTCGCCTTCCCCGGCTTCGTCCCCGCCTACATCCGCCCCCTGTTCTGCGAGGGCAAGGGCCCCTTCCGCTGGGCCGCCCTGTCCGGCGAGGCCTCGGACATCGCCAAGACCGACAAGGCGATCCTGGAGCTCTTCCCGGAGAACGAGTCCCTGCACCGCTGGATCAAGATGGCCGGCGAGCGCGTCCACTTCCAGGGCCTGCCCGCCCGCATCTGCTGGCTCGGCTACGGCGAGCGCGACAAGGCCGGCGAGCGCTTCAACGACATGGTGGCCTCCGGCGAGCTGGCGGCCCCGCTGGCCATCGGCCGCGACCACCTCGACTGCGGCTCCGTCGCCTCCCCGTACCGCGAGACCGAGGCCATGCTCGACGGCTCCGACGCGATCGCCGACTGGCCGCTGCTGAACGCCATGGTCAACGTGGCCTCCGGTGCGTCGTGGGTGTCCATCCACCACGGCGGCGGCGTGGGCATGGGCCGCTCCATCCACGCCGGCCAGGTCACGGTGGCCGACGGCACGAAGCTGGCCGGCGAGAAGATCCGGCGCGTCCTCACCAACGACCCCGGCATGGGTGTCATCCGGCACGTGGACGCCGGGTACGACATCGCGGAGTCGGTCGCGCAGGAGCGCGGGGTCCGGGTGCCTATGCGCGAGGGTGACCAGGCGTGACCTTCCACAGCATGTGGGCGGAGCTGCTGCCGATCGGCCGCAGCTCCGCCTCCGGCGGCTACCGGCGCTACGCCTGGACCGGCGCCGACGCCGAATGCCGGACCTGGTTCCAGGAGCAGGCCGAGGCGCGGGGGCTGGCCTACGAGGTCGACCGGAACGGGAACCAGTGGGCCTGGCTCGGGGATCCCGCCGCCGGTGACGCCGTCGTCACCGGGTCGCACCTGGACTCGGTGCCGGACGGCGGCGCCTTCGACGGGCCTCTCGGGGTCGTGTCCTCCTTCGCCGCCCTGGACGAGCTGCGAGCGCGGGACGTACAGCTCACCAAGCCCCTGGCCATCGTCAACTTCGGCGATGAGGAAGGGGCCCGGTTCGGGCTCGCCTGTGTCGGGTCGCGGCTCACCGCCGGGGAGCTGACCGTCGAGCAGGCGCAGCGGCTCACCGACGGCGAGGGGATCACCCTCCCGAAGGCCATGGAGGCCGCCGGGTACGATCCCGAGGCCATCGGGCCCGACCCGGAGCGGCTGTCCCGTATCGGCGCCTTCGTCGAGCTGCACGTCGAGCAGGGCCGCGCGCTGGACCTGTCCGGTGACCGGGTCGGCATCGCCAGTGCCATCTGGCCGCACGGCCGCTGGCGCTTCGACTTCCGGGGCGAGGCCAACCACGCGGGCACGACGCGACTCGTGGACCGGCGTGACCCGATGCTGTCGTACGCCGAGACCGTCCTCGCCGCCCGCCGGGAGGCCGAACTCGCCGGCGCCGTCGCCACCTTCGGCAAGATCTCCGTCGAGCCGAACGGCGTCAACGCCATCCCCTCCCTGGTGCGGGGCTGGCTCGACTCCCGCGCCGCCGACCAGCAGACCCTGGACACGGTCGTCGGCGGTATCGAGAAGGCCGCCCGGGAGTACGCCGACGCCCACGGCATCGACCTCGACGTCGTCCGGGAGTCCTTCACCCCGGTCGTCGAGTTCGACCACGCCCTGCGCGACGAACTCGGCCGCATCCTGGGGACTTCGAGCGACCGCCTGAAGGTGCCCGTGCTGGGGACCGGTGCCGGACACGACGCCGGAATCCTCTCCGGGCGCATCCCGACCGCCATGCTGTTCGTGCGCAACCCCACCGGTGTCTCGCACTCCCCGGCCGAGTTCGCGGCCGAGGACGACTGCGTGGCCGGCGTGAGCGCGCTCGCCGACGTACTGGAAGGACTGGCCTGCAGGTGACCAAGGGAACCTACTGGTTGGAGCACGCCTGGCTCGGCACGAACGTCGAGCCGGGCGTGGCCCTCGACGTCGAGAGCGGGCGGATCACCGCCGTCCGTACCGACGTCCCCACCCCGCCGCCCGGCGCCGAGATCCTGCGCGGCCTCACGCTGCCGGGTCTGGCGAACGCCCACAGCCACGCCTTCCACCGGGCGCTGCGCGGCACGGTCCAGGTCGGCTCCGGGACCTTCTGGACCTGGCGCGAGGTGATGTACTCCGTCGCCGACCACCTGACCCCGGAGACCTACCACGCGCTCGCCCGCGCGGTGTACGCCGAGATGGCGCTGGCCGGCATCACCTGTGTCGGCGAGTTCCACTACGTGCACCACGCCCCCGGCGGCACCCCCTACGCCGACCCCAACGCGATGGGCGAGGCACTGATCGCGGCCGCCGCCGACGCAGGTATCCGCATCACCCTCCTCGACACCGCCTACCTCTCCTCCGGCTTCGGGGCCGAGCCCAACGTCCACCAGCTGCGCTTCTCCGACGGCAGCGCGGAGGCCTGGGCCGAACGCTGTTCAGTTCTCAAGGAGCGGGATCACGCGCGGATCGGTGCGGCGATTCACTCCGTACGGGCCGTACCCGCGGACCAGTTGGCGACCGTGGCCCGCTGGACCGAGGAGCGGCGGGCCCCGCTGCATGTGCACCTGTCGGAGCAGACCGCCGAGAACGACGCCTGCCTCGCCGCGCACGGCTGTACCCCCACCCGGCTGCTCGCCGACCACGGAGTCCTCGGGCCGCGCACCACCGGCGTGCACAACACCCACCTCACCGACGAGGACATCGCACTGCTCGGCGACTCCGGCACCGGCACCTGCATGTGCCCGACGACCGAGCGCGACCTCGCGGACGGCATCGGCCCGGCCGTCGCCCTCCAGCGGGCGGGCTCCCCGCTCTCCCTCGGCTCCGACAGCCACGCCGTCATCGACCTGCTCGAAGAGGCGCGCGCGATGGAGCTGAACGAGCGGCTGCGCACCCGCACCCGGGGCCACTGGACCGCCTCGGCCCTGCTGCGCGCGGCCTCGGCGGACGGCCACGCGGCACTGGGCTGGCAGGACGCGGGTAGCCTGGAACCGGGTGCGCTCGCCGACTTCACCACCGTCGCCCTCGACTCCGTCAGGACAGCGGGGCCGGTGCCGCGACTCGGCGCGGAGACCGCCGTATTCGCCGCCTCCGCGGCGGACGTACGCCACACGGTCGTGGGCGGCCGCCATGTCGTGCGAGACGGCGTCCATACCCTCGTGCCGGACGTTCCGTCCGCGCTGGCGGACTCCATCGAGGCCCTGCGAGGCTGAAACCCATCGTCATCCCTGAGGACACCATGAGCAGCAGCACCGTCATCACCAACATCGCCACGCTGGTCACCAACGACCCCTCCCTCGGTGACGGCTCCCCTCTCGGTCTGATCCAGGACGCGGCCGTTGTCATTGAGGGCGACCGCATCGCGTGGACCGGTGAATCCAGCAAAGCACCCGCCACTGACAACCGGGTCGACGCGGGCGGCCGGGCGGTGCTGCCGGGCTTCGTGGACTCCCACTCCCACCTGGTCTTCGCCGGTGACCGCACGCAGGAGTTCAACGCCCGCATGTCCGGCCGCTCCTACACCGCGGGCGGCATCCGCACCACGGTCGCGGCCACCCGCGCCGCGACCGACGCGGAACTCGAGGCCAACCTCACCCACTACCTGGCGGAGGCCCTCCGCCAGGGCACCACGACCTTCGAGACGAAGTCGGGCTACGGCCTCACCGTCGAGGACGAGGCCCGCGCCCTGCGCATCGCGGCTCAGCACACCGACGAGGTGACCTACCTCGGCGCCCACATCGTCTCCCCCGACTACGCCGACGACCCGGCGGCCTACGTCGCCCTGGTCACCGGCGAGATGCTGGACGCCTGCGCGCCGCACGCCCGCTGGATCGACGTGTTCTGCGAGAAGGGCGCCTTCGACGGCGACCAGGCCCGCGCGATCCTCACCGCCGGCAAGGCGAAGGGCCTGCTCCCGCGCATCCACGCCAACCAGCTCTCCTACGGCCCCGGCATCCAGCTCGCCGTGGAGCTGGACGCGGCCAGCGCCGACCACTGCACCCACCTCACGGACGAGGACGTCGACGCGCTCGCCAACGGCAACACGGTCGCCACCCTCCTTCCCGGCGCCGAGTTCTCCACCCGCGCCGAGTGGCCCGACGCCCGCCGTCTCCTGGACGCCGGTGTCACGGTGGCCCTGTCGACGGACTGCAACCCGGGCTCGTCCTTCACCTCCTCCGTCCCCTTCTGCATCGCCCTGGCCGTCCGGGACATGCGCATGACCCCCGACGAGGCGGTCTGGTCCGCCACGGCGGGCGGTGCCGCGGCCCTCCGCCGCACCGACATCGGCCGCCTCACCCCGGGCGCCCGAGCCGACCTGACCCTGCTGGACGCCCCCAGTCACGTCCACCTGGCCTACCGGCCGGGAGTGCCGCTGGTCAGCGAGGTGTGGCGCCAGGGCGTACGGGTGGTGTGACCTCGGTCCTCACCCGACCTGTTCTCGCGGGGCCCCGGCCCTCACCGGGGCCGCCCCGCGTGCCATTTCGACGCGCTCCCGTCGTCAGGCTCCAGCCCCACGTCGTAGCCGCCGGTGGCGGTCACGGCCGTGCCCCGGTCGATGTCCGGCACGATCAGCCCGTCGTCGTGCACGGAGAACCTGAGGTTCTCCCCGTTGCCGCCGTCGACCGAGGAACACGTCCAGACGCCGACGCCGCGGTCCGTCGCGCCGCGGCTGTCGAGGCAGAAGTCGTCGTCGGCGTACGACTGGACGACCTGGCGCCCGGCGTCGACGCGCCACAGTTGGGTGTCGGTGCCGTCGCACGGTGCGGTGACCACGTCGTCGCCGTTGTCGAACCAGCCGTCCCGGAGGTCCGCGGCCCGGACGTCCAGGCACCACCCCGTCGCGTTGTTGACGATCGGGGCGTAGGTGCCGTTCGGCGCGTGGGTCGCCGGAGCCTGCTGCGGCTTGGGCGTGGGCTTGGGCGGGGGAGCCGCCGGCGTGGTCGGCCGGTGCGAAGTCCTGGTGGGGGACGGGGACTTGCTCGTGCGCGAGGGCGTCGGTGACGGGGACGGGGAAGGGGACGGGGATGCCGAGACCGTCACCGGTGGGGGTGCGAGGGTCGCCGCGACCGGCCGGCCGTGGGGGTCGTCGGAGCGGGTCAGGAGGAACACCAGGAGCGGGGCGAGGGCCACGCCCAGGGCCGCGGAGGCCAGCAGGTAGCGGCGTTGGGGCCGCCAATCCGGGCGTGTCGTCAGCGGCTTGGGCGCAGGGGCCGTCGTGGCGCTGTTCCGGATGTACGACGTTCCCCGCCAGGGCAGCAGGCCTTCCGCCAGCGCCTGCCTCGGGGTGTCCCGCAGGGCGGCCAGGTCCTCGATCGCGGCCGCGCAGTAGGGACAGTGCGCCCGGTGGGCGTCCAGGTCGGCGCTGTAGCGGGGCCCGTCCGGCCGTACCGCCTCCTCGATCAGCCGGCGGAAGTCGGCGCAGCGCGGGTCGTCGGAGGCGGCCAGACGGTGTCTCAGGCAGGCCTGGGCCAGCGCCTTGAGAGCCTGCGGGGTGTCGTAGACGACGTCGGCGGGGCCGAGGCCGAGGAACGCGGCGGTTCGCTCCGGGGGTTCCTCTTCGAGGACGCCGTACCAGAGCAGGCCCTGCAGGCGCGACGAGAGCAACTGGAACGCGGGGAGCAGGGACGGGGTCGGCCCGTCGGGCAGACCGCCGGCGTTCAGCACCAGCAGCAGGGCGGGGTCCAGGCCCGCCGCGCGCTCGTCGCGCGCCCAGAAGGCCGTCGACCGGGCGGCCAGGAGCAGCAGGTGGTGCCGAAGGGGGACGGTCGGCTCGGTGCCGCGTGCCAGGTCGCGGGCCGCGGTGGTGAGGGCCTCCGCGGCCAGCCGGCGGGCGGTGGACTCGCTGGTGGTGCACAGGCGGGCGTAGGCCAGGACCGACGGCTGGTGCCGGCGGCGCAGTTCCTGCAGCGCCGGGTAGGCCGTCGCGGAGGCGGAGCGCAGCAGTTCGGTGAGCCGCGCGTCCGGCACGTCCTCGATGCCCTCGCCCGAATCGGTCCGGTCGCCCTGAGTCATGCGTGCCCTCCGTCCCCCATGGTCCTGACGTACCAGTCGGTTTGGGTGGCCCATGGTGGTGGAGGGGCGCCCTTCGGAAAAGATGTTACCGAGGGTAACCGGATAACGGTTCACGCAACGTCCCGTCGCGTCCGACGAGTTCGAGCAGCGGCACGGCCGAGTGCCGCGTACGGCGAGGTGTTCCGCGCGGCGGTGTGCCCGTACGACGAGGCACCCCCGCGCGGCGAAGCACCTCTGAACGGCGAAGCGGCCCGGCGTGTTCCGCCGGGCCGTGCCGCGTGAGTCGACGGAGGGCCTGCCCTCCCGCCACTCCTCCGGTCGCTCGCGCGCCGTCACTCCTCGACGGTCAGCCCCCTGCGCAGCCGCACCAGCGTCCGCGACAGCAGCCGCGAGACATGCATCTGGGAGATGCCCAGTTCCTCGCCGATCTCCGACTGGGTCAGGCCCGCGACGAAGCGCAGGGAGAGGATCTTCCGGTCCCGGGGCGGGAGTTCGGCGATCAGGGGCTTCAACGACTCGACGTACTCGATGCCTTCGAGTCCGTGGTCCTCGTACCCGATGCGGTCCGCCAGCGCGCCCTCGGAGTCGTCCTCCTCGGGCTGGGCGTCCGGGGAGGAGGCGGTGTAGGCGTTCGAGGCCGCCATGCCCTCGAGGACCTCGTCGTTGGACAGGCCGAGCCGTTCGGCGAGTTCCCCGACCGTGGGGGCGCGGTCCAGCTTCTGGGCCAGCTCGTCCCCGGCCTTGGCCAGGTCGAGGCGCAGCTCCTGCAGCCGGCGCGGTACGCGTACGGACCACGAGGTGTCGCGGAAGAAGCGCTTGATCTCGCCGATGATGGTCGGCATCGCGAAGGTGGGGAACTCCACACCGCGAGTGAGCTCGAAGCGGTCGATCGCCTTGATCAGGCCGATGGTGCCGACCTGGACGATGTCCTCCATCGGTTCGCTGCGGGAGCGGAACCGGGAGGCCGCGAACTTGACGAGCGCGAGGTTCAGTTCGACGAGTGTGTTGCGCACGTACGCGTACTCGTGCGTGCCTTCCTCCAGCGACGCCAGCCGCTCGAAGAGGGTCTTGGACAGCGCCCGCGCGTCGACAGGGTCGACCTCGTCGAAGGGCGGAATCTCCGGGAGCCCCGCGAGGGGGGCGTGGGTGTCGACGGGATCGAGGGGGTGATCCAGTTGTTCCCGTGGGGGTGTCGACGTCGCGATACGGGTAGGCGATTCGTCGAGCCGGGGTGACATGGGTGTCCTCCGTCGTTCTCGGCATATGGCTGCCGAAGCCAATACGTGCACTGCGGTGTGCGGCGCCTCCGAAGCCGGCGTGTAGGGATGTGTGTCCCTACTAGCCCTACCCGCTTCGGTGAGTCGATCGCAAGTACGTTCCGTAGTGACCTGTCCTACTATGTGAGGTTGTTCGGGTGTCAGAGAGTGTGAGGAAGGCGTAGTGTTCGAGTGCGTCAACAGCAGCCACGACCTCGGGAGAGAGAGACGGCATGGACCACGGGACGGTCGGCAGCGCACAGTCGGGCCGGCTTCTGGTGGAGGTGCGCGAAGTGGGCTCCAGCGCCGTACTGACACCGGCGGGTGAGCTCGATCACCACACCGCCGATCTGCTGCGCGAGCCGCTCGACGACTTCCTGGGCAAAGGGTTCTCACGTCTCGTGGTGGACTGCTCACGGCTGGAGTTCTGTGACTCCACCGGCCTGAACGTATTGCTCGGAGCCCGACTGAAGGCGGAGGCCGCCGGTGGTGGAGTCCACCTGGCCGGAATGCTCCCGGTGGTCACCCGGGTGTTCGAGATCACGGGAGCGACGGCGGTCTTCACCGTCCATGACTCTCTGGAGGCGGCGCTGGCCGGCGAAGCCGACTGAGCCCCGCGCCCCGGCCGTCCCCTGCGGGGCGGCCCGGCGTGGCGCGCGGCATGCCCAGAACGGGGGTGTTCTCCCGGATCATCCGGGCAGGAGGATGCTGAGCGCGTCGGCCGTCGGGGGGCGGACCGCCCGGGTGACCGGCGAAACGGCCCCGGCTTGACGTATGAGTTATTGAGTCGTGTGCTTTTGAATCGTGTACTGGTGAATCGGTGAGGTGAAGCGCTGATGAGCACCACCCGGCCTTACTCGCCGGGCGACCGCGGCCCGGAGCCGAGCGGCGCTTCCGGGACGTCCGAGGGGGGTGCGCCGGAGGACGGCGTGCCCACGGGGGCAGCCGCGCCGTCCGTGCCGTCCGAGGGTGTGCGGGAAACCCCGCGGGAGACCCCGGGGCGGCAGATCCGCAGGCTGCGCCTGGACGGTGAGAGCGGGGTCGTGCCGCTCGCCCGTGACTTCGCCCGCCAGGCGCTGTACGCGTGGGGCTGGCTGCCGGCCGCCTCCGCCGACCGGCGGGCCGCCGCCGAGGACGTCCTGCTCGTCGTGTCCGAGCTGGTCACCAACGCCTGCCTGCACGCCGAGGGTCCGGAGGAGCTGCTCCTCGCCCGTGACGACAAGGCGATCCGGGTGGAGGTGGCCGACCGCGGCGCCGGTCAGCCGGCCCCCCGCACCCCGCACCGCGCCGGCCGCCCCGGCGGGCACGGCATGTTCATCGTGCAGCGGCTGTGCCTGGACTGGGGCGTCGTCCGCACGCCGGGCCGCTCGGGCAAAACCGTCTGGGCGGAACTGAGCGCTCCTGCCTGAGTGTCCGGGTGGCCGGCCGGACGCAGTCACCGTGGCCCCCGTCTCCACTCGAACCCCCTTTCCCACACGCCGGATCGACACAACTCCGGCGTGCGCCGCGTCTTCCCTCCTCAAGGCCCCCGGCGTACCTTGACGGCCGAATCTGATATGCCGTCAGGAATGAATGGGGTGGACCGAACGTGTCGTACCCGAAACGAACCGCCGCGCTCGTGTCCGCCGCGGCCCTGGCCGGCTCGGCGGTGCTGCTGGCCGCGCCGGCGGCCCACGCCGACGTCGTGGACGTCAACTACCACTGCAAGACGCCGATCGGCGACAAGAGCGCCCTCTCGCCCATCGACATCAAGGGCGTCAAGAGCGGCAACAGCTACAAGATCACCATGTCCTGGCAGAAGGGCGTCTCCTCCAGCCCGGTCGAGCTGGGCAAGGGGGCGATGAAGCCGAGCGCCACCATCGTCGTCGGCGGCGCAGACAGCGGCACCCTCGCCGTCACCGGTCCGGCCAACGCGGCCGCGATACCCGCCAACACCCCCATCAAGATCAGCGACTTGAGCGGCTCCTACACACCGGAGAAGAGCGGCAAGGTCACCTTCACGGCGGGCACGCTCACCATCAAGGCGCTCGGTACGACGACCACCTGCACCCCCACCAACAGCCCCAAGCCGTCCCTGACGCTGGACGTGACGGCGGCCGGCGGATCGTCGTCCTCCTCCTCGTCCTCCTCGTCGGGGGGCTCCGGCGGGCAGCTTCCGCAGACCGGCCCCGAGGACTCCGCCGTCGCCCTCGGCACCCTCGGCGGAACGGTTCTTCTTGCGGGCGCGGCGGGCGCGTTGTGGCTGACCCGGCGGAACCCGGCCACGCGCCGCTGAACCAGCCGCACGCCGCCGAACCGCAGCCTCCGACCGCTGGAGCCGCCCATGCCGTCCGCCGCCGCCCGTGTCCTCGGCCTCGCCCTGTTCCTGCTGCCGGTCTCCGCACCGCACGCGGAAGCCGCGGCAGCCTGGTCCCTCGCGCCCGCCGGCACCGGACGCCCCTCCTTCTACGCCGAGGGCGCCCCGGGAACGGTCCTGCAGGACACGGTGTCCGTGACCAACCGGGGCCACAAGCCGCTCACCGTCCGGCTGCGCGGCACCGGCGTGCGGATCGCGTTCGCCCGGACCGGGCTGCGCGTCCCCGCGCGCACCCGCGCCGAGGTGCCGTTCACGGTGACCGTGCCGGCCGGCGCCGCACCCGGCGACCGCTCCGGCACCATCACCGCCCGGGGCGCGGACGGCCGTACGGCGGCCGTCCCGCTCCGGCTGCGCGTGGGCGGCCCGGCCCTGTCCGCGCTGACCGTCGAACATGTGGCGGTGCACGGCGACCGGATCACGTACGAGCTGGTCAACCGCGGTACGACCACCCTCGTACCGAAACTCGCGGTCCGTGCCGACGGCCTCTTCGGCCCGGTCCTCGACCGCCCCGCCCGCAGCCTGAAGGTCCACCTGGCCCCGGCGTCCCGGCGCACCCTCAGCGAGCCGTGGCCCGGCCGGCCCTCGCTGGACGCCGTCGACGTGCGGCTGACGGTCACGGCGGCGGGCGGCGCCCACGACACCACGCACACCTCCGCCCGGTTCGTGCCCTGGGGCGGGGTGACCGCGGCCCTCGGGGCGCCGGTGGCGGCGGCCTCGCTGGTGGCCGTACGGCGGAGCAGGCGTCGTAGGAGCAGCACCGAGGACGGCGAACACACGGACACGGAAGTCGAGCCGACGGGAGCGGTGACGTGAGCGGCACAGCCGAAGGGGCGCGCCGGAAAGGGGCCCGGATGCCCGTGCTGACGGTGGTGCTCGCGCTGCTCCTGCTGCCGCTCTGCGCCCCCGTGGCCGCGGCGGACGGGCCCGACGTGAAGCTGTCCACGGCCCAGGCGGGCACGGGCGGTTCGGTCACCGTCAGCGGGAGCGGCTGGCGGCCGCACACGCTGCTGATGATGCTGATCTGCGGCCGGTCCACCCCGTCCCGGGGCGTGATCGGCGGCACCAACTCCTGCGCCAACGGCGACGGCCGGGCCGTGACCACCGACGCCGGCGGGTCCTTCACCAGGAAGCTGCCGGTCGCCGAGCCGCCCGTGCCGTGCCCCTGCGTGGTGCACGTCGCCACGGTGACCGGTGCGAAGGCCGAGGCGGACGCCGTTCTCCAGGTCGCCGGACACCCCGTCGCCCCGCTGCCCGCCGAGCCCGCCGGCGGCCGGCTGTCGATCCTCTCCGACACCCGGCTGACCGGTTCCAGCGGCGTGCTCACCTGGTTCGGCGCGCCCCCGAGCCGCACCCTCGTCTTCACCGCGGGCAACGTCGGCTCCACCGAGATCAAGAACCCGGTCTTCCGCGTCGGCACCGCGCACGGCGTCTTCGCGCCCCAGTGGGACGAGCAGCAGTGGCGCGGCACCCTCGCACCCGGGAAGAAGGCGCAGATCAAGCTGCCGGTCGAACTGGCCGCCGGGGCGCACGGCGACTACACCGTCTCCCTCCGGTACGACGGCAGGGTCCTGGCCGAGCAGCCGTGGGGCGTGAGCCGCCCCTGGGGAGTGACGCTGTTCTGGATCCTGCTCTGCCTGGTCGTCCCGGCCGCGGTCTTCCGCGTCGGGATGGCCGTCGTGGACCGGGTGCGGCCGCGCCGGCCGGGTGGTGTCCGCCACCGGCGGCGCGCCCTCCCCCACCCCCGGCTTCGCTCGGGCGGGGGGACCGCCAAGGCGCTGCGGCTGCCCCGCTCCCGCACCCCCGGGCCCGAGCCCGACCCGACTCCGACCCTGCCGTGGTTCAACCCGGACTCCGCTCCGGGCAGCCCGGCCGGCCGGCTCTCCGCACCGCACGACGACAGCCCGACGAGTCCTACGACTCCCACCACGAAGGGACCCACGTGAGCATGCGAAGGAGAGTCACACCGGCCCGCAGGACGGGCGCCGCCGGCGCCGCACTGGTGCTCTGTTCGGCGGGTGTGCTGCTGGGCGTGGCGGCCGTGCCCGCGCAGGCGGCCGAGGTGTCGTTCGCCACCCACTGCGTGCCGCCCGCGGGCATCGACCCGGTCGACGGCACCACGAAGGTCGAGATCACCGCGCCGGCCACGGCCAAGGTGGGCGACACGATCGACATCGTGTGGAAGTTCGTCCAGGCCGCCTCCAAGAACCCGGACATCATCGACCTGCCCGCCAACTCGGTGCAGCCGTCCGGGGTGCTCAAGGCGGCCGGTGCGCAGGCCGCCGACATCGCCATGCAGGGCCCGCGGCAGAACCCGGCGATCCCCAAGGGCGGCGCCATGGTGCTGTCCGACATGAAGGGCACCCTGAAGCTGACGACGGCCGGCGAGGTGACGCTGACTCCGGACGCGTACACGGTCAACGCGATGTCCACGGACACCAAGTGCACGCCGAAGGAGACCGTGCAGAAGGCGGCGACGATCCAGGTGACGCCGGGCGACGGCGGCACGTCCACGCCGACGCAGTCGGCCACGCCGACGAAGAGCGCGACCCCGACCCCGACCGCGACCGGCGGCACGGGCCGGACCGACTTCCCGGGCAAGGAGGTCCAGGTCCCCTACTCCTGCAAGACGCCGATCGGCGACAAGAAGGCGACCTCGCCGGTGCAGATCAACGCCAGGAAGAACGGCGGTGACTACGACCTCACGGTGCAGTTCAAGAAGTCGGTGATGAACAGCCCCGCCGACATCCCGAAGGACTCCGTGAAGCCGTCGATGGAGGTGGCGCTGGGCGGCGCGGACAAGGGCACCGTGCATGTGGAGGGGCCGACGAACGCACAGCCCATCAAGTCCGGCGACCCGATCGAGATCCCGGACCTCACCGGCACCTACAAGCCGGGCGCGAGCGGCACCTCGACGCTGGCGCCGGGCGTCCTCACCATCAAGGCCCTGGGTACGACGACGACCTGTACACCGGACAAGTCGCTGGTCTCCCTCACCCTGGACACCGCCCAGCAGCCGGGCGGCGCCTCGGGCGGCACGTCGACCTCCGGAGGCTCGTCGTCCGCCGGCGGCACCAGCGGCAGCGGTGCGGGCGGCCTCGCCGAGACCGGCTCCGGCGACCACGGGGCCCTCAAGGCCCTCGGTCTGGTGGCGGGCACGGCGATCCTGCTGGGCGCCGCGGTGTTCACGTTCATGCCGCGGCGCAGGACGCGGTAGTTCCCGGACAACGCAAGAGGGCCACCGCATCGTCAGGGATGCGGTGGCCCTCTCGGAGCCCTGGGCTACGTCAGTGGACGTCGCCCATGAGCTTGTTGACCTTCTTGCGGTACATCCACACCGCGGCACCGGCGAGCACGGCGAGCACGGCCTCCAGCGTGACGAAGCCCGTCCGGTCGAGGTTCACCCCGCCGATGGCCGGGTTGGAGAGCAGCGCGGTGATCGAGTCGCCCGCGGTGACCGCGAGGAACCAGACGCCCATCATCTGCGAGGCGTACTTCTTCGGCGCCATCTTCGTCGTGACGGACAGACCCACCGGAGACAGCGTCAGCTCACCGATCGTCTGGACGAAGTAGATCGCGACCAGCCACATCGCGGCGGCCTTGTGACCGCCGTCGGCGATCGACAGCGGGGCGAGGAAGAGGAAGAACGACGCACCGATCAGCACCAGGCCGGAGGCGAACTTCACGATCGTGCTCGGCTCCTTGCCGCGCCGGTTCAGCCACAGCCACAGCCAGGCGAAGACGGGCGCCAGGGCCATGATCATGACCGGGTTGACCGACTGGTACCAGGAGACCGGGAACTCCCAGCCGAAGACGGTGTTCTCGGCCTTGCCGTCGGCGAAGATCGACAGGGTCGAACCACCCTGGTCGTAGATCATCCAGAAGACGGCGGCGGCCACGAAGAACCAGACGTAGGCCGACACCTTCGAACGCTCGGCACCGTCCAGGTCCTTGTCCCGCAGGATGCGGGTGATGACGAAGATCGGAACGATCAGACCGATGACGGTCAGCGGGATGAGCGCCCAGTTCAGGGTGAAGTGGCCGGAGAAGCCGACGGCGGCGTAGAAGACCGCGGCGATGCCCAGCCAGATCAGGCCCTTGCGCAGGGTGGCGGACTTCTCCTCGGCGGACAGCGGCGTGGGGACGACGCTGCTCTTCTCGCTCAGGTGACGGCTGCCGAGCAGGTACTGGGCCAGACCCAGCGCCATGCCGAGCGCGGCCAGCGCGAAGCCGAGGTGCCAGTTGACGTTCTCACCGACGGTGCCGATGATCAGCGGCGCGGCGAAGGCACCCAGGTTGATGCCGATGTAGAAGAGCGTGAAGCCACCGTCACGGCGCGGGTCGTCGGCGCCCTTGTACAGGTGACCCACCATCGTGGAGATGTTGGCCTTCAGCAGACCGGAGCCGATGGCGACCAGGCCGAGGCCGACGAAGAAGCTGGCCGAGACCGGCAGGGCCAGGCACAGGTGGCCCAGCATGATGATCAGGCCGGAGACGGCGACCGTCTTGCGGGGACCGAGAACGCGGTCCGCGAACCAGCCGCCGGGCAGGGCGAGCAGGTACACGAGCGACACGTACACCGAGTAGATCGCGGTCGCGGTGCCCGCGTTCAGGTGCAGGCCACCCGGGGCCACCAGGTACAGCGGGAGCAGGGCCCTCATGCCGTAGTAGGAGAATCGCTCCCACATCTCGGTCATGAAGAGAGTGGCCAGTCCGCGGGGGTGGCCGAAGAAGGTCTTCTCGGAACCGGGGGTGCCCGGGCGGACCGAGTCCTTCGTCAGGCTGGACGCCATGGTCGTTCCTTGCTGGTCGGGACGCGGCAGCTGGAGCGTTGCGCGCCCGGTGGGGGTGTGGCCGGCACCGGCAGGGTCGGTCGTCCACCCCCACGCCCAGGGGGAGTCCGGTCCGGATCACGGAGCGGTGGACGGCGACCACCGGGATCCACGCCCTGGACGCGTCACTGCGTCCGGAGCCCGGCCAGAGGTCATTCCTTTCAAGGCTGATCTTCGTCAGCCCGCACACAAAAGAGACCTTCAGCGTCAATCCCGCCAAAGGTCCCCGGTGTGCTACAGGCGTTCAGGTCACCATACGGCAGGACAGTGCCGGATATGGAAGGACTTGAGACGCGGATCACAGGTGTCGAGGGAACCGCGCGACCTGTTTCGAAGGCGTTATCTACCATCGCACCTCCCGGGCAATGGTTCGTACCACGGGTCCGGCAAGGTAAGAAGTCCTGCAACCGATCACACCCCAGCACTGCGCACGGGCGGTCTACCATCACCTCATGACCCGTGTACTGCTCGCCGAGGACGACGCGTCCATCTCGGAGCCGCTGGCCCGCGCCCTGCGCCGGGAAGGTTACGAGGTCGAGGTGCGCGAGGACGGACCCACCGCGCTCGACGCCGGAATGCAGGGCGGCGTCGATCTCGTCGTGCTGGACCTCGGCCTGCCCGGCATGGACGGCCTGGAGGTCGCCCGCCGGCTGCGCGCCGACGGCCACACCGTACCGATCCTCATCCTGACCGCGCGGGCCGACGAGGTGGACACCGTCGTCGGTCTGGACGCGGGCGCCGACGACTACGTGACCAAGCCCTTCCGGCTCGCCGAACTGCTCGCCCGGGTGCGGGCCCTGCTGCGCCGCGGCGCCGCCGAGCCGCAGCAGCCGCCGGCCACCCACGGTGTGCGGATCGACGTCGAGTCGCACCGCGCGTGGATGGGCGACGAGGAACTCCAGCTGACGGCGAAGGAGTTCGACCTGCTGCGGGTGCTGGTGCGGGACGCCGGCCGGGTCGTGACGCGCGACCAGCTGATGCGCGAGGTCTGGGACACCACGTGGTGGTCGTCCACCAAGACACTCGACATGCACATCTCCTGGCTGCGCAAGAAGCTCGGGGACGACGCGGCGAACCCCCGGTACATCGCGACGGTGCGTGGAGTCGGCTTCCGCTTCGAGAAAAGCTGACCGCTGCCGCTGGGGCTTGGCCGACTTCGCGGTCGTGTCGGGGTTCTCCTGCGGGGTGCGCGGCTGCCGGCCGTCGTGGGCCGGCCGCGCAGTTCCCCGCGCCCCTCAGGGGGTTGCCACACTGGTGTCGTAGAGCCAACCCCCGGAGGGCCCCGTGCGTCGCCGTCTCATCCAGTCCACCCTTGCCGTCGTGCTGGTGGTGATCGCGGTCTTCGGCGTGTCTCTCGTCATCGTCGAGACGCGGACGATCAGCAACAGCGCCCAGGAGCGGGTGGAGTCCGAGGCGGTGCGGCTGGCCAGCATCGTGGACAGCCGCATCCTCGCCGCGGAGAACGTCAACGCCGACGTCCTGCGCAACCCGGTCAGCAAGGAGCAGTACGCCGAGATCCGGGTCCCGGGCCGGCAGGCGATCGAGATCGGCACCAAGCCCGAGGGCGACGTCATCCGCTCCACGCAGTCGGGCGAGGAGGGCGAGACCGTCACCGTCGAGGAGCCCCGCTCCGCGGTGACCCGCGAGGTCGGCCGGACCCTGCTGATCATCGGTCTGGTGGCGCTGCTGGCGGTGGTCGCCGCCGTCCTGCTCGC
This sequence comes from Streptomyces sp. BK340, assembly GCF_007827595.1. Taxonomy (GTDB): domain Bacteria; phylum Actinomycetota; class Actinomycetes; order Streptomycetales; family Streptomycetaceae; genus Streptomyces. Next base: position 623,254 of record NZ_VISR01000002.1, read on the forward strand.
CGTACGCCAGGCCAACCGGCTCGCCTCCCCGCTGACCGACCTCGCCGAGACCGCCGAACGCCTCGGCTCGGGCGATCCGCGCCCGCGGCACAAGCGCTACGGCGTCCCCGAGCTGGACCGGGTCGCCGACGTGCTCGACTCCTCGGCCGAGCGCATCGGCCGGATGCTGACCGCGGAGCGGCGCCTCGCCGCCGACGCCTCCCACCAGCTGCGCACACCCCTGACCGCGCTGTCCATGCGGCTCGAGGAGATCACTCTCACCGACGACCCGGACACGGTGAAGGAGGAGGCGACGATCGCGCTGGGGCAGGTGGAGCGGCTGACGGACGTGGTGGAGCGGCTGCTGACCAACTCGCGCGACCCGCGCACCGGCTCCGCCGTCTCCTTCGACCTGGACGAGGTCATCCAGCAGCAGCTCGCCGAGTGGCGGCCCGCCTACCGCAGCGCGGGCCGGGCCATCGTCAGCTCCGGGAAGCGGCATCTGCGGGCCGTCGGCACGCCCGGCGCGGTCGCGCAGGTGCTGGCCGCGCTGATCGAGAACTCGCTGATGCACGGTGGCGGCACGGTCGCCCTGCGAACCCGGGTCACCGGCAACCAGGCCGTGGTCGAGGTCACCGACGAGGGGCCGGGCGTCCCCGGCGACCTGGGCGCCCGGATCTTCGAGCGCACGATCAGCGGGCGCAACTCGACGGGGATCGGGCTGGCCGTCGCCCGTGACCTCGCGGAGGCCGACGGCGGACGCCTGGAACTGCTCCAGTCCCAGCCACCGGTCTTCGGTCTGTTCCTGTCCCGCACGCACCCGACCCGCAAGCCGGCGCCGGACGGGGACCAGCCGACGGTCCGCTAGCGGGTCCCTACGGGACGCGCTGCTGCGGCGCGGGCTTTCGCGACTCCTGCTCCAGGATCGATTCGGCACGCGCCACGGCCTCCCGGGCGGGCATCGTGCGGAACACCCAGGTGCGGTACGACCAGAACCGGAACAGGGTGGCGACGCCGATGCCGAGGAACTTGAAGATGTTGCTCTGCAGCGGGCTGTCCCAGCCGAAGCCGTACGTCGCGAGGAAGAGCACGCCGTTCTCGATCACCAGGCCGATCGCACTGAACATCAGGAACAGCGTGAGTTCCCTGGTGCGGCCGCCCTTGTCGCGGTCCCGGTACGTCCAGTAACGGAAGCCGACGTAGTTGAAGGCGATCGCGACGACGGTCGCGATGATGCTGGCGCGCACCACCGGCAGGTCGGAGACGTGCCGGACCAGGTTGAACACACCGAGATTGACAAGGACGCCGGCGCCTCCGACAGCGCCGAACTTGGCCACCTCGCGTACGAGCCGTTGCAGCCCCGAGGAACGAGGTTCCATGGCTGTGCAGCTCCCGTCGGTAGGTTTCGTCAACCCAGCCATGCTATCCAGGCGACCTGTCCGCCGCCCCCGGACCAGGCCACAGCTTGGGAACGGGTCGGAAAGAGCCGGGAAAGCCCCGGGTAAGACGCGGTGTGAGGGACGTAATCCGACCCGGTCGGCGTGGCCGATACCCTAGGGGCGTGACGTTCCCGGTAGTCGGCATGGTCGGCGGTGGACAGCTCGCGCGTATGACGCACGAAGCTGGCATCCCGCTGGGCATCAGGTTCAAGCTCCTCAGTGACACCCCTCAGGATTCCGCGGCGCAGGTCGTCAGCGATGTCGTCATCGGCGACTATCGCGACCTGGACACGCTGCGTGAGTTCGCGCGCGGTTGCGATGTGATCACCTTCGATCACGAACATGTACCCACCGAGCACCTCAGGGCCCTGGAGGCGGACGGCATCCCCGTGCGCCCGGGGCCCGACGCTCTTGTGCACGCCCAGGACAAGGGCGTGATGCGGGCGAAGCTCGACGCGATCGGTGTGCCGTGTCCACGGCACCGGATCGTGAGCGACCCGGAGGACGTCGAGGCCTTCGCGGCGGAGGGGGACGGCTTCCCGGTCGTCCTCAAGACCGTCCGCGGCGGCTACGACGGCAAGGGCGTGTGGGTCGTCGAATCCGCCGAGGAGGCCGCCGACCCGTTCAGGGCGGGCGTCCCGGTCCTCGCCGAGGAGAAGGTCGACTACGTCCGCGAGCTGGCCGCCAACGTCGTGCGCTCCCCGCACGGCCAGGCCGTCGCCTACCCGGTGGTCGAGTCGCAGCAGGTCGGCGGCGTCTGCGACACCGTGATCGCGCCCGCGCCCGGCCTGGACGAGGAGCTGGCCCTCCAGGCCGAGGAGATGGCGCTGCGCATCGCCAAGGAACTCGGCGTCGTCGGCCACCTCGCCGTCGAGCTGTTCCAGACCCGCGACGGCCGCATACTCGTCAACGAACTGGCGATGCGTCCGCACAACTCGGGCCACTGGACCCAGGACGGCGCGATCACCTCCCAGTTCGCCAACCACGTGCGGGCCGTGCTCGACCTGCCGCTGGGCGACCCGCGCCCGCGCGCCAGGTGGACGGTCATGGCCAACGTCCTCGGTGGCGACTACCCGGACATGTACTCCGCGTACTTGCACTGCATGGCCCGCGACCCCAAGCTCAAGATCCACATGTACGGCAAGGACGTGAAGCCCGGCCGCAAGGTCGGACACGTCAACACCTACGGCGACGACCTGGACGACGTGCTGGAGCGCGCCCGTCACGCAGCCGGCTACCTGAGAGGCACGATCACCGAATGAGCCCTGTTGTTGGCATCGTCATGGGGTCGGACTCCGACTGGCCCGTCATGGAGGCCGCCGCCAAGGCGCTGGACGAGTTCGAGATCGCGTACGAGGTCGACGTCGTCTCCGCGCACCGCATGCCGCGCGAGATGATCGCGTACGGCGAGCAGGCCGCCGACCGCGGTCTGAAGGCGATCATCGCCGGTGCCGGCGGCGCGGCCCATCTGCCGGGCATGCTCGCCTCGGTCACCCCGCTGCCGGTCATCGGCGTGCCCGTGCCGCTGAAGTACCTCGACGGCATGGACTCCCTGATGTCCATCGTGCAGATGCCGGCCGGTGTCCCGGTCGCCACCGTCTCCGTCGCCGGCGCCCGCAACGCCGGTCTGCTCGCGGCCCGTATGCTCGCCGCGCACGACGAGGAGCTGCTGCAGAAGATGCGCGACTTCCAGCAGGACCTCAACGACCAGGCCACCGAGAAGGGCAAGCGGCTGCGGGCCAAGGTCGGCGGCTCCGCGGGCGGCTTCGGCTTCGGGAAGTGAGGCCCGTGACCTCGCTGGACGACGCCCGCGCACTGCTGCGCGAGTTCCCCGTCGTCGACGGGCACAACGACCTGCCGTACGCGCTGCGCAAGCAGGTCCGCTACGACCTCGACGCCCTCGACCTCGCCGCCTCCCAGAGCGCGAGCCTGCACACCGACCTGCCGCGGCTGCGCGAGGGCGGGGTCGGTGCCCAGTACTGGTCGGTGTACGTCCCCTCCGACCAGCCGGACGCGGTCCCGGCGACGCTGGAGCAGATCGACGGCGTCCGGCAGATGCTGGCCCGCTACCCGGCGCAGCTGGCCCCGGCCCTGACGGCGGCCGACATGGAGGCGGCCCGCGCGGAGGGCCGTATCGCCTCTCTGATGGGCGCCGAGGGCGGTCACTCCATCGGGAACTCCCTGGGCACGCTCCGCGGCCTGTACGCGCTCGGCGTGCGCTACATGACGCTCACCCACAACGACAACGTGGACTGGGCGGACTCGGCGACCGACGCACCGAACGTGGGCGGCCTGTCCGCCTTCGGCCGCGAGGTCGTCCGTGAGATGAACCGGCTCGGCATGCTCGTGGACCTCTCCCATGTGGCGGCCACGACCATGCGGGCCGCGCTGGACGCCTCGTCCGCGCCGGTGATCTTCTCGCACTCCTCCGCGCGTGCCGTCTGCGACCACCCGCGCAACGTCCCGGACGACGTCCTGGAGCGGCTGCCGGGCAACGGCGGCATGGCGATGGTGACCTTCGTGCCGAAGTTCGTGCTCCAGGCGGCGGTCGACTGGACGGTCGCGGCCGACCAGAACATGCGCGCCAACGGCTTCCACCACCTCGACACCACCCCCGAGGCGATGAAGATCCACCGCGCCTTCGAGGAGCGGAACCCGCGCCCGGTCGCCACGGTCTCCACGGTCGCGGACCACCTCGACCACATGCGTGAGGTGGCGGGCATCGACCACCTCGGCATCGGCGGCGACTACGACGGCACCGCCTTCACCCCGGACGGCCTGAACGACGTCTCCGGCTACCCGAACCTGATCGCCGAGCTGCTCGACCGCGGCTGGTCCAAGGCCGACCTGGCCAAGCTGACCTGGCAGAACGCGGTGCGGGTGCTGGGCGCGGCGGAGGACGTGGCCCGCGACGTTCAGGCCACGCGCGGCCCGTCCAACGCGACCATCGAGTCGCTGGACGGCTGAGCGTCGAGGGCGGGGTAGTCGGTGTAGCCGTCCGCCCCGCCCACGTACATCAGGTACCGCTCCCGGACCGGGTTGAGCGGGGCGCCCAGGCGCAGTCGCGCGACCAGGTCCGGGTTGGCGAGGAACGGCCGGCCGAGCGCCACCAGGTCGGCTCCGGCGGCCAGCATGCGCGCGCTCTCCCGGGTGACGGCCGCCGTGGTGAGGTCGGTCAGGTCCGGGTTGCCGATCAGGGTGCCGGGCCAGTCCGCGCGGATCCGGCGGTACCAGGCGGACTCCGGTGCGGAGCGCACCAGGTGCAGATAGGCGAGGTCCAGTTCCTTCAGGCGGTCCGTGAGGGCGGCGTAGAGACCGGTGGTGTCGTCCTCCCGGACGCCGTTGACGGTGGAGCCGGGGGAGATCCGGATGCCCACCCTCCCCCACTCTCGGCTTCGCTCGAGCGGGGGGACCCCCATGGCGCCGATCGCGTCGGCCACCGCTTCGGTCACCTCCGCCGCGAACCGTACCCGCGCCTGGACGGAGCCGCCGTAGGCGTCCGTGCGGCGGTTGGTGTTGTCGGCGAGGAACTGGTGCAGCAGCATCCCGTTGGCCGAGTGCACCTCCACGCCCTCGAAGCCGGCCTCGACGGCCCGGCGGGCCGCTGCGGCGAAGTCGGCGATCGTGGCGCGGATGTCCTCCGCCGTCATCTCGCGCGGAACCGCGGCCGGCCGGTGGCCGCCGGGAGTGAAGATCGTCTCCGGCAGCGGGACCGGGGACGGCGCCACGGGGGTCAGGCCCGTGGTCGCCGGATGGCTCACCCGGCCGCCGTGCTGCAGCTGCAGGAACATGCGCCCGCCGGCCGCCCGCACGGCGTCGGTCACCTGCCGCCATCCCGCCGTGTGCCGGTCCGTGTGGATCGCGGTGATGTCCGGGTACGTCTGCCCGACCGCGTTGGGTGTCGAGCCCTCGGCGATGATCAGGCCGGCCGAGGCGCGCTGGGCGTAGTGGCCGGCCATCAGCGCGGTCGGGGTGCCGTCGGCCTCCGCGCGGTTGCGGGTGAGCGGGGCCATGACCAGGTGGTTGGGGAGTGCGAGCCGGCCGAGCCGGGCCGGGGCCAGGAAGTCGGTTGTCCGTGTCATGGCCGTACGGTAGAAGCTGACACTGATGTCAGATTCAAGTGGCCGACGGCCCCGGAGGCGGACGATGCGGATCGGTGAACTGGCCCGGCGCACCAACGTGAGCGAGCGGTCGCTGCGCTACTACGAGACCCAGGGGCTGCTCGCGGCCGAGCGCACGCCCGGCGGACACCGGGACTACCCGGAGGCGGCCGTCGACCGGGTCGTACGGATCCAGGAGCTGTACGCGGCCGGGCTGCACAGTGCGAAGATCCGGCAGCTGCTGCCGTGCATGCGCGACCAGGACGGCGGGCCCTCCGTGATCGCCACGCCGAGGCTGGTCGCCGACCTCACCGCCGAACGCGACCGCATCGACCGTACGATCGCCGACCTCGTCCGCTCCCGGGAGACGCTGGACGAGGTGATCCGGGCGGCTGCGGACACGTGACCGTTCGTACCCCCGAACGCCCCACTCATCAGGAAGGATCCCCGCGCCCCGTGCGACCGTGGCGGTACGCCAGCCGCATCAGACGTAGCTCACGACCGACGTAGCTCTCGACGACGTACGGAGCCGCCATGGCCGACCTGCAGGACGACAGGCCCACCACGACCGGGGTCGGCGGGGACCACGGCCTGCCGGACGACCCGTTCCAGGAGGAGTCGTACGCCCAGGCCGACGAGACGCTGCGGCGGGCGCACTCCCTGCTCGCCGACCACCCCGTCGCCGACGGCTACAGCGGCCTGCCGTGGGCCCTGCGCCAGCTGTCCTGGTACGACCTGGAGCTGGGCGAGCTGGCCGTCGACACCGATGTGCCGCGGATGCGCGAGGGGCACGTGGGCGTCCTGTTCTCGTCGCTGCACCTGCCCGAGGGCCTGGCGGGGGACCGCCCGGTGGGCGCCACCCTGGAGCAGCTGGACTTCGTCCGCTCGGTGATCGACTCCCATCCGGAGGGACTGCGCCTGGTGCGCACCGCCGGACAGATCATCGATGCCCGCAACTGCGGCCGGACCGCCGTCGTGCTGGGCCCGGCCGGGGCGCCCGCGCTCGACGACTCCCTGGGCATCCTGCGCGTCCTGCACGCCCTGGGCCTGCGCGTCCTCACCCTGGCGGGCACGGCCTGGGCGAGCGAGGCGGGGCTGACCCGGTTCGGCGAGGAGGTCGTCCGCGAGATGAACCGCCTCGGCGTCCTGGCCGATCTCTCCGGCGCCTCCGACGCCACCGTCGGCCGGGCCACCACGCTCTCCAAGACCCCGGTGCTGTGCACCCGCTCCGCCGCCCGTGCCCTGCGCCCGCACCCGGCCAACCTGCCCGACGACCTGCTCGCCGAGCTGGGCGCCGCGGGCGGTCTGTGCATGGTGCCGCTGACCGCCGAGCAGACCGGCCCGACCGTCCAGGACGTCGCCGACCACCTCGACCACGTCCGCGCGGTCGCCGGCCCCGAGTGCGTCGGCCTGTCCGGCACCTACGACTCCGGCGCCGCCCACCCGCACGACCTGGCCGACGCCTCCCGCTACCCCCACCTGATCGCCGAACTGCTCCGCCGTGGCTGGTCCGAGTCCGAGCTGTCCCTGCTGACCTGGGGAAACGTCCAGCGGGTGCTCCGCAGCGCGGACTTCACGGCCCGCGCCGCACAGCACCGCCGGGAGCCGTCCAACGCGCGGATCGCGGAGCTGGACGGCTAGGGGCTGCCGGCTCCGGCCCGCTCAGCAGGCGCAGAGACAGAAGGGGTGTCCGGCCGGGTCCGCGTAGACCCGGAAGCTGCCGCCGCCCTGCTCGGCCAGCGGCTTCGCCCCCAGCTCCAGCACGTCCTTCTCTGCCGCGTCCAGGTCCTCCACCACCAGGTCCAGATGGAACTGCTGGGAGGCGTCGGCCGCGGGCCACCGCGGCGGCACGAATCCGGGCGCGCGCTGGAAGGCCAGCGCCTGACCGCCCGGCACCGACAGATCGACCCAGTCGCCCTCGCCCTCCACCGTGCCGCCCAGCACCCCGGCGTAGAAGCCGGCCAGCGCGCGGGGATCGGGACAGTCCAGGACGACCGCACCCAGCTTGGCGAGTGCCATGACTTCCTCCTCGAAGTCGGAGTTACCTTTAGAGATGCGTAACCGGTAACGCGTTACCTGATGCTCCCGTATGAGAGGTAACGCCGCAACCGGATTCGGGAGGTAACTTGCAGTCATGAGTGAGAGATCGCCCGCGCCGGGAGGCCTGGCCCTGGTCGAGTCCCTGGTGAACACGCTGGACCTCGAGTCGGGCGCCGACTCGCTCGACACGGCGGACGGCCGGACGCGCCTCGGACTCACCGTGGAGGAGCTGCCGCAGGCCCGCGCGCTGCGCGAGTCGCTGCGGGCCACGCTGCTCGCGCACGCCGGCCATCCGCCGCACGGCGAGGTCACCCCGCTCGGCGAGCTGCTGGCACACGCGCCCCTGTACGTCGCCGTGGACGACCACGACGGCTCCGCGAGCCTCGCCCCGGCCGACACCGGCCCGCTGCTCGCGCGGGTCGCCGCCGCCGTGGCCGAGGCGCTGGTCGCCGGCACCTGGGCCCGTCTCAAGGCGTGCGAGGCCGAGACCTGCCACTGGGCGTACTACGACCGCAGCCCCGCGGGGCGGGGCCGCTGGTGCTCGATGCAGGTGTGCGGGGCGCGCGCGAAGATGCGCCGCTACCGCGCGAAGGAGCCGTGAACCACAGGGAGTTCATCGGCCATGTATGTGTCCGGTGGTGCAGAATGCGGGAAGACGCCGGTTCGGCCGACTGAGCCTCGGCCGAACCGGCGTCCTCGTGGATGCCTCTGTGGCGGTGTCGCTGCGGCGCCGGACTACGCGGTCGGGCGGCCCATGGCCCGGTACGTCCACCCGGCCCGCCGCCACTGCTCCGAGTCCAGGGCGTTGCGCCCGTCCAGGATCAGCCGGGCCGCCGCGACCTCGCCCAGCGCCGCCGGGTCCAGCTCGCGGAACTCCCGCCACTCGGTCAGGTGCAGCACGACGTCGGCGCCCCGGACCGCGTCGAGAGCCGAGTCGGCATAGCCCAGGGTGGGGAAGACCCGGCGGGCGTTCTCCATGCCCTTGGGGTCGTACACGGTCACCTGGCCGCCCTGCAGGTGGATCTGCCCGGCCACGTTCAGCGCGGGCGAGTCGCGGACGTCGTCCGAGTCCGGCTTGAACGTGGCGCCCAGCACCGCCACCCGCTTGCCCAGGAAGGGACCGCCGCCAAGCGCCTGCCGGGCCAGCTCCACCATCTGGCCGCGCTGGCGCATGTTGATGGAGTCGATCTCGCGCAGGAAGGTCAGCGCCTGGTCCGCGCCCAGCTCGCCGGCGCGCGCCATGAACGCCCGGATGTCCTTCGGCAGACAGCCACCGCCGAACCCGATACCGGCGCGCAGGAACTTCTTCCCGATCCGGTCGTCGTAGCCGATGGCCTCCGCCAGCTTCACCACGTCGCCGCCCGCGGCCTCGCAGACCTCCGCCATCGCGTTGATGAAGGAGATCTTGGTGGCGAGGAAGGAGTTCGCCGAGGTCTTCACCAGCTCGGCGGTCGGGAAGTCGGTCACCACGAACGGCGTGCCCTCGCCGACCGGCGTCGCGTACACCTCCCGCAGCAGCTTCTCCGCGCGCTCGCCGCGCAAGCCCACCACGATCCGGTCCGGGTGCAGCGTGTCCTGCACCGCGAAGCCCTCGCGCAGGAACTCCGGGTTCCAGGCCAGCTCGGCGTCCGCACCGGCGGGCGCGTGCTCGGCCAGATAGGCGGCCAGCCGCTCGGCCGAGCCGACCGGCACGGTCGACTTGCCGACGACCAGGGCGGGTCCGTGCAGATGCGGGGCGAGGGAGGCGAAGGCGGCGTCGACGTACGACATGTCCGCCGCGTACTCCCCGTGCCGCTGGGGAGTGTTCACACAGACGAAGTGCACGTCACCGAAGGCCCCGACCTCGGCCCAGTCCTGGGTGAAGCGCAGCCGTCCGGTGGACCCCTCGAAGCCCGCGACATGCCGGCGCAGCAGTTCCTCGAGCCCCGGCTCGTACATCGGGGTCTCGCTGCGCTCCAGCATCGCGATCTTCTCGGGCACGACATCGAGCCCCAGCACCTCGAATCCGAGTTCGGCCATGGCCGCGGCGTGCGTGGCGCCCAGGTAGCCGGTGCCGATCACGGTGATCTTCAGGCTCATGGATGTGCTCCAGATCGGGTACGTCGGTGATGCGGAGCCGAGCATAGTCGGGGCGTCCACCGGGCAATTTCCCCGCTGTCGCCCATCTCACGTAGGCGTCCTTCGGGCGGCCCTCTAAAATTTGAGTTACTTAACGGTAATTAGCGTCAGTATCACTGCGTCTTTGGAGCGTGAGAGACCGTGGCCGGATCGGCTGACTTCGACCTGTACCGCCCGTCCGAGGAGCACGACATGCTCCGGGACGCCGTCCGTTCGCTGGTCGAGGCGAAGATCGCGCCGTTCGCCGCCGCGGTCGACGAGGAGGCCCGCTTCCCGCAGGAGGCCCTCGACGCCCTGGTCGCCAACGAGCTGCACGCCGTGCACGTACCCGAGGAGTACGGCGGCGCCGGCGCCGACGCGCTCGCCACGGTCATCGTGATCGAGGAAGTGGCCCGCGCCTGTGTGTCCTCCTCCCTCATCCCGGCCGTGAACAAGCTGGGCTCCCTCCCGGTCATCCTGTCCGGCTCCGAGGACCTGAAGAAGCAGTACCTCACCCCGCTCGCCAAGGGCGACGCGATGTTCTCGTACTGCCTCTCCGAGCCGGAGGCGGGCTCGGACGCGGGCGGCATGACGACCAAGGCGGTCCGCGACGGCGACCACTACGTCCTCAACGGCGTCAAGCGCTGGATCACCAACGCAGGCGTCTCCGAGTACTACACGGTCATGGCCGTGACCGACCCGACCAAGCGCACCAAGGGCATCTCCGCCTTCGTCGTCGAGAAGTCGGACGAGGGCGTCTCCTTCGGCGCCCCGGAGAAGAAGCTCGGCATCAAGGGCTCCCCGACCCGCGAGGTCTACCTCGACAACGTCCGCATCCCCGCCGACCGCATCATCGGCGAGGAGGGCACCGGCTTCGCCACCGCCATGAAGACCCTGGACCACACCCGCATCACCATCGCGGCCCAGGCCCTCGGTGTCGCCCAGGGCGCCCTCGACTACGCCAAGGGCTACGTCCAGGAGCGCAAGCAGTTCGGCAAGCCGATCGCCGACTTCCAGGGCATCCAGTTCATGCTCGCCGACATGGCCATGAAGATCGCCGCCGCCCGCGCCCTGACGTACCAGGCCGCGGCCGCCTCGGAGCGCGGCGACAAGGACCTCACCTTCCAGGGCGCGGCCGCCAAGTGCTTCGCCTCGGACGTGGCCATGGAGGTCACCACCGACGCCGTCCAGCTGCTCGGCGGCTACGGCTACACCCGTGACTACCCGGTGGAGCGCATGATGCGCGATGCGAAAATCACGCAAATCTACGAAGGAACGAACCAGGTCCAGCGGATCGTCATGGCCCGCAACCTGCCGTAAGGCACGCCCTCCGCACTTCCCGGCAGCCCCCGTCCGCCTCGGACGGGGGCTGCCGGCGTAGCGTGGACAGCGGGGGGTGTTCCCGGGCCCGGTCCCGGTCACGGAAGGCACCGTCACCATGCCCACCAGCGAATCCCTCGACGGCCGGCGCGCGCTGGTCACCGGCGGCACCAGGGGCACCGGAGCCGCCGTCGCCGAACGCCTGCGCCGGGCCGGCGCGAGCGTGCTCGTCACCGCCCGCAGCCGCCCCGACGAGGTCGACGAGAAGACGTTCGTCGCGGCGGACCTCTCCACCGCCGAGGGCGCCGCCGAGGTCGTCTCCGAGGTGCACGCCCGCCTGGGCGGCGCCGACATCCTCGTCCACACCCTGGGGGGATCCGAGGCTCCGGCCGGCGGCTTCGCGGCCCTCGGCGAGGCCGACTGGGCCCGCGAGCTGACCGTCAACCTGCTGGCCGCCGTACGCCTGGACCGCGGCCTGCTGCCCGGGATGATCGAGGCCGGCCGGGGCGTGATCGTGCACGTCACCTCCATCCAGCGCCGGATGCCGCTGTGGAACGGCACCCTCGCCTACGCCGCCGCCAAGGCCGCGCTGACCACCTACAGCAAGGGCCTGGCCAACGAGGTCGCCCGGCACGGGATACGGGTCACCGCGGTCTCGCCCGGGTTCATCCGGACCAGCGCGGCCGACCAGTTGGTGACCCGGATCGCCGAAGAGGCGGGCGTCACCCGGGAGGTGGCTCTGGACCGGCTCATGGACTCCCTCGGCGGCATCCCGCTCGGGCGTCCCGACCGCCCCGAGGAGGTCGCCGACCTGATCGCCTTCCTGGTCTCCGACCGTGCGTCGGCCATCCTCGGCGCCGAGTACGTCATCGACGGCGGCACGACCCCCACCGTCTGAAGCCGCCCTGTGGGCCGAACGGGTGCGAGGCGGGACAGGCGTCGAATGGCAGAGCGGGGCACTCCGGCGTAGGACGGAAGCACACGGGGCCCGCCCCGGACCCCTCTCCCTCCCCAGGAGGAGCCATGACCCAGCCCGGAACCACCATGCCCGCCATGACCAAGGAGATGCAGGACTGCGTCGAGGCCTGCATGACGTGCCACAACGTCTGCGAGGAGACCATGAGCTCCTGCATGCAGATGGGCGGCCAGGCCCAGATGCAGATCATGCGCGCGCTCATGGACTGCTCCGAGATGACCCGCATGTGCGCCGACATGATGATGCGCCGCTCGCCGATGTCCGCCGACATGTGCGCGATGTGCGCCAGGGCCTGTGACATGTGCGCCGAGGCGTGTATGTCCATGCCCGACGACAAGCAGATGATGCGCTGTGCCGAGGCGTGTCGCCGCGCCGCGGAGATGTGCCGGGCGATGGCGGGCGCACGCATGTGATCCCTGCCCATGAGGGCGTTCAAGGGCACCCCAGTGGGTGCCCTTGAACATCTTTGCGGCACGCTGGGGTCATGATCGAGACGGATGCGACGGCGGCCTTCGACGCCGCCGAGCGGGCGATGTGGGCGGGGCGGACCGAGGCGTACGCCGCGAGCTTCGGCCGGCTGTGCGCGTACCCGGTGCCCGCGCTGCTGGACGCGGCCCGGGTCGGCGCGGGGACGCGGGTCCTCGACGTCGGGACCGGGACCGGCACGGCCGCCCTGGCGGCGCAGGAGCGGGGCGCGCTGGTACGGGCCGTGGACGCCGACGCCGGCATGGTTGCCGGGGCGCGGCGGCGCGGGGTGGCCGCCGAGATCGCCGTCCTGCCCGAACTGCCCTTCCCTGACGGTGAGTTCGACGCGGTGGTCGGCAACTTCGTACTCAACCACGTGGGCCGGCCGCGGGCCGCGCTCGCCGAGCTGCGGCGGGTGCTGCGACCCGGCGGACGGATCGCCCTGACGCTGTGGGGCGCCCGGCGCGGGGCCGGACAGGAGCTGCTCGGGCAGGCGTGCGCGGCCGGCGGTGCCGTACCGCCGTCGTACCTGCCGCGCCTGGACCCGGACGAGGACTTCACGCGCACCCCGCAGGGCCTGGCGGAGCTGCTCGCGCAGGCCGGGTTCGGCGGTGCCGAGGCGGCCGAGCTGGCCTGGGATCACCGGGCCGGCGTCGAGGAGTGGTGGGGCGGTGCGGCCGGCGGGGTCGCCACCGTCGGGCTGGTCGTGACCTCCCAGGACGCGGAGACGGTCGCCCGGATCCGGCGGGAGTACGAGCGGCTGAGCGCCGCATACGCGGACGGGGAAGGGCGGCTCGCCCTTCCCCATGTCTCGCTGCTCGCCTCCGCGATGGCCTAGTTGCCGGTGACGGTCACCTTCTCGTCGTTCTTCAACTGGCTCACCAGCGTCTTCACCTTCGCCTTGTCCCAGACGAGGTTGCCGCCGGTGGACCCGGAGATCGGCATGTTCATCGAGGTGCCGTCACCGCCGCTGACGCCCTTCATCGCCCAGAACATGGACGCCAGGTCCCACAGGCCCATGTCCTTGTCGACGATCAGGGAGTCCAGGCCCGCGCCCATGGTCGGGTAGAGCTTGAAGGGGTTCAGGACCGTCGACGGGGTGGCGACCTGGTGGGCCAGCGCGGCCAGGAACTTCTGCTGGTTCTTGGTGCGCTGCAGGTCGCTGGTGGCGAAGGCGTGCCGGGTGCGGACGAAGGCGAGGGCCTGCTGGCCGTTGAGGGTCTGCTTGCCCGCCTTGAAGTCGGCGCCGGACCACTTGTCCTTGAAGCCCTTGTCGATGTCGATGTCGACACCGCCGACCGCGTCCACGATGTTCGCGAAGCCCTGGAAGCCGATCTCCACGTAGTGGTCGATGTGCAGACCGGTGTTGTACTCGATCGTGCGCACGAGGAGGGTCGGGCCGTCCTCGGCGTAGGCCGCGTTCAGCTTCTCGTGCCGGCCCTTGGCCGGGTAGACCTTCCCGGACGACGACCCCTTGTACGAGGGGACCTCCACGTCCGAGTCGCGCGGCAGCGAGATCAGCGTGTCGCCGTTGTCGCCGACGTGCAGGATCATCATCGAGTCGGTGCGCTTGCCCTGGGCGGCACCGGTGTGCAGCTTCTTCTCGTCCGCCTTGGACATGCCCTCGCGGCTGTCCGAGCCGACGATCAGGTAGTTCGTGCCCGAGCCGGCCTCCGGCCGGTCGATGACCGTCGCCAGGTCGACCTCGCGGCGCAGCTTCGAGTCGGCCCAGAAGTACGTCGCCACCGACGTGACGATCAGCACACTCGCCAGCGTGATCGCGGTCCACTTGATGCGACGGCGCCAGTTCGGCCGCGGCCGGTACTGCCCGGCGGCCGGGTCCGCGTCGTTGGGCACGGAGCCGCCGCCCTGGCCTCCGCCGTAGACCTGGCCCGTGTTGTAGCCGCTGTCGTACTCGCCGTAGCCGGCGCCGTCGTCGTATCCCTGGCCGTCGACGTACGACGGCTGCTGCGGGACCCCGGCGCCGTACCCGCGCTGCTGCCCGGGCGGTCCCGCAGGGCCGCGCCGCACCTGGCGCATCACACGGGCGCCTTCCGGCTGCGTGCCGCCGCTGCCGCGTCCGTAGCGCGGGCCGCGATTGTCGTCGGACCATCCCTGGGGCCAGTCATTCATGCGCCCCAGTGTGCAGGGCGCGGGTGTGGGCCTTACAAGGGGTGTCGGAAAATCAGAGCGGCGCTGTTGCGAAGCCGTCACAAATTCCGTGAATGTCCTTCGGCATAAGGTGGGGGCCATGACAGATCAGGCCTCGGACGCGGATCCGGACATCCCGGGCAAGCCGATATCCGCTTCCCGCACCACCCTCAGCCACATCATGACCCACAACGACACCAACCTGCTGGGGACGGTGCACGGCGGGGTGATCATGAAACTGGTCGACGACGCGGCGGGCGCGGTGGCCGGCCGGCACTCCGGCGGTCCCGCCGTCACCGCGTCCATGGACGAGATGGCCTTCCTCGAACCGGTCCGCGTGGGCGACCTGGTCCATGTGAAGGCCCAGGTCAACTGGACCGGCCGGACCTCGATGGAAGTCGGCGTGCGGGTCCTGGCCGAACGCTGGAACGAGTCGACGCCGCCGACCCAGGTCGGCTCGGCCTATCTGGTCTTCGCGGCCGTGGACGCCGACGGCAAGCCGCGCCGGGTGCCCCCGGTGATCGCGGAGACCGAGCGCGACCGCCGCCGCAACCAGGAGGCCCAGATCCGCCGCACCCACCGCCTGGCCCGCCGACGCGAGATCCGCGAGCTGCGCGAGAGGCGCGCGGCGCAGGGCTTCGAGGACTAGAGCCTGACCCAGGGCCTGCCCAGGATCTGCCCCAGGATCTGCCCGGACCTCCGGGCCGTCCAGGGCTCCTGTGCCTCCCGGGTCCTCCTAGGCCCCTTGGGAGGCTTCCCCGGAAGCCGAGCAGACCACCTCGTTGCCGCGCAGCGCGCTCTGCTCCGGCCTGGCCGGGTCCTCGACCTTCACTTGGTGCACGGTCTTGAAGTCGGACCCGCCGGTCACCTTCAGCGTCTGGCCCATCCCCGGTACCGCGCGCAGCGCGCTGCCGGGCAGGGCCGCGGCCAGGGTGCGGGCGGAGCGGTCCCAGCGGGGGTCGTAGGAGATCACCGTGCGCCTGACGTCGTGCACGGTCGCGGTGGTCGGCCGGTGGGTGGTGGCGAAGCCGGCCGCCGCGAGCGCCGCGTCGATCCGCTTGGCGAGCCCGGCCGTGCCGGTGCCGTTCTCCACCTGGACCCGGACCTGCCGCGGGGCGACCTCGACCGGCGCGGGCCGAGGTCCGCGGTGCGGGTGGTCCACGGCGAGCGGCTTGTCGTCGCGCAGGGCCTGGAAGAGCCGGCCGGACGCCGCCGGATCCCACTTCAGGGTCGATCCGAGGCCCTTGACCTGGAAGTTCATCTGGCCGATGGGCACCATGGAGAACTCGGAGGAGGACGGGGAGAAGTTCCGCATCGCCCGGCCGAGGTCGAGCAGCTCGTCGGTGCCGAAGCCCTCGTCGGCCCGTACCGAGCCGAGCACCGCCCGGGTCACGTCCCGGAAGCGCATCGGGTTCAGCAGCACCCCGGAGGAGGTGGCCCGCTCGATCAGCGAGGCCAGGAACCGCTGCTGACGCTTCATCCGGCCCAGGTCGCTCGCCCCGTCCACGTGCCGGGCGCGCACGTACTGCAGCGCCTGGCCGCCGTTGAGGGTGTAGGTGCCGGGCGCGAGGTCGAGTCCGGTGTACGAGTCCTTCAGCGGCGTCGCCGTGCAGATGCGGACGCCGCCGAGCACGTCCACGGTCTTCATGAAGCTGGTGAAGTCGACCTCCAGATAGTGGTCGATCTTCACATGGGTCATGTTCTCGACCGTGGCGATGGTCAGCTGGGGACCGCCCTCGGCGTAGGCCGCGTTCAGTTTGGCGGGGTGCGGGGCGTGCCGCCGGCCGGTGCCCGGGTCGACGCGCTCGGGCACCTCGGCGTAGGAGTCGCGCGGCAGGCTCACCACGCTCGCCCGCTCCCGGTCCTCCGAGATGTGCACGATCATCATCGTGTCGGTGCAGTGGCAGGGCTGTCCGCCCAGCCGGTACGCGCGCCGCTGCGACTCGCTGATCTTGTCCCGGCCGTCGGTGCCGACCAGCAGGACGTTCATGCCGTGCCCCGCGCGGGGCCGGTTCTTCATGTCCTTGAAGGCGTCGACCCGGGTGATGCCGGCGTCCAGGCTGGTGACGACCGCATGGCCGATCCCGGCGGAGGCGAGCACGACCACGGACAGCGTGGTCACCGCCCGCATGGCCCAGCGCGGCCGTCTGGGGCGCGGGGGCCGCACGACCCGTTCGGGCTGCCGTGGCACCCGGCGGGGCTGTTGCGGTCGGCGCTGCGGCCGGGCGGGGGACCTAGGCGGGCTGGGCAAGGGACACCTCCGGGCTGCGGCCGTATGTGGGATTTGTGAGAACCGTAGGCCGATACGATCTCCAGCCCGCCTGCACGCGCCCGGCGGCGCGCACCGGTGTCCCCCGTTCGCGGTAACGTGAGCCCTCTATGAACGCCAAGCCCGACGTGCGACACCCCGCCGTTTCTGTGATCATGCCCGTCCTCAACGAGGAGCGGCATCTGCGCGGGGCCGTCCAAGCGATCCTCGCGCAGGAGTACGCCGGCGAGATGGAGGTCGTGATCGCCCTCGGTCCGTCAAAGGACCGCACGGACGAGATCGCCGCCGAGCTGGTCGCGGAAGACCCCCGTGTGCACACCGTCCCGAACCCCACCGGCCGCACCCCCGCCGCGCTGAACGCGGCGATCAAGGCCTCCCGGCACCCGATCGTGGTCCGTGTCGACGGCCACGGCATGCTCTCGCCGAACTACATCGCGACCGCCGTGCGGCTCCTGGAGGAGACCGGCGCGCAGAACGTCGGCGGCATCATGCACGCCGAGGGCGAGAACGACTGGGAGCACGCGGTCGCCGCAGCCATGACCTCGAAGGTCGGCGTCGGCAACGCGGCCTTCCACACCGGTGGCCAGGCGGGCCCCGCCGAGACGGTCTACCTCGGTGTCTTCCGCCGCGAGGCGCTGGAGCAACAGGGCGGCTACAACGAGGAGTTCATCCGCGCCCAGGACTGGGAGCTGAACTTCCGCATCCGCGAGGCGGGCGGCCTGATCTGGTTCTCGCCGGAGCTGAAGGTGTCGTACCGGCCGCGGCCGAGCGTGAAGGCGCTCGCCAAGCAGTACAAGGACTACGGCCGCTGGCGCCATGTCGTCGCCCGCTACCACGAGGGCTCCATCAACCTGCGCTACCTCGCCCCGCCGACCGCGGTGTGCGCCATAGCGGCGGGTCTCGTGGTGGGCGCCGCCCTCACGCCGTGGGGTCTGGTGATCCCCGGCGGCTACCTGGCGGCGATCGTGGCGGGTTCGGTCCCGGCGGGCAAGGGGCTGCCGGCCAAGGCCCGGCTGCAGATCCCGGCGGCCCTCGCGACCATGCACATGTCGTGGGGCTGGGGCTTTCTGACCAGCCCCAGGTCCCTGGCGAGGCGAGTGATCGCCTCGCGGCGGCCGGCGGTGCTCGAACCCCGCTGAGCCCAGGAACGAAGAGGGCCCCTCCGCATGCCGCGGAGGGGCCCTCGTGCTGCGTTCACCACTGGTAGGGCTTGTACACGTCCATGCACTGGGAGGTGTCCGAGCCGTTGATGGCGTCGGAGTCGCCGGGCAGGTCTCCGGCCTTCGGCGCGGACTTCTTGGGGTAGGCGGTGCCCGTGCGCCAGTCCGCGCCCACGACGACGGTGACCCCCGACACGTCGGTCGACTGCTTCACCTGGCTCATCGGGATGCCCAGCGCCTTGGCGACGGCCTGCGCGTCCCCTGCCAGATCGGCGCTCGGGTAGCGCACGACGGTCCGGTCCGCGGACAGCGACGCCGAGGTGTCGGCGGTGGCCCTGCCGTACCCCTTCTGCACGAGCGCCTGGCTGACCGTTCCGGCCCGGCCGACGGCCGCGGCCTCGGTGGAGGACTGCGTGGCGTTCTGCACCAGCACCCCGAGCCGGGCCGCGTCGACCGAAGGGGTCTTCGTCGGCTGCGACGTGCCCGCCCCCTTCTTCGCCCCCGACGGCTTGCCGTTCTTGTCGAAGGGGACGTCGTCGCGGAGCATCTGCCACAGCTTGTCGGCGCCGGCCTTCTCCGGCACGACGTGCTCGCCGTTCTGCGCGTCCTCGACGTTGGGCATCGTCACCGACGTGATGCGGTCCGCCGGCACCGACTTCAGCTCCGTGCCCAGGTCGTACAGCTTCTTGACGGTGCCGATCTCCTCGGACACCTTCAGGGACTTGGTGGCCGCCTCGGCCAGGTCCATCAGCCGCCCGGTGTCGGTGAAAACGTTCTGCTGCTTGAGCGTGCGGATCATCGAGTTGAGGTACATGTGCTGGGCGCGGGCCCGCATCACGTCACTGCCCCAGGCGTGCCGCGTACGCAGCCACTGCAGGGCCTGCACACCCTCGACCTTCTTCCGCCCGGCCTTCATCTTCAGCCCGGAGCCACCGCGTTGGGCGGGCGTCGAGTGGTCCCACACGTTCTGCCGCACGCACACCTCGACGCCGCCGATGGCGTCCGCCATCTTCACCACGCCCGCGAAGTCGATCGTCATCCAGTGATCGATGTAGACACCGGTGAGGTTCTCCCAGGTGCTCAGCGTGCAGCCGGCACCGCCCCGGGCCAGGGTGGTGTTGATGATGGCGTTGGTGGCCGGGTACACCTTGCCGGTGTCGGGGTCCGTGCACTTGGGGATGTCGACCCGGGTGTCCCGGGGAATGCTCACCATGGCGGCGCTCTTGCGGTCCGCGGAGAGGTGGATGAGCATCTGCACGTCGGCGAGCGGAGGGCTGCCGCGGTCGTACTTGGCGCCGCCGAGCTTCACGTTCTCGTCCGAGTTCCGGCTGTCGGAGCCGATCAGCAGGATGTTCAGCGGAGTCTGGCCGGCCGCGTTCGGCCGGGTCCGTTGCGCCTTGTCGTCGCCGTTGCTGCGGCGACCCTTCTGGATGTTGCCGTTCAGGTGCTGGTAGTACAGGTATCCGGCGCCGGCCGTGCCGAGTATGACCACCGTCAGCACGGTCGCCGACCAGCGCAGCACGCGCCGCCGGGGCCCCCGCTGCTCGGTCTTCCTCGGGCCGCCGCGACGCCCGCCACCGTGCCGTCCGGACCCCTCAGGCGCCCGAGCGGCCTGCGGCGTGAGCGCCATCGTGTCCTCGACCGCAGGAGGCTCCCCGCGCACATCGCTCTGCGACAACTCCCTGCCCTCCCCACCCTGCGCCATGAAACGGGTCCGTCCCGCGCCGAGTTAGACGCACGACGGACCCGTTGGGTTACCTACGAGGCGCACTGAACCTTGTCGGCGGTGGACTTGTCGACCGACGGAGCCTTCGACGGAGGGGTGAGGGAGACACCCGCACCCTTGAAGTCCTTGCCCAGGGTGAGCGTCATCGCGGGCAGGCCCTGGGAGTTGGTCACGCTCTTGCCCGGCTTCAGCGCGGACCCCGGCAGCCCCATCAGGGCCGCCAGTTCACGCGCCTGGGGTGCCTGGTCGGGCGCGTACTCCAGCGTGGTCCTGCTCAGTTCCGCGGGCGCGTTGCCCGCGTTCTCCGACTTGAGCACGCCCTCCTGGGTCTGCAGCCACTGCAGGGTCTCCTGTGCGCTGCCGGCCTCGGCGCCGCCGTTGAGGACCCGCACCCGCACCTCGGAGGGCTGGGACTTGCTGCCCTTGAGACGGGCGGCCGCCGCGTCCTTGGCCGCCTTCTGCTTCTTCTTCACCTCGGTGAAGGAGACGTCGTTCCTGATGGCGTCGAAGACCTCGGGTGCCCTCGTTTTGTCGACGACGACCGTCGCGTGGACCTTCTCGGCCGGGTTGTCGACCACCGGCACCGTCATGAACGAGATGTTCTTCGGCGGCACCTTCTTCAGCTCCAGCGCCACGTCCTTGAGCGTGCTCACCTTGCCGATGCCCTTGTCGACGGTCAGCGCCTTGGTGGCCGCCTCCGCGAGGTCGATCAGCTTGGCCGGGTTGGTGAGGGTGTCGCTGGAGGACATCTTGCGCATCAGCGAGCCCATGAACTGCTGCTGCACCTTGATGCGGTCCAGGTCGCCCTGGTTGCCCCAGCTGTGCCGGGTGCGGACGAACGCCAGCGCCTGCTCGCCCTCGATCTTGGACGGGCCGGCGGGCAGGTCCAGATGCGACTGCTTGTCCTTCACCGCGTGCTTGAGGCACACGTCGACGCCGCCGACCGCCGTGGTCAGCGTCTTCACGGCGTTGAAGTCGACCATCATGAAGTGGTCGGGCTCGATGCCGGTGACCTCCTTCACCGTGCGCATCGTGCAGCCCGGGTCCCGGCCCTCCTGGCCCAGGCTGGTGTTGAAGCGGACCCCGTCGGTGCCGGGAATGATCTTCTTGGTGTCGTCGGCCTGCGTGGTCTCGCAGTCCGGCACGTTCACGATCAGGTCGCGCGGAATGCTCAGCGCGGTCGCGTTCGTACGGTCCTTGGCGACGTGCAGCAGGATGTTGGTGTCCGCGTGCCCGACGCTGCCGGAGTCGCCGTAGCCCTCGTTGCCCTTGCCGGTCCGTTTGTCGGTGCCGATGATCAGGATGTTGAAGGCGTCGTCCTTGCTGAAGCTGTTCTTGGCCGCGTCACCGACGTCCGTGGTGGTGACGTTGCCTTCCAGGTGCTTCAGGTAGAGATAGCCGGCCGTGCCGACGGCGACCAGGACGAACGCCGTGCCGCCGGCTGTCCACGCCAGCACCTTCTTGGCCTTCGACTTCTTCTTCACCGGCCGCCGGCCGCGCCGGGTGGGCGGCGGCTCGGGCTCGGCGCCCTTGCGCCGGCCCGAACGGGGACCCGGCACCTCCGCGCCGCGCACCTCCCGCATCTCGCGCGTCCCGCCCCCCGCCGCGTCACCGCGGCCGCGCCCGGCACCGCCGGAATCACGGGAGTTCGGTCTACGCGGACCGGGAACCGACGACTGCGGTGCGGAAGCGCTCAGTCGCAGTTCGTATTCGCCGGTATTCGGATTGAGTACCCACTGGTCTGCGGGGTCGATGTTGTCCGCCCGCCCACGGCCTTGCGCGTCCACGGTTGTCCGAATCCTCCGTCGGGGCCACGCGGCGCCTTCCCCCTCAAAGGCGCTCGGGTCTCGGTGAATCGGCGCACGACCCCAGGGCTGACCTCGCGGGGGGTGCACCGGATCGCTCACACTATCCGCCCAGTTCAGCGTCAAGCGACGCCGGTGACAAATTCCACCTTCCTACAACTGGGCAATCCACCCCATATTTCTGGACTGAAGTTCGTCGCCTTGATGCACGCCTTACTCGCAGGTGTGCTCGGCCGCCGTGTTCCCGCGGAACGTCGGAGCGGCGGAGGGGTTGTTCCCGGGACTCGCCCCGGGGGGCTCCCTGAGAACTTCCTGAGAATCCGACCGCGCCACCACCACCGGCTGGTCCGCCCGCAGCCGCGCGAACAGCTTCTCGGCATCAGGCTCCACGAGTTGGTCGCGATTGGAGTCGTAGACGTACGACTCGCGTGGAACTGTCAGGAACTGCACATGTTCCGCGGGGATGTCCCGCAGGCCGCGCACCAACTGATACAAACCGCGCAGACTTGCCAGTTCCGGATCCGTGGTGAGCGAGGAAGTGGCCGCGTCCAGCACCGGATACAGCTTCACGGGGTTCAGCAGGACGTCGTTGCTCTGGACCTTGTTGACGAGCGCGCCGAGGAACCGCTGCTGCCGCTCCATCCGCTCGGTGTCGCTGCCGTCGCCGATCGACTTGCGGGCCCGCACGTACCCGAGCGCCTGCTCCCCGTCGAGGGTCACCCGGCCCGCGGGGAGCTTCAGTCTGGCCGCCTTGTCGTCGATGGGCTCCTTCAGGCAGACCTGGACCCCGTCGACGGCGTCGACCATCTTCTTGAACCCGCTGAAGTCGACCACCACGTGATGGTCGATCCGGATGTCCGTCAGCTTCT
This sequence comes from Streptomyces sp. BK340, assembly GCF_007827595.1. Taxonomy (GTDB): domain Bacteria; phylum Actinomycetota; class Actinomycetes; order Streptomycetales; family Streptomycetaceae; genus Streptomyces. The sequence goes on from NZ_VISR01000002.1 coordinate 645,650, forward strand.
CGACGGTACGGATGGTGCAGGCCGAACCACCCACCTGGAAGGCGTGGTTGAACATCGCGAACGCCGGCTCGCTGCGGCTGCCGTCCGCCCGCAGACAACCGGGGATGTCCACCATCAGGTCCCGGGGCAGCGAGACGGCGGTGGCGCTGCGCCGGTCGGCGGCCAGGTGCAGCAGGATCGTGGTGTCCGACCGCTCGCTGCCGAGGTCCCGCCCGTACTGCCCGTTCCCGTCCCCGGCCCGGGTGTCGGACCCGATCAGCAGGATGTTCTGCGCGTCCCGCACCAGCGCGGTGGGCCGCTCCCGCTCGTAGCGGGCGAGTTCCGCGGCGGCCGCGTCGTCCGGGGTGATGTTGGCGCTGAGCTTGGCGTACACGGCCCACCCCGCACCGGCCGCCGCCACGACGACCACGCCCATCGCCAGCGCCGCCCCCTGGACCCACCGCCGTCGATGCCGTCGCAGGAGTCCCTCCCCGGCGGCCGAGGCCCCGAGCCCCCGACGAACGCTGTCGTTCACGGTGCGGGCCCCCTCATGGCGTACGAGCGTCATGCCTCTGCTCTTACGACGATGGCGGGGGAGAGGGGCGGGGGTCGCCCTTTGCTGCTCCACATGGGTGAGGGCGGCCGAGCTGAGGGGGCGTGGGGCCGTGCCGATGTGCGGCTCCGCCGCGTGGGCGCGAACGGCTTCCCCGCACCCGCGCTCGCCCAGCCCCCTCTCAGCGGCGCAGCACGGTCACCCGCTCGCTCTCGACCCGCTTGGCGAGGGCTTCCTCGTCCAGCCGGTCGACGTTCCTGCACAGCACCACAGACCCCCCGGCGGCCAGCGGCGCGTACAGCCCCGCGCTCAACCCCTCCCACGTGTCGTACGGAAGGGCGGACAGCAGCCTCGATCCCGGCCCTGCCAGGCCCAGCGGCACCGCGTCCGCCAGGGCCCGCTCGACGACCTCGCCCCCGCTGAACTCGGCCCCCGCGACGATCAGGGCCGCCTCCTCGGGGTCCACCGGCGCGAACGGCACGAACCGGTCCCCCTGGCTCGGCACCTCCACGGCATAGTCGGCGAAGCCGTCCGGCGCCTGTGGGAAGCGCCCTCCCAGTGGCCGCAGCGCGAGAGCGATCCGCTCCCCGCGGCACGCCCGCGCCGCCTCCAGGGAGTCCGGCCCGCTGACGACGACGTCGGCGGCGGCCGGGTCCCCGGACACGTCCGCCACCGCCCCCACCGACGCACAGGCGAGCAGCCACACGGCCGTCTGCCAGTGTGCGGGCAGCAGCAGCGCGACCCGGTCGCCCGGCCCGGCGGACAGGTCGCCCTGAAGGAGATTCGCGGTCTTGGCCACCCAATTGGCGAAGGTGGCGACGGACAGTTCGACGCGTTCGCCCGTGGCGTCGTCGTAGAAGGTCACCAGGGGGCGGCCGGGATCCGCGGCGAGCGCGGAACGCAGCAGGTCGGCAGGGGTGCGATCGGTGGCATTCACCCGCGCAAGGGTACGCCGGGGCCGGCCTGCGCACCGCGCGCCGGGGCCATCGGTTCGGCGGAACGGCTCCCGGCGGTCCGTCAGTTCCCCGATGACACCGCCTCGGGCAACAACCACACCTGCTCCCGGGGCCCCTCCGTCATCCGCGGTATCCACCGCTACCACGTCAAGGGCATGGGCTGGCGGGACATCGGCTACAACGTCGTCGTCGACAAGTGCGGAAGCATCTACGAGGGCCGGGCCGGAGGCCTGGCGACTGCGGTGCTGGGTGCCCACACCCTCGGGTTCAACAGCAACAGCATGGGCAGCGCCGTGATCGGCACATACAGCTCCCCCAGCCGTCCGCCGCCGCGGTGACGGCCGTCGCCGGGCTCACCGCCTGGAAGCTCTGGCTCTTCGGGGCCGATCCGGGCGGAAGGACATACCTGACGTCGGGCGGTGGCAATCTCTACCCAAAGGGGAAGAACGTACGACTGAACGTGATCTCCGGCCATCGGGACGAGTTCGCCACCGAGTGTCCGGGCAAGCGGCTCTACGCCGAGCTCGGCACGGCCCGTTCCAGCGCGGCGCGGTATCAGGGGCGCCGAGGGCACGGGGGCGCGCGTTCACCGCCGTCAGGGGGACGGGCGGGGGAGGCTCGCGGACGGCGGGGGTCGGTTGGGGGAACCGGACGCCGATCTCGCGGGACACCGCGCGGCCAACGAGGGCACCGTCGCACGGTCTGCATACACTGGCCGGCCGAAACGAGTCGTTCGGCCGGTCCCGGCAGGAAGCAGAGACGACAGGTGACAGAAGCGATCCTCCTGGTCGGCGGCAAAGGCACCCGGCTGCGTCCGCTCACGGTGCACACACCGAAGCCCATGGTCCCGGCGGCCGGGGTGCCGTTCCTCACGCACCAGCTGGCGCGGGCGAGAGCGGCGGGCGTGGAACACATCGTCCTCGCGACGAGCTATCTCGCCGAGGTCTTCGAGCCCTACTTCGGTGACGGTGCCTCCCTCGGGCTGCACATCGAGTACGTCACCGAGGAGGAGCCGCTCGGCACGGGCGGCGCCATCCGCAACGTGGCCTCGCGTCTGCACTCCGGCCCCGACGACCCGGTGCTGATCTTCAACGGCGACATCCTGACCGGCCTGGACATCAGGCGGCTCGTGCACACCCACGAGTCGACGGGCGCGGACGTCTCCCTGCACCTCACCAAGGTGACCGACCCACGCGCCTACGGCCTGGTCCCCACCGACGACACCGGCCGCGTCCTCGCCTTCCTGGAGAAGCCGCAGACACCCGAGGAGATCGTCACCGACCAGATCAACGCGGGCGCGTACGTCTTCCGCCGCTCGGTCATCGACACGATCCCGGCGGGCCGCCCCGTATCCGTGGAACGCGAGACCTTCCCGGACCTGCTCTCCGCCGGGGCCCACCTCCAGGGCATGGTCGACTCCACGTACTGGCTCGACCTGGGCACCCCCGCCGCCTTCGTCCGCGGCTCCGCGGACCTCGTCCTCGGCCGGGCCCCGTCCCCCGCCGTCCCCGGCCGCTGCGGCGACCGGCTGATCCTGCCCACGGCCACGGTCGCCCCGGACGCGAAGCTGACGGGCGGCACGGTGGTCGGCGAGGGCGCGTTCGTGGCGAAGGGCGCGCGGGTCTTCGGCTCGACGATCCTCCCCGGCGCCGTCATCGAACCCGGCGCCGTCGTCACCGACTCCCTCGTCGGCGCCCGGGCCCGAGTGGGCGAACGCTCCGTCCTCACCGGCACGGTCATCGGCGACGGCGCGGTGGTCGGCCCCGACAACGAACTCCGCGAGGGCGTACGCGTGTGGTGCGACGCCCGCATCCCGGCGGGGGCGCTCCGCTTCTCGTCCGACCAGTAGCTGCGCGGCCAGGCAGGGGGCACCGTCCATGGGGGCTGTGCCCCCAGCCCCCCTTGGGCTGTCCGTCGCCTGCGGGTGCGTGGTGGGTGGGGGCCGGTCGTGCAGTTCCCCGCGCCCCTCGGGCTGCGCCCCCGTGGGCCGCTCACAGCAGACCGATGTCCACCCGAGGCATCTTCGGCGCCCTGCGCGCAGGTACCTGACCGCTCAGCAGGATCAGCCGAGCCGCCCGATGCCGCTGCCCGGCATACGGCTCCAGCAGGCGCAGCATCTCCGCGTCGTCGGCATCCCGGTCCCCGGCCAACGCCCACCCCACGATCCCCGGCAGGTGCAGGTCCCCGACGGTCACCGCGTCAGCCGCCCCGTGGCTGCGCTGCACGACCTCCGCCGACGTCCACGGCCCGATCCCCGGCACGACCTCCAACCGCGCCTGAGCCTCCCCCGCCGACATCCCCACCGCCTGCTCCAGCCGCGCGGCAACCCGCACGGCGCGCAGGATCGTCGAGGCCCGCTTGTCGTCGACCCCGGCCCGGTGCCACTCCCAGGACGGAATCAGCGCCCAGGCACGAGGCGCCGGCATCACCCACATCGGCCGCTCGCTCACCCCCGCGGGCCCGGGTGCCCGCTCCCCGAACCTCCGCACCAGCAACCGCCACGCCCGATACGCCTCATCGGTCGTGACCTTCTGTTCCAGCACCGACGGGATCAACGACTCCAGCACCAGCCCGGTCCGCGTCAGCCGCAGCCCCGGCCGCCGGTGCCGCGCCAGCGCCACGACCCGGTGCCGCGGCACGAACGCGTCCGGATCGTCGGCGCCACCGAGCAGCTCCGGCACTTGCTCCAGCAGCCACTCGGCACCCGGTCCCCACGCCTCCGCGCGCACCTCACCACCGCGGACGTACACCCGCAGCGTCCCGGGCCCGGCGGGCGTACGGCAGGCCCGCCACACGGACCCGTCCCGCGTCGTCCGGAAGGTCGGATCGGCCGGCCCGCGCCGCAGCGGTCCCAGCACCAGCCCGAGATCGAGCGGCGCTTCCGGCACCCAGCTGCGCACCCGCGCAGCGGCCCCCGCGCCCTGCCGGGGCACCCCGGCGGGCACGGCGACCTCCCCACCGCGCACGGTGGTACGGGTGGGCCGCGGAGCGAATCGTCCTGACACGAATGAGTCCTACGGGTTCTGAGGGTGCCGGCGGCGCCGGGTCTGCCGTCCTGCGAGACCAGGTCTGCCGTCCTACGAGACTAGGCGAGAGCGGGCGGTCGTACGGGACCCTCACCGCACCTCGATGAACGCCCCCGCGTCCCGCTCGGGCCGCGGCCTCGGCTCCTCCGCCGGATTCCCGATCGCCACCGCCCCCATCGGATCCCAGTCCGCCGGCAGCCCCAGCACCTCGCGCACCACGTCCCGGCAGAACATCGTCGAGGACACCCACGCCGACCCCAGCCGCTCCCCGGCCAGCGCCACCAGGAAGTTCTGCACGCCGGCGCCGGCCGCGACCACGAACATCTCCCGCTCGGCGCCGTCCCGCCGCGGGTCCCCGTAGGTGTGCGAGCCGTCCATGACGAGGCAGGGCACGGCCAGATACGGCGCGTGCCGCAGCACGTCGCCACGCCGGACCCGCTTGGCGATGGACTCCTCGCTCTTGCCGTCCCGGCGCAGATCCGCGATCCAGGCGTCGCGCATCGCGTCGAGCAGCCGTACCCGCGACTCCTCCGACTCCAGCAGCACGAACCGCCAGGGTGTGGTGTGGTGCGGCGCGGGCGCGGTCACCGCCGCGGCCACCGCACGCCGGACCGCGCCCGGGTCCACGGGGGCGTCGGTGAAGGCCCGCACGGTACGGCGCTGGGCCACCGCCTCGCGCACGGCCTCGGACGTGCCGAGCCGGAACATGTCGTCCTGCGCGGTACGCACCAGCGCCCGCGCCCCCTCACCGTGCTCGTCGGCCACGGCATGGGCCAGCCCGCGCACCACGGCGACCGGTCGTCCCGCCGCCTTCCCCTTGACCAGGTCACCGGCGGCGGCCAGTTCGTCCGCGGTGGCGACGACGGTGGCGCTGAGCGGATTGCCGTACGCGTCCGTGCCCCCGCGCAGATCGTCCAGCACGCGCACCCCGGCGGCGCCGATCGCGACGTCCGTGAGTCCTGAGCGCCAGGGCCGTCCGAAGGTGTCGGTGACGATCACCCCGACGTCGACGCCGAGGGTGTCGCGCAGCCCGTCGCGGATCGCGCGCGCGGAGGCGTCGGGGTCCTCGGGCAGCAACAGCACGGTCCCGGCCGGGGTGTTGGAGGCGTCGACCCCGGCGGCGGCCATGACCAGGCCCTGCCGGTTCTCGACGATGCGCAGTGTGCCGCGCCGGGCCACCACCCGTACGGTCTCGGCGTCGATCGCGGCCTCCCGGTCGGCCGCCTCGACGATCCGTCCCTCGGCCTTGGACACGATCTTGGACGTCACGAGCAGCACGTCCCCGTCGGCCAGGCCGGGTTCGGTCGCGGCGATCAGCTTGGCGAGATCGTCGCCCTGCTGCACCTCGGGGATGCCGGGCAGCGCCCAGACCCGGTACTCCGCGCGCTCCTCGCTCACGCTCCCCGTACCTCCTCGGCGAGCGCCAGCGCCTCCCGCGCCATCTGCGCGGTCGCGTCCAGATCGGTCATCATCAGCGGTACGGCCCTGCAGCGGATCCCGTCCGCCTCGACCCGCTCGACCACACCCGCGTCGACGGTGTCGACCAGCCAGCCGTCCAGCAGCCCGGAGCCGTAGTGCTCGGCGACCGCCGCCGCCGTGGACTCCACGCCGACCGCAGCGAGCACCTTGTCGGCCATCCCGCGCACGGGCGCGTCACCGACGATGGGGGAGAGGCCCACGACCGGCACGCCCGCGTCGGCGATCGCCTCCCGGATACCGGGCACGGCGAGGATCGTGCCGATGGACACGACCGGGTTGGACGGCGGGAAGAGGATGACGTCCGCCTCGGCGATGGCCTCCAGGACGCCGGGTGCGGGCTTGGCCTGCTCGGCGCCGACCGGCACGACCGCCTCGGCCGGGACCGAGGCGCGCAGCCGCACCCAGTACTCCTGGAAGTGGATCGCCCTGCGCTCGCCGTCCGTCTCGACCGCCACGTGCGTCTCCACGCGGTCGTCGGTCATCGGGATCAGCCGTACGCCCGGCTTCCAGCGGTCGCACAGCGCCTCGGTGACCGCGCTCAGCGGAAAGCCGGCGCCCAGCATCTGGGTCCGCACGATGTGTGTGGCGAAATCCCGGTCGCCGAGCCCGAACCAGTCCGGGCCGACGCCGTAGGCCGCCAGTTCTTCCTTGAGGTGGAAGGTCTCGTCGGTCCGCCCCCAGCCCTGTTCCTCGTTGATGCCGCCGCCCAGCGTGTACATCACCGTGTCGAGGTCCGGGCAGACCTTCAGACCGAAGAGGTGGATGTCGTCACCGGTGTTGCCGATCACCGTGATGTCCGCGTTCGGCACGGCCTGCTTCAGACCGCGCAGGAACCGGGCACCACCGATGCCGCCTGCCAGAACCACAATGCGCATGGGGCCCAGTCTGGCAGGCGGGTACGACAACGCGTCAGGTGGTCAATCGGCCAGACGATCATTCGGCCGGGCGGGCGATCGGCCGGATGGCCCATCGGCCGGACCGCCGGCCGGTGATCTGCCGGGCTCGATCGCTCAGGCGGTCACCGGGCGCGGCTCGGTGCGCGCCTCGCAGTGCTGCGCGTGCATCGGCATCTCGGTCAGGCCCGGGTAGTAGACGTGCAGGCTCACCGCCGGCTCCAGCGCGTCGTTCACCACCTCGTGCACGTACCCGGGCGCGAACACCCGCTGAGTGCCGGGCTTCAGCGCGCGCGTGGTCCGCTCGGTCCGCTCGGTCAGCGTGCCCTCCAGAACGGTGAGGACACCGGAGGAGCGGCCGTGGTCGTGCAGTCCGCTGCCCTGCCCGGGCACCCAGGACAACAGCCACACCTCGTAGCCGGGACCCGTGCTCAGCCGGTGGTACCAGCGGGTGGTGGCGTCGTAGCGGACGAGGTGCGCCCACTGGGAGCGGTCGCCGGCGATCTCGCGGGCGAGGCCCGCGAACTCGGCGACGGTGGCCGGGTGCTCGCGCGGCGGCTGGAGCAGGTGCGGGACTTCGAGGATGTCGCCGGCGATCTGGAGGTCGCTGTCGCTGTTCATAGGGATGCTGTGATTCCTCGGCGGAAGAGCGGAAGAGCGGGTGCCCTGAACGGGGGTTCTGCGAAGGAGAAGACGGCCGGGTCACAGGACTCGGCGGCAGCCGGAGCGCGTCGGGCTCAACAGCTGGGACAGCAACAACAGCTACAGCGGACCTGGGCAGCACCGAAGGACCCGGCGGTGCGGGTCGAGGTGAGTGCCGAGTTCGCGAGCATGCCCCCTAGGACAGCGGTTCACACCCGCACTGTCAACTCGGCGCCCGGGATGTGGGACACGTTTCACCTCATCCGGTTCATCCGTCAGGTGAAAGGTTTGTTCACCCGACCCCGAGGACACATGGCGCACAACCGAGCGCTCAAGCCTCGCGGAACGCGATCGAACGCGAGGGCGTCCTTCTTCGTACAGAGGTTTGTACGGGGTCCGCCGCCCCTCTGGGCCTCGCTTGCGTGGCAAGGTTTATGCCGATTTGAACACTTTCCGCACGGCCTTGGTTCCGCAGAGTGAATAACGGGCTCAATAGCAGATCTCGGCTTGACTCGCCCGGAGCAGCACACTTGTAATTTCACTCGTGTCGTTCAGCCGAAATCGGTAACGGCTACACACGGGGACGCGAAAGACAGACGAGGGGCGCACATGACCGAGCTGGTGCAGCAACTGCTGGTCGACGACGCGGACGAGGAACTCGGCTGGCAGGAGCGCGCGCTGTGCGCCCAGACCGACCCCGAGTCCTTCTTCCCCGAGAAGGGCGGCTCCACCAGAGAGGCGAAGAAGGTCTGCCTCGCCTGTGAGGTGCGCTCCGAATGTCTTGAGTACGCCCTCGCCAACGACGAGCGCTTCGGCATCTGGGGCGGCCTGTCCGAGCGTGAGCGCCGCCGCCTGAAGAAGGCCGCCATCTGAAGGCGCGAAAACGCACAAACCGGACGAACGGCCCGTTGCTCGTGGGTTATCCACAGGCGGCGGGCCGTCGTCATGGCCAGCCGATAGTGTGGGCGCTCGTCCGAGACGCCCCGCTGCCCCCCGTGGGCACAGGCGTCCACCGCAGTCCATCGAACCGGGGCCCGTACCTCGATGTCCGTGCACAGCCATACGGCAGCCCAAGAGCAGGCCGCCACTCCTGAGTTCCCGCGTCATGTGGTGACCGCGGTCCTCGTCTCCCACGACGGCGCCCGCTGGCTGCCCGACGCGCTCGCCGGGCTGCTCGGCCAGGAGCGCCCCGTCCAGTACGCGGTGGCGGCCGACACCGGCAGCGCGGACTCCTCCGCCCAGCTGGTCACCGAGGCCCTCGGCGACGACCGCGTGGTGCACCTCGCCCGGCGCACCGGCTTCGGCCAGGCCGTCGAGGAGGCGTGCCGCACCGTCCCCGTCCTCGGCCCGGACGAGCTGTCGTACCTCAAGCGCCCCAGTGGCTGGGACCCGGTCACCCGCTCGTGGCGCGACGACGCCTACGACATGCCCGAGCTGCCGCACGGCGAGCCCGTCCAGTGGCTGTGGCTGCTGCACGACGACTGCGCACCCGAACCCGACGCCCTCGCCCAGCTGCTCCGCGTCGTCGAGAACGAGATCGAACTGGGCCGCGACGACGTGGCGGTCGTCGGCCCCAAGCTGCGCGGCTGGTACGACCGCAGGCAACTGCTGGAGGTCGGCGTCTCCATCGCCAACTCCGGCCGCCGCTGGACCGGTCTGGACCGCCGCGAACAGGACCAGGGCCAGCACGACCACGTCCGCAACGTGCTGTCCGTCTCCACCGCCGGCATGCTCGTCCGCCGCGACGTCTTCGAACAGCTCGGCGGGTTCGACCGCCGGCTGCCCCTGATGCGCGACGACGTCGACCTGTGCTGGCGCGCCCACCGGGCCGGCCACCGCGTCCTCATCGCCCCCGAGGGGGTCGTACGGCACGCCGAGGCGGCCTCCCGCGAGCGCCGTACCGTCGACTGCGTGGGCCGCACCGCCGCCTCCCCGCACAAGGTCGACAAGGCCGGCGCCGTCTACACGCTCCTCGTCAACAACCGTGCCGCCGTGCTGCCCTGGGTCCTGCTGCGACTCGTCCTCGGCACCCTGCTGCGGACCGTCGCCTACCTCGTCGGCAAGGTCCCGGGACAGGCCGTCGACGAGATCCGCGGTCTGCTCGGCACCCTGCTGCGGCCCGAGCGGATCCTCGCCGGACGCCGCCGCCGCGGGCCCTCCCAGATCGACAAGGGCGAACTGCGCCAGCTGTTCCCGCCGCCCGGCGCCACCGTCCGCGTCACCGTGGAACAGATCGCCGGCAACTTCTCCGGCGGCTCCGACAGCGACACCGCCTCGGCCGGCCGGCACGGCGGCGCCGTGGAGTCGGGTCCCGGCGGCGACGACGCCGAATTCCTGGAGATCGAGCAGTTCGCCCGGCTCAAGCGGATCGCCCGCAAGCCCGGCCCGGTGCTCTTCCTGGCCCTGCTCCTGGTCTCCCTCGCCGCCTGCCGTGCCCTGCTCGGCGGCGGCGCGCTCGCGGGCGGCGCCCTGCTGCCCGCCCCGGCCGACGCCGGCGACCTCTGGTCCCGCTTCGCGGACAGCTGGCACCCGGTCGGCGCCGGCGGCACCCCGTCCGCACCGCCCTACCTCGCCGTCGTGGCGGCGCTCGCGTCGCTCCTGTTCGGCTCCACCGGACTCGCGGTCACCGTCCTGCTGATCTGCTCGGTGCCGCTGGCCGGCTTCACCGCCTACTTCGCCTCCCGGCCCCTCGTCACCTCCCGCCTGCTGCGCGCCTGGGCGGCCATCGCCTACGCCTTCCTGCCCGCCGCCACCGGCGCCCTGGCCGGCGGCCGCATCGGCACCGCCGTCCTCGCCGTGCTGCTGCCGCTCATCGCACGCGCCGGCATCGCCGCGAGCGGCCTCGCCCACGCCTCCGGCGCGCGCGGCAGCTGGCGGGCCACCTGGGCGTACGCGCTGCTGCTGACGGTCACCACCGCGTTCACGCCGATCGTCTGGCCCATCGCCCTGTTCCTCGGCCTCGGCGTGCTGGTCGTGCGTCGCGGCGACCTCGTCGCCCACGGCCTGCGCTTCGTCGCCCAGCTCGGCACCCCGCTGCTGGTCCTCGCCCCCTGGTCGCTCACCCTGCTCCCGACGGGCTTCTTCAAGGAGGCGGGCCTGGAGTACGGCTCCTCGTCCGCCACCGCGCTGGACCTGCTCGGCGCGAGCCCCGGCGGCCCCGGCACCGTCCACGGCCTGATGCTCATCGGCATCGTCCTGGCCGCCCTGGCCGCACTCCTGCGCTCCGAACGCCAGTTGGGCATCCGGACCGCCTGGGCGGTCGCCCTGGTCGGCCTCGTCTTCGCCGTCCTGTCCAACCACTCCACCTGGGCCGGACCCGCCACCCTCGTCTACGGCATCGCCCTGCTGGCCGCCGCCGCGCTCGGTGCCGACGGGGCACGCGCGCGCGTGGCCGAGCAGAGCTTCGGCTGGCGCCAGCCGGTGGCCGCCCTCATCGCCTTCGCCTCGGCCGCGGGCCCGCTCCTGGTCGCCTCCGGCTGGATGATCCGCGGCGCCGACGGCCCGCTGGAGCGCCGCGACCCGGTGCAGGTCCCCGCGTTCGTCGCCGAGGACGCCACCACCGACGACCAGGCCCGCACCCTGATCCTCGACAGCGACTCCACCGCGCGCGTGCGCTACACCCTCGTCCGCGGCTCCGGCGCCCGCCTGGGCGACGCCGAACTCGCCGCCGCCGACGGCGAGAACACCAGGCTCGACAAGGTCGTCGCCAACCTCGTCGCCGGCTCCGGCGCCGACCAGGCGGGCCAGCTCGGCGGCTTCGCGGTCCGCTACGTCCTCGTCCACAAGGGCGCACCCCGCGAGGTCACCCGCGTCCTGGACGCCACGCACGGCCTGAGCAGGCTCAGCCAGCAGGACGGCAGCGCCCTGTGGCGGGTCGACCAGCAGGTCTCCCGCGCCACCATCGTGCCCGCGGGCGGCTCCGGCGCCGCCCAGTCGGTCGCCGCCGGACCGGTGGACATCCACACCACCGTCCCCTCGGGCTCGGGCAACCGGGTCCTGCGCCTGGCCGACGCCGCGTCCGACGGCTGGACGGCCACCCTGGACGGCAGGCCGCTCACCCGCACCACGGTCGACGGCTGGGCCCAGGGCTTCCAGCTGCCCTCCACCGGCGGCAGGCTCGACGTCACCTACGACGCCCCGGTCACCCACACCGCGTGGCTGTGGACCCAGGGTGCGCTCGCCGTCGTCCTCGTGGTCCTCGCCCTGCCCGGCCGCCGCCGAGACATCGACGACGACCTCCCCGAGGAGCAGCCGCTGCCCGCCCAGGCCGCCACGGGCGAGGGCCGCCGCGCCCGCCGCCTGCGCGCCCAGGCCGAGGAAGCGGCCGACCAGGAACAGCCCGGCGTGCCTCCCGTCCCGGAGGAGGTCCCGGCCGCCGTCCCGCACCAGCAGGATTACGCCGACTGGGACGCCGCGTCCTACCAGGGCGCCGAGTACACCGGCTACGGCACCGACCAGTACCAGGGCGCGGGCCAGTACCCGGCCGGCGGCTACGACCAGCAGGCGTACCAGCCCGACCCCTACCAGAACGGCCAGTACGACCCCTACGCCTACGGCGGTACGGACGGGCAGATGCCGTACGACCCGACGGCGTACCAGCAGGGCTACGACCAGGCCCAGCACCCCTACGGCACCGGCAGTGAGCGCCCCGACGGGAGCCAGCAGTGAACCGCACGACCCTGTCCCTGATCGCCGGCACGACCGCACTGGCCGCCGTCACCGCTTTCGCCGCGCTCGACTCACCGTCCGCGTCCGGCGCGAGCACCGCCAAGGCGGCCGCCGAACTGCCCGTGGAGCGCGCCAGCCTGGTGTGCCCCGCGCCCAGCCTCTCCGACATCGCCGACACGTCGTACACGTCGTTCACACCCGTCACCAAGGGCGCGGCGAGCGGCGGCAAGGCCGAACTCCAGGCGGCCACCGAGCAGTCGGCGGACGGCACGAGCGGCACCAAGACCGGCAAGGACACCTCCAAGAAGAAGGCCGAGAAGCCGGTCCTCACCCCGAAGGAACCCGGCACACCGGTCACCGGTGACACCTCCGGCGCCGACGCGCCCGCGCTGATCGGCACCGCCGACGGGAAGTTCGCGCCGGGCTGGACCGTCCAGGAGACCACCGAGGTCGCCGCGGGCACCGGCCGCGGCCTCCAGGGCGTCAACTGCACCGCCCCGGACACCGAGTTCTGGTTCCCGGGCGCCAGCACGACCACCGACCGCACCGACTACGTGCACCTCACCAACCCGGACGACTCCGCCGCGGTCGTCGACATCGAGCTGTACGGCAAGGGCGGTGCGATCAAGTCCACGGTGCCGGACGGCTTCACGATCCCCCCGCACTCGAGCAAGCCCATCCTCCTGTCCACCCTCACCGACGAACAGCAGACCGATCTGACGGTGCACGTCAACGTGCGCAGCGGCCGGGTCGGCGCGGCGGTACAGGCCCTGGACGACAAGGTGGGCGGCGACTGGCTGGCGGCGGCCGCCGACCCGGCCGGCAGCCTGGTCCTGCCCGGCATCCCGAAGGACGCCACCGACGTCCGTCTGATCGCCTTCACGCCCGGCGACGCCGACGCGGACCTGAAGGTCCGCCTGGCCTCGCCCGACGGCCTGATCACCCCGGCCGGGAACGAGACTCTCCACGTCAAGTCCGGTATGACCACCGCGGCCGACCTCGGCGCCGTCACCCGCGGCGAGGCGGGCTCCCTGGTGCTGACGCCCACGGACCAGTCGGTCCCGGTGGTGGCGGCACTGCGCGTGATCCGCGGCAAGGGCGCCAAGCAGGAGACGGCGTTCATCCCCGCCACGGCCCCCGTCGGCACGCGCGCGACGTCGGCGGACAACAGCGGCAGGTCCTCGACCCTCTCGCTGACCGCCCCCACCGCGACGGTCACGGTCAAGGTCACCGCCTCGGCGGGCAGTGAGGGCGGCTCCCCGGTGACGAAGACCTACACGGTCAAGTCGGGCACCACACAGGACATTTCGGCCCCCGTCCCCTCAGGCCTGAAGGGCACGTACGCCCTCACGGTGGAACCCACCTCCGACGCCCCCCTCTACGCCGCCCGAACCCTCTCGGCCACGGAATCCGGCATCCCGGGCTTCACCATCCAGACGCTTCCGAGTGACCGGGGTCTGGTGGCGGTACCGGAGGCGGACGAGGACTTGTCGGTACTGCAGAAGTAGCCGGTCAGGAGCGGGGCCGGGGCGAAGCCGGCCCCGGCCGGCCACGGCGTCGGGCGACCGGAGAGCCGGCTAGTCCTCCCCGTAGCGGGGATCAACGGTCTCCGGAGTCAGCCCCAACAGCTCGGCCACCTGCTCCACGACCACCTCGTGCACCAGCGCGGCCCGCTCGTCCCGCCCCTTGGTCCGGATCTCCACCGGCCGCCGGTACACCACGACCCGGGCCCGCAGCCCGTCCCGCGCGGGGATGATCCCGCCCAGCGGCACGGCCTCGTCGCTCCACGCCTCGGTGTCCCGGCCCTCCAGCCGGGGTACCTCGAGCACCAGGAAGTCCATGTCGGCCAGCTGCGGCCACCGCCGCTCGAGGCGCTCCACGGAGTCCTGCACCAGGTCCGCGAACACCTCGGCGCGGCTGGCCGCCAACGGCACCTGCGGCGGCGCGACAGGTCCCCTCATGCCTCGCCCGTGGCGATCACGTCGACGGGGCCCGGGGCCGGTGGCGCGGGGCGGTACACGGTTGTCCATCACTGGTGAAGCGTAGTCCCCGGACGCTCCCCCCGCCCGGCACCCACGCGGCAACCGGCCTCCGACCGCACGGCAACGGGCCATCGACACCTCATGTCACAGGATGACCATTCCGGCCAAGGTCTGGCTCGTTTCCGTAACCCTCCAAGACCGCCAGACTCAAGGCAATTGACGTTGTTTGTACCGACTCATGACCGGACGGATTCCCGGCCGACACCTCCAACAGGCCTGTCCCCGCAGGTCAGAAGGGCGTGTTCGGAGGGGTGTGTGGGACGTCTCACAGCACGACACGGTGGAGTGACCTGGTGGAGAGTCGTCGCGGCCCGCTCAAGAGTGCGGTACCGTCCAACGTCGTGAGCCCTGTACGTCGCTGTTCGCGAACCGCCTGCGGCCGACCCGCCGTCGCGACGCTGACGTACGTCTACGCCGACTCGACCGCGGTCCTCGGCCCGCTCGCCACCTACGCCGAACCCCACTGTTACGACCTGTGCGCCGAGCACTCCGAGCGCCTCACCGCCCCTCGCGGCTGGGAGGTCGTCCGCCTCCTCGACGGCTCCGCTCCGGCACGGCCCAGCGGCGACGATCTCGAAGCGCTCGCCAACGCCGTGCGCGAGGCGGCCCGCCCCCAGGAGCGCGCGGCCCAGGCGGGCAGCGGCGGTCGTACCGCGGACCCCATGGAGGTCGCCCGCCGCGGCCACCTGCGCGTCCTGCGTTCCCCGGACAACTGAGCCCCGCCCGACGGCAGTCGGCCCCGGGCACCGCTCCACACCCCTCCCGCCCCGCGTTACGGCGCGGAGGCACCTCGGGGTCCACTTGGTGTCCACACACCCACCCCTTACCCCTGACGGGTAGTTTGTGGTCACCCATAGGACTTTCAGGAGGGTTGGCCGTGGCTGCTGATCTGTCGCAGATCGTGAAGGCGTACGACGTACGCGGAGTGGTCCCGGACCAGTGGGACGAGACGCTGGCCGGTCTCTTCGGTGCCGCCTTCGCCGAGGTGACGGGTGCGGCGGCGATCGTCGTCGGGCACGACATGCGCCCCTCGTCCCCGGCCCTGTCCCGTGCCTTCGCGCGCGGCGCGGCGGACCGCGGCGTGGACGTCACCGAGATCGGCCTGTGCTCCACGGACCAGCTGTACTACGCCTCCGGTGAGCTGAACCTCCCGGGCGCGATGTTCACGGCCTCCCACAACCCGGCGCAGTACAACGGGATCAAGATGTGCCGCGCGGGCGCCGCCCCCGTCGGTCAGGACACCGGTCTCGCGCAGATCCGTGAACTGGCCGAGCGCTGGCTGGAGTCGGGCGCCCCCGCACCGGTCGCCGAGCCGGGAACCCTCACCACGCGCGAGACGTTGGAGGATTACGCGGCGTACCTCCGCTCCCTCGTCGACCTGACCGCCATCCGCCCCCTGAAGGTCGTGGTCGACGCCGGCAACGGCATGGGCGGCCACACGGTGCCCACGGTCTTCGCCGGTCTGCCGCTGACCCTCGTCCCGATGTACTTCGAACTGGACGGCACCTTCCCGAACCACGAGGCCAATCCGCTCGACCCGGCCAACATCGTGGACCTGCAGAAGCGGGTCCCGGAGGAGGGCGCCGACCTGGGCATCGCCTTCGACGGCGACGCCGACCGCTGCTTCGTCGTGGACGAGAACGGCGACCCGGTCTCCCCGTCGGCGATCACCGCGCTGGTCGCCGCCCGAGAGCTGGCCCGCAACGGCGGCAGGGGCACGGTCATCCACAACCTGATCACCTCCCGCACGGTCCCGGAGGTGGTGCAGGAGAACGGCGGCACCCCGGTCCGCACCCGCGTCGGCCACTCCTTCATCAAGGCCGAGATGGCCCGCTCCGGCGCGATCTTCGGCGGCGAGCACTCGGCCCACTACTACTTCAAGGACTTCTGGAACGCCGACACGGGCATGCTGGCGGCCCTGCACGTCCTCGCGGCCCTCGGCGGCCAGGACGGCCCCCTGTCCGCCCTCGTCGCCCAGTACGACCGTTACGCGGGCTCCGGCGAGATCAACTCCACGGTCGCCGACCAGGGCGCTCGCCTCGCCGCGATCCGCGCCGCCTACGAGGGCTGCCCCGGCATCACCCTCGACGACCTCGACGGCCTCACGGTCTCCGCCGCCGACTGGTGGTTCAACGTCCGCCCGTCCAACACGGAGCCCCTCCTCCGCCTGAACGCGGAGGCGAAGGACGAGGCGACGATGACCAGGATCCGCGACGAGGCACTGGCGATCATCAGGGCCTGACCCCCTGCCGGGCCACGCGAGCCGCACCACCTGGACCGCGCTTCCCAGCCGCCCGAGACGGGTGGGCAGCTGGGAAAAATCCATGGGCCCAGGGGGCAGAGCCCCCTGGGCGGCACGCAAGCCCAGCTCAACCCACCCACCAGCGGTACGCTGACCGCACATCGGCAAAGCCGTCCACTCCCGAAGGGAAACCCCATGCCGCTCGAAGCCGGCCTCCTGGAGATCCTCGCCTGCCCGGCCTGCCACGCCCCCCTCAAGGAGCAGGACACCGAGCTGATCTGCACCGGCCAGGACTGCGGTCTGGCGTATCCCGTCCGCGACGGCATCCCGGTCCTGCTCGTCGACGAGGCCCGCCGCCCCGCGTAAGAGGCCCACCGCCCCGCAACGGCGAGGCGCCCACCCCCGCGCTCGACCCCCTGCACCGGACCCCCGGCGATCGGAGGCTGCCGCCCATGCTCGACGAATCGCTGCTCGACGCCCCGGAGGGCCTCGCCGAGGCCGACCGACGAGGCCTCCTCCGCGGCGCGGCGGAGGCCGGCGCCCGCGTGCGCACCGCGGCCCGGCACGCCATCGAGGCCGGCCTCCGCGACCTCAAGCCCGACGGCCGGCCCCGCGCCGTCCTGATCGCGGGCCCCGGAGCAGCCGCCACCCACACGGCCGACTTCATCAGCAGCCTCGCCGGCCCCGGCAGCCCCGTCACCCGATTGGCCCCGACCGGCGTCGCCCCGGCCGCCGGCGCCCTGCGCTGGGAGCTACCGGGCTGGGCCGGCTCCGTGGACCTGCTGCTGATCGCCACCCCGGACGGCACCGAACCCAGCCTCTCCATGCTCGCCGAGCAGGCCTACCGCCGCGGGGCCACTGTCGTCGCCGTGGCCCCCGCCGGCACCCCGCTCGCCGAGGCGACGGCCGGCGCGCACGGCCTGTTCGTACCGATGGCGACAACGCCGTACGACCAGGAAGAACCCCTCGCCGCGTCGTCCCCGGGCGTCTTCTGGGCCCTGCTCACCCCGCTGCTGGCTCTCCTCGACCGCGTCGGCCTGCTCACCGCCGGGCCGGACGCCCTGGAGAAGATCGCCGACCGCCTGGACCACATCGCCGAACGCTGCGGCCCGGCCATCGCGACCTACAGCAACCCGGCCAAGACCCTGGCCGCCGAGCTCGCCGACGCGCTGCCCGTCATCTGGACGGAGGGCAGCTCGGCCGGGCCCGCGGGCCGCCGGTTCTCCGCCGCCCTCGCCGAGCTGGCCGGCCGCCCCGCCCTGGTCGCCGAGCTCCCCGAGGCGCTCGCCGCGCACAGCGCCCTGCTGGCCGGTCCCCTCGCGGCCAGCGCCGACCCCGAGGACTTCTTCCGCGACCGCGTGGAGGAGACGCCCGCGCTGCACGCGCACGTGGTGCTGCTCCGCGACCGCCCGAGCGGTGGCCTCACCGCCGCTCCCGGCGCCCGCGACCTGGCCCTCAGCCACGACACACCGATCAGCGAGCTGGAACCGGAGGAGGGCGGCGATCTGGAGACCCTCGCGGAACTGATCGCCATCACGGATTTCGCCGCCGTTTACCTGGCGCTCGCTTCCGGGGCCTGATCTTGCTCCAGGCCGTCCGGCCCGCGCCCACCACCGGGGCGGGACCGGCGACGGCGCCGGCCGAGCAGCGTATGCAACGGAGACAGAGAAACCACATGGACCGCCTCGACAACACCGTCCGCCCCTACGCCTGGGGTTCCACCACCGCCATCCCGCACCTGCTCGGCGTGGAGCCGACCGGCGAACCGCAGGCGGAGATGTGGATGGGAGCGCACCCGGGTGCTCCCTCGCGCACCGAGCGCGGGACGCTCGTCGAGGTCATCGCCGCCGACCCGGAGAAGGAACTCGGAGCGGAGACGGTCGCCAAGTTCGGCCCCCATCTGCCCTTCCTGTTCAAGATCCTCGCCGCCGGCGCCCCCCTCTCCCTCCAGGTGCACCCCGATCTGGCACAGGCCAAGGAGGGCTACGCAGACGAGGAGCGGCGCGGCATCCCCGTCGACGCCCCGAACCGCAACTACCGGGACGCCAACCACAAGCCGGAAATGATCTGCGCGCTGACCGAGTTCGACGGCCTGTGCGGCTTCCGTGACCCGGTCCGGACGGCCGAGCTGCTCGACGGTCTCGGCGTCGACTCGCTCAAGCCGTACGTCGACCTGCTGCACGCCCACCCGGAGGAGGCGGCCCTGCGCGAGGTCCTCACGGCGATCCTCAGCGCAGACCCGGAGGAGATGGCCCACACGGTCGCCGAGGCCACCGCCGCCTGCACCCGTCTCGGCGGCGACTACGCGCCCTACGCCGACATCGCCCACCACTACCCGGGCGACCCCGGCGTCATCGCGGCGATGCTGCTCAACTACGTCCGCCTGCAGCCCGGCGAGGCCCTGTTCCTCGGCGCCGGAATCCCGCACGCCTACCTCAACGGCCTCGGCGTCGAGGCCATGGCGACCTCCGACAACGTCCTGCGCTGCGGCCTGACCCCCAAGCACGTCGACGTCCCCGAACTCCTGCGCGTCGTCCGCTTCGAGGCCGGCGATCCGGGCGTGCTGCGCCCCGAGGCCTCCCCGGACGGCGAGGAGGTCTACGAGACGCCGATCGACGAGTTCCGGCTCTCCCGGTACGTGCTCCCCGAGGGCGGCACCACCCACGACCTCACCCTGAACACCCCGCAGATCCTGCTCTGCACGGCCGGTCGCGTCCGGGCGGGCGAACACGAACTGGCCCCCGGCCAGTCGGTCTTCGTCCCCGCCGACGAGAAAGCCGAGGTGTCCGGCGCGGGCACGGTCTTCCGCGCCACTGTGATCGTATGACCAAGGCTGTGGACACCTGAGGCGTCCCCGCCCGGGCGGGCTGCAAGAATGACCCACCGGCAAAGCACGGGCAAAGCCGGGTACACGCCCGGACGGCGTGGACGGACGAGGGCGAAGGGACAACGCGGACACATGAGCGCGTCAGGCGGTACCAGGGCGATCGTGGCGGCACTCGGCGCCAACCTCGCGATCGCGGCATCGAAGTTCGTGGCGTTCGCGTTCAGTGGCTCCTCGTCGATGCTCGCCGAAGGCGTCCACTCGCTCGCCGACTCGGGGAACCAGTTCCTGCTCCTGATCGGCGGCAAGAAGGCCCAGCGCGAGGCGACCCCGCAGCACCCCTTCGGCTACGGCCGCGAGCGGTACATCTACGCCTTCCTCGTCTCGATCGTCCTGTTCTCCGTCGGCGGCATGTTCGCCATCTACGAGGGCTACGAGAAGATCCTGCACCCGCACGAGGTCGAGCACTGGTACTGGCCGGTGGGCGTCCTCGTGTTCGCGATCATTGCCGAGGGCTTCTCGTTCCGTACGGCCATAAAGGAGTCGAACGAACTGCGGGGCAAGCTCTCCTGGTCGCAGTTCATCCGCCGTGCCAAGGCGCCCGAGCTGCCCGTGGTCCTGCTGGAGGACTTCGGAGCGCTCATCGGTCTGGTCCTCGCCCTCGGTGGCGTCGGCCTCGCCCTGCTCACCGGCAACGGCGTCTGGGACGGCATCGGCACCGTCTGCATCGGTGTCCTGCTCGTCCTGATCGCCCTGGTCCTGGCCGCCGAGACCAAGTCGCTGCTGCTCGGCGAGGCCGCGGGCATCGACGAGGTCAAGAAGATCGAGGCCGCGATCGTCGACGGCGACACCGTCACCGGCATCATCCACATGCGCACGCTGCACCTCGGCCCCGAGGAGCTGCTGATCGCAGCCAAGATCGCCGTCCAGCACGACGACACCGCCGCCGAGGTCGCGAAGGCCATCAACGCGGCCGAGGCCCGCATCCGCGCCGCCGTCCCCATCGCCCGGGTCATCTACCTGGAGCCGGACATCTACAGCGAGGCCGAGGCCGCCAAGGGCGCGGACCCGGCGGCGACCCCCGGCGGGCCGACCCCGCACCCGGTCGGTCACTGAGGGTCCTGCCCCCGAGTCCCGCTCGCCGTGGACTCGGAGCGCGGTAATTCTTCCCCGGCCAGGGCAGAAGCTGGTGCGGACCTGGCGGGGCGAGCACCCAACCCTCGGCTCAAAGGTGCGAAAGCCCCAGGTCATACCCCTCTGAGACCTTCCGCCCACGCTCTTTCGCCACCTGCCCGCCCGCCCGCGAAACCCCGCTCCGGCCCCCGGCCACGTCCCCGGAACGACCTGAACTGTTCGCATGCGGACTGGGGACGACCCGGACCTCCGGTGTAGCTTGGGACGGAGCCAGACGTCGCTGCTGATGGCGGTCGGGCGGTCCCCCTGCGGACCGACCGAGGGAGAGAGGGCCTCCGACGGACTGCGCTGCGCGTACGTGGGCATGCCTGTGCCTCTTTCACGGGCACACCTGTGTCCGCCGCCGCGCAGACCAGCCGTACCCACCTCGCCCCAACCCCGAGGAGCAGCTCGCAATGACGACTGTCGACAGCCGACAGGACTTCAAGGTCGCAGACCTCTCCCTGGCCGAGTTCGGCCGCAAGGAGATCACCCTCGCCGAGCACGAGATGCCTGGCCTCATGGCGATCCGCAAGGAGTACGCCGAGGCGCAGCCCCTCGCCGGCGCCCGTGTCACCGGCTCCCTGCACATGACCGTGCAGACCGCCGTGCTCATCGAGACCCTCGTCGCCCTGGGCGCGCAGGTCCGCTGGGCGTCCTGCAACATCTTCTCCACCCAGGACCACGCGGCCGCCGCCATCGCCGTCGGCCCGAACGGCACGCCCGACAACCCGCAGGGCATCCCGGTCTTCGCCTGGAAGGGCGAGACCCTGGAGGAGTACTGGTGGTGCACCGAGCAGGCGCTGACCTGGCCGGACAGCCCCACCGGCGGCCCGAACATGATCCTGGACGACGGCGGTGACGCCACCCTCCTCGTCCACAAGGGCGTCGAGTACGAGAAGGACGGCAAGGTCCCCGGCCTGGAGACCGCCGAGTCCGACGAGCACCGCGTCATCCTCGACCTCCTGCACCGCACCATCACGGACGGTTCGCAGAAGTGGACCCAGCTGGCCTCCGAGATCCGCGGCGTGACCGAGGAGACCACGACCGGCGTCCACCGCCTGTACGAGATGCAGCGCGACGGCGTGCTGCTGTTCCCGGCGATCAACGTCAACGACGCCGTCACCAAGTCGAAGTTCGACAACAAGTACGGCTGCCGCCACTCCCTGGTCGACGGCATCAACCGTGCCACCGACGTCCTGATCGGCGGCAAGACCGCCGTCGTCTGCGGCTACGGCGACGTCGGCAAGGGCTGCGCGGAGTCCCTGCGCGGCCAGGGCGCCCGGGTGATCGTCACCGAGATCGACCCCATCTGCGCCCTGCAGGCGGCGATGGACGGCTACCAGGTCACGACCCTCGACGAGGTCATCGACAAGGCCGACATCTTCATCACCACGACCGGCAACAAGGACATCATCATGGCCTCGGACATGGCCAAGATGAAGCACCAGGCCATCGTCGGCAACATCGGCCACTTCGACAACGAGATCGACATGGCCGGCCTCGCCAAGATCCCCGGCATCGTCAAGGACGAGGTCAAGCCGCAGGTCCACACCTGGACCTTCCCGGACGGCAAGAAGATCATCGTGCTGTCCGAGGGCCGCCTGCTGAACCTGGGCAACGCCACCGGTCACCCGTCGTTCGTGATGTCCAACTCCTTCGCGGACCAGACCCTGGCCCAGATCGAGCTGTTCACCAAGCCCGACGAGTACCCGACCGGCGTCTACACGCTGCCCAAGCACCTCGACGAGAAGGTCGCCCGTCTCCACCTGGACGCGCTCGGCGTGAAGCTCACCCAGCTGCGCCCCGAGCAGGCCGCCTACATCGGCGTGGAGGTCGACGGCCCGTACAAGTCGGACCACTACCGCTACTGAGTCCGTAGGTCCGCAACCAGTTCCTCCGAGGCAGGCCCCCGCACCCCCGTGCCGGGGGCCTGCCCCTTTGGCCTCAGGCCGGACCCGCCCGTCGAGCCCCAGGACCCCCATGCCCCGCGGCCGCTATTCGCTCCACGACCCGCACGATCACACCCCTCTCGCAGAAGAGCACTTCCAGTGCGCCCCCGGCCCGTCCGGCTGGCGCTACGTCTCCCAGCTGACCACCCCCGCCGGAGACCACAGCGGCTCGGTCGACCTGGCCCTGGACGACCTCGGCCGCCCCATCCGCCTCGAACTCCACGCGGGAGGCTGGCAGGTACGGGGCGCCGCCCTCGACGGCGTCACCTGGGTCCGCACCGACCCCACCGGAACTCATGCCACCGAAGGCAATGTGCGCGCTCACGCCTTCACCGGCACGTCCCCCGCGTTCCTCGTCGCCACCGCCCGTCTGCTGCGCCTCACCCCCTCGTCCGCCGCCACCCGCGTACGCCTCGTGGCCTTCACGGACCCGGTCCTCGCCCCCCGCACCGTGGACCAGTCCTGGGCCTTGGTGAACAGCGAAGCACACGCCACTGACAGCGCCCCCCTGACCGTGGACGAGTACCAGGTCACAGCCCTGGACACGGGTGAACAGCACACCGTGCACATCGCCGGGGACGTGGTCCTGTCCGCGCCCGGAATCGAGCTGGAGGACCTCCAGTCACCGCCGTCGAGATTCGACTGAGCCGACGCCGCCGAGCCTGCGGAGAGGCCGGCTACGCGGGCGGGGCGAACCCGGTGGAACCGGAACCCTCGGCCGGCCGCTCGGACGGGGTCTCGCCCCGCTGCGTCGACGCGGGCGGTACGACCGGAGCCTGGGACGGGCCGGGCTGACCGGGATTCTGCGGCCACACCGGCGCCTGCTGCTGATATCCGTTCGCCACGGGCGCCTGAGGCACCGGCGGTGCATAGCCACCGGGCACAGCACCACCGGGCGCGCCGGGCACGAAGCCGGCGGACGCACCCCCGGCCACCATAGGAGCCGGGCCCCCGAAGGCCTGCCGCGCGTCGCGCGCCTGCCTCTCATGGACCACAGCCGCCAGGAAGGCGGCCGGGTGGACACCCTGTGGTGCCGGAGCCCCGGTACGGGCCGCGAGATCGGCCGCGAGCCGCCGGCCCATGTCCCAGGACACCTGAGGATCGAGCTGCTGCATCCGCGTCAGGTACTGCCGCACGGCGAGCCACAGCCCGTCCGGCACGGCCGACAGGTCCAGCTCGGCGAACCGCCCCGCGAGCTCCGGCGGAGGCGGAGGCACGAGGCCGGCCCGTCCCACGGGAATCCGCTCGCGCACGACCAGGGTGCCCGCGAAGACGTCCCCGAGCCGCCGGCCCCGCGCCGACACCAGCGAGGCGATACAGGCCACGATCCCGAACGTCATCAGGATCTCGACCACGCCGATCGAGCCCCGCACCAGCGCGTGCCGGAACCGGATGGGCCCACCGTCGTCCCGCACCACCCGCAGCCCGAACGCCAGCTTCCCGAGCGAGCGCCCATGACTGAGCGTCTCCACCGCGATCGGACCGCCGACCAGCACCAACATGAAGGTCGCGATCGACACCGCGAGCTGGGCCGCCTCGTCCAACGACGAAGTCGCGGCCACCAGCGCGAAGGTCACGCCCAAGTACACGAGCACTGCCACGACCAGGTCGAGCAGCACCGCCAACGCCCTGCTCGGCAGCTTGGCGGGGCGCAGTTCCAGCGCCACCGCCTCGCCGGTCACCAGCTCACTCACGCCCGCCGTCCTTCCCCTGGTCTGCCCCGTGAAGCGCAAGTCTGCCAAGCTGAGGGCGCATCGCGCCCCAGTAGGACAAGCTGACAGCATCACGAGCCTCCACCCAAGAGCAGTGGACGACCAGCCGAGGAGCAGGCAGACCCGATGGACCTGGACGTCTTCGTCTCCGCACACCGAGCCGAATGGGACCGCCTCGACGCCCTGCTCCGCCGCCAGCGCCGGCTCAACGGCGCCGAGGCCGACGAACTGGTCGCTCTCTACCAGCGCACCGCCACCCACCTGTCGCTCATCCAGTCCAGCGCTCCCGATCCACAGCTGACGGGACGGCTCAGCCAGCTCGTGGCACGCGCGCGCAGCGCCGTCACCGGAACCCGCCGCGCCTCATGGCGCGACGTCACGCGCTTCCTCGGCCAGGGCTTCCCCGCAGCGGTCTACCGGGCACGCCACTGGTGGGTGCCCACCGCGCTCGTCTCCACCGCCATCGCGATCCTCCTGGGCTGGTGGATAGGCACCCACCCCGAGGTGCAGTCGACCATCGCGGCTCCCAGCCAGCTGCGCGAGCTGACCCGCCCCGGCGGCGAGTACGAGACCTATTACTCGAGCCACCCCGCGGCCTCCTTCGCCGCGCAGGTGTGGACGAACAACGCCCGGGCCGCCGCGATGTGCCTGGTCCTGGGCGTCTTCCTCGGTCTGCCCGTGCTCTGGATCCTTTTCGAGAACATGCTCAACCTGGGCGTCGGCATCGGCCTGATGTCCTCCGCCGGCCGCCTCGACACCTTCCTGGGCCTGATCCTCCCGCACGGCCTGCTCGAACTGACCGCGGTCTTCGTCGCCGCGGGCACCGGCCTGCGCCTGGGCTGGACCGTCATCGACCCGGGCCCCCGAAGCCGCCGCACCGCGCTGGCCGAGGAGGGCCGGGCAGCCGTGGGGATGGCGATAGGCCTCGCACTGGTCCTGTTCGTCTCCGGTGCCATCGAAGGCTTTGTAACCCCGTCCGGCCTGCCCACCTGGGCCCGAATCGGCATCGGGATCGCGGCCGAGGTGGCGTTCCTGGCGTACGTCTACGTCCTGGGCGGCCGCGCGGTACGCGCCGGTGAGACGGGCGACCTCGAAGAGGCCGAACGCAGCACGACCCTCCCGACGGCCGCCTGATGTGCGTCCGGGGCCTGTGAGCTGCTAGTCTCCTCTTCGCCCCGCAAAACCTGTTGACACGGGTGGAGTGGGGAGGTAGATTCAATGAGTTGCCTAGAGCTGGACAAGCTCAGGGCTGATCGTTTAGAATCTATGTGCTTCCAAAGGCGTCGCGACTGTGACCCTGAGAAGCATCCTCGACTTACTACTCAGAAATGAGCGGCCGGTCAGACCGGCCAAAAACTTCTGATAAAGTCGGAACCGCCGGAAAGGGAAACGCGAAAGCGAGAACCTGGAAAGCACCGAGGAAATCGGATCGAGAAAAGATCTGATAGAGTCGGAAACACCGAAGAGAAGCCCGGAGGAAAGCCCGAGAGG